>NZ_JAKGCU010000029.1 GCF_021556435.1 Gordonia tangerina
ACGGGACCGCATCTGTACCTTGACAACTCAACAGTGTGAACAAGCCTGCTGACCGACCGACCCGAACGTCAGCGACGGACGCGACACCATCGCGGCCGGTCGGTCAGCACGCTCGATCAGCCGGCTTGGCCGGCAACGACCGACGCCAGCGCGGAGACCGACAGCTGCCACAGCTCGGTGAGTCGTCCGGCTTCTCCGGCGGTCAGCAGGCTCTCGCCGTAACGCCAGTTGGCGACGAGCTGTGGGCCATTCTCGGTGGCGCGCACCACGGTTACCACGTCGAGTGTGTATCGAAGCGGCAGATCGGGCTCCGGATCGGTAGGGAGCCGATCGTTGAGCTCGAGGTCGGTGATCGGCGCCCACGGCTGCCACGAATCGTCACCACGGCGCGAACCCCCACCGCTGCGCGAATCGTCAACACCGCGCGAATCGGCACCGTGCAGATCGAAGCGGCCGAGATAATTGAACTCGATCTGCGGCTCGACCGTATCGACCAGCTCGTCGGCGCCGCGGACATACTTCAGGATGCCGAAATCGATTCCGCTGCCCGGGATCGTGGAGAGGTCGGTGGCGACGTCGTCGAGCAGACGGGTGGCGGCGGCCCGATCGCCAGCGGCCTGCGCGGGGTCGAGATCGTGTCCGGTGCCGAGCCGGACCGGATAGACGGTGGTGAACCACCCGAGAGTTCGAGTGGTGTCCACCGACGGGCCGGCCAGTTCGTCGTCGCGTCCGTGCCCTTCGAGGGCTATATAGGCACCCTGGGTGGGATCGGCGCCGCGTTCCCGCCGCCATCCGGCGATCGTCAGGGTCAGTGCGGCCAGCAGGAATTCGCGCATGCCGATACGTTTGTCCAGCGCGCCCAGGATGGTCCCGGTGATGTCGGCGGGTGTCAGAGTGACCGCGGACCGCAGCGACGACCAGGTGTCCACGCGCGGGTCCGGCAGCCGGGCACCGATTGGGGCGTCGGGTGCGGACACCTGCGAGACCCAATGGTCGAGGTGTGCCGACACCTCCGGACGATCGGCACGGGCCCGGATCTCGGTGCACCAGTACCGATAGTCGGTGCGTTCGCCGTCGATCGTCGGCGGGGCACCCGCGGCCAGAGCCGCACCGGCGCCGGCGAGGTCGCCGAAGATGATCTGCCAACTGACTGCGTCCACAGCCAGGTGATGGATCGCGAGCAGCAAGATGTCATGGGCGCCCAGCCGGTTCAGTCGAACCGCGGCCAGCATCCGCCCCTTGTCGGGGTCGACCGCGTCATTGGCGCGTCGCGCGGCAGTGGTGATGCCCGCGGGCAGATCAGTGCTCGGCATCGAGGCGAGAATAGTTGTGGCGTCAACGGTTCCAGCATCACGGGTGACGACCCCCGCGGGCGTACGCGTGGCCCGCAACATGTCGTGACCGTCGATGAGGGTCTGCAGGATCGTCTGCAGATCGCCCTCGGACAGACCATCTGGCAACGCGAACAGCACGGTCTGCGTGAATCGCCGATCGTTGCCGTACTCGTCGAGCCATTCCACGATGGGCAGGGCGGGCACGATGCCGGGGCCGGCGCGGGTGGCGTCGGGTTCATCGACGTGGCGGTCGATGGCATCCGCGAGGTCGGCGACCGTGGGATGCGCCAACACCATCCGTGGTGTCACGGTCAGGTCGTGCTCGCGCAGTGCGTGCACCGCGGCCATGGCGACGATGCTGTCGAGGCCGAGGTCGAAGAAGTCCTCGTCGGCCGCCGGGGTACTCCCCAAGACCGCACCGATCACCGACGACACCACGCGCCCGGTGGGGGTCAGGTCGGCGCTGTCCGCGCCGGATCGCGCTTGCAGCGCCTGCGCCGCGGACTCGGCCAGAGCACGGCTGTCCACCTTGCCGTTGCTGTTCATCGGCAACACCGGCAGCGTGACGATCCGGGTGGGCACCATGTGCGCGGGCAGCAGTTCGGCCAACCCTGATCGCACCAGGCGCGCGTCGAGCTCGGCACCGGCAACGAATCCGACGAGCGCGGGACCGGCCGTACGGTCGACCACCACGACAGCAGCCGACCGAATCCCGGGCAGCCGCCGCAGCGCCGCCTCGATCTCGCCGGTCTCGATGCGATAGCCGCGGATCTTCACCTGGTCGTCGCGGCGACCGACGAAGACGATGTCGCCACGATCGTTACGGCGCACCAGATCTCCGGTGCGATACATCCGTTCCCCTTCGGTGAACGGGTCGGCCACGAAGCGTCCGGCGGTCATCGCCGCCTTGCCCGTGTAGCCGCGGGTGACCTGCGTGCCAGAGAGATACAGCTCCCCGGCGACCCCCGTAGGAACGTGACGCAGACGGGTGTCGAGGATGTAGGCGGCCATCCGATCGGTGGGTGAGCCGATCGTGGGCACGGGCGAGTCCGGTATCCGAGCGACCACGGCCTCCACCGTGGTCTCGGTGGGCCCGTAACAGTTGTGTGCGGTGGTGCCGGGTAGCGCGCTCAGCTGACGCCAGAGCGCGGGGCCGATCGCCTCACCACCCAGCGCGAGTACGGACAGATGGGCATGACCGACGCCTTCATCACCGACCAGTCCAGCCGCCGCGAGCTGACCGAACATCGACGGTGTCGTGTCGATCATGTCGATGGCGCGCTCGGCGAGTCCGGCGACAAGTCGTCCTGCATCGCGCATCTCGTCCTCACCGAACAGATGGACGGCGTGACCGTCGAGGAGCGCCGCCAGCGGCTGCCACGACGCATCGAAGCTGAACGTCCAGGCATGTGCCACCCGAAGCGGCCGGTCGAGCCGCTGGCGTGCCGGGGTGAGCATGTGATCGCGGTGGTCGCGGCAGTAGCTCACCAACGCCGCATGAGTGCCTATGACACCCTTGGGTTCTCCGGTCGACCCCGACGTGAAGATCACGTAGGCGGCACTCTCGGGGCATAGCGCGGGGCGCGTGATCTCAGCGGGACGGGCGGCGATCCGGTCGGCCGTGTCAGCATCATCGACGACCACCGCGGTGACCCTGCCGTCGGTCCGGAACCGCGACAGATTGGCCAGATCGGTCACGACGACCCGCGCACCGGATTGCTCCAGCATGTTGGCCATCCGCTGATCGGGCAACGCGACATCGACCGGGACGTATGCGCCACCGGCAAGCATCGTGGCCAGGATGGTGATGACCGAATCCGCCGATCGCGGCAGCGCGATCGCGACCACCGACTCGGGTCCAACGCCGCGGGCGCGGAGTTCACCGGCGAGCTGGGACGAGCGCGCGGCAAGCGCGGCGTAGCCGATGGACTGTGTCGCGTCGACGAGCGCAGGTGCCTCCGGTGTCCGACGGGCCTGATCGAGGAACGCCGCGATCACCGACGGTGCGAGGTCTGCGGCCTCGGCCCGCCGCGTGGAGGTCCGGTCGATCAGTGCGCGCTCCTCGGGCAGCAGCACGTCGATAGCATCTGTGGGACCATCGCCCGCGGCGGGCAGCTGTTCGAGCACCCGCAGCAGTCGCGCCGCGATCTCGGCCGGGCGGAGGTCACCGAGCGCACCGTCGATCGCCTCGGTGATGATGACGAGTTCGCCGTCGAGCACGTAGGCGACGACGGTGAGGGGGTAGTGCGCCAAACTCTCCATGGCCAGCGGTAGGAAGCGGGTGCCGTCGGGCGCGGAGACCGGCTCGGTGGCCGACCCGATCGGGGCATTCTCGAATACGAAGAGCGTGTCGAACAGGGCCGAATGCCCCGACGCCCGTTGGATATCCGACAACCCCAGGTATCCGTGGTCGCGCATCTGGATCGACGTGCTTTGCAGGGCAGCGCAGTTCGCTCTCACCGTCTCGGGTTCACCGGCGGCCGCAGTGAGTCGGACGCGCGCCGGGACGGTGTTGATGAACAGGCCGATCATCTCGTCGGCGCCCGCAAGACCCTGCGGACGCCCGGAAATGGTGGTCCCGAACACGACCTCGTCTCGATCGGTGAGCCTTCCGAGCACGGTGGCCCAGGCGTATTGGACCGCGGTGTTGACGGTCAGGCCCGCCGATCTGGCCCACGTGATCAGGCGTTCGGTGTCGGCGACCGGCAGACGATGACGTGTGCGCACGGGTTCGGTGGTCGTCGTACCGGCCTCACCGAGCATCAACGGCTCGATCCCCGCGAGGTGGTCCACCCACCGCGCGCGGGCCGCGTCGACGTCCTGCGCGGCCAACCAGGCGATGTAGTTGCGGTACGGCCGAACCGGCGGCAATGTCGAACTCGAGGCGCCCGCGGCGTAGATCGTGAGCAGTTCGGAGAAGAACAGCGCGATCGACCACCCATCCATCAGAATGTGATGTGCGGTGACCAGCAGTCGCCATCGGCCGTCGAGCTCGACGAGCTTCACCCGGATCGACGGCCCGCGGCGCAGATCGAACCGGCGGGCGCGTTCGGCGGCGGCCAATTCGTCGAACTGTGCGGCGGTGGCGCTGATCTCGTCCCAGGGGACCTTGACGCGACTGGGCACGATCTGCACCGGTTTCGGTAGATCTTTGTCCCACAGGGACACCCGGAGATTAGGGTGTCTGTCGACGATTACGTCGACGCTGCGATGCAGCCGGTCCACGTCGAGCGGGCCGGTGATCTCGACGACGAATTGCATCGAGTAGACATCGAATCCCTCGCCGGCCATCTCGGACAGCGTGAACAGCCCTTCCTGTAGGGGGCTGAGCGCCAGTACATCCTCGATCTCGGGCGCGGTGGTCACTGCTGCGACTTCCAGGCCGCGCCGAGCGACGACAGCATGTCGTCGCTGAGACCCGACGCACTCATCGGTGCAGCGTCGGCCTGGTCATCGGCGTGCCGTGCTGCGGAATCGCTCCCCGCTTGATCGGCACCCGGATCCTGGGTCGACGATCGGGTCTGCTCCTCGTCGACGGCCGCGGCCAATTCGGCGATCGAGTAGTGGTCGAAGATCTGCTGCGGTGCCAGCGGGAGACCTTCCGCGGCTGCGCGGGCTGACCACTGGATCGAGATGACGCTGTCGCCACCGACGGCGAAGAAGTTGTCATCGCGACCGAGTCCGCCCACACCGAGCAGATCGGACAGGATGACGATCAGCCGTTCCTCGGTCGGGGTCTGCGCCCCTCCCCCGGCAGTCGCGGTCATCGCCATCACCATCGGCGCCGGAGTCGAATCGAACGGATCGGTGAATCGCGATCCGGGTGCCAACGCGGACAGCGTCTCCCCGAGTGCGGCTCCCGCCCCCGACTCGGTGGCCACCCACTCGCGCACCGACCCCAGGTCGGTCGACCCGGTGTGCTGTAGCGCCGCCAGCGTCCGCGGTGTCGCGTGCACGCGGTGCGGCCGGTCGCGGGTGATGATGGCGGCGAGTTCGGCCGGGTCCTCCGCGTGCATGTCCGGGGTGATCACTCCGGGCAGCGGCGGCAGCACGATCGCCTCGACCGGGGTGTCGGCGTCCGCGGCGAAGGCGGTCAGCATGGCGCCGAGCGCGGCCGCGATCCCGTCGATGGTGCTCTGGTCGTAGAGATCTGCACTGCCGACGATGCGACCGTCGAGACCGCCGTCGGCGCTCACGGTGAGGATCACGTTGAGATCCAGGAACGAGGTGTCCTGCTCCACGGGCAGCAGCGCAATGGTGGCATCGGCGTCGTCGAGCGGCCGGCCGGTGATGTTCTGGTCCCGATCACGGAAGTGGATCATGCTCTGGAACAGCGGGTTCCGGGATCTGGTTCGCCGCGGATTGAGCGCCTCGACGAGCCGCTCGATGGGCACATCCTGGTGAGCGAAGGCGTCGAGGACCGTGTCGCGGCAACGCCGGATGAGTTGCCGCACGGTCGGCGCGCCGTCAGTACGCGAACGCAGTGCCACCATGTTGGCGAACAGACCGACGAGGCGTTCGGTACCGACGTCGACGCGTCCGGCCACCGGGGTACCGATGGTGATGTCGTCCCCACCACCGAGCCTGCTCCAGAGTGCCGTCAACGCAGCGGTGATCATCATGAACTCGGTGGCGCCACAGTCATCGGCCGTGCGCCGCAACCGTCGATGCGTTTCCGGGGACACCGCCAGGTCGGCGAGCACGCCGCCCTTCCCGAGCGCGGGCGGGCGTGGCCGATCGGCGGCAACCGTGATCTCATCTGGTTGCCCGTCCAGCACGGCACGCCAGTGCTCGATCTGCCGACGGCCGAATTCTGCTGCGCTGTCCGAACCTGCGGCGCTGTCGGGCTTCGCGGCACCGGACGCATCCGTGGCGTGCACGTCGGCTCGGTCCACCCCCACCGGGAACACCCGATGCTGCCAGAGTGCGTAGTCGGTGTAGGTCAGTTCCGGTGTGGGCAGTGCGGGCGCCATCCCCGCGACGCGGGCCCGATAGGCCGCGATCAAATCGTCGATCAGCACATCGGTGGACCAGTGGTCGATCACCATGTGATGTACCACCAACGACAGGGTGTGCCGGGTGTCGTTCTCGCGCAGCAGACTCACGTTCAGCAGCGGCCCCTCGGCGAGGTCGAAGAGATGCTCGCGGGTCTGAGCCAACTGTGCGGTGAGCGTGTCCGGGCCATCGACGTCGACAACCGGCACGTCCAGACTCACACTGTCGGCGACGCGTGCGGTCGGCAGGCCGTCGCGCTCCACGAACGTGGTGCGCAGCGCGGAGTGGCAGGCGACCACATCGTCGAGCGCGGCACGCAGCGCAGCCACGTCGATCGGACCGTCGAGTCGCAACGCCAGCGGGATGTTCCCCGCCGCGCCCGGCCCTTCGAAACGGTGCTGGAACCACATCGCGAGCTGCGAAAAGGACAGCGGAACCGGGTCGGGCACATCGACATGGCGCAACGGTGGGCGGGTGGATGCCGTGGCGTTCGGGGATGCCGGCATGCTCACCGATGGTGCGGCCGGGACGCTGGTGTCGACGCCGGTGCTGTCGTCGAGACCGACAGCACCGTCATCCAGGGCGTCGAGTTCACCCAGGTCGTCGATATCGCCCAGGTCGTCGAGGTCGATACCGAACTCTTCGCGCACCGCGGCATTCACCGCAGCCGCCAGTCCGGCGACGGTCGGATTGTCGAGCGGCAGACGTACATCCACATCGATACCGAACTCGGTGGTCAACGTGGTCACGAGCCGAGCAGCGAGTAACGAATGGCCACCCAGGTCGAAGAACGATGCTCCGGCCAAAATGTCGTCGCGGCCGAACAGTTCGGCATAAACCGCCGCGATCCGCTTCTCGGTCGGCGTCTGCGGTTCCCGGTCATCGCGGGGACGCACCGTGATGATCGGCAGCGCATCCCGATCGAGCTTGCCGTGCGTCGTCAGCGGCACCTCGTCGATGACGGCGACCGCGGACGGCACCATGTAGTCCGGAAGGCGGGTGCGGGCGTCGGCCAACACCGCGTCGAGGTCGATCGCCGACCCTGCGTGTGCCGCCGGGATGACGTAGGCGATCAGACGCGCACCGGAATCGTCGGAGTCCACCAGGACGAGCGCATGGGCGACGTCGGGATGGTGGGTCAGACCGGCTTCCACCTCACCGAGTTCGATGCGGAATCCGCGCACCTTGACCTGCTCGTCGGCGCGGCCCACGAATTCCAGGTCGCCGTCGGGATTTCGGCGCGCGAGGTCTCCGGTGCGATAGAGACGAGCTCCCGGCGTGAACGGATCGGCGACGAACCGCGTCGCGGTGAGCATCGGGCGACCGAGATATCCCCGCGCCAGTTGCGTACCGCCTAGATAGATCTCCCCGACCACACCGTCAGGGACCAACCGCAGTCCCGGGTCGAGCAGGTAAGCGGCCACATTGGTGTTGGGTGTGCCGATCGGCACCACGGTGTTGCCCTGGGGTGTGGTGATCGGGTGATGTGTGGCTGCGACGACGGCCTCGGTGGGGCCGTAGTTGTTCGACAACGCCGCATCGAAGTTGGTGGTGAAGGCGTCGGCCACCTCGCCGGAGAAGGCCTCGCCGCCGACCGGGACGGTGCGCAGCATCGTCCACTGTTTGACCTCCGGCACCATCAGCAGCGTCGACAGCAAGGTCGGCACCATGTGCATCACGGTCACGCGACGACGTACGAGAAGCTCTGCCATATAGGCGATGTCGTGCACCGCACCGGGCTTGGGCACCACCAGGGTCGCGCCCACGGCCAAGGTGCAGAAGATCTCGAACATCGATGCGTCGAAGCTCACCGACGACGTCTGCACGAGCCGATCCTCGGCACCGATCACCTCGCCGGCACCGAATCCGATCAGATGATCGGCGATGGCATCGTGCGACACCGCAACACCTTTCGGCGCCCCGGTGGAACCGGAGGTGTAGATCACGTAGGCGAGATTCGATGGATGCAGCGGCGATCGACGTTCGGCGTCGGTGGGAGCGCTTGCCGCCGAGGCGTATTCCGTGTTCGACGACACCTCCTCCTCGGCGGCCGCCAACGCGGCTGCGTCGAGTACCAAGCGAGGCGCGGCGTCGGAGATGAGGAACTCGGTTCGGTCGGCCGGATAGTCGGGGTCGATCGGCAGATATGCGGCACCCGACTTGAGTACAGCCAGCGCGGCGACCACGAATCCGACCGATGCGCCGAGGCGGAGTCCGATCACGTCGTCGGGGCCCGCACCCGATCGGATCAGCCAGTGCGCCAGCCGGTTCGATCGCTCGTCGAGGGCCCGGTAGCTCAGGGTGACATCATCGGAGACGACCGCATCATGCTCGGGGCGCGCGGCGACCGCGGCGGCGAACAGATCGACGACGGTACTCGACGCGACCGGCGCGCGGTGCCCGGTGGAGGCCGCCAGCACGCGCTCGCGTGCGGCGGGGGCGAGAAGTTCGTGGTCCCGGATCGGCGCGAGCGGATTGCCCAGCATGTGCTCGAGCAGGTTGAGGTAGCCGTCGGCGATGTCGGATGCCAGGACGTCGCCGAAGCGTTCGGTGTCGTATTCGATCTCCAGCGACGCCTGCTCACCGGTCACGATGCTGAACTCCAACGGCAGCTGACCATTCGGCGTGCTCAGCTCGACGAGAGGTTCAGCGGCGACTCCGCGCAAGGCGAAGCCCTGTGCGTCGCCGCGGGCGCTGAGGCTGATCTCGACGAGTTGTTCGAGTCCGTCGGCTCCGGGCGCGCGCTGCGGGTTGAGCGCTCCGACAACCGCGTCGATCGGCGCACTCTGGTGGGCCAGTCCGTCGGTCAGGCGCTGTCCCGCCAGCGAGATGAGCCGGTCGAAGTTGTCGTGGCCGGCCAGCCGGGTTCGCATCAGCAGGGTGTTGCCGAAGTAGCCGATGAGCGGGGCTGCCTGGGCAGGCCGCTGGGTGACCGGAACCGCGATCGTGAAGTCGGTGGCCCCGGTGAGCCGATGGATCAGCGCGTCGAGGGCGGCGGCGTAGACGGTGAACGGACTGACCGCGCCCGCGCGGGCCAGCTCGTCGACTCGGTCACGCATGGTGTCGGGCAGCGGACGGGTGAGCAGCGCACTCTGGCGCCGCCCGGAGGCGTCGGCGCGCCGGGCCGGTAGGCCGACCGGTTCCGGAAGCGGGGTGAGTTGGGTTCGCCAATGGTCGAGGTCTGCGGCCACTGTCGCGGCGTCGGTGTCGGGCAGGTCGACATACTGCCGCGGCAACGGCGTCGACCCGCCGGCGTCGGCCACACCGTCCTCGGCGTTGTATGCGCGGTTGACCTCGTCGAACAGAATCGGCCACGACTCGTCGTCCCAGCAGATGTGGTGCACGGTGAGCAGCAGGATGTGTTCGTCGGTGCCGGAGGCGATCAGTAGCAGCCGGATCGGCGGCTGCGTCGTGAGATCGAACGGCGTCCCGAACTCCCGGCGCGCGAGCACCGTCAGCCGCCGGTCGCGACGAGTGCCGGTCAGATCGCCGATGTCGTCGGTGCGCCAGGCCAGGGTGGCGGCGGCGTGATGACGCGCACGTGGCTCGCCGTCATCGTCCGATTCGTAGGTGGTGCGCAGGATCTCGTGGCGGGCCACCACCGCGGTGAACGCGGCACGCAGCCGCTCCTCGTCGAGCGGACCGGCGAGCCGATAGGCGACCCCGACGTTGAGGCTGGTGTCCGCGCTGTCGCGGTGCGACACGAACCAGAGTCGGCGTTGGGCCGCCGCCAACGGACTCGTCGCACCGTCCGGGCGGGCCGCGATCAGTGTGTCCGTACCGGAACCGGCCAGCCCGCCGGCCGCCAGCCGCTGACGGAGAAGTTCTTTCCGGCGCTGGGTGAGATCGTCTGCCATCGCGGTCAGAGGCTGCAGGGGATCTGCGCGTAGGAACCGATGTCACAGATCGACCGGTTCGACAACTTCCACTGGCCGCCCTGCCACACCCAGTACACCGGCATGCGGGCCGGCTGGTAGCCCGGCGACTTCAGTTCCAGCGTCGCCTTGGCGGTGTTGCCGTTCACGGTGACCGGCCCGGTCACGTTGTAGGTGAAACCGAGCGGCTTGAACCGCTGGAGCAGCAGCACGATGGGCTGCGCCTGGTTCACTGCGCGCTGACCACCCTCCAGACGCTGCGCCTTCTGGGCATTCGATCCACCACCGACGAGGACGTCGAGGTCGTTCTGAAGCTGACCGACCGTCGGCGTCGCACGCGATGCGGTGGTCGTCTGGGTGGTCTGCTGAGTCTGCTGGGTCGGCTGCTGCGGGGCTGCCTCAGGCACCGCACCCGGTGCCAGTCCCCCGCCGGAGGCGCCGCCACCGGCGGGCAGGTCGGCGCTGCTGCCCTCGCCGGGCGGGCCGAGCACCTCCCCCTTGGGCCCGGCCGCGATCGACGGGTTCGCGGCACCGGCCGGCGGTGCGGCAGACGTCGGCGCACCGGCGGTGGGCGCCTGCTGCGGCAGCTGTCCCTGCGCGGAACCCAGGTTGACCACCGTGGGCTGCGCGGTTGATGCCGACGTGCCCTGCCCGATGTCGGACAGCAACAGACCGACCACACCGATCGTCACGATCAGCGCGGAGATGATCGCCGAGACGCCGCCGGCCACGAGCACGGTCGGCCAGCTGACACCCCCGGCCGGGCCATTCGTGGCGTCGCCCGAGTCATCTGCCGGCTCGTCGGTCGGGGTGTCCACGGCGCTGTCGGCCGCGGACTGCTCTGGCGTTGCCGAGTAGGCCTGGGCACCGATCGGTCCGGTGGCGGTGTCGTCGTAATCGCTCGACATGGGCTCGCTCCCCTCACTGGGCCCGTGCTGTTTCATTAGCCTGACCTTACTTCATCGACCTGCAGGGATGTCAGGAGCCATCAGGGCGATGACCTCCCGCAACGTCGCACCACCGAGTATCGCCTCGATCGGGAGATCCTGGCCGAGCGTGGCCTGCACTCGCTTGCGTAGGTCGAGGGCCTGCAGTGAATCCAGACCGAGTGCTACCAGCGGCAGATCGGGGTCGAGATCCATTTCGCCCGCCGGCAAGCCCATCGCGCCGGCGAGTTCGGCGCGGAGCAGTTCGGCCTGGCCAGATTTGGTCGTCCCAGGACCCGCTTCGACACTGTCGGCGCCAGGTGCAGGAGTGTCGACTGTCTCCATCGGAGTGACCGGGGGCGGTGCCGCGGGTGCCGGATCGCCGACAGACGGCGTGGGGCTGTCACCGACCTCGGTCAGGATCTGCGCGGCTCCCAGCACACTCAGCAATGCACGCAACTCGCCGAAGTCGGCGGCGAGGACGACGCTGTCACCGGACAGATCCGCGAATCCCGCCGCGATGGCCGCAGCGGGAGCCATCGGGATCACCCCGGCGCCCGCCACCCGGGCCACACCGTCGGCGTCGAGCGGCCCTTGAGCCTGCCACAGTCCCCACTGCACCGACACCGCGTTGATCCCGTCGGCGCGCAGCTCGGCGGCCGTGACGTCGAGCATCCGGTTTGCCATCGCGTACAGGGCCTGGTCACGGCCGCCCAGCGTCGCGGCCAGCGACGAACACAGCACCACGCGCACATCGTCGACCTGTGGGACGGCGCGGATGACGTTGCCGATGCCGACGACCTTGGCGCGGGTGGCGGTCGCGATGTCCGTGGTGGAGATGGTTTCCATCGGCCCCGCCACATAGTTCAGGGCCGCGTGCAGGACCACGCTGACGGGTTCGGGCAGGCGGGCCGCGAGGTCGTCGATCGCGGCCTCGTCGCCGATGTCGCAGGCGACCACGTCGATGACCGTCTGGTATCGACGGCGGATGGCGTCGATACGGCCGAGTGCCTCCGCCGTGCCGCCCGAGCGGCTGACCAGCGTGATGCGGCCGGCGCCCCCCGACGCGAAGTGCGCACAGAATTCCAGTCCGAGCTTGCCGGTGCCGCCGGTGATGAGGACGTGTGGCGTGTCTGCCCGCAGCGGCGCGGCGGTCGTCGCATCGGGTGCGGCGGGGATCAGTCGTTTCACGAATGGCGAGCCCCCGCGCAGCGCGATCTCCGGTTCGTCGGCGATGTGCAGCGCGGACAGCACAGCGGATGCCCGCTCGCCGGCGGACGCAGTGTCTTCGGCGGCGCCGAGGTCGAGGTGTCGGAACCGGGTACCCGGGTGTTCGGCGGCCGCGCACCGCAGCGCGGAGCTCACCGAGGCCTGGACCAGATCCGGTGCCGTTCCGTCTCCGGCCGCGTCGCTGTCCACCGATTCACCATCGATCGTCAGCCACCAGAACTGTTCGACGAGCGGCCCCGGGCCGGGCCGCCAGCGTCCGTCGGCGAGAACAGCTGCGAGGTGATCGCCGGCCGTGTCGGGTTTGGTGCCCGGCAGGCCGGTCAACAGCAGCACGGTGTCGAACTCCGACTCCGGTTGCTGCCCTTGACCGTCGGTCGTCGTCGGGTCGACCACGTCGGCGACTGCGCCGTGATCCGGAGCCGCCGCACAGATCTGCGCGGCCAGGTCCGCGCATTGACCGGTGGGATCGAGCACCGCGATCTTTCTCGGCGCCTGGGTCTTGCGGCGCTTCAACGGAAGCCAACCGGCCTGCAGACGATGCGCGGCCCGGCCGACCTGCCGGGCGGCCCAGTCCGGCGAATTGACGTCGTCGCCGAGCCCGGATTCGCGGTCGGCCCACAGATGGACCCGGCGCATCACGGTGTTCGGGAACCCTTCCAGCGGTGGCCGCGGAGTCGCCTGCGCGTCGGCGTCCCCCAGCGCGTCCCACCGGAATCCGGTGTCGGCGACGGCCACCGCGGCGACGTTGCGCGTGAATTCGGCCAGGCCATCGGCATCACGCCGCGACGTACCGAGGATCTGTCGACTCGATCCGGCATCGTCGACCCCGGCCAGCGTCTCGCCGATCGCGAGCAACAGAGTGGGGTGTTCGGACATCTCGACGAACAGGTCGGCGCCATGGGTCCGCGCGGCATCGCTGATCGCCTTGTCGAAGCGCACCCTGTTGCGCAGGTTCCAGAACCAGTAGTCGCCCAGCGACATCGACTCGTCGAGGGCACCGCCAAGTGTCGCGCCGACGCACGGCACACCGCCGGCCAGCATCGACTCGTTCTCCAGGTACGTGCCCAGCGCGTCGAGGAAGGCGGGTTGATACTCGCTGACGATGCTGGTGTGCGCCGGATACTCGACGCGAATCTCCTTGGCGAATTTGCCTTGGGCGGTGAGCGATTCCACCATCTCGAGCACTGTGTCCCGTTGGCCGGAGATGCACAGGATGTGGGCGGAGTTGACCACCGACAGCTGCGCCCACCCAGAGTGGCGAGCCAGCATGTCCTCGCATTCGTCGACGTCGATGCCGACGACGGCCATCGTGTGCCCGCGCGGCGACAGCTCGTGGACCAGCCGGGCGCGGATAGTCACGATCGTCAACGCATCCGGCAACGTCATCGCACCGCTGCGGTAGGCGGCGGCAATCTCACCCTGCGAGTGCCCGACGGTGACCGCGGGCGCCACTCCGGCGGCGTCCCACATCGCGGTGAGCCCCACCATCTGCATGAACAGGGCCGGCTGGATCACCCGGACATCGGATGCCGCCGGGTCGTCCTCGGCGAGCTCGCCGAGCACGTAGTCGCGCGGCGACGTGCCGAACAGTCGCATCGACTGTGTGTGACATTCCTCCACCGCGCGCCGATACGGTTCGGAGAGTGCGTGATACCCCCGTCCCATGCCGGGTCGCTGGCTGCCCTGGCCGGGGAAGGTGTAGGCGATCTGCCGGGATGTGGCGGCGCCGGCACCGACGATGACGTCGGGATGCGGCCGTCCCTCGGCGAGTGCGTCGAGCGCGCCGGCGAGCTGATGAGGCTCGGTGGCGAGGATAAGTGCGCGATGCCGGCGGGCCGGCCGGGTGCGCAGCAGCTGATCGGCGACGGCGGCCACCGGCACACCCGGATGTGTTCGGACGTAGTCGTGCAGGGCTGCGGCCTCGGCTGCGATGAGCTCTGCGGCATCGGAACTCACCAGCACCGGCACCCGCCCGTCGGGCATCCGCGGTCCCGCGAACGGGGGTGCGGCACCCGACATTGCGCGTGTGGTCGTCTCAGACATGGGCTGCCTCGCTCTCCGCGACCGGCATCGAGATGATGGCGTGGGCGTTGGTTCCCGACACCCCGAAACTCGACACCGCGGCGTAGCGGCGGTCTCCGCGCGCCTGCCACGGCTGTGTCGTCGTCGACAAGCGCAACCCGCCGCGATCCCAGTCGATGGCGGCGGTGGGGTCGTCGGCGTACAAGCTCGGCACGGTCATCCCGTGTCGGCCACACTGCAGCACCTTGATGAGTCCGAGGATGCCCGCGGCCGCCTGTGCGTGTCCCGCGTTGGATTTCACCGACCCGAGCAGGACCGGGCGGTCGGCTGGCCGGGCGGCACCGTAGGTGTTCTGCAATGCCTCGAGTTCCATCGGATCGCCCAGCGGCGTACCGGTGCCGTGTCCTTCGATCACGTCGACGTCGGCCGGGCACACCCCGGCGGCAGCGATGGTGCGATCGACCAGCTGCTGCTGGGCGCGTGCACTGGGCACGACGATCGGGCCGCCGCCACCGTTGTGGTTGACCCGCGTGCCGAGCACGGTGCCGTAGATGCGATGGCCGAGCCGCCGTGCGCGGCCCTCCGGTTCCACCACTACCACGCCGGCACCCTCGCCCCACAGGGTGCCGGTGGCGCCGGCACTGTAGGAACGGCAGTGTCCGTCGTCGGCCAGTCCGTTGTTCTTGGCGAACTCGAAGAAGGCGCCGGGAGAGCCCATCACGCACACACCGCCGGCGAGCGCCCACTCGCATTCCCCCGACCGCACGGCGTTGGCGGCCAGATGCAGCGCGGTCAACGACGACGCGCACGCGGTGTCGACGGTCATCGACGGGCCGACCGTACCCAGGACGTGCGAGATCCGGCCGGCCACCGCACCCAGCGCGGTACCGGCGATGCGATGACCGGAGTAGTCGTTGACCGCGGCAGCGCGCGGCCCGTACTCGGCGATCGAGGCACCCATGTAGACGCCGACCTCATGGTCGCGCAGCGCCGCGGGATTGATTCCAGTGTTCTCCAGCGCCCGCCACGCCACTCGCATCGCGACACGCTGCTGTGGGTCCATGGCGACCGCCTCACGGGGACTCACCCCGAAGAACAGCGGGTCGAAATCGGCCGCGCCGCGCAGAAATCCGCCGGCATCGGGGACCTCACCCCAGCCCTCGAGTGCGCCGAGCGCCAGCACCTGATCGACCGGCCAGTCGCGGTCCCGCGGAAACGGTTCGATGAGTTCCACACCGTCGGCCAGTGCGGCGAAGAAGTCCTCGGGTGTCTCGATCCCACCGGGCGCCTCCACCGCCATGCCGGCGATGACGACGGGTTCGACGCTCATCAGTCGCCCACCCGGTGGGTGGCCGCATCGCGCGTCTCGACGAGCACCTCGAGGATCTCCGTGTCGTTGGCGTCGAGGTAAAAATGTCCCCCGTCGAGGACGCTGACCGTGACGTCGTCGGCGTGCTGGGCCCAGGTGTGCAGGTCGTGCGGCCGGATCACCGGGTCGTCTGCGCCACCGAGCACCGTGATCGGCGCGGCGATGCGCGCATCGGTTGTCGCGCTGTACGCGTCGAACGCCTGGTAGTCGGCGCGTAGCACCGGCAGCGCCATCCGCATGACGGCGTCGCTGCCCATCACCGCTCCCCCGGTGCCGTCGAGCGCCGACAGATGCGCCATCAACCCGTCGTCGTCGGTCGGATGCGGCGGGAGGTCGGCGACCTTGCTGGGCGCGGTCGCCGCCGAAACCACCAGTCCCGCGATCGGTACCGCCGAACCCTCCGCGCGGCGAACGAATTCGAACGCGACGATGGCGCCGAGGCTGTGGCCGAAGACGGTCAGCGGGCGTTCGGATGCGTCCGGTCGGGCGAGATAGGCCGTGTGCGCTTCGGCGGCCAGATCGGTGAGAGCGGTGGCTGCCGGTTCACGCATCCGGTCCTGGCGCCCGGGGTATTGCATGATCAGCACGGTGAACTCGCGACTGAACAGTTCCGACAGCGCGCGATAGGCCGATGCCCCGGCGCCGGCATGCGGAAACACCAGCAGCGGAGGGAGGTCGGGTCGCAGCGGCTGATGGAACTGCCGCAGCGCACCGAGGGCGGGGCGGGCGGTGCCGGTCTGGTTCTGCGTCATGTCAACTTCCTGTGTGGGTTAGCCTGGCCAGCATGTCCACTCGAGACCGAACGGAGCCGACCCTCATGGAATCCGCCGCTGCCGGGACGCCCGATGGGTACACCATCGGCCGCGAGATCACCGATGTCGGAGCGGATGTGGTCGCCGTCGGCGGCCCGGTGGTACCGGCGCTGACCGGCCGTTTCCGGTTGCGGGCGGTGGACCCGACCGGCGACGACCCGGCGATGCTGGTGTCCTGGTTCGCTCGGCCGCATCTGGTGGAAACCTGGGAGCAGGAGTGGTCGGAGGCGAAGTGGCGGGCCGACTCGACGCACCGCCTCGCCGGCGACTATTCGCGTCCGCTGATCGTCTCGCTCGACGGAACCGAGATCGGTTACGTCGAACTGTACCGGCCCGCTCGTGACGAGATCGCGCGGCTGTACCCGGTGGACCCGTACGACATGGGCATCCACATCGCGACCGCTGACCCGGCACTCACCGGCCGCGGCGTGATGTCGGGGTGGCTCGCCGAGTTGGCGCAGGCTCTCTTCGATGCCGATTCTCGTTGTCGGCGTGTGGTTCTGGAGCCCGATGCGCGCAACTCGCGAATTCGCCGCGCACTGACCCGTCACGGGTGGACCGATGCGGGTGAGTTCGATGTGCGGCCGGATCGGCGGATCGCCCTGCACATCCTGGGCCGCACCCCGGCCGACGTGCCGCAGCTGTGATCCGAGCATGTCAGCGTTCCTCACTCAGGACGGCCGCGCGTGCACCGCGGCCCTGACGCTCGGTGATCCGTAGCACCCGGTTGGACAGTTCGCCGAGCGAACTCAGGTTAGGGAAGCCCGGACCTTGTGCAAACCCGGCGAGGTTGGGTAGGAACAACTTCGGCGTCAGGCCAGTGACGGCGAGGTCGTGACCGATGGCCGACTCGATGCGTTCGAGCGTGGGCGGCCAGCCCAGTGTCAGTTCCAACAGATCCGCGGCGTCGTCGGTGAACAGGTCCAGGAACCATAGTGGTTGCCCGCCGGTCGCGTCGACGACGAGGTCGAAGGTGAGGGTCTGCGGGGCGCGCCCTTCGTTGTGCAGTGTCACCGCGATCAGCTCACCGGCCCGGCGGGCCGCCACCACGCGACCCTGCAGATGCTGGATACGACTGTCGCCGAGCAGGTTTTCCTGCACGCTGACCGAGAAGACACCGCGGTCGGTGCGCCGGATCACGTCGCGCCGTTCGGCCGGCGAGATGGCCGACCATCCGGTCGGATCGCTGAACATGGCGTTCTCGAAGTAACTCTCGCCACGTGTGTAGATGGTGGCGCCCGGCGAGATCACCGAGACCGACATGACCTCGTGGCGGGCCAATTCGTCGAGGGCAGAACCTGCGGTCTCGCCGCCACCGATGACCGCGGCGCGGGAGGCCACGGGCAGGTCGCGGCGCGAGACGCGGTCCCAGAACGCGGCAACCGACAGCACGTGCTCGTCGTCGAGGATCGCGGTGTCGCTCGATCCGGGTCCGGTGATCATGAGCGCATCGCCCACCACCTCACTGCTGCCGCCGTCGGGCATGGCGATCTGCAGGCTCCACTGGTCGTCGTCGGCGGAGACTGAACGCACGGTGCCGATGGTGATGTCGAGGTCGATGCGGGTGGCCACCCACTGCAGGTAGCGCGCCCACACATGGTGATGCGGGTTGGGGCGACCTCGGTCGATCCACTCGGCGTAGGTCTGGTGTTCCACCAGGAACGACATCCAACTGTAGGCCTGCATGCGGCGGCTGATCTCGGCGTTGAGGTCGCTGTGTGCAGTGCGGCCGGTGACCGTCGACCGGTACGGGAAACCGATGTCCTTCTCGGGTCCCGTGCCGAGCCGGTGACGACCGTCGGTCCAGCCGCCGATGGACTGCCAGTTCGCGCCCACCGCATGCGATTCCACCACACGGACGTGCGGCGCCGGCAGCCCGAGTCCACGCATCACGGAGGCTTTGGCGGCCACGGCGATCGCCTTCGGGCCGGCCCCGATCACCAGCAGGGTCTGCGGAGGTCGAGTGCTCATCAGCGCGATCCCCCAGCCAGTTCGGCATCGGTGAGTTCGGCCTCGTCCATGGCCGCCACCTCGAGGTAGATCGCCGCCACCTGGTAGAGCCGGCCGGGCT
The DNA here is from genome assembly GCF_021556435.1 of Gordonia tangerina. Classification (GTDB taxonomy): domain Bacteria; phylum Actinomycetota; class Actinomycetes; order Mycobacteriales; family Mycobacteriaceae; genus Gordonia; species Gordonia tangerina. The sequence goes on from NZ_JAKGCU010000029.1 coordinate 18,635, forward strand.
GTTCGTCGGCCGCATCCACGCGCTGCGCGAGTTCACGCACCGTACGGGCGGTGAAGATGTCGACCACACCGATCTGCGGGGCGTCGAGCCACTCCCGGGCGCGCGCCACCACGGCGGTCGCGAGGACCGAATCGCCGCCGACGGCGAAGAAGTCGTCGGTCACCCCGATCCGGGCGGGGTCGGCGCCGAGCACCTCGACGACGATCATCAACAGCGCCCGCTCGAGGTCGTCCGCCGGTTCCACCCTTTGATGGTTGCCGGCGCCGGTGTCGTCGAACACCGCGGCGATCGCGGCGCGGTCGAGCTTGCCGTTCCCGGTCAGCGGGAGCTCGTCGAGGATCTCAATGGTGGCCGGGATCATGTAGGCAGGCAACAACTCCCGCAGCGCAGCGGCGATCGTTTCGGCGGACGGCCTCGTGGCGGCGGTGTCGTCGGTGGTGACCGCGGCGGCCAGACTGCGGGCACCGCCGGGCGCGGTGTGCACGGTCGCGACCGCGTGACGAACACCGTCGACCGATCGCAATGCACCCTCGACCTCACCGAGTTCGACCCGGAATCCACGGATCTTGACCTGATGGTCTGCCCGACCCAGGAATTCGATAGTGCCGTCCGGCCAATACCGCGCCAGATCGCCGGTGCGATACCACCGGTGGCCGTCACGTTCGATGAACCGTTGCGCGGTGCGCTCGGGATCGTTGCGGTATCCGTGCGCCACACCGGCACCGCCGACCCAGAGTTCACCGGTGACCCAGTCCGGGCAGTCGCGGTCGGCCGAATCGACGATGCGACACATCACGTTGCGCAGCGGGGTTCCGAACGGCACCGACGTCCACTGCGCCGGCGGATCGACGACCTCGCAGACGGTCCCGTGAATGGCGATCTCGGTGGCACCGCCCAAGCCGGCGAAGCGGGCGCCGGGTGCCAACGCATGCAGGCGGCGCGGTAGGTCGACGCCCACCCAGTCCCCACCGAGCAACACCGCGCGCAGCGAATCTCCGAGCCCGGCAGATCCTTCCTCGGCGACGGTCAGCAGCATGTCCAGCGCACTGGGGACGCAGGTGAGGATCGATGCGCGATGGGTGCGCAGCAGATCGAGCCAGCCGGCCGGGTCGCGGGCATCGTCGGCGTCCACCGCGATGACGGCACCGCCGGCGCTGTAGAGGCCGAAGATGTCGTAAACGGAGATGTCGAACTCGAGTGCCGCCACGGTCAGCGAGCGATCCTCGGGGCCCACCGCGAAGCGGTCGTTGATGTCGTCGATGGTGTTCATCGCGGCCCGGTGCGGCACCTCGACACCCTTGGGCGTGCCGGTGGAGCCGGAGGTGAACAGGATGTAGGCGATCGATTCCGGGTCGGGCAGCACGGCTTGCGTGAACGGCGCGCGATGAGTCCTGGCGTGGGCGAGGTCGATGCCGACGACCCCGTCGAGCATGTCGTCGAGCGCGCCGTCGGCGCCGAGGACCACCCGGATGCCGCCGGTGGACAGGATCGTCGCGCGGCGCGTGACCGGCTGGTCGTGACCGATCGGTACCCAGGTGGCCCCGGTCGCGAACACCCCGAGTGTGGCCACCACCTGGTCAGGCCCCTTCGGGATCTGCACGCCGACCGCGTCGCCGGGAAGCACCCCTGCATCGCGCAGGGCGCCGGCCACCGCGAGTGCCTGACCCGCCAGTTCGCCGTAGCTCAGCGTGCCGCCACGCCAGAACAGGGCGGCGCGGTCGGGTTCGGCGACGGCGCGGGTGAAGAATTCCTGGTGCAGCACTCGCCCACTGCTCGGTGCGGCGGTGTCGTTGACCCGTCGTCGCACCTCCCGCTGCGGGGCGGGCAGCGCGGGGACAGCTGTACCCAGCCAGCCGGAGTCCCCGTCGGTCAGCCGTTCGATGGCCGAGATGTAGTGCGCGAACATCGCTTCCACCACGCCCGGCGGAAACGCCGCAGCGCGGACATCCCAGTTGAGCAGCAGGCCGCCGCGCACCTCGGTCACCTGTGCATCCAACGTCACCTGCGGGCCCTGCGACACGATCCAGGAGGGGTCGCCCAGGCGCGCCAGCACATCCTCGGAGAACAGCTCACCGAGGCCCAGCGCACTGGTGTAGACCACCGGTGCCAACACCTGTTCGCCGCGGGCACGCCCCAGGTCGCGCAGGACCTCCAACGCTCCGTAGCTGGCGTGTGACCCGTTGACGTGCATTGTTTTCTGCATCGACCGGGCGAGATCGAGCACCGACCGGGTGTGCCTCACGTCGACATCGACGAGTACCGAGGAGCTGAAATCCCCGGACACCCTCTCGATCTCGGGATGCAACGGCTCGCGGTGGAAGAGCGGGACGTTGAGCAGGAAACGATCATCGCTGGACCATGCCCCGATGGTGGCGGCGAACACCGCGGCCAGCGCGATCGCGGGCGTCACGCCGCGCTGATGCGCGGAACCGAGCAAGGTCTCCTTGGTCGCGGCATCGATCCAATGGTGATGGCGCACCACACGGTTGGGTCGTTCGGGGTGGCTGTCGGTGGTGCCGGCAGACTCGCTCCAGGCGGGCAAGGCCGGTCCGGACGGCAGTTCGTCGAGGCGTTCCGCCCACCAGCGGCGATCCCGGTCGCGGTTCGGGTCGGGATGCTCGGCGCGATAGGTGAGGTAGTCGCGATAGGTGACCTCGGCCGCAGGCTGCGCCTGGCCGTCGTAGAGTGCGACGAGATCGGCGAGCAGCATCCGGTAGCTCATCGCATCCGCGGCGAGCATGTCGATGTCGAAGTGCAGGCGATGACGCGCGTCCGGCAACCGGGTCAGGGTCAGGTCGTACACCTGACCTGCGGCGACGTCGAGCATCTGGTGGCTCTTGGTGTCGCGCAGGACAGCCAGTTCGCGTTCGATCGCCGCTGGAGTTTCCACGCGGAGATCGTTGATTACCAACGGATCTCGGCCGACGTGGTCGAGCACCTGTTGGGTGCCGTCGGGCCGGAAGCGGGCACGCAGCATCGGGTGACGTTGAACGAGACGGTCGGCGGCGGCCCGCAGGCGCTCGACATCGATTCCAGCGCCGTCGAATTCGACGTAGAGGTGGGCGGCCACCCCGCCGAGGTCGGCGGCATTGGTGCGGCCGATCCAGTACGCATGCTGCATGGGGGCGAGGGGAAACGCGGCATCGTCCGAATCCGCGATACCCTCGGCGAGATCCGGGGTTCCGTCGCCGGGGTTCGGGGCGCTCTCGGCTGGATTCGGGGTTGCGTCGGCGGTGGTGGCGCTGTCGGCGGGAGCCGCGGTGGCGTCGAGCATCCGGGCCCAGGCGTCCACACTCGGATCGGCGGCGAGTTGGGCGAAGTTCAGACGGTGTCCGCGTTTACGCCAGCCTCCGGCGATCTTCATCATCCGAATCGAGTCCAACCCGAGCGAGATGAGGTCGGCGTCGTCGGCGATCTCGTCACGCGGAATGCCCAGCGCGTCGGCGATGGCGTCCTTGACCTCGTCGCGTGCTCGCATGAATCCGCTCATCGGCCACCTTCCCCGCGTCGCACCACATACGGCGCGACGCTGCCGAGCTTCTCGCAGGTCTCTTCGAATTCGCGTGCCGGAGTGGACTGCCCGACGATCCCCGCACCCGCTTGCAGCCACGCGGCTTCGTCGGTGGCGAACACCGTGCGCAACGCCAGGGTGGCTTCGAGTTCACCGGCCGACGACGCGGTGATCACCGCACCGGAGTACAAGCCGCGAGACTCCGGCTCCAGTCGATAGATCGCCTCCAACGCAGGTGCCTTCGGGATTCCGGAAGCGGTGATGGATGGGAACAACACCGACAGCGCCTGCCAGGGATCGGCATTCGGGGCCAACTGCCCGGCCACCGTCGAGGCGAGATGTTGCACGCTGCCGCGCTCGCGCACCACCATGTACTCGCTGACCGCAGTGCTACCCGGGGTGGCGATCGAAGCGATCTCCTCGATACATGCGCGTACCGACATTGAGTGTTCCACAACCTCTTTCGGATCGGACAGCAGATCGGCGCGGGCAGCCGCGTCGTCGGCGTCACCGCGTCCGAATGCTCTCGTGCCGGCCAGCGGTTCGGTAACCACCCGTCGGTCGGCATCGACGGCAACCACCAACTCGGGGCTGAACCCGGCGCCCGACATCGCGCCGAGTCGGAACAGATAGGACCGGGCCGGATCGTTGGCCTCGCGCCCCCGGACGAAGGTGGCCGAGATGTCGATGTCGAACGGGATGTCGACACGCCGCGACAGGATGACCTTCTGGTAGTCGCCTCGGGCGATCTCGTCGACCGCGCGGGCGACCCGGCCGCGGTAGTCGTCCCGGTCATCGGACACATCGACGGGCATCACATCGACCGCCGCAGGCTCCGGCGTCGCCGTTGCTCGCGCAGCGACCGCCAGCAGTCGTGCTGCGCGATCCGGGGCGGTCTCACCGGTGTCGATGTGGGCGGGATCGACGGTGTCGGGTTCGATGACCAGCTCCACCTCGGGCACGATCAGATGCGCCAGCTCCGCGTCTTCGGGAACCCGCTCGAGCAGACCATGACGGGGCGCACAGAAATCGAATCCCACCCACCCGTAGACACGCCACGTCGACGACTTGAGGCCGGCCAGCGCATCGGCGATGACACGGGCCGGGTCTCCCGACCACTCTGTCGTCGTTCGTGAGTGCCCGTCGACGACGTCGACCGTGCTGCGGGTGAGGATCAGCCGTGCACGCACACCGGCCGCGAACACCCAGCGACCTTCACGCTCGTACACCAGGTACTCGTCGAACTCCCCCGATGCGGCCCACGCGGCGCAGATCCGGGCCGCGGAGAGCGGCGGACGCAGGTCGTCGGCCACACCCCCGGCGGCCGCTTCAACGGTCAGCGACATGACCGAGTCCTCCTCGCACAAGCTCGTGATTCGTACAACCCCCGTTAGGTAAGGCTAAACGATGGAGACGGACAACCGAAGCTCACATCGGTAAGCCTGGCCTTATCGGTGTGTTTGAATACCCCCATGAGTGCCCGGAAATCGTCGTGGCGGCGGCGAGTGAACATCCCGGTCGTGATCGCCGCCGCGGGCGTCGCCGCGGTGATCTCGGCGTTCGCGGTGGCCCTCGTCCTGATCGGACTGGTCATCGCCGACGGTCGGAGCCCCGCACCGCAACCGCAGCCCAGCGTGATCGACATCGGCGCCGGAACCTCGGCCCTCTTGGGCTTCCACACGACGGCGGCAGCCCATGTCTGACGTCGGCACACCTGACACGACCTGGGTCGCTGATCTGCAGATCGGCTTCCGCCCCCACCCCGATGCAATCGCCGCGCGCTATCGCGACGCAAGCATCTTTCCCGACCTGCCGTTGTGGCACCCACTCGAACGCGCCGCGGCCCGGCACCCGGATGCGCCCGCCGTCACCGATACCGCGACCACCGACCACCTCACCCTCAGCTATGCCGAGCTGTATGCCGCCGTGTTGCGCCGGGCGGCAGGCTTCGTGCAGGCCGGCCTGCGGCCGGGTCAGCGGGTGATCCTGCAGCAACACAACTCGGCGGCGTTCGTCATCACGCTGTTCGGGCTGCTGCGCGCCGGTGTGGCGCCGGTGATGACGCTGCCCGCGCATCGGGTCAGCGAGATCGCACACCTCGCCGCCGGTTCCGCTGCCGTCGCCTACATCACCGAGGACGACCGTCGCGGATACGACTACCGCGAATTGGCCGCGGATCTGCAGCGACGCGTCGGCACGGTGGGGACTGTGTTCGTCGACGGCGACCCCGGCGTGTATGCCGCACTGCCCGATGCCGACCCGGAGACCACCGGATTGCCGTCGGCCGAGGACACCGACCCGGACGCGCCGGCACTGTTCCTCATCTCCGGCGGCACCACCGGGCTGCCGAAACTCATCGCGCGGACCCACAATGACTACGCCTACAATGCGCGCCGCTCCGCCGAGGTGGCCGAACTCACTGCGGCCGACACGTATTTGGTGGCGCTGCCCGGTGCCCACAATTTCCCGCTGTGTTGTCCCGGGATGCTCGGGGTGATGACGGTTGGGGGGCACACCGTCGTCACCGACAACCCCAGCCCGGACAACACCTTCGACCTGATCGAGCGCTACCGGGTCACCGTGACCGCACTCGTCCCGGCGCTGGCCCAGGTGTGGTGCGCGGCCACCGAGTGGGAACCCGCCGACATCAGCAGTCTCCGACTGCTTCAGGTGGGTGGCGCCAAGCTGGCCGAACCCGACGCCGTCGCACTCGATGCCGCACTGGGCGACGTGGTCCAGCAGGTGTTCGGGATGGCCGAGGGACTCATCTGCTACACCCGCCTCGACGACCCCCGCGAGTTGGTGCACGCGGTGCAGGGTGCACCGATGTCGGAGTTCGACGAGGTGCGGGTGGTCGATGAGAACGGTGACGACGTGCCCGACGGCACCGACGGCGAACTGCTGGTACGCGGTCCGTACACTATCCGCGGCTACTACCGCGCCGACGAGCACAATGCACGCTCGTTCACCCCGGAGGGCTTCTACCGGTCCGGCGACCGGGTACGCCGACTGCCGTCGGGCCATCTGGCGGTGACCGGCCGGATCAAGGACACCATCGTGCGGGCCGGTGAGAACGTCGCTGCCGATGACGTCGAGGAGAATCTGCTGGCCCACCAGTCGATCCGTGCAGCCGCAGTCGTCGGCCTTGCCGACGAGTCGTTGGGTGAAAAGATCTGCGCCGCCGTGGTGCTGTCGCACGATCATCCGCGGGGACGCGAACTGACGCTCCCTGAGGTCCGCACGTTCCTCGCCGAACGTGGACTCGCGTCGTTCAAACTGCCCGACCGCCTGGTGGTGGTGCCCACCCTGCCGGTCACCGCGGTCGGGAAGATCGACAAGGCGGTGCTGGTCCGGTCGCTGCAGGAGCCGTGACCGGGCACACGCCTCGGCGTCGTCAGGAAGCCGGACCGTTCTCCCGCCAGTAGGCCTGGGCCTTCACGTTGGCCTTGCCAAGCTTGTAGTCGTTCTTGAACAACCCGGACACCGCGCGTGTGGACTTCATGTCCAGGGCGACGAACCCGTGATGATCGGTGGCGTCGAACGCGGCATCGCGGACCGCATCGGTCAGCGCCGTGCCGTCACGCTTGATCCAGTTGATGGTGTCCTGGTCGCGCAGTCGCAGCGGTAGCGACGTGTCGGATTCGTGCACGTACTCGAACCAGATCGTCGCCGGCGCCGACGGGTTCGACGACGCGGAGATCGCGTCGAGCAGCGAGTTGATTGCCGGCAGCGCCGCGGTGTCGCCCGCGATCAGCCAGCCCTTGGGGGCCGGGTCGCCGATGGCGAACTTCGACCCCATGAAGGTCGACGAGATGGTGTCGCCGGGCCGGGCCGACTGCGCCCACCGGGTGGCTGCGCCGTCGTGGATGGCGAACTCGAGGGAGAACGAGTCGGTCGCCGGGTCCGGATCGACAAGGGTGTAGGCGCGCTGATGGAGCTTGCCATGCTTGTTCTCGAACCAGATGCGCAGCCACATCGTCGGGTGGACCGGGCGGTCGGCGAGCAGGCCGCCACCGGTGAAGCCGAGCCGGATGTAGTCGTCGGTGACCGGTTCATTGCTGGTCACGGTGAGCTCGTAGTCGTCGGCACCCATGAGCTTGAGGACGGCGCCCTGCCACCCGCGCGACTTGGACTTGGTCTGTTCCGCCATGTGACACGGCCTTCCCTCGACAGCAACTTCCGTCAGGGTAGCCTAACTTAGGCTGCGCTCACGCCGGCGCCAGCGGCACGATCCCCGGATGGGAATCGAGGTACGACTTGGTGAACGAGCAGACCGGCCTCAGCCGAGCTCCTTGGTCACGCACATACGCGATGGCCCCGACCATCAGGCGGGTGCCGAGACCGTGGCCGGTGTATTCGTCGTAGAGCACGGTGTGCAGGATCGTGATTGTCGGTTTTCCCTCGCTGACCTCGGTGCTGTACCCGAGCACGCCGACGAGGTCGCCGGCCACCCACAGCTCGAACCTGTCGCGGTCGGGATTGTGGACCACCTGGGCGATCTGCTGCAGAATCGCCTGCGCAGACTGTGGTGGTCGATGCTGATGCTTCCTCTGCACAATCCCTCCTGAACGCGGCGGATCGCCGGCGGCGGGGCTCCCCTCCCGACACCGACGTAGGACCCTATGTGATCCCTGTCACAGGCTACCCTACGATGGCGTAGGTTGTCGGTCGCGGCCCCCGGCCCGCACCGAGCACCGCGACGTCGTAGGGTGGTGCTGATCCCGGCGGACGCCGCGATCGACAAATTGAACACGCGGGGGCTCCCACGATCACCGGGGGCTGAGATGGCGACGGGACGGTCGCCGACCGCCTGAACCTGTCCGGGTAATGCCGGCGTAGGGAGTCGCATCATGGGAACACGTGTATCCGAAACTGCCGTCTCGACTGTCACCCAGGGGCCGATCGAGGGAAGCAGCAAGCACTACCGCGAGATCGATCATCTCCGGGTTCCGGCGCGACGCATCCAGCTGACCAACGGCGAGCACCTCGACGTCTACGACACGTCCGGTCCATACACCGACGTGACCGCGACCATCGACGTGGAGCACGGATTGCCGCCGACTCGCGATGCGTGGCACCGACCCGAACCAGTGAACGGGGCGTCGACGCAGCTGGCGTGGGCACGCGCCGGCATCGTCACCGACGAGATGCGCTTCATCGCCGCACGTGAGGGTGTCGAGGTGGAACTCGTGCGTGCCGAGGTCGCCGCAGGACGTGCGGTGATCCCCGCCAATCACCGTCATCCCGAATCCGAACCGATGATCATCGGCAAGCGGTTCGCGGTGAAGGTCAACGCCAACATCGGAAATTCGGCAGTCACCAGTTCGATCGCCGAGGAGGTGGAGAAGATGGTGTGGGCCACCCGATGGGGCGCCGACACCATCATGGACCTGTCCACAGGTCGCGACATCCACATGACCCGCGAATGGATCATGCGCAACTCCCCGGTCCCGGTTGGCACGGTGCCGATCTATCAGGCGCTGGAGAAGGTCAACGGTGATCCCACCAAGCTGACGTGGGAGATCTACCGCGACACCGTGATCGAGCAGGCCGAGCAGGGCGTGGACTACATGACCGTGCACGCCGGGGTGTTGCTGCGGTATGTGCCGCTCGCGGCCCGGCGGGTCACCGGCATCGTCTCGCGCGGCGGATCCATCATGGCCGCCTGGTGTCTGGCGCATCACCAGGAGTCGTTCCTCTACACCCACTACGAGGAGCTGTGCGAGATCTTCGCCCGCTACGACATCACCTTCTCGCTGGGCGACGGTCTGCGGCCCGGCTCGATCGCCGACGCCAACGACGAGGCGCAGTTCGCCGAGCTCCGCACCCTTGGCGAACTCACCACGATCGCCAAATCGCATGGTGTGCAGGTGATGATCGAAGGACCGGGCCACGTACCGATGCACAAGATCGCCGAGAACGTGCGACTCGAAGAAGAGTTGTGCGAAGAGGCGCCGTTCTACACGCTCGGACCGTTGGCCACCGACATCGCACCTGCCTATGACCACATCACCTCGGCCATCGGCGCCGCGATGATCGCGCAGGCCGGCACCGCGATGCTGTGCTACGTGACGCCTAAAGAGCATCTGGGACTACCCAATCGCGATGACGTCAAGGTCGGTGTGATCACCTACAAGATCGCCGCTCACAGCGCCGACCTCGCCAAGGGGCATCCGGGCGCGCAGGAGCGCGACGACGCGCTATCCAAGGCGCGCTTCGAGTTCCGCTGGACCGACCAGTTCAACCTGGCCCTCGATCCGGATACCGCACGCGAATATCACGACGAGACGATGCCCGCCGAACCGGCCAAGACCGCGCACTTCTGCTCGATGTGCGGGCCGAAGTTCTGCTCGATGCGCATCTCGCAGGATGTGCGCGACTACGCCGAGCAGAACGGCCTGGTGACCGCCGAGGACATCGACCGCAAGATCGCCGAGGAGATGGCCGCCAAGTCGGCGGAGTTCGCCGAGCACGGCAACCGGGTCTATCTACCGTTGGAGGCCGCGGCCGGAGGCTCCCCCACCTGATGACCGATGACCTCCGATTACCCACGGCGCCACCCGGTGTGACGCCGCGACGGGTTCTCACCATCGCGGGTTCGGACTCGGGCGGCGGCGCCGGCATCCAGGCCGACATGCGCACCTTCGCGCTTCTCGGACTGCATGCCTGCGTCGCCGTGACAGCGGTGACGGTGCAGAACACGGTGGGCGTGCAGGATTTTGCGGAGATCGCGCCGGCGACGGTGGCCGCGCAGATGCACAGCGTGGTCACCGACATCGGCGTCGGGGCGGCCAAGACCGGGATGCTGGCCTCGGCACCGATCATCGAGGCCGTCGCCGCGGCATGCGGCGAGCTCGGCGTCGGTCGCGATCGGCCCGTCCCGCTGGTCGTCGACCCGGTGTGTGCGTCGATGCACGGTGACCCCTTGTTGGCTGCCGAAGCCCTGGAGACGTTGCGTTCCACCTTGATCCCCATCGCCACCGTGGTGACGCCGAACCTCGACGAGGTGCGGCTGATCACCGGCATCGACGTCGTCGACGCCGCGTCGCAACAGGACGCGGCCCGCGCCTTGCACGCGCTGGGGGCACAATGGGCGCTGGTCAAGGGCGGGCACCTGCGCACGTCGGCCCAGAGCCCCGACCTGCTGTTCGACGGCGAGCACTTTCACGAGTTCGCCCATCCACGCATCGAGACCGGGCACGATCATGGCGCCGGGGACACCCTCGCGGCGGCCACCGCCGGTGCGCTCGCGCACGGATATGGGGTGCCAGACGCGATCGACTTCGCCAAGCGGTGGGTGACCCGGGGACTCGAGGCCGCCTACCCGCTGGGCGCCGGGCACGGACCCGTCAATCCGCTGTGGCGGGTGTCAGAGCGTCCCGACTGACCGCCCGCGGCGAACGCGGCACCCACGACCGAAATGCACCCCAGCGAAGCAGTCCTGGGGGCGCATTTCGAGGGTTCGACGCGGCCATTGCCGAGCCCGGCCATAATGCGGTACATGAGCTGGAACTATCTGATGGACATGGACGGTGTTCTCGTCCGCGAAGAACACTTGATCCCCGGCGCCGACGAGTTCCTGGCCGAGCTGCGCGCCAACGATGTCCCGTTCATCGTGTTGACCAACAACTCGATCCGTACCCCGCGCGACCTGCGGGCACGCCTGCTGCGCACCGGCTTGGACATTCCCGAGGAGTCGATCTGGACGTCGGCACTGGCCACTGCCCGGTTCCTGGAGTCACAGCGCCCGGGCGGATCGGCGTACGTCGTCGGCGAGTCGGGTCTCACCACGGCGCTACACGAGATCGGCTACGTGATCACCGATTCGGACCCCGACTACGTCGTACTCGGGGAGACTCGGACGTACTCGTTCGAGGCGATCACCACGGCCATCCGCCTGGTGGAACGCGGGGCCCGGTTCATCGCGACCAACCCCGACGCCACCGGGCCGTCGGCGGCCGGCTCGCTCCCTGCGACAGGCGCCGTGGCCGCCCTGATCACCCGGGCCACCGGCCGCGAACCGTATTACGTGGGCAAGCCGAATCCGCTGATGATGCGCTCAGCGCTGCGGCAGATCGGTGTGCATTCCGAGCACACCCTGATGATCGGTGATCGGATGGACACCGACGTCATCTCCGGCATGGAGGCCGGGCTGGAGACCATCCTGGTCCTGTCCGGCATATCGACTCCCACGTCGGTGGAACTGTTCCCCTATCGGGCCACCCGGGTGATCGATTCGGTTGCCGATCTCGTCGGCCACACCGCGAACCCATTCGGGACCTGACAGGCTCGCGCGCCCGGCACCCCGCAACCTCACCTCCCACGCGCCCAGCACGGCAGCCGACAGAAGTTCGGGACCTGAGCGGGTGTCGCGCCCAGCACGGTAGCCGACAGAACCCGGTTCTTCGTCGACAGCACCTGTCCAACAACGCCGACAGCACCCGCCCCCACAGGGAACGGGTGCTGTCGGCGAATAACCGGGTTCTGTCGGCGCGAAACGGGGTTCTGTCGGCGCGAAAGCCTGTCGGCGCAACCCCGATCAGAATCCGCTCTCCGAGCGAAAGCTAGCTGAGCGCCTTCGCCTTCAGCGAATCGAACTCCTGCTGGGTGATGGTGCCGGAGTCCAGCAACTGCTTGGCGTCGGCGATCTGCTCGGCCGGGCTCTTGGCCGTGGCGACCGACTGGATGTAGCTGTCGGTGGCCTGCTTGGCCTCCTTGACCGCCTCATTCTGACGCTCTGCCATACCGCGGCCCTTGACCAGCAGGTAGACGATTGCAGTGATGTACGGCAGCAGGATCAGGAAGATGATCCACACGGCCTTGATCCAGCCGGAGGACTTGTCACGGAAGAGGTCGATGATGATGTGCCAGAGGACGATCAGATAGGCCACGAACGCGAAAATGACGATCGTGTACCAGATGAAGTCCCAGAACGAGTCCCACATCGGGCATACTCCTTAGCCGGTAGGTGACGTCGGGGTGTCCGACGCTGCGTTCCATAGCTTCTCACAGCTGCGCTCACGCAGTGCGCTTTGACCGGCAAAGCTAGGGTGCTCCCATGGAACTCGGCCTCGATACTTTCGGCGACGTGACGGTTGACGACGACGGGAATGCGGTGTCTGCGGCACAGACCATCCGTGACGTCGTGGCACAAGCAGTCCTCGCCGACGAGGTGGGTGTCGACTTCTTCGGAGTCGGGGAACACCACCGCGACGACTACGCCGTCTCGGCACCCGAAGTGGTCCTCGGTGCCATCGCCGTTGCGACCCACCGGATGCGGTTGGGCTCGGCGGTGACCGTACTCAGTTCCGACGACCCGATCCGGGTATTCGAGCGTTTCGCCACCGTGGACGCGTTGTCGGATGGCCGCGCCGAAGTGATTCTCGGGCGCGGATCGTTCACCGAGTCGTTTCCCCTGTTCGGCTACGACCTCGCCGATTATGAGGAGTTGTTCACCGACAAACTGTCGCTGTTCGCCCAGCTGCGGACGGGCGAACCGGTGACCTGGTCGGGTGCGACCCGCACTCCGCTGACCGGACAGTCGGTGTACCCGGGGTTGTCGTCGGCGCCGCTGCCAACCTGGATCGCGGTCGGCGGGAGTCCGGAGTCGGTGATCCGCGCCGCGACGCACGGTCTGCCGCTGATGCTGGCGATCATCGGGGGCGATCCCGCCCGGTTCACGCCCTACACCGATCTGTACCGCCGTGCGCTCGGTGAACTCGAGCAGCCCACCGATCTGCCGGTGGGAGTCCACTCCCCCGGCCACATCGCCGACACCGACGAGCTGGCACGCGAACAGCTCTGGCCGCATTACCGGACCTACATGACCCGGATCGGCCGCGAACGAGGCTGGCCGCCACCCACGCGGATCGAGTTCGAGCGCGCCGCGGGCCCGGCCGGCGCGCTCCATGTGGGCTCTCCCGACACCGTGGCCCGCAAGATCGCGGCAACCGCGAAGACACTGGGGCTCAACCGCTTCGACCTCAAGTACTCACACGGCACGCTGCCTCACGAGCATCTGATGCGCAGCGTCGAACTGTACGGCACCCAAGTAATCCCGCAGGTCCGCGACCTGCTCAGCGCCGACTGAGCGTCACCAGGAAGTCGTCGTGATCGTCGGTCCACTGCCGCTCCACCACGACCCCGGCCTGAGCCAGTTCGTCGGCGAGTGTCGAGCGATCGAACTTGGTGCTGATCTCGGTGAGGACCTCGGCACCGCGCTCGAGCTGCCAATTCCGGTCCAGGCCGCGGAACCGGACGTCGACATCGCGGCGGGCACGCAGCCACATCTCGATGCGGTGCTGCACCGGGTTCCACCGGGCAATGTGGTCGAAGTCGTCGACGTAGAGTCCGTCGGCGTCGAGCCCGCGGCGGAGCACCTCGATCATGTTCCGATTGAAATCGGCCGTCACACCGGCTTTGTCGTTGTAGGCCGCCACAAGTCGGCCAGTGTCCTTGATGAGGTCGGCGCCCAGCAGGAAGTAGTCTCCCGGATCGAGCGCCTTGGCCAGGCGGCCCAGGAAGGTGGCGCGCATCGCGTCGTCGAAGTTGCCGATGGTGCCCCCGAGGAACACCGCAATCCGCGGACCGTCCGAGGCCGGCAAGGTGAGGTCGGGTGCGGTGAAATCGGCGACCGCCGGTTCGATGTCGATATCCGGGTAGTCGCGGGCGAGTTCGGCGGCCGAGGATTCCAGGATCTCGGTGCTGACATCGAGCGGCACATAGGTGAATCGACGCCCCGTGGCCTCGGCCCGGTCGGCGAACGCCGCCAACAGCAAGCGTGTCTTGGTGGAGGTGCCCGACCCGAATTCCACCATGGTCGCCGCATCGGTCAGCGCAGCGATCTCGGTGGCACGTGCGTACAGGATCGACGTCTCCCGACGCGTCGGGTAATACTCCGGCAACCGGGTGATTTCGTCGAAGAGCAGGCTGCCCCGCTCGTCGTAGAGCCACTTGGTCGGCAGGGTCGGCGGATCGGACCACAATCCGTCGGCGGCGTCGTCGGCGAGTTGACGACCGGCGTCGGCGGTCATCGGGCCAGTCGCAGACCGGAGAAGGCCCACCGCGCCGAGGCCGGAAAGAAGTTCCGGTAGGTGATGCGCTCGTGCCCGGGTGGGGTCACCGCGCTCGCACCGCGCAGTACATGCTGGTCGCACATGAACTTCCCGTTGTACTCGCCGACCGCGCCGTTGGCGGGCACGAATCCCGGGTAGGGCAGGTAGGCGCTGGCCGTCCACTCCCACACGTCGCCGATCATGGTGGCGTCGGCTCTCCCGGGATGGCAACGTCCCACGTCGAGTAGCTGTCCACGTGCGCTGTCGCCGGTCTCGGCGGCTGCCTCCCATTCGAACTCGGTGGGTAGCCGCGCGCCGGCCCACCGGGCAAATGCGTCGGCCTCGTAGAACGACACGTGCACCACCGGTTCGTCGGCGACCAGCTGACGTCGGCCAGATAGCGTGAAGGTGGTCCACTCCCCATCCACCAGGCGCCAGTATTCCGGTGCCTGCCAACCGGTTTGCGTGATGTGCGCCCAGCCGTCGGACAACCAGAGTTCGGGACGCCGATAACCGTCGTCGGCCATGAACGCCAACCATTCGGCGTTGGTCACCGCCCGCTCGGCGATCTCGAAGTCCTCCAGGAAGACCCGATGTCGGGGACCCTCGTTGTCGTAGCTGAAGCCGGCAGATCCCGGCGTTGCTCCCACTTCGGTGACACCGCCGGCCACCGAGCGCCAGGTGAGCGGACCGGGTTCACCGGGTTCGTCGATGTCGCGATCCACGTAGACCGGATCGAAGGCATGTGTGGAGAACAGGTGCTTGATGTCCATCAAGAGCAGTTCCTGATGTTGCTGCTCGTGATTGCATCCCAGCTCGAGCAAGGCCAACGCATCGTCGTCGAGTACCCCGCGTTCCAGCGCATCAACCATCGCGCGGTCGACGTACTCGCGGTAGAGCCCGACGTCGGCGACACCCGGTCGGGTGACCAACCCGCGTTCGGGGCGTGGATGCCGGGCGCCGACCGCCTCATAATAGCTGTTGAACAGGTAGCGGAATGAGTCGTCGTAGACGTGATACGACTCGACGTTTCGGAGGATGAACTCTTCGAAGAACCAGGTCACATGCGCCCGATGCCATTTCGCCGGGCTGGCGTCGGTCATCGATTGCGGCGTCTGATCCTCGGCGGAGAGGTCCGCGCTCAGAGCGTCGGTCAACGACCGCACCTCGAGGAATCTGCGGGCCTGGGCGGACATGGACTCGACGTTGCCGGACTGGGTCGACTCGGTCTCGATCGACACAGGGCGATTGGTGATGCTCACCGGTACCTCCCGTTGTGGTGGACCCGGCGGCAAGGCCGGGGGCGGACGGGCAACCCTGGCATCCATCGTTACCAGCCTCCCCACCGCTGTCAACGACGCTCGAGTCAACGCACTCGAGCGACGACACTCAGCGATGCCGGTGCCTCAGACGTTCGACGGACGGGTTCGGTGTCATCGCATCACACGCCACCGACAAGTTCCGCCGGCAACCAACTGCGTCAACCATTGGTTGACGCATTCTCGATTGTCAACCTAGTGTTGACGCATGCCCGAGCGCACCCAGGTCCACGATGTCCGCCTCGATGATCTGATCGCCGGTGTCCGTGCCGCGCACGATGATCCCCTGGACCAGCTGACCGGCGCCATGATCACCGCCGAACACATCGGCGAAGTGGCCGACCACCTGATCGGCCACTTCGTCGACCAGGCCAGGCGCACCGGGGCCTCGTGGGCCGACATCGGTGCGGCCATGGGGGTCAGCAAACAAGCGGCCCAGAAACGGTTCGTGACGCGCACACCCGCCGACGCCGCGCCGACACCGTTGGCAGATGAGGCGAATCCGTTCGCGCGTTTCACTCCGCGAGCACGCAATGTGATCGCCGAGGCACACAATGTGGCAGTCGCCGATCACAGCACCGCGGTCACGCCCGAGCACCTGGCGCGGGCATTGGCCGTGGCTCCGGAATCCATCGCCGATTTGACCTTGCGCGCCCACGGTGTGCCGGCGGCATCGCTTGCCGCCGCGTGCACCGCCAACAGCCCGGCGTCGACTGCGATGCAGCCCTCCGAGGGCGAGAAAACTGTTGTGCCCTACGACGAGCGGTCCCGTTTAGTGCTGCAGGCGACACTGGCGTCGGCGGTCGATCTGGGCCACGATTTCGTGGGCACCGAACACATCCTGTTGGGCCTGTTCACCGATCCGGAGATGGCGGCCATACTGTCGGGGCTCGGCATCGAGCAAACCGTCGCCCGCGCAACCATCGTCAGCTCGCTCGCCGACCTCGGTCACGGCGCGAGCTGACGCCGACGATCAGCTGTCCGATCGACCGGATCCACCGGCAGTGGAGTCGGACTCATCGGACCACTCCACCTCGTCGGCGGCGATGTAGTGCATCGCCGCCTCTTCGGCAGATGCTCCGGCGCCGTCGATGCCGACGTCGCCGGCCACCGCATCCTTCTCGCGGTCGACGCCCGACCCCTCGTCCGGAGCCACCAACCGTCCCGACCGCCCGTCCCCGGCTTGTTCGTCGCCTTCGAAGTCATCCGAACGATCGGATTCGTGCGACCGCCAGCGCTTCTCGACGTTCTCCTCGGCTTCGATGTCGTCGAGCGGATCGGTCGCCCCGATGTCGGCTTCTTCCTCGGCGAGCCGTTCGTCCAGGGTCTCCCCGTCGCGCTGCTCCCGCTCGGTGAGCCCGTGACGCGCGCCGCTCGGCTGATGGTCGGGCGGCGAATATCCCTCGTCGAGGACATCGTCGACACCACGGTCGACCAGCGTGTCCTCGGGTTGCAGTTGATCGTCGTCGTCGAGGCTGTACTCGCCGTCGGAACCTTCCGGGGTGCTGCCGATGTCACTCACGGGTTCCACGATGCCAGCCCACCGGTGCCGAATCCAGGTGTCGCGGTCGTGCACGCCCATTGAGGACGCCGGGCACCTGAAATCCTGACGCCGAGACACGACGTGGAGTGCCAAACACTGTTGACCGGCGCCGGTGTTCCGTATCCTCCCTGCCATGACCACACCGTCAGATCCACAGAATCCCGGTTCTTCCGACCCCGACCCGGGTGCAGGCGCCGAGTCCGGTCGTACCCCGGAGCCGGGCACCGGCGGCACACCGCCGCCGTCGTATCCGCCGCCGGGCTCCACACCCCCGCCGCCGCCGTCCGGCTACCCACCGCCCGGTTCTTACCCGCCGCCCTCGGGCCCGCCGCCCGGTGGCGCCTACCCGCCGCCACCGGGTCCGCCGCCATCAGGCCCGCCCCCGCAGGGGCCGCCCCCCGGGTACGGCGCCCAGCAACCCGGCTACGGTGCGCAGCCCGGCTACCCGCCGCCCCCGGCCGGTGGCTACGGCCAACCCGCCGGCGGTCCCGGCGGATACCCGCCGCCGCCGGGCGATTACGGCGCACCGGGCGCCTACGGCGGTGGCGCGTACGGCGCTCCGACGGCCGAGCAGTTCTCCATCGGCGAGGCCTTCAGCTACGGCTGGAACCGTTACAAGGAGAACGCGTTGTCGTGGATCGTGGTGATCCTGATTTCGCTCGTCGTGTCCGGTGTCATCCAGTGGCTGGGCAACATCTCGTCCGACTACGGCCGGATCTTCTGGATCAGCGCCATCTTCGGCATCATCGCCACGATCATCGGCTACATCTTCCAGGGCGCCTATGCGCGTGGCGCGCTCGACGAGACGTCGGGTAGCAAGCCCGATATCGGCCGCTTCTTCAACGTCAACTTCGCCGCGGTCATCATCACCGCGTTCCTGGTGGGACTGGGCACCTTCATCGGCCTGATCCTGCTCATCATCCCGGGCATCGTCTTCGCGTTCCTCGCCTACTGGTCACTCACCTTCGTAGTGGACCGCGACATGGACCCCATCGAGGGCATCAAGGCCAGCTTCTCGGTGATCAGCAAGAACGCGGGCACCCTGTTCCTGCTGGCGTTGGCCGTCATCGGCCTCAACATCGTCGGTGCGCTGCTGTGCCTGGTGGGCCTGCTGGTGACCCTGCCGGTCACCATGATCGCCACGACCTACGCCTACCGGTTCTTCACCGGCGGCCAGGTCGCACCGTTGGCGTCGGCGGCCCCGATGGCCCCGCCGCCATATCCGCCGAATCAGCAGTACTGAGCGGCTTCGCTCGACGCAACGACCCGGTCACCTCACGCCAGGTGGCCGGGTCGTTTCGCGTCTGCATGTCGCGTGTCCGGATGAATTCCGCCCGCAGGCCCGCCGAGTGCGGAACAATCGACACATGCTCGCGGAAATGCAAGACGAGGCCGAGGCATATCTTTCGGCCGGCGAGTACTCGCACGCGCTCGCCGAGTTCTCCGTGCTGCGAGAGATCCGGTCGCGACGCGAGGGCCCGTACTCGGTGATGTACCTGTCCAACCTGCACGACTGTGTGCGGTGCATGTCGGAGTTGCAGTTGTGGGCCGATTCCACCCCGCTGTGCCGCGAACTCCATGGCAAGTATGTCCGCACCCACGGTCGTGGACAGTCGGACACGGTGGATGTCGCCAAGCACTGGGCGTGGGCGCTCGTGCATCTGCACGACTATCCGCCGGCCGTGCAGCTGTATCTGACAACTGCGGACGCTTTGTGGGACAGTCACCCAGCGCAGGCACGGCGCCTGCTGGCGGCGGCGGTCGCCCACCGAACCGGCGTCGATCCGGCGGCGTCGATCCTCGATGCCACCGGATCCCACGTCGATCCGGTTCGACTGGCACACGGCCCGGATGTCGAGGCCGCGATGACCCAGTTGATCGAGCGACTTCCCGCCGACGTCGAGGCCGCCCGCGCCGCGGTCACGATCGACGGCCTCGAGTTGGCCTGATTCTCAGAAGCTCGGCAACCCGCGACTCAGACCAGCGGCTCCTCGATCTTCCTCGGCAGGGTCAGCAGCGTCACGACGCTGATCACGATGAGCATGATCGCCGCGATGATCAGGAAGGTGGCCAGGGCGAGGCCGGGGATCAGCATCATGACGATGCCGGCGATGATCGAGACGACACCGGACAGGATCAGCACCCATCGCGGCACGTGCTGGGACCCGGCGGACGCGCGGGCGAGGTCGGCGATTCCCTGGAAGATCCAGCCGATGCCGATGAAGATCGCGAGGAAGACCAGCGATTCCTCGGGATTGAACACGGCGATGACGCCGGCGGCCAGGATCAGTGCGCCGATGAGACCCAGGGCAAAGCGCCAACCGCCGGACAGCAACGTCGAGGCGAAGGCCTCGTAAAGCCGGAACAGTCCGGCCATGATCAGCGAGATCCCGAAGAGCACACCGATGATGAGCAGGGTCGCCTTCGGCCAGACGAGCGCAATGATCCCCAGGACGATGCCGACCACCGAGGTCGCAATCATCGTGGTGCGCACCGCGGCCACGAGTTCGTTGGGGATCTGCCGTGCGTAATCTGCAATTGTCATGGACGCAGGTTAGTACGCGCCGAATGGTTCGACACCACATTCTTGGGTCGAACAGAAGGGAAACTTCGTGTCGTCGATCGCATTCTTCTCCGTCGATTCCGGCGGCACCGATTCCACTGGACAGAGTCTTTTCCTGCCGACCCGGTATGCCGCGAGCCTGTGGGCTCCGGGCACTCTGAACGGTCCCGCGGTGTGTGCGTTGGCTGCCCGGGCGGCCGAACGTGACCACTCGGTGCCGGGCTTTCGACCGGCACGCTTCACCATCGATCTGTTCAGGGCGGCTCGCGACGTCCCCACCGCGACCCGTGGCCGCCTGCTACGCAACGGGGGCCGGATCAAGGTGGCCGAGGTCGACGTCGTGCAGTTCGTCGACGACACCGAGGTCACGGTTGCCCGCAGCACCACCGTGTTCGTCAAGGAGGCCGCCAATCCGCCCGGGGAGCGCTGGGAGCGGTCGCCGGAGATGATCGAGTTCCGGCCGCCTGAGACCGATTCCGACGATCCGCTGCCCTGGTTCGGCACCGCCACCGCCGACGGCACGATCGAGTGGAGCCAGGACATGGGCGCCCATCAGAACGCCCAACGCACGTGGCTGTGGACGCGCGCGGTGTCCACTGTGGTCGGCGAGCGGCCGTCATCGTTCGAGCGCTCGGTGATCAGCGGCGAATCGACCAGCCTGGTCTGCAATTGGGGTAGCGAGGGCATCGCATTCATCAACTGTGATCTGACGGTCGCGCTCTCGCGTCTGCCGGTCGGGCCGCGCATCGGGGTCGAAGCGGCCAGCCATGTGGAAGTCGACGGGATCTCCACCAGCACCACGAATCTCTACGACAGCGACGGCCAGTTCGGCGTCGGCATGGTCACCGGCGTCAGCAACGCGGCCGCCACCATCGACTTCACCGCCGTCGATACCGGGGGGCGGTACAGCGAGGCGTGAATTTCATTCGTTCGGGGGTCGATGTCACACTCCGGTGACGCTCAGGTCTTGATAAGGTCACCGCCATGACGCGGCTCACAGGACGGTGGCGCACAGCCCTGACGGTCACGGCACTCGCCGCCACACTGACCGCCGGCCTTGCGGCTACTCCGCAGGCCGAGGCGACCGATGTCGCCGCGGCCAACGGCCGGATCGTCGCCCGGCTCACCGGCCCCGGCTCAATCAACGACACATTCGGGCGTTTCAACATCGTCGGCACCGACCTGGGCGTCCTGTGGGACAACGGGCACGGCGAGATCATGGCCGCCTTCGGCGACACCCAGACATTCAACGGGTGGTCGCTGCTGTACGGCGAGTTGTGGTACTGGCGTTCCAATGTCCTGCTGCGCAGCACCGACCGATATCTGGGCGACGGAATGACCTTCACCGGTCACGCCGGACCACCCGGTCACGCCAAGCGTCTACTCAAACCCGACCTGCGCAAAGAGATCACCATCATCCCGACCGCCGGGGTGGCCGCGAACGGCAAGCAGTACATGAACGTCATGTCGGTCAAACACTGGGGACCGCCGGGGATCTGGTACACCAACTGGTCCGGCCTGGTGGTGTCGGGGAACAACGGGCAGAGTTGGCGCGCGGTCAACGCATTCCGCCCCAACGGCGGCGGAAACCACAAATTCCAGATGTCGGCGTACCTGAAGGTCGGTGACACGGTCTACACCTACGGCACCCCCGACGGCCGATGGGGTGCGGTGTACCTGGCCCGCGTGAAGGCCTCCGACATCGAACATCTCGGCAAGTACGAGTACTTCTCATGGGGCCGGTGGGTGCGCAACAACCCGGATTCGGCGACCCCGGTGATGGCGGCACCGACCGGCGAGTTGTCGGTCGCGTGGAATGAGTACCTCGGCAAGTTCATCTCGTTGGGCCAGAAGGATTCCGGTGTGGTGCTGCGGACCGCCGACCGGCCCGAGGGACCGTGGTCGTCGGGCGAACTCGTGGTCCCCGCCAACGACCCGTACTCGGGCTACGCCCCCTACATTCACCCGTGGTCGTCGGGCAGCAGCCTGTACTTCACCTACTCCATCTCCGCGGGCTATCAGGTCTATCTGATGCGCATCCCGTTGCGGAAACCCTGACCCGCCCCGCGGGTCGGTCCGGACTCCGATGCGTCACGTCCGGACCGACCCGTCACCGCATCACCGTCGCAGGATCGAGTTCATCTCGTCGATCTCGGCCTGCTGGGCGGACTTGACGCGCTTGGCGAGCTCCCGCGACGGACCGTTGACGCCGTCGGCGAGTTCGGTGTCGGCCATCGCGATCGCGCCCTCGTGATGCGCGATCATGCCTTCGAGCCACATCCGGTCGAAATCTGTGCCCTCCGCCTGTGACAACGCCGCCATCTGTTGCGGCGTCATCATGCCGGACATGTCGTGGCCGCCCGCGCCGTGAGCACCACTGTGACCGCCCATCTCGCCGGAGACGCCCCAGGAAGTCAGCCGCGCGGTCATCTCGTCGATCTCGGGTTTCTGGGCGGCCCTGATGCGGTCGGCCAGATCCCGCACCGCAGGTGTGGTGGTCCGGTCGGCCACCAGATCGGCCATCATGAGCGCCTGCATGTGATGCGGGATCATCTCCTGGTTGAAGGTGACGTCGGCGTCGTTGTGCCGGCTGTCCGACGACTCGGTCGCCGACTCGGCCGACGGCTCCATCGGCATCGTCGTCGTGGTGACGGCGGTGACCGACGACGGTGGCGCGGCGTCGTCGACGTCCGAACACGCGCCCAGCAGGGCCACGGCCGCCACGGCCGCGCCCACGAAAATCTGTCGTTTCATTGTCTTGGGATCCTCTGCAGAGTGAAGGGGCCGCGCTGCGGTCAGCGCAGGCGGAGATGTCGGCGGGCCGGACATACGGTCCGGCGCACGCCGATCAGCAGCGGATCACCTGCATTCGGAGATGGGTGGGCATGGCCCACGGCGGCGGCCGACCAGAGCGACCGACCAGGCGGGCATGAATCGACCGCAGCAGCGGCGGGATCGGGAATCCCCACGCCAGCACCAACACCGCGATCGCGATGACGACCGGGTCGTCGTTGCGCAGGAACATGCAGGGATGTTGGTGGGTGTCGCAGTCGCCGGCGTCATCCATCGTCGGTTCATCGAGTTGATGAGCCGCCGGGCCGATCGTCGTCGAACCGTGTGACGCCGACGGCGGGTGATGACCGCCGGCGGCGGTGCCCACGGCGATCACCGAATGCATCAGCAGGATCGACGCCGCGACCGCGAGCAGTAGCCCCACCCGCAGCTGCGTCGACGACGGGCGACGCAGGCGGGATCTCAACACGCAGCCGAGACTACCCAGAGACCGGTGAATCGGACTCGGCCGCCTCGGTGGTCGCCGCGGACTCGGCACCGGCCTGCTGCTCACGTTGCTTCTTGCGCGGGATCAACCACCTCCGGTCGACGACCTGCGCCACCAGGATCACGAAGCCCGCCAACGCCCAGCCCAGGATGATGTCGAAGACGTAGTGCTCGGCGGTGTAGACGAGGGTGAACGCCATCGCGACCGCGTAACCCATGAACAGCGTTCTGCCCAGGGCCTTGACCCGGGGCCACATGAACAGCGCGAGCAGCATCGTGAGACCAGCGTGCAACGACGGGATCGCCGCAACCAGGTTGGCCTTGCCCTGCCCCACCTCCACGAGGGTGGAGGCGGCGTGGATGTTGAGGAAATTCCAGCCGCGCGCCGAGATCCGTTCGACGTAGGGTTGCGCGTCCGGGTTGGACGGGGTGACCTCGCCGAGGATGCCGCCGTCGGCGACCGCGCCCTCGTACGCCATGCAGGTGGGTTCGCGGGGGTGGTCTGCGACCTGTTCTGCGGTGCATCGGGCCGCGGCCCACGGCGGTGCGGCCGGCACGAGGGTGTAGCCGACCAGGGCCAGGAACGTCGTGGCGACGAAACAGGCGGCGTACCGGCGCCATGCGGACCGGTCCCGCAGCCACAGCACCGCGGCGGCGGCGTACGGGACGATGAAATACGACATGTAGATGACGCTGGTGACGACTTCCCACCACGGCGGCTCGGGGGCCTTGATGTGGCTCTGCAGCCACACGGTCGGGTTGACACCGAACATCCACTGGTCGACGTCGACCGCCAGATGCCACTGGGTCGGCATGTCGACGATGCGCGCGACGTCGCGCGTCCAGTCGTAGAGCAGCAGGATCAGCGCGAAGGGAAGCCAATCGATGATGACGCTGATCGCCTTGCGACGACCGATCGACGCCGCGAGCATGCCCAGACACAGCAGGATGATCAAGCGGGTGCGGTCGAAGGCGAGTCCGTAGGCTACGAACTCGTAGATCATGAACACGACCCACGCGACGATCGCGATGCGCCGCACCATGGTGAGGTCACGTCGTCGCTGAGGCCCGGTGTCGACGGCCGCAGCCGCCGCGACGTCGTCGATCACCGGCTCGACGCCGCGGGTGCGCGACGTGGCGGCAGACCCGTCCGAGGCCGGACCGTCGTCGACCGCGTCGTCAATGCTCACTCGTGTTGGTCCTGCCCGCCCACGCCCGTCGAGCCGATCCCGACAGGGCTCCTGCACGTTACTTTCCGTAAGCCTAGTGATCACCTTCCGTTCGAGAGCCGGTAAACCGCCGTCAGAGTGCCGACAAGTCCCGGATTCACCCATATGCTGGTGATCGGCGTCACATCAACGGAGAGGAGAGCCGTGCCCGACCGCTACCTGCGCTACGGCGAACAGCGCTACATCATCACCAAGGAAGCCGAGTCCCGACTCAACCGCGCGCTCGACTCGGTCTACGCCGAGGGCAGCCGCGGCCACGAGTGGCTCAACCTCTACAACGGCACCGAGGCGCCGTGTCGCCTGCTGATAGCGACCGGGGTGCCCATCACGATCGAGACCGTCCCCGGTCTCGATGACTGAACCCGACGCGCGAACCGCGGCGTCGGAGGCGACCATTATCGTTGAGCCATGCGCATCGGAGCACACCTGCGTGAGGACGCCGACCCGTTGTCCACCGCCGACGAACTGGGCATCGACGTCTTTCAGATGTTCGTGACCGACCCGCAGAGCTGGAAGAAACCGCAACCACGCCCGGACGCCGAGGCGATCCGCGACTCCGCGATCGACGTGGTGGTGCATTCGAGCTATCAGATCAACGTCGCGAGCCTCAACAACCGCTTGCGGATGCCGTCGCGCAAGGCGGTCGAACAGCAAGCCGCCGCCGCTGCCGACCTCGGCGCCTTCGGTCTCGTCGTGCATGGCGGACACCTGCGTGACGGCGAGGACGCCAAGGAGGGATTCGCCAACTGGCGCAAACTCTTCGATCGTCAGGTCGACAAGGGCGGCTTCGGTGTACCGATCCTGATCGAGAACACCGCCGGCGGCGATCACGCGATGGCCCGCACCCTGGAGGCCATCGACCGGCTATGGGAATCGGTGGGCGATTTCGAGCAGGCCGGATTCTGTCTCGACACCTGCCACGCGTGGGCGGGCGGCGAGGACCTCGTGGGTCTGGTCGAACGCGTGAAAGCGATCACCGGGCGCATCGACCTCGTCCATCTCAACAATTCCCGCGACGAGTTCGACTCGGGTCGCGACCGCCACGCCAACCTCGCCGGCGGCCACATCGATCCCGACGTCCTCGTTGCGGTCGCCGCCGCCGCCGACGCCCCGGTCATCCTCGAGACCCCGGCCGACGGCATCCCCGACGACCTGACGCTCCTCCGCGACGCCCTCTGACCGACCCGTTCCGGCTCGTCCCCCGGGTATCGCTTCATCCCCCGGTTGCCGCTGGGGGATGAAGCGATACCCGGGGGACGAACCGTCGGGACACGCGCACGCTTGCTCGAGTTAGCGCAGATCACAGACCGATCAATTGCTCCGTGCCGCGGATGACGCTATTCTGTAGTTACCGGCGAGTAACTTAGCTTCTGCCGATCGTGCTTCACCACACGCGTAGCCCACACCGCCAGTCAGATAAGGAACCTCCATGGGCCATTACAAGAGCAACATCCGCGACCTGCACTTCAACCTCTTCGAGTTGTTCGACCTCGACAAGGTGCTCGAAGAAGGCGACTTCGGCGATCTCGATCACGAGACCGCCGTGGACATGCTCCGTGAGGTCAAGGCGCTGGCCGAGGGACCGATCGCCGAATCGTTCACCGACGCCGACCGCAACCCGCCGGTGTTCGACCCGGAGACCCACAGCGTCACCATCCCCGAGAGCTTCACCAAGTCCTACAACGCACTCATCGAGGGCGGCTGGGACAAGATCGGTATCGAGGAAGAACTCGGCGGCCTGCCCGCACCGCGTTCGCTGTACTGGGCCATCGGCGAGATGATCCTGGGCGCCAACCCGCCGGTCTTCATGTACGCCGCCGGCTCGGGCTTCGCCAACATCTTCTTCAACAACGGCACCGAAGAGCAGAAGAAGTGGGCCGCCATCTGCTCGGAGCGCGGCTGGGGCGCCACCATGGTGCTCACCGAGCCCGACGCCGGTTCCGACGTGGGCGCCGCCCGCACCAAGGCCGTCAAGCAGGAAGACGGCACCTGGCACATCGACGGCGTGAAGCGCTTCATCACCTCCGCCGACCAGGACATGACCGAGAACATCTTCCACCTGGTTCTCGCCCGCCCCGAAGGCGCCAAGCCCGGCACCAAGGGACTGTCGCTGTTCTTCGTGCCGAAGTTCCACTTCGACCACGAGACCGGTGAGCTCGGTGAGCGCAACGGCGTCTTCGTCACGAACGTCGAGCACAAGATGGGCATCAAGGCCTCGGCCACCTGTGAGCTGAGCTTCGGCCAGCATGGCACCCCGGCCGTCGGCTGGCTCGTCGGCGAGGTGCACGACGGTATCGCGCAGATGTTCGACGTCATCGAGCACGCCCGAATGATGGTGGGCACCAAGGCCATCTCGACACTGTCGACCGGCTACCTCAACGCCCTCGATTACGCCAAGGAGCGGGTGCAGGGCGCGGATCTGACCCAGATGACCGACAAGACCGCCCCGCGTGTCACCATCACCCATCACCCGGACGTGCGTCGTTCGCTGATGACCCAGAAGGCATACGCCGAGGGCCTGCGCGCGGTATACCTCTACACCGCGTCGCACCAGGATGCCGCTGCGGCACAGATCGTTTCCGGCGCGAGCCCCGAGTTGGCCCACAAGGTCAACGACCTGCTGCTGCCGATCGTCAAGGGCGTCGGCTCCGAGCGCGCCTACGGCATCCTCGGCCACGAGTCGCTGCAGACCCTCGGTGGTTCCGGCTTCCTGCAGGACTACCCGATCGAGCAGTACATCCGTGACTCGAAGATCGACTCGCTCTACGAGGGCACCACGGCCATCCAGGCGCAGGACTTCTTCTTCCGCAAGATCATCCGCGACAAGGGCCAGGCCTTCTCCCACGTCGCCGGCGAGATCGCCAAGTTCCTCGACGCCGAGGGCGGCAACGGTCGGCTGAAGTCCGAGCGCGCGCTGCTCAAGACCGCGATGGACGATGTGCAGACCATGACCGCCACCCTCACCGGGTACCTCATGAACGCACAGGAGGACCCGAAGGAGCTGTACAAGGTCGGTCTCGGTTCGGTGCGGTTCCTGCTGTCGGTCGGCGACCTGCTCATCGGTTGGCTACTGCTGCGTCAAGCCGAGGTCGCGCTGGCCGCACTGGATTCCGGCGCCTCCGCCGAGGACAAGCCGTTCTACGAGGGCAAGGTCGCCGTGGCGAGCTTCTTCGCGAAGAACATGCTGCCCGAGCTGACGACCGCCCGTGTCAACATCGAGAACATCGACGCCGAGATCATGGAGGTCGACGAGGCGGTCTTCTGAACCACTCGCTGATCACCTGACACAGTTCGTCCCCCGGGTAACTTCCCCGGGGGACGAACTGTTTTCGGCGTACGGGCACCGTCGTCGGAGTAATCTGCTTCGTAACACACCGCCACGAGAGGATCAGCGATGTTCGCTGCGCTCGCCCGTGTGGTCGTCGGCCATCCCTGGCGGGTGGTCGGCGTGTGGATCGTCGCTGCGCTGGCGATCATCCTGTTCTCCCCCAACTTGTCCGACCACACCACCGGCAACCAACAGGACTTCCTGCCGTCTTCTTTCGAGTCGGTGACCGCCCAGAACATCGGCGAAAGCGAGTTCCCGGCCACCGCCGGTGCCACCGGGACACTCGTGGTCTCCCGTCGCGACGGCGGCGCGCTGACGCCCACCGATCAGCAGACGGCGTTGGGCCTGGCCACCACCCTGCAGAACGACAACATCGCCGGAGTCGGCGCCGTATCGGCTGGGCCGCAATCGGTCTCGCCCGACGACAAGGTGGTCGCCATTCAGGTGGCGTTCACCGGACAGCCGGGCGAGCCGCAGGTGAACGACGCCGTGCCGGCGGTGCGCGAAGCAGCGTCGTCGGCGTTGCAGAACACCGATCTCACCTCCGGCCTCACCGGCAACGCGGCGATCCTGGTGGACAGCAACACCGCCTACGACGACGCCGAACGCATCATCTCGATCGCCACCGTCATCGTCATCCTGGCCACCCTGGGCATCCTGTTCCGCAGCCCACTGATCGCCGTCCTGCCGGTGTTCGTCATCGGCGTCGTCTTCCTCGCTGTTCGCGGCGCAACCGCGTGGGCCACCCAGATCTTCGACTTCGAGGTGAGCACCACTCTCGACGCCATCCTGGTGGTGGTGCTCTTCGGCGTCGGCACCGACTACACCGTCTTCCTGCTGTTCCGGTATCGCGAACAGATGCGCGCCGGCGCCGATCGGCTCGACGGCCTCGCGCCGCGACGGGGGCCGTCGGCCGCGTGATCGCGTCCTCGGCGCTGACGGTCATCGGCGCGTTCGCCGCGCTGTTCTTCGCGCGACTCGGCTCGCTGAACTCCTTGGCCCCGGGGTTGATCATCGCGGTCGCCATCATGCTGATCACCGCCCTCACTCTGATCCCGGCAGTGATCTCGATCCTCTCGAAGGCCATGTTCTGGCCGGTCGGCCCGGGACACGAGCCGCAGCGATCAGCTTTCGCCGCCCTCGGGCGCAGTGTCGCGTATCGCCCGGTGATCACGGCCGCGGCCATCGGGGTCACCCTCATCGTGCTCGCGGTGTTCAGCTCGGGCTACAAGGCGACCTACGACACTCTCGGCGAGATGCCCTCGGACACACCGTCACAACAAGCATTCGACACCCTCGCCGCGTCGATGCCGCCGGGCGACCTGAGTCCCACCCAGGTCTACGTGAAGGCCAACGGCCCCATCCCGCAAAACGAATTGGCTGCACTGACAACGAATCTGGAGGGCGTGGCCGGTGTCGCCGCAGTGACGCCACCACGGGTCAGCCAGGACGGCACGGCTGCGGTCGTCAACGTCGTACTGGACACCTCACCGTTCTCCACCCAAGCCCTCGACACGATCGACGATTCACTACGCCCGGTCGCGCATTCCTCGGTCCCCGGCGCAGTGGTCGCCGTGGGCGGACAAACCGCCACACTGGCCGACGTACGTTCCCAGTTGCATTCCGACACCCGCCACGTGTTCCCGGTCGCCGTGGTGATCGTGTGGATCATCTTGGGCGCGCTGTTACTGGCCGTCCTCGCCCCGGTGAATCTGATCGTCAGCGTCTTCGTCACCTTCGCCGCGACCCTCGGC
This sequence comes from Gordonia tangerina, assembly GCF_021556435.1. Classification (GTDB taxonomy): domain Bacteria; phylum Actinomycetota; class Actinomycetes; order Mycobacteriales; family Mycobacteriaceae; genus Gordonia; species Gordonia tangerina. Next base: position 48,215 of record NZ_JAKGCU010000029.1, read on the forward strand.
ACCCTGGTGATCGTGTTCCAGTATCTGCTCGACTATGTCGGCATCGACTTCTCGACACCGATCGTGCTCTACCTGTTCGTGGTGGCCATCGGCACCGACTACAACATCCTGATGGCCGAACGCGTTCGGGAAGCCTTCGTGGGTGGTGAAACACCTCGCGACGCAGCGCAACTCGCGATCACGAAGAACGGCCAGACCGCAGCGGCGGCCGGCGTGATCCTCGCGTTGACCTTCGCCTCGCTCACGCTGACCGGGTTGAAGAATCTCGCGGAGTTGGGTGCCGGCGTCGCCATCGGGGTGGTGCTGGCGTCGTGTGTGATGGCCCCGATGCTGGTGCCGGCATTGTCGGTGATCGAGCGCAGCGCGTTCTGGTGGCCGACGCGCCAGTCGGCGACCGGGACCGAGGCGGGCCGCCGCTTCGACGACGCGCACCCATCACGCTGACGCGCATGTCGCGACGTGCGCGGTCACGCGACGGGTGCGCGGATGATCTGAAAGGCGACCTCTCACAGCAGCTTCAGCCGGACTCCCAGCGCGCGGTAGATCGGTTCGGCACGACGGTCCAGGCTCAGCAGGGTGAGGTTCGCGTGTGCGGCTGCTGCTCCGACGAGTCCGTCGTACACCGCGCCACCCGAGATACCGACCGTCGCGAACCGCTCGACGAGTTCGGCCGTGTGCTGCGGGCTCAGGTGACACCGGTGCGGGAAGTTCGTCGTGATCAACCGGGCAGCGGCACGAGCGGTCAATCGCTGCGGCGGCGGCAGGCGGGTGAGCACCGAGTACATCTCGAACGCCGCGTGACCGCTGAGCCCCAGCGTTCTTCCCTTCACCTCCGCACGGACGTCGGAGTGCCCTACCTGCTCCGGACGCACCAGCGCGATCGCGGCACTCGTGTCCAGCAGGAGGACCTCAGCGTTGGTCGCCAAGGCGCAGTTCTCGAATGTCGTCGACCGATAGGTGCGCGCCGCCCTCCGGCAGCATCAGCATTCCTTCGTCATCGACGAGCTCATCGGTGGCCACCGGTTCCAGGACCAACCCGCTACCCGCAACGGTGATCTCGATCTCCCCAGGGATCAAACCGACCCGGTCGCGCAGTTCCTTGGGCACCACCACCCGGCCGGCACGATCGATGGTCGTTCTCATACCATGACGCTACCACTGAAATGGCAGCGAGCAGCGGCTTCACAACAGCGCGCACCCGCCCGGCAACCGCGCGCGTCTCGACGTGCGCGCGGACCGAACGGGTGCGCGTGAGTGTGTGTCGCAGCCCTACTTCGGAGGCATCCGGATGCCGCCGTCGACGCGGATCACCTCGGCATTCATGTAGGAGTTGGTGACCAGCTCGATCACCATCGAGGCGAGTTCGTCGGGCTTGCCCAGGCGGTGCGGGAACAGCACGGACTCGCCCAGCTTCGCCTTGAAGGCCTCGGCGGCTTCGCCCTCACCGTAGATCGGGGTGTCGATCAGGCCGGGCGCGATGGTGTTGACGCGCACACCGACGGCCGCGAGGTCACGCGCAACCGGCAGGGTCATGCCGACCACGCCACCCTTGGACGACGAGTACGACGCCTGACCGATCTGACCGTCGAACGCGGCGACCGACGCCATGTTGACGATGGCACCGCGCTCGCCGGACTCCAGCGGGTCGTTTTTGCTCATCGCGGTGGCGGCCAGACGGCAGGCGTCGAAGGTGCCGATCAGGTTGATGGCGATGACCTTCTTGTACGCATCCAGGTCGTGCGCCGACGAGAACTCGCCGTCGCGGCCGATGGTGCGCTGCGCCCAACCGATACCGGCCGAGTTCACCAGCGCACGCAGCGGGCCGAGCTCGGTGGCCTTGTTCACAGCCGCCTCGATCTGCGCGGTGTCGGTGACGTCGACGCGCACGAACGCACCGCCGACCTCCTTGGCGAGGGCCTCACCCTTGTCGGCCTGCAGGTCGGCGACGACGACCTTGGCTCCCTTGGCCGCCAGCTGGCGAACCGCGGCCTCGCCGATACCCGACGCGCCGCCCGTGACGATTGCACTTGCTCCATTGATATCCACGTTGCGGAGCCTATCGAGCGTTACATCGCTCGGTCTAGTGTCCCGCGCCGGAAGTTCGTTTCATGAGTTCGGCGGTCCAGGTGGATGCATCGCGAGGCGGCGGAGGAAGCAGGTACTGGATGTACCTCCGACGACGCCAACGAAGCGAGGCGCCGCCTGGGCGTCGAAATCATCAACGAATTTCCGGCGCGGGACACCAGAGGGGGCGGGGGTTGATCTCAGACGCAGGCGACGTTCGGCGCCGGATCGTATTTCACCGTGCGGGTGTTGCGACTGATCTCGGCGCCGGACGCGGCGTCGCTGATGATGCGGGTGTTCGACGTGGTGAACCCGCGGCTGCCGGTGGAGGCTATGCAGTTGTCGCCTTTGGGCAGCTTCAACGACGGAGGGTCGGTGTAGGCGTACCGCTCGCCCGTGATCGATTCGACATCGACGGTGGTGGTGCTCCACATTCGGACGGTGACGTCGGACGGTGACCAACCGGTCTCGATGTAGATGCCGTGCTTGGTGTTGTTGCGGAACACCAGGTCGATCGCACCTTCGAAGACGGTGGCCTCGCGAGCTTCGGGATACCGGGAGATGTAGTAGCTGTGCTCGGTGTGTGCGACATCCTCGAGACCGGCGAAATAGGCCGCGTTGTAGAGCGTGGTCGCGAACTGGGAGATACCGCCGCCGACCGCTTTGTCGGCGTGCCCGTCGTCGATGATCGTCGACGTGACATAGCCCTGCGCGGTGCCGCGCGGCCCGGTGTAGCCGTTCAGCGAGAACTTCTCGCCGGGCATGACCAGTGCGCCGTCGACCTCGGCGGCGACGAGGCGGATGTTCTCGCCGGATGCGCTGGAGAACCCCGAGGTGGTGAACTCGCTGACCACTTCACGCACGCCGAGTCCGCGTGCCTGCCGGGTGGTCAACTTTGGCTTCACCGGCGCATAGGCGACCTCGACCACCCGCGAGTCCGACACGTCTGCGCCGGTCGCGGTCGCCGCGGTGGAGGCCACGGTCTTGTCCCAGTCGACGCGCGAACCGTCGCGCGACGGCACCACGGTGGGACTGCCGCTGCTCAGTGAGAACGTGGCGTCCACGGCTTTTCGTTCGGTCTCGGCGAGCTCGGGCCGCAACATCTCGGCGCTACGTTTGGGGTCGATCTCGGGTTGCAGTCCGCCACGCCCGTCCGCGACGAATGTCAGCACCGAGCCGAGCTGGGCCGGCGTGACCCGTACTGACACGTCGTCGGCACCATCGAGGGTGACCGGCGCAGCCACCGCGCGGGTGGCAGCACCGGCGACCGTCTGACGGACCACCTCGGCCGACACGGACGGATCGAAGTCCTCTGTGGGCAGGTCGATGGGTTTGTCGTCAAGCCATTCGGTGACCAGCGTCGTCGCCGCCGCATCGCGGGCCACGCGCTTGCCGGCGGCGGGCATGTCTGCGACCGGGGTGGGCACGTCGTCGGTCACCTCGTAGTGCACCCCGCCTTCGACGGCGGCCTTCTCCAGTTCGGGGCGCAGGTCGTCGAGCGTGGCGTCGAAGACCGCGCGGTCGATGGTCACGACCGGTTCCACGGTGTGGGTGCGCCCGAGAATCGCCATCAGCCTGGGCAGCGGACTGCGGGGCTGCTCCATCAATCGGGCTTTGGTGGCCGCGGCGTCGAAGTAGAGGCCGAGATCGTCGGGCGCGACGGTGGCCGATCCGGAATCGGTGCGCAGGCGCACCCGGTGATTCGCTCGTTCGGACAGTCGGTCGACAACTGCCTGGGCCTGCGCATCGGCGAGATTGCCCGCCGGAATGCCGGCGACCACGGCACCGCGCGCGGTGGTGTCATCGGTGAGGACGAGGTCGGTCGCGAGGACGATGCCGAGTGTGGCGGCGATGCCGACCGCGACACGCACCACCGCAAGCACGGCCGGATGTGTGTTCACGGAGACAACCATAAGGAAACGTTGATGGATACGCCGCGTCGAGTGTTCGACTGTCGGGCGCCCCACAAAGTAGGCGCCCCGACCGAGCTGCCGGGTCGGGGGTCTGGCAGCTCAGCCGGAGCTACTCGTATATCTACGCTACTTCGCGCGGCGTTACAGCTTTCCGAGAACTTTTTTTCGGCGAGTGTGACCGGATCGTTGCGCAGGCCTCAATCCGGTCACATCTGCGCTGGTCAGCCCTCGACTATGGCCGTTACGCCCTGGCCGCCGGCCGCACAAATCGAGACGAGCGCACGGCCGCCGCCGTTCTCGCGGATCGTCTTGGCCGCCTGCGCGATGATCCGTCCTCCGGTTGCGGCGAACGGGTGACCGGCGGCCAGCGAGGAGCCGTGCACGTTCAGCTTGGCGCGGTCGATCGCTCCGAGCGCGTTGTCGAGGCCCAGACGCTCCTTGCAGTACTCCTCGGACTCCCACGCCGCGAGGGTGGCCAGCACGACGCTGGCGAAGGCCTCGTGGATCTCGTAGAAGTCGAAATCCTGCAGGGTCAGCCCGTTGCGCTCGAGCAGCCGGGGCACCGCGTAGGTGGGGGCCATCAGCAGACCGTCCGGGCCGTTGACGTAGTCGACGGCCGCGGTCTCGCTGTCGACGAGGTAGGCCTGCACCGGCAGCCCCTTGGCCTCGGCCCATTCGTCGGTGCCCAGCAGCACCGTCGACGCACCGTCGGTCAGCGGGGTGGAGTTGCCCGCGGTCATCGTCGCGTCACCCAACGAGACACCAAAGACCGGCTTGAGCTTGGCGAGCTTCTCCGCGGTGGAATCGCCCCGCAGGTTCTGGTCGCGGGTCAGTCCCAGGAACGGGGTGATCAGGTCGTCGAAGAAGCCGGCATCGTAGGCGGCCGCCATGTTCTGGTGGCTGGCCGCAGCGAGCGCGTCCTGGTCGGCACGCTTGATGCCGAACTCCTTGGCGGTGATGGCGGCGTGCTCCCCCATCGACATGCCGGTGCGCGGTTCACCGTTGCGCGGGATCTCGATGCCCAGTTTCGGCAGCAGCTTCAACGCGTTGAGCAGCTGATCTTTGGTACTGCGTGACCGGTTGACCTGGAGCATCTGCCGCCGCATCGACTCCGAGACACCGATCGGCGCGTCGGAGGTGGTGTCCACGCCGCCGCCCACGGCGACGTCGTAGCGGCCGGCGGCGATGCCGTCGGCCACCGCGACGATGGCCTGCAGGCCGGTGCCGCACGCCTGCTGGATGTCGAAGGCGGGCGTGTAGGGCGACAGCGCCGAACCGAGGACACATTCGCGCATGAGATTGAAATCACGTGAATGCTTGAGGACGGCGCCGCCGGCGACCATGCCGAGACGCTCCCCCTGGAGGCTGTAGCGGCTCACCAGGCCATCGAGAGCTGCGGTGAACATCTCCTGATTGCTGACCTCGGCGTAGGTTTTGTCCTGGCGGGCGAACGGAATCCGGTTGCCGCCGAGGATCGCGACCGGGCGCTGCGTGCGGGTCTTGGGTGTCTGAGCCACTTCGATCTCCCAGGGGGTGTAGTTCGATGTCTGTACAGTATTCTTACTCATGAGTAAGTTAGTTGTCGAACGTCGCTTTGCGTGAGCGTCGTCGCACACGGACTTCACCCAACCCGATCTGCCGTAGAAGCACAGAGGAGATCTCCCGTGGCAGCCACTGGCCTGTACTCGAATTTCGTCCATTCCGCACCCGGCTCGTTCCTCGCGAAGCAGGCCGGCCTGCCCGTCCCGCCGACGCTGCGCCGCTACAAGCCATCGGAGCCGCCGCTGCCCGGCCCGGTGCTGCTGGGTGGATCGGGCCGGCTCGTCGAGCCGCTGCGCGAGATGTTGTCGGCACCCGACTACACCCTCATCCAGAACGCCACGTCCGGCCGCAGCGCCGACAAGTACGGCGCGCTGGTGTTCGACGCCACCGGCATCACCTCGCCGTCGGAGTTGCGTCAGCTGTTCGAGTTCTTCGGACCGCAGATGCGTTCGCTGGCGCCCAGCGCGCGACTGCTGGTGCTGGGCACCACCCCGGAGCTCGTGTCCGACCCCAACGAGCACGTCGCCCAGCGCGCGCTCGAGGGCTTCACACGCTCGGTCGGTAAGGAGCTACAGAAGGGCGCGACGGTCCAACTCGTCTACGTCTCCCCCGACGCCAAGACCGGCCTCACCGGCCTGGAGTCGACAGTGCGGTTCGTGCTGTCGGCGAAGTCGGCGTTCGTCGACGCACAGGTCATCAGGGTCGGCGACGCCGATGCGACCGCACCGAAAGACTGGGATCGCCCACTCGAGGGCAAGGTGGCCGTGGTGACCGGCGCCGCCCGCGGCATCGGCGCCACCATCGCCGAGGTCCTCTCCCGGGACGGCGCCCACGTCATCTGCGCCGACATCCCGGCCGCCGGTGAGGCGCTCGCCGAGACCGCCAACAAGGTCAGGGGCACCTCGTTCCCGCTGGATGTCAGCGCCGACGACGCCGGCGCGAAGCTCGCCGAGCACGCGCTGGAACGCCATGGCGGTATCGACATCATCGTCAACAACGCCGGCATCACCCGCGACAAGCTGCTCGCCAACATGGATGCCGCGCGCTGGGACTCGGTGATCGCGGTCAACCTCATCGCGCCGCAGCAGCTCGTGAACGGACTGATCGAGAAGGGCGCCCTGAAGGAGGGCGGCGCCGTGATCGACGTGTCGTCGATCGCCGGCATCGCCGGCAACCGCGGCCAGACCAACTACGGCGCCTCGAAGGCCGGCGTGATCGGCCTGGTCGACACCTACGCGCCGATCCTCGCCGAGAAGGGCGTCACCATCAATGCGGTCGCCCCGGGCTTCATCGAGACCAAGATGACCGCCGCGATTCCCGTCGCGACCCGCGAGGCCGGCCGCCTGATGAGCTCGCTCCAGCAGGGTGGGCAGACCGTCGACGTCGCCGAAACCGTGGCGTACTTCGCCAACCCGGCGTCGAGCGCCATCACCGGCAACGTGGTCCGCGTGTGCGGCCAGGGATTCCTGGGGGCCTGATGGCCAAGACGATCACACTGTCCAGCGCGCCGGGCACCGCCGAGGTCTACTCGAAAGCCGTCGGTGCGATGCTCCCGGTCATCGGCAAGCCCGCCAAGGTGCGGGCCGACGCCGTCATCCCCGACCGTCACTATCGGTTGGAGAACGTACGGGTGAATCCGGAGCAGCTGCACGCCTACACCCGGGTCACCGGCCAGCGATTCGGTTCGACACTGCCGATCACCTACCCGTTCGTATTGCAGTTCCCGCTTGCCATGAAGGTGATGACCGACGGCGACTTCCCTTTCGGCGCAGTCGGTTCGGTGCATCTGGAGAACTCGATCCACCGGGCTCGTCCGATCGGTGTCGACGAACCGCTGACCATCGACACCCATGCGGAGAACCTGCGCGAGCACCGCAAGGGACTGTTGATCGACATGATCTCGGAGATCCGGGTGGGCGCCGAGCTGGTCACCACCCAGACCGCGACGTTTCTCAAGCAGCAGCGGACCAGCCTGTCCGACGAGCCGCGCGGCCCGGAGCCCAAGCAGTACGCTCCTCCACCGCCGGATTCGATCCTGTCGGTGGACCTCGGGCGCATCCGTCAGTACGCCGAGGCCTCAGGCGATCGCAACCCCATCCACATGGGCAACCTGACCGCGAAGGCGTTCGGCTTCCCGAAGGCCATCGCGCACGGAATGTGGAGTGCCGCCGCCGCGGTGGCCAACGTCGAGGCGCAGCTCCCCGACGACGTCACCTACACGGTGCGCTTCGGCAAACCGATCCTGTTGCCCGCCAAGGTGAATCTGTACACGCGACGCATCGACGGAGACGGCGCGTTCGACATTTCGGTGCTCGACCGCCGCAAGGGTGCCCCGCACCTGACCGCGTCCACCCGCGGCGCCTAGCGAGATACCCCACCACGTCTCACCACGGCGGCCGAGAGAACCCTGTTTCGCGCCGAGAGAACCCAGCAGACCCACCACACTGGGTCTTGGGCTCAAGTGGTCACCGCAACAGCCTGTCTGTTGGAGGTTGCTGGTGGCGAACAATCGTGTGCCCGCGGTGAAGCGTGAGCGGTTTTGGGTAGCTCTCGGGGAGGGTAGTTCGGTG
>NZ_JAKGCU010000002.1 GCF_021556435.1 Gordonia tangerina
GCTCCCTTGTATGTCCCATTGGTGTTGTGGGCGGGCGCGCCGGGGCGCTTCGCCCGGCCGCCCCCCCCCCCGCGGCACTGCTTCGCCGAATACGGTTATGACGGCGCGACCGTCAAACGCATCGAAGAGTCCACCGGGCTGTCCCGGGGCGCGATCTTCCACCATTTCCGCGACAAGGAAGCGCTGTTCCTCGCCCTTGCCCAGGAGGACGCCGAGCGGATGGCCGATGTCGCGGCCGAACAGGGTCTGGTACAGGTCATGCGCGACATGCTCGCGCGTCCGCAGGATTTCGACTGGCTCGGCACGCGACTGGAGATCGCCCGTAAACTGCGCACCGACTCGTCGTTTCGTTCCACCTGGCTTGCGTTCTCGGGTGACGTGGAGGCCGCGACGCTGCGGCGTCTCGAACGGGGACGACAAGCAGGCAGACTCCGCGATGATGTCGACACCGACGTCCTGGTGAAGTATCTCGACCTCGTTCTCGACGGTCTGATCACCAGACTGGCCACCGGGCAACCGACCGACGATCTGCACGCTGTGCTCGACCTCGTCGAGGAATCGGTGCGCACGAAACGCTGACGCTCCGGGCCCGGAGGCGAGCGCGATTTCGGCGTCGAAGGTCCGGCCAGGCCCGTAGAATTGCTCGGGTGGACCGTGCGGCGGCCGGGCGCACACCGATCACACGCAGAGCGCTGATCCGGGGCTCTGCGGGTTTCGGCGCGCTCGGTGCCCTCGCTGCCGTCACATCCCGCACCTCGGCTGCCCAACCGGCCTCGGCCATCGTGATCGGCAGCGGCTTCGGCGGTGCGGTCGCCGCATTGCGACTCGGCCGTGCCGGCATCCGCACAACCGTCCTCGAACGCGGCAGGCGCTGGCCGATTCGCGCAGACGGCAACACTTTCGCCACCTTCACCAGTCCGGACAAGCGGGCCGCGTGGTTCAGCCCGACCGCCGGGATCTCCGGCCTCCTGCAGATACCCGTCGAGCCGTATCCCGGTGTGCTTGAGAAGATCCAGGGCAACGGGATCGAGGCGGTGTACGGTGCCGGTGTCGGCGGCGGTTCGCTGGTGTTCGGCGCGTTCGCGGCGCAGCCCGACAAGCCCGATTTCGACATGGTCTTTCCCGGTGGCACGGACTACGACGAACTGGCACGGACGTACTATCCGCGGGCGCGGCAGATGATTCGGGCCGCGCCGCTACCTCCGGACATCCTGGCTCATCCGAATTACGTGGGTGCTCGATCCTGGATCCGGACGGTTGCCCGATATGGCGTGGCGCCGAGCTTCATCGACTATTCGGTGAACTGGGACATCGTCCGCAGCGAACTCGCCGGAACGGCCCCGCCCGGGATCAGCAACGGCGATCTGTCCTATGGCGTCAACAGCGGCGCGAAGACATCCGTGGATCACAACTACCTGCCCGCCGCCGAGGCGACCGGGCACGTCACCATCAAACCCATGCACGAGGTCTTCGAGATCCGACCTCGCAGTCGGCGGCCCGGCTTCGTCGTGCGGGCCCGACTCATCGACGAGCGCCGCACCACGCTGCGGATCGTGACGATGGAGTCCGACTATCTGTTCATGGCGGCCGGCTCATTCCACACGACATCGCTGCTCGTGCGGGCGCGTGCGCTCGGACACCTGCCGCGTCTGTCCCCACACATCGGCGACGGCTTCGGCGCCAACGGAGACTTCGTGGTCCTGCGCACCGCCTTGCGTGACCCCTACGGGCCGATCCAGGGCGGGCCCGGTTACGGGCGAATTCGCGACGATCAGCTCTCGGGCGGACCGGCCGCAATCGTCTATCAGGCCAGTCCCTTCCCGTCGCCGCTGGGCGGGGTCGCGACCACCCACCTGATCCAGGTCCACACCGATGAGCGCGGGAGCATCGATTTCGACCACGCGACCGGCCAGACACGTCTGACGTATCCCTTCGCCGAGGGGACCAGCGTCCTCGACCGACGCGCGTCCGCGTTCGCCGGGCATTTCCATCGCATGACCGAGACGCGACACGGACACCCGCGCAATGGCATCCCGGTGTACAGCCGCGCATCCGGGTTCGGCTCGGGAAGCACCTATCACGGCCTCGGTGGGGTCGTGATCGACCGTGCCGCACGGTCAGACGGATCGGTGATCGGCTATGACAACCTCTATGTCGTGGACGGATCCTTCGCGCCGGGCGCCGTGGGTCTGGTCAACCCGTCGCTGACCATTCTGGCCCTGGCCGAACGCACGATGGACAGGTTCGTCGCCACCCTCTGACAATCGAGGTTCGATCGGGTGGGGTACTGTGATGCACGACACCCCGATCGATCGTTCGGTAACAGTCGACACAGATGTGCAGAGTCGTCCCTTCGTCAGAGGAGTACCACGTGTTCCCCGGAGTCTTCGCCGCTTCCACCCCGGACAAGCCCGCCGTCATTCGCGCCTCCACCGGCGAACAACTCACCTATCGCCAACTCGACGACAACTCCACGCGCCTCGCCAATCACCTGGAATCGCTCGGCCTACGGCCTGGCGACACCGTCGCGATGATCTCGCAAAACGACCTGCACATGTTCGAGGTCTATTGGGCGGCGCTGCGTAGTGGCCTGTATGTGACCGCGATCAACCACCACCTGACCGCCGGGGAGACGAACTACATCCTCGGCGACTGCAACGCCAAGGTGGTTTTCGCCGGCGCGTCAGTGGCCGATGCGGTCGCCGCGAGCGACCAGATCCCAGCGCTGGCCGAGCCCGGTCATCGTCTCGCCTGGGGCGGCGAGATCGCCGGATTCGAATCGTATGATGCCGCGCTCACCACCGCTTCCGATGCCCCGCGCACCGATCAGCCCCGCGGCACCGACATGCTGTACTCGTCCGGGACCACAGGCCGTCCCAAGGGAATTCAGACTCCGTTGCCCCAAGGACAGGTCGACGAGATCCCCGATACCTACACGGCGATCTTCGCCCCGATGTACGGCTACGACGACAACGCCGTCTACCTCTCCCCTGCACCGCTGTATCACGCTGCGCCACTGCGCTACTGCGGAATGACCAACTCGGTCGGCGGGACGGTCGTGTTCCTCGACCGGTTCGACCCCGAGACCGCCCTGAGCGCCATCGAGAAGTTCCGGATCACGCACAGTCAATGGGTACCGACGATGTTCATCCGGATGCTCAAGCTGCCGGCGGATGTCCGCGAGAAGTACGACGTGAGCAGCATCAAGCTCGCCATCCACGCGGCCGCCCCGTGCCCGGTCGACGTCAAGCGCGCGATGATCGAGTGGTGGGGTCCGGTCATCCACGAGTATTACGCCTCCACCGAGGCCGCCGGCGCCACCTTCATCGGACCGCAGGAGGCGCTTGATCATCCCGGCTCGGTCGGCAAGCCGCTGCTGGGTGTGGTGCACATCTGCGACGAGGCCGGCAACGACCTACCCACCGGCGAGGTCGGCCTCGTCTACTTCGAACGCGACGAACCCGCCTTCGAATACCACAACGACCCGGAGAAGACCCGCAGCGCACAACATCCCGAGCACGCGAACTGGGCGAACACTGGCGACATGGGATACGTCGACGACGAGGGCTACCTGTACCTCACCGACCGCAAGGCGTTCATGATCATCTCCGGCGGGGTCAACATCTATCCGCAGGAAGCGGAGAACGTTCTGGTCAATCACCCCGCCGTGTTCGACGTCGGAGTGATCGGGGTCCCCGACGAGGAGCTCGGCGAAGTCGCGAAGGCCTGTGTCCAACCCGCACCGGGCTACGCGCCATCGCCGGAGCTCGCCGATGAACTGCTCGACTACACCAAGGAGTCGATCGCGGCGTACAAGGCGCCTCGTTCGGTGGACTTCGTCGACGACCTGCCGCGCACACCCACCGGCAAACTGGTGAAAGGTGAACTGCGCAAGCAATATTGGCCCGAGAAGGTGCACTGACGGACAGCTGATCTGGTAGTACGAACCGTGCGGGAACCGCCGGTTCGTACTACGAGATCGCGTGGGTCAGGCGAGTTCGATGAGCTCCTGGTATTCGTCGGACCAGTGGTCCTCGGTGCCGTCCGGCAACAGGATCACGCGCTGCGGGTCCAGTGCGGCCGCGGCGCCGGGGTCGTGGGTCACCAGCACCACCGCACCGGTGTAGCTGCGCAGCGCATCGAGCACCTGTTCACGGGAGATCGGATCGAGGTTGTTGGTCGGTTCGTCGAGTAACAGGACATTCGCCGACGAGGAGACCAACCCGGCCAGGGTCAGTCGTGTCTTCTCGCCGCCGGACAGCGTGCCGGCCGGCTGGTCGAGTTGCGCGCCGCTGAACATGAAGGCGCCCAGTAGACCTCGAAGATCCTGCTCGCCCGCGTCCGGTGCGGCATGGCGGATGTTCTCCCAGACCGTCGCCATGTCGTCAAGAGTGTCGTGCTCCTGCGCGAAGTAGCCGATCTTGAGCCCGTAGCCGGGTTCGATCGAGCCGATGTCAGATTTCTCGACCCCCGCCAGGAGCTTGAGCAGGGTGGTCTTGCCCGCACCGTTGAGGCCGAGCACAACCACCCGGCTGCCCTTGTCGATCGCCAGGTCGACGCCGGTGAAGATCTCGAGCGACCCATAGGTTTTCGTCAAACCGCTGGCCATGAGCGGAGTCTTGCCGCAGGTGGCCGGTTCCGGGAACCGGATGCGTGCGGTGCGGTCGGACACGCGTTCCTCGTCGAGCGAGTCGAGCATGCGATCGGCGCGTTTGAGCATGTTCTGTGCGGCGGTGGCCTTGGTCGCCTTGGCGCCGAGTTTGGCCGCCTGCGCGCGCAACGCGCCGGCCTTCTTCTCCGCGTTGGCACGTTCGCGCTTGCGTCGTTGTTCGTCGGTGGCACGCGCGTCGAGGTAGCGTTTCCAGCCCATGTTGTAGACGTCTGCCTCACCGCGGACGGCGTCGAGGAACCACACTCGGTTCACGACGTCGGCCAACAGCTCCACGTCGTGGCTGATCACGACAAGGCCGCCCTCGTGGTTCTGCAGGAAGCCCCGTAACCAGGCGATCGAATCGGCGTCGAGGTGGTTGGTCGGCTCATCCAGCAACAGGGTGGTGTCAGACTTGCCGGCGTCATCGGAGGCGGCGAACAGGATGCGCGCCAGCTCGATACGACGTCGCTGACCTCCGGAGAGCGTGCCGAGCGGCTGACCCAGAACCCGGTCCGGCAAACCGAGGCTGTGGCAGATCCGGGCCGCATCCGATTCGGCCACGTAACCGCCCAGGGCGGCGAACCGCTCCTCGAGCTGCCCGTACTTATGCACCGCCTTGTCACGCACGCGGTCATCGGCCGCCTCGGCCATCAGCGCTTGCTGCTTCTCCATCTGACGCAGGATGGCGTCGAGTCCGCGGGCCGAGAGCACCCGGTCCTTGGCGAGGACGTCGAGATCGCCCTCCTTGGGGTCCTGCGGGAGATATCCGAGGTCGCCGCTGCGCAGCACGCTGCCCGCATACGGCTCGGTCTCACCGGCCAGGATGCGCAGGGTGGTCGTCTTGCCGGCCCCGTTTCGGCCGACGAGACCGATACGGTCGCCGGGCTGAATGCGCAGCGCATCGCCGGGCGCCGCCAACAGTGTCCGCGCGCCCGCTCGAACTTCCAGGTCAGTCGCGGTGATCACGGCGAACCAGTCTACCTGCGCAGCGGCTCAGACCTATCCGGCCGACTCTGCCCGAACGATCGATCGGCCCGATACGGTGAGTGCGTGAGTGAACCGCAACGCACCTCGACCATGATCAACGCCCCTGGCGACCTGACCGGAAAGTGCGCCGTGGTGACCGGCGCCAGCCGTGGTATCGGGCTGGCCATCGCCACCGAACTGGCACGATGCGGAGCTTCGGTGGTGATCACCGCACGCAAACCGGATCCGTTGGCCGCCGCCGCCGAGGATATCCGGGCCGCCGTGGCCGGTGCCACCATCGTCACGTCCCCCGGCAATGCCGGTGACGAATCTCACCGCGCCGAGGCGATCGCCGCTGCAGTCGAACTCGGTGGTGTGGACATTCTGGTGAACAACACCGGCATCAACCCGATCATGGGCCCCCTGATGGACGCCGATCTCAGCGCCGTCCGCAAGATCTTCGATGTCAACGTCGCCGGCACCCTCGGATTCATCCAGGAGGCCTATCGCGCCGGGATGCGCGAGCACGGCGGGTCCATCGTCAACATCTCCTCGGTGGCCGGACTGCGGTCGACCGGCGCGATCGCCGCCTACGGGGCGTCGAAGGCGGCGTTGATCCGGTTGACCGAAGAACTCGCGTGGGAACTGGGGCCCGGGATCCGGGTGAACGCGATCGCCCCATCGGTGGTGCGGACGACCTTCGCTTCCGGACTGATCGCCGGTGACAACGAGGCGCGCATCGCCGCCGGCTACCCGATGGCCCGTATCGGCGAACCCGTGGACGTGGCCCGCGCGGCCGCATTTCTCGCAGGCGACGCATCGGCCTGGATCACCGGAGAGACCATTCGCGTGGACGGCGGCATGATGGCCACCGGCGGCGCGTGAGGATGTGACAACGCACGTCGCAGTCCTCGGTGCAGGACCCTCGGGCCGCGGCCTCGCCCATCGACTCCTCGTGGCCGGCCTCGACGTCACGGTGGTGGAGGCCCACCCGAGCCGGCCGTGGTTGGCGACCTATGCCTGCTGGAGCGACGAACTCCCGGCCTGGCTGGACCCGTCCACGATCGCCGCCCAGGTGAGTGCTGTCGGAGTGATCGGCCACACCGCAACCGAACTCGCTCGCGGATACAGCGTGTTCCACACCGCCGCGCTGCAGCGCAAGCTCACGCTCGACGACGCGCGGGTGGTCGGCGGACGCGTCGCAGACGTCGATGGTGGGCGCATCCGCCTCACCGACGGAACAACTGTCACTGCCGACGTGGTGGTCGACTGTCGCGGATCGTCGGCGCGCCACGCGCCGCGCCAGACGGCTTTCGGCATCGTCGTCGACGCGGCCACCGCGCGCCGCCATCTCGACAGCGCCGACGCCGTTCTGATGGATTGGCGTGCCACCGAGCGTGATCCGGGTGCCCTGCCGTCATTCCTGTACGCCATCCCGCTCGGTGATGACGAGTTTCTCCTCGAGGAGACGTGCCTGGCCGGTCGGCCCGCACTGTCGCTCGACGTGCTCGAGCATCGTCTGCGCAGTCGTCTCCGGGGCACCCCAACCGGCGTCCGACGAACCGAGCGGGTGTCGTTTCCGTTGACGGCGACGTCCGGACGACCCTGGCGACCCCGGCCGTTGCGCCACGGAGCCGCCGGTGGCCTCCTGCATCCCACCACCGGATACAGCGTCGCGTCGGCACTGTGCGAGGCCGATCGGCTGGTCGGGGCGATCTCCGCCGGCCGCGACCCGGCGTCGACCCTGTGGCCTCGGAGCGCACGGGCGGTGTACCGCCTCCGCTTGCGGGGGCTCGCCGTGCTGCTCCGACTCGACGCCGAGGAGACCATCGGCTTCTTCGACGCCTTCTTCGCCATGCCGTTGACCGCCCAACGCAGCTATCTCAGCGACCGTGGCGACCTGTCCGGGACCCTGGCCGCCATGGCGCGAGTGTTCGCCGGTCTCGACATGTCCGTGCGAGCCGACGTCGCCCGAGGGTGTCTGGACCGGCCACCACCGTCCGGCGACGTCCCCGATTGAGCTGCTGCCCGACCATCGCCTACTCTAGGTTAGCCTTGCCTTGCCTAATTGAGGTTTCTCAAGGTGACCAAGGTTTCGTTGGACGTTCAGAGGAGACGGTCGGTGACCAGTTCTGCCACCGGTGTACACAGTCCCGCTCGATCCGGCCCGGTCTCGATCTGCGCGGTGATCTGCTGCTACACGACCGACCGGTGGTCGGTGGCCACTCGCGGCATTGACGCGGTGGCGCGACAGCTCGCGCCGACCGATCGGCTGCTCATCGTGGTCGACCACAATGCGGCTCTGCGCCGGCGATTCCTCGACCACGTCGACGAACAGCGGCCGGTAGGCGTTGCGACCGATCAGATCGTCGTGGTGGACAACGCAGGTGAGACTGGTTTGTCCGGCGCGCGCAACACCGGACTGGCCAACGCCACCGAGGACGTGCTCGTCTTCCTCGACGACGACGCGATCGTCCGACCGGGCGGGCTCGACGAGGTACGGATCGCGTTCACCGATGCCGCGACCGTGGCGATCGGCGGTGGCGTCCACCCCGCGTGGGACGGTCGGGCCCCGAGGTGGTTTCCCCGTGAGTTCGGCTGGGTGATCGGATGCGACTATCGCGGAATCGCGGCCGACGGCGGCGAGATCCGTAACCCGATCGGTGCCGCGATGGCGGTTCGACGTGCCGCACTCGAGACGATCGGGGGCTTCGCCACCGAACTGGGGCGAGTCGGCACGATCCCGGCCGGCTGCGAGGAGACGCTGATGGGAATCGAGTTGCGCCGGGCCTACCCCGACGGCCGGATACTGCGACGGGTCGCTTTCGCGGTCGACCATCACGTGCCTGCGCAGCGTGCCGACCTACGCTACTTCCTGTCCCGCTGTCGTCACGAAGGCCAGTCGAAGGCGCTGCTGAGTCGCATCGCCGTACCATCGCAGGCGCTGTCCGCCGAGATCAGGTTCGTGGCGGCGACGGTGACCACCGCAGTCGCCCGATACACCGCCCGGTTCTTCCACGGTGACCGCAGCGCCGCAGCGCGCCTGGCCGTTATGGTCCTCGGCGTGGCCGTGACCGCGATCGGCACACTGATCGGATCGCTTCGCGGCGCCCCGTCGGCTGCCCGGCCCTCGGTTCCCGGAAGGTCACACACCCCGGTGACCGCCGACGATCTGGTGTCGATCGTGATCCCGTCGGTCGGCCGAGACCTGTTGCCGCTCACGGTGCACGCGCTGTTGGCACAGGAGAGCCCGAACATCGAGGTGATCGTGGTGGACAATCGTCCCGCGCGGGGTGACGCCCGCGCGCTGGTCAGCGCGATCACCGACGGTCGGTTACGCGTCGTCGACCAGCCCCGCGCTGGTGTGTCCGCCGCCCGCAACGCCGGCATCGCGGCGGCGTCCGGGCGCATCATCGCCTTCACCGACGACGACGCGATCACCGATCCCGACTGGGTGACACGGATTCTCGACACCTTCGCCGCCGACTCCACCGGCAGCCTGGGCGCGGTCAGTGGTCGCGTGTTCAGCACCGAACAGACGACCGAGATCCAGGGATGGTTCGAGGCCACCGGAATGTTCGACAAGGGCCCCACCGCCACCGTCTGGTCGATGGCGCCGCAGCCCGCCCACCGGGTGCTCGGCGAACAGGGGCCCACCGGGGTCTTCTTCCCTTACGTGGCGGGGCAATTCGGCTCCGGCAACAACATGGCGTTCACCGCGGAAGCGCTGTCACGCATCGGTGGGTTCGACGAACGACTGGGAACCGGGACGCCCTCGCGTGGGGGTGAGGATCTCGATGGCTTTCGCTCGGCGATCCTCGCCGGATGGACAGTCTGCTATCGCCCGGAGATGATCGTGCGTCATCATCATCGCGACACGATGGCGGATTTGCGTGCCCAGTGCTACGGCTACGGCACCGGCATGGCCGCGTCGTTGGCCAAGGTACTCGGCTCGCGTCATGCGCTCGGCGTGCTTCGGTGCCTACCGCTGGGGCTCTGGTTGTTGTTCGCACCGGGGTCGACGCGCAACGAGATCTTCCCGGACGCCTGGCCTCGGCACCTGCGCGCTCTCGAACAGCTCGGATACCTCACCGGTCCATGGCTGTTCGTGCGTACGCATCTGCAGCTGCGTCGACGCACCGTGGCCGGCCCGAGGAGGCGGCAGTCGTGACCACCACCGTCGCCGAGCCGGTCGGTACGCATACGAACGCCGAGTCGACCGCCCACGGGTGGTCTCCGCGCGTGGGGTTGTATTCCGCTGCTCTGCTGGGTCTCTCGCTGCTGCTGATCACGCTGTGGCAGTCGGTCATGCCCGATACCGCGCCGCCCACGGCAGTCCGGGTGGTGCTTGTCGTCGCCGGGGTGATGTTCCTGCCGGGTATTCCCGTGGTGATCGCGCTGCGGATCCCGGGGCGGGCCTTGAGCACGGTCTTGGCTGTGTCGGTGTCCGTGTCGATCAATGCGCTCGCCGCACAGGTGAGCATCGTCGCCGAGGCGTGGAACCCGCTGCGCACCCAGAGCATCGTCGTGATCCTGGGCCTGGTGGCGTGCGCCGTCGCCTTCCGTACGGTCCCGGCGCGTACCTCGAGCGGTCCGATCGGGTTCGCCCGTCACCGGTGGACGGGCCGACGAGGATGCGAACTGCTCGCACTCGCCGTCGCGGTGGTGATGTTCGTCGCCGCGGCGCGCAGCATCGATGTCCTCGACGCCGGCCACTACGGCGTCATCGCCCTGGTGAGCCCCTGGTACATCGTCGGCATAGCCATCGTCGCCGGCGTCCTCGTGTCGGCGTTGCGAGCCCGGCGTCTCGACACGGTCGTGCTCGGCGCGCTCACCACCGTGATCATCCTCTTCAACACCATGCTGGTGGGACTGGCCACCGGCCAGACCTCGATCCCGACGTCCTTCGTGCACCGTGGATTCATCTCGATCCTCGCCGAGTCGCATCACCTGCCCAGCCAGATCGACGCGCGGTTCAGTTGGGCCGGGTTCTTTGCGCTGAGCGCCGGAATCCAGGACCTCACCGGATTGTCCGACGTGACCGCGTTGATGATGTGGGCGCCTCTGGTCTCCGGGATCGTGTTGTCGTTCGGGCTCTATGCCATCGCCATCGCGATCACCGGTCGCGCACGCCTCGCGTGGCTGGCGGTGTTCCTGTACCACGCCACCAACTGGTACCAGCAGGACTACTTCGCCCCGCAGGCGATGGCGATGATCGGCTACACCGCGATCATCGCGACACTGTTCTGGCAGCTACGCCGCGCCCCACTGCCACCGCTGACCGGTGACACGCGCGGACAACGCATCCGACAGGCGATCTCCCGCACCCCCGGCCGCGTCCCCGGCTTCGGTCCCGGACGCACACTCGCCGTGGGCGCCGTCGTGCTGGTGATCATCACGGCGAACACCGTGACCCACCAGATCACACCGATGCTGACCGTGCTGGCACTCGCCGCCTTCGCGCTCACCGGGGCCACCCGGTACCGAACACTCTGGCTGGCAGCGGGTCTCATCTTCGCGGCGTGGTTCACCTACGGCGCGACGGACTACTGGTTCGGGCATCTGCCATCGGTGGTCAGCGAGATCGGTCAGGTCGGGCAATCGGTGAACGCGGGCGTCGGTGATCGCCTCAACGGAGATCCCACCTACCAGCGGATGCAGTACCTGAGGATGGCGGCCTCCGGCGGTTTCGTGCTGCTGGGGCTGGTGGGGTGGAGTCTGTGGCGTGGCAGACGGTCCTGGGCGGTGGGCGGCATGGTGTGCGCGTCGCCGTTCGTCCTCGTCTTCCTGCAGAGCTACGGCGGCGAGATGATCCTGCGTGCCTTCCTGCTCGCCTCCCCCACCGTGGCCCCGTTCGCCGCACTCGCGCTGGCCCTCCTCGCGCCCCGGCTGCGCCGGATGTTAGCACCCGCAGTCGTGGTCGGCGCGATGGTCCTCGTGACCCTGCTGGGTGTGCTGGAGACGACCAATCGCGGACTCAACACCGCTTTCGAGGCCACCACCCGCGACGAGGTGGCCGTGACAGACGCGTTCATCGCCGCCGCGCCACCCGATGCGCGGGTGTTGAGTTTCGGCTACGCACCGCAGAGCGTCGGGGTGCGCCGCACACTCGACCCGGCCGGCCCACAGTTGTTCACCGTCGACAGCTACGACTGTCTCGACGATCTGGCGAGGTGCGCCGACGAACACGGTCCCGACTACCTCTACATTCCCAATCAGGGACTGCAGATGATCGCCTTGCAGTACGGCGTGCCACTGGCCGAGGTACACGATGAGATCGACGCGATCCTGGCGTCCGGCACCTATGTCACCGACGTCGACACCGACTCGGTGACGATTCTGCGGCGCGTCACCGAACCGTCGATCGACTACTCCGGAGTACTCGGGCCCAACTATCGACGGGATCTGCCATGAACGTCTCGATCGTGTTCTTCATCACCTGCGGACTGCTCCTGTTGTGCGGGGACCTGCTGCGCGAGTTGACCGTCGCCTCGACCGGAACGATCGGGCGGCAGGCGTCGGCGCACCGCTTGACCGCGGTGCTGGCCATCTGCACGGTGGCCACCGCCTACGTCACGCTCATGCGGTTGGCCGAGGCCCTGTGAGGGTGGGCCCTGTGAGGGTGGGCGCGGTGAGGGTCGGCGCGGTGAGGGTGGGCGCGTCACGTCGCCTGCTCAGTACCGCACTGGTCCCGCTCGTCGCCATGGTGTCCGCCTGCACCGCGGCATCGGGGTCCGCCGATGAAGCAGCGACCACCGGTGGCGCAGCCTGTCCGCAGCCCGATGCGGTGAATGCAACGGCACCGGCACCATCGGCGGCGGGACCTGCGTGGGAACAGGTCTTCGTCGACGACTTCGATCGGTGTTCGCTCGGCGAACAGTGGGGTACCTATGCGGGCAGCCCGGGCGGCAATCCCGTGGGGACATGGGACGAGTCGATGGTCACGCTGGCCGACGGCACGCTTCGGCTCGCCGGCCAACGGACACCCACCGGATGGGTGACCGGCGGTGTCTCCAATTATCCGGTGACCCAGACCTATGGGCGGTGGGAGGTGCGCATGCGCGCCGATCCCAGCGCCGACCTGTCCTACCACCTACTCCTGTGGCCGCAGAACGAGCAGTGGCCGCCGGAGATCGACTTCGCCGAATCGGTGTCGGCGATGCGCGACGAGATGTCGGCGTTCGTGCACTGGCAGAGCGCGGGCCAGAACCGAAAGGCCAACGCCGACATCGCGGGTCGCTTCATCGACTGGCACACGGTCGGGGTCGAGTGGCTGCCGGGCCTGATCCGCTACCTGCTCGACGGCCAGGTGTGGGCCGAGGTGCGTTCGGCCGACATGGTTCCGAACACGCCCATGTGGCTCGGCATGCAAGTCGAGGCAGGTGCCTGCGAGCGGCGCCTGGACTGGGGTATGACGCCGTGCGGCGATGATGAACCGAGGCCGCAGAGCGCGGATCTCGAGGTGGACTGGGTCAGTGTGTACCGACCGAGCGCAGAGTTCGCCTCGGCCGCCGAGGGCTACTTCAGCCCCACCCCCGGTGCGATACAGATCGGCGAGTGAGTCACCCCGGATATCGCCGCGGTGGCCGATCGAGCAGGGCGCGGGCCACGGGAATGGCCACCAGCACGGTGGTGATCGCCTCGGCCACGATCATGGCCCATCCCGCGCCGGCCAGTCCGTCCCGGGAGATCCACAGCGCACAGAGGGTGAGCATCACGACGGCATTGAGCGACTGGACCAGCAGTGCGGGAAGCAGTCTGCGCCGCATCCGGCAGATCGCGGTGAACGCCAGTCCGGCCACGGCGCAGGGAATCGCGATCGCAGCCAACCGCATCAGCGGTGTCCCCGCATCACTGTAACCGGGCCCTGCGAGTCGCAGGAGCAGCGGCCCGACGGTCAGCAAACCGAGCGACGCGACCCCCGCCACCACCGCCAGGATCGCTACGAAACGTCTCGTCAACGACACCACGTCCTCGGGCGCCGCGCTGACCGCGGCAACATAGGGTCCCATCAGCATCGTCATCAGCACCAACACGGCACTCACCAGCGACCATACGATCGCGAAATAGGCGTTGGACTCGGCGCCGAGAAGTCCGATCACCACCGGCGGCAACAGCAGCGGCGTCAGCGAACTCGCGACGTAGATGCCGTAGTTGCCGGCGATGAAGCGCCACTGCTGCGACCACGGGGGCAGATCCACGTCGACGGCCGCGGGTGTGCGCGCCGCCTGCACCAACGCGCGGCGTGCCACCACCCACAGAGCACCGCTCAACAAGGCTGCGGTCACCACCCAACCGAGAATCATGCCCAGACGTCCGGCCACCGCCGCCACACCCGCCGCCACAAGGAGTTTCAGGACGGCGTGGGCGATGTTCTTGCGCGCCGCCCAATCGGCGCGTTGCATCGCGATCGAGATGTGGTCGAGCAGCGCGAACCCCGACAGCACCACCACCACAACCGGAAACAGTGCCATCTGCGCCGGCGAGGCGAACATCTCTGAAGTGGGGCCGACGAGCAGGAAGCCGAGTCCGAGCAGAGCTCCCACCGAGGCGCCGACGGCGAGTCCTCGGATGGGGAGCCGCACGCTGCGAGCGCCCGCGATCGGCAGGAACCGCTCGAAATACGCGCCCAACCCGAGATTCCCGAAGGCCGACAACATCGTCGCGGTGGTGATGACCGCTGCCGCAGCGCCGACCTCGCCGGGCGGGTAGAGACGGCCCATCACGATCCAGTAGACGAGCCCGACCCCCGCGGTGACGACGCCGGAGATCGCGAGCGCCAGGGAGTTCCGCTCGATTCCGGGTGCCAGCGACGTCCGCGACCCCATTGCTTCCCCATTTCGTGTAGGAGATCCCACAGCGCAGCTACCGAGCCGCCCCGCTCCGACAGGTAACAGTAGGCTAACCTAACCAATGTCTCGCACGTACCTCGCCGCGAGCACGAACAGGGGGTCCAGTCCGGTGACACCACAAGCAGTCCTGAGCGACAGGTTCGCTGCTGTGGTGTCCGCACACGCCGACCGCACGGCGGTGCACACCGGGCAGGCCTTGATCACCTACGCGGAACTGGGACGGCAGGTCGCACAGCGCAGCGACCGGATCGGCGGGGCCGACGACCCGCGGCCGCTGGCGGTGCGTCTCGACGGGTCCGGCGAGGCGGTGGCCGCACTGATCGCCGCGCTGCTGTCGGGCCGTCCGGTGGTTCCCGTCGACGCCGCCCTGCCATCCGAGCGGGTGCGCGCCATGGTCGGCGCGGTGCACGCGCGTGCGTTCCCGGGCTGCGATCTCCCGGGCTGCGACCTCCCGGCTGCGGCGACCGCCGCCGGGCCACCGCCCCCGACCGTGCGGATACCGCCGTCGTGCCTGGTGATCGCGTTCACCTCGGGTAGCACGGGTCGGCCGAAGGCCGTCTTGCATCCGGCTGCATTGTGGCTCAACCAGATCGAGGAACTCGGTGAGGAACTCGGCCTGGGCCCCGACCACCGGGCCGCTCAGGCCCTGCCGGTCGGATACGGCGGCGGGCTCGACATCACCCTGGCCGCCCTCTTCAACGGTGCGACGCTGCACCTGGTGGAACCCCGCCTCGACGGCGTCGACGCGGCAGTGCAGGCGCTGCGGCACCACGCGCCGGACTCTCTGCACCTGAGTCCGGCCCTCCTCCGTGCGATCTGCGGCGCACCCGACGCCCATGCGGCACTACACGCTGTGGGTGTGGTCGCCACCTGCGGCGAAACCGTCCACTCGGCGGATGTGCGGGCGCTACGCGCACTCGCCCCCTCGGCGACGTTCATCAATAGATCGGGTTCTTCGGAGACCGGGAACCTCACCTTCAACGTGGTTCCGCCCGCATGCCCGCTGCCGGACGGGATGCTCAGCGCCGGCCGACCGGCGCGGCACAAGCAGATTCGCATCGTCGACGACGCCGGAACCACGTTGCCCGACGGCGAGATCGGGCACGTCCATGTCACTTCGGCCCACATCGCGTCGGGCTACGTCGTCGACGGCCGGGTAGAGCTCTTCGAATCCGCTGCTGACGGGCGCCGCGACCACAGACTGGGTGACCGGGGTCGCTTCCACGATGGCGAGCTGCATCTCGTGGGCCGCACCGACGACACCATCAAGATCCGCGGCTACCGCGTGGACATCGCCGAGATCACCTCGGCCGCGATGGCCGTCGCGGGCATCGACGATGCGGTCGTCACGATCACCACGACGCGGGGACGTCCCGAGATCGTGGCCCATCTGGCCCCGACCCCGGGCAGGCGGCCTCCCGCGGTCGCCGACGTCCGTGCCGCGCTGGGCACGGTGCTGCCGACCTGGATGCAGCCGACCCATCTCATCATGGTTGCGGCACTGCCCCGAACCAGCAACGGCAAGGTCGACCGCACCGCCCTGCCCGACCCGGTCGATCGTGCGCCGCGGGTGGCGCCGAGAAGTGTGACGGAGGGTCTGCTGGCGCCGATCTGGGCGGATCTGTTGTCGGTGAGCGATATCGGCGCCGACGACGACTTCACGTCTCTCGGCGGTGACTCGTTGACCGCTGTCGAACTGATCCGGCGGATCGAGGACACCTTCGGCGTCCGGATCTCCCCGTCGACCGTTGTCAGCGCCGGCACCCTGGCCGCGCTGGCCACGCGCATCGATGGACAAGCCGACCATGCCGGCGCCGGAGTTGTTGCCGAACTCCCGTCCGTGGACGACAACCTCATTCGATCGGCCGGGCGACCGCTGGTCTTCGCGTTCGCCGGCGCCGGCGAAGCTGCGCTCGCGTTCGCACCGCTGTCGCGTCGGATGCGGGGATACCGAGTGATCGGATTACAGGCGCATGCCCTGGAGCGCCGCGGACTGCCCGATTGGACCATCACTCGCGCGGCCCGTCGGTGCGTCGACCACATCACCGCGATCGACCCGACCGGACCGTATCAGTTCGTCGGACACTCCCTCGGCGGCGTGATCGCCATGGAGGCCGCGCGCATCCTGGCCCGATCCGGCCGAGAGGTCAGTCACATCGTCTGCCTCGACACCATTCTCACCGGTCCGCTGGGCACCCGCAGCAGTGTCGCGTTGACCGACTGCACCGCGTCGGCGGCGCACGCGGCGCAGTCGCGCGCCCCGGCCCGGCGCACCGAGTTGTGGCGCACCCGCATGGCTCTGTTGACCGCCGGGTGGTGGCGGCGACCAACCGAAGCACAGTGGGCGCTGTTCCACGAGCTCGGCCGCCGTTCGGCGATGCTGCATCGACTGCGGCCCTATCCCGGTGCCCTCACCGCCGTGCTGGCCGAGGACAATCCGGATCTCGCGGAGTGGTGGTATTCGGTGGCACCCGAGTGCCGCGCGGTCCACCGCGTCGGCGGCGATCACAACGGCATGCTGCGCTCACCGCATGTCGATCGCACCGCCGACCTCGTCCGATCCGCATTGTCGGGAGTGCCGGTGTGAGCGCACGATTCGCCGCGCACATCATGGCGCACGACAAACCTCAGCTGCTCGGCGCTCTCGTCGAGTCGTTGCACCACGCCCGCATCGACGTCTACATCCACATCGATGCAGGTGCGGCGCAACCGATGTTCGTCGATGCGCTACCCCGCGGGATCACCGCACACTTCGTGCCGCACCACCGACGGGTACGGGTCCGGTGGGGCGGGCTGAGTCAACTGCGCGCCACCTTCGCACTGCTCGACCAAGCCCGAGCCAACGGCGGCCGCTATCACCGGCATTCACTTCTGTCCGGGACCGACGTGCTGCTGCGCGACCTGCCCGAACTGATCGACCTGTGGTCCGGCGACGACGAACTGATCCGGGTCGACCGACGGATCGACAGCCCCGATCAGCCGATGGCGCAGAAGATCACCACGTACCACTTCCCCGACCATCCCCTGCTCGACCGGCTTCGGCTCTCCGGCCGGATACCACGCAGGACGGACATCACCCTGCCGATCTTCCAGGGATCGCAATGGTGGTCGCTCACCGATGACGCGGTCGCCGCAGCCCGCAAGGTGATCGACGATCACCCGAAGTGGCTGCGACGCCACCGCTTCTCGCACTGTCCCGACGAATTCGTGATCCACTCGGCGCTGATGGCGACCCGCTACCGGGAAATGATCGCGCAGGAGTACTCCGCGCTCACCGAGTGTCCTGATCACACGGTGCACGGTCAGCATTTCATCGACTGGTCGGATCCGACGGCACTGCGACCGCCCGAGCTGACCGCCGAATCGCTTGCGCGCGCACGCGCCGGTCCGGCCATGTTCGCCCGCAAGGCCGGCGCCGACTGGACCTGGCGGATGGCACCCACATGCTGAACCGTTCCACCAACACCGCCAACCGGGTCACCGCCAACCGATTGGTGGTCAACGCCGGTGCGCTGATGATCTCGTCGCTGGCGACCGGGCTGCTGGGCCTCGTCTACTGGGTTGTCGCGGGGCGATGTTTTCCCGCGGCGGCAGTCGGCCAGGCCTCTGCGGTGGTCAGCACCGCCACCGCGTTGGCATCGCTGTCATGTCTGTCGCTCGGTGGCGCCTTCCAACGGTTCCTGCCCATCGCCGGCGACCGGTCGGCGAGGTTGGTGGCCGGCGGCTACGCGATCGTCTGCACCGCCGCGGTGGTCTTGGGCACCGGATTCGTGCTGACGGGATTCGGCGACCGCATCCTGCTGACCACCGTCGAGAGGGCCACGTTTCCTCTGGTGGTGATCGTGTTCGCCCTCTACGCGCTCACCGATCCGATCCTGACCGGCCTACGGCGCGCACCAGCCGTGGCCACCAAGAACATCACGTTGTCGGTGATCAAGATCGTCCCGTTGTTCCTACTGGCCGGCAGCGGTTCGGCACTGTCGATCACCGGATCGTGGACGGTGCTGGCCGCCGTCATCACCACCGCCTTCGTGTTCCACGCGGTGCGTCACGCAGCCGCCCGGCGCGGCGAGAGGGGCGACCAGCTCCCGCCCGCCCGCGAGATGCTCGCCTTTCAAGGCGCCTTCTTCACCATGACCCTGGTCAGTTCCACCACGCCGTTGGTGGTGCCGTTGATCGTCGTGCACGAGTTGGGCACCACCGCCAATGCCTACTTCAACCTCGCGTGGACGATGTGTACGGCTGCCGGGCTGCTGCGCAGCGCGGTCGGTTCCGCGTTCGTAGTGGAAGCGTCCCAACCCTCTGCGGATCGTCCGGCGCTGCTTCGTCATCTGCGACGCATGCTGACCGGCGTCACCGCGCTGACCGTTGTCGGCGTGGCCATCGGCGGACCCATCGTCCTGCTCCTCGCCGGCCGCGAGTACGTCGAGTCCGCCGGCTGGTTGATGGTGATCATGGCAGGCACCGCGGTCGTGGAGACGGTGGTGCTCACCTACTTCCTCATCGCGCAGTTGCAGCGGCGGATGCGGCTGATGCTGATCACGCAGATCGTGATGGTGATCGTCACCGTTGGCGGAGCATTCGTCCTGATCGGACCTCTCGGCCTGACCGGGGTCGGGCTTGCCTCGCTGTCATCGGCCACCGTGGCGTTGGCGCTCGTCGCACGGCCCCTCGCACGCGGCGTTCGGGAGATGGCGGGCGAACCGTCACCGGTCGCACCGGCCCGCCCGCTGGTGGGGTGAGCAGGCTCAGCAAGCCGCGGTCAGTCCTTGACGGCGTTCAACGTTGCCTCGACCACCCGGCGCCCGCCGAACCGAGCCGTTTCCATGCCCGGCCGGCGACGAAGGGCGGCGGCCGCTGCAGCCGCCGTCGACATGGTGGTCCGGATCACCGGTGCGGGGGCCGGCCACATCAACTGGCGGATGGTGGCCTCCGACACCGGCCGCCTCCCCGTCCGCTCGGCGTATGCGGCGGCCACCCGGAGATGAGTCGCCCGCTGGATCTCGGCGTGCCGTGCACTGACCTGCGCGCTGTGTGTGCGATACCGGTAGCCGACCATCGGGAGGTTGCCGAGTTCACCATGCTCGGCCAGCCGGGAGAAGAACTCGTAATCCTCGGCGTGCGGATACTTGGGGTCGAAGCGTAAGCCGTTCCGGGCGAGTACTTTCCGACGCATCATCACCGACGCGCCGCAGTGACAACTCGCCAGCAGCAGCCGCTCCCGACAAGCCCGATCGCCACGGGGCATGCGCACCCGACCGGTCATCGTCCCGAACATCTCGTAGTCCGTACCGCACACGACCGCTGTCGGTCGTTCCTCGAGCCAGCGCACTTGTGCCGTCAGTCGTCCCGGGACGGACAGATCATCGGCATCCATCCGAGCCAGGTACGCGCCACGCGCCTCGTCCAACCCGGTGTTCAGGGCCGCGATCAGCCCGGAGTTCGGCTGACGCACCACCCTGATGCGCGGATCGCCCAGCGCTGCGAGTTCATCCATCCCGGCGTCGGTCGACCCGTCGTCGACGACCAACAGTTCGAGGTCGATGTGATCTCCGGCCATCACCGAACGAGCCGCATCAGCGATGTAGCCCGCCGCGTTGTACACCGGCATCAGGATGGTGATCAGCGGTATCCGTGTCGGCGCCATTGCCCATCCGCTCCATCCGACGACCCGTTGAGACAACCAACTTAGGTTAGCCTAATAGCCTCTGGCGGCGGCAGGCGGGAGCACCCCTGGGTCAGCCGAGGATGTCAGTGTCGTTGGCCCGGTGTCACCGGCGCGATGGCCTCGGTTTCGTCGCTGACGGTGTCGTGGCTGGTGGCCGGGTAGTCGTCATCGCCCTCATCGACCTCCATCGACTGCTCGATGAGATCGGCGTCATCGGCAGACGGGATCGGATCGTTGACGGTCATCGCGCACCTCTTTCGAAACTCGCGTTGGTCCGTACGTCTCCCAGCGTAGCAACGCCCACCGCGCCCATCGACCCGTCAACGGCGACGCAGGATGGCCGAGTACATGCCGGGGAGGTACTTGACCAGCCCGGCGAACACCATTTCCCGGTAGTGCCTGCCCTGCCACAGTATCGGGATGTCCCGGAGCGCGATCCGGGTGCGCACCTGGCTGATGGCGGTGTGCTGCAGACCCGATCGTGTCCCCTGGGCGTGCTGGTCACGCATGGCCAGATGTGCGACCGAGGTCAGGACCTCCCGATACCGGAATCCAGTGAACTCGCGGCGCCAATCGTGCTCGAGCGATGACTCGCACAACAGCTTGCGGATGTCGTCTTCGACGGTGAACAGGTCGAGGGTCGCCGGCGACAAGGTGGTCGAGATCGAACCCTCCCGATAGAGGTAGTGGTACAAGGGTCGATCGACCATCGCCACGCGTCGTGACGACAGCGCAATGCGCACACTGGTACCGATGTCTTCGTAGGCTTGGCCCTCCGCCCAAGGACGTGCACCGAGCACCTCCCGGCGAAACATCTTGGTGCATGCATATCCCTTGGCGCCGCCACTGATCAGCTCGCGTGCGTAGTGCGTTCCGGTGACCACGGGCGCCCGAACATGCTCCTCGTCGATCTGCAGCGTGTTCCCTGCTTCATCGACACGCCGCGTGCGGGTGACCGCGAAATCTGCGTCTGCGGCCTCGAGTGCGTCGACGAGTGTTTCGACGAACTCGGCGTCGACCTGGTCGTCGCTGTCGAGGAACCACACGAGGTCGGTGGTCAGCGCGGCCAGACCTGTGTTACGTGCGGCGCCGAGCCCTTTGTTGTGCGGCTGCGTGAGGAGGATGTAGGAACGCCCCTGTCCATCGAGGGTGGCGGTGGCGATGCCGACCGAGTCATCATCGCCACGATCGTCGACGAGAACAATCTCATCGATCGGCCGGGTCTGGGCGAGCACGGATTCCAGACACCCCCGAACGTAGGGCGCGCACCGATAGAGCGGGATCACGACGCCAACGGTCGGCATTCGACACCCCCATCACCGAAGACCGGACGATCTGGGATTAGGCTACCCTAATCTTGCGTTCCGCTTCCGGCCGGGCCCCTGTCAGCGCTCGCGTAGCGTACGCCAGCGCAACACCAGGGCATCGACGTCGACGGTGTGCGCGGTCACCAGCGTCGGAAGTCCGGCCCGACTGCTCAGATGGGCTTCGCGCACACGACGATTGAAATCGATCAGGATCTCCCGCACCGCGACCTCGTCGGCGATGTGGCGCAGCGACTCCGGAAAGCCCTGCGCCTCTTTTCTCAGTTGCAGTGGCATCGGGAGCAATGCCGAGGAGTCCAGATTCTCGTCCCGGATCTTGCGTTTGACCCACCAGTCGGGGTCGTCGGCGTCACTGAGATCGAGGGGCTTGCCCATACCGTCCAGGTTGTCGAACTCGCCACGTTCGGTCGCCTCCCGGATCATCTTCTCCACGCGTGACTCGTAGACGGGCGGTTTCCAGCGCCGCACGCGCCGAAACCGCCCGTCCGATGCCGCATGCTCATCCGACGGTTCACCCACGTGTGCAGTTCTACACCGCGCATCGACCCGGGGCGTCCCCACGACCGAGAATGCCCTCGTCGACGCGTGCATCTGCCGGTAGGTCACCGGCCACCCGCGCCACGAGCCCGTGTCGGTTCGGGCATCCCGTCTTCGCAAGAATCGCTTTCACGTGATCGTTGACGGTGTGCTCGGACACCGATAATTCCTGCGCGATCGCGTGAGTGTCCGCGCCGCGCAGCACCGATTCGAGCACGTCGACCTCGCGGCGGGTGAGACCGTGTACCCGACCGAACACCTCACGCCGATCGGTGAATCCGGATGGTTCGATCGTGACGGCGATGTCGCGCTCGTCGACGGGTGCCGGGCCCGTCATCCGATCGGCCTGAAGCGTGAGCCAGCCCAACCCGGCGATGTGCACCCGCGCACGGGACGGCCGGGCGTCGACACCGCGCTCGCGCGCAACCAGTTGCGCAGCAACGTTGTAGGCAGCTGCAGGAATGGCCGGCACATCCGGCGGCGCACCGTCGGGACCGGGATCGGGAGGATTTAGCCGATACAACTGTCGCCCCGCTTCCGCGGTCTGCCCGCGGACCGACAAGTCCGGCGCCAGCACGAGTACCGACGGACCAGCACGTGCACCGTCGACGCGGTCCCCGAAGCATCGGGCCTGACACCCGCGCAGCGCGTGTGTCACGGCGGACCGGATCTGCGCGAGGAGCTCCAGATCGGCATCGTCGAACGCTCGGCGGCCGTTCGATCGCCAGAGATCGAGCCATCCCCAATACCCGTGTTTGTCGGCGAAGACCACCGAGGCGATGTCGACGACGCCGAGCTTCGCCAATTCCGTTCGCCACAGTTGCGACCCGGCGAGCTCGGATTCGGTTGCCGCAGAGAGCCTTCCGACCTGCCGGGGGGACGACGTCAACGCCGTCCAGCGGTTGGCGGTGGCGAGATAGCGTGCGGTGATGAGCGCCGGAAGCCGGTGCCACGGCAAACCGGGAATCGCGGCCAACGGTGATGTCCCGACGCTGGTCTGTGGATCGGTGAGCAGCCATACGTAGCCGTCGAAGGCGAACTCGTCACGCAGGTGCTCGAGGACTGCCAATCGCAGTCCTTTCGCGTCCTGGCGCCGGGAGCAGGTTCGTTCCACCCGCGCCACGAGATCGGCACGCATGATCTCACCCTATCCTGCCGGCGACCGGGCGAAGATCCCCAGAGTTGGGGATGGTGGCACCGCAGACCAGGGCTCTACGTTGAGGTCACACGGACACCACAACAACAGGGAGAGAGTCATGTTCGCACTGCATGTCGCCACCGTGACCGACGACTACGGCCGCTGGCACGACGCGTTCGCACAGGCCGAAGGGTTCCGCGCGGGCGCGGGAGTCACCGCATACCGAGTCACGCGGAACCTCGACGATCCGACAAAGGTCTACGTCGACCTCGACTTCTGCGCGAAAGAGCAGGCCGAGCACTTCATCGGCGTACTGCAGAACATCTGGGACAGCAATCGATCACGATGTGTGGCACGCGGCCATGACCGGCCACAGGTGCGCGAGATCCTCGACGTCCACCAGTATGCTTCGTCGCAGCATCGCTGACAGCTATACCGTGAAGCCGAGCGCCCGCAGTTGTTCGCGGCCGTCATCGGTGATCTTGTCCGGACCCCACGGCGGGATCCAGACCCAGTTGATCTCCAGGTCGGTGCACAACCCGCTGCTGACGAGTGCTCCGCGCGACTGATCCTCGATCACATCGGTCAGCGGGCACGCTGCCGAGGTGAGGGTCATGTCGATCTTGGCCACCGCCTCGTCGGTGACCTCGATGCCGTACACCAGACCGAGATCGACGACGTTGATACCGAGTTCCGGGTCGACGACGTCGCGCATCGCCTCTTCGACATCCTCGAGTTGAGGCAGCGACGTGTTCGGCGCCTCAGGCTGTGCTGTTTCGGGCGCCTCCGGCGCGGTGATTTCCTCGCTCATGCTGACTCCTTTGCGTCGACCGTTTGTGACAACGCGTCTTTGAACGCCATCCATCCCAACAGCGCACACTTCACCCGCGCTGGATACTTGCTGACACCAGCGAACGCGATGCCGTCGCCGATCAGATCTTCGTTTCCTTCATCGGCACCCCGCGAGGTCATCATCGAGTTGAACGACTCGACGGTGGCCAGTGCGTCGTCCACCGACTCCCCGACCAGCTGGTCGTAGAGCACCGAGGTGGAAGCCTGTGAAATCGAACAGCCCTGACCGTCGTAGGAGATGTCCTCGATCGTTGTGTTGTCCGCCGAGACCGCGACGCGCAGGGTCACCTCGTCGCCGCAGGTCGGGTTGACGTGGTGCACCTCGGCACCGAATGGCTCACGCAGGCCACGACCGTGCGGATGTTTGTAGTGATCCAGGATCACCTCCTGGTACATCTGCTCCATCCGCATCAGCGCACTCCGAAGAAGCTCTGGGCCTTGACGATCGCGTCGACCAGCGCGTCGACCTCGGCGGTGGTGTTGTACGCGGCGAACGATGCCCGAACGGTCGCGGCCACACCGAAACGTCGATGCAACGGCCAGGCGCAATGATGTCCCACGCGAATCGCCACACCCTCGTCGTCGAGGATCTGCCCGAGATCGTGTGCATGCACACCCTCGGTCAAAAACGCGACAGCACCGCCGCGATCAGTGGCCGTCTGTGGGCCGATGATGCGTAGCCCATCGATTGTGCCGAGGCGTTCCAGGGCGTACACGGTGAGTCGATGCTCGTGGGCCGCGATCGCATCCATGCCGATCTGGTTCAGATACTTGACGGCTGCCCCCAGCCCCACCACCTGCGAGGTCATCGGCACGCCGGCCTCGAAGCGCTGCGGTGCCGGCGCATACGTCGAGGTCTCCATCGTGACCAACTCGATCATCGAACCGCCGGTGACGAAAGGTGGCAGGGACTCGAGCAGTTCCGGCTTGCCGTAGAGCACTCCCACGCCCGACGGGCCGAACATCTTGTGTCCGGAGAACGCAGCGAAATCGACGTCGAGCGCCGTGAAATCCACCGGTGCATGCGGCACCGACTGGCACGCGTCGAGCACCACCCGGGCGCCCACCGCCCGTGCGCGCCGGACGAGTTCGTCAACGTCGGACACTGCCCCGGTGACATTGGACTGGTGGGTGAAGGAGACGATCTTGACGGTCTCGTCGAGCTCCAGCGAGTCCAGGTCGATACGTCCGTCGTCGGTTACGCCGTACCACTTGAGGGTGGCTCCGGTCCTGCGGCACAGCTCTTGCCACGGGACGAGGTTGGCGTGATGCTCGAGCTCGGTGATGACCACGGTGTCCCCGGCACCCAGGCGCCGCCCGCCCAGCAGGGCGGCTGACCGGTCGTCGGAGAGTGTGTAGGCGACGAGGTTGATGGCCTCGGTCGCGTTCTTGGTGAACACGATCGTCTCCGAGGTCGCACCAACGAACTCGGCGATCGCGGCACGTGCATCCTCGTAGGCGTCGGTGGCCTCCTCAGCCAGCTGATGCGCCCCGCGATGAACAGCAGCGTTGTGTGTGGTGAGGAAGTCGCGTTCGGCGTCGAGCACCTGGACCGGGCGCTGCGATGTCGCGCCGGAATCCAGGTACACCAACCGTTTCCCGTCGCGAACCGTGCGCGCCAGGATAGGGAAGTCGGCCCTCAGACGGTCCACATCGATAGGCTGCGACGCCACCACATCCGGTGAGATCGTCACGTCTGCACCTCCTTCGACTGGGCTCAGCCCGCGGCAGCTGCCGAGGTGAACCGCACGTAGCCGTTCTCTTCGAGTTCGTCGGCGAGTTCGGGACCGGCCGACTCGACCACGCGACCGTTGACGAACACGTGGACGAAGTCCGGCTTGATGTAGCGCAGGATGCGCGTGTAGTGGGTGATCAGCAGGATGCCGCCGTGTTCGGTGGCCTTGTAACGGTTGACACCCTCGCTCACCACGCGCAACGCGTCGACGTCGAGTCCCGAGTCGGTCTCGTCGAGGATCGCGATCTTCGGCTTGAGCAGATCGAGCTGCAGGATCTCGTGACGCTTTTTCTCACCACCGGAGAAGCCCTCGTTGACGCTGCGCTCGCCGAACGACGGATCGATCTCCAGCGCGCTCATCGCCTCCTTGGTCTCCTTGACCCAGTGGCGCAGCTTCGGGGCCTCACCTCGTACCGAGGTGGCCGCCGTGCGCAGGAAGTTCGACATCGACACGCCGGGCACCTCGACCGGGTACTGCATGGCCAGGAAGAGACCGGCGCGGGCCCGCTCGTCGACGCTCATCTCTAGGACGTCCTCGCCGTCGAGGGTGATCGACCCCTGGGTCACCTGATACTTCGGGTGTCCGGCGATGGCGTAGGACAGCGTCGACTTCCCCGAACCATTGGGTCCCATGATCGCGTGCGTCTGATCGGACGACACGGTGAGGTCGACACCCTTGAGGATGTGGATGGGTTCGGCGTCGGTGTCGCTCTGCGCGACGTCGACGTGCAGGTCACGAATTTCCAGTGTGGTCATGTGGTGTGTTTCTTTCTAGGGCTGGTGATCTCGATCTCGATACGTCCTCGGCTAGCGCCTCGGACTACTCGATCAGCGGGTGGTGTCTCGGGTGGTGCCTCGGACTACTCGATCAGCGGGTGGTGTCTCGGGTGGTGCCTCGGACTACTCGATCAGCGGGTGGCGTCTCGGGCTACTCGATCAGCGGAGGTACGGGTCAGGCGCCGGCGAGTTCGAGTTCTTCTTCGATCGCGGCTTCGAGCCGTTCGCGCAGGTCCGGGACGCCGATCTTGGCGATGACCTCGCGGAAGAAGCCCCGGATCACCAGGCGACGCGCCTGATCCTCGGGGATGCCGCGGGCCTGCAGATAGAACAGCTGTTCGTCGTCGAAACGTCCGGTGGCGCTGGCATGTCCGGCGCCGACGATCTCTCCGGTCTCGATCTCGAGGTTCGGCACCGAGTCGGCGCGGGCGTTATCTGTCAGCACCAGGTTGCGGTTGAGCTCGAAGGTGTCGGTGCCCTCGGCTTCCGCACGGATCAGGACGTCACCGATCCACACGGTGTGGGCTTCGCGGGTGCGATCGCCGGTCGTATCACCTTGCAGCGCACCCTTGTACACCACATTCGAGCGGCAGTGCGGCTGACTGTGGTCGACGAGTAGACGCTGCTCGAGGTGCTGGCCGGCGTCGGCGAAGTAGAGCCCCCACAGTTCGACGTCGCCACCTGGTGCGTCGTAGTGCACCACCGGCGAGAGCCGGACCAGGTTGCCACCGAGGCTGACGGCGAAATGACGAATCGTCGAGTCACGACCCGCACGCACATGGTGGGCGGCGACGTGCACGGCATCGTCGGCCCAGTCGTGCACGTTCACCACGGTCAACGATGCCTGGTCGCCAACGACGAACTCGACGTTCTCCGCGTAGGTGCCGCTGCCCTTCTGGTCGAGGACCACCACGGCGCGGGCGAACGGTTCGAGCCGGATCTGGATGTGACCGAAGGCCACCTCGTCGACGCCCGGCCCGGTCACGGTCAGCGTGATCGGGTCGGTGTGATCGACCTCTTTGCCGACGGTGACCACGGTGGCCTGAGTGAACGACGTGTACGCCTGCGCTGCGATGCGATCGAACGGGACGCCGCCGTCGCCGAGCCGCGCGTCGTCGCGCCCTACGGTCTGCACCGAGGCGCCGTCACCGGCGCCCTCGACCGTGACCTGCGCTTCGGCGGTGCGGGTGGCCTTGCCGTCGTGCAGTCCGCGCAGGCGGCGGAACGGCGTGAACCGCCAGACCTCTTCGCGCGGGCTCGGGATCTCGAAAGCGTCGACGTCGAACGAGGTGAACATCTCACCTTTGTTGACGGCCGTCGTGGTCAGTCCGGGGGTGCCGGCAGTGCTGTTGGTTGCCGGGCTGCCGGTCGTCGGAATAGTCGGATCGGCCATCAGCCGACGGCTCCTTCCATCTGCAGTTCGATGAGGCGGTTGAGTTCGAGGGCGTACTCCATCGGGAGTTCCTTGGCGATCGGCTCGACGAATCCGCGCACCACCATGGCCATCGCCTCGTCCTCGGTGAGGCCACGGCTCATGAGGTAGAAGAGCTGATCGTCGCTCACCTTGGAGACGGTGGCCTCGTGACCCATGGTCACGTCGTCCTCACGGATGTCGACGTACGGGTAGGTGTCGCTGCGGGAGATCGTGTCGACCAGCAGCGCATCGCATTTCACCGTGGACCGACTGCCGTGTGCACCGTTGTTGACCTTGATCAGGCCGCGGTACGAGGCTCGCCCGCCGCCGCGCGCAACGGACTTGGAAACGATGTTGCTCGACGTGTTCGGGGCCAGATGCACCATCTTGGAGCCGGTGTCCTGATGCTGCCCCTCACCGGCGAACGCGACCGAGAGGACCTCGCCCTTGGCGTGCTCACCGGTCAGCCACACGGCCGGGTACTTCATGGTGACCTTGGATCCGATGTTGCCGTCGATCCACTCCATGGTGGCGCCGGCCTCGGCCTTGGCACGCTTGGTGACCAGGTTGTAGACGTTGTTCGACCAGTTCTGGATGGTCGTGTAGCGGCAGCGTCCGCCCTTCTTCACAATGATTTCGACGACCGCCGAGTGCAGCGAGTCGGTCTTGTAGATCGGCGCGGTGCAACCCTCGACGTAGTGCACGTAGGCACCCTCGTCGACGATGATCAGCGTGCGCTCGAACTGCCCCATGTTCTCGGTGTTGATGCGGAAGTAGGCCTGCAGCGGGATGTCGACGTGCACGCCCGGCGGCACATAGATGAACGAACCACCCGACCACACCGCGGTGTTGAGCGCGGAGAACTTGTTGTCCCCGGCCGGGATGACCGAGCCGAAGTACTCCTGGAAGATCTCCGGGTGCTCACGCAGCCCGGTGTCGGTGTCCATGAAGATGACGCCCTGCTCCTCCAGGTCCTCGCGGATCTGGTGGTAGACCACCTCCGACTCGTACTGGGCTGCGACGCCGGCGACCAGACGCTGCTTCTCGGCCTCCGGGATGCCCAGCTTGTCGTAGGTGTTCTTGATGTCCTCGGGCAGGTCGTCCCAGCTCGCCGCCTGCTTCTCCGTGGAGCGGACGAAGTACTTGATGTTGTCGAAGTCGATCCCGCCGAGGTCGCCGCCCCAGTGCGGCATCGGCTTGCGATCGAAGATGCGCAGCGCCTTGAGTCGCTGCTCGAGCATCCACTCCGGCTCGTTCTTCTTGCCGGAGATGTCGGCGACGACGGCATCGGACAAACCGCGCTGCGCGCTGGCGCCGGCGACATCCGAGTCGGCCCAGCCGTAGCCGTAGTTGCCGAGCGACGCGATGGTCTCCTCTTGGGTCAGCGGAGCAGGCTTCGTCGGTGTTCCGGTATCGGTTGCGGTCGGGTCGGTCACTGTCATCGCGAGGCCTTTCGACTCGTCTTCTGTGTTCGAGCGGATGCGGGCTGTGCATCACTCGCTTGCGTCGTGGTGGTCCCGGACGGGACCTGGGCACTCTCCGGCGGAGGGTGCAGCGGCACGTGGGTGGTGCACGCGCAGTCGCCGTTGGCGATGGTCGCCAGACGTTGCACGTGCGTGCCGAGGAGTTCGGTGAACACCGCGGTCTCGGCTTCACACAGTTCGGGGAACTCGGTGGCGACATGTGCGACCGGGCAGTGATGCTGGCAGATCTGCATCCCGGTACCCACCTGACGCGTGTTGGCCGAGAACCCGGCGCTGGTGAGCGCGTCGGCGATCTCGTTGACCGTGTCCGCGACCGAACCGGATTCCTGCGCGGGCACGACGTCGGCCACGATCTCCTCCACACGATCGCGCGCGAACTCCTCGACCGCGGCCTCGCCGCCGACGGCACGCAGTCGGCGCATCGCCGCACCCGCGAGATCGTCGTAGGCGTGCCGCAACTTGCCCCGGCCGGTGGCCGTGAGCTGGAACCACTTGGCCGGTCTTCCCCGACCGCGGTGAGCTCGGCCGAAGCCCGACGACGAGGTCTCGACGTCACCGGCGTCGGTGAGCGCCTCCAGATGGCGGCGCACACCGGCAGCGCTTATCCCCAACCGATCGGCGATCTCCGAAGCGGTCAAGGGTCCGTCTTCGACCAGCAGTGACACCACCGCAGCACGGGTCTGGCCATCGGGATGACCGAGGCCGGCCGCTCCCCCGTCCACGGGGGCGGCATGCGCTGCTGATCGCAGCGTCGTATCGCTCCGCATGGTTTTCACAACACAAGTGTGACGTAATTGCTTCCCCGGTGCCAGCAAGGGTCGCCTTAGTGTGGTGAATCCGACCGGTTCGCGCCCCGTCTGTCTGTGGCGGATCCGCCGCGACCACCCGGGGCATTAGAGTCGTCGGCGTGCCAGACACCACAGTGACGGGTGGTCGGGCCCGTTCGCTGGGTCCGCGCCTGCGGGGGGCAGTGGACTACCTCGGCCTGCGCCGGTCCCGCCCCCGCCGAGACAACGGCGCCGCCGATGACGCCACCGAACGGCGCGGCGACTACGGCAGGACGGTCGCCCGGCTCCACGACGACGAGCGCGAAGTCGGCCCGCTCAACGAAGCGGAGAACCGTCGGCTGCTGCGCATCAAGCTGTTCGGCGCCACCGGGTCGGTTCTGCTGCTGATCGGTTCGCTCGGCACGGGCGCGATTCCCGTGCTGCAGAACCCGGTGGCCGGTATGCGGGTGCTCTCGCTGCCCTCCCGCATGTGGAGCACGGCGCTGACCTTGTCGATCGGCGGCACCATCATGCTCGTGGTGGCATGGCTGCTGATCGGCCGATTCGCCGTCGGACGGTTCGGTGTGGAGGTCCTGCACGGACGCAGCCCCGACCGTCGGATGACCCGCCGACAAGCCGACCGCACCCTGATGCTGTGGATCGCGCCGATCATCGTCGCACCGCCACTGCTGTCCAAGGACATCTACTCGTATCTGGCACAGAGCGCGATCGCGTTCCGAGGGATGGACCCCTACGTGATCAGCCCGGTGCGCGGCCTCGGGGTCGACCACGTACTGACGCGGTCGGTGCCCAACCTGTGGCGCGACACCCCGGCCCCCTATGGCCCCCTGTTCCTCTGGCTCGGCAAGGGGATCACCGCTGTGACCGGGGAGAACATCACGGCTGCGATCTTTTTGCATCGGCTGCTGGCGTTGGTGGGCATCGCGCTGATCGTGTGGGCACTGCCTCGGCTGGCCCGCCGCTGCGGGGTGTCCTCGGTGGCCGCGCTGTGGCTCGGTGCGATGAACCCGTTGCTGATCCTGCATCTCGTCGGCGGCATCCACAACGAAGCCCTGATGCTCGGCATGATGCTGGTGGGTCTCGAACTGTGCTTCCGCGCCATCTACGGCAGCGATCGATTACGCAGACCCGGGTCGATCTGGCCATCGTCGGCGGGTTGGATCCTGATCGCCGGCGCCGCGGTGATCTCTGCGTCGGCCATGGTGAAGGTGACGTCGATGCTGGCGCTCGGGTTCGTCGGCATCGCGCTCGCCCAACGCTGGGGCGCGTACCTGCCCGCGCTGCGTCACGCACCGGTGCGCCAGTGGTGGGATCGATCGCGTCGATCCATCGCCGCGCTCGCTGCCTCGGCGGCCACCCTGGCCGGTGTGCTGGTGACGGTGATGGTGGGCATCTGCGTCGGTACCGGCCTCGGGTTCGGCTGGACCAGCACCCTGTCCACCGGCGACGTGGTGCGTTCCTGGATGTCGATGCCGACCTTGCTGTCGGTCACCACCGGCCGGCTCGGCGTCGCATTGGGTCTCGGCGATCAGACGCAGGCGATCCTGGAGATCGGTCGACCGTTGGGCCAACTGATCGCCGCGGTGTTCATCGTCCGATGGATGCTCGCCTGCCTCGGCGGACGGCTGCATCCACTCGGCGCACTCGGTGTGTCAATGGCCACAGTGGTCGTCTTCTTCCCGTTCGTGCAGGCCTGGTATCTCCTGTGGGCGGTCATCCCACTGGCAGCGTGGGCGACCCGCCCGTGGTTCCGCATCTCCACCATCGCGGTATCGGCGATCATCGCCATCGTGGTGATGCCCACCAGCTCCAACACCAGCGGAGTGGTTCTGGCACAAGGACTTCTCGCCGGCGTGATCATGGTCGCGGTGATGACCGCCTTGTTCTTCGAGGATCTGCCGATCCAGCGCTGGTGGCGGACGCGGCGCGGCGCCCACCGCGACCGGGAGTCGGCACGAGACGATGCGCACACCGGCTGAACCGACGCGATTCCTCGGTTCGACGCAATTTTTGGCCGACGGCCCCCTCCGCATACTCTGGCGGGTGTGCACGGCACGACGATGCGGGAGCGGTACCACGGCGATGATCGGCGAGATGAGCAACGGTCGGCCGACGGTCGCCCGATGAACACCGATCGCGCCGCGAGGACCACACCGGCTCTGCACGTCACCGGCCTGGTCAAGAGATACGGCACGCACACCGCGGTCGACGGCCTCGACCTCCACCTCGCGCCCGGCTCGATCCTCGCGCTGCTCGGGCCGAACGGTGCCGGGAAAACCACCACCGTCGAGGTCTGCGAGGGCTTTCTGACCGCCGACGCCGGCTCCGTCCGAGTGCTGGGCCTCGACCCCATCGAGAACAACGATGAACTGCGGCGGCGCATCGGCGTCATGTTGCAGGGCGGTGGCGCGTACCCGGGCGCGCGGGCCGAGGAGATGCTCCGACTCTGCGCGTCCTACAGCGCCGACCCCGTCGATCCCGGCTGGTTGCTGGACGTGCTGGGTCTCGCCGATTGCGCGCGGACACCATTTCGTCGACTCTCCGGTGGCCAGCAACAACGGCTGTCACTGGCGTGCGCGATCGTCGGACGACCGGAGTTGGTCTTCCTGGACGAACCGACCGCGGGCCTCGACGCCCACGCCCGGATCCTGGTGTGGGAACTGATCGATCGCCTGCGCAGCGATGGGGTGGCGGTGCTGTTGACCACACATCTGATGGATGAGGCCGAGGAGCTCGCCGACGACGTGGTGATCATCGACCACGGTCGGGTGGTCGCCGCCGGGACACCTGCCGACCTCACCAGCCGCGGCGCCGAGAACGAATTGCGATTCTCCGCACCCCGCGGCCTCGACGTCTCACTTCTGCTGCTGGCATTGCCCGAGGGCTATCGCTGTACGGAGACGGCGCCGGGCAGCTATCTGGTCCGGGGGCCGGTGAGTCCGCAGGTCCTGGCGACCGTCACCGCGTGGTTCGCGAAGATCGATGTGCTCGCCACCGATCTGCGGGTGGAGACCCGCAGCCTGTCGGACGTGTTCCTCGACCTGACCGGGCGGGCGCTGCGCTCATGACCACCGCCGCCAATCGGTTCGCCCCCGGCACGTTCGCACCTCGCCCACGCGCGTCATCGCTGCCGACGATCCTCGTCGCGCAGTCGCGGATGGAACTGAAGCTGCTGCTGCGTAACGGCGAGCAATTGCTGCTCACCATGTTCATCCCGATCACGCTGCTGGTCGGTCTGTGCCTGCTGCCGTTGGACACTGACCTCGGCGCGTCGACGGCCGAACGGGCGACCACGTTCGTCCCGGCCATCATGACGGTCGCGGTGATGTCGACGGCCTTCACCGGCCAGGCGATCGCCCTGGGCTTCGACCGACGGTACGGCGCGCTCAAACGACTGGGCGCCACACCGATCCCCCGCTGGGGCATCATCGCGGGCAAGTCGATCGCGGTCGTGCTCGTGGTCGCCCTGCAGGCCGTCATCCTCGGGGCCATCGGTCTCGCGTTCGGCTGGCGACCATCGGCGCTCGGCATCGTCCTCGGAGCGCTTGTCATCGCGGTCGGGACCATCACCTTCTCGGCGCTCGGCCTGCTGCTGGGCGGCACACTGAAGGCCGAGGTCGTGCTGGCGCTGGGCAACCTGCTGTGGTTCGCGATGGTCGGTGTCGGCAGCTTGGTGGTGATGGGTGATCGGGTTCCCGACGCGATGCAGTGGATCGCCCGCGCCGTCCCATCCGGCGCATTGACCGAAGCCCTCGGCCAGGCGACCGCGGGTTCGATCGATTTCTTCGGCATAGGTGTATTGCTCGCATGGGCGGCGGTGGCCGCTGTGCTCGCGGTGAGGTGGTTCCGGTTCGAATGACAACGTCCAACACGCGGCCGGCCGGATCGGCCGCCGATCCTTCGACAACCGAGACATCGGCGACCGAGACGTCGGCATCGACATCCGACCGGCCCGGCAGGTTCACGCGGGTTCCGGGCTTCGGGCACCCGACCGCTCGTTTCGTGTGGCTGTGGAGCATCGCACTGCTGGTCGCAAACGTCGGGATCGTCGCGACCGGCGGCGCCGTCCGACTGACCGGTTCCGGACTCGGATGTCCCACCTGGCCGCGCTGTACCGACGATTCGTTCGTACCCCACGGCGCATTGGGCATGCACGGGGTGATCGAGTTCGGCAATCGCATGCTCACCTGGGTACTGGTGGTGATCGCGATCGCCACCTTCACCGCTGTGTACCGATACGCCCGCTCCGAGCGCCGCGACCGCTGGCTCGCCGCACTCCTCGCCCTCGGCATCCCTTTTCAGGGCGTCATCGGCGGAATCACCGTGCTGACCCAGCTGAACCCCTGGGTCGTCTCGCTGCACTTCGTGTTGTCGATGGTGCTGGTCTCCGGTGCGACGGTGCTGGTGTACCGGATGCGTCCGCGGACCGATGCAACACCGGTCGCCGACCTCGCGTCACGTCTGGGGCATCGGCTCGCGTGGCTGCAATGTCTCGTGGTGTGGGTGGTCATCTATCTCGGCACTGTGGTCACCGGTTCCGGTCCGCATGCAGGTGATGCCGACGCCCCCCGTAACGGGTTGGCACCCGACAACGCCACCCAGCTACACGCCGACGGCGTCTTCATACTCATCGGTCTTGCCGTGGCGCTCGCGGTGGTCACCCACCTGATGCGCCAACCCGAACGCCGAACGGCCGATGTGGTGCTCGGATTGATCACCCTGCAGGGTGTGCTGGGTGTCGTCCAGTACAACACCGGTCTGCCGATCGCCCTGGTGATCGCGCACATGACGGTGAGCGCGTTGCTGCTCATCGCCGCCACGTGGATGATCCTGCGGTTCGGCGACCGTCCACGGCCGGTGGACCGGGAATCGGTGCACGACGACGGGGAGGTGTCGGCCACCGCCGGCACCCTGCGGGCCGAGCGTCGCCGCTAGAGCGCTCGCAAGGCCCGCGCCGGAACGCAGACCGCGAATCTCACAGAATCGCCCGATTTCGCGGCCTCGGGAAGCGCTTCTGGTTGGCCACCCAACCCGCCATCTTCGTGTAGTGCGACGGTGAGACATTCGCCGCCGACGTGAGGTCACGGTCCCACTCTGCGGTCTCGAGACCGTCCACCGCCGCAACCACGGCGTGGGCCACGGCCATGTCGGGCACCACACGGTCGCCGAGGATGCCTCCGCTCTCACCGACCAGCGTGATGCGTACCCCGGCTGCTCCGATCGGCTGCAGAACCACCTTCGCCGAACCCCCCTCGCGTTCGACGAAGCCCTTGATGGACGCGACGACGTCGTTCGGCACCTCGACGGCGGGGGCGGAGGCGTCGACGGAATCGGTTGCGGGCTGATCGCTCATGGTGCTTGAGCATACCGGTGCCCACCCGCCGTGATGTCGACCCACCGGTGGCCGGCACGCTGCGCATGGCACGCGCGATCACCTCTCGGCCGATGGGGTACAACGGTGCCATGCGTGCAATCCAGGTGGTCCGCCACGGAGGCCCCGACGTCCTCGATTTCGGCACCGTCGATGACCCCATACCCGCACCGGGAGAGGTCATCGTGCGCACCGCCGCGGTCGGGGTCAACTTCATCGACACCTACCTGCGCCGCGGCCTCTACCCGTCGGTGCCGCCGTATGTGCCCGGCACCGAGGGCGCCGGCGAGGTGACCGCGGTCGGCGCCGACGTCGACGATGTGGCCGTCGGACAACGGGTGTGCTGGGTCGACGCGCCGGGCAGCTATGCCGAACTGGTCGCGGTGCCCGCCGCCCGCGCTGTGCCGATCCCGGACGGGGTCGCCGACGATGTCGCCGGATCGGCCATGCTCCGCGGACTCACCGCGCACTACCTACTCGACGGGAGTGCTCGACCGGCCACGGGTGAGACCGTGCTGATCCATGCCGGCGCCGGCGGAGTCGGTCTGAT
Organism: Gordonia tangerina; assembly: GCF_021556435.1. Lineage (GTDB taxonomy): Bacteria > Actinomycetota > Actinomycetes > Mycobacteriales > Mycobacteriaceae > Gordonia > Gordonia tangerina. The sequence goes on from NZ_JAKGCU010000002.1 coordinate 36,109, forward strand.
TCTGACGCAGATGGCCAAGCGTCGTGGCCTGCGGGTGATCACGACAGTGTCCTCGGACGACAAGGAGACCCTTTCCCGAGCGGCAGGCGCCGATCACGTGGTGCGATACGGCGACGCGCTGGCCGAGGAAGTCCGGTCACTCACCGACGGCCGCGGGGTGTCGGTGGCCTATGACGGTGTGGGGGCCGACACCTTCGAACAATCGCTGGCATCGACCGCGGTACGCGGCATCATCGTGCTCTTCGGCGCGGCGTCCGGACCGGTTCCGCCGTTTGATCTGCAGCGTCTGAATCCGGCCGGTTCGCTGTCGGTCACCCGGCCGACCCTGGGGCACTTCATAGCCGACACCGAAGAACTGCGTTGGCGCGCCGGCGAGTTCCTGGGTGCTGTCGCAGACGGTGACATCGACATCCGGGTGGGACAGCGCCATCGCCTCGCCGACGCCGCCGAGGCACACCGGGCGCTGGAGTCACGCCTGACCACGGGAACGACCGTGCTGATCCCGGGCTGACCCCGGTCTGGGCGCCACCGCCCGGCGACTGATGCCGACCGGCGAGGATGCGGAGGGGTCAGAAGTAGCTGGTGATCAGCGGCAGGTTCACCACCGCATCGATGGCGAGACCGCAGAACAGGATGGCGAGATACTCGTTGGATTGCAGGAAGATCTTCAAAGGCGCCACTTCGGCACCGGCCCGGGTCTCCCTGTACAGCTTGTGCACACGGCTGGCAAACCAGCCGCCGGAGAGCACCGCGACCGCAGCGTAGATCCAACTCGTGCCGGCGATCAGCGCAAGCGAACTGAGCACCGTCGCCCAGGTGTAGAGGACCATCTGGCGGGTGACGCGCTCCTCGGTGGCGATCACCGGCAGCATCGGCACGCCGGCCGCCCGGTAATCCTCCTTGTAGCGCATCGCCAGCGCCCAGGTGTGTGGCGGTGTCCAGAAGAAGATCACCAAGAACAGCACGATCGGCTGCCAGCCGATGGATCCGGTCACCGCTGCCCAGCCGACGAGGGTCGGCATACATCCGGCGGCCCCGCCCCACACCACGTTCTGCCAGGTGCGACGCTTGAGGATCATCGTGTAGACGCCTACGTAGAACGCGATGGTCGCGGTGACCAGCAGCGCACTGAGCAGATTCGCCGCCGACCACAGCACCGCAAACGACGCGATCCACAGCACGATGCCGAAGATCAGCGCGTTGCGCGTGGTCACGGCGTGACGCGCCAGCGGCCGGCGCGCGGTGCGCTTCATCTTCTGGTCGATGTCGGCGTCGGCCACCATGTTCAGGGTGTTGGCACTGCCCGCGCCGAGCCAGCCACCCAAGAGGGTGGCGGCGATCAACGCGATGTCGACGTGGCCACGGTCGGCCTGCAGCATCACCGGGATCGTGGCCACCAACAGAAGCTCGATGACCCGCGGTTTGGTGAGCGCGACGTAGGCGAGCACCGTCGCCTTCGACCGGGCCAAGAACGAGTCCCCCGCGGCGGCTGGTGCCGGCGCGACCGACCCATGGGACCCGCGGGATGCAGCGGACAGATCTCCGCTCACACGTTCCCCAATCCTCACGGCCTCTCCTCGTCTGCCCCGACGACGTCGGAGCACGGCGGATTCGGATACTTCGGCGCGGAACTCGACGAGGGGCTACTACAGAGCATGGTAGACGGTGGGTCGGGCGATCGAAGAATCGCCTCCCGGGTCCATTCGGGCAACTCGACGCGCAGTCGCACAGCGAGGGCGACTAGGCTTGACGACGTGGCTGCCGTACTCGCGGCCGGTGTGGTTGCACCCCGCCATCGTGGCGACGTCGCCGACAGGGCGATGGTCGTGCGAATCACACCGTCGAGCACCTTGTGGACTTGTACATACTGTTGATGGCAGGACCAGACAACCTGCGATCGGATCGCACCGACTAGGCACAGGAGACACCACGACCGTGGCGCTGACAGATGACATTCGCGCGTTGACCCAGCCGGCTTACCCCGACGATTGGACCGACGTGGACACCCGCGCGGTCGACACCGTGCGGGTACTGGCCGCCGACGCCGTCCAGAAATGCGGAAGTGGCCATCCCGGCACCGCGATGAGTCTCGCTCCCCTGGCCTACACGCTGTTCCAGCGTGTGATGCGCCACGACCCCGCCGACACCGAGTGGGTCGGGCGCGACCGCTTCGTGCTGTCCTGCGGCCATTCGAGCCTCACCCTTTACATCCAGCTGTATCTCGGCGGATTCGGCCTCGAATTGGCCGATCTCGAGGCGCTGCGCACCTTCAAATCCAAGACCCCGGGCCACCCGGAGTTCCGGCACACCCGTGGCGTCGAGATCACCACCGGACCGCTCGGACAGGGCTTGGCGTCGGCGGTGGGCATGGCGATGGCCGCTCGCCGCGAACGGGGTCTGTTCGATCCCGAGCCGGCGTGGGGTGAGAGCCCGTTCGATCACTACATCTACGTGGTGGCCTCCGACGGCGACATCGAAGAGGGCGTCACTTCCGAGGCGTCGTCGCTGGCGGGTACCCAACAACTGGGGAACCTGATCCTGTTCTACGACGACAACGAGATCTCGATCGAACACGGCACCAGCATCGCGCTCTCCGAGGACACCGCCAAGCGCTACGAGGCATACGGCTGGCACGTCCAGGTCGTCGAGGGCGGCGAGGACGTGGCCGCCATCGAGGCCGCGGTCGCCGAGGCCAAATCGGTCACCGACCGACCGTCGATCATCCTGCTGCGCACCATCATCGGCTACCCGGCACCCACCAAGATGAACACCGGTGGCGTGCACGGCTCGGCGTTGGGTGCCGAGGAGGTTGCGGCGACCAAGAAGATCCTCGGTTTCGACCCCGACAAGTCCTTCGAGGTGAGCGACGAGGTCATCTCGCACACCCGCGGTCTCGTCGACCGCGGTCGGGCGGCGCACCAGGAATGGGAGTCGTCGTTCAACGCGTGGGTCGAACGCGAACCGGCGCGCAAAGAGCTGTTCGATCGGGTCAGCCAGGACCGGCTACCCGCCGGCTGGTCCGACGTGCTGCCCAGCTGGGAACCCGGCGGCTCGGTCGCCACCCGATCCGCATCCGGTGACGTGCTCAACGCCGTGGCCCCCGTGCTGCCCGAACTCTGGGGCGGTTCGGCCGACCTCGCAGGCAGCAACAACACGACCATGAAGGGCGCGAAGTCCTTCGGACCGACCTCGATCTCCAACGCCGACTGGGATGCCGAGCCCTACGGGCGGACGCTGCACTTCGGCATCCGGGAGCACGCCATGGGTTCGATCCTGTCCGGCATCGTGCTGCATGGACCGACCCGCGCCTACGGTGGCACCTTCCTGCAGTTCAGTGACTACATGCGTCCGGCGGTCCGGTTGGCCTCGCTGATGGACATCGATCCGATCTATGTGTGGACCCACGATTCCATCGGGCTCGGCGAGGACGGACCCACCCACCAGCCGATCGAACACCTGTCGGCCCTGCGCGCCATCCCGAATCTCAGCGTGGTCCGTCCGGCCGATGCGAACGAGACCGCGTTCGCGTGGAAGACGGTGCTGGAGAAGTCCAGCAGCAGCGGACCGGTCGGTCTGTGCCTGACCCGCCAGAAGGTCGGGGTGTTGGAGAACACCTCGGCCCAGGGCGTAGAGAAGGGCGGCTACGTCCTCGTCGAGGCATCCACACCCGTCCCCGACGTGATCCTCATCGCCACCGGCTCGGAGGTCGAGATCGCCGTCGCCGCCGGCCAGAAGCTGGAGGCGCAGGGCATCGGCGCGCGGGTCGTATCCATGCCATGCGTCGAGTGGTTCGAAAGTCAGGACCAGAACTACCGCGATCAGGTACTGCCGCCGACGGTCAAGGCGCGCGTTTCGGTGGAGGCCGGTATCGCCATGTCGTGGCACAAGATCGTGGGCGGCTTCGGCGAATGCGTTTCACTCGAGCACTACGGGGAATCCGCCGACTACCAGACGCTGTACACCGAGTTCGGCATCACACCCGACGCCACCGTCGCCGCCGCACAACGCTCGATCGCCAACGTGAAGGGATAGCAGCATGACTCAGAACGCAAAGCTGGCAGAACTGTCCGAGGCCGGCGTCTCGGTCTGGCTCGACGACCTGTCCCGAGAACTGATCTCCTCCGGTGGCCTCAAGGAACTGGTCGAGACCAAATCCGTCGTCGGAGTCACCACGAATCCATCCATCTTCCAGGCGGCCCTGTCGAAGGGAACCGCCTACGACGGCCAGGTCAACGAGCTGGCCGCGCGCGGAGCCGACGTCGACGCGACGATCCGGACCGTCACCACCGACGACGTACGCAACGCCTGCGACGTGCTCGCACCGGTGTTCGAGGAGTCCGACGGCGTCGACGGGCGCGTGTCGATCGAAGTGGATCCGCGACTGGCCCACGAAACCGACGCCACCGTCGCACAGGCCGTCGAACTGTGGAAGATCGTCGACCGGCCCAACCTGCTGATCAAGATCCCCGCCACCAAGGCCGGACTGCCCGCGATCACCCGCACCCTGGCCGAGGGCATCAGCGTGAACGTGACGCTGATCTTCTCGGTGGAGCGGTACAAGGAGGTGATGGACGCCTACCTGGACGGCCTCGACGCGGCCGCCGCAGCGGGCCATGACCTCTCGACCATCCATTCGGTCGCCTCGTTCTTCGTCTCGCGGGTCGACACCGAGGTCGACAAGCGTCTCGATGCCATCGGTACCCCGGCCGCCACCGACCTCAAGGGCAAAGCCGCACTGGCCAACGCACGACTCGCCTATCAGGCCTATCAGGAGGTCTTCGAGGTCGAGTCCCGCTTCCCCGACCTTCTCGCGCAGGGCGCCCGCCCACAGCGTGCCCTGTGGGCGTCGACCGGGGTGAAGAATCCCGACTACCCCGACACCCTGTATGTCAGCGAACTCGTCGCCCCCAACACGGTGAACACCATGCCGGGCAAGACGATGGATGCGTTCGCCGATCACGGCTGGGTCAACACCGGATCCATCGTCGGCCTGGCGAACGAGTCGCAAGAGGTCTTCGACAGTCTCGCCGCTGTCGGCATCGACGTCGCCGACGTCTTCAAGGTCCTCGAGGACGAGGGCGTGGAGAAATTCGAGGTGTCGTGGAACGAGTTGCTCGACGCCACCGCCGAGCAGCTCACGGCCGCGAAGGGCTGACCGCGCGTGCCCGGCGGCGGTACCACCTGGAACAACCCGCTCCGCGATCCCCAGGACAAGCGGCTGCCACGGATCGCGGGCCCGTGCAGCCTGATCATTTTCGGCGTGACGGGCGACCTCGCCCGCAAGAAGTTGATGCCGGCGGTCTACGACCTCGCCAATCGGGGTCTGCTACCGCCGTCGTTCGCGCTTGTCGGTTTCGCTCGGCGCGACTGGGACGACGAGGACTTCGCCAAGGTCGTCCATGACGCGGTGCGCGATCACGCACGCACGGGGTTCCGCGAGGAGGTGTGGGAGCGACTCGCCGAAGGCTTCCGGTTCGTCCAGGGTGCCTTCGACGACGACAGCGCGTTCGACCGCCTCAAGGAAACCCTGGAAGGACTCGACAAGGAACGCGGCACCGACGGCAACCACGCGTTCTACCTGTCGATCCCGCCCAAGGCCTTCCCCACGGTCTGCGAGCAGCTGGACCGCAGCGGCCTGGCCAAGGAAGACGGCGACCACTGGCGTCGCGTGGTGATCGAGAAGCCGTTCGGACACGACCTGGAATCGGCCAAGGAACTCAACGCGATCGTCAACGGGGTGTTCCCCGAGTCGTCGGTCTTCCGGATCGACCACTACCTCGGCAAGGAGACGGTGCAGAACATCTTGGCGTTGCGCTTCGCCAACCAGATGTTCGATCCGCTGTGGAGTTCGCATTACGTCGACCACGTGCAGATCACCATGGCCGAGGACATCGGACTCGGCGGCCGCGCCGGCTACTACGACGGCATCGGCGCAGCACGTGACGTGATCCAGAATCATCTGCTGCAGCTGATGGCGCTGGTCGCCATGGAGGAACCGATCTCCTTCGAACCCAAGCAACTGCAGGACGAGAAAATCAAGGTGCTCGCGGCGACCCGCAACATCGAGCCGCTCGACGAAAACACCGCGCGAGGGCAGTACGGCGGTGGCTGGCAGGGCAGCCAGAAGGTGCCGGGACTGCTCGATGAGGAGGGCTTCGCGAAGGACTCGACCACCGAGACCTTCGCCGCGATCGCCCTCGAGGTGGACTCCCGACGCTGGGCCGGTGTCCCGTTCTACCTGCGCACCGGCAAACGCCTCGGACGCCGCGTCACCGAGATCGCACTCGTGTTCAAACGGGCTCCCCATCTGCCGTTCGACAAGACCATGACCGAGGAACTCAGCCAGAACGCGCTGGTCATCCGAGTACAGCCGGACGAAGGGATCACCCTTCGGTTCGGGTCCAAGGTGCCGGCGTCGAGCATGGAGGTCCGCGACGTCAACATGGACTTCAGCTACGGCACCGCGTTCACCGAGGCGTCGCCGGAGGCCTACGAGCGACTGATCTTGGACGTGTTGCTCGGTGAGCCGTCGCTCTTCCCGGTCAACGAAGAAGTCGAACTCTCCTGGAAAATACTCGACCCGGTCATAGAACACTGGGCCGAGTCCGGCACGCCCGACACCTACGAGTCGGGGACCTGGGGCCCGGCGTCCGCCGACGAGATGATGTCGCGCGTCGGCCGAACCTGGCGCCGACCATGACCGCGACGCCCGTGCATCCGCCGGTAGACCAACGACAGAATGGCTGACGATGATCGTCGAGTTGCCCAACACCTCCACCACCGATGTCGCGAAGAAAATCGTCGAAGTCCGGGAGGCCGGCGGCGCCATCAGTCTCGGTCGCGTGCTCACGCTGGTCGTGTGTGCCGAACACGGCGAACCCACCGAAGGTGCCATCGAGGCCGCGATCGGTGCCAGCAGTGAGCATCCGAGCCGAGTGATCGTGGTGACCCGCGGCGATCGCTCTGCCGACTCCCGGCTCGATGCCGAGATTCGGGTGGGTGGCGACGCCGGGGCGTCGGAAGTGGTGCTGCTCTCGCTACAGGGTGAACTCGCCGATCACCCGCGCTCGGTGGTCACCCCGTTCCTGTTGCCCGACACACCGGTTGTCGTGTGGTGGCCCGGCGAGGCGCCCACTGCGCCGGCATCCGATCCGATGGGTTCACTCGGGCGCCGTCGCATCCTCGACGCCAACCGGTGTGCCAATCCCAAGACGGTGCTTGCCCGGCGGTTGGCCACGTACTCGCCGGGTGACACCGATCTCGCCTGGACGCAGATCACCCATTGGCGGGCCCTGCTGGCCTCGGCAGCGGATCGACCGCCGCACACGCCGCTCACCGAGGTCGTGGTGGCAGGCCCCGCCGACTCCCCCGGCATCGACCTGCTCGCGGGCTGGCTACGGTCGGCGCTGTCGGTGCCGACCCGGCGGACCGTGGGAAGCTTCGAGGTCCGTCTGATGCGCGAAGACGGCCCGACCGTCCTCTCGCTCGACATGAACAACAACGCTGTGCTGAGCATGCCGGGCAAACCCGACGGGCGCGTCGCGATGACCCGCCGCGAACTGCCTCTTCTGCTGGCCGAGGAACTACGTCGCCTCGACACCGACGACGTCTACGCACTGGCACTGCAGGGTGTGGTGGACGTGGAGTTCGAAGGACAGGCGGTCGCCTGATGATTCCGGAAACCCTGGTGTTCGACGACAAGAGCGACCTGGTCGCGACCGCGTCCAGTCGATTCGTGGATCTGGTCACCAAGGCCCAGGCCGACCACGGTGTCGCCTCGGTCGTGTTGACCGGCGGCAGCAACGGGATAGCGATCCTGCGTGCGTTGGCGGCCGACAGCGGTGACGTCGACTGGTCACGGATCGAGTTGTTCTGGGGCGACGACCGATTCGTGCCCGCCGACGACCCGGAGCGCAACTACGGACAGGCGCGCGAGGCGTTGCTCGATCATGTTCCGGTCGACCCGGCGCGAGTGCACGCCATGGCACCGTCGGATGGCGAGTTCGGCGATGACATCGAGGCCGCCGCCGCCTCGTACGCATCGGTGTTGACGCGGACCAGTGCCGGCCGTGTGCCGCATTTCGATCTGCACCTGCTCGGGATGGGCGGTGAGGGTCACATCAACTCGCTGTTCCCGCACACCGCGGCCACCGCCGAGACCGAGAAGATTGTTGTCCCCGTGGAAGACTCGCCCAAGCCGCCACCCCGACGCATCACCCTGACGCTCCCCGTGGTCAACCGCAGCAAGGCGGTGTGGTTTCTGGTTGCCGGCGAGGACAAGGCCGAGGCGGTCGCGGCAGCCCACACCGGCGCGCACGCAGCCGACTGGCCCTGCGCCGGTGCGCACGGAACCGACGAGACGGTCTGGTTCCTGGATCGTCCCGCCGCGTCGCGCCTCTGAGGCGGTCGTCGTCGGGCCATGCTCTTCGCATGGACCAACTGGGCGGCCGACGGGTACACGTCGTCAGGCCCCGGTCACGTCACGAAGCGATGAGCGGCGTTGCCGGTGAGCCCAGGTGAGACACCCTCGCACAATCGAATCGGGTGATCGTAGAACTCCTCGTCGAGGGGTAGGAATCCGATCGGTTCCTCGTCGGCAACACTGCGAAGTCTGTCGGCCAGCTCGCGTTCGACCCCTTCGATGGTGGACGCATTCACGTCGCGCGCCTGGGTGATGAGATGCGGACGGAGTGCGGACATCCCGGTGTACCAGAGGGTTCCGTGCAGCGTAGGCCACAGCACGTCCTCGATGTCGCCGCTGATCCCGCGCGGGCCGAGGCTACCGGGACGGTCGCCGGCGGTGACGATCGTCAGCGCACGTCGTCCGACCAACCCGCCGTCGCCGTACTTTCGGGCTCTCCCCGTGGCCGGATCCATCACGTCGTAGGCGAAACCGCGCTCGAAGACCCGGTCGATCCATCCCTTCATGATCGCCGGCATGCCGTACCACCAGAGCGGGAACTGCAGCACGACGAGGTCGGCATCGGCCAGTTTGCGCTGTTCGGTTTCGACGTCGGCCCCGCCCTCCTCGCGCAGAACCGGATCCCAGTCCATCGCGTAGAGATCGGATTCGGTCACCTGCCACCCCTCGGCGTGCAGAGCCCGTACACCGAATTGATGGAGATGGCAGTTGAGAGACCCGCGATCGGGATGTGCACTCACCCACAAAGCCTTCATGCCGGGTGCAACACGGACAACCGACTGCCGCATTCCGCGCGAGGGAACCGCCTGCGCCGGTCGGGGCGCCCAGTCAACAAGAATCAGTGCCCAATCGACGGGAAAGGCGCCCAGTCGACGGGCCGGGGACTAGCCCGAGTTGCGTAGGGCGGTGGCGAGGCCGTTCATCGTCAGCTGGATCCCGCGGCGTATCCGTGGCTCGTCGTCACCGGCACGGAACCGGCGCAGCAGCTCGATCTGCAACAAGTTGAGCGGCTCCAGATACGGGAACCGGTTGTACACCGAGCGTTTCAGCGCCGAGTTGTCCGACAGCAGGTCCTCGGTACCGGTGATCTTCGCGCACATCGCGATGGTGCGTTCGTGTTCGTCGACGATCATCCCGAACACCGTGTCGCGTAGGTCCTCGTCCTCGACGAGCTGGGCGTAGCGGTGCGCCAGTCCCATATCGGACTTCGCGAGCACCTGCGCCATATTGGATATGACGGTGCGGAAAAACGGCCAGGTCTCGTAGTAGCGGCGCAAGGTTTCCAAGCGCTTCTCGTCGTCGCGCACCCATTGTTCGAAGGCAGAACCGGTGCCGTACCACCCGGGCAGCATCACCCGCGATTGCGTCCAGGACAGCACCCACGGGATGGCCCGCAGATCGGAGATCTTCTCGGTCTGCTTACGCGACGCCGGCCGGCTGCCGATGTTCAGCGCGCCGATCTCCGACAACGGTGTCGACGTGGTGAAGTACTCCACGAAGCCGGGCGTCTCGTGAACCAACTTGCTGTAGGCGGAACGTGCGAGGGCCGCGATCTCGTCCATGTTGCTGTAGACGTCCTCGGATTCGTCGCCGAGTCCTTCCACATCGAGCAGCGACGACTCTATGGTCGCTGCCAGCAAGGTCTCCAGATTTCGTTCGGCCAGGACGGGTTCGGCGTACTTGGCCGCGATGATCTCGCCCTGCTCGGTGATTCGCAGAGAACCCTGCACGGCTCCGGGCGGTTGCGCGAGGATGGCGTCGTAACTCGGGCCACCACCGCGCCCGACGGTGCCACCACGTCCGTGGAACAGTCGCAGTCGGATTCCGGCCTTCTCGGCCGCCTCCACCAGGTCGAGTTCGCCGCGGTACAACGCCCAGTTCGCGGCCATGTACCCGCCGTCCTTGTTCGAGTCGGAGTAGCCGAGCATCACCTCCTGCATACCGGCCTGACCTTCGACGAGGTCGCGATAGAGGGGGATGTCGAGTGCCGCCAGCAGTGTCTCGGCCCCTTGCTGCAGATCCTCGATGGTCTCGAACAGCGGCACGATACGCACCGACGACGACAGCTTTCCGGTCTCCGGATCCAGATCGATCAATCCGGCTTCCTTCAGCAGGATCATCGGCTCGAGCATGTCGCTCACCGACGTACACATGCTGATGACGTAGTTCGGCACCGACTCGGGGCCGAACATATTGACGGCCTTGGCGGCTGCCCGCACGATGTCGAGTTCCTTGGTCGCGAGCTCGCTGAGCTCCGCGTCCAGTCGGGTGAGCGGACGTCGTGCGGTGAGCTCGCGTGTCAGGATCTCCACCCGTTGCGCCTCGTCGAGTGAGGCATAGTCCGGGTGCACGCCGGCCCATGCGAGCAACTCGGCAACGACCTCTTCGTGCATGTCGGAGTTCTGCCGCATGTCCAGGCCGGATAGGTTGAAACCGAAGGTACGGACCGCTTCTCGCAGCATGAGCAGGCGGTCGTCGGCGATGATGTCGTCGTGGGTGGATCGCAGCGCGGCGTCCACGATGTCCAGCTCGGCGAGCAGCTCGTCTGCGTCGGAATACGGCTCGGCCCCGTCGAGCTCGAAGAGATCCGATGCCTTCATGACCTCCTCACCGAACATGTGGACCGCGGTGGCCACGAGACGAGATCGGATCTTGCCCAAGGCGAGTCGGAACGGCTCGTCGGCTGCGGGATCGGCCCGGTCGACTCCCCCGAGTTCATAAATCCGGTCGTCGGGCGACATGAGGCGCGTCGACATGCTCAGTTCTTCGGCCAACAGGCGCAGTTCCGACAAGTGGTGACCGATGGCCGTACGCGCCGCGAGGGTGGTGGCCATCTCCACGATCTCCCCGGTGACGAAGGGATTGCCGTCGCGGTCGCCACCGATCCAGGAACCCATCCGCAGCATCGGATCGTCGTCGAGCCCGGCGTCGGGGTACGCGCTGCGCAGCGCCGCACGGACACCTGTGTTGATCTTGGGTACCACCTCGAAGAAGGAGGCGTCGTAATACCGCAGGCCGGAGCGGATCTCGTCCTTGATGTTGAGTCGCTCGAGACGGATCAGCGCCGTCTGCCACAGGGTCAGGATCTGCCGGCGGAGGCCTTCGAGCACCTCGGCCTCTTCGGCCGGCGTCAGTTCGGTCCGGCTGCGGAAACGCATGAGTTCGGTGATGCGGTTCTGAGCTTCGAACACGGTGCGGCGGCGCGTCTCGGTCGGATGAGCGGTGATGACCGGCACCACCGTCGCGTCCGCCAGCGCCTTGCCCACCTGAGCATCGGTCAGCCCGGCTTCGGCCAGCTTTGCGTAGGTTGCCGCCAGGGTGCTGTCCTGGGGCGGATCGCCCGCTCGCACATGGATGGCGCGCCGCCGTTCGCGGTGGATGTCCTCGGCGAGATTGGCCAGCAGGGCGAAGTTGCAGAACGCACGGATCACGGGCATGGCAACCGACAGGTCGACATCGGCGAACATGTCGGCGAGGGTGTCGCGATCGATCTCCGCGCGACGGATGCGGAATGCGGCGATCCGCGCGTTCTCGACCAGATCGAAGACCTCGTCGCCCGAGTGTTCGCGAACCATGTCACCCAGCAGGCCGCCGAGCAGGCGGATGTCCTCACGCAGTGGCTCGGTGAGAGCGCGGCCCTCGTCGTCGATGATGATGTGGTCGGCGATTGTCATCGTGGGACGCCACGCAGGCGCTCCGGCGGACCGAGTGGACTCAGACGAGATCGATTCGCTCATGAGGTCAGTATCCCGGTATTCACACGGTGCGTCATCTCGGGGCGCGTCGGGGCGCGTCGGCCCGGCGGCCGGTATCGGGCACCGTGGCGGGCGCGGTCAGCGCGAAAACGGCGACCCATACCTCCGCACTGATGCGGAAAGGCAGGGTCGCCGAATGTTTCGACGTCTGATCGTCAGGAAAGTTTGATGTCGACTCCGATGCCGATGATGAAGATGAACCAGATGATGCCGACGAAGACGGTCAGCCGATCCAGGTTGCGCTCGACGACGCTCGAACCGGACAGACTCGACTGCACACCGCCACCGAACAGCGACGACAAGCCACCGCCCTTACCGCGGTGCAGCAACACCAGCACCACCATCAACACGCTGGTGATGACCAATCCGATGTCGAGTGCGAGCTTCACGTGTAGTCAGTCCTGTTCGGTCGGTGCAAAGCAACTGTGGCAGGTCGCGCGGAGCGTCGAACTCCGCACAACCTGCCACAGTCTACGCGCTCGTCGCCGGTGCTCAGAGAATGGGGTGACGGGGGTCAGCGGAACCAAACCCCTGCCGCCCTCAGGAGGCCCGGAGCTTGCGAGCAGGAGCCGTCACGGCAGTGGCCCGCCGGCCGCGATGGCCGACAATGTCGCGAACTCGTCGGATTTCAGCGACGCACCGCCGACGAGGGCTCCGTCGACATCGGTCTGGCCGACGATGTCGCCGACGTTCTTCGCGTTCACCGAGCCGCCGTACAGCACCCGAACCGAATCTGCGGTCGCATCGTCCGAGATTTCGGCGAGTGCACCCCGCACGGCCGAACACACCTCCTGGGCGTCCTGCGCGCTGGCCACTCGCCCCGTGCCGATGGCCCACACCGGCTCGTACGCGATGACCACCTTGCCGACCTCCTCGGCCGACAAACCCGCCAACGACCCCTTGAGTTGGGTGACGTTGTATGCGACGTGTTCGCCCGCCTCCCGGATGTCGAGACCCTCACCGATGCACACGATCGGCGTCAGGCCGTGCTTGAGCGCCGCCTTGGTCTTGGCCAGGACGACCTCGTCGGTCTCGGCATGCATGGTGCGACGCTCGGAGTGTCCGACGACGACATAGGTGCACCCCAGCTTGGCCAGGAAGGCACCGCTGATCTCACCGGTAAACGCCCCCGAATCGTGTGCCGACAGATCCTGCGCACCATAGGTGAGCAGCAACTTGTCGCCGTCCACGACGGTCTGGACGCTCCGGATGTCGGTGAACGGCGGGATGACCGTCACATCGACCTTGTCGAAGTACTTCGCGGGCAAGGCGAACGCGATCTTCTGGACGAGCGCGATGGCCTCCAGATGATTCAGGTTCATCTTCCAGTTGCCCGCAATGAGCGGTGTACGCGCCATCAGCTCTCCAGCACTTTCAGTCCGGGCAGCTCCTTGCCCTCGAGATACTCCAGGGATGCCCCGCCACCGGTCGAGATGTGCGAGAAATCGCTGTCGGGCAGACCCAGGGTGCGCACGGCGGCCGCCGAGTCGCCGCCGCCGACGACCGTGAACGCGCCGCCCTTGGTGGTCGCCGCGATCGCTTCGGCGACCCCGCGGGTACCCGATGCGAACTTCTCGAACTCGAACACGCCCGAAGGCCCGTTCCAGAACACCGTCTCGGCTCCGGAGAGCACCGCGGTGAAACGTTTGACCGATTCGGGCCCGATGTCCAGACCCATCCACCCCTCTGGGATCTCCGTTACGGAGACCGTCTTCGCCTCGGCGTCGGCGGCGAACTTGTCGGCCACCACCACGTCGACCGGCAGCCGGATCACGTCACCGAACTGCTCGAGCAGGCCCTTGCAGGTGTCGATCTGATCTTCCTGCAGCAGCGAGTTGCCCACCGAGTGTCCCTGCGCGGCAAGGAAGGTGAACGCCATGCCGCCACCGATGACCAGGGTGTCGACCTTCGGGGCCAGCGCTTCGATGACGCCGAGCTTGTCCGACACCTTCGACCCGCCCAGGACGACCGCATACGGCCGCGCCACCTCGTGGGTCAGCTTCGACAACACGTCTACCTCGGCCGCCACGAGTTTGCCGGCGTAGTGCGGCAGGAGCTTCGCGACGTCGTACACCGACGCCTGCTTGCGATGCACCACACCGAAGCCATCGGAGACGAAGGCACCGTCGTCGCCGACCAACTCGACGAGCGCCTTGGCCAGCGCTTCCCGTTCGGTCTCGTCCTTGGAGGTCTCGCGCGGATCGAAACGCACGTTCTCCAGCAGCAGGACATCGCCGTCGGTGAGGCCTTCGGCCCGGGCGAGCGCATCGGTTCCGACCACGTCGCCGGCCAACTGCACGTTGCGGCCGAGTTCGGCGCCGAGTCGCTCGGCCACCGGGGCCAGCGAGAACTTCGGATCCGGTTCGCCCTTCGGACGACCGAGATGCGCGGTGATGATGACCTTTGCACCGGCATCGACCAGCGCCGACAAGGTCGGCAGGGAGGCCAGGATGCGGCCCGGGTCGGTGATCGTGGTTCCGTCGAGCGGAACGTTGAAATCCGACCGGACCAGCACTCCCCGACCCGAAACGCCTTCTTCCAGAAGGTCTTTCAGTGTGGGTACGCCCATGGTGGCGTTGCTCCTAGTGACTCGAGGGCGATTACAGCGACTTGCTGACGAGACCGGTCAGGTCAACCAGGCGGTTGGAGTAGCCCCACTCGTTGTCGTACCAGGAGACAGCCTTGACCTGGTTGCCGATGACCTTGGTGAGGCCGGCGTCGTAGAGCGACGAGTGCGGATCGGTGACGATGTCGCTGGAGACGATCGGCGCGTCGTAGTACTTCAGGATGCCCTTGAGCGGTCCCTCGGCAGCAGCCTTCATCGCAGCGTTGATCTCGTCGGCGGTCGCGGACTTCTCCAGGATCGCGGTGAGGTCGGTGACCGAGCCGGTCGGGATCGGCACGCGCAGGGCGTAACCGTCGAGCTTGCCGAGCAGTTCGGGCAGCACCAGGCCGATGGCCTTGGCCGCACCGGTGGAGGTCGGGACCACGTTCAGCGCGGCGGCGCGGGCGCGGCGCAAATCCTTGTGCGGGCCGTCCTGCAGGTTCTGGTCCTGGGTGTAGGCGTGCACGGTGGTCATCAGGCCGGAGACGATGCCGAACTCGTCGTTGAGCACCTTGGCGAACGGGCCGAGGCAGTTGGTGGTGCACGAGGCATTGGAGATGATGTTCTGGCTGCCGTCGTACTTGTCGTCATTGACGCCCATCACGATGGTGATGTCCTCGTTCTTGGCGGGCGCGGAGATGATGACCTTCTTGGCGCCGGCGTCGAGATGCCCCTTGGCCTTGGTGCCGTCGGTGAAGATGCCGGTCGACTCGACCACGACATCGACGCCGAGATCACCCCACGGGAGTGCCGACGGGCCCTCCTTGATCGCCATCGCCTTGATCTTCTTGTCGCCGACGACGATGGTGTCCTCACCCTCGAGGCTGACGTCCTCTGGGAGGCGGCCGAGGATGGAGTCGAACTTGAGCAGATGAGCGAGTGTCGCGTTGTCGGTCAGGTCGTTGACCGCGACGATCTCGATGTCGGTGGTACCCAAAGCCTTCTGTGCTTCCACGGCGCGGAAGAAGTTGCGGCCGATCCGGCCGAATCCGTTAACGCCTACCCGAACAGTCACTGTTGTGCTCCTTAGCGGTATTCATCATCAAGGCCTGCGGCCGCAAACGGGGGCGACATTCACGATGGTGAACATCACCCGTGGCCCACCTCAGCCTAGTAGGAGGCTCACCGAACAGCATGCGATGGGTACGAATCGCCCGACACGCGGGTTCGACTGCGCTCAGGCGTCGTCGAGCAGGTCCGAGGTCACGGCCGATTCGGTGTCCGGTATGCCGTCGGTGCGGGCCTTCTTGTCCGCCATCGACAGCAATCGTCGAATGCGCCCGGCGACGGCATCCTTGGTCATCGGCGGATCGGCGAGCTGACCGAGTTCCTCCAGGGAGGCCTGCCGATGGGTGATGCGCAACTGGCCGGCGGCCACCAAGTGATCGGGCACCTCATCGCCCAGGATGTCGAGGGCCCGCTCGACCCGGGCGGCCGCCGCGACGGCGGCCCGAGCCGAACGACGCAGGTTGGCATCGTCGAAGTTGGCGAGGCGGTTGGCGGTTGCGCGGACCTCGCGACGCATGCGCCGCTCCTCCCACACCAGCCGGGTGTCGTTGGCACCCATGCGGGTCAACAACGCACCGATGGCCTCCCCGTCCCGGATGACCACCCGGTCGGCTCCGCGCACCTCACGTGCCTTCGCGGACACACCGAGCCGGCGGGCCGCGCCGACCAACGCGAGGGCCGCTTCGGGGCCGGGGCAGCTGACTTCGAGTGCTGAGGAGCGACCCGGCTCGGTCAACGAACCGTGGGCCAGGAAGGCACCGCGCCACGCGGCCTCGGCGTCGGCGACGCTGCCGCCGACGACCTGAGCCGGGAGGCCCCGGACCGGTCGGCCACGCAGGTCGAGCAGTCCGGTCTGGCGCGCCAGACCCTCACCGTCCTTGGTGACCCGCACGATGTAGCGGGCACCTTTTCGAAGACCGCCGCTACGCAACACGTGGACGTCGGAGTTGTAGCCGTACAGGTCGAAGATCTCCCGCCGCAGCCGTCGCGCGACGTTGCCGAGGTCCACCTCCGCCTCGACCACCACCCGCCCCGCCACGATGTGCAGTCCGCCGGCGAATCGCAACAGCGCCGACACCTCGGCCTTGCGGCAACTCACCTGGGTCACGGTCAGACGTGAAAGCTCATCCTTCACCGCCGCGGTCATCGCCACCGGTCCCTGCCCTCCTGTCACGGTTCTTCTGTCCGGGTCGCGCCGTGGCACGCCAGGAGCATTGAACCCATCCCCGGTGATCACTGCGTCGGCTCCGAACGCCGTCGCCGGTGCACACGACTCACTCACGATTCTTGCGCTCGGACAGCGTATCGACTCAATTCACCTTCGCACAGTTGCTTCACCAGAGTGGCGACTTTCTCCGGGTCGTGCACGTGCCGACCAGGTATTGCGAGGTCACCTACGTGCAGGCGTGCGCCGAACAACTCAGCCGCCCGGATCAGGTGATCCCGCTCACGCCCGGCGGGTACCGAGGCGGCGTCGACCACGATGTCGTCGACCTGGAACACGTCGGCGTGGGCGTGCAGCACATGGAGGTGGCGTTCCACCGAGAATCCGGTCGTCTCACCGGGTTCGGGTGCCAGGTTGACGAACAGCATCCGCCGCGCGCGGGTCTCCCGCAGCGCCCGGAGCTGCTCGGGTACCAGCACGTGCGGGATCACGCTGGAGAACCAGGACCCCGGGCCCAGCACCACCAGATCTGCCTCGCGGATCGCCTCGACGGCATCCGGGCACGCCGGCGGGTCTGCCGGGAGCAGACGGACCCGCCGGACCTTTCCGGGTGTGGTCGCGACCGCGACCTGCCCGCGGATGCACCTGCTGATGCGCGGGTCGCTCTCCAGCCCGGAGACGTCGGCCTCGATGTCGAGTGGCACCGCCGACATGGGCAGCACGCGGCCATCGATGTCGAACACGGCGACGAGCTCGTCGAGCGCCGCCACCGGATCCCCGGTGACCTCGGTCAGGCCTGCCAGCAGCAGGTTGCCGACCGGGTGACCCGCCAGAGCTCCCCGACCGCCGAATCGATGCTGGAAGATACTCGCCCACAGTTCGTGTGCCGATGGGCCGTGCGGGGTGGGTCCATCTACCCTGTCGGCCAGCGCGGCCGGCGCAGACATCAACGCCGACAATGCCATTCGCAGATCACCAGGCGGGATGACGCCCAATTCGGCGCGCAGCCGTCCCGACGATCCACCATCGTCGGCGACGGTGACCACTGCCGTGACATCAGGGCTCAGATAGCGCATCGCCGTCAGCGTCGCGTACAGACCGTGCCCCCCGCCGAGCGCCACGATCCGCATGTCGCGCGCCGCGGGTTCCTGCGGGGCACTCATTCGCGCCCCAGATCACGATGGATCACCCGCACGTCGTAGCAAGGCGTGCCGTGCGTGTCGGTCGCCGCCGCGAGCCGACGGCCGACCTCCTCCGAGATCGCCACGCTGCGGTGTTTGCCGCCGGTGCACCCGATGCTGATCGTCATGTACCGCTTGCCTTCTCGCAGGTATCCGGGAGCCACCACCGCCACGATCTCGAGATGGAGATCCACAAAACGACCCGCACCGTCCTGACCGAGCACGTAGTCCCGGACCTCGTCATCACAACCGTTCTGCGCCCGCAGGTCGGCGATCCAATACGGGTTCGGCAGGAACCGGACGTCGGCCACGTAGTCGGAGTCGATCGGCAGACCGTACTTGAATCCGAACGACTGCACGGCCACGCTGAGGCGGTTGTCGGTGTCGTGCGGGTACACCCCCTCCACCACCTCGCGCAGTTTGGCTGCGGTCAGCGCCGATGTCTCTACGACAAGGTCGGCGGAGTTCTTGATCGGCGCCAGGATGGCGCGCTCGCGGGCGATGCCGTCGACAAGTGTCTCGCGGCCCTGCAACGGATGGCGTCGCCGCACCTGTTCGAAGCGGCGCACCAGGACATGGTCACTGGCGTCGAGGAACAGCAGCTTGGTGCGCGCGCCGGACGTTTCCAGCGACTTGCGGAGATCGTCGAGTTGACCGCCGATCTCGTCGTCGGACGCGCGGATCACCATCGCCAGGCGCGAGATCGTCGGGTCGCTCTCGCGCACCATCTCCACCATTGTCGCGATCAACGACGGCGGCACGTTGTCGGCGACGTACCACCCGTCGTCCTCGAGCACGTTTGCGGCGGTGGAACGGCCGGCCCCCGACAGACCGGCGACGAACAGGACGGTGAGGTCCGTGGCCTCTCTGCCGGTCTCGGCGGTCGGTTCGGCGTCAGGTGGGTCGATCACCGGTCGTCTCCTCCACTCGTTGCTCCGTCGATTCGCGTTGAGTTGTTGCAGCTCCCGCGCCGGCGTGCTCCGGCCCAGCAGGGTCGCGCACAGCAGGGTCTGGCCCATCGTGATCGGCCCCAGCGGGATCCGACACCGCGGGGTCGGGTGCCGCATCCTGGGCCAGTGCGGCTCGGACGGCTCGTGCGGTCGCCGACCCGATTCCCGGGACCCCCGAGATCTCCTCCAGAGACGCCTCGCGCAGGCGGGCGACCGACCCGAAATGCGTGACGAGCGCCGTGCGGCGGGTACGACCGAGCCCCGGCACACCGTCGAGAACGGATTCGGTCATGCGTTTGCTGCGCTTGCTGCGGTGGAAGGTGATCGCGAAGCGGTGCGCCTCGTCGCGCACGCGTTGGAGCAAGAACAACGCCTCGCTCGTCCGCGGCAGGATCATCGGTTCATCATCACCCGGAATCCACACCTCTTCCAGCCGTTTGGCCAGTCCGACGACCGCGACGTCGGTCACGCCGAGCTCGTCGAGCACCGTGGCGGCGGCGTGCGCCTGCGGCGCACCACCGTCGACCACGAAAAGGTTTGGTGGGTAGGCGAACTTGCGGGCGCGACCGGTATCGGGGTCCACCGCGGAGGTGATCGGACTCTCCTGATCCTGCCGATGCCGCAGGAATCGCCGTCGGGTCACCTCGGCGATCGAGGCGACGTCGTCGGAGCGGCCGTCTCCGGCAGCGTGCCGGATCGAGTAGTGCCGGTAGTCAGATTTGCGGGCGAGGCCATCCTCGAACACGACCAACGACGCCACGACGTCGGTGCCCTGCACATGGGAGATGTCGACGCACTCGATTCGCAGCGGCGCCTGGTCGAGGCCGAGTGTCTCCTGTAGCTCGGTCAGGGCGGCCGACCGCGTCGTGAGGTCGCCGGCACGCCTGAGCTTGTGCTGCGCCAGTGCCTCGGCGGCGTTGCGCGTCACGGTGTCGAACAGCGCCTTTTTGTCACCGCGTTGCGGCACACGCAGGTCCACCCGGCTGCCCCGCAGATCCGACAACCACTGCTGGAGATCCGCGTGATCGTCGGGCAGCGCCGGGACCAGCACCTCGCGCGGGATCGACTCGCCGTGCGCACGGTCGTCGTCGATCTCGACGGTGGCGTCGAGATCGACCTGGGCACCGTAGAACTGGGTCAGGAACTGCCCGACCTCCTCACCGGCGGAATCGTCGTCGGACCGCTCGACCACCCATCCGCGTTGGCCACGGACCCGGCCATCGCGAACGTGGAAGACCTGCACCGACACCTCGAGTTGATCCCCGGACATGCCGACCACATCGGCGTCGGTACCGTCACCGAGGACCACTGCCTGCTTCTCCATCGCGCGCCGCATCGCGCCCACGTCATCACGCAGTCGAGCGGCCCGCTCGAAGTCGAGTTCGTCGGCAGCGGTGGTCATCTCACGCTCGAGTCGGCGGATCATCTGATCGGTGCGGCCGGCCAGGAAGTCGCAGAAGTCGTCGACGATCTCACGGTGCTGCTCGGCGGTCACGCGCCCGACGCACGGCGCCGCACACTTGTCGATGTACCCGAGCAGGCAGGGCCGGTCGATCTGTCGGTGGCGTTTGAAGACGCCGGTCGAACATGTGCGGGCCGGGAACACGCGGGTCAGCAGATCCACGGTCTCGCGGATGGCCCAGGCGTGCGAGTAGGGCCCGAAGTAGCGCACCCCGCGACGTCGCGGGCCACGGTAGACGAACAACCGCGGGTACTCCTCGTTGAGGGTCACCGCGAGCACCGGGTAACTCTTGTCGTCGCGATAGCGGACGTTGAACCGGGGATCGAATTCCTTGATCCAGTTGTACTCGAGCTGCAGCGCCTCCACCTCGGTGCCGACCACGGTCCACTCGACTGCCGCGGCGGTGGTCACCATCTGGCGGGTGCGCGGATGCAGCCCGGTCAGGTCCGCGAAGTACGACGTCAGGCGCGACCGCAGATTCTTGGCCTTGCCGACGTAGATGACCCGGCCGTGTGCGTCACGGAACTTGTAGACCCCGGGTTCGGTCGGGATGCTGCCCGCGGCGGGGCGATAGGTTGACGGGTCTGCCACACAGTCCAGGCTAATCGGTGCCTACGACTGCTCGACCGGACCCATCTCGCCGCCGGAGTCCGAGCCGTAGCGCTCGGCCAACTCACGAAACGAATTCATCGCCGACACCGCGCGATCGGCGTCGGCTGCCTGCACCGCGAGAACCGGCACGTGCTCGTCGTCGGGCAGCAACAACCGTGCGGAGAAGCCCTTGTCCGGATAGGTCATGCCGCGCACCCGATCCCAGCCGAACAGGCGCTCACCCACCAGGTTGCGTACCGCGACACCCGACGGACCCACCCGCAGCCGTGGCTGGGTGAACAGCAGGATGGCGGCGGCCTCGACTACCCCGATGAGCGCGAGACCGAGCTGGTCGGAGCCACCGATGTGCACGCCGGTGTCGGAGATGGTCAGCAGCGCGGCGAAGACGATGTGGATGGCCAGCACCACCGCGGCCGCCGCGATCGCGATCCGCGGCATCCGCCGGGGACGGTAGATCAGGTCCCACTCCACGGCTGTGTCCGCACTCATCCCAGCGACTCGCCCCGAGCCAGCGCACGCAGGGTCAGCGCTGATGCGAGTGCCGCTGTGGTGGCCTGGGCGCCCTTGTCCTCTTTCGAGTCCGGCAGGCCCGCTCGGGCCAATGCCTGCTCCTCGGTGAGCGTGGTCAGCACCCCGTTGCCCACCGGCGTGGACTCATCCAACGACACCCTGGTCAACCCGGCGGTGACAGCGTCACAGACGTACTCGAAGTGGGGGGTCTCCCCCTTGATCACCACACCCAGCGCGACCACGGCGTCGTGGGTGCGTGCCAGCGCCTGCACGATGACCGGCAGTTCGATCGCCCCGGCCACCCGGACCACGGTGGGGTCGACGACGTGATGGGACTCCGCCACCCGCAGCGCGCCCTCGAGTAGTGCAGTGCAGATGGTGTCGTGCCACTGGGAGGACACTATTGCCAGCCGCAGAACACTCGCATCGGCGAGGTCGAGTGTCGGCTCACCGTGTCCGCTCACGCCGGATCCGCCTCATCGTTGCGCTCCACCCAGTCCTCCAGTCCCACCAGGTCGTGGCCCATCCGGTCGCGCTTGGTACGCAGATAGTGCAGGTTCTCGGAGTTCGCGCGGACCGGCATCGGTACCCGGTCGACGATCTGTAGTCCGTAGCCGTCGAGACCGACGCGTTTGGCCGGATTGTTGGTGAGCAGGCGCATCGAACTCACGCCGAGGTCAACCAGGATCTGCGCCCCGAGCCCGTAGTCGCGTGAGTCCGCGGGCAGCCCCAACTGCAGGTTCGCGTCCACCGTGTCCGCACCGGAGTCCTGAAGCTGGTAGGCCTGCAATTTGTGTAGCAGTCCGATGCCGCGGCCTTCATGACCACGCATGTACAGCACCACGCCGCGGCCCTCGGCAGCGACCATCTCCATCGCCGCATCGAGCTGTGGCCCGCAGTCGCAACGCAGGGAGCCGAAGACATCACCGGTCAGACACTCGGAGTGGACCCGCACCAGCACGTCGTGGCCGGCTCCGTCCGGGCCCGTGACGTCGCCCTTCACCAGCGCGACGTGTTCGACGTCGTCGTAGATACTGGAGTAGCCGACAGCGCGAAAATCACCGTGCCGGGTGGGGATCCGGGCCTCGGCGACGCGGACCACGTGCTTCTCGTGCCGCCGACGCCAGGCGATCAGGTCGGCGATCGAGATGAGGGCAAGATCGTGATCGTCGGCAAAGACCCGCAATTCGTCGGTCTGCGCCATCGACCCTTCGTCCTTCTGGCTGACGATCTCGCAGATCACGCCGGCAGGCGCGAGTCCGGCCAGCCGCGACAGGTCCACCGCGGCCTCGGTGTGGCCCGGCCGTCGCAGCACGCCCCCCTCCTTGGCGCGCAACGGCACGACGTGGCCCGGTCGCGTGAAATCAACGGCGCTGCTGGCCGGGTCGGCGAGCAACCGCATGGTGGTGGCACGGTCGGCGGCGCTGATGCCTGTGCCGATCCCCTCCCGGGCGTCCACGGTCACTGTGTAGGCGGTGCCGTGTTTGTCCTGGTTCATGGAGTACATCGGGGGCAGGCCGAGCCGATCGCAATCGTCGCCTGCCAGCGGGACGCACAGGTAACCGGAGGTGTAGCGAACCATGAAGGCGACGAGTTCGGGCGTGGCCTTCTCGGCCGCGAAGATCAGGTCACCCTCGTTCTCACGGTCCTCGTCGTCGACCACCACCACCGCCTTGCCGGCGGCGACGTCGGCGATGGCCCGCTCGACCGAGTCGAAACGCACCTTCTCACGAACCGCCGGATCTGCCGGACCCGTCATGCCCTCACCACCTACCGTTGCACTGCTGATCATGTCTACTCCGCCGCCGATCCGTCTCGTCCACCAGTGTCGCCCACCGGTTGCGCCGGCGGGGAGTGCGCCTCCTGCAGAGCGGGATGGAGACGTTCGACGTACTTGGCGATCACATCGACCTCGAGGTTCACCGGGGCGCCGACGGCCGCCGCCCCGAGGTTGGTCTCCTGCAATGTGGTGGGGATCAGCGATATCTCGAACCAGGGCCCCGAGGTTCCGGGCTCGGAGGTTGCGGGCTGGGAGATCGACGACACGGTCAGTGAGACGCCGTCGACGGTGATCGATCCCTTCTCCACGATGTAGCGCTCGAGTTGGGTGGGTACCGCGATCCGTACGACGGTCCAGTTCTGTGACGGGGTCACCGACAGGATGCGTCCCACCCCGTCCACGTGGCCCTGCACGATGTGGCCGCCGAAGCGGCCGCCGGCCGCCATCGCGCGTTCGAGGTTGACGTGGTTGCCGGCAGTCAGGTCGGCGAGCGAACTGCGACGCAACGTCTCGGCCATCACGTCCACGGTGAACTCGTCGGTCTGATGCTCCACGACGGTCAGGCACACGCCGTTGACGGCGATGGAATCGCCGAAGCCGGCGTCGCTGGTCACCAGGGGGCCTCGGACGGTGAGTCGGGCCGCGTCGGCCAGGTCGTCTCGGCGGACGATCGTGCCGAGCTCCTCGACGATGCCGGTGAACACGGGTGTGTACTCCTCACAACTCGCTCGGTGCATACGGCGATGTGAGAAGGAGGGCAGGCACTGGCCGGCCCGGTTCTCTCACATCCGGACTATGACCGTCGGCTCCGGATTCACACCGGATCTGCTGTCCCTGCCGGAGGGCAGGCGCTCGCGGGCTCGGCATCCTCACGAGGTATGAGTACGCCATCACCGCCGGTGGGGAATTCCACCCCGCCCCGAGAACTCTGACATCGAAATTAGCACGCACTGACCCGCGACGGCACGCGGCGTCCCTGTGCGGCATGAGAGCGCGGACCCGTCGGCTGACGCCGGCGACGGTCAGACCGCGTCACCCGTGCGGGTCAGCCTCACGAGCACGTCATCGCCGAGGGTGTCGACCGCGGCGAGTGAGAACCGGTGCGCATCGGTCAGGGTGGTGATCCCCGGGATCTCCACCGACGCGGCGCCCCCGCCGAGCACCATGGGTGCGAGATAGGCATCGATCTCGTCGACGAGTCCCGCGGCGAGAAAAGCACCGATGATCGACGGACCGCCCTCCACCAGCACCCACAGCGCTTCGTCGAGCGCGTCGAGCACGGCCGCCGGGTCGTGGCTGCGGATGTGATGCAGGGGCGCGATACCGTCGGCGACCCGCGCACCGACCGGGATCGCGCGCCGGCCCATCACAGCTCGACTGGGCTGA
Source organism: Gordonia tangerina (assembly GCF_021556435.1). GTDB lineage: Bacteria > Actinomycetota > Actinomycetes > Mycobacteriales > Mycobacteriaceae > Gordonia > Gordonia tangerina. The sequence continues at coordinate 60,945 of NZ_JAKGCU010000002.1, forward strand.
TGCGGGAGCAACGCCCCGTCGTCGGTGCGGGCGGTCAGCGCCGGGTCGTCGGCGAGCACTGTTCCGGTACCGACGACGATGGCGTCGAGCCGTGCTCGCTGTGCGTGCACACGCCGTCGACTCTGCTCGCCGGTGATCCAGCGACTCGTCTGGTCGGGCGCCGCGATCCTGCCGTCGATGGTGGAGGCGAGCTTGACGGTGACCAGCGGCCTGCCGTGGCGGTGACGAAACAGCCACGGCCGCAACGGCCCCGACTCCGCGGCAGCACGCTCGACGCCCGCCGCCACGGTCAGTCCCGCCGCCCGCAAGGTCGCGGCACCCCCGGCTGCCGCCGGGTTGGGATCCTCGGCCGCGAAATGCACGGCGACCACACCCGCATCGATCAAGGCTGCCGTGCAGGGTCCGGTACGTCCGGTGTGATCACAAGGTTCCAAGGTGACCACGGCGGTGGCACCTTTTGCCGCGGCGCCCGCCGCTCGCAGCGCCATCACCTCTGCGTGCGGACCGCCGGGCGGTTGGGTGTGCCCGCGTCCGACGACGGTGCCGTCGCGGTCCAGGATGACCGCACCGACAGGCGGGTTCGGCGAGCTGACACCTTGCGCGGCCGCCGATTCGTCGATCGCCATTCGCATCGCGCGAGCGATGTCGAAGTCTGTCGGCCGACGATTCGCCACCACGTCGTCAGGCGCGCGTCGTGCGCGCGGCGAGCGCCTGGTCGCGCAGCGCGGCAACGGCCGCCCCCGGGTCGTCGGCGCCGTAGACCGCTGATCCGGCGACGAAGCAGTCGATGCCCGCCTCCGCGGCCTGTTCGATGGTGTCGGCGTTGATCCCGCCGTCGATCTCGACGAGCAGGCGCAGGTCCTCGGTGTCGATGACCTTGCGGATCGCCCGCGCCTTGGCGAGCACCTCGGGCATGAACTTCTGCCCACCGAAGCCCGGTTCGACGCTCATGATGAGCAGGGTGTCGAAGTCGCGGATGATCTCCAGGTACGGCTCGAGTGGTGTGCCGGGTTTGATGCTCAGCCCCGCTTTGGCGCCGGCGGCGCGGATATCCCGGGCAACCGCGAGCGGGTCGTCGGTGGCCTCGGCGTGGAACGTCACATTGTGGGCGCCGGCCTCGGCGTACGGCGGCGCCCACCGCTGCGGATTCTCGATCATCAGGTGACAGTCGAGCGGGATGTCGGTGGCCTTGAGCAGGCTCTCCACCACTGGCAGCCCCAGTGTGAGATTGGGCACGAAGTGGGCATCCATCACGTCGACGTGCAACCAGTCGGCACGGTCGGCGCCCGGCCCGCCGACGGCCTGCGCCTCGGCGGCCAGGTTGGCGAAGTCGGCGGAGAGGATGGACGGGGCGATCATCGGGGCACCGGTGGCACACATGAGCACAGATTGTAGGGCGAGCTCGGACGACGACGATCGTCAGCGCCGCAGGACGGCCAGGAACATCGCATCGGTGCCGTGGATGTGCGGCCACAGTTGGACGTGGGGGCCGTCGCCGAGATGGTCGGCGGGTACCAGCGTCCGGGCGTCAATCTGCTCGACCTCGGGCTGCGCAGCGAGGACGTCGGCGACCACACCGACGGTCTCCGCCGGGTGCGGCGAGCAGGTGGAGTACACGACGACACCACCCGGACGGAGCAGCCGCACGGCCTCGGTGAGCAACTCGCGCTGCAGCGTGACCAGCCCGGGGATGTCCGCCGGGCCACGGCGCCACCGCGACTCGGGTCGCCGCCGTAGCGATCCGAGGCCACTGCACGGCGCGTCGAGCAGAATCCGGTCGAATCCGGGAGTCAACCCGCTCTCTCGCGCATCGGCGACATGGACGTCAACGGGCAGGTCACGCACCACCTTGCGGATGAGTTCGGCCCGGTGCTCGGAGACCTCCACCGCGTCGAGGTGGGCACCGTCGATGTCCGCGATGGCCGCGACCAGCGCGGCCTTCCCGCCGGGGCCGGCGCACATGTCCAGCCAACGGCCCGCGTCGTCGGCCACCTCGGCGACGGTCAGCGCCCGTCCCACCAGTTGGCTCCCCTCGTCCTGCACACCGGCGTAGCCGTCGCGAATCGCGTCCAGCTCCCCCGGGTCGCCGCCGGGCAGGTAGACGCAGTATGGCGAGTACCGGCCGACATCGCCGCCGCTGACGAGCGCCAGTTCTTCGGCGGTGATCAGTCCCGGTCGGGCCACCAGGTGTACAGGTGGCCGTTCGTCGTCGGCGGCCAGCGCGGCCTGCAGCGCTCCCGCGGACCCGCCGAGCGCCTCGTCGAACACCTCGGCGATCCAGCGCGGATGGGCGTACCGGAAGGCGAGGTTGCCGACGAGGTCGTCGGCCATCGACGGTGCGAGTTCGTCGATCCAGAGATCCTCGTCGCGCTGCGACACCTTGCGCAGCACGGCGTTGACGAAACCCGACGGCCCCATACCCATCTCGGACCGGACGAGGTCCACCGACGTCGACACCGCCGCATGGGAGCCGATCCGGGTGCGCAGCAGCTGATATGTGCCCAGGCGCAGCACATCGAGGACGGCCCCGTCGATCTCGCCGACCGGGCGGTTCGCCGCCGCGGCGATGACCGCGTCGAGCAACCCCTGCGCTCGCGCGGCCCCGTAGGCGAGTTCGGTGGCCAGCGCGGCGTCACGACCGGTGATCCCGCGGTCGGTCAGCATCCTCGGCAGCACCAGGTTGGCGTAGGCGTCGCGCTCCCGCACTGCGCGCAGGGTGTCCCGGGCGGCTTCCCGGGCCGGGTCGACCGCCTTGTCCCGCAGCGCCGCCTTCTTCATTCGCCCGGCTTCGGCGGGTCGCGCACGACCCGGGCGCGCACTGTCGGGCCGTCTGTGCCGGTCGCTCATGCCAGTACCGTCCCGTCGGTCAGCCGCGCGCCACGCGCCCAGTCGGCCGCCGGCATCGCCTTCTTCCCCGGAGGCTGTACCCACGACAACCGCACCGGTCCCGTCGCCGTCGCGACATCGACCCACTTCTTCGCGACCCGCAGCGACCCCGCGGCACCCGGTGTCGGAGCCCTGTCGCCACCTGCGTCGAGGATCTCGACCGGCCCGACCTTGATCCGCGCTCCGTCCAGCGTCGTCCAGGCACCGGGCGCGGGGGTGTGTGCCCGGATACGCCGGTCAATGATGTGTGCGGGCAGATCCCAGCGAATGCGTGCGTCGTCGACGCCGACCTTCGGTGCGTGGCTGACACCTGTTGAGGACTGCGCAACCGGGGTCAGCGAGCCGTCCTCGATGCCGTCGAGGGTGGACACCAGCAGGTGGGATCCGGCCCCGGCCAGTCGTTCGAGCAGATCACCACTGGTGTCGGCGGACCCGATGGCCTCGGTGATGATGCCGTAGACAGGTCCGGTGTCGAGTCCTTCCTCGAGCTCGAACGTCGTGGCACCGGTGACCTCGTCGCCTGCGGCGATGGCGTGTTGCACCGGTGCGGCCCCGCGCCACGACGGCAGCACCGAGAAGTGCAGATTGATCCATCCGTGGGTCGGCAGCGTCAGCAGGCCGGGCGGTACCAAGCCGCCGTAGGCGACCACCGCACCGCAGTCCGGACGCCACGAGCGCAGCCGATCCAGCACGCCGGCGTCGCTGAGTCGGCGCGGGGTGATCACGTCGATGCCGTACTCATCGGCGAGTGCCGCGATCGGCGACCGGACCTCCTTGCGGCCCCGCCCGGCGGCTGCGTCGGGGCGTGAGATCACCCCGACCACCTCGTGCTGCGGGGACTCGATCAGCAGGCGCAGCGACGGCACCGCGACGTCCGGAGTTCCGGCGAATACGACCCTCATATGACCCTTTCACGGCGTTCGCGACCTGCATCGAGGTCACCTCTGCGGCGGATGGCCTCGGATTCGTCTCGGACCACGACGATGTCCGCGCTCATCCGATCGTAGGCGGATCGACCTGGACGCGGATCGGTCCGGTCTCGTGCTGGGCGTTGCGGTGGACCTGCGCGGCGGTCAACGCCGCACTCAACTGCCGGCCGTCGCGTCGCGGCACCCGCACCAGGATGCGTTCCACGGCTCCGTCGAACGCGTCGCCCGATCCGGCCGGCGGACGAACGCCGACGGGCAGCGGAACCGGACCGAGGAGTTCACCGGTCGGCGGCAGCACCATGGCGTCGACGAACGCCGACACCGTGTCCCGAGCCCCATCGACCGACGCCATGGTCACTGCGGGCGGGAAGCCCAGCTCGCCTCGTTGATTCAGTTCTTCGTCGGCGAAACCCACCGGGTCCCAACGAATCACCGCTTGCACCGGCGCCAGGCCCGCATCGGCGACGATGACGAGGCTGCCACCGTCGGTGTGTGATCGGACCATCGACCCGACCGCCATCCAGTGCCGGACCGCGTCCTCGGCGGCGCGCAGGTCCGCTCGGTCGAGTTGCGCCCAGGTGTCGAGCAGAATCGCCGCGCCGTACCCGCCGTCGGCGATCGGCTCGGCGCCCGGCGTCGCGACCACGATGCGGGCGCCGTCGGGCACCGTCGCGGCGATGTTCGCTCCACCCGAGGTGGTGATCGGCACGCCGGCAAAGGCACGACCGAGTTCCTCTGCGGTCCGTCCTGCTCCGGTGGTCAGCGCCCGCACCTGCGAACCGCCGCACTCCGCGCAGCGAAACGCCCGTTCGGCGCGCCCACACCAGCGACACGAGATCTGATCGCCTACGTCGAGTTGCAGGGGCCCGTGGCAGGCGCGACAACGCGCGTGCGCCCGACACCGCGCACACGCCAGCGACGGCACGTATCCGCGGCGCGGCACGCTGAACAACACCGGCCGGTCGGCGGCGACGGCCCGCCGAGCCGCATCGAAGGCGATACCCGGGATCCGGGCCGACCGGGCCAATGGATCGCCGGCGACCCGACGGTCCTCGGCGCTCAATGCCAACACGCGCGCGGTCCGCGCACGGACGGTGGTGCGGTCGGCGAGAAGATCGTGCGCCCAGCCGGCGGCCACCAGCGCATGGGCTTCGGTCGTGCGGGCCAGTCCCCCAACAACCAACGCGCTGCGCTGCTGATGGGAACGGATGACCGCGACCTCCCGCGGATGCGGATAGGGCGCGCGCGGCTCGTTGAGACTGTCATCGCCGTCGTCCCACACCACGAGCAGGCCGAGATCGTGTACCGGCGCGAAGATCGCGCTGCGGGTACCGAGCACCACGTCGGCCGCCCCGCGCCGGACCGCGAGCCAACGCCGGTACCGCGCGGTGGGCCCGAGTCCGGCGGCCAGTGTCACGCACCGGTCGCCGAACAGCGGTGCACAGACCCGTTCGAGCCGATCGAGATCCCGCTGATCGGGCACGACGATGATTGCTCCGCGGCCCGCCGCCGCGGTCACCGCGGCCAATTCGGCCAACCGCGTCGGCCAGTCCTCACCGGCGGTGGCCTGCCAGACCGCGCGAGGATGGCCGGCCGGCAGCAGGTCGATGAAGGACGGGGCGGCGGGGTATGCCTGCCATGCCGTCAGGTCCGGCACCGCTGCGACTGCACTCGCCGCATTCGGTGGGTCTTCTTTCTCGGTCCGGGCGTGCCGCGGCGGTACAGCCAGGCGCAGCACATCAGACAGTGTTCCCGCATACCGGTCGGCCACCGCCCGACAGACTCCGATCAGTGCCGGATCGAGAACCGGTTCGCCCGACACGACCCGCTCCAGCCAGCCGAGCCGACCGGTGTGGGCGGTCTCGTCGACCCGGTCGAGCAGGAAGCCGTCGATCAGTCTGCCCGAGAATCGCACGCGCACACGCACTCCCGGAGTCGCGACCTCATCCTGCTGTTCATCGATGAGGTAGTCGAACTCACGGTCGAGGTGCGCCAGTCCGAGCATCGGCAGCACTTTGCCGATCGGCTTGCGCGTTGCGGGCACCCGCGACCCGCCGCGGGCGGACACAGTGCTCAGACGATGCGGCAGCTCAGAGTCCGGCCGCAGCGCGGAGCTTTTCGGCGCGGTCCGTGCGCTCCCACGGCAGATCGACGTCGGTCCGTCCGAAGTGGCCGTAGGCCGCGGTCGGCGCGTAGATCGGGCGCAGCAGATCCAGGTCGCGGATGATCGCGAGCGGACGCAGATCGAACTCCTCGGAGATGACCTTCTCGATCACGGTCGGATCGACGCGCTCGGTGCCGAAGGTCTCCACGAACAGGCCGACGGGCGCGGCCTTGCCGATCGCGTAGGCGACCTGAACCTCGATCCGCCCGGCCAGACCGGCGGCGACCGCGTTCTTGGCCACCCACCGCATCGCATAGGCGGCGCTGCGGTCGACCTTCGACGGGTCCTTGCCGGAGAAGGCCCCGCCACCGTGGCGGGCCATGCCGCCATAGGTGTCGACGATGATCTTGCGGCCGGTGAGGCCGGCATCACCCATGGGCCCGCCGAGCACGAACTTGCCCGTCGGATTCACCAGCAGCCGCACCTCGGAGGTGTCCAGAGTCGGCAACGCCAACTCGGCGAGGACCGTGTCGACGACCTTGCTGCGGATGTCGGGGGTCAACATGTTGTCCAGATCGATGTCGGCCGCGTGCTGGGTGGACAGGACGACGGTGTCGAGCCGGACCGGCTTGTCCTTGTCGTATTCGATGGTGACCTGGGTTTTGCCGTCGGGCCGCAGGTATGGGAGCACGCCGGATTTACGGACCTCGGTGAGTCGGCGCGAGAGTCGGTGCGCCAGCGCGATGGGCACCGGCATGTACTCGGGCGTCTCGTCGGTCGCATAGCCGAACATCAGGCCCTGGTCGCCGGCTCCCTGGCTGTCGATCTCGTCCTCGGAGATACCGCTGCGGCTTTCGTGGGAGGTGAACACACCACCGGCGATATCCGGCGACTGGGCACCAATGGCGACGTTCACACCGCACGAGGCGCCATCGAAACCCTTGGTCGACGAGTCGTAGCCGATCTCGAGGATCTTGCTGCGCACGATGTCGGGGATGTCGACATAGGCACTCGTGGTGACCTCACCGGCGACATGAACCTGCCCGGTGGTGACCAGGGTCTCCACCGCCACCCGCGCGGTCGGATCCTTGGCCAGCATCGCGTCGAGGATCGAGTCACTGATTGCGTCGCAGATCTTGTCGGGATGCCCCTCGGTGACGGATTCGCTGGTGAACAGGCGTGACGCAGAGGTGGTCATCTGATCCTCTCAGGCTCTTTCCGGGCCCCGTCTCGGGCGCGTGTGCCGACGACGGGTGCCGTCGATTGTCTCTTCTGCCGAGCATTCTCGCAGCCCGGGAATCGCCCGGCTGTGAACGCGTTCCAACCTACACATCGGCTCCGACGGCCGTGCCGTCAGGCCACACCATCTCCTTCGGGCAGCAATGCCCGTACCTCGTCGAGGATTCGGCTCGACATCAACGTCTTGGACCCCAACGGCAGCGCCGTTTCGGTACCGGTGGCCGACAGCAGCCAGCCGGTGTTGTCCTCGGTGCCGAATGCCTTGCCTTCCCCCACCGCGTTCACCACCAACAGATCGCAGCCCTTGCGACGCAACTTGGCGCGCCCGTGATCGAGGACGCCGCCCGTTTCGTCTCCGGTCTCGGCGGCGAAGCCCACAATGACCGTCTCGGCCGGGATACGCCCGGCGGATCGGTCGGTGACGAGCCCGCGCAGGATGTCGGGGTTGGTGGTGAGCTCGATCGGCGCCGGTCCCGCATCGGTCTTCTTGATCTTCGACTCGGTGAACGCGACGGGCCGGAAGTCGGCGACAGCAGCCGCCATGATCACCACATCGGCCTCGGCAGCGCGTTTTGTCATCTCGTCGGCCAGTTGCTGCGCACTGGCCACACGGACGATGTCGACACCGGCAGGATCACCGGGGTCGGCCGTCGACCCCGCGACGACGGTGACGGTGGCGCCGCGTTGGGCTGCGGCACGCGCCAACGCGAAACCCTGCTTACCCGAACTGTGGTTGCCCAGGTAGCGCACCGGGTCGAGCGGCTCGCGGGTACCTCCGGCGCTGATCACCACCCGCACCCCGGCGAGGTCGTAGGGCAACGCGTCGGGACGGTCGAGCAGGAGTTCGCCGATCATCGCGATCTCCTGCGGATCGGGCAGTCGTCCACGACCACTGTCGGTACCGGTGAGCCGGCCCGACGCCGGTGTCATCACCGTGTTGCCGTGGGCGCGCAGGGTGGCGACATTGGCCTGGGTGGCCGGGTGCTCCCACATCTCGGTGTGCATCGCGGGCACGAACAGGACCGGACAGCGCACCGTGAGCAGTGAGGCCGTCAACAGGTCGTCGGCACGCCCCGACGCGGCGCGGGCCATCAGGTCGGCGGTGGCGGGTGCCACGATCACCAATTCGGCGCCCTGCCCGAGGCGGACATGGGCGACCTGGTCGACATCGTCGAAGACGTCGGTGGAGACCGGGTTACCCGACAGGGCCTCGAAGGTCGCCGCGCCGACGAACTTCAGCGCGGATTCGGTCGGCACGACGCGCACGTCGTGACCGGCCTCGGTGAAGTGCCGGATCACCGAGCAGACCTTGTAGGCGGCGATACCGCCGCCTACGCCGATGAGGACCCGACGGTGATTGCCGGGAGTGCTGGTGTGCGCCGTTGCCATCCCCGCGCCCGAGGCTCTTATTCGCCTTCGGTGTGCTCGAGGAGATCGGAGTGGATCTCCCGCATCGCGATCGACAGCGGCTTCTCCTGCAGGCCTGGCTCGACCAGCGGACCGACGTACTCCAGGATGCCGTCGCCGAGCTGGTTGTAGTAGTCGTTGATCTGCCGGGCACGCTTGGCCGCGTAGATCACCAGTGCGTACTTCGACGACGCGCGCTCGAGCAGCTCGTCGATGGGCGGGTTGGTGATGCCCAGCGGGGTGTCATAGGTCGGGGCGTCGGCAACTTCGGTCAGGTCGAAATTGGTGGGGGTGCTCACGCAAACTCCTGCATCACTGTGTGCTCTGGTGGCGCCGGCCTGCCGGGTTCGACAGGTGTCGGCGATGGAAACGTCTTCACGTCGACTGTCGGGTGGACGACGGCGCCGGGCTCGACCCATCGACTCGTGACGGATCAGTTGTTGAATCGTCGGACCCGACCAGCAAGGATACCAACTCCGAGGCCACCTGGTCGACTTCGTGGTTCACCAGGACGTGATCGAACTCGTCCTGGGCGGCCATCTCGACCCGCGCGGTCTCCAACCGGCGCGCCACGGCGTCGGCCGATTCGGTCCCGCGTGCGGTCAACCGGGCAACCAGGTCGTCCCACGTCGGCGGCGCCAGGAACACACCGGTCGCCTCCGGAATCCGCCGCAACACATTGCGCGCCCCGACGAGGTCGACCTCCACCAACACGGGCACGCCACGCTCCATCGCCTCGATGACCGGCCGGCGCGGCGTACCCGAGCGCTGCAGTCCGCCGTGGATCTCCGCCCACTCCAGCAGCTCATCGTCGTCGATCATCCGGTCGAACTCGGCGCGGTCGACGAAATGGTAGTCACGTCCGGCTGTTTCTCCGGGGCGCGGTGCCCGGGTGGTGGCCGAGACACTGAAGAACAGTTCCGGTAGTAGCTGACGTACCCGGGAGACCACGGTCGACTTCCCCACGGCCGAGGGGCCGACCAGTACAACCAGTCGGCCCCTCGGGGGCGTGGATTGCGGCTCTCCCGGTGTCGGGCGGCTCACCGCCGAACCTGTGCCGTCATCACGCTCGTCTCGTTCACTCGGTCAGGAGCTGAACTTCTCGAGCAGCGCCTTGCGCTGACGATCGCCGAGGCCACGCAGGCGGCGGGTCGGGGCGATCTCGAGCTCGGTCATGATCTCCTGTGCCTTGACCTTGCCCACCTTGGGCAGTGCCTCCAGCAGCGCCGAGACCTTCATCTTGCCCAGGATCTCGTCGTTCTCGGCATCCTTGAGCACCTGCTCGAGGTTGGTGCCGCCGCGCTTCAAGCGCTCCTTGAGCTCGGCGCGGGCCCGCCGAGCGGCAGCTGCCTTCTCCAACGCGGCAGCGCGCTGCTCGTCTGTCAACTGCGGAAGGGCCACGGGTTCCTCCGTCTTTCTAGTCTTCGATTGGACTGTCATCAGTCGCGTGTTGCTCCTGATGGCGGTTGGTCGCCCACGCGACCATGGCGGTCGCCATGAGCGGGCCTGCCATCGCCGCGCAATGGTGCGGCGAAAGCGACCGTACCCACGTGAGCAGGCATTTGCGAGTGCCACCCCCTGCGCAACCGTCGGAACGGCATGCTGTAGCGCCACTGCCCCACGAACCTAACGTATGACGCCGACACGTCACCCGGGCAAGCCCCTGACTACGCACTTTGCCTCGAAACCGCAGGTCAGGGCGTCACGGGCACGAGGAACGCTCACGTCGCCGCAATCGAACCGCAAATTGGCCCCCTGCCTGCGGTGATACCTGTGTGACGAGAGTGACGATCGCGGATTTCCTGCTTTCGGTGTCGCGGTCGCGCGTGTCGCGGCGAGATCGATCGGGTCGCGACCATGTCGGCTCGCCGCAGGGCTGTCAGCCCAGGGCGGTCTCCACCGCGTCCCGGGTGTGACAGAACGCGTCGCGCAAGGCGTCGACATCGGGTCCCGAACGCAAAACACCGCGGCTGCTCGCGGGAACCAGCCAGCGGGTGTCGGCGCTGGCGAAGACCTCCGGCAGGTCCCCGGGGGTGGCGCCCTGGGCGCCCAGCCCAGGCGCGAGGATCGGTCCGTGCAGCCCGGACAGATCTAGTCCGTGCGCCCTGGTGGCGCCGACGACGAGCCCTACCGATCCGCTGCCGTCCGTGTTCTCGGCGGCGGCCGCATCGACCACGGTCTGCCCCACCGCGCGGCCGCCTGCGTCGGCGAGCTGGATTTCGGCGCCATCCGGATTGGAGGTGCGCGCCAGCACGAAGGCACACCGCTGCGCGGCACTCGCCGCGTCCAGGGCGGGTCTCAGCGCCCCGAAACCCAGATACGGCGAGACTGTCACGGCGTCGGCACACAGCGGCGAGCGGTCCTCGAGCCAGGCGTCGGCGTAGGCGGCCATGGTGGTCCCGATGTCGCCACGCTTGGCGTCGGCCAACACCAGCGCACCGGCTTCTCGACAGTCCCGGATCACTCGTTCGAGCACCGTGAAACCGGCCGCCCCGAACACCTCGAAGAACGCGACCTGAGGTTTGACGACCGCAGCCACCGGCGCGAGCGCTGCCACACAGATATCGGCGAATCGCTCGAGCCCGGTGGCAGAGACCGGCAGTCCCCACTGCTCGAGCAGCTCGGTGTGCGGATCGATCCCGGCGCACAGCCGTCCGCGCTGCTCGACCGCCGCGCGATGGCGCGACGCATAGCCGTGGGGTGCCGACGTGGTCATCGGTTCACCAGCACCGCGTGCCGTCGTTGCAGCGACTGCACGCCCATCTGACCGTTGATCGCGGCCTCGATGCCCTGCACCGCGGCGCTCGCGCCCTGCACCGTGGTGATGCAGGGGATGTTCACCGAGACCGCGGCACTTCGGATCTCATAGCCGTCCACCCGCGGACCGGAGTTGCCGTAAGGGGTGTTGATCACCATCGCGACCTCACCGGCCCGGATGATGTCGACGATGGTCTGCACATCGTCGGCGGCCTCGTAGTGTTTGCGGACGGTTCGGCACTCGATTCCGTTGCGCCGCAGGACGTCTGCGGTGCCCTCGGTGGCCAGGATGTCGAAGCCGAGATCGGCCAGGTGTTTCACCGGGAAGATGAGCGCCCGCTTGTCCTTGTTGGCCACCGAGACAAAGATCGCACCACCGGTGGGCAGCGATCCGTAGGCGGCGGTCTGCGATTTGGCGAACGCCTGACCGAAGTCGGCGTCGATGCCCATCACCTCGCCGGTCGATTTCATCTCGGGGCTCAGCAGCGAGTCGACCCCGCTGCCGTCGTGGCGGCGGAACCGGTTGAACGGCAGCACCGCCTCTTTGACCGAGATCGGCGCGTGCACGGGCGCCTCGCCCCCGTCGCCGGTGGCGGGTAGCACCCGCTGGGTGCGGAGTTCGGCGATCGTCTCCCCCATCATCACCCGCGCGCATGCCTTGGCCAACGGCACGGCAGTGGCCTTGGACACGAACGGCACGGTGCGACTCGCCCGGGGATTGGCCTCGAGCACATAGAGGATGTCGTCTTTGAGTGCGTACTGCACGTTGAGCAGCCCGCGCACCCCGATGCCCTTGGCCAGCGCCTCGGTGGAGGCCCGGACCATGGCCAGATCGGACCGACCGAGGGTCACCGGCGGCAGCGCACACGCCGAGTCACCGGAGTGGATGCCCGCCTCCTCGATGTGTTCCATCACGCCGCCGATGTAGACCTCGTTGCCGTCGCACAACGCGTCGACGTCGATCTCGACCGCGTCCTCGAGGAAGCGGTCGACGAGCACCGGATGGTCCTCGGTCAACTCGGTGGCACGGGAGATGTAGTCCTCCAGGGACTTCTCGTCGTAGACGATCTCCATGCCGCGCCCGCCGAGTACGTAGGAGGGCCGGACCAACACCGGGTAGCCGATCCGCGCCGCCGTAGCGCGGGCCTCGTCGAAGCTGATGGCGGTGCCGAAGGCCGGTGCGGGCAGGCCGGCGGCGGTGAGTACCTTGCCGAACTCGCCACGGTCCTCGGCGAGGTCGATCGCCTCCGGGCTGGTGCCGACGATCGGGACGCCCGCGGCCGCGAGCCGGTGGGCAAGTCCCAGCGGCGTCTGTCCGCCGAGTTGGACGATCACGCCGGCCACGGTGCCCGATTCGGACTCGGCCCGATACACCTCGAGGACGTCCTCGAAGGTCAGCGGCTCGAAGTAGAGTCGGTCGGCGGTGTCGTAGTCGGTGGACACCGTCTCCGGATTGCAGTTGACCATGACCGTCTCGTAGCCCGCCTCCGACAGGGTCAGCGCGGCATGCACACACGAATAGTCGAACTCGATGCCCTGACCGATGCGGTTGGGACCCGAACCGAGGATCAACACTTTGGGCCGGTCCGGCTGGGGTGCAACCTCACTCGTGGCAGACGGGTCGAGCTCGTAGGTCGAGTAGTGATAGGGCGTTTTCGCCTCGAACTCCGCCGCACACGTGTCGACCGTCTTGTAGACCGGATGCACACCCAGCCCCAGGCGATGGCTCCGCACCGCCGACTCGTCGGCGAAATCCCTTCGCAGCGCGGCGATCTGCCGATCCGAGAAGCCGTTGCTCTTGGCCTGGCGCAGCAAGGATTCGTCGAGGGTGTCGGCATCACGGATGTCGGCACCGAGTGCGGCGATGCCGCCGATCTCGGCGAGGAACCACGGGTCGATGGCGGTCGCCTCATACAGCTGTTCGACACTCGCACCGGCCTCGAACGCCAGCATCAGCCCGTAGAGTCGCCCGTCCCTGGGTGTTTTGAGCGACTCCAGCAGGGCGTCGAGGTCCAGGGTGGCCGGGTCGGGGCGATTGGGCTCGGTCCAGAAGCCGGCGGCCTTGGTCTCCAACGAGCGCATCACCTTGCCGAGTGACTCGGCAAAGCTGCGGCCCAGGCTCATCGCCTCGCCCACCGACTTCATCGTGGTGGTGAGCGTGTCGTCGGCGCCGGGGAACTTCTCGAAGGCGAACCGCGGCGCCTTGACCACGACATAGTCGAGAGTCGGCTCGAAGCAGGCCGGGGTCTCCTTGGTGATGTCGTTGACGATCTCGTCGAGGCTGTAGCCGATGGCGAGTTTTGCCGCGATCTTGGCGATCGGGAAACCGGTCGCCTTGGATGCCAGCGCCGACGACCGCGACACGCGTGGGTTCATCTCGATGACGACCAGCCGTCCGTCGCGGGGGTCCTGCGCGAACTGGATGTTGCAGCCACCGGTGTCCACGCCGACCTCACGCAGGATCGCGATCGAGAGGTCCCGCATGATCTGGTATTCGCGGTCGGTCAGCGTCATTGCCGGTGCGACGGTCACCGAGTCACCGGTGTGCACACCGACCGGGTCCACGTTCTCGATCGAGCAGACCACCACGACATTGTCGCGGTTGTCGCGCATCAACTCGAGTTCGTATTCCTTCCACCCGAGGATCGACTCCTCGATGAGGACATTCGCGGTGGGTGAGGCCGCGAGGCCGCCGCCGGCGATCCGCTCGAGATCGTTGCGGTCATAGGCCATACCGGAGCCGAGTCCGCCCATGGTGAATGACGGCCGCACCACCACCGGGTAACCGAGATCCTCGACCGTGGCGTACACCTCGTCCATGGTGTGACAGACGCATGACCGTGCGCTCTCGCCGCCGACCTGGGCGACGATGTCCTTGAACATCTGGCGGTCCTCGCCGCGCTGGATGGCGTCGAAGTCGGCGCCGATCAGTTCGATGCCGTACTTCTCCAACGACCCGCGGTCGTGCAGTGCGACAGCGGTGTTCAGCGCGGTCTGACCACCGAGGGTGGCCAGCACCGCGTCGATCGGATGCCCGGCGTCGCGTTCGGCCTCGATCACCTTCTCGACATATTCGGCGGTGATCGGTTCGATGTAGGTGGCGTCGGCGAACTCCGGGTCGGTCATGATGGTCGCCGGGTTGGAGTTCACCAGACTGACCCGCAGCCCCTCGGCCTTGAGCACGCGGCAGGCCTGGGTACCGGAGTAGTCGAACTCGCACGCCTGACCGATGACGATCGGTCCGGAGCCGATGACGAGTACGTGGGAGATGTCTTCGCGGCGTGGCATCAGGCGCTCGTTCCTCGTGCACGGTCACCCTCGAGGAGGGTGACGAATTTGTCGAACAGGTAGGCGGCGTCGTGCGGCCCGGCCGCCGCCTCCGGGTGGTACTGAACCGAGAATGCTTGTCCGGACAGGAGTTCCACACCTTCGACGGTGCCGTCGTTGGCGCAGACGTGGCTCACCCGGGCGCGCCCGAAGTCGGTGTCGAATTCCTCGCCGGCCTCACCTTCGAGGGCGAACCCGTGATTCTGTGCGGTGATCGACACCGTGCCCGTGGCGTGGTCGATGACCGGAATGTTGATACCCCGGTGGCCGAACTTCATCTTGTAGGTGCTACGCCCCAGGGCGCGTCCGAGGATCTGGTTGCCGAAGCAGATGCCGAACAGCGGCAGGCCCTCCCCCAGGACGCCTCGGGTGAGCTCGACGGCGGTGTCCGCGGTGGCCGGGTCCCCCGGCCCGTTGGACAGGAACACCCCGTCCGGGTTGAGCGCGGTGACCGCATCGATCCCCGAGTTCGCCGGCAGGACGTGCACCCGCACGCCCCGCTGCGCGAACATCCGGGGAGTGTTCGTCTTGATCCCCAGATCGATGGCGGCGACGGTGAACCGAGCCTGGCCGTCGGCCGACGCGGGGCTCACCTCGTATGCCGCCGCGGTGGTCACCTCGCCGGCGAGGTCGGCACCGGTCATCGGCGGTTGATTGCGCACCCGTGCGACGAGCTCGTCGTCGGAGGCCAGTGCGGGCCCAGAGAACACCCCGGCCCGCATCGACCCGTGGTCGCGCAGGATGCGCACGACGGTGCGGGTGTCGATGCCGGCGATTCCCACCACCTGCTGGCGACGCAGCTCGTCCTCCAGGGAGGTGGTCGCGCGCCAGTTCGACACCCGTCGGGTGGGGTTGCGGATCACGTAGCCGGCCACCCAGATCTTGCCGGAATCGCCGGTGGCCGAATCGCTGCCGGCGCTGCCGGTGCTCTCCCCGTCCTCGTCGTTCCACCCGGTGTTGCCGATCTGCGGCGCCGTGGCGACCACGATCTGCCGGTGATAGCTCGGATCGGTGAGGGTCTCCTGGTAGCCCGTCATCGCGGTGCAGAACACCGCCTCACCCAGGGTCTCGCCGACGGCGCCGTAAGGCAGCCCGCGGAACACCTGTCCGTTCTCCAGCACGAGAACTGCTGTGCTCATTGATCATTCCCCTGTTCGGCTTGGTCTGACCCGGTCTGATCGGGGGCGCCCGCAGCATCGGCGAACTCACTCACCCACCCCGGGTAGATGGTCTTGTCGTCGGCCCGGACACCGGAGTCGACCGCGGTCCCGCTGGGCAACAGCCACCGGATCACCAGCACACCGTCGGCGGTCATCACCTTGCCGGCCAGCCCTCGTTCGGTGCGGACGGCGGTGATCGACTCGCGCGGAATCCAGATCTCGGAGGCCCCTTGCCGATCGACCAGGATTCCCTGCGGGTACGCCGAGATCGATGCGGCCGCACGGTCGCCGAAGTCCCCGACGGCGACGCGGTCCTGCCAACTCGGCGCGAGGGTGCTGCCCACATACAGGCCGGTGTCCGGACCGCGGAGCGGGGCGGGCAGATCGGCCGGCACCGGCGGCGGTGTGCCGATCGCCTCGGCCTGCCGCCGACCACGATTGCGCCAGCCGCGCAGGGCCAGGGCCACCAGGCCGAGCCACACCACGATCACGACGACGACCACCACGACCTCGAGACCGCTCACCGGGTGACCTCGCCGTCACGCGCGGTCACCACACCGCGCAACACTGTCGCGGTGACCGTCGCGGGCATGGTCATCGCCGCATACGGCGTGTTGCGCGACAGACTCGCGAGTTCGTCCGGGCGTACCACCCAGGAACGGTCCGGATCGACAAGGGTGAGCGATCCGGGCTCTCCGACCTCGATCGGGCGGCCCTGATCGGCGAGCCCGACGATCTGCGCCGGGCGTTCGCTCATCACCCGAGCAACCCCGCGCCAGTCAAGCAGACCGGGGTTCACCATGGTGTCGACGACGATCGGCAGCGCGGTCTCCAGACCCAGCATGCCGGGACGGGCCTGGGCGAACTCGCAGGCCTTCTCCTGTGCGGCATGCGGCGCGTGATCGGTGGCCACACAGTCGATCACGCCGTCGGCCAGGGCGCGGCGGAGTGCGTCGTTGTCGCGGGTCTCGCGCACCGGCGGGTTCACCTTGTTCACCGGGTCGTACGTGGCCAGTCGGGAATCGTCGAGCAACAGGTGATGTGGGGTGACCTCCGCGCTGATCGCGATGCCCTGCTCCCGTGCCCACCGGAGCAGTTCGACAGTGCCTTCGGTCGAGGCATGGCAGATGTGCACCCGGGTCCCGGCATCGCGGGCGAGCAGTGCGTCGCGGATGACGATGGACTCCTCGGCGGCGCGCGGCCATCCCGTCAGACCCAGCCGGGCGGCCGTCGGACCTTCGTGCGCGACCGCGCCCACGGTGAGCCTCGGCTCCTCGGCGTGCTGCGCGATCAGGACATCGAGGCTCTTCGCGTACTCCAACGCGCGGCGCATCAGCAGCGGGTCGTCGACGCACTTACCGTCGTCGCTGAACATGCGCACCCCGGCCGCTCCGGCGGCCATCATACCCATCTCGGCGAGCTGCTTGCCGGCGAGGCCGACCGTGACCGCCCCCACCGGATGCACATCCACGAGGCCGATGTCGCGGCCGGTGCGCCAAACGTTGTCGGTGATCGTGGAGTTGTCGGCGACTGGGTCGGTGTTGGCCATGGCGAACACCGCGGTGTAGCCGCCGAGCGCGGCGGCGGCCGAGCCCGTGCGAATGGTCTCGGTGTCTTCGCGGCCCGGCTCACGCAGATGGGTGTGCAGGTCGACAAAACCCGGGAGCAGGATCGCGCCGCCACCGTCGATCCGGTCGGCGGCGTCGGGTGTGGACAGGTCGGCGCCGATCTGCGCGATCGAACCGTCCACGACCAGGACGTCGACCGGGTCGCCCTCGCCGTAGGGACGGACATCGGCGATCAGTACCGATCCGGTTGCCGGGATGCTCATTGCGCCGTCTCCACTGACTGCGATCTCCTCATCACTCAAGTTCCTGGGTTCTCCGTGCCGACGAGCAGTCGGAACAGCACCGCCATCCGCACATGCACGCCGTTGCGCACCTGCTCCAGCACGGTCGCCCGCGGCGAGTCGGCCACCGAGTAGCCGATCTCCATACCGCGCAACATCGGCCCGGGGTGCAGCACCACCGCGTGGTCGTCGAGCAGAGCCAGACGTCGGTCGTTGAGTCCGTAGCGGACGGAGTACTCGCGTGAACTCGGGAAGAACCCGCCGTTCATCCGCTCCGCCTGGACGCGCAGCATCATCACTGCGTCGAGCGTGGGTAGTTCACCGTCGAGGTGGTGGGACACCGTCACCGGCCACTGATCGACACCGACGGGCAGCAGCGTCTGCGGTGCGATCAGCACCACCTCGGCACCCAGGGTGGCCAGCAGGTGCGCGTTGGAACGAGCCACCCGCGAATGTAAGACGTCGCCGACGATGCCGATCCGACGGCCGTCGAGCGAACCGAGTCGCTGCCGCAACGTCAGGGCATCGAGCAGGGCCTGCGTCGGGTGTTCATGGGTGCCGTCGCCGGCGTTGATCACTGCCGGTCCCGCACCGTCCTCATCGGCGGTCCACGCCGCGATCTGATGGGCCGCGCCCGACGCGGGATGTCGCACGATCAGCGCATCGGCGCCCGCGGCATGCAGGGTCTTGACCGTGTCGCGCAGCGACTCACCCTTGCCGGCCGAACTGCTCGAGGCGCTCACGTTGATGACGTCGGCGCTCATCCACTTTCCGGCCACCTCGAACGACACCCGGGTACGCGTGGAGTTCTCGTAGAACACCGTCATCACGGTGCGACCCCGCAGGGTCGGGAGCTTACGCACCTCACGTCCGGTGAGGGCCTGTTCGAATCGCTCGGCCTCGTCGAGCAATTCGGTCGCTTCGTCGCGCGACAGATCCTGCGTGGTCAGCAGGTGACGCATCAGATCCCACCCCCGGTGTGCGGGGTCGGCTGCGACCCTGCTGCGCTCAGCACGACCTCGTCGACACCGTCGTGCTCCTCGAGATGCACGGACACGTTCTCGTCGCGGGAGGTGGGGATGTTCTTGCCGACGTAGTCGGCGCGCAGCGGCAACTCACGATGCCCTCGGTCCACCAGCACCGCGAGCTGTACCGCGGCCGGACGTCCGAGATCACGCAACGCGTCCAAAGCGGCGCGGACGGTACGACCGGAATAGAGCACGTCGTCGACCAGGATCACGATGGCGTTGTCCACCCCGCCGGCCGGGACGACGGTCCGTTCGAGCGGTCGATGCGGTTTGGCGCGCAGATCGTCGCGGTAGAGCGTGATGTCGAGGTAACCGACCGGGACGTCGGTGCCGGCGAACTCATTGATCCGGGCGGCCAGCCGAGAGGCGAGATAGGTGCCGCGGGTGGGAATCCCGATGATGACGACATGTGGGCTGCTGGATGAGTCGAGCGCCGTCTTCTCGATGATCTCGTGCGCGACCCGGGCGATTGTGCGCGAGACATCGGAATCGTCGAGCAGAACCCGGCCGGGGGGCCGGGAACCATCGGTTGGTGGTGCACCGTCTGTCGACATGACCAAGCCGACCTCCTTCTCCGCCTCGCGGGACGGATCGTTAAAGGATGTCTGTCCCGAAGGACTCTACACCGGCCCACCTCGCACGAACGAGGCAACGCGATGTGGGCTTCGTCAATATGTCGCCGAGCCTGCAGGCAACCGAGGCTCAGTCCCGGCGGGGCGGCTCCTCGGCCGCGGCGGCCGCGCGCACCTGAGGCGCGAGGTCGGCGATCTGGGCCAGCACCCCGTTGACGAACGCGGGCGAGTCATCGGTGGACAGCTCCTTGGCCAATTCCACCGCCTCGTCGACGATCACAATCGGGTCGACGTCGGTCGCGTGGAACAACTCCCATGTCGCCAGGCGCAATATGGCCCTATCGACCGCCGGTAGCCGCTGCAGGGTCCAGCCCTTCAGGTGTGAGGAGACCACCGCGTCCACCTGCGGCAGATCGGCGGCCAACCCGTCGATGACGGTAGCGGTGTAGTCGTGGATCGTCCCCACGCTCTCGTCCTCGCGCACATACTCGCGGCGTTCTGCCACGAGTTGTGTCGCGCTGACCTTCTTGGCCTCCGCCTCGAACAGCAGGTCGACTGCGCGGCGGCGGGCCTTGTGTCGAGTACCGGGTTGTTTCACGGGTCGGACGGCTCAGGCGTTGACGCGACCGAGGTAGCTGCCGTCGCGCGAGTCGACCTTCAGCTTGTCGCCGGTGTTGATGAACAGGGGCACCTGGATCTCGGCACCGGTCTCCATGGTCGCGGGCTTGGTGCCGCCGGTGGAACGATCGCCCTGCAGGCCCGGATCGGTCTGCTGCACGAGCAACTCGACGGTGACCGGCAGTTCCACGAACAGCGGGTTGCCCTCGTGCACGGACACCTGAACGGTCATGTTCTCGAGCAGGAAACGCGCGGAATCGCCCATCGTGGCCGGCGAGATCGAGATCTGCTCGAAATCCTGGGCGTCCATGAACACGAAGTCGGTGCCGTCGTTGTACAGGTAGGTCATGTCCCGGCGATCGACGGTCGCGGTCTCCACCTTCACGCCGGCGTTGAATGTCTTGTCGACGATCTTGCCCGACATCACGTTCTTGATCTTGGTGCGCACGAAAGCCGGCCCCTTGCCGGGCTTGACGTGCTGGAACTCCTGGATCTGCCAAAGCTGATCGTCCATGCGGAGTACGAGGCCGTTCTTGAAGTCGGCGGTGGTCGCCATGCGGTGTTCTTCCCTTGCAGTCGTCGATGAATGACCGTCAGATGACGGTGAACGTCTTGTCGGTGGCGGTCAGCAGTTCCGGTGCATCGTCGGTGACGACCAACGTGTCCTCGATCCTGACGCCACCTCGGCCGGGGAGGTAGACGCCGGGCTCCACGGTCACCGCCGCGCCGCATGGCAGTGTACCCGTCGCCAGCGCGCCGATTCCCGGCGCTTCGTGGATCTGCAGTCCGACGCCATGACCGAGCCCGTGCACGTAGTGCTCGGCGTGCCCCGCATCGGCGATCACCGACCGCGCCGCGGCATCGACATCGCGCAGGTCTGCGTCCGGCCGTAACGCCGCACGACCGGCTGCCTGTGCGCGTGCGACCAGGTCGTAGATCTCGCGTTGCCAGTCGGAGGCGCGTCCGAGCACGTAGGTGCGCGTCATGTCCGAGTGGTAGCCACCGACCACCGCGCCGAAGTCGATCTTGACGAAGTCGCCGTCGGCGAGCACGTCCTGGGTCGGCCGATGGTGCGGGATCGCCGAGTTCGGCCCGGCCGCGACGATGGTCTCGAACGCGATGTCATCGGCGCCGAGTGCGTACATCTCCCACTCGAGAGACCGGGCCACCTCGCGTTCGGTGGCACCCACGTGGATCACACCCCGTTCGATGATGGTCGCCAACGCCTTGTCGCCGATGGTGCAGGCCGCCCGCAGCAGCTCGATCTCGCCGGCGTCCTTGACGATGCGCAGTCGCTGCACCGCTCCGGTGTGCGCGACCAACTCCGGCACCACCCCGTTGTCGTCGTCGAGCGCGTCGACCAGGGCGTCGTGGGCTGCGACCGTGACCGCGTCGGCTTCGAACCCGACGGTGACAGCGCCTGCGGCGCGTGCCCGGCGGGCGAGTTCGGTGAGACAGTCGCGGGCGATGATCGCCTCGAGATCACCGGACTGCTCGGCCACCTGGGTGCGGTAGCGGCCGTCGGTAGAGATCCGGTCGGCCTCGGGCGAGGCACCGATGAGCAGTGCGGCGTTGGAGCCGGTGAACCCGGTCAGGTAGCGGACATTGATCAGATCGCTGACCACGAACGCATCCACCGGACGGTCCGATCCGGCGAGTTGGTCACGAAAGCGGTCGCGGCGGGCCCGATAGTCGCTGGTCATGGCTGTGGCGGACATCCCTTCACGCTACCGCGCGCCACTCGCGGTCCCGGTGGGACCGCCGCGCCCACGCCGGTTGGACGGGATGTGTTTTCGAACACGTTCCACGTTGCGTACCCTGTCCGCTATGTCTTCGTGGTTGCCGCGCGGTCTGGTGATGACCGCCGTACACGTCATAGCCCGTGTGCTTCTCGGTGTGGCGGTGGTCAATGCACCGCTGCACACCACCGTGTGGAAGACCATCGCCATCGCAGCCGTGGTGCTCGTCGCGCTGGTGTGGGGCGGGTTCGACGGTGTCGCCGACGCTCGCGCCAACCCGGACCCCGACGACTACGCGGACCTGACCGTGCGGTGGCTGCAGGCGGGCCTGCTCGCCGGTGTCGCGTCCGGCGTGATCGGCTGGTTCCTCGGTCGGTTCGTGTTCGCCGGTATCGGCGAGGCCAGCCTGTTCATCGAGGTGATCGCCGGCGGGTCGTTCACCGCACTACTGGTGTTCGTACCGGCCTTCATGGGTGCGGCGGTCGGCCGCTGGCTCGTCCGTCGCGACCAGCGCAAGACCGCGGCCGACGACGACTGGTCGGTTCACCCGGATCGCGATCCGGAGCACGCGGCGAGCTGAGCCATCAGCACGCTCGGGGCCACCCCGCCCTGAGGAAACAAGGCGTCAGAGCAGGACGCCGCCGGATGCCGGGGCCTCACCGGCGATCGCAGAGTACGCCGCGGCGATGAGGCCCGGGTCGGGTCCTTCGAGCCGGCCCGGTTTGGCGAGACCGTCGAGGACGACGAAGCGCAACACCCCCGAACGGTTCTTCTTGTCTCCCGACATGGTCTCCAGCAGGTCCGGCAGCGCGTCCGGACCGTAGGTCGTCGGCAGACCCACCAGATCCAGCACCGACCGGTGGCGGTCGGCGGTCTCGTCGTCGAGACGGCCGGCGAGCCGGGCGAGCTCGGCGGCGAACACCAGACCCACCGACACCGCGGCGCCGTGGCGCCAGCGATAACGCTCGCGACGCTCGATGGCATGACCCAGGGTGTGTCCGTAGTTAAGGATCTCGCGCAGCGACGACTCCTTCAGATCGGCAGAGACGACGTCGGCCTTCACCTGCACCGAGCGTCGGATCAGCTCGGGCAGTACCGGACCACTGGTGTCGACGGCGGCACCGGGGTCGGCCTCGATGAGGTCGAGGATCACCGGGTCGGCGATGAAGCCGGTCTTGATGACCTCGGCGAGGCCGGCGACCACCTCATTGTGCGGGACGGTCTCCAGGGTTGCGGTGTCGATCAACACCGCGTCGGGCTCGTGGAACGAACCCACCAGGTTCTTGCCGGCATCGGTGTTGATGCCGGTCTTACCGCCCACCGCCGCATCGACCATCGCCAGCAGAGTTGTCGGGATGTGGATCACGCCGATGCCGCGCATCCAGGTGGCCGCGACGAAACCGGCCAGATCGGTGGCCGCTCCCCCACCCAGGCTGATCACCTTGTCGTTGCGTTTGAGGCCGATCCGTCCGAAGACATCCCAGCAGAACGCCGCCACCGACAGGTCTTTGCCCGCTTCCGCGTCCGGGATCTCCACCCGGTGGGCGTCGAATCCTTTGTCCGCCAAAAAAGCCCGGACCTGTTCGGCGGTCTGGGCCAACGTGGGCTGATACAGGATCGCGATCCGGTCGGCCCCGGTGGCGGCGAGGCCGACGTCGTCGAGCAGGCCGCGGCCGATGATCACGTCATAGGGTGATCCGGCGTTCACGGTGATCGCCGTCGGTTCGGTCGTGTGGTCCCCACTCATGAAGTCACGGCCTTTCTCCCACTCTCTCGCCCGTCAGGGCGTGGGCCAGTCGGGTCAGGATGGCATCGGCCACCGTATCGGGCTCACCGGCGCCGGCGTCGACGACGAACACCGACGCACGTACATAGGTGTCGTCGCGCGCGGCGAGCAGCTCGGCATAGCGCGCGTGCGGATCGTCTCCGGCGATCAGCGGCCGATCGCTGTCGGCGACCCGGGCGAAGCCCGCATCGGCATCGATGCGCAGATAGATCACCCGGTGACCTGCGAGCGCGGACTCGACCGCAGGGGTCATCACGGCCCCGCCGCCGAGGGCCACCACGCCGCGATGGGTGCGCAACACGTCGAGCACCACGTCGCGTTCGATCTCGCGGAAATGTTGGGGCCCGTCGGAGGTGAAGATGTCCGGGATGCTGCGGCCGGTGGTACGAACGATCTCGGAGTCGGTGTCGACGAAATCGACTCCCAGCCGGTCGGCGAGGATACGACCCACCGTCGACTTACCGGCCCCCATGAATCCGATCAGGACGGCCGACGGCCCGCGGTCGGTGAACTCTCCGGTCATGAACGTGGGAACCGGGCGTCGACGCGTTTGCGGTAGGCGGCAACGTTGTCGGCGGTCTCGGCGACCGAGTCGCCACCGAACTTCTCCAGCGCCGCCTGGGCCAGGACGAGGGCGACCATCGCCTCGGCGACCACGCCGGCGGCGGGGACCGCGCACACATCGGAGCGCTGATGGATGGCGACCGCCTCGTCTCCGGTCGCCATGTCGACGGTGGCCAGTGCGCGCGGCACCGTTGAGATGGGCTTCATCGCGACCCGCACACGCAGGTCCTCGCCGTTGGTCATCCCGCCTTCGAGGCCACCGGCACGGTTCGTCGAGCGAAGCACCCCGTCCGGTCCCGGCACCATCTCGTCGTGGGCCTGACTGCCGCGCCGCCGGGCGGTGGTGAACCCGTCGCCGACCTCGACCCCCTTGATCGCCTGGACGCCCATCAACGCACCGGCCAGTCGTGCATCCAGTCGCGTCTCGCCGCTTACATGCGAGCCCAAGCCGACCGGCACATCCGTGGCGACCACCTCGACCACACCACCGAGGGTGTCGCCGTCCTTCTTGGCCGCCTCGATCTCGGCGATCATCCGATCCGCGGATGCAGAATCGAAGGCACGTACCGGACTCTCGTCGATGGCGGTGAGGTCGCCGTGACGCGGCGCCGGACCGTCGTAGGGTTCACTGGCGCCGATCGAGATGACGTGCGAGAGCACCTCGATACCCAGGACCTGTCGCAGAAAGTTGCGAGCCACGGTCCCGGCGGCGACGCGGGCGGCAGTCTCGCGCGCGCTCGCCCGCTCCAACACGGGCCGAGCGTCGTCGAACCCGTACTTGAGCATCCCGGAGTAATCGGCATGGCCGGGGCGCGGCCGAGTCAGCGGCGCATTGCGCGCGCTGCCCTCCAGCTCGGCCGGATCCACCGGGTCGGCGGCCATCACCGTCTCCCATTTGGGCCACTCGGTGTTACCGATCTCGACGGCCACCGGGCCGCCCATGGTGCGGCCGTGGCGGAGTCCACCGACGATGGTGATCTTGTCCGCCTCGAATTTCATCCGGGCGCCACGGCCGTAACCGAGCCGGCGGCGGGCGAGTTGTTCGGCGATGTCGGTCGAGGTGACCTCGACACCGGCCACCATGCCTTCGATCAGGGCTACCAGGGCCGGGCCATGCGATTCTCCGGCAGTCATCCAGCGCAACACAGTGATCAATTGTTCCATGCGACCATCGACCTGCGGTGCGCGCATCCCACCCGCACGAGTGCGGTGCCCTCAGCCGAGGCCCAGCCCGATGACGGCGGCGGCCACGAGCGCCGGAGCGTGCGGCCGCGGACCACCCGAGCGCACCCACAAATGATCGAGACCCCCGAGTGTCGCGGCGAGGAGCACCACCAGCAAGGCGAGGGTCGGATCTGCGACCAGCCCGCCGATGGCGAAGGCCAACTTGATGTCACCACCGCCGCCGTGACCCACGAGCGCCGCGATCAGATACGGGACCGCGGCGAGTGTCGCTGCGGCCCCCACCGCCGGGTCTGTGGGGATGAGCGTGACGGGTATCACCAGACCTGGCCACATCAACGCCACCGGGATGCGCCCCGTGCGGCGGTCGCGCTCGGCGATGGTCGCCAACCAGCAGAGGACGAGAACGGTGGCCATCGACCCACCGTGCCCGCCACGCCGCGGCGGCGGCGTTGCCCGCGTCCGCCGCTTGTGGACCGGTCCCGGCCTGTGGATGGATTGGTCGACGAGTCACCGTCGACGCGTTACGGCGGCGGCTCAGATCGCGCCGAGCGCGGCAGCCATCGCCTCGCGCGGCGCCGGCATCTCCGTGAACTGCTCGACCTGGCTGTATGCCTGATTCAGCAACATCACCAACCCGCCGACGACGTGGCCACCCGCGGCGGATACCGCCTCGGCCA
This sequence comes from Gordonia tangerina, assembly GCF_021556435.1. Lineage (GTDB taxonomy): Bacteria > Actinomycetota > Actinomycetes > Mycobacteriales > Mycobacteriaceae > Gordonia > Gordonia tangerina. The sequence goes on from NZ_JAKGCU010000002.1 coordinate 86,772, forward strand.
GCGGCGTCGGCCATGGGTCGTAGATGACGTCGACCAGCCGTGGAGCCCCGGCGAGCGCACCCGCCAGGGCGTCGGCGCCACTCGCGGGCACTGTCGAGATCACCACCCCGCTGATGCGCGCGCGCTCGGCGAGCACATGGTCGGCGTGGAAAGGCAACACCGACACCGTCAGGCCGAGTCGCTGCGCGAGATCGATGACCGGCTCTGCGCGTCCCGCGTCTCGGGCCACGACGGCCAGGTCGGTGAACCCGAGGTCGGCGAGCGCGGCGACCGTCGGCAACGCCGTGCCCCCGTTTCCGATCATCGTTGCGGTGGCGTTGACCTGCGCGTCGGCCCCCACTTCGGAGAGGGCGCCGGCCATTCCATCGATGTCGGTGCAGTCGGCCCGCCAGCCCCGCTCGGTGCGCACCAACGTGTTCGCCGAGCCGACCAGCTCTGCACGAGCCGTGCATTCGTCGGCGAACGCCAACGCCGCCAGCTTGGCCGGCATGGTCACCGACAACCCGACGAACTCCGGCCCCAGCCCCGACACCAACTCCGGCAACGCTTCGGCGGTGCACTCGATGCGGTCATAGGTCCAATTGGTGAGCCCGAGCGCCCGGTAGGCGGCCAGGTGCAGGTCCGGGGAACGCGAGTGCCCGACCGGGGATCCGAGCACGGCGGCCCGGCGTGTGGTGGATGTCATCGTCGTCAACTGCACCCGGTGGTCAGCAACTGGTTCTCACAGGCCTGCTCACGATTGCGTTTGTGCTGTTCGAAGGTGTCGGCGAACAGCGTGGTGCCGTCCCGATCGATGGTCACGAAGTAGAGCCAGTTTCCGGGGGTCGGGTACTCCACGGCGGTCAGCGCACGCTCCCCGACCGCACCGATCGGCGTAGCCGGCAGGCCTTCGATGCGGTAGGTGTTCCACACGTTGTCGGCGCGGTAGGCCTCACCGTAGACGTCGATGTTGGTGACCTCGGCGGTGTAGTTGGCGGTGGAGTCCATCTCCAGCCGCTGACCTTTGTCCAGGCGGTTGAGGATCACCCGGGCGACCTTGGCATAGTCGTCGGGGTCGGTGACCTCCCGTTCGACGACCGACGCGGCGACCAGCGTCTGGTACGGGGTCAACCCCGAGTCGTGTGGTTCGAGCAGCCCCCACTGCTCGAATCGAGATGTGCTGGCCGTGATCAGATCGTGCAGGATCGACGTCGCCGAATCGTTGGGGTCGATGGTCTCCCAGGTGCCCGGCGCGATGAGGCCCTCGATCCGCCGATGATCTCCGTCCAGATTCTGCACCTCCGCACGCGCCCAGTCGGGCACGCCGAGCTGTTCGGGGGTGTCCTGCGCCGCTGCCTGTTCCAGCTCGGCGACGTCGGTACCGATGCGCTCCCCGTTCACGGTGACCGCTGTGGCGTTCTCGATCATCTGGAAGATGCCCGGAGTGATCTTGCCGTCGACCCCCTCCTTGTTGTCGAGCTGCAGCCCCTCGGGCACCACCATGCGCCCGACCCGGTGCGCGGTGTCGTCGGTCATCATCTCTACCGCCGTCGCTGCCGGGATCTGGGTGCGCAGCTTGTAGTACCCGCCGGACATCGGCTGTCCGTCGGCGGCGTTGATGAACGCCTGCACGCTACCGACCACATCGTTGTCCTCGAGGATCTGGCCGAAGTCCATCAGCGTCGAGTTCTCCGGGATGTCCACGATCACGTCGGCAGTGCCCGCGGCGTCGGTGTAGTCCTTGGTGTTCTCGAAGACCCCGAAGGCTCGCAGACCGACGAAACCGACGCCGACGACCAGGATCAGCATGCAGGTGAGCACGATCGCCAACACGACACGCTTGCGGAGCCGACCCGCGGTGGCCGGCCGAGTACGTCCCGACTTCCCCGCGCCCGAACGGCGGGTCCGGCCGCCGTCACGGCGCCCGGGGTTCACCGATTCCGGATCGTCGCGGTCGTCCCAGAGGTCCAGGACACCCTCGGCGCTGTCACCGGCGTCCGCACGGTCCTCGTCGAGCACGTTGGGGGGCGCCGCAACGGGTCGCGGCGGAACCCGGTGGGGCACGGCGCGCCGCATGGGGTCGTCGAACTCGCCACCGCGAACCGGAATGGCGTTGTCGGGTTCGTGGAAATGATCGACGGGTTGACGTGGCGGTAGGCGGCGTGGCGTCACCCGTTCGGGTTGCGGTCGGCCCGGTCGCCCTGCGGGCGGCGGAGCCGGCCACCCGCCGGTAGCCGCCGACGGTGACGGCGGTGAGGACGGCGTCGGCCCGGTGGTTGGTGCGGGTGCGTCGTGGGCCTGCGGATCGATGCCGCGGGCTCCACCGGAACCCGTCGTCGCGGGCGGCTGCACCGTTGGTTGCGGCCCGGTCATCGTCGGGTCACCCGGCACGGCCCGGCGCCGCCGGTGGCGTGTGGAGGGCTTTCCGTCGGCGGGTTGGGTGAAGTACCGCAACCGCTCGAGATCGAGCTGTTCGGTGGGTTGGTCGGACAGATCGTGCCGCCTCGGTCGGTGGCGTTCGTCGGTCACCGAGCGATTCCTCCCCGGGTCGGGCATGATTCGGTCGCGGGACACGCAGTCTTCGTGATCGCGAATTGCGTTGTGCCGTCTGGACGGACGCATGCAGAAGTCATCGTCGCGAGTCCAGCCACCCTTGCAGGATAGCGACCGCGGCCGCCTGATCAATCACGGCACGCGAGGACTTGGCGTTGCGTCCACTCGCTCGCAGGGCCTGGCTCGCGGTGACGGTGGTCAGTCGTTCATCGTGGTACTCGACCGTCACGGGCGCGATGCGCTCGGCGAGGAGGTCACCGAACTCCCGCGCCAGTCCGGCTGCGGTACCACTCTCGTTGCGCAGAGTCTTGGGTAACCCCACCACGACACCGACGGCCTCGTATTCCTCGACCAGCGCGGCGATCCGCGTGAGATCCGAGTGACCACCGGGCGTACGCCGTACCGTCTCGACCGGGGTGGCGAGAATGCCGTCGGGGTCGCACACGGCGATCCCGATACGCACCGAACCGACGTCGACCCCCAGACGCCGTCCGCGAGTCCAGGTCATCGATCCCGCACGACGTCGCGGATCCGGCCCATGGCCGGTTCGACCCCGGCCGGGTCCGAGCCGGCTCCCTGCGCCAGGTCGGGTTTACCGCCGCCACGGCCCCCGACGAGGGGGGCGACCTCTTTCACGAGGTCACCTGCCTTGATGCCGTGGCTCCGGGCGGATTCCGTCGTCGCGACCACGAACGGCACCTTGGTGCCGTCGGCACTCGGTGCGAACAGCGCGATCACCGCGAGTCGATCGGCGACCTTGCCGCGCAGATCGGTCGCCAGACCCCGCAGACCGTTGGCGTCAAGCCCGCCGGGCACCAGTCCACCCACGAGCAGGGTGTCGCCCGACACGGTCGCCGCATCGATCAGACCGCCGGCGGCAGCGCGAGCCGAGTCCGCACGCAGCCGCTCGACCTCACGTTCGGCGTCCTTGAGGCGTGACACCAATTGCTCGACACGGTCGGGCACCTCGTCCGACGGCACCTTCAGCGAGGACGCCAGGCCGGCCATCAGGGCCCGTTCCTTGGACAGGTACCGGAACGAATCCATGCCCACGTAGGCCTCGACACGCCGGATCCCCGAACCAACCGACGACTCGCCGATCACGGTCACCGGACCGATCTGCGCCGACGACGCGACGTGTGTGCCGCCGCACAACTCCATCGAGAACGGCCCGCCGATCTCGACGACGCGTACGACGTCCCCGTAGTTCTCACCGAACAACGCGACTGCGCCCATCTGCTTGGCCTCGGTCAGCCCGGTCTCAAAGGTGTGCACCGGATAGTTGGCCTCCACGGCGGCGTTGCTGATCTCCTCGATCTCGCGACGCTGACTGTCCGACAACGGTTTGCCGGAGTGGAAGTCGAAGCGCAGATATCCCGGACGGTTGAGCGAGCCGGCCTGGGTGGCGGTGGGTCCGAGCACCTCACGCAGCGCGGCGTGCACCATGTGCGTGCCGGAGTGGCCCTGCGTCGCTCCGTGGCGCCAGGACTGGTCCACCGCGGCGATGACCTCATCCCCCTCGGCGATCTCACCTTCGTCGACGGTGACCTTGTGCAGCCAGACGGATTTGCCCGCCTTCTGCACGTCGGTGACGCGCAACCGGACACCGTCACCGGTGGTGATGGTGCCGACGTCGGCCATCTGGCCACCGGATTCGGCATAGAGCGGGCTGCGGTCGAGTACCACCACCAACTCCTGGCCCGGCGTTGCGCTCTGCACGCGGGCGCCATCGGCGACCAGGCCGAGGACGGTCGCCTCGGAGATGAGTTCGTCGAACCCGGTGAACAGGGTGGGCCCACGGTCGAGGAACTCACGGTACACCGACAGGTCGGCATGGCCGGATTTGCGGGCCGTCGCATCGGCCTTGGCACGCTGCTTCTGCTCGGCCATGAGCTCGGTGAACCCCTCACGATCGACCGAGAGGCCGGCCTCGGCGGCCATCTCCAGGGTGAGGTCGATCGGGAATCCGTAGGTGTCGTGCAGGGTGAACGCGTCGTCACCGCTGATCGTCGAACGGTCGGCGGCCTTGGTGGCCGTTGCGGCGTCGGCGAACAACTTCGAGCCGGCGGCGAGGGTCTTGCTGAACGAGGCTTCCTCGGCGACGGCGACATCGACGATGTGCTCACGCTGCTCGGCGAGGTTCGGATAGGACGGCGACATGGTGTCGACGACCAGCGAGATGATGTCGCCCATCGTCGGCTGATCCGCCGCTGCCGGAGCCGTCCCGCTCGCTTCGCTCCCGGCGGTCAACAGCCGCACCGACCGGACCACGCGCCGCAGCAATCGGCGCAGCACATAGCCACGTCCGTCGTTGCCGGGCAGGACCCCGTCGCCGATCAGCAGTGCGGCGGTGCGGGCGTGGTCGGCGATCACCCGGAATTTCACGTCGTCGTCGTGGTTGCCGGCCCCGTAGGCGCGACCGGTCAGCCGGGACGCCAGGTCGATGATCGGCTTGAGCAGGTCGGTCTCGTAGACATTGTCGACACCCTGCAGGATGCAGGCGACCCGCTCGATGCCCAGACCGGTGTCGATGTTCTTCTTGGGCAGCGGACCCAGGATCTCGTAGTTGTCCTTGCCGCCGCCCGGGCCGCGGACGTTTTGCATGAAGACGAGATTCCAGATCTCGATGTAGCGGTCCTCGTCGGCCTCGGGCCCGCCCTCGACACCGTAGGCGGGTCCGCGGTCGTAGAAGATCTCCGAGCACGGGCCGCACGGGCCGGGCACGCCCATCGACCAGTAGTTGTCCTTGAGCCCCCGACGCTGGATGCGCTCGGCGGGTACCCCGATCTCGTCGCGCCAGATGGATTCGGCCTCGTCGTCGTCGAGGTAGACGGTGGGCCACAGCTTCTCCGGGTCGATCCCGTAGCCGCCCTCGTCGACACTGTTCGTCAGCAGCGACCAGGCGAACCCGATCGCCTCGCGCTTGAAGTAGTCACCGAACGAGAAGTTGCCCGCCATCTGGAAGAAGGTGTTGTGCCGGGTGGTGATGCCGACCTCCTCGATGTCGAGGGTGCGCACACACTTCTGGACGCTGGTCGCACGGTCGAACGGCGGGGTCTGCTCGCCCAGGAAGTACGGCTTGAACGGGACCATGCCGGCATTGACGAACAGCAGGTTCGGATCGTCGAGGACCAGCGAGGCGCTGGGCACTTCGGTGTGGCCCGCCTTGATGAAGTGATCCAGGAAGCGCTGCCTGATGTCATGCGTCTGCACTGAGTTCGTCCTTGAAGTGGTGGTCGGTCACGCCGTCGACGTCCCGCTGCCCCGGTGATCTCGTGTCCGGGCTGGTCGACACACCAGCCTACCGTCGGCGCGCCCGGCTGGTGACACCCCGCACGATGGAACGCAACTTGCCCAGTCGCGGGCCGATCTCTCGCTCATTGCCGTGATCGGTCGGCTGGTAGTAGTCGACGCCGACGAGATCGTCGGGGGGATACTGCTGCGCGAGCACTCCATCGGGGTCGTCGTGAGGGTAGCGATAGCCGATCCCGCTGCCCAGACCCTGTGCCCCCGCATAGTGGCTGTCCCGCAGATGCGCCGGCACCGCACCCGACTTGCCTGCTTCGACGTCGGCGATCGCGGCACCGATCGCCGATACCACTCCGGCGGACTTGGGCGCGGTCGCCAGGTGGATGGTCGCCTGGGTCAGTGCCAGGCGGGCCTCCGGCATGCCCACCAGGGCGACCACCTGCGCTGCGGCGACGGCGGTCTGCAGTGCCATCGGATCGGCCATACCGATGTCTTCGCTGGCATGGATCATCAGCCGCCGCGCGATGAATCGCGGGTCCTCCCCCGCGACGATCATCCGGGCGAGATAGTGCAGCGCGGCGTCGACATCGGAACCGCGGATCGATTTGATGAACGCGCTGGTGACGTCGTAGTGCTGGTCGCCGTCGCGGTCGTAGCGGACCGCAGCGCGGTCGATCGCGGCCTCCACGTCGGCGATGTCGATCACGGGCGCAGCGGACGCCCCGGATTCGAACGTCGATTCGTCGTCGGTCGGGTCGGCATCGTCGGTCGGGTCGGCATCAGTCGGGTCGTCGTCGGGGTCGCGTGCACGGTCGTCGCCCCGCAGTGCCGCATCCGCACTGGCCTCCAGTGCGGTCAGCGCTCTGCGCGCGTCACCGCCGGCCACCGCGACCAGATGATCGAGCGCGGCGTCGGTGACCTCGACACCGGCGTCGAGTCCCCGGGGGTCGGTGATGGCCCGGGTGAGCACCTCGCGGATGTCGGCGTCGGTCAAGGACCGCAGCTGCAACACCAGAGACCTCGACAGCAACGGCGCGACCACCGAGAAGGACGGATTCTCGGTGGTGGCGGCGACGAGCAGCACGATGCGGTTCTCCACTGCATCGAGCAGCGCATCCTGCTGTGTCTTGGAGAACCGATGGACCTCGTCGATGAACAACACCGTCTGCTGACCGTCGACCAACCGCCGTCGTGCCACGTCGATGACGGCTCGGACCTCTTTGACCCCGGCCGACAACGCCGACAGGGCCTCGAACCGGCCACCGGTGGCGCGCGAGATCAACGCGGCCATGGTGGTCTTGCCGGTACCCGGCGGTCCGTAGAGCATCACCGACGCCGCACCGGAACCGTTGATCAGGCGACGCAGCGGGGAGCCGGCGCCCAGCAGATGCTGCTGACCGACGATCTCGTCGAGCGACTGTGGCCGCATCCGCACCGCCAGCGGCGCAGACGGCGACGGCGTGCTCGTCAGCGCACCGCCGGTCACCGCACCACCACCGGGCGCGGCGATCGGGCCGGGCGGAGGGTCGAAGAGCCCATCCATACCGGGTCAGGTGAGCCAGGTGCGCTGCAAGGCCGCCCCTAGTTGCGCGGCGAACTCGGCGATCGTCGGATCACCACCGCGCACCGCAGCGGCGGACAGGTCGGTCCACCGGGCCACGACGACTCGCGGATCGTTGGTGTGCAACGCCCAGTCGTGGGTGTAGCCGGCCGGACTGATCGCGAAGCCGGCCTGATTCAACTGATCGATCTCCGCAGCCGTGGAGGCGTCCTTGGCCGGCAGCATCCACGTCGTCGACAGCCAGGTCCACAGCAGTCGTGCGGTGAGGATCTTGCGGGCGCAGTCGGCGTCGCGGCCCAGCGACGGCCAGATGGCGTGGACCTCGGATCGCCACGCGTCCACGAGCGCGATCTCCAGATCCGCCCGGTGCCCGGCGTTGACCGGTGACAGTTGCGCGCCGCAGGTGACCAGGGCGTAGGCGATGTCGAGGGTCGCGTCCCGGAATCCACCCCATTCGTAGTCCATGAACTGGACGCCGTCATCGTTGAGCAGGATGTTCTCCGGGCCGACGTCCGACGGGCTGAAAGCGCGGTGATCGCCGTCGACGAACAGGGTGCACGCCGCGGCGAGGCGGTCCCGGATGTCGTCGGGAAGGTCCACTCCCAGCCGTGACAACTGTGCGGGCGCGTCGGCGATCGCGCGACCGGCCGATTCGGCCAGGATGTCGACATCCTCGGAACCCGCCGCGTCGCGACGCAGGATGGCGAGGAAGTCGATCTCTCCGCCGACCGTCGCGGCATGCATCCGCCCGAGCGCCTGCCCCCACGCGCTGACCGCATGGGAGGCGTCGGCAGCGTCGGGGCCTGCCAGCAGTGAGTTCATCGAGCGCCCGTGTCCCAGGTCGGTGAGCACCAACACCCGGGTCTCCGAATCAGAGGCGATCAGCTGTGGTCCCGGCCGGGACTCACTCGGCAACGCATTGGCGTACTTGTAGGACGCGAGCTCGCGGTGGAATGCGCGCGGATCCTCGTCGGCGGGGAGCACCTTGATGACCAGCGTGCGGTCCATCGACAAGGGGTTGGCCAGCACCCGCGCCCGGACCACGACCGTACGGCCGCTGCCGCCGAGGTCTTCTGGGTCGGCGAGGGTGACGGGGGCGCCGGCCCGGTGCGACAGCACCGCCTCGGCTGCACGCACCACACTGGTGATGCGACTCTCAGTTATTACCGTCATGTCGTCTACCAACCTACCCAATCCGCGATCGCGGTGTCGTCGTCTTCATCCATCTGCAACCCAGTTGCCGCACGCAACCCCTCCAAAAACCCCAGATCTTGTCTCGCACAACAAGGGTCGCGCCGTTAAGACTCCACGTCAGCACATGTCGTACGTTCGGACCACCATCGTCGCGAGCCCGTGACAAGCGCGGGATCAGTCGGTGACGCCGATCGATGTCTCGGGCACCTCATCGGGTGCGCTCTCGATGGGACTCACGTCCACCGACACGTCGATCCGGCTCTTCTTCGACTCGGTGTAGATCACACCCCGTAGCGGCGGTACGTCATCGTAGTCGCGCCCCCACGCGACGGTGACGTGCCGCTCGTCCACGAGTTTGTCGTTGGTGGGATCGAAGGCCACCCAGTGGTCATCGGGCAACCACACGGCCGCCCACGCGTGGCTGGCATCGGCGCCGAAAATGCGTTCGCGACCCGGTGGCGGGTCGGTCGCGAGGTAGCCGGATTCGTAGCGTGCAGCGAGCCCGACCGAACGCAGGCATGCGATCGCGACCCGCGCGAAGTCCTGGCAGACGCCCATCCGCCGCTGCATCACGGTGTCGACCCGGGTGCTGATGGCCGTCGATCCCGACTTGTAGTCGAAGTCACGGTAGATGCGTCCGGTGAGGTCAGTGACCGCCTCGATCATCGGCCGACCGGGAGTGAACACGTCGCCCGCGTACTCGCGGACCGCAGCGGTGATCTCCGGCGGGTACAGATCGAGGACGTACTCGGTGGCGGCCGCCCCGGCCACCCCGGCAGCAGCCGGGCGCGCCAGCTCCCACGGTCCGAGCGCAGCCGCCGACAACAGCACGGTGGCGTCGGGTGGGTCGACCTCGACGACGGATGTGGCGGTCACCGTCAGCTCGTCGTGGTTGCTGCGCACATGGAAGTACGAGTCACTGTTGCCGTACACGTCCACCCCGGTGGACCAGTCGTCGGGTTCCGGATCGATCCTCACCTCGGCGTCCAGCACTCGCTGACCGGGCAGGTCGCGCGGCGTGAGGTAGCACCGCCCGTACGACGACGACACGACGTCGTCGTAGGTGTAGCGGGTTCGGTGCATCACCCGATACCGGCGGGTGGCACCGGGTTCGACGGCCCGGCCCTGCTCGGGACTGCTCATCACAGCGCACCTCCCCCGCCCCAGATGGGCTGCGCCTCGCGCGGCGGTGCGAATCGGGTCCGGTTGAGCACGTCGGACAGCTCGCGCACCCCGGCACCGATGGCGGTCATCAACTCCTCGAGGTCGGTCCGTCGGCCTGCGGTGTCGACGGTGGCCAGATCGTCCGGGTCCGAGCGGCGCAATTCGGCGATGAGATCCTCGATGATGCGTTCGGCGGCCGCGGATCGCAGCGCATCCGGCAGGGCGCCGAGGTTCTCCTGGAGCCGGTTGAACTGGAAGACCATCGCTCGTGGGTTGGTCTCGTCGAAGAAGAGCAGCTCGGCGACGGCGTCGAGTTGGTAGAGGCCGCGGTTACGGCGCCGGTAGATGACCGACGACTCGTTGGCGACCAGGAATGACTCCAGCAGCGTCTGTTCGACCTCCCGGTCGTGATGTTCGACGAAGAGGGCGCGGGTCAACTCGGCCAGGTTGACCGCTCGTTCGATACGTCGGCCGATGTCCAGATACCGCCACCCGGCGTCGTGCACCATCGAGTCGGCCTGCAGACCGGCCAGGGCCAGCACACCGTGGAGCACCTCGTCGTGGGTGTGACCCAGTTCGGAACCGAGGTCGAGCCCCGCATCGGTGCCGCCGGTCTCGCGGGCCGCGCGGACCTGGGCAGCGAGCTGCTCGATGGCGCGTTCGACCGGCGCCAGCACCATCCACGTGCTCGTCGACATCTGGTCGCGCACCGCGCGGGCGGTCGACACCAACCGCTCTGCCGAGTGCGCGATCGTTCCCGGCACGACCCGCGCCACGGTGAGATCGGTCAGTTTCGCGATCGCGTCGACGACCCGCTGCGGGCTCGGCGTGCCGTCCTCGGCCTCGGCGGTGAGCTCGGCGGTCCGCAGGTAGGCGGCAGTTCCGGTCACGGTGGCGGCGGCATGCAGCACCAGCGGCACGGCCGCGGTACCGCTCATCCAGGGCCGGTATTGCACCTCCTGGTAGCGCTCGCGGGCCACTTTCGCCAGCCGGGTGGTGGCCTCGGTGCGCTCACCGTAGCGACCGAACCAGAACAGGTCGGCCAGCACGCGTGGGCTGGCCGCCGCTGCGACGTCGGAGTATTCGAGTGCGCGGGCATGCCGCACCGCGCCCCGCGACACCGCTTCGTCGACCGCCCCGGTCGCCGTGGTGGTCGAACGCCGCGACACGTGACCGCCGATGTCCGAGCTGGTGACCCAGACGTCCTTGGCGGCGATCGTACGTTGTGCAGCTCCCGCGGGTCCATCGGTCAACACGGCACCGAGACCACCGGGCATCACCGCGTAGGTGGGGCCCTGCGCGACGCTGAAGGCTCGGATGCCGACCGGCGCGGGCCGTACCGAACCGGCACCCGGCGCATCGTTTCGGCCGGGTGTCATGCTCGGCGCCACCGAATAGGAACGCAGCTCCCGTCCCACCCACTGCCAGGACTCGACCTCGACGCGGGCGGCCAGTTCGGCGCGTGCCGCGGCGTCGACCAGCGGCGCCACGACCTCTTCGCCGGTGCGGAAGTTGGTCAGCACGAGGTGGTCGAGGTCGGCACGGATCTTTCCGCGCTGCACGTCATCGCCGGCCCAGTAGGTGGGCACCGACGGTAAGGCGAGCTCCTCGTCGACGAGAACCGGGGCCAGCCTGTCCAGGACCGTGTGGATGGCGGGATTCTCGACCACCCCGCTGCCGAGAGTGTTGACCACGGTCACCGTGCCCCGCGACACGGCCTCCACCAGGCCCGCGACACCCAGGCGTGAGTCGGTGCGAAGGTCCAGCGGGTCGGCGTACTCCGCGTCGATCCGCCGCAGCAGCACGTCGACACGTTTGAACTTGCCGAGCGAGCGCATGTAGACCACCCCGTCTCGCACGGTGAGGTCGCTGCCCTCCACGAGGGGGAAGCCCAGAACCGCAGCCAGATATGCCTGGTCATAGGCTGTCTCGGACATGCTGCCCGGACTCAGCACCGCCACGGTGGGGTCATCGACGCCGGGTGGCGCGTAGTCGAACAGGGCCAGCCGGACGGTGCCGGCGAAGTTGGTGACCGGACGAGGTGCACACGTCTGGAACAGCTGTGGGAAGGTACGCGACAGCAGCCGACGGTCGATCATCGCGAAGCCGATGCCCGACGGCGCCTGAGTGCGGTCGGCGAAGACCTCGAAACGGCCGTCGGGGGCGCGTCCCAGATCCAGCGCGTGCAGGAACAGCGCGTGCGGACCGGGCAGTTCGAGGCGTACCGCCTTGCGGATGTAGCCGGGGTGGCCGAACACCATCTCGGGTGGGACCAGCCCCGAGCGGATGGTCTTCTGGTCGCGGTACAGGTCGCGCAGCAACAGGTCGAGCACTGTCGATCGCTGGATGATCGCCTTTTCCAGATCGGACCAGTCGACCCCGTCGACCACCAGTGGTACCGGGTCGACCTGCCAGTCGCGCGCCACCGTGACGCCACCGACGACCTGGTTGTAGACCACACCCTCGTCGCCGATCGCGGTGGCGAGCCGACCGGCCGCGGACCGCAGTCGCGCGTCTCCGCGCAGCCCGTATCCGGCCACCAGATCTGTCCACGCCGTTCGCACTCGACCGTCGGTGTCCAGCATCTCGTCGTACGGAGTCGTCGCACTCGGTGATGCGGTGGGCGCGGCGAGTCGTGCCACGTCGAACAGGGCGGAACCGTCTGGACGGTACCGGTCGAACACCGCGGGCAGGCCGACGCCGGCAGGGTGGTCCGACGAAACAGTCACCGGAGAACTGTACGTGCCCGACGCAGATCCAGAATTGCCGGGACCCCGGTGTCGGTGGCGATGCGCGCCTGCCGCTCCCGCAGGAGCCCGACGTCGACGGAACCGCTCGTGTGGCCGGATGCCTCGAAGCGGCCGTTGCGTCGTGATTCGGCTTCCACGGCGTTGACCGGCGGACGGTCGTAGGCCCGCCCGCCGGGGTGCACCACGTGGTAGGTGGCACCACCGACGGATCGTTCGGAGACGGTGTCGACCAGATCGAAGGTCAGCGGGGTGTCAACAGTGATCGTGGGATGCAGCGAGCTCGGCGGCTGCCAGGCGCGGAAGCGGATACCGCCCACCTGCTCGCCGGTGCGTCCGGTGGGCCGCAGCGGTATCGGGTAACCGTTGCACGTGAGCAGGAACCGGTCGTCGTCGCCGCCGAGCACCCGTACCTGCACCCGCTCGATCGACGAGTCGACGTAGCGGGCGGTGCCGCTACCGGTGGACTCCTCGCCGAGGGTGTTCCACGGCTCGATCGCGCCGCGCAGTTCAACCTCGTGGTCGCGGATCTGCACAGTCCCCAACCGAGGGAAGCGGAACTCGGTGAACGGATCGAGCCATGCCGTATCGAATGCGTAGCCGGCTTCGCGCAGTTCCTCGGCGACCGCGGCGATGTCGGCGATGACGTAGTGCGGGAGGAGGTGTTTGCCGTGCAGGTCGGCGCCGTGTCGGATCAGTCGGCCGCGGTAGGGCTGTTCCCAGAACCAGGACACCAGCGAGCGCACCAGCAGCGACTGCACCATCGCCATCTGATGATGCGGCGGCATCTCGAAGGCCCGCAACTCCAGCAGCCCCAGACGTCCGCGGGGCGAGTCGGGACTGTAGAGCTTGTCGATGCAGAACTCCGCACGGTGGGTGTTGCCCGTGATGTCGGTGAGCAGATGTCGCAGCGCGCGATCGGTCACCCACGGGTTGGGGGGCGCGTCGACGCCTTCGCCGGCGGCTGCCTTCACCGCGAGTCGGTCGATTTCGGCGAACGCGATCTCGAGTTCGTACAGCGACGACTCCCGCCCCTCGTCGACGCGGGGCGCCTGTGAGGTGGTACCGACGAACCGCCCGGAGAACAGGTACGACAGCGACGGATGCCGCTGCCAGAACGTCAGCATCGACACCAACAGATCCGGTCGGCGCAGCATCGGGGAATCGGCGGGCGTGGGCCCGCCCAGCGTGATGTGATTGCCTCCGCCGGTGCCGCCGTGACTGCCGTCCAGGTCGAAGGTCTCGGTCCCGAGGCGGGCCCGTCGCGCGTGGTCGTATAGCGATTCCAGCAGTTCGGACTGTTCTCCGAAGCTGTTGGTGGGTTGGATGTTGACCTCGATGACTCCCGGATCCGGGGTCACGGTAAGCGTGGTGAGACGACCATCGGTGGGCGGGCCGTACCCCTCGACCACCACGGGGGTGTCGATGGCAGTGGCGGCTTCCTCCACCATCTCGACGATGGCCAGGAACTCCTCCAGCGTGGCGGTCGGCGGCAGGAAGACGTGCAGCACTCCCCCACGCATCTCGGCGACCACGGCGCTACGTGGCACGAAGGCAGCGGGGTCCATCTCGCGGACCGTCACGCCCAACGCTTCGGCGGGATCGTCGGGCAGCGGGTCGGGGCGGGCCGACGGGTCGGATTCGAACAGGGTCGGCGCGGGCCCCCAAGACAACGAGTTCAGGGGCAACCGCAGGCCTGCTGGGGAGGTGCCCGGGGTGAGCACCAACCGTCCGCGGCGCGTGGTCCAGCGGGCACTGTGCCATGCGGTCTCGTCTTCGGAGCGGCTCAACGGCAGCACATAGGCCGTCGGCGCATTCACCGCTTCATCCAGTTTGGCCAGCAGTGCCCGCCGCGCCGGCGTGGTGTCGGCCGGTGGTTCGAGGTCCTCGTCGGAGTCGGCGGCCTCGACCGCCGCCTCCGCGAGCTTGGAGGTGACGACGGTGCGCAGCGTGGGATCGGCGCCGGGGTCGCCGGGCGGGAGGGCGGCGAGTTCCCGCATCCGCACCAGCGGGTCCTCGAATGCGGGCATCACCTGCGACAACGGAAGTCCGAGCCGGCCGGCAAAAGCGGTCAGCAGTTTCTGCGCGGTCTCCGAGGTACCGCGCGTGCCGGGCGCCGGGCCGCTGGTCTCGACTTCGATGGAGGCCTGCGCCGCGGCGCGATTGCGCCACGGATCGGCCAGTAACTCGGGACGACGCCAGATGGGGTGGCCGTCGGTGCGCCACAGCAACGCGATCTGCCAGCGCGGCAGCGGTTCACCGGGGTACCACTTGCCCTGGCTGCGCTGCACCAGCCCGGTCGGTGCGTAGGCATCCTTGAGGCGCCCGGCGAGGTCGGAGGCCAGCGCCCGCTTGTGCGGGCCGTCGGCGGCGGTGTTCCATTCGGGGTCGGTCTGATTGTCGATGGAGACGAACGTCGGCTCACCGCCCATGGTGAGCCGGACATCGTTGTCCGCCATCTTCTGGTCGAGGTCGGCGCCGAGTTCCTGCACGCGTTTCCACTGCGACGCGGTGTAGGGCAGCGTGACGCGGGGATCCTCGTGGAATCGGGTGACCGTGTTGGAAAAGTCGAGGGTGGCGTGACACGGACCGGTCGCACCGGCGATCGGTGCCGCACCGCCCGGGTTCGGGGTGGCGGCGAGCGGGATGTGGCCTTCGCCGGCGAACAGGCCCGAGGTGGGATCCATACCCACCCAGCCGGCGCCGGGCAGGTAGACCTCGGTCCAGGCGTGCAGGTCGGTGAAGTCGGCGTCGGGGCCCGACGGGCCGTCCAGCGACTTGATGTCGGAGGTCAGCTGCACCAGGTAGCCGGAGACGAAGCGCGCCGCAAGCCCCAGTTCCCGCAGGATCGCGACGAGCAGCCACGCCGAATCACGGCAGGATCCGATCCCACTGGCCAGGGTGTGCTCGGGCGTCTGGACACCGGCCTCGAGCCGGACGGTGTAGCCGACGGCCTGCTGGACGGCCTGGTTCAGCGCGACCAGGAAGTCGATGATCCGGATCTCGGCGGTGGGTTTGTGTCGCGCGGCGAATTCGGCGACCGACGGATGCACCGGCGCACCCACGAACTCCCCCTCGCTGACGCCGACGGGCCGCAAGAAGATCTCCAGATCGTGGCGCAGCTCTTCGGGGTAGTCGAAACCGTAGTTCTCGGCCCAGTCCTCGATGAAGAAGTCGAACGGGTTGATCGCGGTGAGGTCGGCGATCAGACTCACCGAGATCGACAGCACCGACGAGGGTTCCGGGAACACCAACCGGGCCTGATAGTTGCTGAAGGCATCTTGCTGCCAGTTCAGGAAGTGCTGTGCCGGTTCGACATTGAGCGAGTACGCCTCGATCGGCGTGCGCGAGTGCGGCGCAGGTCGCAGCCGCACCACATGCGGAAAGATCTTGACCGGGCGATCGAATGCGTAACTCGTGCGGTGCTCGAGGGCCACCTTGATCGTCATGGTCAGAAATCACATCACAATTACCGATCCGATGCCGGGTTTGCGGTGGGCATCACCGACATAGCCGAAGCGCCGTCGGCCGATCGGGATGACATATCCGGATCGACCGACGGTGGACCACGTCAGGATTCGCCGGTGGTGTGTTCGGCGGTAGCCGCCGACTCGGTGGTCGTAGGGCCGTCGCCGGTCCCGGTCTGTTTGCGCGGAATCGGCTTCGCGTCGATTCCCGACTCCTTGCGCTGCTGGGCAGTGATCGCCGCCGGTGCATCGGTGAGCGGGTCCACGCCGCCACCGGACTTCGGGAAGGCGATGACCTCGCGGATGGAACTCTCCCCGGCCAGCAGCGCGGTGATGCGGTCCCAGCCAAAGGCGATGCCGCCATGCGGCGGCGCACCGTAGGCGAAGGCGTCGAGGAGGAAGCCGAATTTCTCCTGCGCCTCGTCGTGGCCGATGCCCATGATCTCGAACACCCGTTCCTGCACGTCACGCTCATGGATACGGATCGAACCGCCGCCGATCTCGTTGCCGTTGCACACGATGTCGTAGGCGTAGGCCAGCGCCGAACCCGGGTCGGATTCGAGAGCTTCGATCGATTCCGGCTTCGGGGCGGTGAACGCGTGGTGCACGGCGGTCCAGGCGCCGGAGCCGACGGCGACGTCACCGGAGGCCGTCGCGTCGTCGGCCGGTTCGAACAGTGGGGCGTCGACGACCCACGTGAACGCCCAGTCGCCGTCCTTGATCAGGCCGAGGCGATCGGCGATCTCACCACGGGCGGCACCGAGCAGAGCGCGCGACGACTTGACCGCGCCGGCGCCGAAGAAGACACAGTCCCCTGGCTTCGCACCCACGTGCTCGACGAGCCCGGCGCGTTCGGCGTCGGACAGGTTCTTGGCGACCGGGCCGCCCAGTTCGCCGTCCTCACCCACGAGGACATAGGCCAGTCCCTTGGCGCCGCGCTGTTTGGCCCATTCCTGCCAGGCGTCGAGCTGCCGGCGTGGCTGCGACGCGCCGCCGGGCATGACCACCGCGCCGACGTAGGGCGCCTGGAACACCCGGAACGGCGTGTCCTTGAAGTACTCGGTGCACTCGACGAGTTCGATGTCGAACCGGAGGTCGGGCTTGTCGGTGCCGAACCGCCGCATCGCGTCGGCGTAGGTGATCCGTGGGATCGGCGAGGTGATCTCGACGCCGATCAGCTGCCACAGTGCGCGCAGGATGTCTTCGGCCAGCGCGATCACGTCGTCCTGATCGACGAAGCTCATCTCGATGTCGAGCTGGGTGAACTCGGGCTGCCGGTCGGCACGGAAATCCTCGTCGCGATAGCAGCGGGCGATCTGGTAGTAGCGCTCCATCCCGGCGACCATCAGCAGCTGTTTGAACAGCTGCGGGCTCTGCGGCAGGGCGTAGAACGTGCCGGGCTGTAGGCGGGCGGGCACCAGGAAGTCGCGCGCCCCCTCCGGCGTCGATCGCGTCAGGGTCGGGGTCTCCACCTCGACGAAGTCGTGCTCGGCGAGTACGCCACGCGCGGCCGCGTTCACCTTGGAGCGCAGCCGCAGCGCGCGGGCCGGCCCCTCTCGGCGCAGGTCGAGGTAACGATAGTGCAGCCGCGCTTCCTCGCCCGGGTTCTCGTCGAGCTGAAACGGCAACGGCGCCGCGGCGTTGAGGACCTCGAGGGAGACGGCATTGATCTCAATCTCGCCCGACTGCAGGTTCGGGTTCTCGCTGCCCTCGGGGCGCACCTCGACGACGCCGGTGACCGCGACACAGAACTCTGCGCGCAACCGGTGTGCGGCCTCTGCCACCGCCTCGTCGCGGAAGACGACCTGGACCAGCCCGGAGCTGTCGCGCAGATCGATGAAGACCACGCCACCGTGATCGCGGCGGCGCGCGACCCACCCGGCGACGGTGACGGTCTGCGAGGCGTCGGCGCGACGAAGCGAGCCGGCGAGATGCGTGCGGAGCACTCAGGAGTCCTTCCCAATGGAGATCGAGGCGAATCTCGGCTCATCCTACTGTCGTGACCAGGACCGACCCGCAACCGGGCAGGTGGGCGAATATGCTCGACCCTGCCGGACCGGACAACGGTGCGGGACGGTCGGGCCGTGGCGCAGAACGCGAGGAGCGGGGATGGTTTTTCAGGGCGACGGGCCACTCGACACCGGCTCGGTCTCCGGTGGTGGTGGCGGTGGCGGTGTGGGCCGTATCGCCGTCGGGGGTGGTGCCGGTCTGATCATCACCATCGTCGCGCTGTTCTTCGGAATCGACCCCGGTTCACTCACCGGTGGTTCGTCGTATGGCGGTGGAACCGCCGACAACCGGGACGTGGCGCAGATCAACCAGCACATCCAGTCGTGCACCATCGAAAAGGCGAACGTGGACACCATCTGCCGCATCGTCGCCACCACCAACAGTCTCGACGCCGTGTGGTCGGACCTGATGCCGGGCTACACGCCGCCGAGCACCAAGATCTTCACCGGTGCGGTGAGTACCGGCTGCGGCCCGGCGACGTCGGCGACCGGGCCGTTCTACTGCCCGGCCGACCAGACGGCCTACTTCGATCCCTCCTTCTTCGCCCAGCTCGAACAGATGGGCGGCAGCGACGGGCCACTCGCGCAGGAGTATGTGGTTGCCCACGAGTACGGCCATCACATCGAGAATCTGACCGGGGTGCTCCAGCAGGGCAACCGCATGGGGTCGCAGGGTCCGCGCTCCGGTTCGGTCCGCGTGGAACTGCAGGCCGATTGCCTCGCCGGGGTGTGGGCGTATCACGCCGACAACGGCCCGGACGCGATGCTCGAGCCGTTGACCCCCACACAGATCGACACGGTGATCCAGACCGCGAAGGCGATCGGCGACGACACCATCCAGGGCGCGAATTCCAACCCCGAGGGTTGGACCCACGGCTCGTCCGAGCAACGCGCCCGTTGGTTCACCGTCGGCTACGACTCCGGTGACCCGCGGCGCTGCGACACCTTCGCGACCAACGACCTATGACCGGGCCCGCCGGATCGATGCCACGCGAACCGAGTGCGATCGATCGCATCGCCGAGCAGTACCTATCGGATCTGACGGCCCAGGATCCGCTGTTCGCCACCGAGATCGGCGTGGCCGGGCACGATCACCTGTTGACCGACTTCTCCCCCGCCGCCTGTGCCGCGCGCGCATCGTCGGCGCGGGCGACCGTCCACGCACTGGCCGAGGCCCATTGCGTGGACGATGTGGATCGGGTCACGGTCGCCACCATGTGTGCATCGTTGCGCCGCGAGATCGCCCTCGCCGAAGCCGGTGAACGTGTCGGAGACTGCAATGTGATCGCTTCGCCACTCCAGGCGGTCCGCGACATCTTCGACCTCATGCCCGCCGACACGCCGACGCAGCGCGACGTTTTCCTGGAGCGTCTGCGCGCGCTGCCGGAGTGTGTCGACACGATCATCGACGGCCTGCGTCATCGGATCGCTCACGGCCCGCCGCTCGCCCAGAGGCAGGTCGAACTCGTTGCGGCACAGGCAAGCACCGCAGCCGACGCGATCGCCTCCAACACGGGTCCGCTCGCCGCCGACCCCCGCCTGCAGGGTCCGCTCGAGGTGGCGTTGAGTGACGCGCGGGTGGCGTTCGGGGCCCTCGTCGCGGTGCTGCGTGCGGAGGCCGCACCGTCGGCAACCGCGGTGGATGGGGTTGGGCGCGAACGATATCTGCGTTTTCTCCCGGCCTACCTCGGCGCCGACGTGGACCCGGACGAAGCGTATGCGTGGGCGACCGACCGACTGTCGGCGATCGTCGCCGAGCAGGCGGCGCTCGCCCACGACCTGTTGCCGGGTGCATCGGTCGCCGAGGCGATGGCCCATCTGGATACGCTGCCGCGCTATGCAGTTCACGATCGCCACGAATTCGTCGCGTGGATGCAGGAGTTATCCGATCGCGCAGTGGAGGGCCTGGCCGGAACACATTTCGACATCCCGGTGCGGTTGACCCGGCTGGAGTGTCGCCTGGCGCCTTCGTCGACCGGGATCATCTACTACACCCAGCCGAGTGCAGATTTGTCCCGCCCCGGGCGCATGTGGTGGTCGGTACCGCCGGAGCAGGAGGTGTTCCACACATGGCAGGAGACCACCACGGTCTTCCACGAGGGGGTTCCGGGGCATCATCTGCAACTCGGCGCTGCGATCGTCAGTGACGATCTCAACGCGTGGCGGAAACTGGCGTCGTTCACCTCGGGCCACGGCGAGGGTTGGGCTCTTTACGCTGAGCGACTGATGGCCGAACTCGGATGGCTCGACGATCCTGGCGATCGGATGGGCATGCTCGACTCGCAACGTCTGCGAGCGGCACGCGTGGTGGTGGACATCGGTGTGCACTGCAGGCTCCGCGCCCCCGCTGCGATGGGCGGCGGGACCTGGGACGCAGCCAAGGCCTGGCAGTTCCTCACCGATTCGGTGGCGATGGACCGTTCGGTGTTGCGTTTCGAACTGGACCGCTACCTGGGATGGCCCGGTCAGGCGCCGTCGTATGCGCTCGGACAGCGGGTATGGGAAGAGACCCGAACCGCAGCGCTCGCCACCCACCGCGACTGGACGCTGAGGGATTTCCATACTCGCGCACTGGCCCTCGGCGGAGTTTCCCTCGATGTGCTGGCCGGTGAACTCGCGTCGGGGTGAGCTCCCGCTGTCATCTGGGGTAGGTGACGATGACCTGTCCGGTGCGCGCGTTGCGCCAGGAGATGGTGCGGTCGGTGTGCATGGTCGGTATCCACGGCCCGTCATGCTTACGGTCGTGGTCGGGGCGGCACAGCGGTGCGAGGTTGAACGCCACGGTCCAGCCACCGGCCACCGGGTCGGCATGGCAGAACTTGAGCAGGTGGTCGAGTTCGCACTCCTCAGACGGGCGACCGCAGTAGGGATAACGGCAGCGCCGGTCCAGTTGGATGATCTCCGCCCGCAACGCGGCTGACGGCCTGTAGGTCAGCGCCCCCGGTGGTGGGGCGGCGAACCCACCGTGCCCGGTCAGGTCGATCGGTGGGGCTGGTGCGCGGTTGCCGAAGATGATCAACCCGCTGGCGGTGCGGGTGTCACTCGGTCGGGCGGTGATGGTGGTGGCGTGTGGTGCGATCCGCGCGGCGTGGGCCGGGTCGATGGCGCCGTAGCCCATCAGGCGGGTCGGGTCGAGACCGGTGGGGTCGTGGAGCAGCGTCAGGCCGGGCACGACGAGGTCGGAGTCGGGGTCCGGTTCGGGGTCGTGGGCTGGTTCCGCATCGGCCACGTCGGCGTCGTGCTCGGCAGGTGGTGCGGTGATGAACTCTCGTCGCGGTTCCGGGGAGGGCGCGACATCCTGAGCGGGGTCGACGTCCGAGTCGATGTCGTCGTTGATGTCGGCGAGGGTGATTGGCTGTTCTTCGGCCGCATCAGGCCCGCCCCGCGCGGGTTCGTCGGGGGTCTCGACGGCTGTGTCGACGCCGTCAGCCGTGCTGGTGTCGACCGACGAGTCGCGGACATTGTCGGTGACCGAACTCGGGGTGGCATCCGTGGCCTGCGCCCGGTTGCTGGTGCGGGTCTGCGTGGCGGGGCAGGTGTCATCGCCGCAGTGGCAGCGCAGCTTCGCGCCGGGAGCCTTGATGATCTCGGCGAACGCGGCCACACGTTGGGCTTTGATGCTGCGCCCATCACGACGACACACCCGTCGGCTGATCAAGGCGCTGATGCGGTCACGCAGGTGCACGCCGTGTTCGGCGGGGATGCAGGCATCGACGGTCATGTGCCCGAACGCTTCGGCACCGATCGTCACATCCCCAAACAAGTCGGCGATGTCATCGCGGGTCTCGGCCGCCCGATCCGGATCAAGACTGATGATGATCGCGTCGAGATCATCTCGCAGCGCAGTGTCGGTGGTGGGTCGGCTGGCCAGATCGAGCACCACATCATCGAAATCCCACGGCTCATCATCGGGATCGTCGGTGGTGAGATCGTCGGTGGCGGCAGGGTCAGTCTCGGCCGCAGCGCTATCAGTGTCGTCGGTGCCCTCACCGTCTGTGCCGGCGTCGTCGCTGTCGGCGTCGAGGTCGGCCTCCGGGTCGTCGAGGTCGAGGGTGAGTTCCTCCTCGACATCCTTGCTGTCGGGTTCGTCGGTGTGGGCGTTGTCGGCGAGGTCTGCCAGTCGCTCCCGCAGGTCGCCGGTGGGCCCGGTGGCGGCGCCGCGGATGGCCACACCCAGCCGGTGGGGCCTCAAATCGCCGGCACGGAAGGCATCACGGATCTTGGGGTGCTCGTCGAGCAATTCATCGAGACCGACCCATTCACCGGCTGTGCGTCTAGAAATACCCAACTGCAGCGAGATTTCGCCTTTCGCGGCCTTGTCCGCGGCATTGCGGACCCGGTTCGGAACGAAATCGTTGTACCCGGCCAGACGATCGTTGTAAGTGGATTGCCCGATCTGACGGGCAATCTGCATCGCGATTGCCTGGGCTTGATTACTCAACCGCAACAGATCGCGACCGTACTGCGCCAACTCATCGAGACTGCTGGAAGCCAACAGAGCGTCGTCGGCAGCACGGTCGGTGAACGTGAACACGAAACGCTCCTTTCCAGCGAAGACGGCCTCTGAGGTCGGGATGGATTGGTGGGGAATCGAACTGCTAGCAGACTATCGGGTGGGTCTGACAACTTTTGGTGCGCTACGGGTGGGGTGTGGATGGATCTTTCGGTGAGGTTCTGGGTTCAGGATATCGGCAGGGTGTGACAACTTCGTGTGCGTGAGAGTGGTTGCGTGGGTGGACCCTTCGTGACGCGGCCTAGCAAGCTCGGACGCTCCTCAGGGATCCGGGTGCGGCGTCTATCTCGGTTACCTGAAGGGCGGGAGTCGTTGGCGGGGAATCGGACTGGTATCAGACTATCGGTCAGGTCTGACAACTTCGGGGTGCTGCGGGTGGGGTGCGAATGGACGTGTTCGGCGAGCTGTTGGGTTCAGGATATCGGCGGGATGTGACAACTCTTGGTGAGTGAGTGTGGTTGCGTGGGTGGACCCTTCGTGACGCGGCCCCGCAAGCTCGGACGCTCCTCGGGGAACAGGGGTGACGTGGGGATACGAAGGGGTCCGGGCGCTGCCAACACGGTGACCGAACTCAACCGAACTCGTCCACAACGCACACGGGCCACGACGAGAGCGTTCATCGTCGTGGCCCATCGAGGGTGCGGTGACTAGCTGAGGATCGAAAGCACCTCGTCCACAATGGAATCCAGCGAGACCTTGCGCTGCTCACCGTTCGACAGATCTTTCACCTCGACCTGGCGATCGGCCAGTTCCCGGTCGCCGAGAACAAGGGCGAGGCGGGCACCGGAACGGTCGGCAGCCTTCATCGCACCCTTGAGCCCCCGGTCACCATAAGCCAGATCGACCGCGATCCCGGCGGCGCGCAGTTGTCCGGCGACACCGACCAATTCAGCCTTGGCGTCCGAACCGAGCGGCACTCCGAACACCCGACACCGTGCGACATCGGCGTGCGCCACGCCTTCGGCTTCCATCGCCAGCATCGTGCGGTCGACACCGAGTCCGAAGCCGATCCCGGAAAGGTCCTGTTTGCCGCCGATCTGCTGCATCAGGCCGTCGTATCGGCCTCCCCCACCGATACCCGACTGGGCACCGAGTCCGTCGTGTACGAATTCGAAGGTGGTCTTCGTGTAGTAGTCGAGTCCCCGCACCAGACGCGGATTGAGTTCGTACGGCACGCCCAGCCGCTTCAGGTGGGTGAGAACCAGATCGAAATGCGCACGCGCATCATCGGAGAGATAGTCGATGAGCAGCGGCGCGTCCGCCGTCGCCTCCTTCACCTCGGGGCGTTTGTCGTCGAGCACGCGCAGCGGGTTGATCTCTGCGCGGCGCCGGGTGGCCTCGTCGAGGTCGAGGCCGAACAAGAACTGCTGCAGGGCCTCCCGATACGGGCCGCGACTGGCGGCGTCACCCAGCGAGGTGATCTCCAGGCGGAATCCGGAGAGCCCCAGACGCCGGTAGCCCTCGTCGGCGACGGCGATCACCTCCGCATCGAGCGCGGGGTCGTCGACACCGATCGCCTCCACGCCGACCTGCTGCAGTTGGCGATACCGACCCGTCTGCGGCTTCTCGTAGCGGAAGAAGGGGCCCGCGTAGCACAGCTTTACCGGCAGCTGCCCCCGATCGAGCCCGTGTTGGATGACGGCGCGCATCACACCGGCCGTGCCCTCGGGGCGCAGCGTCACCGACCGATCTCCACGATCGGCGAAGGTATACATCTCCTTGCTCACCACGTCGGTGGACTCTCCGACGCCCCGAGCGAACAGCGCGGTGTCCTCGAAGATCGGCAACTCGATGTGTCCGTAGCCGGCGCGATGCGCGGCGTCGGTCAGGGTGTCACGAACTCGGCGGAAGTCCGCGGAGGCCGGGGGAAAATAGTCCGGTATCCCCCGCGGAGCGGCAAATTCGGCGCTCACAGTCCGAAACGTCCCTTCTTGGGTGTGGAATCCCCGCGCCCGGGCAGGTCGACGAGGAATGGGTTGCCAGCGCGTTCGGCACCGATCGAGGTCTGTGGGCCGTGCCCCGGAAGCACCTGGGTGTGATCGGGCAACGGCATCAGTTTGGCGGCGATCGAGTCGAGCAACTGCTGATGGTCACCGCCTGGTAGGTCGGTTCGACCTATGGAACCGGCAAACAGGACATCTCCCGAGAAACACACGGGTACGACCTCGGGGACGGAATCGTCGCCCTCGGCGGTGTCTGCTTCCACCGGCACCTCGATGCCGAGCAACACCGATCCCCGGGTGTGCCCCGGAGCGAGGTCGACAGTGATCCGGATACCGGCCAGCTCCACGTCCTCATCGTCGGCGAACTCGACCACCTTCTCCGGCTCGCGAAACTCCATCGAACCGATCAGGCCACCGAGGGCCTGCCCCAACCCCATACCGGGGTCGGTCAGCATCGGCCGATCTGCCGGATGGATATACGCCGGAATGGAGAACTCGTCGCACAGTTCGGTGGCATTCCAGGTGTGATCGAGGTGCCCGTGCGTCAGCAACACCGCGACCGGCGTCAGATCGTGCTCGGCGAGCAGTTCACGAACTCGGACCGCGGCGTCCTGGCCCGGATCGACAATGACCGCCTCTGAGCCCGCCTCATTGGCGAGGAGATAGCAGTTCGTCTGGAACATTCCGGCCGGAAATCCGGTGATCAGCATCTGTCCATTGTGACAAACGGCTCGGCACCTCCACCCGCGACGGTCACGCTCGGAGAATCCGCCGGTTCCGCATGCTCGATTCGCCCCGACCATGGAACTCTCAGGTTCAGCTGGCACACTGGCCTGTCGATGTAGCATCAGCGCCGATTCACGTGCCGCCCGACCGCACGTACGCCCATGCCATCCCCCGGGGGAGCCACGGCACACGACTTCAGGAGGACCCAACCGCGTGTCAAGCAACGAGGAACGCCGCGAAGCCGCCAAGCGCAAGCTCGAGGAGCGCCTCGAGCGGGAGCGGCAGGAGAAGCGGCGGCGCAAGATCATCATCGCCTCCGTATCGACCGTGGTCGTCGTCGCCATCGTGGCCACTGCCACCACGTTGATCGTCAAGAAGGTGCTCGACGATCGCGAGGCAGCCCGCTGGACCGCATGCTCGTACACCGACCAACCCAGTCGCTTCGACGAACTCCCCGACGAGGTACCGGCAGAGGTCCCTGCCGAACAGAGAGCACAGGCCCAGGCCTACCTCGATGAAATGCGTGCCGGCGAGTCCAAACAGCGCACCGCCCCCAAGCCCGACGAGAAGCAACTCAAGGAGGGCACCGCGAACCTGGTGCTCGACACCAACCAGGGCGCAGTTCCCATCACCCTGGACCGCACGGGCGCGCCATGCAACACCGGCGCGGTGATCTCGCTGGCCGAGAACGATTTCTACAACGACACCCCCTGCCACCGACTGACCAACAGCGAGTCGCTCAAGGTGTTGCAGTGCGGCGACCCCACCGGTACCGGTGCCGGTGGTCCGGGATGGTCGAGCCCCGACGAGTTGCCCACCGACCTGAAGCCGGCCGGTGAGCCCGACCCCATGTCGGGAACCGCTCCGGTCATCTACCCGCGTGGCACAGTGGCGATCGCCAACAGCAACAACCCGCAAAGCGGTCAGACCGACACCGGTTCGAGCCAGGTCTTCCTGGTGCTCCAGGACAGCCAGTTGGCGGCGAACTACTCCGTGGTGGGCCAGGTCGACCCTGACGGCCTCACGGTGCTCGACAAGATCGCGGCCAACGGCCTGACGCCGGGGCCGAACGGCAGCGCCGAGGACGGCAAGCCGAAGCAGCCGGTGGAAATCACCTCCGCGACTGTTGATTCGGGCAATCAGGACTGACCCTTCGTGACACTCGGCTAGCGCCTCGCTCCTCAGGGCTCAGGCGGCCGAGGTCACGCTGCTCAGGCTCAGGCGGCTGAGGTCACCCGGTAGACGTCGTAGACGCCTTCGACGTTGCGGACGACGTTGAGCACGTGTCCGAGATGCTTCGGATCGCCCATCTCGAAGGTGAACTTGCTGATAGCCACCCGGTCACGGCTGGTGGTCACCGACGCCGAGAGAATGTTCACGCGCTCGTCGGCAAGCACCTTGGTGACATCCGAGAGCAGCCGATGCCGATCGAGGGCCTCCACCTGGATGGCCACGAGGAACACCGACGACGGTGACGGTGCCCACGAGACGCCGATGATCCGTTCGGACTGCTCACGCAGCGACGCCGCGTTGGTGCAATCGGTGCGATGGACACTGATACCACCGCCGCGGGTCACGAACCCCATGATCTCGTCGCCTGGTACCGGCGTACAACACTTGGCGAGCTTCGCCAACACGTTGTCGAGGCCCTCCACGATGACGCCGGCATCGCCGCCGTGGCGTGTGCGGGTGGGCAATGTGGACGGCGTCGACCGCTCGGCGATCTCGTCCACCGCATCGTCGAGGCCGCCCAGCGACGCCACCAGCCGGTTGACCACGTGTCGCGCGGACACATGATTCTCCCCCACCGCGGTGTAGAGCGCGGTCACATCCTGGTAGCGCAACTCCTTGGCGATCGCAGCCATGGAGTCGGCACTCATCAAGCGCTGCAACGGGAGTCCGCCGCGTCGAACTTCCTTGGCGATCGCCTCCTTGCCGGTTTCCAGCGCTTCTTCACGCCGCTCCTTGGCGAACCACTGCCGGATCTTGGCACGCGCCCGTGGCGACACGACGAAGTTCTGCCAGTCCTTCGAGGGCCCGGCATTGGGTGCCTTCGACGTGAAGACCTCCACCACTTCACCGTTCTCGAGCTTGCGCTCCAGCGCCACCAGCCGGCCGTTGACGCGGGCGCCGATGCAGCGGTGACCGACCTCTGTGTGCACCGCATACGCGAAATCGACCGGCGTGGACCCGGCGGGCAACGTGATCACGTCTCCCTTCGGGGTGAACACGAAGATCTCCTGGACCGCGAGGTCGTAGCGCAGGGACTCCAGGAACTCGCCGGGATCGGCGGCCTCACGCTGCCAATCGAGCAGCTGACGCATCCACGCCATGTCGTCGATCTCGGCGGCGTCGGATTTACGTGGCCCCTTGCCCTTTCCGCGGTTCTCCTTGTAGCGCCAATGGGCGGCGATGCCGAACTCGGCGGTCCGATGCATCTCGTGAGTCCGGATCTGCACCTCGAGCGGCTTGCCCTCCGGGCCGATCACCGTCGTGTGCAACGACTGGTACACCCCGAACCGGGGCTGGGCGATGTAGTCCTTGAATCGACCCGCCATCGGCTGCCACAACGAATGAACCACGCCGACCGCGGCGTAGCAGTCACGCACCTCATCACACAGGATGCGGATCCCGACGAGGTCGTGGATATCGTCGAAGTCACGGCCCTTGACGATCATCTTCTGATAGATCGACCAGTAGTGCTTCGGCCGACCCTCGACGGTCGCGGAGATCCGGGCGCCGCCGAGCGCATTGTTGATGTCGGCGCGCACCCGAGCCAGATACGTGTCCCGCGACGGTGCCCGATCGGCGACGAGCCGGACGATCTCCTCGTAACGCTTGGGATGCAGGATGGCGAACGACAGATCCTCGAGTTCCCATTTGACCGTCGCCATACCCAGTCGATGCGCGAGCGGCGCAATGACTTCCAGGGTCTCGCGGGCCTTGCGCGCCTGCTTCTCCGGCGGTAGGAACCGCATCGTACGCATGTTGTGCAGCCGGTCGGCCACCTTGATGACCAAGACCCGCGGGTCTCGCGCCATCGCGATGATCATCTTGCGGATCGTCTCGGCCTCGGCAGCGCTGCCCAACGCCACCTTGTCCAGCTTGGTCACGCCGTCGACGAGGTGCGCCACTTCGGCGCCGAAATCCTTCTCCAGCTGATCGAGGGAGTAGCCGGTGTCCTCGACGGTGTCGTGCAGCAGGGCCGCCACCAGCGTCGTGGTGTCCATCCCGAGGTCGGCCAGAATCGTCGCGACGGCCAGCGGATGGGTGATGTAGGGGTCACCGGACTTACGCTTCTGGCCGGTGTGCCGCTCATCGGCAACGTCATAGGCGTGCTGCAGCAGCGCGACATCGGCCTTCGGGTAGATCTCCCGATGCAGCGTCGCAAGTGGTTCGAGCACCGGCCGCACCGGGCTGCGGGTGGCGGTCATCCGCCGGGCCAGACGCGCCCTGACTCGTCGCGACGCCGAGGTGGACGGTGGTGCCAGTGTCTCGGTACGCGCTGCCCGAGCGCTTTCGTCGGCGGCGCCCGCACTGCCCGGCGCACCGGCAGCGGTGGGCGCGCCGGCGGGGATGGGCGCGCCACCGTCGCCTTGTGGTGGCGCCGACCGTCCGTTCGCCGCGGTGTCCGTACGGAGAGGCCGGGCATCTGCACTCGACGTCCCCGTCTGCTCCTGACGGGAATCGGTGTCGACCTCGTCGTGCATCCTGACCTCCTTCCGGTGATGTCACCGATGACAGCAACACCGGTTGAGGCGAGTCTAGTCCGCCTGACGATCCCGGACCGCGCGCTGCCGAGCGGACGGCGCGCGCAGGTATCCGATGATCACCCTGTCGTCACCGCGTGTACCGGCAGCTGCGCACCCAAGCCGCGCGCAATGGTGCCGCGACCGTCGAGGCCGTCGAGTTCCATGATGACGGCCACGCCGACCACGACTCCCCCGGCGCGACCGAGCAGTTCCGCCGCCGCAACGGCCGTCCCACCGGTCGCCAACACGTCATCGACCAGCAGGATCCGCTGGGTGGCGACATCGACCGCATTCGCCGGGATCTCGAGGGTCGCCGTGCCGTACTCGAGTGTGTAGGTGACGCTGTGTACGGGTGGCGGCAGCTTGCCGCCCTTGCGCACCGCCAGCACTCCGACACCGAGCTCTCGCGCCACCGCGCCGCCGAGTAGGAAGCCGCGGGCATCGATCCCGGCCACCAGATCGACGTCGCTGCACCCGTGGGTCAATGCGGTGACGATCGCGGCCAAGCCGACCGGGTCGGCCAACACCGGGGTGAGGTCCTTGAAGTCGATACCGGGCTCCGGGAAGTCCGGAACCAGTCGAGCGTGATCGGCGATGGCCTGCCGCGCGCGGGTCACCGCCCGGTCTGTCGTCTCGTCGCCACCGGACACTTGCGCTGCGTCAGTCACGTACCGTCCACCGATCCATGTTCCATCCGGTCCCGTTGCGGCCCAGCCCCGCCACAACATTATCGACCCCGGGACCGAACACCTGCATCCGCGGCGCGGCGAAAAGCGGGATCGACGGCAGCGTCGCCCACGCGGTGTTCTCGATCGTGCGCACCAGCTCGAGTCGGTCGGCTGCCAGGTCCGCGGCGACCAGCCGGTCGATGGCACCACTGACCTGCGGGTTGCGGTAGTTGTTGATGTCCAGCGGATCGCCACCGCGCAGCGCGAAGGCATCGCGCGACGGATTCGCCGCCCCGGCTGCGGCGAACGACGCCCCGTTCGCCACGATCAGGGCGTCGACCTCGCCGCCCAGCGCACCCGTGGTGATGTCGGCCGACCCCGCGTCGACCACCTCGATGCCCACCTGCCGGCAAGAGTCGGCGATGGCGGCCACCATCTGCGCTCGTCGTTGCATCGGCGCGAGATATCCGATCCGGACCGTCATGGGAGTGTCGCCGGCCTCGGCGCCGAGGGTGCGCGCCCGGTTCAGGTTGGGCCGCGCATAGGCCCTGCCGAACGCGCCGTTGAGCTGGCCGGCCAGGTTGTCGGCCGGCGCGAGTACCCGAAGATTCCAGATCTGGGCGCCCTGTCCGAATTGGCGGGCGAGCGCATCACGCGGAACACATGATGCGAACGCCTGCCGGGCATTGAGCTCCGCAAACACCCCGCGCTGGGCGAGTACCAACTCTTCCACCGCGAGCGCGCGGTTCGGCTTCGGCAATGGGATCCGGGTTTCCTCGGCCCCCGCGGGCACCAGCTCCCCGCCGACGATGCCCGAACTGACATCGGCGATGTCGAAGTCACCGTCGGCCAGTCGGCGCTCGGCGTCGGTGCCGCGCCCCCACAAGACGATCCGTGACACCGCAGGGGCGTCGCCCCACCACGATTCGTTGGCGACCAACTCCAGGCCACCCGACTGCGAGTACTGCTGCACCCGGTACGGCCCCGAGGCGGGGAAACGTGCCTGATCGACGGTCCCCGGGGTCAGGTCGAAACCCGTGTTCCACGCATCGGCGATCTTGTTGATCGCGGTCCGATCGCCGGAGCGGATCGGCCGCACGACGTCACCGACACCGGCCAGGCGCGCGACGACGTGTGCCGGCAGCAAGGTGCCCGCACCGAACAGCGACAGCCAGTCGCGGTAGTCACGGCCGCGCGCAAAGCGCACGGTCGCGGTCTTCGAAGCGAGATCGCAGTCCACGGCCTCGATGTCGCGGTATCCGGCCGTCGTGGCCGGCGCGAACCCCGGGAATCGCCCACTCATCGCCGCCCAGGCCAGCACCAGGTCGTCGCAGTCGAGGGCCGTCTCGTCGGAGAACCGCGCAGCCGGCGAGAAGTCGTAGCGCAACGTGAGACCGGCGCCCGGGACCGGTGTCACGGTACCGATGTCACGGTCAGGGGTCACCTGACCGGACGCGCCGAGATAGCTGAACCCCGGCAGCATCCGGGTGGTCGCCATCAACACGCCGCCGGCGTTGCCGTCGACGGTGTTCGCGTTGTAGGTGTCGAGCCGCGCGTCGAGGGCGTAGTCGATCGAGGGCGGGCCTTCCTCGCCGCAGGCGGTCAACAGTCCCGTCAGCAGCAACACCACCGCCACGCAGGTGGCCATTGTCACGGGCAGGCCGGTTCGTCGGCGGGCGCCCGACCCGCTCCGCACAGTCACGTCCCGTACATTAACGCGCCCGGCGTGGCTTCCCGGTCGGGGTCTGGGGCGCGTCGGCATCGGCCGGGTTGGCGCGCCGGCGGCCCGACGGGCGGCCACGGGCCGGTCGCGGATCGTCGGTGAGATCGTCGCCCGCCTCCACACGGGCGCGGCGATCGAGTACCCGTTTGGTGTGCCGCGAGATGTCCGCGCGCCGTTCTTTCAACGTCACCAGCAGCGGGGCCGCCAGGAAGATCGACGAGTAGGCACCGACCACCACGCCGACGAGCTGGATGAGGCCGAGGTCCTTGAGCGTGCCGACGCCGAGCATCCAGACCGCGATCACCATCAACGCGATGATCGGCAGCACCGAGATGACAGTGGTGTTGATCGAGCGCATCAGGGTCTGGTTGACCGCGAGGTTGGCCTGTTCGGCGTAGGTACGTCGGGTGGTCTGCAGGACCGACCGCGTGTTCTCGGAGACCTTGTCGAACACCACGACGGTGTCGTAGATCGAGAAGCCGAGGATGGTGAGCAGACCGATGACCGTTGCCGGAGTGACCTCCCATCCGACCAGCGAGTAGACACCGGCGGTGACGATGATGTCGAAGAACAGTGAGGTGAGCGCTGCCACCGACATCTCCCGGTCGAACCGGATCGTGATGTAGATGAACACGATCACCAAGAACACCACCAGGGCGATCAGCATCTTCTCGGTGATCTCGCCGCCCCAAGTCGAGCTGACGTCGGACGAGCTGACCTCCGCGGTGGTCAGTTCCGGCGCGAACCGGTCAGCCAATGCTCGGGTGATCTGTTCGGTTTGGGCCGCGGTGAGGGTCTCGGTCCGCACCTGCACCGTCTCGGCGGATCCCGATCCAGCCGTCTGCACCGATTCCGGTTCCTCGCCGAGCGTCTCGGCGAACACCTCTTCGACGGCGTCGGTGGTGACGCCGGCCGAAACAGGGATGGACACCTGAGTGCCCCCCTCGAAGTCGATACCGAGGGTGAAGCCACGGATGGCGATCGACCCGATGCAGATGGCGAGGATCACCGCGGTGACGATGTACCAGGTCCGCCGCGACGGGATGATCCCGAACGCACCGGTACCGGTGTACAGCCGCGAGAGGAACGAGCGGTCCTTCTCGGCGACGTAGTTGGCGTCGGAGGGGCCGGCCGGTCCCTGCTCGACTGTGGTTTCGGAGGTGACCTCGCCGACCACGGCGCTGCGTCCTCCGCCGTCCCGCCCGGAATTGGGGCGTTGCGCATTGGTCATTTCGCCGATCCTTCCGTCGCCGCGACCCGCTCAGATCGCTCGGCCACGCGACGGCGCCGAGCCACCTCGCTGACCGCGCCGAGACCGTTGACCTTCGGTCGTGACAAGAACTCCGACCGACTGGCCAGCACCACGAGCGGATGAGTCACCAGGAACACCACCACGACGTCGAGAATCGTCGTGAGACCCAATGTGAAGGCGAATCCGCGGACCTCGCCGATGGCCAGCACATAGATCACCGCCGCGGCGATGAAGCTGACCGCGTTGCCCGACCAGATGGTGCGGCGGGCACTGGCCCAACCGCGAGGCACCGCGGAGCGGAAACTTCGTCCCTCGCGCATCTCGTCCTTGATCCGCTCGAAGTACACGACGAACGAGTCGGCGGTCATACCGATACCGATGATGAGTCCGGCGATGCCGGCGAGATCGAGAGTGAAACCGATCCACCGGCCGAGCAGCACGATGATCCCGTAGACCATCGCGCCGGCCAGCACCAACGACAGCATCGTCAGGATGCCGAGCATCCGGTAGTAGAGCAGCGCATAGATCAGCACCGCGATCATGCCGACGGCTCCGGCGATGAGGCCGGCCTTGAGCGAGGACAGTCCCAGCGTCGCCGATACCGTCTCTGCGTCGGACGCCTCGAAGGACAACGGCAGCGAACCGTATTTGAGGACGTTGGCGAGGTCTTTCGCATCCTGCTGGGTGAAGTCGCCGCTGATCTCGGTCTGGGGTGTGGTGATCGCACCCTGGATCTGCGGGGCGGAGACGACCTTGGTGTCAAGGGTGAAGGCGGTCTGCTTACCGATGTTCTGGGCGGTGTAGGTCGGCCAGAAGTCCCTCGCCTCGTTCTTGAACTCCACCTGCACGACCCACGAGCCGGCCTGCTGGGTGGTACCCGCCGACGCGTTGGCGATGTCGCGTCCGTCGATGATCTCGGGACCGAGCAGGTACACCTCGCTGCCATCCTCTGAACAGGCGACGAGGTACTGATCGGGCAGGTCATTGCCCTGCAATGCGTCATACGAGTCGGGCGAACAGTCCATCTTGGCCATCTGCGCGTTCAACGCGTCGAGATTGGCTCCCTCGGGGGCCTGCCGCAGTTCGCGTTGTTCGGCGATGGCGGCCGCCTGCGTGGCGTCGTCCTCGGGAGAGTCCTGCGCAGCGGAGTTCTGTCCGTCGCCACCCTCAGCGTTCTGATCGTCGGCGTCCGGCTGTGGCGTCGCGGGCGCCACATTTTCCACCGGTCGGACGAACAATCGGGCCGTCTGCCCGAGCGTGCGCGCCTGGGCGCCGTCGTCACCGGGAACGGTGATGACCAGATTGTCGCCGTTGACGACCACCTCGGACCCCGAGACACCGAGTCCGTTGACGCGCTGCTCGATGATCTGCTTCGCCTGGTCGAGCTGCTCGCGCGAGGGAGGCTGCCCGTCCGGGGTACGCGCGGTGAGCGTCACCCGCGTACCGCCTTGCAGGTCGATACCGAGCTTCGGGGTCGGCGATCCACCTCCGGTGAAGAAGACCAGCCCGTAGACGACGGCCAACAACACGAAGAATGCGGTCAGGGGTCTCCACGGTGGAATCTCACGTGGAGGTCCCGACCGCTTCGCCGACGCCCGGCGGGGTGTGGTCACAGGTGTTCTAGTCTCCTAGGAAAGCGCGTGCGGACACGACCGGTCGGCACGCGCGCCCGATCCGGTCGGACGCTCACTCTACTGACTCCGCGGTAACCACCGGTTCTCCGGTGGTCACCTGCGGCTCGGACCGGGCGGACCGCCGAGCGCGACCCGCTCCCGGGTCACTTGTCGTCGGTCGTACCCTCGCCCGGGCGATCGGCGGAGTAGCTGTCGTCGGTGCGCGACTCGGTGCCCGGGTTCTCGATCTGCCCCGCGTCCGCGTCCTCGTCGAGTGCTTCGGGACGAGTGCTCAGCGCACCCGGGTACGTCTCGGCGGCCTCGTCGGTGGGCACCACGCGCACGATGGCCTGACGACTGAACCGGGTCACCACACCGGTGGCGATCTCCAGGTCGACGAAATCGGGTGTGGACTCGACGACGGTCGCGTACATGCCGGCCGTCAGTTGAACGCGGGCCCCGGTGGCCACGGAGTTCTGCATGTCCTGCATCTCGGTCATGCGCTTCTTCTGCTTACGGATGCTCAGGAACATGAATCCGGCCAGCAAGGCCAGCAAAAGGGGGAAGAAGAGGGACTCCATGACGGCAACAATCCTTGTCGGTTCGGTCGTGGTGATTTCAGGGCTTTTGCCCGTTTCGACCGCTCAGGTGGCGGCCGATCGCAGGCACGCTCGGACACACCAACTCATCCGGCGGCTCCAACCAGTGTGCCACGTCCCGTGGGGTGGTCCCGCGAGCCGGTCACAGGTCGTCGAAGAGACTGTCGGTGATGACGTCGCGGCTACGCACCCCGAAACTGGCATTCATGGCCCCCGCCGGTGGTGTGAGGCCGAGGTGATGCCAGGCCGCCGCTGTCGCCACCCGCCCGCGTGGGGTCCGCGCCATCATCCCGGCCCGCACGAGGAACGGTTCGCAGACCTCTTCGACTGTGGCGGGTTCCTCCCCGACTGCCACCGCGAGCGTCGAGACACCGACCGGCCCGCCACCGAATCCCCGCACCAGCGATCCCAACACGGCACGGTCCAGCCGATCGAAGCCGAGGTCATCGACGTCATAGACGGCGAGTCCGGCCCGTGCGATATCCACGGTGATCACGCCGTCGCCACGGACCTCGGCGTAGTCGCGGACGCGGCGCAGCAGACGATTGGCGATCCGCGGGGTGCCCCGCGACCGCCGCGCGACCTCGGTGGCCGCGTCGTCGCGCAACCGGATACCGAGGATGCCCGCCGATCGGCGCAGCACCTGCACGAGGTCGTCGGTCTCGTAGAACTCCATGTGCGCGGTGAACCCGAACCGGTCACGCAGCGGGCCGGTGAGTGATCCCGATCGAGTGGTGGCGCCGACGAGCGTGAACGGGGCGACGTCCAAGGGAATCGAGGTGGCACCCGGCCCCTTGCCGACGACGACGTCGACGCGGAAGTCCTCCATGGCGAGGTACAGCATCTCCTCGGCAGGACGGGCGATGCGATGGATCTCGTCGATGAACAGCACGTCCCCATCGACGAGGTTGGACAGCATCGCCGCCAGGTCACCGGCGCGTTCGAGCGCGGGCCCGGAGGTCACCCGGATGGCGGCCCCCATCTCGGCGGCGATGATCATCGCCAGCGAGGTCTTGCCCAGCCCGGGTGGGCCCGACAACAGGATGTGATCGGGGGTGCTGCCCCGGCCCTTCGCGCCATGCAGCACCAGCTCGAGCTGCTCGCACACACGGGGTTGACCGATGAAGTCGGCCAGCGATCGCGGCCGCAGCCCCGCGTCGAAGTCGCCGTCGGCATGCAACTCGTCGGGACTCACCGGGCGATCGTCGGGATCGGGCGAGGTCTCTGTCACGCGGTCTCCCCCACTGTCATGTGGTCGTTCATCGGCTCTTTCCCATCAGGGCCAACGACTTGCGTAGCACGGTGGAGGCATCGGCATCGGGCTCGTCGGCGAGCACCGCCGTGACGGCCTTGTCGGCCGGTGCGGCGGTGAACCCCAACCCCACCAGCGCTTCGGCGACCTGATCACGAATCGACCCGGCGACCGGCGACGCGGCCACTCCCGCTTGACCCGCCGTCGGCGCGTCGACCTTGTCGCGCAGTTCCACCACCAGTCGCTCCGCTACCCGTTTACCCACTCCCGGCACCGTGGTCAGTGCCTTGACGTCGGACTCGGCGAGCGCGCGGCGCAGCGAGGTGGGTTCGAGAACCGCCAAGACCGCCATCGCCAGGCGTGGCCCGACACCGGTGACGGTCTGCAGAAGGGTGAACAGCGCTCGCGCATCGGAGTCGGTGAACCCGTACAGGGTCATCGAGTCCTCGCGCACGATCATCGACGTGAGCAAGGTGGCTTCCTCGCCACGACGCACCGCGCCGACCGTCGCCGGCGTCACCAGCACTCGGTAGCCGACGCCCCCACAGTCGATGACGAGGTGATCGAGGGCCACATCCACCACTGGCCCACGCACCGACGCGATCATGCCACTCCCCCGTTCCCGGCCCGGGTCCTACCCGCCTGGCTCTTGTTCGTCTGGTTCGCGGACTGCTGGGCCCGGCCGCTATGCGTCGCGCCGGGTTGCACTGCGCGTTCCCGACCAGCCTGGGCGATCCGCGACCGGTGTCGTCGGGCCAGCTCGTCGGCACGGCGCTGTGCCTGCGCCATCTTCTCCGTCATCGGCCCCCGCCAGCAGTGGCAGATCGCCAGCGCCAGCGCGTCTGCGGCATCGGCCGGTCGAGGTTTGGTCTGCATCCCCAGAATCCGCGTCACCATCGCAGTGACCTGGGCCTTGTCGGCGCGGCCACTACCGGTGACCGCGGCCTTGACCTCAGATGGCGTGTGAAACCGCACCGGGACGTCGCGCTGTCCTGCGGCCAGCGCGATGACCCCGCCGGCCTGCGCGGTACCCATCGCGGTCGACACCTGATTCTGGGCGAAGACGCGCTCGATCGCGACCACATCGGGTTGGTGCACGTCGAGCCAGTGACAGGCGGCGGTGTACACCGCCATCAGCCGGTCGGCGAGCTCCATGTCCGCGGAGGTCCGCACCACGTCGACGTCGAGCGCGGTGACCGTGCGCCCGCGTCCCGACTCGACCAGCGCGATCCCGCACCGCGTCAATCCGGGATCGACTCCCATCACGCGCACACGCACCTCCGTCACCGCTTCGATGTTCCGAACAGTTGTTCGAGAT
Organism: Gordonia tangerina; assembly: GCF_021556435.1. GTDB lineage: Bacteria > Actinomycetota > Actinomycetes > Mycobacteriales > Mycobacteriaceae > Gordonia > Gordonia tangerina. The sequence goes on from NZ_JAKGCU010000002.1 coordinate 124,054, forward strand.
TCTATCGGCCGCATCCGACACCACCCGCGAACAACACGCAGTGACACGCATGCGCGCCGCACGACTTCGGACCGCACGAATGCGGACTGCACGAGTGCGGACCGGTGAGCAACACGACACAATGGCGGACGCCATGGCCACCTATGAACCGATCACCCCCGACCGCCTCGAACAGATGTGTGCCGATGTCGCCGAACTCCACTCAGGCATCCACATCATGGCGATCGACGGTGCCGACGCGGCGCGACCAGTCGATCTTGCCGAACGGGTCGCCACCCGGCTCACCACACGGGGTCGTGCTGCGGCCGTCGTCTCGACGGCCGATTTCCTCCGGCCCGCCTCGCTCCGCCTTGAATACGGACACACCGACACCGAGAGTTATCGCGCAATCTGGTTCGACCACGATGCCTTACGCCGTGAGGTGATCGAGGCCGTCCGCGACCACGGTCGCTGGCTGCCCAGACTCTGGAATGCCCCGCGCGACCGATCATTTCGTGACGCTCCACGTCCGGCCGCCGCCGACCAGGTCATCCTCATTGCCGGCCCTCTGCTACTCGGTTCCGGACTCGACGTCGACACGACCATCGCACTGCTGATGAGTGAGGGCGCCCTGCGCAGACATACACCGCCCGGTATGGCCTGGACGATCCCCGCGCTGCTGGCCGGCGCGGAAGATGCCCCGCGTGCCGACATCGACGTGCGCTACGACCACCCGGACCGGCCGGCCATCCGCATGCGACGCCGTGCGGGATGACGCCGGTCAGGCGTCGAGTTCGGCGAGTACCTCGTCGCTGACGTCGACGTTGCTGTAGACGTTCTGCACGTCGTCGGAGTCCTCGAGTGCGTCGATGAGTTTGAACACCTTGCGCGCGCCCTCGGCGTCCACCGGTACGTCCACCGACGCCCGGAACGCTGCCTCGGCAGAGTCGTAGTCGATGCCGGCATCGACCAGCGCCGTTCGCACCGCGACGAGGTCGGTCGGTTCGCTGACCACCTCGAACGATTCGCCGAGGTCGTTGACCTCCTCGGCGCCGGCGTCCAGTACGGCCAGCAGAACGTCGTCCTCGGACTGCCCGTTCTTCTCCAGCGTGACCACACCCTTGCGGGTGAACAAGTACGCCACCGAGCCGGGATCGGCCATGTTGCCGCCGTTACGCGTCATCGCGGTGCGCACCTCGCCGGCCGCGCGATTGCGGTTGTCGGTCAGGCACTCGATGAGGATCGCCACCCCGTTGGGCCCGTAGCCCTCGTACATGATGGTCTGCCAGTCGGCGCCGCCGGCCTCTTCGCCCGCGCCGCGCTTGCGCGCACGCTCGATGTTGTCGTTGGGTACCGAGGTCTTCTTCGCCTTCTGGATGGCGTCGTACAGTGTCGGGTTGCCGGCCGGGTCGCCGCCACCGGTCCTTGCCGCGACCTCGATGTTCTTGACCAGTTTGGCGAACATCTTGCCGCGCTTGGCATCGATGGCCGCCTTCTTGTGCTTGGTGGTGGCCCATTTGGAATGGCCGCTCATGACACTCCCGCATCCGTATAGACGTCAATGACGAACGTGACCGTGCGATGACGATCCGCCCAACTCCTCGATCTTACCGGTGCGGGTTGTCGAGGCTCACACTCCCGACTCCCGCACCATCTCCACGAAGTAGCGGTGCACTCGGCGGTCCCCGGTCACCTCCGGGTGAAACGAGGTGGCCAGGACGTTGTTCTGCCGGACCGCAACGATCCGGTCCTTCGCGGGCCCCTCGGGCACCCGGGCGAGTACCTGCACGTCGGGCGTGATCGACTCCACCCACGGAGCGCGGATGAACACCGCCCGCATCGGCGGGTCACCCGCGGAATCGGTGACGCCATGGAACTGCAGATCTGTCTCGAAGCTCGCCACCTGACGTCCGAAAGCGTTGCGCCGCACAGTGATGTCCAATGCATCGAGATGACGGGCGTCGGGCCGGGTGTCGAGGATGGTGGTGGCCAGCATGATCATGCCGGCGCACGACCCATACGCCGGCATGCCGGCGGCCAGCCGCTCACGGAGTGGGTCGTACAGATCCAGGACACCGAGCAGGTGGCTCATGGTGGTGGATTCACCACCGGGGATGACGATGGCATCGACGTCGGCGAGTTCTGCCGGCCGTCGGACCGTCACCGGTTGTGCGTCGGCCTCGGACAGTGCCGCCAGGTGCTCACGGACATCACCCTGCAGTGCGAGCACACCGATCCGCGGATTTCCGACGGCGCTCACCGGTCCCGCCGCGCGTGCTGATCGGCCGGCATGTCGCGCCCCGTCCGACTCAGGCCTTCTTGGGTGACGGCGGCGACCATCCGACCCTCCAGATCGAAGATCCGCCCCTGGGTCAACGCACGCCCGGCGTCCGCGGAGGGCGAGGTCTGGTCGTACAGCAACCATCCGTCGGCGCGGAACGGCCGCATGAACCACATCGCATGGTCCAAGGATGCGGCTTGCGGTTCCACCCCCGGATGCGGCACCTTCGACGACCCCAACAGGGTCATGTCGCTCATGTAGGCGAGCGTGCCCACGTGGAACACCTGGTCATCGGGCAACCGACGGCGATGGCGGAACCACACACGCTGCTGCGCCGCGAAATAGCTCGAGGTCGGCATCTGCTCGCGCGGCACCAGGCGCAGATCGAACTCCTGCCATTCCTTGAAGACTGCCTTCGCTTCGTCGGACAGCTCGTTCATCTGGTCGGGTAGATCGTCGGGCGACGGAACCGGGGGCATCCGGTCCTGATGCTCGATGCCGTGGTCGGTCCGCACATGAAACGACGCCGACATGGTGAAGATGGCCTCGCCCTGCTGGATGCCGGTCACCCGGCGCGTCGTGAACGACCGGCCGTCGCGAATGCGGTCGACGAGAAACACCGCCGGCAGGTCGGGGTTCCCCGGACGGAGGAAGTAGCCGTGCAGCGAGTGCACCGCGAAGTCGGCGTCGACGGTGCGCGTCGCCGACATGAGAGCCTGGCCTGCGACCTGGCCGCCGAAGGTGCGTTGCAGATGGCTACGGAACGCCGGCCCGCGGTAGATGTCGGTCTCGATCGCCTCGACCTGGAGGATCTCCTCGATGGTTGCCACGGGAAAACAGTATCGCGCGCACCGTCGCGATCTGTTCGGTGCGGTGGGGCCGCGTCAGAGTTCGTCGAGGGTGATCAAGCCATCCTGGACCGCCCGCGCCACCAGGGCCGCCTTTGTCGGCGCCGGCCGACCGACATCGGCGTACTTGGCCCGAATGCGCGTGAGATGGGTGTTCACCGTGCCGAGTGAAATGTACAACGATTGCGCCACAGCGGGTTTCGTCTCCAGCATCAACCAGGTCCGAAGCACCTCGATCTCCCGGACGGTCAGCGTGGGACTCTCGAGACCGGCGGCTGGGGCACCGCACATACAGCGCGACGATCCCACACCGGCCACCGCATCGTCGGTGACCAGCGTCATGGCGGTAGCCTCTCGTGACTCGTGACGCAGGCCGTCGGTGTGCTCAGCCGATCCCGGCAGCGGCATCCGACGCTGCGCGAGCCGCGCGAGCGCCTCCTGCCGCCTGCGCAGAGCCTCGGCTTCGCGACGGGCCTCGCGCGCACCGCCGACCCGATCGGCGCCACGCACTGTGCGATGAGTAGCGGGGCGAACAGCTGCGTGACGTGGCGCGATCTGATGGGCGATGCCGGTCATGATTGTCCTCACTCCTCGTGGGGCAGACGAGGTGTCTGGCCCGCTGTCGTGAGTTAGACGCAGCAGCCCGCCGTGAGGTTCCCGTCAATTGTCGTGGGCATCGACATCGTCGCCGTCGGCGGACGCCGCCCGTACGGCGACGACCACCACCGTCACGTTGTCGTGGGCGCCGAGCGCCAAGGCGGCGTCCACCAGTGCCGCGGCAGCCTTCTCGGCACCGTCGGCGTCGGCGAGGATCTCGGCGATCTCCTCGTCGGGCAGCTCACCGGTGAGACCGTCCGAACACACCAGGAGCGTGTCGCCGGGCAACGCCGGCATCGAGAAGAAGTCGGCCTCGGGCTCCACAATTCCCGCGCCCAGCGCGCGCGTGATCACATTGCGCCGCGGATCGACCCGGGCCTGTTCGGGGGTCAGGAAACCGGCGTCGACGAACTCCTGGACCTGCGAATGGTCGACGGTCAACTGGGTCAGCACCCCGGCCTGCATCCGGTAGGTCCGCGAGTCTCCGATGTTGAGCACCAACCAGTGCGGTGCGTGGTCGTGTGTCACCAGCACCGCACCGGTGGCCGTCGTTCCGGCGCGGCGCTCGGTCTCGGTCGCGATCTCACCGATGCGATCCTGCGCCCGGGTGAGGGATTCGATCAGCTCGAGTTGGGTCTGCGTCTGATCGTGCAGGCTGTCAACGTCGGCCAGCGTCAGCAATGCCGTCTCACTGGCGACCTCACCGCTGTCGTGTCCACCCATCCCGTCGGCGAGCAGATACTTCCCCGGCGCGATGAGGGCGGCGTCCTCATTGGCCTCCCGGACCCGTCCCACATTGCACACGGCGGCCCAATCGAGATGCAGGCCGGCCAGGGTGTCGGTGCCGCAGCGGGACTCGTCCCGCACGATGGTCGCCGCGTCCATGATCAGCAGATCCTACGGCAGATCGGCTACCAGCCTCGTTCGGCGAGGCGGTGTGGCTGCGGAATGTCGTCGACGTTGATGCCGACCATCGCCTCACCGAGCCCGCGCGACACCTTCGCCAGCACGTCGGGATCGTCGTGGAAGGTGGTGGCCTGCACGATCGCCGCCGCACGCTGAGCCGGGTTACCCGACTTGAAGATCCCCGACCCGACGAACACACCCTCGGCACCGAGTTGCATCATCATCGCCGCATCGGCCGGGGTGGCGATACCACCGGCGGTGAACAGCGTGACCGGCAGTTTGCCGGCCTGCGCGACCTCGACGACCAGGTCGTAGGGCGCCTGCAGCTCCTTGGCCGCCACATACAGCTCGTCTGTGGGCAACGACGTCAACCGGCGGATCTCATCGCGGATCTTGCGCATGTGCGTGGTCGCGTTCGACACGTCACCGGTGCCGGCCTCCCCCTTGGAACGGATCATCGCCGCACCCTCGGTGATCCGGCGCAACGCCTCACCCAGATTGGTGGCGCCACACACGAACGGCACCGTGAACGCCCACTTGTCGATGTGATTGGCATAGTCGGCCGGGGTCAACACCTCCGACTCGTCGACGTAGTCCACGCCGAGGCTCTGCAGCACCTGAGCCTCCACGAAATGCCCGATCCGCGCCTTGGCCATCACCGGGATCGACACCGCCGAGATGATCCCGTCGATCATGTCGGGATCGCTCATCCGCGAGACACCACCCTGGGCACGGATGTCGGCCGGGACGCGCTCGAGCGCCATCACCGCCACCGCACCGGCATCCTCGGCGATCTTGGCCTGCTCAGCGGTGACCACATCCATGATGACGCCACCCTTGAGCATCTCGGCCATGCCGCGCTTCACCCGGGCGGTACCCTGCCCGACGGTCGGCGCCGGGTCGTGCCCGCCGTGGCCGTTGACGGTGTTCGGGGTGTCCGGTCCGGGATTGTTCCCTGACTGGAATTGACTCACTGATGTCTCCTGATGTCGTCATTCCGGCACCTGGTGCCGGGTCCGCGTGAGGCGGGCTGTCCCACAAGTCTAGGCGAGGTCAGGAACCGCTCGCCGGGGTGACCCGTTCGACGATCTCGAAGAACTGCGGCAGTTCGGCGGTGCCGCCCAGATGCAGCCACACCACGAGCCGACGCTCGGCCAGATTGCGGGTGTCACGCACCGCGTCGTTGTAGAACCGTCGGGCCATCATGATGCGGGTCTCGGCGTCGGCGAGCTCTACCACGAGGCCCTGCGGACGCGACCCGGTGTCGAGTTGGGCGAGCAACGTCGAGACGGCGTTCTCGGCCTGCTCCCGCGAGTCCGGCACAGCATGCTCGGCCTGATCGGCCGCGGCCGCCAGGTCCTGTCCCACCGCCCGGACCTGGTCGTCGTAGCCGGCGATCATCCCGGCTGCGATGGACCGGGCGACCACCGCGCGGCGCGCCAGCGCGGCGTCGAGAGCCTGGCGCGCCAGGTCGACGCGGACGTTGAGCCGGTCAAGTCGGTTCGCGGTCTGGAAGGCCCAGCCGGCGGCGAGCACGACGACGAACACGATCGCCACGATCAGCGCGACGGTCCAACCCGAGATGGTCATTGCGTGCCCTCCCTACTCGGCCACCACGACGGACCCGGCCCCCACGGTCACGGTCTCGTACACGCGCAGGATCTGATCGGCCACCCGCGACCAGTCGTATCGATCGGCGCGACGGCGACCCGCCGCGACGAGTTCGGCCCGCGCATCGTCGTCGGCGAGCAGGTCGACGAGGGCGGCGCCGAGTTCATCGACCGACCCGGTGGAGACCAGACGGCCGGCCCGACCGTCGTCGAGGACCCGCCGAAATGCGTTGAGATCGCTCGCGAGGACTGCCGCGCCGGCGGCCATCGCCTCGACCAGCACGATCCCGAAGCTCTCACCGCCCAGATTGGGTGCGCAGTACACGTCTGCCGAACGCAGCGCCCGCGCCTTGGTCTTGTCATCGACCTGACCGAGGAAGACCAAACGATCCGCGAGCCCACCGGCACGTCGGCGCAGGGCACGCTCGTTGCCGCCGCCGACGACGAGGACCCGGATGTCGGGGAACTCCGCGACGACAGCGGGTAGCGCACGCATGAGGATGTCGATGCCCTTGCGCGGCTCGTCGTAGCGTCCCAGGAACAGCACGGTGCGACCCGGCCACGGGTAGCCGTCGAGGGGTTCGGCGTCGGCGAAGGAGGCGGCGTCGATGCCGTTGGGGATCTCCACCGCGTCGGAGCCCAACGATTCCATCTGCCAGCGCCGGGCCAGTTCCGAGACGGCGATCTTTCCGGCGATGCGTTCGTGATAGGGCCGCAGAATGCCCTGGAACACCGACAGCCACATCGATCGGGTGGTCGAGGTGTGAAAGGTGGTCACGATCGGGCCGGACGCGACCATCAGCGACAACATCGAGATGCTCGGCGCGTTCGGCTCGTGAACGTGCAACACGTCGAATCCGTACTCGTCGATCCACGCTCGGAGTCGCAGATAGCCGGTCGGGCTGAAGTTCACGCGCGACACCGACCCGTTGTAGGGAATCGCCAAGGCCGGCCCCGCCGACACCACGTAATCGGGAAGCGGGGTCTGCGGCGCCGAGGGCGCCAGCACGCTCACTTCGTGACCGCGTTCGATGAACACCTGCGCGAGCTCGACGACGTGCGCCTGCACGCCGCCGGGCACGTCGAAGGAGTACGGGCAGATCATCCCGATCCTCATCGCCGCCACTCCTCGCGGCCGGTCTCGCGTGTCGGGGCCGCACTGCCCTCGCCAGCGGCCTCGATACGCGCACGCCGCGCCGCCGACCAGTCGGCCTCCCAGAGCGGCTGCAGCATGTGCCAGTCCTGCGGGTGGGCGGCGATGTTACGGGCGAACGCGTCGGCGAGCGCCTGGGTGGCCGCCTCCACCCCGCCGGAGACGTCGATCGGTGCGCCACAGCAGATGCGTGATGTGGGTGGCTCGGTGAACCAGTGGTGGACGGGTAACAGTGCTGCGCCGGTCTCGATGGCCAGCCGCGCCGACCCCGCCGGCATCCTTGTCTTCTCGCCGAAGAAGTCCACGGGGACACCGTGGTGCGCCAGATCGCGTTCACCGAGGAGGCAGACGATCCCGTTGTCGCGCAGCCGATCGGCGAGGAGCCCGAACGGCGGCTGTTCGCCGCCGCTGAGTGGGAAGATCTCGAAGCCCAGCGATTCCCGGTAAGCGACGAACCGCGTGAACAGCGACTCGGGTTCCAGACGTTCGGCGACGGTGGCGAATCGCCCGTAGTTCTGTACCAGCCAGACTCCGGCCATATCCCAGTTGCCGGTGTGCGGCAGCGTCAGGATCACGCCCTTTCCCCCGGCGAGCGCGGCGTCGACGTGCGCGCGGTCGGCGGGCGGAACGGTGACCGTGGACGCGGTCTGCGCGAGGTCCAGCGCCGGGAGCCGGAAGGCTTCGCACCAGTACCGGGCGTAGGAGCGGACCGCTGCGGCCACCAGGTCGTCGGGCACGTCGTCGGGGTCCACGCCGAGGACACGGGAGAGATTGCGCCGCAGTTGGTCCGGGCCACCGTGCCGTCGTCCGACGATGTTGCCCACGCGGTCGAAGGCTCCCCGCGCCAGTGATTCGGGTGCGTGGCGGACGGCCGCCCACCCGGCTGCATACCCGAGGTCGGACAATCGTGCGCTCAGCGAGATCGTCGAAGGGTTGTGACCGTCCCCCATGGGTGTCAGTGTGCCCCTGCCTCGCGTTGTGTGCCGGTCGGCGGTTCCTCGTCGGAATCCTCGGCATCCTCGGATTCCTGCGCGGCCAACGGAATCAGATCGCGCCCACCCGGCGATGAGTAGATCGACCACATGCGCTGGCCCACCGTGATCACCGACAGCACCGCGAGCACCCACATTGCGACGTGAATTGCCCATCCGATACCCAGGCCGGTGAACCCGGCTCCGACGAGCACGATGATCAGGCGATCGGGCCGCTCGATCCATCCCCCGTCACCGTTGAGGCCGCTGGCCTCGGCCCGCGCCTTCGCATACGAGATGACCTGGGAGGTCACCAGACAGATCAGCGTGGCGACGAGCAGCAGGTCGTGGGGTTCGGTGACCGCACACCACCACGCCAGGCCGGCGAAGATGGCGCCGTCGGCGATCCGGTCGCAGGTGGCGTCGAGTACCGCTCCGAACCGGGTGCCGCCGCCACGCGCCCGGGCCATCGCACCGTCGAGCATGTCGAACATCACGAACAGCCAGATGACCAGGGTGCCGACGAACAGATAACCCATCGGGAACAGCGTCAGCGCGGCGACGATCGTCGCCGTGGTGCCGATGAGGGTCATGATGTCGGGTGTGAGACCGGTGCGCAGGAGGGCCCGACCCAGCGGTAGGGTGACCTTCGACACCGAGGCCCGGCCTCGGATGCTCAGCATCTGCCCGCTCCTTTCCTCCCCCGACCGGCGTGCGTCACGACTGTTCGTGCCACGCCGCGGCGAGCAGCGAACGGGTGTCGCGCAGCAACTGTGGCATGACTTTCGTCTCGCCGACAACCGTGATGAAGTTCGCGTCGCCGATCCACCGCGGCACGATGTGCTGATGCAGGTGCTCGGCGAGCGATCCACCCGCCGCGTATCCGAGGTTGAGACCGACATTGAACGCGTTGGGGTTGGAGACCGCTTTGATGGTCCGCAGCATTTTCTGGGTGAACGCCATCAGCTCGGCGGATTCGTCGACGGTCAGCGCCTCGAGATCCGCAACCTGCCGATACGGCACTATCATCGTATGCCCAGGGTTGTACGGGTAGAGGTTGAGCACGGCGTACACAGCCTCGCCGCGCGCGACGATGAGCCCCTCCTCATCCGACATCGTCGGGATGTCGAGGAAAGGATGGCCCGTTGCTTTCTCCGACGGCGGCGGGTCGGCGGTGATGTAGGTCATCCGATGGGGACTCCACAACCGCTGCAGGCGATCGGGATCCCCGGTGCCGCAATCCCGGATCGTGCGATCGTCGTCAGCCATCGGCGGTGCCCGCCCGGTCCGCCGTGTCGATGGCCGCCTCCGTCGGAGAATCGTTGCGTCGCTGCGCAACCCAATCGGTGATGAGCGCCACCGCGGTATCCACCGACACCCCGTTGACCTGCGACCCGTCGCGGAACCGGAAACTCACCGCGTCGGCGGTCACGTCGCGCTCGCCGGCGAGCAGCATGAACGGGACCTTGGCCTTGGTGTGGGTGCGAATCTTCTTCTGCATCCGGTCGTCGGAGTAATCGACCTCCGCGCGTATGCCGGCAACCTTGAGCCGGTCGATCACCCCCTGCAGATGATCGGCGAAGGCCTCGGCCACGGGGATACCGACCACCTGCACCGGAGCCAGCCAGGCCGGGAACGCCCCCGCGTAGTGCTCGGTGAGGACGCCGAAGAACCGTTCGATCGAGCCGAACAGCGCCCGGTGGATCATCACCGGACGGTGCTTGGCGCCGTCGGCGCCGGTGTACTCGAGTTCGAATCGTTCGGGCTGGTTGAAGTCGAGCTGGATGGTCGACATCTGCCAGTTGCGCCCGAGCGCGTCCTTCACCTGCACCGAGATCTTGGGGCCGTAGAACGCCGCACCCCCTGGGTCGGGCACCAGGTCCAGCCCGGACTCCCGGGCCACCTCGGCCAGGGTGTTGGTCGCGATCTCCCAGGATGCGTCGTCACCGACGAACTTCTTGGGGTCCTTCGTCGAGAGCTCGAGGTAGTAATCGTCGAGCCCGTAGTCGGAGAGCAGGTCGAGCACGAAGGTGAGCAGTGACCGCAGTTCGTCGCGCATCTGCTCGCGGGTGCAGTAGATGTGGGCGTCGTCCTGGGTCATGCCTCGCACGCGCGTCAGGCCGTGGACGACACCGGACTTCTCGTAGCGATACACCGAACCGAACTCGAACAGCCGCAAGGGCAGTTCGCGGTAGGACCGTCCGCGCGACCGGAAGATCAGGTTGTGCATCGGGCAGTTCATCGGCTTGAGGTAGTAGTCCTGGGCCGGCTTGCGGACCGACCCGTCCTCGTTGAACTCGGCGTCGAGCTGCATCGGCGGGAACATGCCGTCCGCGTACCACTCGAGATGGCCGGACATCTCGTAGAGGTGAGATTTGGTGATGTGCGGGGTGTTGACGAACTCGTAACCGGATTCGGTGTGCCGGTGCCGCGAGTAGTCCTCGAGCTCCTTGCGAATGATTCCACCCTTCGGGTGGAACACCGGCAGGCCGGAACCGAGTTCGTCCGGGAAGCTGAACAGGTCCAGTTCGGCGCCGAGTTTGCGATGGTCACGGCGTTCGGCTTCGGCGAGCAGCTCGAGGTAGGCGTCCTGGGCTTCCGACGACTCCCAGGCGGTGCCGTAGACGCGCTGCAGGTCGGCATTGTTCTGGTCACCACGCCAGTACGCAGCCGAACTGCGGGTGAGCTTGAACGCGGCGATGTATTTGGTGGTCGGCACGTGCGGGCCACGGCACAGGTCGCACCAGATCGTCTCGCCGGTGCGCGGATTGAGGTTGTCGTAGGCCGTCAGCTCCGCACCGCCGACTTCCATCACCTCGCTGTCGGCGGCAGCCCCCTTGTCGTCGATCAGTTCGAGCTTGTAGGGCTCGCGCGCCAACTCCATCCGCGCGGCGTCCTTCGACGCGTACACGCGCCGCGAGAACCTCTGACCCGACTTGATGATCTGCTTCATCTTCTTCTCGAGAGCCGTCAGGTCCTCGGGGGTGAACGGCTCGGCGACGTCGAAGTCGTAGTAGAAGCCGTCCTTGATCGGCGGACCGATACCGAGTTTGGCGTCCGGGAAGAGTTCTTGCACGGCCTGGGCCAGGACGTGCGCACAGGAATGTCGGATGACGCTGCGACCGGCCTCGGTGTTTGCCGCCACGGGCTCGACGTCGGTGTCGAGATCGGGGGTCCAGGACAGGTCACGGAGCTGCCCGGCGGCATCGCGGACCACCACGATGGCCTCGGGTCCCTTGTTCGGCAGGTCGTGATCGCGCAGCGCCGTGCCCGCGGTGGTCCCGGCCGGCACGCGAATCGTGGCGGGGGCGGTGACCTGCAGATCGTCGGGCACGAGGCGCTCCTCAGCAGTTGTGACACGGGGGTCGTGTCGATGGGCATGGGTTACTCAAGAGATCGTATCTGCGCCCTATCCGACGACCGGGAACCACCCGGAGCCGTCCCAGGAGGCTTTCGGTCAGGACAGTCGGCTTGCGGTCACGACAAGATGGGGCTCGACAGCCAATCGGCGTCGATGTTGAACCATCCGGCGACCATGCCGACCGCGCCGAGCAACCACAGGGTCACCACCACGACTGCGGCGGTGCCCAGCCAGAAGACGGCCTGGACCGACCAATGCTGCCGACCGATCCAGACCATCCAGGCGTCGTACTTGCCACGCGCGAACGTCAGCAGCCGGTGGGCCCAGCCGAACTCCGAGGCAAGGATCCCCAGGCCGACGAACACGATCAGCCACCCCGGGCCTGGGTAAGGGATGGCGACGACGCCGCCGGCGAGTACCAGCGTGCCCACGACGCCGATGGCGACCCGGTACCCGAGGTTCAACGTTGGATTCTGCCGGATCACATATCGGCGTTGGCGCGCCCACACTCGCATCTTGGTCGCCACGCCACTCCGTTCCCTCGCCCGTCGGGCCGTCGCGGCCCGCCCTCCTCGTGACACGATCGATCCGCCGGTGCCCGTCTCGTCGATCACGGTCGGCAGATGGGCACCCCGGCGGATCACGGCGTCCAGGATACGTGTCAGTCCACCGGTGCCCCCATGCATATGGACGCCGCGGCTCGAGTTCGCCGACACGCCGTGAACCCGTCCCGGCGGCGTTAACCTATCGATGTTCACGACGGTTGCCCCACGTCTCCGGGTGATCAACGGGTGGCCATGATGCAGACCGGACCTGACCTGCGCGCTCGCTCCGGCCTGCCCATCGGGCGGTGACCGGTGCTCTCGACTCTGCCGGCCGCGTTCGGCAACCACCTCCGTGTGCACGATCCCGATCACGATGCGCTGCGCAGGGCCGTACGTGCCGGACTGATCATTCCGGTGTCATTCGCGCTCGGTCTGGCGGTTGGGGGTGCACAGACTCCGTTGTTTGCCGCATTCGGTGCCTTCGCCGTGCTGGTCTTCGCCGATTTCCCCGGCGACCGTCATGCGCGCGCCACGAGCTACCTCGGCCTGGGCATCGTCGGCGCAGTGATGATCACCGTGGCCACTCTCGTGTCCCGGTCTGCGTGGCTCGCGGTGGCCACGATGTTCCTGGTCGGCGTGGTCGTGATCTTCGTCGGGTTACTCAGTGCCGCCCTTGCTGCGGCGCAGCGCTCGGTGCTGTTGACATTTGTGCTGCCGGTGGCGACGCCGGCGGCGCCCAGCGCCGTCGGCGACCGGCTGCTCGGCTGGGCGATAGCCCTGGTGTGTTGTGTTCCCGCGGCGCTGTATCTGCTCGCACCACATCATCACGACCGGCTGCGCAGGCAAGCCGCCCGGATGTGTCGCCTGCTCGCCGATCTGGTCACGGGCAACGGCGATCTCAACGAGGCACGCGCGACCATGCGGGATCTCCGGACGAGTTTCCAGGCGACCGCGTGCCGACCGGTGGGCCTGTCGGCGGGTAGTCGGGCACTCGTGCGTGTGGTCGGTGAGCTGGAATGGCTCACCGACCGTCTGACCCTCTCGTCGTCCGGAACCGTGGCGACCGGGTCGTCGCCGGCGACATCGGCACGGATGTTGCGTGCGGCAGCGGCGACACTGGGGGCCGACGGCTCCGAACTCCGATCGGCCATGCGCACTCTCGAGCAACTGGTGGCAGAGCTGGATTCCGAACGTGACCAGGCCTTCGACGACTTCGCGGCGGCAACCGATCACCGCACGGCAACTGCCGTGCTCGCCTCGCACGCGGTGGATTCTGCGGTGGCCACCGTCGGGCGCATCGTCGCCTGGTCGGGGGCCGCCGATGCGCGAAGAACGATCGACCGGCTCCTCGGGCGGGGGCTGTCCGGCCGGGGCGCCGACGGCCGCATGATCCCGGCTCCATTGGTGTCACCGCACTACACCCGTGGCTATCTGCGCTCGCGGTCGGTGAGTCTGCAAAACAGTCTTCGCGGTGGGTTGGGTCTGGCCGCCGCAGTCGCGGTCACCGAGTTGCTCTCGGTACAACACGGTTTCTGGGTCGTACTCGGCACGTTGTCGGTACTCCGCAGTTCCGCGCTCACCACCGGATCCTCGGTGCTGCGCGCCATTGTGGGCACCGTCATCGGGTTTGCGCTCGGCGCCGGGTTCCTCGCGATGGTGGGCACAGGTCCGGTGGCGTTGTGGCTCGCCCTTCCGCCTGCGATCTTCCTGGCCGCCTTCGTCCCGGAGGTGGTGTCGTTCATCGCGGGTCAGGCCGCCTTCACGGTGACGGTTCTGTTGCTGTTCAACGTGATCGACCCGGTGGGCTTTCAAGTCGGGCTGATTCGGATCGAGGATGTGCTGATCGGTTCGGCCGTGGCCGCCGTCGTGGCCGTGCTGCTGTGGCCACGCGACGTCGGTACCGCACTTCGAGCAGGCAGCGACGACGCGGCGGTGGCCTGCTCCCGTTTTCTGCTCGCCGCGGTCCGACACGTCACCCGCAAGCGGCCGCTCGATACCGCGGTCGTTGCCGACACTTATTCCGCGGCGAGGACGTTCGACGATGACGTACGCCAGTACCTGGCCGAGAAGGGCGGCGGACCAGGGGGCCTCACGCCGGTGCTGGATGCCTCGACACGAGTGGTGCGGACCGTACAGGCCGCAGAAGCGATCGGGCGGCTCACGCCCGATTGCCGCGCACCTGCGGGCTCAGGGGTCGGAGAGGTGCTCGAACGGCATGCGGCACAGATCGCCATCTGGCTCACCGAGGGAGGCCGACGACGCGCGTCGGCCTCGGTCGGTGCCGACCTGCTCGATGTGCTCGATGCCCATCGGGTAGGCGCCGACCTGCTCTGGACCGCAGCACATCTCAACGAACTGGAGTTGTTGTGGGACCATCAGACGCGGTCGGACCGACCGGTGTGAGGACGCCCGCCGGCAGTTTGCCGCCCACCGGCACGGCGTGCGCGAGGATCACACGAAACGCCGCACGTCCTCGCCGCCGCCATGTGCCGGCCACCCCGGGCCACCGATGCTCGCGAACCTCACCCATGCGTCATGCATGTCGTCGGCGATACGTTGATCCGGCTCGGGTCCGACCAACGCATGGGCCGCGGCGAGATGGTCGAAGACGAACGGGATCTCCACCGCGTGGCCGGCCTGGATGTCGGCCTGCGGACTGCGGTAGCCGAACTCGTACAGGTACGTCGAACCCGTCGGCCGGGATTCGGCGATTTCCGTGGTCGGCGACGAGAAGGCCCGCGCGGTGAGCGCCTCGCTGAGCACATCACCGGCACTCGCCCCGGCAGCGAGCCGAGTGCGGAGATGGTCGAGGCCACCGGGCGCGCGACCCAGGACCGCTGCCGCGCCCTCCTCGGTGACGGCCTGCGCTCCGCCGGTCGCGACCATGAAGAAGCGGAATTCATCGGCATTCCAGCCCGCGAGCAACGGTATGTCGGCTCCGGCACCCGCGGCGATGGCCTGACGGGGAACCGCTGGGAGGACTTCGCCGTCCACGACCGGGAACTGTGACATGATCCCCATACCGACGTCGACGACCGTCGGCCCCCACACCTCCGGGTTCGGGTCGAGCATCAGTTCCAGCGCCACCGTCGATTGGGCGCGCAGCATGTCGTCGACGCCGATACGGCCCAAGGCCTCGACGGACGCATCGACGTCGAGGATCTCCGCGAGACGAGCAGTGACCTTGCGCGCGTCGGTCGGATCGGCCGCGGCAGAACCATTGCCGCTCTGCATGATCGCGCGCCGGAACAGACCGGTGGCCAGTGGCGAGGCCAGCAGTGACGCGATGCTCATCGCTCCGGCGGATTCGCCGAAGACCGTGACGTTGTCGGGATCCCCACCGAAGGCCGCGATGTTGTCACGCACCCACCCCAGCGCGGCGATCTGATCGAGCAGCCCACGATTGTCCGGCGCCCCCTCGATCGACGCGAAACCCGCTGCGCCGAGCCGATAGTTGATCCCGACACAGACGACGCCGTCACGAGCGAACGTGTCCCCGGCATACATCTCGATGCGATTGGAACCACGTGTGAAGGCGCCCCCGTGGATCCACACCATCACGGGCAGTCCGCCCGCGCTGGGGTCCGGGGTCCACACGTTGAGATTCAGGTAGTCATCGCCGAGCACGATGGCGTTGTCGAACAGTGCCGCGATCGGGGCTGGATAGGCGACCTGCGGGGCGGTCGGTCCGTACTCGGTGGCCGGTCGCACTCCCTCCCACGCAGCGGGAGGCGCCGGAGCAGCGAAGGCCGCCTCGCCTACGGGTGGTGCGGCGTAAGAGATTCCGAGATAGGCGAAGATCCCGTCGGCAGTCAGGCCGCGAACGCGGCCACTGGTTGTGTCCACCGCGGGAGCATCAACGTCAGCACGAGTCATACCGATCGACCGTACGCGACCGTGCTGGCTGTGGTGGCTCATCCTCGGAAGCCGATCTCCGTTGTCGATGCAGGTCTACCTTGGGCCCGAATGGCGAATGGAGGAGTGATGGCCGACCCGACCGCTGCCGTGCGTCATGTCGAGCAACGCTACGACGAGGCGTGGCAGCGGGGTGACCTCGACGGCATCCTCGCGTGCCTCCATCCCGACGCCGTGCTGGTGAGCCCGCGTGACGAGGTGGCCCGTGGGCACCGTGAGATCCGAGCCGTGTTGGGCCGAGTGCTCGGCGGCGAGGCCGCCGGATCGTGTCACGAGAGCACCATCGACCGCGTCGAGTTCGTCACCGACGACGTCGCGGTTGTCGACGGGCGGGCGCGGGTGACGGGGGTTGCGCGCTCGCTCGGCGACAAGAGAGCAGTTGTCGTCCACGGTTTCACCGACGTGCTCGTCCGCAGCGACGAGCGGTGGGTCATCTCCCAGATCCGCGCCCATGGCCTGCATTCGCCCGAGCGGTGACGAGACTGCGCACCTGTCGGTCGATGGCGACGTCGGCCACATCACCCACCCGACTCAGGCCCGGTCCAACTGCGAGGTGAGGTGGTGGGTCATCGGCACACCGACCGCCGCCATCGCGAAGTCGGTGCGCAGGCTGCCTCCGTCGAGGCGATATCGACGTTCGGTGGCCTCCACCGATTTGGCCGTGGCCGTTGCGGTCACGACGCCGGACATCCTGAGTTCGACGACCCCGTCGATGACTTCCAGCGTGCCCGCGCACAGTTCGGTGTGCCCGGTCGGTTGTGCGAGGGTGAGTTCGACGACGCCGTCGGCCGGCACGCGCAGGAATCCGGATTCGGTGTGCAGCGGAACCCCTGTCGCCGAGCGAGTGCGCTGGCGGTAGACCAGGAAGGGTTTGCCGATGTTCTCGACGGTGATCGTCTCGATGTAATCGAACGATTCGATCGTCGGATACTCACCGCTGCCCGGACCGGTCCAGGTGCCGACGAGAGAGGCGATTGGGGTCAGATTCGGGGCAAGATCCACCCTGCGAGGGTAATGCCGCACCGACGGCGAAACAGTGAGGCCCTCCCCGCAGAAAGCGGAAAGGGCCTCACTGGACTCCTGGTGGTCCCGGCTGGGATCGAACCAGCGACCTTCCCGGTGTGAACGGGACGCTCTTCCACTGAGCCACGGGACCGCGCGAGACGCCGTCGGCGCCTGTGCACGAGGCAGAAGATTACACGCTCACCACTCGCATCCCCAAATCGGCCCGTTGGGTGCGCCGAACATTCTCAAGCGGTCGGCGCCGCACATACGATTGGCCGCTCACAGCACTTTGACCAGGCGATTTGGCGAAGCGCGAGTACGTCGGATAGTGTTCCTCATCGCGTCGAGAGCAACAAAAGATCCACAAGATCGCTCCCGACCACGCGGATGTAGCGCAGCTGGTAGCGCATCACCTTGCCAAGGTGAGGGTCGCGGGTTCGAATCCCGTCATCCGCTCGAGGCGAGTCCTCTCGCATCTGGTGGTGTGGCCGAGTGGTGAGGCAACGGCCTGCAAAGCCGTGTACACGGGTTCGATTCCCGTCGCCACCTCCACACCAATTGCATATCCCGCGCGATTAGCTCAGTGGGAGAGCGCTTCCCTGACACGGAAGAGGTCACTGGTTCAATCCCAGTATCGCGCACCACGAAAAGCCCGCTGCCCCGCAGCGGGCTTTGTGCATCTGAAGGCTGGTGCGGCTCGAGCACCCCGGAAAGGCAACCGGGCCAAGGCCCTCGAGGATGTCGGACCCGACCTGGGGCCCGCCCCCTGACGCGCAAACCTTGAGTGGTTCAGCTCCCGATTCCCAAACCACCCGCGATCGTCGGCCACGCACGATGCAGGTCACGATTCCAGTAGCCCCACGAGTGCAGCCCCGGCCGGAAATCGTAGGTCGCGCTGACACCGGCTCTCTCGGCGCGCGCCTTGAAACCCAACGTGCACTGCAGGACGACACTTTCCAGGAGACCACCAACCGGCGACGCGAGGCCGGCGAGGCCCAGCGACGGGTCCGGCACGCCGTTTCCGCTGGAGATGTAGACGACCTTCCCTCGCAGGGCGGCCACATGAGCGGCAGGATCGTGGGCCGCCCACTCCGAGCCGCTCACCGGGCCCCACATGTTGTCCGGGTTGCCGCCGCGCGTTGCCACGGTCGCGGCGGTCGCCTGTCGGAACTCACTCGATCCCTGGTCGAGGCACCCGCTGAATGCGGCCACCGCCGTGTACAGGTCGGGATGGCGCACAGCGATCGACATGGCGCCGAGGGCGCCCATGGAGAGCCCACCGATGGCGTTCACGCCGCTACCCTGAAAACGCGAATCAATCAGTGGCGGCAACTCTTCGGTGAGAAACGTCTCCCACCGGTTGTTCCCGAGCACCGGGTCGGCCGTAGACCAGTCTGTGTAGTAGGAACCGGTACCGCCGATCGGCAGCACCACGTTGACCGCATTGTCAGCCATGAACTCGGCGATATCGGTCTGGTAGGTCCAGCCGCTCTGGGTGTAATTGGTGTAGACGCCGCCGTCGATTCCGTCCAGGAGATACCAGGTCGGCCGCTCCCGGTCCCGCCGTGCGGGCACAAGAACCGACACGCGGATCGGTCGATCCATCGCCCGCGAATACACGGTCACCGTCGCGTGGTTAGGGGTCGTCATGGACATCGCGAGTATTCGAGACGGCCCGCGCGCATCGGGTACGGCCGCGGCGGGCCCGCCTGCCCATCCCCCCACGCCGATCATCAAACATGCTGCGACGACCAGAACGGCAGATCTCTGCCACATTGCTTGTCTCCCCCACAGAATCCCGACCACGGCCGGCCACCTCGCGGCCCCCACCGCCGAGATGATCAACGACAGTGAAACACGAATGCGTCGGCTCCGGGGGCAATACGGACATGCAGGCCCCACATGTCAACAGGGCCGACGATCATCCGAGTCAGTTGTCGGTCGCCAGACCCAGAGCGCCCAGGCACATCAGGTCGAGTGTGTCGAGCAGAGCGTCTTCGTCGGCGTCCTCCCCTTGGACGAGCCACAGGTAGAGCGTGTGGTCGACCATCGCCGCCATCGCGCGTGCCGCCATCACCGGATCCAGTGACGCCCGCACCCGACCCTGTTCCTGCCAGTGCGCGATGGCACCGGCCGTCTTGTCGATCAGCGACGCACGATGCTCGTGGCGCAGGTGCCGGAACTCCTCGTTGAAGGTCGCCACCTGTTCGACGATGGCCA
Source organism: Gordonia tangerina (assembly GCF_021556435.1). Lineage (GTDB taxonomy): Bacteria > Actinomycetota > Actinomycetes > Mycobacteriales > Mycobacteriaceae > Gordonia > Gordonia tangerina. The sequence goes on from NZ_JAKGCU010000002.1 coordinate 143,445, forward strand.
TCATGCGAGCATGCCGCCGATACGCCTGGTAATAGGAACGATTGGTGGCGATGAGGCGCTCAGCTGGGGTCATTCCCGGAGCAGACGGTTCTTTGCGATGCACTTCGGTGAACAGCCGGGTGCTCAACTCCCGGAAGACGTCTTCCTTCGACACGAAGTATCGGTAAAAGGTCCCGTAGGAGACACCGGCCTCCTGAGCGATCAACTCCACTCGCGCATCGACGAATCCGATGCGCTCGAATACCCGCTGCGCACCGTCGAGCACGGCGTCGCGCGTGGCCCTGCCCCGCGGCGACAGAGCGTCGACCGGCGCCGGCACACCCGAGGTGCTTCCGGTGGACTTGTTGACAGCGAGCCTGGCCACGAACAAGACTCTTCAGCAAGTTGACATGACAGTCAAGTCATGTCACGGGTCGCCGATCATCTCCGAAAGGACGCTCCACATGCCGACCAACCCCAACTTCGAACTCCGCGGCATCAACCACCTCGCGCTCGTCTGCGCCGATATGCGCAGGACCATCGACTTCTACTCCGGTGTCCTCGGCATGCCCCTGGTGAAGACCCTCGATCTGCCCGGCAACCTCGGACAGCATTTCTTTTTCGACTGCGGCGGCGGCAACACGGTGGCGTTCTTCTGGCTCGCCGACTCGCCGGACGCCGCCCCCGGTATCGCCGCCCCAAAAGGACGCCCCGATGAGGGCGAACTGGCCAGCGCCATCGGCTCGATGAACCACGTCGCCTTTGCCGTGCCGCCCGAGGACTTCGACGACTACCGCAGCCGTCTCGAGGCCGCCGGCGTCGCGGTCAGCCCCGTTCTCAACCACGACGACAGCGCCGCCGGCGTCTCCCGGCATGTACATCCGGGCACATTCGTCCGCTCCTTCTACTTTCAGGACCCGGACGGAGTTCTGCTGGAGTTCGCTTGCTGGACACGCGAATTCACCGACGCCGACGTCGCCCACGAACCGAAGACGGCAGCGGACCGCCGCGTCGCCACCCCCTCCTGAGCCCACCAGAACGCCCACCGAGAGGAACTCATGCCACGCCTGCCCGAGGTCCATCGCGCCGACGTCACCGACGACAAGATCCGGTACTTCTACGACCGCCTGTTCGGCCCCGACAAGGACCCCGCGACCGAGCACGGGACGATCCATGCGACCCCCGGTGATTGGTGGACGGTGTTCGCCAACTCCCCCGAGGTGTTCGGTCACGCAGTTCGCGGCTTTGCGCTCTACCGCAATGCGACACTCGATCCCCTGCTGCGCGAACTCGGTCAGGGCCGCGCGGGTTATGCGCGCGGCAGCCAGTTCGTGTTCTCCCAACACTGCAAGCAGATGCGGTCACTGGGTATGCCCGAGGAAAAGATCGCGGCGATCCCCGCGTGGCAGGTCAGCGATCTGTTCAGCCCCCTCGAACGTGCGGTGCTGGCCTACGCCGACGGTCTGGTGCTCGACGGTGGACGAGTCCCCGACGCGGTCTTCGCCGTGCTCACCGAGCACCTCCCGGCCAACCAGATCCTGGAACTGACCTACATCACCGCGCTGTACGACATGCACGCCACGATGGCCAAGGCACTGCGACTGGAGTTCGACGACGTCCCCGAACGCGTCGCAGAGGTCCGGATACCCGAGGGCGTCAAGGTCGCCGACCTCTCGGCGGATCTGTCCGGAGAGTAGCCGGGCCCGCCTCACCACCGGCGCGGCGTACGCTGCGCATGTGCGAGCGCCCACCGTGATCGAGATCGTCGACGACCCGCGCCACGCCGCGGAGATCGCCACGCTGGCGGCAGCCACCTTTCCGTTGGCCTGCCCGCCCCACTCGACGACCGCGGACATCGCCGAGCACATCCGTGAGCACCTGCAGCCGGCGAACTTCGACCATCACATCACCAGCGCCGACAGTGACGTCGTGGTGGCGCGCGACGGGATCGAGGGACCGGTCATCGGATACAGCCTGGTGCTGCACACCGCGCCGGTCCACCCAGATGTCGCGGCGGTGGTGACGCAACGGCCGGTCACCGAGATCTCCAAGATGTACGTGGCACCGGACCATCACGCCCGCGGACTCACCGAGGCGCCTTCGCACATGCTGATGCAGACCGCACTCGAGGTGTCACGCTCCCGAGGCAGCGTGCTGGCATGGCTTGGCGTCAATCAGGAAAACGAACGCGCACAACGCTTCTACACCAAAATGGGTTTCGCACGGGCCGGAGTCAAGACGTTCGATCTCAACGGCTCCGTCGAGCACGACTTCATCTTTGTTCAGCAGCTGTGAAATCCGCGACGGCCGGCGTCAGACTGCGCTCTCGGCGAACCGCGACAACGCCAACAACCGCGACGTCGCACGCAGGTACTTCTTCTTGTATCCACCGTTGAGCATCTCTTCGGTGAAGATCTCGTCGAGCTTGCTGCCAGAAACGGTGACCGGGATGTTGGCGTCGTAGAGACGGTCGGCGAGAACCACCATGCGCAGTGCCACCGACTGATCGCGTGCGGCGTGCACATCGCTGATGCAGACCAGCGAGACACCGTCGACGAGATCCTTGTACTTCGACGGATGCAGCGTGCTCAGGTGATCACACAACTCATCGAAGTCGTCGAGGGTGGCACCGACGGTCGACTCGGCGAGTTCGGCGAGTTCGGCATCCGAGCGTGGATCGGGTGCCGGCGGCAGATCACGATGCCGGTAGTCGGGGCCGTCCACCCGGATCGTCTCGAACACCGCGGACAACTTGCGGATCTCGCGCAGGAAGTCCTGGGCGGCGAATCGCCCCTCGCCGAGCTGTCCCGGCAGCGTGTTGGATGTCGCCGCGATGGAGACCCCGTTCGTCGTCAACTCGGTCAGCAATCGAGACACCAGCATGGTGTCACCCGGGTCGTCGAGTTCGAATTCGTCGATACAGAGCACCGTGTGCTGTGAGAGTCGTTCGACGGCGTTGACGAAACCGAGGGCTCCGACCACGTGGGTCACCTCGACGAAGGTCGCGAAGGCTTTCGGCTCCGGCATCGAGTGGTAGATCGAGGCCAGCAGATGGGTCTTGCCGACACCGAATCCGCCGTCGAGATAGAGCCCGACGCCCTGCCCGGTCTTCTTGCGGGAGAACAGGCCACCCTTACCGCCACGCACCTTGGCCGCCCGGGCCACGAAGTCGCGCCCCTTGGCGACCGCCTCGGCCTGTGAGGGCTCGGCCGGATCGGGGATATAGGAGTCGAAGCTGACCGAGTCGAACGTCGACGGGGGCACCATCTCGTCGATCAGCGCCTCGGGTGCAACCGTCGGATTGCGGTCGCAGAGTCGTGCGGTCATAAGGGGCAGCGTAACGACCTCGGCCATGATGGAGTCATGTTCGGTCTACAGAAAGCGACCCAGCTCACACCTGCCGATGACCAGGCCACAACCCTGCGGTGGCTCGCCCAGCAGTATGCCTACCCACCGCTTCCCTCCCCTCCGCCCTGCCTGCCCCGACCCTTCGTGCGAGCGAACATGGTCGGGTCCATCGATGGTGCGGTGACAGTGGACGGTCGCTCGGGCGGGCTCGGCGGACCCGGCGACAAGGCGGTGTTCCGTGTGCTGAGAGCACTCGCCGATGTCGTCGTGGTCGGCGCGAGCACCGCGGTCACCGAGGGCTACCGACAACCGTCGGCCGACGACGAGTTCACCGCTGACCGCACCGCGCGAGACCAGACGCCCGCACCCGCGCTGGCGTTGCTGTCGCGGTCGTTGTCGATCCCCGACGACTTCGCGCCCGTGGCTCAGCTGCAGACCCTGGTTCTGACCTGCGCGTCGGCTCCCGCGGACAGGCGCTCGGCCCTGACCGACATCGGCGCGACACTCATCGACTGCGGCGACGACACCGTCGACCCGCACGCCGTCCTCGATGTGTGTGCCGAGCGCGGTTGGGTCCGGGTGTTGACCGAGGGCGGGCCGTCGTTGCTCGGCTCGTTGGCGCAGGCAGATGCGCTCGACGAACTGTGTGTCACCACCGCCCCCGTCGTCGTCGGCGGCGATGCCGGCCGCATCGTCTCCCACCGTGACGCCCTACCGACTCGGCCGATGCGGCCGGTGTCGATCATCACCGACGACGACGGCTACGTCTTCACCCGATGGGCGCGCACACCCACCGAAGACACGTACGGGCACCGCACCGACACCGACTAGGCTCGCGGTCATGCGACGAGCACCCCGGCGGCGGACCCGCGGATCCGAACCGAGGCGCACGGCGATGCCGGCCATCGCTGCGGCGCTGGTGACCGTCCTCGGCCTCGGTGGGTGTGCGGTCGGCCCGGACACCGGACCTCAAGTGGTGCACGGCGGTGGGGGCGGCGGCGAGCAGCCGTCGTCATCGGCGGCACCGACGGGCCTTCCGCCGATTCAGGCGCCACGCAATGACCTCGACTGGACCGACTGCGCACCCCAGACCGCCACCCGGTGGGGTGTCGACCGGCCAGACGGTGTCACGGTGCAATGTGCGGATCTGACCGTCCCCGTCAACCCCTACCGACCCACCGGCGACACCCTCACGGTCGGCCTCACCCGGGCACAGGTGGCGGCCACGCCCGACGACGCGGTGCCCGTCGTGTTGACCTCGGGTTCGGACCTGCCGTCCTCACGGACGCTGCTGATGCTGGCCGCCGGTCCGGGCCGCGCCCTGCTGGAACAGCATCCGGTGGTGGCAATCGACCGCCGTGGGGCACCGACCAGCGGCGAACTGGACTGTATGACCCGCGAGGAGCGGGCCGCGATACGCAGCAACGGCCTGGCCGGCGACGCCGACGCCACCCAGCAGCAACGGATCGACCGGCTGGCCGGGTCGGCCTCATCAGCCGCAGGTGGATGCACCGAGACCCTCGAACCGCATCAACTCGACTTCGGCGAGGCATTCGCCGCCGCCGACATCGAGGCCTTGCGTATCCGGTGGGGCGTCGACCAACTGGCGCTGGCCGGGGTCGGCGAAGGCTCCGACGTCGTCCTCGCCTACGCCGGGAACTTCTCGGGTCGCGCCGGACGCATCATCCTCGACACACCGACCCCGTTCGGCGCGAACGCCCGCGACCGCGCAGCCACCCGCGCTACCGGCGTACAGGCCGCCTTGCGGACCTTCGCCCAGCAGTGCAGCACCGCCGGCTCGTGCCCGCTCGGTGCCGACGGCACGGCCACCATCTCCGATGTCCTCGCCAAAGGCCGGGCCGGCCGGCTCAGCGGATTGTCCGACACGGAGGCATTGTCGGCGATCACCACGGCGGTGGCGCTGGCCCCCGACCGACCGGCCGCGACGACCGAGACCGCCGCGGCGATCGCGGCCGCCGATCGTGGCGACATCGGCGCGCTGACCACGCTGGCCGACCGCGCCGCCGCGCTGCGGCTCACCGACGGTCAGCTGGTCGCCCGCTGCAACGATGTGAGCGGGCCGGTGGGTCAGAACGAGATCCCGGGACTGATCGACGCCTGGAGCAAGCAGAACCCGCTCACCGGCGCCGACACTGCGCTGTCGCTGATGCGATGCAACGCGTGGGCGTCGTCGACGCCTGTGAACCCGCCGAGCGCGTTACCGGTCGACCCACTGGTACTCGACGGTGCCAACGACCCCATCAACGGCGGTGGCGGCGCCCAGGCACTCGGTGGTCTGTTCATCAGGGCCGGCACCACGCCGACGACGGTGAGCTGGGGTGGTCTGGGATATTCGGTCCTCGCCCGTAGTGCCTGCGCAGCCGACATCGTGACGCAGTACCTCGGTGACGAACCACTCGGTGAACCCACCGACCGTGGTTGCCCGAGCTGACTGCGGCGACGCGGCCCGCAACGTCGCAGGGCATGCGGTTTCGGCGCGCTGCTCGTAGTACGGTTCGCGGGTGGCGATTCTCGACAGGTACCTCCATCCGCAGATGACCTTTGATCGGATCATCCCGATGGTGCTGTGGCCGATCTCCATCATGATGGTCTTCCAGCGGTCGGTGATCCTTGCCGTCAACGGTGACCGGACCGACGATTTCCGGCCCGTATATCAGGCCGCCCTGCAGTTCCTCAACGGTCAACCCGTCTACGCCGAGAACCTCGACACCGTCGACCCCCACTACCTGTATCCCCCGTCGGGCACGCTACTGATGGCCCCGATCGCGGTGATCGATCCGGAGCGCTCGCGCTGGCTGTTCATCGTGCTCAGCGTGCTCGCGCTGATCGCCTCAGCCTTTCTGCTGGCCAAACTCTTCGGATTCGCCGGACGCTCGTGGGTCGTGCCGCTGATCCTGTTCTTCTTCTTCAGTACCGAAACCGTGTCCCACACCCTGATCTTCACGAACTTCAACTCGTTCGTGCTGTTGGGGATGCTCGCCTTCATGCTGCTGATGATGCGGCGGCACGACTGGTGGGCGGGCCTCGCGATCGGCGTGACCGTCGCGGTCAAACCGGTGCTGATCCCGTTGCTGTTGCTGCCACTGCTCAACCGTCAATGGCGGGTGCTGGTGACCGGCATCGGAACGCCGGTGATCCTCAACATCATCGCGTGGCCGTTGATCGCCGACCCCAATTCCTTCGTCACCCGCACGGTGCCTTACCTCGGGGAGGCGCGGGACTACTACAACAGCTCGATCGCCGGCAACGGCGCGTACTTCGGGGTCGCCGACTGGCTGGTGCTGCTGCTGCGCATCGCGTTCGTCCTGATGGCGGCGTTCAGCCTGTGGTTCCTCTACCGCTACTACCGTCGCACCGATGAACTGCTGTGGCTGGCGACCTCCACCGGCGTCCTGCTGGTCACTGAATTCCTGGTCGGCGCGCTCGGCCAGGGCTACTACTCGATGCTGCTGTTCCCGCTGCTGATGACCGTCTTCCTGCCCGGTTCGACGATGCGCAACTGGCCGGCCTGGCTGGGCGTCTACGGGTGTATGACCTTCGACTCCTACTACTCCGACGAATGGGACGCCTTCGGCCGGATGCTGGAGTTCAACAAGGTCACCTGGGGCTGGTCGCTGTTGATGATCGCGGTGTTCTGCTCGCTGCTGTTCCGCTACCTCGACATGCGACGCGACGGTGTCACGACCGTGTCGGCCGATGCCGGTTCCGGGGCGGTGGACCCCGCGCTGACCGCGCGCACCCGCGACGGTGGCGAGGGCGCCGACACAGTGGCTACCGTGGAGAAATGAGTTCGAACATCCCCGCCGAGTCCGGATCCGTGGATGCCGGTGAGATCACCGACGACCAGTGGCGGCAGCGACTGACCCCGGCCGAGTACCGGGTGCTGCGCCAGGCCGGCACCGAAGCCCCGTTCACCGGCGAGTACACCGACACCAAGACCGTCGGTGTGTACCGCTGCCGGGCATGCGACGCCGAATTGTTCCGCAGCGAGCAGAAATTCGACTCACACTGCGGATGGCCGTCGTTCTTCTCCCCGCTGGCCGGCGACGCCATCATCGAGCGGGCCGACGACTCACTCGGCATGCGGCGTGTGGAGGTGCTGTGCGCCAACTGCGGCAGCCATCTGGGTCACGTCTTCTCCGGCGAGGGCTACAACACACCCACCGATCTGCGCTACTGCATCAACTCGATCAGCCTGAAACTCGAACCGGCCGAGGAGTGAGCGGGTTCGCCCTTCCGCAAGCTCCAGGGCTCCTCAGGGACCAGGACAGGCTCTTCCGTTGTCCCGCGCTCCCTGACGAACCCGCGAAGAGGCGTCACGGAGGGCTACTCCATCGACCCCGCCCGCTGATCGAGTAGCCGCCGAGCCCCTGGGCGAGGACGCGTATCGAGATCAGATCAGTGGGGTTCGATACGCGTCGGGCTCGCAAGCTCGCACGCCGCTACTCAACCAGCAGGTGGGCGTCGGCTCGCAAGCGCACGCCGCCACTCAGCCAGCGTCGTTACGGTGCACAGCCAGCAGCGCTCAGGGCAGCGCGTCGATCAGTGCGGTCGGCTCGACGCGCGGGCCGGTGAAGAACGGCGTCTCCTCGCGCACATGCATCCGTGCCTCGGTGGCGCGCAGATCGCGCATCAGGTCGACGATGCGGTGCAGCTCGGGCGCCTCGAAGGCGAGCAGCCACTCGTAGTCGCCGAGCGCGAACGACGAGACGGTGTTGGCACGGACATCCTTGTAGGCGCGTGCCGCCTTGCCGTGATCGGCCAGCATCTTGCGACGCTCCTCGTCCGGCAGCAGGTACCACTCGTAGGACCGCACGAACGGGTAGACGCAGATGTAGTTGCCGGGTTCCTCCCCCGCCAGGAACGCAGGGATGTGGCTTTTGTTGAACTCTGCGGGACGGTGCAAGGCGACGTTGCTCCACACGGCGTCGCAGGCCCGACCGAGGATCGTCTCACGACGGAAGCGTGCATAGGCGGCCTGGAGCGCTTCGACCTCTTCGGCGTGCCACCAGATCATGAAGTCGGCATCGGCACGCAGACCCGAGACGTCGTAGATGCCGCGGACCACCACCCCGGAGTCCTCCAGCGACTTGAGGAAGTCGGTGGCATCGGCCTTCGCCTGATCCCGATCGGCGCCCAGTTCGCCGGGCCGCACGGCGAACACCGAGAACATCAGGTAGCGGATGGTGGAATTGAGTTCGGCGTAGTCCAAACGGCTCATGCGTTCATGGTGCCACCGTGACCGCACGCACGATCAGTCAGGTCAGGTCGGCCAGCAGCGCCGACACCGCGCGGCCGGCCTGGCCGATACAGGCGGGAACGCCGACTCCTGCATAGGCGGATCCGGCGAGCACCAGCCGACGGGGTCGCGCACGCTGCACCGCCGCCATCGCCGCCAGATGGCCGGGACGGTAGACGGGCAGCCCGCCCGGCCACCGCACGGCTTGCACCTCGACGATCCGCGCCGATGGCGCCACCACCCCCGCAGCTGCGCAGACTCGGTCGAGGTCCTCGACCGCCTGCTCGCGAATCCGCTCGTCGATCCCGGGCTGCTCCTGCGCTGACGGGACCGGCGCACCGTATCGCCCGAACGAGGCGCGAACCGACACCGGACCACCGTCGTCGGACAGATGCGCCCACTTCTGCGAACTGAACGTGAATGCCTTGGCGCGCAGCCCGGCGTCGGTGGCAACCAACACACCCGAGTGATCGGGCAACATCGTGCCCGGTGCCAATGCGATGGAGACCACCATCGACGACGCCCGCGGGACGTCCCAGAGAGGCCCTCCCACCTCGGGATGGTCCTCGGACAAGAGTGCACCCGCGATCCCGGCCGGCACCGCCAGAATCACGCCGTCGTAGGCGACAGGCGTCTCGCCGCGCACGCCCACGGTCCAGCCGGAGGCGTGCTCGCGTACCCAACTCACCGTCGCGCCGAATCTCGGCGTGATCTCCGCGTTCGCCAACAACGCCTCGACCAGCACACGGTAACCGCCGACCAACGTGCCGAACACCGGGCCGGTTGCGTCGGCACCGGCCGCCAGCACCGCGTCGACCGCGGCCGTCAACGAGGGTGCGCCGGCATCGAGCCGCGCGGCCAACGCCGGAATCGCTTCGCGTACACCGATGTCACGCGACAGGCTGGCATAGACGCCACCCAGCATCGGGTCCACGCTGCGCGACACCACCGACGGTCCGTACCTATCGGCCACGAGATCGCCGAGCGAGCGGTCCGTGCCGGCCTCCCACACCAGCGGTCGGTCCGGCTCGTCGGTCATACGCTGGAGGTCCGCGGAATCGGCCAAGCCGGTCACGGCGCCGGCAGTCGCCGGGATGCCCATCAGCGCGGGAGCCGGCAGCGAATGGAGGCGATCGCCCGACCACACCGCCGGCCGGCGCCCGGTGGGCGTCACCATCCGAGCTTCGAGACCCAATTCGCGGACCAGCTGCAGCGCTTCGGGGCGACGGACCACGAAGGCCTCGGCGCCCACATCGACCGTGCGTCCCCCGACATCGACGCTGCGCAGCAGGCCGCCCGGATGGGCATCGGCCTCGAGGACATCGATCACCGCGTCGGCACCGAGCTCGCGACGCAACCGGTAGGCCGCCGTCAGACCGGAGATCCCGGCGCCGATGATCGCGATGCGGGCGGTCATGACGTCGCGTCGGGCATCAGAGGCTGTGGACGAGCTCGACCGCGCGGGTGATCACATCGGGGTCGGTACTCGGCAACACGCCGTGGCCCAGGTTGAAGATGTGCCCGGTCGCGCCCGCGCGCACCGCGCGGTCCCCGTCGGCGACGACTCTGCGGACCTCACGTTCCACCACGTCAGACCCCGCGAACATCAACGTCGGGTCGAGATTGCCCTGAACCGCCTTGCCCGGGCCGACGCGGCGTACCGCTTCGTCGAGCGGCACGCGCCAGTCGACGCCGATCACATCGGCCCCGGCCTCGGCCATGGCTCCGAGCAACTCGCCAGTGCCCACTCCGAAGTGGATGCGCGGCACGTCGTGGTCGGCGACCTCGGCGAAGACGCGGGAACTGTGGGGGGCGACGTAGGTCTGATAATCGGCGAGTGACAGCATGCCCGCCCACGAGTCGAACAGCTGCAGTGCGTCGATCCCGGCATCGAGTTGGACCCGCAGGAAGGTGATCGTGATGTCGGCCAGACGCCCCATCAGTGCGTGCCAGGTCTCCGGATCGCCGTGCATGAGTGCCTTGGTGCGCTCGTAGTGCCGGCTCGGACCACCTTCGATCAGGTACGAGGCCAACGTGAACGGCGCACCGGCGAAACCGATGAGGGCGGCCTTGTCCGGCAGTTCGTCGAGAATCAGCTCGATCGCATGCGCGATGGCACCCACCGAGTGCTCCTCGAGCCGCGGCAGATTCGCCACGTCGGCGGCGTCCCTCACCGGGTTGGCGATCACCGGTCCGGTACCGGCGACGATGTCGAGATCGATGCCGGCCGCCTTCAACGGCACCACGATGTCGGAGAACAGGATGGCCGCATCCACATCGTGTCGACGGACCGGCTGCATGGTGATCTCGCAGACCAGTGCCGGGTCGAAGCAGGACTCCAGCATGCCGTGGTCGGCGCGGATGGCTCGGTACTCCGGCAGCGATCGACCCGCCTGCCGCATGAACCACACCGGCCGACGTTCCGGGGAGGCGCCGCGGGCCGCGGCGACCAGTGGGAGATCGTGTGCGCGACGGGCGCGGGAACGTGTTGTCTCGGACATCGCCTCTACTCTGCCACGTCTCGGCGCGCCTCCTACCACCGTGGGGCCACCGGACCTACCGTCGAGGCGTGACCTCTTCGGGAGCTCCGACGGAGCCTGCTGACTTCCGCGCCGCGGTGTCGTCATTGCATGCCGCGCGGATCCGACCGGAAATCGAGGTCGGACCGATCCGTCCGCCACAACGTCTCGCCCCGTACAGCTACGCGGTCGGTGCCGAGGTACGTAGCGCCGGCGACGCCGACGACGTACCGGTGGATTCCACGGGTAGCTCGTTCGGGCGGCTGATCCTGCTCTACGACCCCGCCGGCCAGGAAGCCTGGAACGGGACCATGCGGATGGTCGCCTACGTGCAGGCCGAGGTGGAGGCCGCGCTGGCGATGGACCCGCTGCTGCCGGAGGTGGCATGGAGCTGGCTGTCCGACGCGCTCGGCGTTCCGACCGGTGAGACCTCCGGGCACGCGCCGGCGAGCGGGGTGGCGGTGACCGCACTCGGCGGCACGGTGACCTCCACCACCTCGGTTCGCTACGGCGACATCGCGGGACCGCCGCGCGCCCACCAACTCGAGCTGCGCGCCTCATGGACCGCGGGGGGTCTGGAACTGGCCGGACACCTCGAGGCGTTCTGCGAGGTGTTGTCGTCGGCCGCCGGTCTGCCACCCTCGGGTGTCACCGAACTGGGCCCGGCCTGATTCGGTGGCGGGTCCGATGACGAGCGGCGACGAGACGACCGGACCCTCTGATCCGACACCACCGGAGGCGGTGACCGAACCCCTCCTCCGTCCGGCCGAGGGCGTGCCGCCTGTGCTGACCAGCGCCGCCGAGTTCGCTGCGGCTGCCGAGTCCATCGCCGCCGCACATGGGCCGATCGCGGTGGACACCGAGCGCGCCTCCGGCTATCGCTACTCCCAACGGGCCTACCTGATCCAGATCCGCCGCACCGGTGCGGGCACCTTTCTGCTCGACCCGATCGAGGAGCCTGCCGCGCTGGCGCCGGTCATCGAAGCGCTGGACGGACCCGAGTGGGTCCTGCATGCCGCCGACCAGGACCTGCCCTGTCTGCGCGAGGTCGGCTTCGTCTGCCGCGAGCTCTACGACACCGAGTTGGCCGGACGCCTACTCGGCCTGAGCAAGGTGAATCTCGCCGCGATGGTGGCCGAGTTTCTCGGCCTCGGGCTCGTGAAGGGCCATGGCGCCGCCGATTGGTCGCGGCGACCGCTCCCCGCAGACTGGCTGAACTATGCCGCACTCGACGTGGAGGTCCTCGTCGAGCTGCGCGACGCGATGGATGCCGCCCTCGCCGCCGCCGGAAAGGACCAGTGGGCGCGCGAGGAGTTCCGGTTCGTGCTGGAGCGGCCACCTGCTCCCCCACGTCCCGACCGCTGGCGCAAGACGTCGAACATCCACACGATCAAGAACGTCCGGACCCTGGCCGCGATACGCGAACTGTGGACCGCTCGTGAGGAACTCGCGCAACGTCGAGACGTCGCACCCGGGCGGGTACTGCCCGATTCGGCCATCGTCACCGCCGCCACCGCCAACCCCACGTCACAAGCGGAACTCACGCGCCTGCCCGTGTTCGGGGGTCCCCGCCAACGCCGCCAGGCCCACATCTGGCTGCGCGCGCTGGACCGGGCCCGGGAGCTCGCTGATGCCGACCTGCCGCCGCGCCGGTCCCCGACGACCGGACTTCCGCCGATCAATCGGTGGGATCAGCGCAATCCCGACGCGGCGGCGCGGGCCGCGCGGGTACGTCCCGTGATCCGAGAGATCGCCGAAGCGCACCAGGTGCCGACGGAAAACCTGCTCGCCCCCGAGGTGGTGCGGCAGTTGTGCTGGGAGGGTGTACCTCTGCCGGCCACCGCCGGGTCGGTTGCTGCCCGCCAGGCTGACGAGGGAGCCCGTCGATGGCAACGCGATCTGACCGCAGCTGCGATCGCAGAGGCACTCAACAGCGTCGACGCCGAGCCCTCCGCCACGAACCAGACCCCCGACGCCGAACGCCGCGACTGAAACACTCGGCCTCTGGCGGCGTCAGCCCTCGGCCTCGGGGGCGGCCGACACATCCGACTGGGACAGCTCGGATCCGGACAGCTCGGACTCGTCCAACTCGCTATCGGCCGAGTCCCTCGCCGAGTGCATCTCGGCGACGGTCGCGGTGATGGTGCGCGCGAGATCCTGGGCGGTGAGACCGAAACCGGACAGCAGTTGTCCGCGGGAGGCATGTTCGACGAACCGTTGCGGAATGCCCCGGTGATGCACCGGGACCGCGACGCCCGCGTCGGACAACGCGTCACTGACCGCCGACCCGACTCCGCCGCGCACACCGCTGTCCTCGAGAGTCACCACCAGTCGATGACGTCGGGCGAGATCGGCGATCGACCCCGGGACCGGTAGCACCCAGCGCGGGTCCACGACAGTTGCGTCGATGCCCTGCCGTCCGAGCCGCTGCGCAGTGTCCACCGCGAGACCGCAGAAGGCACCGACCGCGACGATGAGCACATCCCCGGCCGCCGCACCGACACCCGGCGCCACCCGATGCAGCACGTCAACGCCGTCTTCAAGGCGCTCGACCGCCCGGATATCTTCGGGCACAGCGCCTTTGGAGAATCGCACGGCGGTCGGGCCGTCGCTGACCGCGAGGGCTTCGGCAAATTCCTCGCGCAGCCGCACGGCGTCGCGCGGCGCGGCGACCCGCAGGCCGGGCACCAACGACATCAAGGACAGATCCCACATGCCGTGATGGCTCGGGCCGTCGGGTCCGGTGATACCGGAGCGGTCCAGCACCAGGGTCACCGGCAGCTTCAGCAGCGCCACATCCATCAGCAACTGGTCGAAGGCGCGGTTGAGGAACGTGGAGTAGATCGCGACGACCGGATGGAGCCCACCGAGCGCCAACCCCGCGGCCGAGGTCATCGCATGCTGCTCGGCGATCCCGACATCGAACATCCGGTCAGGGAACTTCTCGCCGAACGGCGTCAGACCGGTGGGACCGGGCATGGCCGCGGTGATCGCGACGATGTCGTCGCGGCGCGAGCCGGCCTCGATCAACGCCGCGGAGAACACCGAGGTCCAGTCCTGTGGCGACACGCTGGTGGCGCGTCCGGTCCGCGGATCGATGATCCCGGTTGAGTGCATCTGGTCGGCTTCGTGGTTCTCGGCGGGCGCATACCCCATCCCCTTGCGGGTGACGGTGTGCACGATGACCGGGGCACCGAATGCCTTGGCCTGCCCGAACGCCGACTCCAGTGCCGCGATGTCATGACCGTCGACCGGGCCGACGTACTTGATGCCCAGGTCGGTGAACATGGCCTGCGGGGAGAGCAGATCTTTGAGGCCGCTTTTCATCCCGTGCAGTACCGCGTACGCGGGTTCGCCGACCACCGGCAACTGCTTGACCGCGCGACGACTCTCGTCGAGGAAACGCTCGTAGGCCGGCTCCAGCCGCAACCCGGACAGGTGGCGGGCCAACCCGCCGATGGTGGGGGCATAGGACCGGCCGTTGTCGTTGACCACGATCACCACCGGTCGGTCGCCACCGGCGATGTTGTTCAACGCTTCCCAGCACATACCGCCGGTCAGCGCGCCGTCGCCGACGACGGCCACCACGGTCCGGCCAGCAGAGCCGGTCAACTCGAAGGATTTGGAAAGGCCGTCGGCGTAGGACAGTGCCGCCGACGCATGTGAGGACTCGACCCAGTCGTGCTCGCTCTCGGCGCGCTCCTGGTAGCCGGTGAGTCCGCCCTGCTGGCGCAGCCCGTCGAAACCGTCCTGCCGGCCGGTGACGATCTTGTGGACATAGCTCTGATGTCCGGTGTCGAAGATGACCGGGTCGCGGGGGGACTCGAACACGCGGTGCAGCGCCAACGTCAGTTCCACGACCCCGAGATTGGGGCCGAGGTGCCCGCCGGTCGCGGACACCTTGTCGATGAGGAACGCCCGGATCTCGGCGGCCAGAGTGGTCATGTCCTCCGGCGACAGCGCCTGCAGATCGGTCGGCGAACCGATCTTCTCGAGCACGCCCATCGAGTCCTCCATCACATCCGTCGATTCAGATCAGCACGCCGGGCTGATGGCGTGCGTTCCATCGGGCGCTGTGGCCTCGATGGCTTTCCCGACAGTCTACGGACCGGACCCGGATCGTCGGATTCACGCCGACCGCCGCGCGCCCGTCGGATTGATCACACGCGGGTGGCGCGTCACCGTCGGCGATGTGCGGGCACCAAGGCGGCGATGGCCTCGACGTGATGGGTCAACGGGAACGCGTCGAACGCCCTGATCTCCTGCACTCGATATCCCTGGTCACCGAAGAGGGCCAGATCGCGAGCGAATCGCCCGATGTCGCATCCCACGTGCACGATCACATCCGGATCGGCATCGGCGACCACACCGATCACTGCCGCGCCGGCACCGGTGCGCGGCGGGTCCAGGATCACCACGTCGGGGGTCGGCAGTTGCGCGGCCACCGCCGCCACCTCACCGCGATGCACCTCGACGATGCCGTCGTCGAAGGTGGCCTCGGCAGCAGCGAGGGCGGCCGCGTCGGAATCCACGACATGCACCGTGGCCACCGACCCGAGGTCGGCCCGGCCTGCCACATCGATCATCGCTCCCGCCAACACACCGGCCCCGCCGTACAGATCCCACACGACACCGTCCCCGCAACCGCCCGCCGCTGCGACCAGGTCCACGACCGTCTGCCCGTACGTCGCGGGGGCGGCGCGGTGGGCCTGCCAGAAACCGGTCACGGGGATCTGCCAGATCCGGTCGCCGACACGATGTGGCGCGGTGGCCAAACCCTCGACCACGCGTTGCGCGCGGGGCTGCTCACGCCGCCGCCGCGTCGCCTGCGCCGCGCCGCGGGCACCACGGCGTGCACGCCGCACCGGCCGGGGAGGGGCGATTTCGATGATGTGGCGCCCACCGTCCATATCGGCGACGATCGCGAGGTCACCGCCCGGGGTCAGCTCGAGATCGTCGAGTCCGGCGAGCATCCCGGCCTCCGGGGCCGCACACGAATGGCCGGCGACGATGCCCGAGCCGTGCCGGGCGTGCATGCCCGCGCGGCCGGCGGAATCGATGCCGAGACGGGTCCGTACCCGCCAGCCGGTGCCGCTGTCACCCAGACCGGTCACCGGTGTGGACGCGATGCCGAGGTCGTCGAGCGCGTCAGCGCCGAATCCGCCGATCCGACCCAACGCGTCCCGCACGACCTGTGCCTTCAGGTCACGCGCATGCTCGACCGAAACGAACGCGAGGTCACAACATCCGGCACCGTGTCGGGCGGCATCACAGATCGGCTCGACCCGGAAGGGCGAGGGTTCGATGATCTCAACGACCTCGGCTCGAACGAAGCGCTCCCGGCTGTCGTCGACGATCCGAGCCCGGACCAGTTCACCCGGGATCGCATCCCGGACGAAGACGACCCGACCGTCGAGTCGACCGACCGCCTCGCCACCGTTGGCCGGACGGTCGGGCCGCAGCACGATCTCGCGGGCATCGTCGTCGGTTGTGCTCACCGTGCTGTCACTGGTCGTCGAGGTCGCTGCCCAGGGCCCGGCGCGTGTCCCCCGGCGCCGAGTACTCGAGGTCACGATTCTTGAGTCGGATCGACGAGTTGAGCTGCCACGGCACAGACGTGACCATGACGCCCGGTTCGAACAGCAACCGTGTCTTGAGGCGCAGCGCCGACTGGTTGTGCAGGATCTGCTCCCACCAATGCCCGACCACGTATTCGGGAATGAAGACGGTGATCACGTCGCGCGGCGATTCGCGACGCACCCGACGTACATAGTCGATGACCGGGCGGGTGACCTCCCGGTACGGAGACGCAATCACCTTCAGCGGCACCGAGACCTCACTCGCCTCCCACTGCGATACCAGCTTGCGTGTATCGCGGTCGTCGACGTTGACGGTGATCGCCTCCAGGACGTCGGGTCGCGTTGCCCGGGCGTAGAGCACGGCGCGACGGGTGGCCAGATGCAGCGTGGAGACCAGCACGATCGAGTGGGTGCGGCTGGGCAGCACCGAATCCTCGTCGGCCCGCTCGAGTTCGCGCTGCACGGTCGAATAGTGCAGGTGGATCAGCTTCATCAAGACGAACAACACCACCATCGCGAGGATCGCGATCCAGGCGCCCTGGGTGAACTTGGTCACCAGCACCACCACCAACACGGTCGCCGTCATCACCAGGCCGACAGCGTTGATTACCCGCGACCGCTGCATCCGGTGGCGCGCATGCGGGTCGGTCTCGGTCCGCAGGTGACGTGTCCAATGTCGGACCATGCCCGTCTGGCTGAGCGTGAACGAGACGAACACCCCGACGATGTAGAGCTGGATCAGCGACGTGACCTGCGCGCCGAACGCGATCACGAAGACCATCGCGGCGACCGCGAGGAACACGATGCCGTTGCTGAAAGCGAGCCGATCACCGCGGGTGTGCAGCTGACGCGGCAGGTACCGGTCCTGCGCGAGCACCGAGCCGAGCACGGGGAACCCGTTGAATGCAGTGTTGGCGGCCAAGATCAGGATCAGTGCGGTGACGGTCGCGACGAAGTAGAAGCCCGGCGTGAACGAGTCGAACACCGCATGTGCCAGCTGGGCGATCATCGCCTTCTGCTGATACCCCTCCGGGGCGCCGATGAGATCCTGCTCCGGGTTCTCGACGTACTTGGCGCCGATCTGCTGGGCGAGCAGGACGATACCCATCAGCAGCGTGATGGAAAAAGCTCCGAGCAGCAGCAGTGTGGTCGCCGCGTTGCGGGACTTGGGTTTCCGGAAGGCCGGAACGCCGTTGCTGATGGCCTCCACGCCGGTCAATGCGGCACATCCGGAGGAGAACGCCCGGGCGATCAGGAACACGAAAGCGATACCGACGAGGTGGCTGTCCTCGGCGCGGATCTCGAAATCGGCCGTCTCGGACTGGATGTCCTCACCCAGCACGAAGATCTCCAGGAATCCCCAGATCAGCATCGCGGAGACACCGAAGATGAAGGCGTAGGTGGGGATCGCGAGTACTGCCCCCGATTCCTTGATCCCGCGCAGGTTGACCGCGGCGAGCAACGCGATCGCGGCGACACTGAACCACACCTTGTGTTCGGAGACGAACGGGATGGCCGAGCCCACGTTCTCGGCGGCCGACGCGATCGACACCGCGACGGTGAGCACATAGTCGACCAGCAGCGCGCTGCCCACGGTGAGTCCGGCGTTGGGACCGAGGTTGACCGTCGCCACCTCGTAGTCACCGCCACCGGACGGATAGGCGTGCACGTTCTGCCGGTAGCTGGCCACCACCACGATCATCACGACGGCGACCGCTACTGCCACCCACGGGGTGAAGACCAGACCACTGAGTCCGGCGATGGACAGCACCAGGAAGATCTCCTGCGGTGCGTAGGCCACCGAAGACATCGCGTCGGAAGCGAACACCGGCAGCGCGATGCGCTTGGGCAGCAGGGTGTGACCCAGTTTGTCGCTGCGGAACGGGCGGCCGAGCAGAATCCGTTTGGTCGCTACGGACACCTTGGACACGGTGGACACCAGGCAACACTAGAGCGTGTAGTAGACAAAGGCCACAAGGGACCGGCCGCATCGATCCGGCCACCACGGATGTGTAACGTCGTCGCCCGACACGTCGGTGTGCGCGGTAGGTTCGATGGGTCCGTACCGCGCTTGCATCGTCGTCGCGGGATGTCCGCACAGTCGGAAGGGTGCACGTGCAGGTAGTCATCATGGGGTGCGGTCGCGTGGGTTCATCGCTGGCGATGGCCATGCAGAAGCGGGGCCACGACGTCGCGGTCATCGACCGTGACGAGTCGTCGTTCATCCGGCTGAGCCCGCAGTTCGTCGGCACCACCGTGGTGGGCGTCGGCTTCGACCGGGATGTACTGACGCGCGCGGGTATCGAGAAGGCCGACGCGTTCGCGGCGGTGTCCTCCGGGGACAACTCCAACATCATCTCCGCGCGTGTCGCGCGGGAGACCTTCGGGGTCGAACGCGTCGTCGCACGCATCTACGACGCCAAACGCGCGCAGGTCTACGAACGGCTCGGCATTCCCACCGTCGCCACCGTGCCGTGGACGACGGAGCGATTCGTCTCGGCGCTCGGCGAGACCTCCACCACCATCGAATGGCGAGATCCGTCGGGGTCGTTGGTCATCGCCGAACTCGAGGTCGACGAATCCTGGATCGGGGTGAAGGTCGGCAAGTTCCAGGAAGAGACCGGTGGGCGGATCGCCTTCCTGAACCGACTGGGGAACCCAATCCTTCCTGACGCGAAAACCGTTGTGCAGCAAGATGACCTCATCTATGCGGCGATCCCGACCGAGCAGCTCGATGCCGCTCGCGCCACTGCCCGGTCCCCGCGGATCACATCCGACTGACTCAGCTGAGGGAGAAGACGATGAAGGTTGCCATCGCCGGTGCGGGCGCGGTCGGGCGCTCGATCGCGCGGGAGTTGCTGGTCAACAGGCACGAGGTGACGCTGTTCGAACGCAAGTCGGCCCATATCGATCCCGGAGCCGTGCCCGACGCGAACTGGGTACAGGCCGATGCGTGCGAGCTCAGCAATCTCGAACGGGCCGAGCTGCAGACCTATGACGTGATGGTCGCGGCCACCGGCGACGACAAGGCGAACCTCGTGGTGAGCCTGCTCGCCAAGACCGAGTTCGCAGTCAATCGGGTGGTGGCACGTGTCAACGACCCCCGCAACGAGTGGTTGTTCGACGAGGACTGGGGCGTCGACGTCGCCGTCTCGACCCCCCGTATCCTGGCGTCCCTGGTCGAGGAGGCGGTGTCTGTCGGAGACCTGGTGCGTCTGATGACGTTTCGTCAGGGACAGGCCAACCTGGTGGAACTCACCTTGCCGGCCAACACACCGCTGGCGGGTAAACCCGTTCGCAAACTCGCGCTACCCCGCGACGCCGCACTCGTGACCATCCTGCGCGGCGGTCGGGTCATCGTGCCGCAGAACGACGACCCGATCGAGGGCGGCGACGAATTGGTTTTCATCGCTCCGGCCGAGGCGGAACCGGCGCTCTACGAAGCGATGCGCCTGGGTAACTGAACCGATCGAGGAGACCCGGCGCCGGGGTCAGTGCCAGCCGGTGTCGGTCTCGGCGACTTCGGGATCGGACTGCTCGTCGGCCACGATCCGATCCTCCTCCTTGCTCGCGCGGCGCACCAGCAGCACCGTCGCCAGCACCGCCAGCGCGGTCAGCGGCCATCCCATCGCGATCCGGGAGACCGCAAGCCAGCCGGTGCTGCCGTGATCGTAGAGTTCGGATTGCGTCAGATATCGGGCGGCGAAGACCAGTGCCCAGAAGGCCGTTGCGAGATCGTAGGCACGCAAGGTCTTGCGGTGTCGGCGCCAGTCCATACCCTCGCCGCTGATGAGATTCCAGATCACACCCACCAACGGCCACCGCACCAGGATCGACCCCACGAACACGATCGCGTAGGCCAGCGTGGTCCAGATGCCGAACAGGAAGTAACCCTTGGCGTCGCCGGTCCGGTAGGCGATGAACACACAGATCGCGACCCCGATCAGACCGGAGATCGCCGGGTTCAAGGGTTCGCGGCGGAGTAGCCGGATCACGAACACGGCCAGCGCCGCGATGAGCGCCGCAACGATCGCCGCCGTGAGTCCCCACGCGGAGTTGACGGGCACGAAGACGACGATGGGCACCGTCGAATAGATCAGCCCGGATACGCCACCCATCTGTTCCAGCACAGACGGGCGAACATCGGATTCGGGTGCGCCACCGAGTGTGGGTTCCGACGGGTCTGGCGACGACGTCATTCGTCGTCGGGGCCCTGGAGTTCGTAATACGGGTTGTAGATGAGCTTGGTGCCGTCATGTTCGGCCAGTCGGCCCCGCACAGTGATCTTGCGGCCCGGTTCGATCCCCGGGATCCGATTGCGACCGAGCCATTTGAGCATCACGGTGTCCGACCCGTCGAAGAACTCCGCTTTGACGCCGACCTTTGCCGCACGTGAGCAGGTCTCCACTGACCGCAATTCGCCGTGCATCGTTACCTCGTCGCCACGACAGCACTCCGCGGCGCGCTGGGCGCCGGAGGCACGCGACTCCTCGGCGATCTCCACGGCGTCGGCGTCGCCGAGATCTTCGGTCAGCCTGCGGGTCAACCGCTTCAGGTAGCCGGTGGTAGGCATCGCACCCTCCCCTTGGGTGACGCGTCTCTCGTCGAGACATTGGTGAAACATTGTGGGGCGGATTCGCCGACCCTGCTTACAGTCGCCAGCGTAATCCCGTCCGTACTCTGGGTACAACGTCGGGCATGATCATGACATGCCCGCGACACGCCCGCCGGTTCGCCCGGTTGCGCAGAAGCTCGTGGCCATTCCCGGAGCCGGTTCGGACGCCGATTTCGTCCACCGGGCATTCGGCCCCGCCGCCGCTCGATGCGGATTGACACTGGTGGCGCTCGAACCCTCGACCGACCTCGTGGACGGACATCTCCGACGCCTCGACGAGGTGGCGGCGACGTCGGGTCCGCTCGTGGTCGGTGGGGTGTCGATCGGCGCGGCGATCGCGCTGGCCTGGGCGTTAAACCACGACTGCGCGGGAGTGTGGGCGGCGTTGCCGGCATGGAGTGGGGACCCCCCAAAGGCTCCGGGGGCAGCGGGGGCGGCGGCCACGGCCGCGGCCCTGGCACGTGACGGTCTGGAGACGACGATCGCGGCGATGGCAGCGTCGAGCCCGCCCTGGCTGGCGACCGAGCTGAGCCGGTCATGGCGCGCGCTGCATCCGGCGCTCGGCGGCCATCTGACCCAGGCTGCGCAATTCCACGGGCCGACGATGACCGAGATCTCGACACTGTCGGCGCCGCTCGCGGTGACCGCGGCCGTCGATGACCCGGTTCACCCGCTGGCGGTCGGTCGCTCCTGGGTGCGCGCGGCACCGCGTGCGGTGCTGAACGAGGTGACCCTCGACGAGTGGGGCAACGATCCGTCGACGCTCGGCTTGCGCTGTGCTCGCGGGTGGCAAACGCTGCGCTGATCACGTCCGGGCACGGCGAATCGGGACGATCAGCCTCGCCGGTCGCGCCGGAGGCGCTGCATCGCCGAACCGGATGAGCGCGGCATCGGTTCGGGGTCGTCGGACTGCGGCTGCGCGATGTCGGGCGCAGACGATTGCGGAGCGGCGCCGGGCGTCGACTCACCCTGCGAGCCGGCCTCCTGTTGTTGCGCCATCTGCTCTTGTGCCGCAGCGACCTGCTCCGCCAGCACCGGCGGCAACACCACCGGCAGCGGGTCGCGCGGCGGAAACGGTTCCGTGCCGCGGCGCACCACCGACTCGGCCAGCACCGCGCGCGCCAACCTGCCCAGTTCATCGGCGCGGTCATCGGGTCCGCTGGCGACGCAGCGGACCATCCACCGCGGCCCGTCCACACCGAGGAAACGATGCACGCCGCCGGGCACGGTGGCGACCACCTCCCTACCCCAGTGGCCATCCTCAACCGCCACCGACGCACCCTCGTCACGCAGCGACTCGGCGAGCTCGCGCACCACTTCGCGCCACAGGCCCGGTGATTTCGGTGCCGCGAAGGCGCTGACGTTTATGCGCCCATGTGGCGTCACCAGATAAACGGCTTCCGGCTGATGATCGGCCGACATCTCGACAGTCACCTGACCACCCTCGACCACCGGGACCAACACCGATCCGAGGTCGAGATGGGAGTTCCCGAGCTCCTCGGCCGGCGTCGTCAGCGCTTCGATGTCGTACGGCCCCTGGGCGGTGCCGATGCGCAGGTCGCCGTCGGTGTCATCGTCGTTGGCTGCCATGTCGTCTACTCCTCGATGTCACGTGTCGTCGGGTGATCCGATCCGCGGTCACCATCGGGTGCCGCCGCGGCCAGAATCGCGTGTCCACCGCTGGAACCGTGTCCGCCGAGTCCACGGCTGGTCTCGTCGAGCTCGTCTACCTCGACGAAGTCCGGTAACTCGACGCGCTGCACGAGCAACTGCGCGATCCGGTCTCCGCGGGTGATCACGATCGACTCGTCGGGGTCGAGGTTGATCAGGCACACCTTGATCTCGCCGCGGTAGCCGGCATCGATGGTGCCCGGGCTGTTGACGATGGACAGGCCGGCGCGTGCGGCGAGCCCAGACCGCGGATGGACCAGCCCGACCGTGCCGATCGGCAACGCCACCGCGATCCCGGTACCGACCAGCTGCCGCCGACCGGGCGGCAACTCGAGGTCGATCGTCGAACACAGGTCGACACCGGCGTCGCCGGCATG
Source organism: Gordonia tangerina (assembly GCF_021556435.1). Taxonomy (GTDB): domain Bacteria; phylum Actinomycetota; class Actinomycetes; order Mycobacteriales; family Mycobacteriaceae; genus Gordonia; species Gordonia tangerina. The sequence continues at coordinate 166,793 of NZ_JAKGCU010000002.1, forward strand.
CGCGCGGGTGGGCACAGGAATGTCGGGGTCGAGTCGGCGGAGGGCGATCGGTTCGCTCGCGTCGCCCCGGTCGTTTGTCACGGTGGGAGAATTCGGCGCCACGAGGGCAGACTACGCTGGTCGCGTGACTCCCCCTGAAGCAGCTGATGATCCGGCCGGTCGTCCCTCCGGCGACGGCCCAGGTGAGTCGAGAAATGGCGCGCAGCACCCGGCGACAGAACGCCATCCGGCGTCGGACCGGTTCGCCGAACGCCTGAGGGTGCCCTGGTGGTGGTGGCTGGCCGCCGCCGTGGTGACCGGCGTCGTCGGCTACGAGATTCAGCTGTCCGCGCACCGGTCGGCGTGGAGTGTCGCAGGCTACGTCGTGGTGGGCGTGTTGTGTGCCTCGGTGCTGTGGTCGATGGGGCGGGTCTCGGTCCGGGTCACCGCCGAGCGGGAGCTACACGCCGGTCGGGCGCGCCTGCCGCGCGGCGTCATCGCACGCGGCGCAACCGTGCCGGCGACCGCCAAGAGTGCCGCACTCGGTCGACAACTGGATCCGGCCGCGTTTCTCATGCACCGCGCCTGGGTGAAGACGATGGTGTTGCTCGTGCTCGACGACCCGGACGACCCCACCCCGTACTGGCTGGTGTCCACGCGCGACCCGGCCGGACTGCTCGCCGCGCTCGACGTGCCGGACGCCGCCGCCGAGGCCGGTATCGCCGACTGACCCGGCGGGGATGAACAAGAGGGCGGGATAAACGACGGGGCGGGCCCAACTTCGGTCGACCCGCCCCATTCATTCTGGGTGCATTTGTGGTGCTGAGCCGCGAGTCTGCGGCGCTCGTCAGGCGCAGTCCACGCAGATCCGCGAGTTGCCGTTCTCCCGCGCCAGCCGGCTGCGGTGATAGACGAGAAAGCAGCTGGTGCAGGTGAATTCGTCGGCCTGCTTCGGGATGACCCGAACCGAGAGCTCCTCGCCCGAGAGATCGGCGCCGGGGAGTTCGAAGGATTCCGCGGTGTCGCCCTCATCGACGTCGACGGCAGCCGACTGCGCCTCGCTGCGGCGGGCCTTCAGCTCCTCGAGCGAGTCCTCGTTCAGATCCTCGGTGTCTGTGCGACGTGGCGCGTCATAATCAGTAGCCATTGTGTGCCTTACCTATGTGAGAGTGTGCGAGCGCTCTCGGTTGTCCAGGCTTGTGGCCGGACAAACGTAGGTGCGCGGACCCGCCGGGATTGTCTTGCCGTCGGGCGTCACTTCAACGTCATGACCGGTGCAATTCGTTACCCAGGACCCTGCAGATCGGAGTGATTTTCGTCACATCCGACTCGCATGCCTTCCGTCTTCTTCGGAGGGCGGGCGCCCGAAGCCTAGTGCACCGATGCCGCTGGGTCAACGGCGGAGCCATTCGGATCATTCCCTGGCGTGTTCCATCGGCGAAGCCGGCCCGTTGGGCCGAGACAACGGGTCCACCGGCCTGTCTACGCCGAGCGCCGGCGCCGACCCTCTAGAGTGGTGCCGCAGGTCGAGGTGAGAAGGAGCCGATTCGCGGTGGTGTCGCAAATTACCGGGGGAACATCGGTTGACGCCAGAGGTCGTCCGTTCCGGCGGCGCCGGGCACGTCCGGCGATCATCGCCGCAGTCGTGCTGCTGGTGGCCGCGTTGATCACGTGGGCGGTGGCATTGGGCGAATCGGGGCCCGCCGCGATCCCCACCGCATGCAACCAACCGACACCCGCATCAGCGGATCCGTCCGCTCCGCCCCCGGCGACTCCGGCCGCGGAGCCGCCGGAGCTCGCCGCGGCCGACCGGGACGAGATGCTCGAGGTGACCCCGGCGGCGCTGTCCACCTTCCAGGTCCGTGTGCTCAACGCGTCGTCTCAGCGCGGTGCCGCCCGGTCGGTGTCCGATGACCTGACGGCCCAGGGCTTCACCCCGGTCGCCGATGCCCCGTATGCCGACGACACCGTGTATCCCAATCGCGACCTGGCGTGCTATGCGCAGATTCGATTCGGGCCGGCCGGCAAGTCCGCCGCCGCGGCGGTGTGGCTGGCACTACCCTGCGCGCAGCCCGTCCTCGACGGCCGAACCGACAATTCCGTCGATGTCGCGCTCGGCGAGTACTACGAGGCCCGGGAACAATCCCAGGACGCTCAGGCCGCATTGGAGGCTCTGCGCTCGGCCGATCCGAAGAACCCGCAGACCGGTGCCGACCCCGGTCTCGTCGAGGCAGTGCACTCCTCGTCCTGCTGACCGCCCTCGACCGAGCGGCCCGTCCACCTACCCGAGCGTTGACTGGGCGCCATTTCCCGTTGACTGGGCACCATTTCCCGTTGACTGGGCACTGGGTAGCGCAGAGCCACCCGACGTCGACTCCGGCCTTCTGCGCACTCGACCAGAATCAGCGCCCTCGACGCGGTGGAGCGCGTCCCTAGCCTCGATCTTTCACGTGGCTGGGTGATGGGCGGCGTGTGATACGCGAAAGTGCCTGTCTGCTGGGGGATTCTTGGCTTGTCGAAGGTCAAGGTCCGCCGAGCAGAGAGGCACTCCGCAGGTGAAGGGTAGCTGGTATCCACGGTTGGTTGTTGGACGCGGCCACGAGTCGCTGGTCTCCTCGTCGGGGGCAGTGTTGTTACGCGAGGCGGTTCGGCTCTCGGGGCTGGACGCGGTGCTCTCAGACGCGCTGGCGCCATGGCGGTCCGATCGCGCTCTGCACGATCCTGCGAAGGTCCTCGTCGATGAGGCGATGGTGCTGGCATTGGGTGGTGACTGTATGGCTGATCTGGCGGTGCTGCGCGCACAACCCGGGGTGTTCGGCACGGTGGCCTCGGATGCGACGGCATCGCGGGTGCTGGCGGCATTGGCGGCCGGTGGGGACGAGGCGCTCTCGGCGATCCGCGACGCGCGGGTGCGGGCTCGCGACCGGGTGTGGTCACAGCGCCGTCCGCTCGGTTCCAGCCTTTCGGGGCAGGTCATCGTCGATGTCGATGCCACCGTGGTGACCGCGCACTCCGAGAAAGAGTCGGCTGCACCGACCTATAAACGCACGTTCGGGTTTCATCCGATGTGTGCGTTGGTCGACCATGGCGAACACGGCACCGGAGAACCCCTGGTGCTGACGTTGCGAGCGGGAAATGCCTCCGCGATGGGTGCTGCTGACCACATCGCTGTCCTCGATGCAGCGCTGGCCCAGTTACCTGCCACCGACCGTGCTCAGGTGTTGGTGCGTACCGACACCGGTGGCTGTTCGAAAGCGTTTTTGCATCACATCACCGACGCCGGGTTGCAGTACTCCATCGGATTCGGGGTCAGCGACCCGATCCGCGCTGCAATCGCCACGATCCCTGTGCAGGCGTGGCGCGCAGCACTCAACGGTGACGGCGAGGCTCGCGACGGAGCCCAGGTCGCCGAACTGACCGCCTGGATGCCACCACGACCCGCGATCACCTCAGTGGCCTTAACGTGTGGCCTGTCGGGATGCGGATTATCGCGCGCCGCGAACGCCCCCACCCCGGCGCGCAACTACGACTCACCGACGAAGACGGCTGGCGTATCACCTGCTTTGCCACCAACACCCGAGGACGAGGCTGGACACTGCCCATGCTCGAGGTGCGTCACCGCCAGCGTGCCCGTGCCGAGGACCGTATCCGCAGCCTCAAAGACACCGGGATGCGTAATCTCCCTTTCCACGGTTTCGCGCACAACCAGCTGTGGCTCGAAATCGTGTCCCTGGCCGCAGAATTGATCGCTTGGACCCAAACATTGGGATTCCACGAACACAGTCCGGTACGCCGATGGGCACCCAAGAAGCTGCGCCTGCGACTGTTCTCGGTCGCTGGACGCATCGTGCATACCGGGCGGCGACGGCGACTGCACCTCCCCCGAGACTGGCCCTACCTCGACCTCCTCGACACCGCCTGGACCACCTTGCAGACCGCCTGAGCCGTCGCTCCCACCCCAACAACCAAGGACCTCGAACAGCCGGCGACCGAACGCCGGGAATCGCCCCTGCTCACCCCACGCTGACCCGCTGACCACCACAAACGCCGGCCACGTGAAAGATCGAGGCTAGTGTCCCGCGTCGGAAATTCGTTGATGATTTCGGGCGCGGGACACTAGTCGGCGGACATGGTCCTGCGTGCCCCGAGTCGGTCGAGAACCTCGATGAAGTCGTCGGCGATGCCGGGCGCACACGCAAGGGTGACGTGACCGTCCGAAGAGCGCGAATCCGGTGGCGGGGTGTGCACCACTGCGCCCGCCTCGGCGGCGATCAATCCGCCGGCCGCCCAGTCCCACGGGCTCAATCCGTGTTCGAAATGCGCATCCACCGCACCACTTGCGACCATGCACAGATCCAAGGCGGCCGCGCCGACCCGCCGCAGATCACGAACCTGCGGCAGCAACTCGGCGACGATGGCCCCTTGCTCGGCCCGACGGCGCGCGTCATAGGAGAAACCCGTCGCGACCAGGGCGAGCTCGACACGGTCGATCGGGTTACAGGCCAGCGCAATCGGCCCGGTGCCGGCGTCGAGGCGTGCACCTGCGCCGAGCGACGCGGAGTACGTGATCGCACGCGCCACATCCACGACCGCACCGGCAACCGAACGACCGTCCACCTGGGCGGCAACCGAGACCGCATAGGCCGGGATGCCGTACATGAAGTTCACGGTTCCGTCGATGGGGTCCACCACCCAGCGCACTCCGGACGGCACATCGACCGAGCCACCCGATTCCTCGCCCAGCACCTCGTCGCCGGGCCGGCGTGCGCGCAATTCGGATCGGACGAGCTGTTCGGTCTCGGTGTCGGCGAGCGTCACCGGATCAGTGGGCGTCGATTTGGTGCTGACGGCCGGCGCCTGGGTGGATCGGTCCGATCCGGTATCGACCGCGCCGGGGTCGTGACCGGGCCGGGCGCCGAACAACTCGGATCGCCGGACCCGGACATGGGCGGCGGCACGTTGTGCCACATCGATTGCGACACGCTCGAGTTCGTCGAAGCCGGGATCATCGGTCACGCAACCATGTCAGCACACCGACACCGGCCGCGTCGCGGCGGGATGAGCGGTGAACACCGGGACCGGCAACGATGACGAGTTGGTGTCGACCACAGCGTCGCGTCCGCGCGCTGGATAGCCTAGGTCGCACACGATTTCCCCGAGTACGGGGAACCCGACGGTTCGATCAGAGAGGACCCGGACATGAGCGATGCCGAGGCAGCGAGCACCGAGACAGCCACCCCCACCAACCTCGGATTCGGCGTCGACGTCGGTGGTTCCGGAATCAAGGGCGGCATCGTCGACCTCGACAGCGGCGAGCTGGTCGGCGAGCGCTTCAAAGTGCTCACACCCCAGCCCTCGACGCCAGAGGCCGTGGCGGGCGGTGTGGCCGAGGTCGTCGAACACTTCGGGTGGACCGGACCGGTCGGCATCACCCTGCCCGGCGTGGTCACCGACGGCATCATGCGCACCGCAGCCAACATCGACAAGGGCTGGATCGACACCGACGTCTACGAGCTGTTCAGCTCGCATCTGGGGGGTCGGCAGGTCTCGGTGCTCAACGACGCCGACGCCGCCGGGATGGCCGAGGACCGCTACGGTGCGGCGGCCGATGTGGACGGCGTCGTGATGCTGCTGACTCTGGGCACCGGCATCGGCTCGGCGATCCTGATCGACGGCACCCTGGTACCCAACACCGAGCTCGGGCACATGATCGTCGACGGCAAAGAAGCCGAACACCGGGCGTCGTCGAAGGTGAAAGAAGACAAGGGCTGGAGCTATGAGAAGTGGGCCGGCAAGGTCTCCAAGGTTCTCGAGGCCTACGAAGTTCTGTTCTGGCCCAAGGTCTTCGTGATCGGCGGTGGTATCAGCCGCAAGAGTGACAAATGGGTGCCGTTCCTCACCAACTCGACACCGGTCGTGCCCGCGACGTTGAAGAACACCGCGGGTATCGTCGGCGCGGCGATGGCGGTGACCGCCGGGCTACGCGCCTGACCGCCTCGTGGAGGTGATCGGGGCGGATCGCGACGTGGCCTGACCAGGGCTTTGCCACATGGTGCGAGGCGATGTCGTTACAATGGTCCACACCGGTCATCGCGCACCGAGAAATCAAGCCCCTGATCCGCGTCGGCGTGCGCCGCCGTCGGTGGATACACGAGTCAGTTCCGAAAGGTTGTACGTGGCAGCCACCAAGACCCGACAGGCCGACGTCGACGAATCGACAGACGCGACTACCGCCACGGAGCCTGCGCCGGCCCAACGGACCGCCAAGAAAGCCGCCAAGAAGGCCGCCGCCCGCAAGGCACCCGCGAAGAAGGCAGCAAAGAAGGCGGCGAGCAAACGCGCCCCGAAGAAGGGCACCAAGCCTGCCGATTCCGACGGCGAGTCGACCGAAGATCTCGACGACAGCGGCACCATCGACGACATCGATGGTCCCGATGCCGAACTCGGCGACGATGTCGAGATCGACGACATCGAGGTCGACGAGGACGACGAGGCCTCCGACGACGACTCCTCCGAGGATGACGAGGACGACGACACGGCCGACGCCGAGACCGCACCGGCGGCGACGAAGGCCACCGGCACCAAGGCCAAAGCGGACAGCAAGGAGAAGACCTCCGGCGACTTCGTCTGGGACGAAGAAGAATCCGAGGCACTCCGCCAGGCCCGCAAGGACGCCGAACTCACCGCGTCGGCCGATTCCGTCCGCGCCTATCTGAAGCAGATCGGCAAGGTCGCCCTGCTCAACGCCGAGGAGGAGGTCGAACTCGCCAAGCGCATCGAAGCCGGCCTGTTCGCAACCGAGCGGCTGCGCCGGATCGTCGATTCCGGCGAGAAGATCAGCACCGCCGCCAAACGCGACCTGAACTGGATCTCCCGCGACGGAAACCGTGCCAAGAACCACCTGCTCGAGGCAAACCTCCGGCTCGTGGTGTCGCTGGCCAAGCGCTACACCGGTCGCGGTATGGCGTTCCTGGATCTCATCCAAGAGGGCAACCTCGGTCTGATCCGCGCGGTGGAGAAGTTCGACTACACCAAGGGCTACAAGTTCTCCACCTACGCGACGTGGTGGATCCGGCAGGCGATCACCCGTGCGATGGCCGACCAGGCACGCACCATCCGCATCCCGGTGCACATGGTGGAGGTCATCAACAAGTTGGGCCGGATCCAGCGCGAACTGCTCCAGGATCTCGGCCGCGAGCCCACCCCGGAGGAGCTCGCCAAGGAGATGGACATCACGCCGGAGAAGGTGCTGGAGATCCAGCAGTACGCGCGTGAACCGATCTCACTGGACCAGACCATCGGCGACGAGGGCGACAGCCAACTCGGTGACTTCATCGAGGACTCCGAGGCCGTGGTCGCGGTGGACGCCGTGAGTTTCACCCTGCTGCAAGACCAGCTGCAGTCGGTGCTGGAGACGCTGTCCGAACGCGAGGCCGGTGTGGTCCGGCTACGCTTCGGTCTCACCGACGGCCAGCCACGGACCCTCGACGAGATCGGTCAGGTCTACGGCGTGACGCGCGAACGTATCCGCCAGATCGAGTCGAAGACGATGTCGAAGTTGCGGCACCCGTCGCGGTCGCAGGTGCTGCGCGACTACCTGGACTGATCTCGGCTCGATGGGTCCGAATCCGACCCGGAGATCTTCGTCACGAACGCGGGCGGTGCGAAAGCACCGTCCGCGTTCGCCTTATATGGGTGTACGTCGATGACGGCATCGACCGGCAATGCGCCGTAGAGATGGGGGAACCGCATCCCCTCAGGATCAGACGGCACTCCCGGTTCCCAGACGACCGGCGCCGACAGCCGGTCCGGGTCGATGACGAGCAGCACGAGGTCGTCGCGTCCGGCATACAGCCGGTTGGCCGGGAGATGGACCTGAGCGGGCCCAGAGAGGTGGATGAACCCGACTTCGGTGAGCGACGGCGGTTCGTGAGATCCGGCCCGGCGCGACTGCTCCCATTCGACGCGGGCACACAGGTGCAGCAGCACAGGCTCGGAGTCGACATTCATAGGTCGTTGCTTAAACCATCCGGCAGCCGGCTTGTCAAGAGTTGTGCGCGGTCGGATTCTCCCGACCGTGCCAAATGCACGGATCGGGTCGGTCTGCCCTTACGATTCTCCGCATGCTGGTGACCCGACGAGCCATCGACCTCCTGAGGGTGGCGTCGATGCTGTGTCTGCGGCGCCGCGGCCCGATCTGATCGAGATGCCGCGGCGCGTACCCCATCGCGCCAGCGTCTGCCAGGGTTTCCCGGCTACCGGTGCGTGTCCGCACAACCCCGAGTCATTTGAACCGAAAGTTCTCATCGCATGCGCACCATCGTCCTGATCGGCCTGGTCGGTCTCGCCGCTCAACTCGTCGACGGCAGCCTCGGCATGGCCTACGGCGTCACCACCACCACCCTGTTGTTGGCCATCGGGGCCAACCCCGCCGCCGCGTCGGCCACGGTCCACCTGGCCGAGATCGGGACCACACTCGTGTCCGGGGTATCGCATTGGCGCTTCGGCAACGTCGACTGGAAGGTCGTCCGACGCATCGCCCTGCCCGGCGCGATCGGCGCGTTTCTCGGCGCGACCGTGTTGTCGAATCTCTCCACCGAGGCTGCGGCTCCGCTGATGGCCATCATCCTGTTGCTGCTGGGTCTCTACATTCTGACCCGGTTCACCTTCCAGGGCATCCCGCGTCAGCATCTCGGCAAGCCGCTGCGCAAGCGGTTCCTGTCCCCGCTGGGACTCGTCGCCGGTTTCGTCGATGCCACCGGTGGCGGCGGTTGGGGGCCCGTCGGCACCCCGGCCATACTCGCCAGCGGGCGACTCGAACCGCGCAAGGTCATCGGTTCCATCGACACCAGCGAGTTCATCATCGCGGTGGCCGCGAGTCTGGGCTTCCTGGTGAGTCTGGGCTCGCAAGGGATCAACTTCGCGTGGGTCGGCGCGATCCTGGTCGGTGGGATCATCGCTGCCCCGATCGCGGCCTGGCTGGTCCGGCACATCCCGCCGCGGCTGCTCGGTGCCTCGGTCGGTGGTCTGATCGTGCTCACCAACACCCGCAGCCTGCTGCGCAGCGATCTCGTCGACGTCCCGTCGGCCGCACAGACGGGCATCTACCTCACGATCATCGTGCTGTGGGTGGCCGCCTTCGCGTACTCGCTGCGGGAGTACCTGCGTGACCGCGAGAACGAGTCGTCGGACGCCGTCAGTCGGCTGCGTGCCGAGCAGGCCGAGGCTGTGGAGCACGAACCCGATGAGGCCGCTGAGCCGACCGGTACCCCGGCCGTGGGCTGATGCGACTTCGAGCGCACATGGTCGACGACGATGTGCTGGGCTCGTGTGAGCGTTGTCTCAGCACACGTAAACTCGGATTGAGCGCGTGTTGCCGCTGGAGCAGCACGTGTTAACGGTGAGTGACGACACACCCGGGCGACCCGCGGAACAATACGAAACGCTCATACGTCTGAAAGGGTGAGGGTGACGCATCAGACCGATGTGTCGGCTCACGAAGGGAAAGGCGACCGGCAACGACGCCACCGCCGGACCGGGACGGAGGAACTATGTCAGACACAGCCACCACAGCCCCGATCTCCATGCCGCTGACCGCCGCCGATCGCTGTGATCGTTGCGGAGCGGCCGCCAAGGTGCGGGCTGTACTGCCCGCCGGTGGCGAGCTTCTCTTCTGCCGCCACCACTTCAACGAGCACGAGGCCAAGCTCGTGGAGCTGTCCGCAGTCGTGGAGTCGAGCGAAGAATTGGTCTGAATCGTCCACACGATGTCGCGACCCGGTCGGAGTGATCCGGCCGGGTCGCTGTCGTATCACCGTCGAATGGGCACCGTTGCCTCGAGTGGGCGCCGTTTGTCGTCGAGTGGGCGCCTCTTGTCGTCGAGGTTGCGCCCAACCGCGGGTACCTGATTCAGCGCCACTCACGCAGCGCGGAGATCCGCTCACGGAGTTGCTCGGCGGTGGCCATCGCCGTGGGTGGACCACCGAGACGCTCGCGAAGTTCGTTGTGAACCATGCCGTGTGGCTTACCGGTGCGACGGTGGTGCATCGCGACCAGCGTGTTGAGCTCCTTGCGCAGGGCGTGCAGATTCTCCCCGGTCGGGCGCGCAGGCGCAGCGGTCTCGATCACCTGGGCAGGACCGGCCGCCGACCGCTGTGACACCTGTTCGGCCTGCCGTTTGCGAAGCAGCTCACGCACCTGATCGGCATCAAGGAGCCCTGGTAGACCCAGATAGTCCTCTTCCTCGTCGCTGCCCGAGAACGTCGCCGTCCCGTAGGAGGCGCCGTCGAAGATGAGTTGGTCCAGTTCGGCGTCGGCGTGCAGCGACTGGAAGGCCTTCTCGTCCTCGCCTTCTTCGTCCTTTTGCTTGTTGGCATCGATCAACAGCGCGTCATCGAGGCCGTCGCTGTCCCGATGTGGTTTACCCAGGACGTGATCGCGTTCGGCCTCCATCTTGGAGGCCAGGTCGAGCAGCACCGGAACCGACGGCAGGAACACACTGGCGGTTTCGCCCGGGCGCCGGGAGCGGACGAAGCGACCGATCGCCTGAGCGAAGAACAGAGGCGTCGACGAGCTCGTCGCGTACACGCCCACCGCCAGCCGAGGCACGTCGACTCCCTCGGACACCATGCGCACCGCCACCATCCACTCGTCGCGCGATGCCGCGAACTCGGCGATACGTGAGGACGACTTGGGATCGTCGGACAGCACCAGCGTCGGCCGGGTACCGGTGATCGCGGTGAGTAGTTCCGCGTAGTCGCGGGCGACGGTCTGGTCGGTCGCGATGACCAACCCGCCGGCATCGGGCATTCCGCCGGCGCGAAGCTGTCGCAGCCGCGTGCTGGCGGCCTCGAGTACCGACGGAATCCAGTCCCCATGCGGGTCCAACGCGGTCCGCCAGGCGCGGGCGGTGTGTTCGGCCGACAGTGGCTCACCCAACCGCGCCGTGAACTCCTCCCCCGCGCTGGTACGCCAGCTGGCCTGCCCGCTGTACGCGAGGAACATGACCGGACGGACGACGCCGTCGGCGAGTGCGTCGGCGTAACCGTAGGTGTGATCGGCCACCGACCGCAGCACCCCGCCCGGCTCGGGCTCATACGTCACGAACGGGATGGGCGAGTCGTCGGAACGGAATGGCGTTCCCGTCAGCGACAGGCGGCGGGTGGCGTCGGAGAAGGCCTCGCGAATCGCGTCTCCCCACGACTTCGCGTCCCCGCCATGGTGGATCTCGTCGAGGATCACCAGCGTGCGCCTGTTCTCCGTGCGCACCCGGTGCCGCGACGGGTGCGCTGCGACCTGCGCATAGGTCAGCGCCACACCGTGATAGTCCGAACTGGTCTGTCCGGTTGCGTTGCGGAACCTCGAGTCCAACGCGATGCCCACCCGGGCGGCCGCCTCGGCCCACTGGTGCTTGAGGTGTTCGGTCGGGGCCACCACGGCGATCTGCTCGACGGTGCGGTCGTCGAGGAGCTCACGCGCCACGCGCAGGCCGAACGTGGTCTTACCCGCACCCGGCGTCGCGACGGCCATGAAGTCGACCGGTCGGCGGGTGAGGTATTTCGTCAACGCCCGCCGCTGCCACGCGCGCAGTGGCGGACCTGGGGGGATGGTTGCCTCTTCGGCTGCCGTGCCGTCGGCTGCTGAAGTCACTCGTGCACTGCTCCTGACACCTGGTCTGACCGGACTGTCCGTTCGGGACACATTCGGGACATGAAATGTCCCCTCGGGGTGAGAACCGTCGGAGGGGACGCGAGCAATGGTACTCCGGACCACCGAGCGGCTACCCGATCGACTCGCGCAGCGTCCCGGACGGGTGGTGAATCGACGACGGCACACCACCGGGGGCCCGGTTGCCCCGTTTCGTCGCCGGATCAGGGATGCTGGAGCCATCAGCAGTCGAAACCGGAACCCCGTACCGATCACCGAGGACACCACGTCGTCGGCAGGTACTCCCTATCCGGCATCGGCGGCCCCGATCCCACCCGACCGATCGCGACCGCGTCGACGTCCGGCCCCGTCACCGACGCCACCGGATGGCCCGCCGATGGCTGCGACGCCGACCACCCCGATAGACGACACCCATCCCACCCGCCCCCTGGCGGCCCGGCCGGGCATGGACCGGTCTCGACCACAGGCCGCTCCCCCGGCCGCGGCACCACCGGACGGCCCGGAGCCGGCGACTCCCGACACGGACATGCCGGACTCGGGCACGGGGACAAGGGCGGGGCGTTCCCATGCCGATCGAGGCGTCGACGACCCGGCCGCCGAGACACCGCCGTCGGTCGGTCGACCTGTGCTGCCGAATCTGCACCGCCTGGTGTGGCGCACCATCGTCAAGGCGTGGGACGACGGCATCGTGGGTTGGGCGGCCCAAGCCGCGTTCTGGCAGGCACTGTCGCTACCGCCACTACTGCTGGGTCTGCTCGGCAGTGTCGGCTACATCGCCGGCTGGTTCGGTCCGGACACGGTCGACGTCATCTACGAACGCATCGTGGCCTTCGCCGACCGCACGTTCTCCGCCAACGTCGTCGACGAGATCATCCGACCCACGGTCGACAACGTCCTCGGCCGTGGCCGGGTGGTCGTCATCTCGGCGGGCTTCGTGATCTCGCTGTGGGCCGGGTCGTCGGCGGTGTCTTGTTTCGTCGCGTCGATCGTGCGCGCCCACGGACAGCACGAGGTCCGCAACCCCGTATGGCAACGATTCTTCGCGCTGTTCGTCTACATGGGATTCCTGGTGGCGTCGGTGTTCGTGTTGCCGCTGGTCGCCCTCGGGCCCAATTACCTCCACGAGATCGTGCCGGACTCGTGGGACCCGATCGTCACCCACCTGATCGATTTCGGCTACTTCCCGTTCGTGGCCGTACTACTGCTGGTCATGCTGACCACGCTCTACCATCTGGCGCTGCCCAACCCGCTGCCGTGGCACCGGCTGGTGGGCGGAGCGGTGGTCGCCGGGATCTTCTTCTGGGTCGCCAGCTACATACTGCGCATCTACCTGACCGAGCTCACCCGCGCCGGGTACAGCTATGGCGCGTTGGCGACGCCGGTGGCTTTCCTGCTGTTCACGTTCTTCCTTGGCTTCGCCATCGTCGTCGGCGCCGAGTTCAATGCCGCGGTACAGGAGTTCTGGCCGGCGAAACCGCCCGTGTCGGCGCAGATGCGCGATTGGGTTTCGTCGCAGACCGCGGAGGTGACCGGTCAACTCAAGACGTTGCCCGACCGGCTGGCGTCCGGACCGATCCGGCGGGGGCGTACGGCCGGGCCGTCACGCCGGCCGCCTCCATCGCCACCGACCTCGGAGTGAGCCGGCCGCACGCCAGGCGAGCTCACTCCCCTTTGCGCATCCGGCTGTAGATCTTCTTGCATTTCGGGCAGACCGGCGATCCGGGTTTGGCCGAGCGGGTGACGGGGAATGTCTCACCACACAAGGCCACCACGTGATTTCCCATGACCGCGCTCTCGGCGATCTTGTCCTTCTTCACGTAGTGGAAGAACTTGGGGCGATCGTCGTCGCCGTGGTCGGTGGTGTCGGCATCGGGTCGTTCGTCGACGTCTGTCCGCTCGTCGAGGTCCGGCCGCTCGATTGTCTCAGTTCCCATACCGACCATTGTGCGCCACGACGACGGGCGAGGGACAACGCCGAAAGGGGTACAGCTCCGAATGACCTACATGAGACCTCGATCGGCGAGTTCGATTCGGATGGCCCGTCGGTGCATCCGCCGCGGCGAAGTGGGATGGTGGACGTATGAGCAGACAAGGATCATCGGGGCACCGTACCGACCCCCAGACCTTTCTGATCACCGGTGCGCAGCAGTCGCTCGACGATCAGCACCGGGCTCGTGTGCGCAAGTATCTGACCCTGATGGCGTTTCGTGTGCCGGCGCTGGTGATCGCCGGAATTGTGTACAGCGCCACCGGAAACGGACTGCTCGCGCTCGCCATCGTCGCCGCGTCCATCCCGATTCCATGGGTCGCGGTCCTCATCGCGAACGACCGGCCGCCGCGCAAGCGTGGCGAGGTGGCGCAATACAAATACGGCGTCGATCACTCGGTGCTCGGCCCGGCCGGGATCGAGGGGCATCGGCAGACCCTCGATCCGACGATCGTCGAGGGCACCGCCGAGTCGTCGGACGAACCGTCGCGCTCCGATCGCGATCGTCGTTCCCACTGACCGACACTCTCAGCAACTTCTCATGTACTCGGCTGCATCTGCCGGGAAAAGCGCTGGTCACACCACCCACGGTCGACGCCGGGGGTCGGCGTCCCCGGGAACTTTCCCCTACCCGTTCGCGTTGAACCGGGTGTACGCACTCACGTCAGGAGGCCGAATGTCACGCTCGACAGTTGCACGCCCGACCACGACCACTGCAACCACGACCACTGGAGTAGCCGACGATCCCGCACGCATCCGTCCGGCGATGACGGAGCAGGATCTCGACGCGCAGTCCCCGGCAGCTGATCTTGTTCGCGTCTATCTCAACGGCATCGGTCGCACCGCACTGCTCAATGCCGAGCAAGAGGTCGAACTGGCCAAGCAGATCGAGGCCGGCCTCTACGCCAAGCATCTGCTGGCCACCAAGAAGCGACTCTCGGCCACCAAGAAGCGCGACCTCGCCGTGATCGTTCGCGAGGGCGAGTACGCGCGTGCGCACCTGCTCGAGGCCAACCTCCGCCTCGTGGTGTCGCTGGCCAAGCGCTACACCGGACGCGGGATGCCGTTGCTCGATCTCATCCAGGAAGGCAACCTGGGTCTGATCCGTGCGATGGAGAAGTTCGACTACGCCAAGGGGTTCAAGTTCTCCACGTACGCGACCTGGTGGATTCGTCAAGCGATCACCCGCGGTATGGCCGATCAGAGCCGCACGATCCGGCTCCCGGTCCATCTCGTGGAGCAGGTGAACAAGCTCGCCCGCATCAAGCGTGAACTTCATCAGCAACTCGGCCGTGAGGCCACCGACGACGAACTGGCCAACGAGTCGGGCATCCCGGCGGAGAAGATCGCCGACCTCCTCGATCACAGCCGTGACCCGGTGAGCCTCGACATGCCTGTGGGCAATGACGAAGAGGCGCCGCTCGGAGACTTCATCGAAGACGCTGAAGCGACTTCGGCGGAGAATGCGGTGATCGCCGGCCTGCTGCACTCCGACATCCGGTCGGTGCTGTCCACTCTCGATGAGCGCGAACAGCAGGTCATCCGGATGCGCTACGGACTCGACGACGGCCAACCGCGCACACTCGATCAGATCGGTCGGATGTTCGGGTTGTCCCGCGAACGTGTGCGGCAGATCGAGCGCGAGGTCATGGGCAAACTGCGTCAGGGCGAGCGCGCCGAACGCTTGCGCGCGTACGCCAGCTGATTTACCTACGCCAGTCGTCTCGGTCCGGTGTCCGCGCGTGTGGGCACCGGACCGATTCGTATCAGGGCGTTGAGCACCGCCGCACCGTCGGGCGAGGCCAGGATGGGGTCGCAGTGCACCTCGCGTACCTCGGGAATGTCATCGACCAGCGTGGATATGCGCACCAGCAAGTCCGTGAGCGCCGACCGGTCCACGGGTGGCTCGCCGGCGTACCCGGCCAGCAAGGGCGCCGACCGCGGTTCGTCGATCAGTTCTTCGGCGTCGAGCGGCGTCAGGGGTATCGCCCGATAGCCGTGGTCACCAAGCAGCTCGAAAGTTCGCCCGGACAGTCCGAACGAGATGAGCGAGCCGAACGAGCGGTCGTCGCGCACCCGGATCATCGTGCCGATGCCCTTGGGTGCCATCTTTTGGACGTGTAGGACCTCGTCGCCGGTCAATTGGCTCAGCTCGGAGAAGGCGGTGATCACCGCCGTCGCATCGGGCAGATCGAGCCGCGCGCCTTCCCGGTCGAGTCGGCCGCGCCAGGTCGCCGAGGTGGCCTTGACCGCGACCGGGAAGCCGAAACGTTCGGCGGCCGCGGCCGCCTCGTGCATCGTCGACACCTCCGCGAAGGGCACCACGTCGATGCCGTAGGAGCGCAGGAGCGTTGCCGACTCGACCGGCCCGAGCGCGCGCGTGGCCTCCGCGTCTGCGTCGTCACCCATCGCTTCGCGCACGAACATTCGCGCACCCTCGGGGTCGGTGCCGTCCGGACGGTGCATCTCCGGTTCCGGGCGTTGCCGCCACCGCGCGTACTGCCACGCCCGCACCAGCGCATTGGCCGCTCGCTCCGGGCTGCCGTAGGACGGGATCGAACCATTGGCCGGAAGACCGTTGTGGCCGGGCTTCATCAGCCCCGGCGGGATGCCCTCGACCGCCAGGAACGTCGTCACGATGGGTTTGCGGCCATCGGCGTCGGGTGTGTTGGCCGCCGCCATCAGCGCACGCGCATGCCAGTCGGCGTCCACCGCCACCGGTGGCACGAACACCACGATCACCGAGTCCACGGCCGGGTCGCGCATCGCGTCGGTGACCGCCGATTCGAACTCGTCTTCGCTGGCTCCCGCCCCGAGGTCGATCGTGTCGGTCACCGTCAGTCCCCCGCCTCGGGCGGTGTCGCCCGCCAGGCTGCCCAGGACCGAGGAATTGCCGATGATCCGGGTGCGCGGACCGCGCGGCAGCGGCTGGTAGGCAAACAGTGTCGCGCAGTCGAATAGTTCGGAGATCGTGTGCACTTGGATCACGCCGGCCTGTTCGAGCACCATCTGCGCGATCCGATCGTCCAGGCTGGCCGCCGACGACCGTTCGGCACGCGCGGCGGTCATCGCACCCTTACCCGACTTCACCGCGACAATCGGCTTCGATCGAGACACCCGTCGCGCGATCCGGGAGAACTTGCGTGGGTTTCCGAAGCTCTCCAAGTAGAGCAGCACGACATCGGTGTCGGTGTCGGAATCCCAGTACTGCAACAGGTCGTTGCCCGAGACGTCGGCGCGGTTACCCGCCGACACGAACGTCGACAACCCGATCTGCCGGCGCGCCGCGGTGTCGAGGATCGCGATCCCCAGAGCGCCGGACTGGCAGAAGAAGCCGACGCGACCAGCGGCCGGAATCCGCGGTGCCAAAGTGGCGTTCAGCGCGATCGACGCGCTGTTGTTGGCCACCCCGAGCGCATTCGGACCGACCAACCGCATCCCGTGCTCCCGCGCCTGCTCGACGAGACGCCGCTCGCTCTGCAGTCCGGCCGCACCACTCTCACCAAAACCCGAGGACACCACGACCAGCGTGCGCACGCCTTTGACCAGACAATCATCGAGGACGTCGTCGACGACTGCTGCCGGCACCGCGACGACCGCGAGGTCGACCGGATCCGGCACGGCCCGCACGGTGGGATAGGCCCGGATACCGCGGACCGACGGCGGCCGCGGGTGAGCGTGCTGCCGCCCGCTGCGCCGCGTGTGGCCGTGGCCGGGCGCGAGCGCGTCCGCATCCGAATCCGCCTCCGGCTCCTCGGGTCCGGGACCGTTGACCGGGAACACGGGCCCGGTGAAGCCACCGGCGATGATGTTCGCGAGCAACGCATTGCCGACCTTCTTCGGATCGGTGGACGCGCCGATGACGGCAACCGAGGACGGTCGCAGCAGGTTGGCGACGCTGCGGGCCTCCGACGCCCGCTCACGGGCGTTGCGGACCGAGAGGAGCGCCTCGGTGGGGTCGATCAAGAACTCCACATGCACCGTGCTGCCGTCGAAGTTGCGTGACAACTGGTAACCGGCGTCGCGGAACACCGCGACCATGTTCGGATTCTCGCTGAGCACCTCGGCCTCGAAACGGGTGAAGCCGTTCTCGGCGGCGGCGCCGGCGAGATGTTCGAGAAGAATGGGTCCGAGTCCGCGGCCCTGATGGTCGTCCGCGACGACGAAGGCCACCTCCGCCGACTCCGGTTTGCCGTCGAATCCGAGGCCCTCGTACAGGCCGATCGCGATGATGTCGCCACCGAGAACTGCAACGAGCGCTACCCGCTTCTGGTAGTCGACGGTGGTCATCCGGGCGAGTTCCCGGGGCGGCAGGGTCGGAGTCGGTCCGAAGTACCGCATGTACCGGGTGCGCTCGGAGAGCCCGCCGTGGAAGCGGACGACACGGTCGGCATCGTCGGGCACGATCGGCCGCAGGTGGACGACACCGCCGTCGGAAGCCAGCACGTCGGCGATCCAGTGTCGCGGGTAATCCCAGGGATCACGCTGTCGCGACGGTTCTGCGAGGTTCGCTGCGGCGACGTGCGCTGCCGGCGATGCCGACTGATCGGTCTGATCCTGCTCAGTCACGGGGGTCCTCCGGATCGAGTCCGTGCAGCGGGTACACGGCGCGGCGGGTGGCGAGGATGGCTCGATCGGTCTGGCGCTGCGCGGCTCCGGTGATGCCCTCGGGTGGGTCCTGCCCGGTGTCACCGTCCCAGGCGATGTAGTCGACATCGCCGCCGTCACCCATCACACCCACCGGCGGCTGGGAGTAGTCGGTGTGCACGGTCTCGGCGATCTGTTCGGCCGTGGCATACCACGATTCGTTGATCGCGGTGTCGGTGTCGACATCCCGATCGAGTACCACGGCCAGCAGGTGGGTCCAACTGCGTGGTACCACGTTGACCACCCCGTAACCGCCTCCGCCGACGGCGATCCATCGGCCGTCGCAGTATTTCTCGGCAAGGTCGCGCATAGCCTGCATCGCGGCTCGCTGGCCGTCGACGGTCAGCGCGAGATCGGTCAACGGGTCCGCCCGATGGCTGTCCACGCCGCACTGGCTGATCAGGATCTGCGGCCGGAACTGGTCGAGCACCGACGGAACGACGGCGTGAAAGGCGCGCAGCCAGAGCCGATCGGACACCTCCGGCATCAGCGCGATGTTCACTGCTGAACCGGCCGCCGCGCCGTCACCGACCTCGGTGGGCCAACCGGTGCCGGGCCACAGGGTGGCCGGATGCTGATGCAACGACACGGTCAGCACGCGTGGGTCGTCGGCGAACTCGACCTGCACGCCGTCACCGTGGTGGGCGTCGATGTCGACGTACGCGATCCGGTCGTACCCGTTGTCCAGCAGCCAGCGGATGGCGATCGCGCAATCGTTGTAGATACAGAAGCCGGCGGCGCGAGCCTTCATCGCATGGTGCATACCGCCGCCGATGTTGACCGCGCGCCGCACCGATCCGGAGCCGACGGCCTGCGCGGCCGCCAGGGTTCCGCCGACCAGCAGACGGGCGGCCTCGTGCATCCCCTCGAACACGGGGTTGTCGGCGTCGCCGAGGCCGAACAGTCTCTCGAGCAGCGGACCGGCCAACGATGCAGTGCCGGATCCGACCGCTCGCACGGCGTCGATGTACTCGGTGGAATGGACCACTGTCAACGCCGAGTCGTCGATCGCCAGGGGTGCGCGGCTGTCCACTCCGTCGAGGACCCCCAGGCTCTGCGCGAGCGTCATGGTCAGCGCCAGCCGGACCGGATTCATCGGGTGGGTGTGGGCCCACTTGTAGGTCAGGAAGTCCTCACTCCAGATGACTGCCGCCGCTTCGTCGCCCGTGCTCCGCGTCACGGTTTCAGGCTAGGGCATGTCCCTCGATTCCACCGCGAGGAATCGAGGGAGTGGTGTGCGCGCGGCAACCGACGGTGACGACACGCAGGACCCGAACCGGTGGGCAGGTCAAGGTACCCTTGGGACAGACGAAGGGACTGCGTACCGTGAACGATCTGGTTGACACCACCGAGATGTACTTGCGGACGATCTACGACCTCGAAGAGGAAGGCATCGTCCCCCTGCGCGCACGTATCGCCGAGCGGCTCGAGCAAAGCGGCCCGACCGTGTCACAGACGGTCGCCCGCATGGAGCGGGACGGCCTCTTGCATGTGGCCGGCGACCGGCACCTCGAACTCACCGAGAAGGGCCGCGAGCTCGCTGTGGCGGTGATGCGCAAGCACCGGCTAGCCGAGCGGCTGCTCGTCGACGTCATCGGTATGCCCTGGGACCAGGTCCACGAGGAGGCCTGCCGCTGGGAGCACGTCATGAGCGAGAACGTCGAGCGGCGTCTGCTGGCCGTGCTGGACAACCCGACGACATCGCCTTACGGCAATCCCATCCCGGGTCTGGACCAGCTGGGCATGGACAAGGCTCCGGCCACCGACGGCGCCACCCGCCTGTCCGACCTTCCCCAGGGCGATCCGGTGGTCGTCATCGTCCGGCGGCTGTCCGAGCACGCCCAATCCGATGCGGCGCTGATCAGCGATCTGCGTGAGGCCGGCGTGGTGCCCAACGCCCGCGTGACGGTGACCATCAGCCCCGGCCGCGCCGTGGTGAACTCCCCCGGTCACGACGGTCTCGAGCTGGCCGAGGACATGGCACACGCGGTGTTCGTCGAGAAGGTCTGAGTTTCGGTTCCACTCAGGTCCCCGGCGATGACACGGCCCGGTCAGCTCACCTCACGGTCGACGCTGGGCCCGGGCATCGCGACACCGAGCGAATCGGCGACGTCGTAGCCCATCGGGATCATCTCCCGCATCGCGGTGGGGTGTATCCCGCCGCGCAGCGCCGTGTCGAGCAGGTCCGCCAGATGCCACTGCGGATCCGCCGCCAACGCATGATCAAAGGCGACGCCGGCGTATCCGCCTTCGCCATTGACGTAATGCAGATGCCCGAGCATCGTGGCCGCGCTTGCGGACCTCGAGCCCCTCAGCCGCCGGGCGAGTTGGCGCCACAGGGCCTCCGCGGCGTGGCGCAGATCGGTGACCGCCAGCACGAGGGCGGCATCGCGGACCTGCAGCCGCAACAACGCATCGCCGAGGAGCGTGACCGCGGCGCAATCGAGTTCTGGTGGGTGGCGAGGCGACGCGAAGGCGATCACGTGCCCGACCAGCTCACGCAACAGCACTCCGTCGTCGATGCCGACTATCTCGTCGATGCCGTCTATGTCGTCACCGAACTCGCGGTGCGGGCCCACGCAATGAGGCAACGGCCGCAACATCTCCTGCATCTCCGAACGTCGCGCGAGCACTCGCCGGCCGCTCTCGACGGCATGTCGGACAGCCGTCGGACTGGTGTGTGGGTCGGCCATCCGCCCCCGCAATGCTCCGGCGCGCGTCAGCGGTATATACGTGCCGGCGGTTTGCGGAGCGTCCCACACCCGCTGCCAACGCGCATTGTCGGCGAACTGCTCGACCACGAATCCGGCAACGGCACCACCGATCCCGGCGAAACACCGGTCCGCGGTCACGCACACCCGTCGGTACCGATCGTCTCCGATCGGATACCGATCGTCGGCGATCACCAGGATGACGGCGTGTGCTTGCTCGCGCGCGCAGATCTCCGCGAGTCCGTCGAGGACCGTGACCAACGGTGCCGCGAGGTCGCCGTTCTCGTCGAAGATCAGGTCGTGACGCATGGTGGTCCGCACGGTGTGCGGGTCGGCTCCGAAGGCAAGAACGATCAACGATCGTTCGGGGATGAATCCGAGGAGGCCGGGTAGTGCCGTCAGGAGCGACGACGGGGTGAGCGGGCGTGGGCGCTGTGAGGTCGACATGACCCCATCCTCAGGTGATTCGGAGCATGCCCACGCCCCCAATCACCTGCTGTGCACAACCGAATCGGTCCTCCACAGGTGGCCTTCGGCTCGGCGGTCGCCCAGGCCGATCGCCGTCACCCGAAGGCAGCAGTGATCGCCGAGTCGAACAATGCGTCCAGCGATGCCCCGGCCTCGGCCGACATCTCGTCCGCGCCCTGGTGCCGGTACTCGACGATCACCCGGATCCCGTCCTGCTGCGCCATCAGACCAGTGGTGCCGGTGATCAGGGGCGACTCGGCACCGCCGGTGGTCATCGTCCGCCGCAATGCGGCGGTCTGGTTACCGGACCGGTTCGGCGCCGGCAGCACCTCGGTGGTGACGACAGTGACCGCGGTCGGCGCGGACCCGGTGACCGTTCGTGGGCACCGACGTGCCAGTCCGGTCACCTGATCGAGCGAGTCGTCGACGTGCACGACGGCCGAGGTGAACGTGGCCGTCGAGGTGGCCGGGTCGGGGCCGACGATCACAACGGCGCCGTCCGGAGAGATCAGCCGGGGCGTGCATTCGGCCGGGGTGACGCTGCCGTGCAGGGGGCGCCCGGAGAGATCGGCCAGCGCTGCCGGGACGGCGGGTGCGGGCAGCCGGGTCGCGGTGTGATCCGGGAAGTCTGCCGGCGCGAGCGAGCGGGCGGTGAGATCCTCACTTCCACCGGCAGTTGCCTGGCCATCGACCGAACAACCCGCCGTAAGCAGTGCGAGCGCAAGCAGTGCGAGCGCCGCAAGAAGGACCGGACCCCGGCCACCGCGCCGCCGGGGTTGCCCGAACTCGACCCGGTCCAGCTCGCAACGCCCCGCTTCCGACGTTGGGCGGTCGGGCCGGTCACGCTCGGGTGACACGACACGCAGCGCAGACGACGCACGACGCAGCCATTCCATCACAACGACCTACTGTGCCACCGTCTACTCTCCGGGACCGGTCACGACACCCGCAGCCTCGGGTGCCACCCGGGAATCCTCATCCCGGTCGTGGTGTTGAAACCGGTGACAGCAGCCATGGGAGGTGGCGGACCGGCAGCGCGTGATTGGCCCCGGGGACCACCGATGCGAGACACTTGAGACAACCGACACGAGGAGGCACGACCATGGACGAGCGGCCCGCCGAGCACAGCGCGCTGTACTCGCTGGAGTTCCCCGCGCCCCAGGTCTCCAATGACGAGGGCACGGGGCCGGTACTGGTCCACGCGCTCGAGGGCTTCGCCGATGCCGGCCATGCCGTCGCGCTGGCCGCGCGGCATCTGCGTGACGCGCTTGACTCCGAACTCGTCGCGACCTTTTCCACCGACGAATTGATCGATTACCGGTCGCGGCGGCCCACCGTCACCTTCGACGGGAACACCTTCACCGATATCGAGATGCCGTCGCTGACGATGCACGCGATCCGGGACACCACCGGACGCCCTTTCCTGCTTCTGGCCGGTTCCGAACCCGATCTGCGTTGGGAACAGTTCGTCGAAGCGGTGCGCAGGCTGGTGGAACACTTCGGTGTCACCGATGTCATCGGGCTCAACGCGATACCGATGGCGGTGCCACACACGCGCCCGGCGTCGCTCACCGCACACGGCAACGAGCCCGACCGGCTCGGCGACCTGCCGCGGTGGGGCTCGGAGATGAAGCTTCCGGCGAGCGCGTCGATGCTGCTCGAGCTGCGGATGAGCCAGCACGATCATCGCGCGTCGGGGCTGTCGGTGCATGTACCGCACTACCTGTCGCAGACCGACTATCCGGCTGCGTCTGCGCGACTGCTGACTGCGGTCGGCGAACTCACCGGCCTGCAGATCCCGGTCGCCGCACTGGACAACGCCGCCGCCAAGGTACGCGAACAGGTAGACAAGGAAGTCGACGGCAACGCCGAGATCGAAGGCGTCGTCCAAGCCCTCGAGTCGCAATACGACACCTTTGCCCAGGCTCAGGCCCAGCGAGCCTCGCTGCTGGCGGCAGAGGCCGACCTGCCGACCGGCGACGAACTCGGCGCGGAGCTGGAACGTTTCCTGGCCCAGCAGACCGGCGACGGTGACGTCGGACAAGGAGGCCAGGGACCGGGCGCGAACGGGGAACCGGGCCGCGAAGATGCGCCGGACGACGATGAACCGGGCGACGACGGACCGGGCGGTTCGCCATCGCCGATCTGAGCGAGACGACCACCCGGCACCTCGTACCCGTCGACGACGAGGACACCGCATTCGAGGTCTTCGCTGGCTGGTGGGATGAACGTGGGATTGCGCTGTACCCCCACCAAGAGGAATCGCTGCTGGAGTTGATCTCAGGCAACAACGTGATCCTCGCGACCCCGACCGGCTCGGGGAAGTCGCTCGTGGCGGCCGGCGCCATCTACTTCGCCCGCTGCCGCGGGGAACGCGCCTATTACACGGCGCCGATCAAGGCGTTGGTCAGCGAAAAGTTCTTCGACCTGTGCGCGACCTTCGGCGCCGACTCTGTCGGGCTGTTGACCGGCGACGCCGCGGTCAACGCGAACGCCCCGATCATCTGCGCGACGGCCGAGATCGTGGCAAATCTGGCCTTGCGCGACGGCGACCGCAGCGACATCGGCGCACTGGTCGCCGATGAATTCCATTACTACGGCGAGCCCGACCGTGGTTGGGCCTGGCAGGTGCCACTCGTCGAACTCCCCAACACCCAGTTCCTGCTGATGTCGGCGACCCTCGGCGACACCTCGTTCTTCGTCGACGATCTGCAGCGGCGCACCGGCCGCGACACCACCGCGGTCACCGGTACCGAACGGCCCGTACCGCTCGATCACAGCTACGCGATCACGCCGATCCACGAAACAATCGAGAATCTCGTCACCGCCGGCCGCGCACCGATCTACGTGGTGCACTTCACCCAGGCCGCCGCCGTGGAACGCGCGCAGGCGCTGATGTCGGTGAAGATCGCCGACAAGGCCGATCGCGCCGCGATCGCTGAGGCGATCGGAGACTTCCGATTCCATACCGGATTCGGTGCGACACTGTCGAAACTGCTACGGGCCGGCATCGGCGTCCACCACGCCGGCATGCTCCCCCGCTACCGCCGCCTCGTCGAGCGTCTCGCCCAGCAAGGGCTACTGAAGGTGATCGCGGGCACCGACACCCTCGGCGTGGGCATCAACGTACCCATCCGGACGGTCCTGTTCGCCGGGCTCAGCAAGTACGACGGCACCCGGGTGCGCCGGCTGCGCGCCCGCGAGTTCCACCAGATCGCCGGTCGAGCGGGTCGTGCCGGATTCGATACCGTCGGTTATGTGGTGGCGCAGGCCCCCGAGCACGATGTCGAGAACGCACGCGCCGTCGCCAAGGCCGGCGATGACCCGAAGAAGCTTCGCAAACTCGTCCGGAAGAAACCGCCAGAGGGCTTCGTGTCGTGGGGCGAGAAGACCTTCACCCAGCTCGTCGACGCTCCGGACGAACCATTGCGATCCCATTTCCGGATGACCACGGCCATCCTGATGGAGGTGCTGGCACGGCCGGGCGACTGTTTCGCGGCCTTGCGGCATCTACTCGAAGACAACCACGAACCGCGCAGTCGTCAGCTCCGACAGATCCGCCACACGATCGAGTTGTTCCGCGGCTTGCGAGATTCCGGCATCGTCGTACAACTCGACGCCCCGGACGCCGACGGAAAGAACGTCGCACTCTCGGTGGATATGCCGGAGAACTTCGCGTTGACCAACCCGCTCTCGTCGTTCGCGCTGGCGGCGTTCGAGATCCTCGATCCCGACTCGTCGACGTACGCTCTCGATGTCATCTCGATCCTGGAGTCCACCCTGGAGGATCCACGGCAGGTGTTGTTCGCCCAGCGTAAGGTGGCTCGCGACGCCGCGGTCGCCGAGATGAAGGCCGACGGTATCGCGTACGAAGAACGCATGGCACGGCTGGAGGAGATCACCTGGCCGCGCCCGCTTTTCGACGAGATCGAGTTCGCGTTCTCCGTCTACCGGCGCGGACACCCATGGGTGGCGTCCTCTCCACCGTCGCCGAAATCGGTGCTGCGCGAGATGCTGGAGCGCTCGATGACCTTCACCGAACTCATCTCCGGCTACGGCCTCGCCCGCAGCGAGGGAGTGGTTCTCCGCTATCTGTCTGACTGTTATCGGGTTCTGCGCCAAGGTCTTCCGAACACCGTCAGCACCGACGAGATAGCCGAGATCACCGAACACGTGGGCACGATGGTGCGCTCGGTGGACTCCAGCCTCGTCGACGAATGGGAGCAGCTGACCCACTCGGAGGCCTGAATCGCAGCGCCGCGGTCCGGACCGAGCCCCCTGGGCCGCGACTCACCTGTCGACCACCGCGTCCCGGGCCACCACGTCGGAAATGACGTCCGCCAATGCGCGGTAGGCGTCTGCGCGAGAACTCGACTCACGAAACACGAGCCCGATCCGTCGGCCGGGCCGTGGCCGCGCAAACATGGCGGTCGCCAGGCCACCGCCGCCGGTCTCGACCGCCACCGCGGTCTGCGGTATCAACGTCACACCGAGACCGCCTTCGACACACTGGACCGCCGTGGCCAGCGATGCCGCGCGCGTCTGCCCGACCTCGGGCCGCACGCCGGCCAACCGGCAGACCTCCAACGCCTGATCGCGCAGACAGTGCCCTTCGTCGAGCAACAACAACGGTAGATCGGCGAGTTGGTCCGGATTCACGCGTTTGCGCCCGGCCAGCGGGTGATCATGGGGCAGGGCGAGGACAAAATCTTCGCGGTACATCGGGATCTCGCCGAGGCCGGATTCATTGGTGGGCAACGCCATGACGGCGACGTCGAGTGATCCCTCTCTCAGCTGACCCACCAACCTGGTGGTCTGGTCCTCCACCACCTGCACGCCGAGCTCGGGTAGCCGATCGGCCAGTTCGCGCAGCACAGCGGGCAGAATGTACGGCGCCACAGTGGGAATGAGTCCGAGCCGCACCGTCGACGCCAGCGGGTCACCGTTACCCGACGCCGCCGAGACCAGTTCGTCGACCGCATCGATCACCGCGAGCGCCTTGGGTAGCAGACGCTGGCCTTCGGGCGTCAAGAAGACACGCCGGGTGGTGCGTTCGACGAGTTGTAGCCCGAGCCCCGCCTCGAGGCCACCGAGACCCTGCGACAAGGTTGGCTGGCTGACACCAAGATTCGCAGCGGCAGAACCGAAATGGCGATCCTTGGCGATCGCGGCGAATGCGCGCAACGCGGCGATCGAGGGCTGATAACTCTTATTGGGCATACCTATCAATATAGTGTGTATCATCACGTTTCACTTTCGCCGAGATTTCGGCACGATAGTGCATGTCTGACGAAATCCTTCGCGCAAGACAACAGAATCACCGCCACATAGAGGAGCGACTCAACCCATGCCACTGTTGACCATCGGCGACCAGTTCCCGGCCTACAACCTCACCGCGGTCATCGGCGGCGACCTCTCGAAGGTGAACGCCCAGCAGCCCGACGACTACTTCACCACCGTCACCAGCGAGGACCACCCCGGCAAGTGGCGCATCGTCTTCTTCTGGCCCAAGGACTTCACCTTCGTGTGCCCGACCGAGATCGCTGCGTTCGGCAAACTCGAGGACGAGTTCGCCGACCGCGACGCACAGGTGCTCGGCGCCTCGGTGGACAACGAGTTCGTGCACTTCCAGTGGCGCGCGCAGCACGAGGATCTCAAAACCCTCCCGTTCCCCATGCTCAGTGACCTGAAGCGTGAACTCGCCTCCGCAGCAGGCGTTCTCAATGCAGACGGCGTCGCCGACCGCGCCACCTTCATCGTCGACCCGAACAACGAGATCCAGTTCGTCTCGGTGACGGCCGGATCCGTCGGACGCAACGTCGACGAGGTGCTGCGCGTTCTCGACGCGCTGCAGTCCGACGAACTGTGCGCATGCAATTGGAAGAAGGGCGATCCGACGCTCGACGCCGGCGAACTGCTGACCGCAAGCGTCTGAGAGGACAGCACATGAGCATCGACAATCTCAAGGAAGCACTTCCGGAGTACGCCAAGGACCTCAAGCTGAACCTCGGTTCGCTCGCCCGGTCCACCGAGCTCACCGAGCAGCAGCTGTGGGGCACCTTCCTCGCCACCGCCGCGGCTGCGCGAAACCCGCAGGTGCTCAACGAGATCGCGAGCGAGGCCGCCGACGTTCTTTCGGCGGAGGCGTACAACGCGGCGCTCGGCGCCGCATCGATCATGGGCATGAACAACGTCGCCTACCGGGCCAAGAGTTTCCTCGGCGACGATTACGCTGGAGTCCGGATGGGCCTGCGGATGAACATCATCGGCAACCCAGGCGTCGAGAAGGCCGATTTCGAGCTGTGGAGCCTGGCGGTATCCACCATCAACGGCTGTCACGACTGCACCAGCGCCCACGCCGACGTGGTACGCAAGGCCGGGCTGACCAAGGAGCAGGTCTGGGAGGCCGTGAAGGTCGCCGCAACCATCGAGGGCGTGGCGCAGGCCCTGACGACCACACAGGTCCTGACCGGGGTCTGACTCCCCTCGCCGTCGCAGCAGGCCCGGTCGCCCTCGCGGGTGGCCGGGCCTGCTGTTCATCTGTGCCGTACTGGTCTGTGCCGTACTGGTTTGTGCCGTGCTCGTCGGCGCTGTTTCGCGGATGCTCGTGGCAGCTCAGGACAACGCCGCGCGCATCCGCTCGGCCAGTTCACCGACCTCGTCGGTGGTCATGACGAAGGCCGGGGAGATCTGCAAGGCGCCCTGACCGGCGGCCCGCCCGCTCACACCGTGCTCGCGCAACCGGCCCACCATCGGCAGCGCCTGCGCCGGATCGGCGAGCTGCACCGCGGTGACCGCACCCAACCCGGTCCGCACTTCGGCGACAGCGTCCAACTGCGCCAACGGGCTCAACAGCGCGGCCAGATCCGCCTCCAGCCGCGCAGCCTCCGCCAGCAAACCTTCGCGTTCGATGATGTCGAGGTTGGCCATCGCTGCCGCCGCGGCCCCGGCGTGCCCGCCGTAGGTGTAGCCGTGCCTCCACCAGGTGCCGCCGGCGTAGAAGGGCTCGGCAACATGCGGTGCGATGAACACCGCCCCCATCGGGACGTACCCCGACGTCAGCCCCTTCGCGGTGGTCATCATGTCCGGCGCCAGATCGAATCGCGACGAGGCGAACCATGACTGCCCACCGATGCGGCCGAAACCGGTGACCACCTCGTCGGCGACGAACAACACATCGTGATCGCGGCAGATCTGGCGTACCTCGGCGAGATATCCCTCCGGCGGCAGATAGATCCCGCCGGCACCGATGATCGGCTCACAGAAGAACGCCGCGACCCGCTCCGCCCCGACTCGCTCGATCAGACCGAGCAGGCTCTTGGCGTTGTCCCACTCCACGGTCTCCGCATCCGCCATCAGCTCCCCGTAGCCCTCGCGGTTCACCCCGATTCCGGCGAGCGCGGTTCCGGCGACGTGCATTCCGTGGTAGGCCTTGGTGCGGCCGACGACGATGTTCTTCTCCGGCTTGCCCACCTCGTGCCAGTACCGCCGGGCCAGTTTGGCCGCGGTGTCCACCGAATCGCTGCCACCGGAGGTGAAGAAGATCTTGCTACCGGCTACCGGAGCGATCCCGGCCAACCGTTCGGCGAGCTCGGCGGTCACGTCCGCGGTGAGGTCACCGAAGCCGGAGTAATGCGCGAGCCGGCCCAGCTGGTCGGCCACGGCGTCAGCGACCTCGGTGCGCCCATGGCCGATGTTGGTGAACCACAGACCGGCGGTCGCGTCGAGGTACTCGCGTCCCTGTCCGTCCCAGATCCGGGTACCGCTTCCGCGGGTCACCACGAACGGTCCGTTCGCGGTGACCGATCCCATGTCGGCGAATCCATGCCAAAGTGAGCCTGCCATGGCTCAATCATGCCGGTCGTCGGCATCGCCGGAGGACGCAGGTCGTCCGGCGCCGATGATGCGGACGTGCGCGACCCCACTCGTGGCCACCCCATATCCTGTATGCATCATGTCCGCACCGACTTCCGCAGACCGCCGCGCGCTGCTCGACACGCTCGATGAACTGACCATCGTCGATGCACACCGGCTGCGCCGCCGGATCGACAAGCTCGGGCGCCATCCCGGGGCCACGGCTTGGCAGCGGCTCGCCGCGGACGTGGCTTCGGCACAATCACGTGTGGACCGACGGCGCGCATCGCTCCCGCTACTCGAGTTCCCGCCCGAACTGCCCATATCCGAGGCGCGCTCCGCCATCGCCGGCGCCATCGCCGAGCATCAGGTGGTGGTCGTGGCGGGCGAGACCGGTTCGGGTAAGACGACGCAGCTTCCCAAGATCTGTCTGGAACTCGGCCGTGGAGTGCGCGGCGCGATCGGGCACACCCAACCTCGCCGGATCGCGGCGAGTTCGGTGGCGCGTCGCATCGCCGACGAAACCGCGTCGCAGATCGGCGACGCAATCGGCTACTCCGTGCGCTTCACCGACCGTGCCGGCGCCGACACCATGGTCAAGGTCATGACCGACGGCATCCTGCTCCGCGAGATCGCCGGCGACCCGTTGCTGCGCAGCTACGACACGCTGATCATCGACGAGGCCCACGAACGCAGTCTGAACATCGATTTCATCCTCGGCTACCTCCGCCGGCTGCTGCCCCGACGCCGCGATCTCAAGGTGATCATCACCTCTGCCACGATCGAGCCGGATCGGTTCGCCCGGCATTTCGCGGACGCCGTCGACGGCGCAGAGGTGCCGATTCTCGAGGTGTCCGGTCGGACCTACCCCGTGGAGGTCCGCTATCGGCCGTTCGGTGACGCACGCGACCCGGACAGTGACCATCGCGACCTCGATCAGGCACAGGCGATCGACGCCGCGGTCGGCGAGTTGTGGTCCGGTCGGCGCAGCGGCGACATCCTGGTGTTCCTGCCGACCGAACGTGACATCCGCGAGACGGCCGATGCACTGCGGCATCGTGCCTCGGCCGGAGCCGAGATCGTGCCCCTGTTCGCCCGTCTGTCCATCGCCGATCAGCAACGGGTGTTCGCGCCGTCGTCGGGACACCGCATCGTGCTTGCCACCAATGTCGCCGAGACCTCGTTGACCGTCCCGGGCATCCGCTACGTGATCGACACCGGCACCGCGCGAATCTCCCGCTACTCCACCCGGTCCAAGGTGAACCGACTTCCGGTGGAAGCGATCTCACAGGCCAGTGCCCGCCAGCGTGCGGGACGGTGCGGCCGCGTGGCGCCGGGCGTGTGTATCCGGCTCTACGCGGAGGAGGATTTCGACGCCCGCGCCGCGTTCACCGATCCGGAGATCCTGCGCACCAACCTCGCCGCGGTCATCCTCCAGATGGCCTCCTTGCGCATCGGCGACGTCTCGCAGTTCCCGTTCGTCCAACCCCCGGACGCTCGCGCAATCCGCGACGGCATGGCCGTGCTCACCGAGCTCGGCGCAATACACGAGACGCAACGCGACGACCACGAACCCGTGCTCACCCAGGTCGGCCGCCAGATGGCCCGCATCCCGGTGGATCCACGACTGGCCCGCATGCTCATCGCGGCGCGTGACGGCGGGTGTCTCGACCATGTTCTGGTCATCGCCGCGGCGCTGTCGATTCCTGATGTGCGCGAGCGCCCTGCCGACCAGCGCGAGGCAGCCGACGCCGCTCACCGGCGGTTCGCCGTGCCGGGCTCGGAGTTCCTGGCCCACCTCGAGCTCTGGTCGTATCTGACCGAGCGCCGCAAAGAGCTGTCCGGGAATCAGTTCCGGAGACTCTGCGAACGCGAGTTCCTTCACTTTCTGCGGATCCGGGAATGGCAGGAACTGCATCGACAGCTGACCCGGGTGGTGACCGACCTCGACTGGTCTGTTCCGGCAACCGAACGCGATGCCGATGCCATCCACCGCGCCATCTTGGCCGGCCTGCTGGGCAACATAGCCGTGCGGCAGGGTGATTCACGCGAATACCTGGGCGCACGCAACACCACCATGGCGATCTTCCCGGGTTCGGCGCTGGCCCGGAAGCCGCCCGCGTTCCTGATGGCCGCCGAGCTCGTGGAGACCTCCCGGCTGTTCGCGCACACGGTGGCGGCGATCGATCCGCTGTGGGTCGAGCAACTCGCCGGAGATCTGGTTCGCCGCAGCTACAGCGAGCCGCACTGGTCGGCGAAACGTGGCGCCGCGTTGGCCTACGAGCGGGTGACGCTCTATGGCGTTCCGCTGGTGGCACGACGCCGGGTGCAGTTCGGGCCCATTGATCCACCGACCGCACGAGAGATGTTCATCCGTCACGCCCTCGTCGAGGGTGACTGGCGCACCGAGCACACGTTCTTCCACAACAACCGTGCTCTGCTCGAGGCCGCGGCCGATGTGGAACACCGTGCACGGCGTCGCGATGTGGTGATCAGCGAACAGCAACTGTTCGACTTCTACGACGCGCGTATCGGCGACGAGGTCGTCTCGGCCCGACATTTTGACAGCTGGTGGAAGAAGGCCCGGCGCGCGCAGCCAGACCTGCTCGATCTCCGCCCGGAGGATGTGGCCACCGACGTCGCTGTCGCCGACACCGACTTCCCCGGCGCCTGGCAGCAGGGCGAAACCCGCCTCGAGCTGCGGTACCGGTTCGAACCGGGTGCGCCCGATGACGGTGTCACCGTGGTGATCCCACGGCCGCTGCTCGACCATGTGCGGCCGGCAGGCTTCGACTGGTCGGTTCCGGGCCTGCGCAGCGAGCTCGCGACCGAACTCGTCCGGTCACTCCCCAAGTCGCTACGCAAGTCGATGGCGCCGGCGCAGCGTTTCGCCGATCTCGCGTTGTCCCGATTGACACCGCGCGCCGAGCCCCTCGTCGCCGGCCTCGCCCGCGAACTGTCGACGATCACGACCATGACGGTGTCTCCCGACGACTTCGCACCCGAGCGGATTCCACCCCACCTCACGATGAATTTTGCCGTGGTCGACCGTGACGGCACCGTGCTCACGACCGGGAAGTCGCTGCACCGGCTGAAGCAGGAGTTCGACGGGTCGCACGAGGCCGCCCGGCCCGTCGAGGTCGTCACGGACTGGACCGCCACCGGCATCGGCGAGCTACCGCCCACGGTGACGACAACTGTTGCCGGACAGCAGATCACCCATTATGTGGGACTCGACGCTGTTCGTGACGCAGCCGGCCGGACGGTTGGGGTGACCCGAGTCGAGCTGAGCACCGAGGCCGAACGCGACCGCCGTCACAGCGCAGCGGTGGTGGCACTCCTCGACCTGACCATCCCACCGCTGACCCGCAAGATCACCGCGACCCTTGATGCCGCCGGTCGGTTGGCGATGAGTCAGAGCCCCTACCGCGATGTCGAACATCTCGTGGGCGACTGCACCCGACGCGCCATCCGCGACCTCGCGGCAGACCGGAACCTTCGTGCCGTGCGATCGGCGACCGAATTCCGGCGACTCCGCGACGATCTGCGCCCCCGGGTGGCGCAACAGGCTCCCGATTACTTCACCCTGAGCGTTGACGTGCTCCGCCGCGTGGCCCCGCTGCGCGCGCAGATGGACCGGCTCAGCGGCTCGGTGGCCGCCGATGACGTCGCCGAGCAGTTGGACAATCTGGTCTTCGACGGATTCGTCGTCGCGACCCCGCACGACCGCCTTGTCCATGTGCCGCGCTACCTCGAGGCCGCAACCGTTCGCCTCACGGAGTTGCCCGCAGCTGCCGGCCGCGACAGTACCGCCCTGGCATCCATCGATCGTGTTGTGACGCATTGGAATCAGCGTGCAACGCACCTCGCTGCGGCGCGCCGGGATGCGTTCGACGAACACGCGCACTGGCTTGTCGAGGAACTGCGGGTCGGACTGTTCGCGCAGCGGTTGGGCACCGCACGGCCGACCTCGGAGAAGCGGGCGATCCGCGCCCTCGATCAGTTCAGTTGAGACCGTCGGTGACGCTGACCCGCTCATCAACCACCCCGGAATCGGCCTCGGAGCGGTGGGTGAGATTGCCCTGCAGGTCGTCGATCTCTCGCTGAAAGTCCTCCAGCGAGTCGAATGACCGGTAGACCGAGGCGAAGCGCAGATAGGCCACCTCGTCGAGATCACGCAGCGGACCGAGGATCGCCAACCCCACCTCATTGCTGGGAATCTCGGCCGATCCCGATGCGCGGACCGCATCCTCGACCTGCTGGGCCAACTTGGCGAGCGCGTCCTCGGCGACGTCTCGGCCCTGGCAGGCCCGACGAACCCCGCGCATCACCTTCTCCCGACTGAACGGCTCGGTGACCCCGTTGCGTTTGGCGACCGACAGCACGGCACTCTCGACGGTGGAGAATCGGCGACCGCACTCCGCACACGAACGGCGCCGTCGGATCGCCTGCCCCTCGTCGGCGACACGCGAGTCGAT
Organism: Gordonia tangerina; assembly: GCF_021556435.1. Classification (GTDB taxonomy): domain Bacteria; phylum Actinomycetota; class Actinomycetes; order Mycobacteriales; family Mycobacteriaceae; genus Gordonia; species Gordonia tangerina. The sequence continues at coordinate 200,584 of NZ_JAKGCU010000002.1, forward strand.
GACCTTGGTGTCTTCGTTCTTGCAAAACGGGCAGCGCATGTCGTCCTCACGCACGTCTCTGGACACACCGGCGCACCGGTCACCCGTCACGCCGTGCCGGTTCCCGGCCGGACCCTGTGCCATCGAGGATACCGTCAGGCCCTCAGCTGTATGCGGGTGCGATCAAAGCCTGCCCCACCCGCAGGCCGGAGCCGGCGAGTTTGTTGCGTTCGACGATCTGCTCGATGACGGCCTGGCGTGGCACATCCGGCGCGATGCGATCGGCGATGGAGCTCAACGAATCACCCTGCCGCACGTGGACCACCTCGGTCCCGGTAGGGCTCGGTTTCACCGACGCGGCATAGTTGGAGCCGACGATGGCGACCGCCCACACCAGCACCGCGAGCGCCCCACCGAGCACCACGGCTGCGGCCGTCGCGCGTCGACGCACGAACCTACGGTCGACTCCCGGCGACGCACAACTCGTCCCCGACACCCGTGCCGCGGGGGCACCGGACCCGCCCGGTCGACGCCTCGTGGGCCCAGTGGAGTCATATCGCCCCCGCCGCCGCGGTCGGGAGACATGCCCGGCCGGGACTCTGTCGCGCGTCGGGACGTCTGCAGGGCGCCCGGATGCCGGGTGCATCGGGGACGCAGCCGGTGCGTACTGCGTCTGCCGATGAAGGGTCGCTGTGCTCATCGTGTCCTCCTGGGAACGAGTCGGATCGAACCTCGGGCGCCTCTCGAACGCACGTCGCTCATGTGTTCGAGAGAACGCATGTTCGATTTGTAGCACGTGGGTCCGACAATGTCTCGACACACGTCGAACACATGTTTGAACATGTCAAAATGTTCGGCTACTGTCGGCGACATGGTGACGTGCGTGGATGGGCCCTGAACAGCAGCTCCGAACCAGCCGAGCAGTCTCCCCGAACAGACCAGCAGTTTTTCGATCCAGACCGGCAACCCGTAATCGGCCACTGCCGGTTTCGGCGACAGGAAGGACTCGACCGATGAGCGACAAAGCCGGCGGGCGGCGCGGCGCGTCCCGCGGGATCAGCAGCAAGCCGAAACCCGAGGCGCAGGCGCCGACCGGAGCCGATACGGAGGCATCGGATAGCGCGGTCGCCGATCCGGAAGTCGTCGAGGCTAGCCTGACCCCTCGTCAGCGAGGCGTGCTCGAGTACATCCGCGCCTCGGTCCGCGAGCGCGGATATCCGCCGAGCATCCGGGAGATCGGCGATGCCGTCGGCCTCACCTCGACGTCGTCGGTGGCCCACCAGCTGCGGACCCTGGAACGCAAAGGTCTACTCAAGCGCGACCACAACCGCCCACGCGCGGTCAACATCCAAGACGGCGACCAGCACATCCCACCGGGCGGTACGGCCGCATCCGGCGATGGCGCGCAGTTGCCCACCCCGACGTTCGTACCGGTCCTCGGCCGGATCGCGGCGGGTGGACCCATTCTCGCCGAGGAAGCCGTCGAGGACGTGTTCCCGCTGCCCCGCGAACTCGTCGGTGAGGGCTCACTGTTCCTGCTCCGCGTGGTCGGCGAGTCGATGATCGACGCGGCGATCTGCGACGGCGACTGGGTGGTCGTACGCCAGCAGAGTGTCGCCGACAACGGCGACATCGTGGCAGCGATGATCGACGGCGAGGCCACGGTCAAGACCTTCAAGCGCAAGGACGGCCACGTCTGGCTGATGCCGCACAACGATCTGTTCGACCCGATCTCGGGCGATGACGCCGCCATTCTCGGCAAGGTCGTCACCGTGATGCGCCGGGTCTGAACCCGAGCGGGCCGGCCGCTCAGCCGACCACTGCGCCGGCCAGCACCGCAGTGGCAGCAGCACGAGCCGCGGCGGGTTCGGCCGTCGCCAGGGCAGCCTCGGCGGCCGCACGACATTGCTCGACGGTCACCTCCGCGAGCCTGGCGCCGACCGCGGCCGAGGCCGCGGGCGCAGTCGACAGGGACGTGACCCCGAGTCCGACCAGCACACACGCGAGCAACGGATCGGCTGCCGCCTCGCCGCAGACCCCGACGGGTTTGTCGGCGGCCTGACCGGCACGCGCCACGCCGGCGATAAGGGTGAGCACCGCGGGCTGCCAGGGATCGGTGAGAGCGGCGAGCTCCGCCGACATCCGGTCGGCGGCCATCGTGTACTGGGTCAGGTCGTTGGTTCCGATCGACACGAAGTCGACCTCCGCCAGGATCGATTCGGCGAGAATCGCTGCCGCCGGCACCTCGATCATCACACCGGCGATCAGTCCGCGTCGGCGTACCTCCCCGGCGAACTCCGCGGCCTCGGTCGCCGAGGCGATCATCGGCGCCATCACCCACGGCGTCGGTTGATGTCCGTCGGCGGCTGCCGCGATCGCGTCGAGCTGGGCCGCCCGGATGCCCGGATGAGCATCGACGATCCGGTTGCCACGCACGCCGAGTGCCGGATTGGTCTCCTCGATCTGCGTGACGAACTTCAGCGGCTTGTCGGAGCCCGCATCGAGGGTCCGGATCACCACCTTGCGCCCCTCGAAGGCGTCGAGCACCTCGCGATAGAGCCGCGTCTGCTCCTCCACCGAGGGCTCGTCCGCGCGGTCGAGAAACGCCAACTCCGTACGGAACAGGCCGACACCCTCTACCGGGTGGGAGGTCGCCGACCGGGCCGACGTGCCATCGGCGACATTGGCGAGGACCGCGATCGGTCGCCCGTCGGCGGTCACTCCCGGTCCGGCCCAGGCCGCCACCAATTCCGCCATCCGCCGGCTCTCGGCCACGCGCGCGGCGGCGTCGTCGGGATCCGGCTCGACCTCCAGGGTGCCCGCGGTACCGTCGACCAGCACCGTCGTCCCGGCGGCCACCTCACCGAGGCCGGATACCGCCACCACACACGGAATCCCGAGTTGTCGCGCGATGATCGCGGTGTGACTGGTCGGGCCGCCCAGCCGTGTGACCAGCGCGGTGACCTTTGTCGGGTCCAGTCCCGCCGTGTCGGCCGGAGCAAGATCGTCGGCCAACAGCACAGACGGTTCGGCGGGTTCCGGAACCCCGGGTTCGGGGACTCCCAGTAGTTCGGCGACCACGCGGTCCCGGACATCGTTGAGATCCGTGACGCGCTCGGCCATGAGGCCGCCGAGCTTGGTGAACATCTCCGCGAACTGGTCGGTCGCGGCGACCGCTGCCGCCGGCGCTGCCGTCCCTGTCGTGATGAGTTTCGAGGCCGCGCCGGTCCACCCGCGGTCCTCGGCGAGACCCGCCGTCGCCGACAACACCTCCGCCGCGGCACCCGAGGCGTGTGATGCCCGCTCCCGCAGCCTCCCCGCGACCGCGGCCGCCGCGTCGGTGAACCGCTTGATCTCCACGTCGCGTTCGTCCTCGAGGACTGGGGCGGCGACGGCCGGGTCATACACCGGACGCTCACCCGGCCAGATCGCGGGCCCGTAGGCGTGTCCGCCGACGACCGGCGTTCCGTTCAGTACGTGTGTGTGCTCCACCGAGATCCTCACTTATCCGACGGGCTGGGCCACGGTGTGCCGCCACGATCCACTGGTCACCGTTGTGATCCAAGTTACAAGAAAACCTTGACTTGTCAACATAAACAGGCGTAAACACAGATATACCCACATTCAAAGCCAATCAAATCAACAGACGAGGACATCGTGTACGCGGAAGAACGTCAGCAGGCGATCGCCAACCAGGTACGGGTCAACGGCCGCGCCTCGGTCACCGCTTTGGCCTCGTTGTTCGACGTGACGAGCGAGACCGTCCGCCGCGATCTCGCTGTGCTGGAACGCAACGGACACCTCCAGCGCGTCCATGGTGGCGCCGTACGTCCCGGTGCGACGCCGGTCGTCGGCGAACAGGGCATCGACGAACGCCTGATGTCGCACACCGACCAGAAGCTCGCGATCGGTGCGGCCGCGTCGCGCTTCCTCCCACCCGACGGCGGGTCGGTGTTCATCGACGCCGGCACCACCACCTACCAGGCCGCCCTCGCACTCCCCCGTGACCGCCGACTGACGTTGATGACCCACAGCATTCCCATCGCCGGCGCCCTGGCCGCACAGGGCGCCGAGACCCTGCATGTGCTCGGCGGCCGAGTCCGCGGACTCACCCAGGCGATGGTCGGCGCCGACACCGTCGCCGCACTCGAACGGCTGCGCATCACCACGGCCTTCGTCGGCACCAACGGCATCAGCATCGCCCACGGTCTGTCCACCCCGGATCCGGACGAGGCAGCGATCAAGTCGGCGATCGTCCGTTCCGCCCATCGCGTCGTCGTTCTGGCGGACTCGTCGAAGGCGGGCCATGAGGATCTCACGTCCTTCGCCGCGCTCGCCGACATCGACGTACTGATCACCGACACCGGGATCGACCCCGACTTCGCGGGGGCACTCGCCGATCACGGCATCGAGACGGTGATCGCGTGATCACCGACCACACCACGGAGAGGGAATCGATGACAGACCCCCACCCGGCTTCGGCCGCCGGCCGGGTCGACCCCGGCCGTTCGCCGGCGATCGTGACCGTGACAGCAAATCCGAGTCTGGACCGGACGCTGGAACTGACTGCGCCGTTGAGCCATGGCGCGGTCCAGCGTGCCGGCAGCGTCCGCACCGAACCGGGCGGCAAGGGCGTCAACGTCGCCCGGGTGGCATCCGCTGCGGGTATCGGAACGCGGGCACTGCTCCCGGCGCGCGCCGGTGACCCGCTGCTCGCGGCGCTCGACTCGGTCGCGTTGCCCTACCTGACGCTCGCGATCGACGGTGAGGTCCGGTCCAACGTCACCATCGTCGACCCCGACGGCACCACCACGAAGGTCAACGCACCCGGTTTCGTGCTCGACGACGCGTCGGCCGCCGAACTGACCGAGCTGGTCCTCGCCAATGCCGGCGATGCCCGCTGGGTGGCGTTGTGCGGCTCGCTGCCGCCGGGGCTGCCGCACAACTGGTACCGCACGGTCGTCGACGCACTTGCCGATACGGGTTGCCGGGTGGCGGTGGACACCTCCGGCGCTCCGCTCGCCGCGGCGGTCACCGGGCCGGTCGATCTGCTCAAGCCCAACGAGGAAGAGCTCGCCGAGGCCACCGGTGTCGACCCGGCGGAGTTGTCGACGGCATCCGCGCGTGGCGACCACGCTCCCCTGGTCGCCGCCGCCACTGTGCTGGCGCACCGCACCGGGGCGGCGATCCTCGCCACTCTCGGCGCCGCCGGCGCCCTGTTGGTCACCTCGACAGGCGCATGGTTCGCGACCCCACCGCCCATCGTGCCGCGCAGCACCGTCGGCGCCGGCGACGCTGCCCTCACCGGTTATCTCATCGCCGAGTGCGGTGGTGCCGAGGAACCCGAACGGCTCCGGATGGCCGTGGCGTACGGCTCTGCGGCCACCGCTCTGGCCGGCACTCAACCGCCCTGTCCCGATCAGATCGATCCGGACAACGTCTCCGTCACCGACCTCACCGGGGCCGCCAGTGCAGGTTGACGATCCCCTTGCGTTGACACCGAAGCAAATCCACCTTCCGACAAGCACCCGCACGAAGGAAAACCCATGTCAGAACAGATCATCACCCCACAGACGGTGAGCCTCGACGTGGACGCCGGCGACGACCCGGCGGCCGTGATCGGTTACCTCGCCGATCGGCTGGCCTCGGCCGGCCGCACCACCGACGCCACCGTGCTGGCCCGCGGCGCGCTCGATCGCGAGGCCAAGTCCGCCACCGGACTGCCCGGCGGAATCGCGATCCCGCACGCGCGCGCCGCGTCGGTCACCGCAGCCTCCCTCGCGATGGCGCGCCTGTCGCGAAAGGTCGACTTCGGCGCCCCGGACGGTCCCGCCGACCTGGTGTTCCTCATCGCCGCACCCGAAGGCGGCGCCTCCGAGCACATGAAGCTGCTCAGCTCGCTGGCCCGGTCGCTGGTGCGTCCGGAGTTCGTCGACTCGCTGCGGGCGGCCGACAGCGACGAGCGCGTCGTACAACTCGTCGACGAGGCCATCAACCCGCAGCCCACCCAGACGCCGGCGGCGACATCCACGGTGGCGACCCCCGAGACAACGCCCACGGCACCAGACGCCGGCGACGCCGACCGACGGCCGTCTGTCGTGGCGATCACCGCCTGCCCCACCGGTATCGCCCACACCTACATGGCCGCCGACGCACTCAAGTACGCGGCCGAACGCGCCGACGTCGACTTCCACGTGGAAACCCAGGGTTCCTCGGCGACCACCTCGTTCGATCCCCAGGTCATCGCCGATGCCGACGCCGTGATCTTCGCCACCGATGTCGGGGTGAAGGGCAAGGATCGTTTCCGCGGCAAACCCGTGGTCGCCTCGGGCGTCAAACGCGCGATCAACGAACCCGACGCGATGATCGCCGAAGCGGTTGCCGCGTCGAAGAATCCGTCGGCGACCGTGGTCAGCGGCGCCGCCGACGACGACGGCGCCGAAACGGAGGCATCCGGGACTGCGGGCGTCGGTCTCGGCGGCCAGGTCCGACAGGCGCTGATGACGGGTGTGAGCTACATGATCCCGTTCGTCGCGGCCGGCGGCTTGCTCATCGCATTGGGCTTCCTGCCCTTCCTCGGCGGTTACGAGATCGCCAACAGCACCCTCGATGAAGCCGGCTCACTGTCCGACGGCGCTTTCATCGCACTGAACAACAGTCTCTGGGACCTCCCGGCCGGCGGAGTCGGCCAGTACATCGGCGCCGTACTCTTCGCAGTCGGCTCGCTGGCCATGGGCATGCTGGTCCCGGTGTTGGCCGGCTACATCTCGTTCGCCATCGCCGACCGACCGGGCATCGCGCCGGGATTCGTGGCCGGCCTGGTCTCGGTCGCCGTGGGCGCGAGCTTCATCGGCGGACTGGTCGGCGGCCTCATCGCCGGTGTCGTGTGCTTGTGGATCGCCCGGATCCCGTTGCCGCAGTGGGCACGCGGACTGCAACCGGTGGTCATCATCCCACTGCTGGGCAGCATGGTGATCGGCGTGCTGCTCTACATGCTCCTCGGCAAGCCGCTGGCCTGGGTGACCGACCAGATGACCGACGCACTCAACAGCATGTCGGGAGGCTCCGCAGTGGTGTTGGGCGTGGTCCTCGGCCTGATGATGTGCTTCGACCTCGGTGGACCCGTCAACAAGGCGGCCTATCTGTTCGCCACCACCGGCCTGGCCATCGGCGGACCCGCACAGCTGCAGATCATGGCGGCGGTGATGTGTGCCGGCATGGTGCCGCCGCTGGCCATGGCACTGGCCACGGTGCTGCGTCCGCAGCTGTTCACCGAGCCCGAGCGTGAGAACGGCAAGGCCGCATGGCTGCTCGGCGCCTCGTTCATCTCCGAGGGAGCCATCCCGTTCGCCGCCACCGACCCGTTCCGGGTGATCCCCTCGATGATGGCCGGCGGAGCGCTCGCGGGCGGCCTGGTGATGGCATTCGGTGTCGAACTGCGCGCACCGCACGGCGGTATCTTCGTGTTCTTCGCCATGAACAACTGGATTCTGTTCCTCGTCGCCCTGGCCGCCGGAACCGTCCTGAGCGCGTTCGCCGTCATCACAGCCAAGCAGTGGCATGCCAACCGGCAACACGCCGGACGCTTCGAAGACGTCCAAACCGTCCCCGCTTGAGCGCTGTTCGGGCAGACTCAGTCGACATCGACCGCAACATTCCCGACCGCGACGATCCCGACTGCAACGCACCCGGCTCGAGATTTGAACCCACAAGCAAAGGAGTATCACCAATGCCCAGCACCACAGTCACCGTCGGCTCGGCCGTCGGCCTGCACGCCCGTCCCGCGACGATCATCGCCGAGGCGGTGGCCGACACCGGCGCCACCGTCACTCTGTCACTCGAGGGCGGTGACCCGGTGGATGCCGGTTCGGCGCTGATGATCATGACCCTGGGGGCGGAGAAGGGTACCGAGGTGGTGGTGACCGCCGACGATCAGAGCACCCTCGACGCGATCGCCGCACTTGTCGCCAAGGATCTCGACGCAGACTGACCGCAACGTCGACCACGGCCCCGTCGCATGACCTGCGGCGGGGCCGTCTGCTGTCCGGTCAGGCCCGCAATGGCTCCAGGATGCCCGCGAACGCGGCCGGGACCCGGACCCGCATGGTGGTGCCGTCGGCGGTGTGCTCGCTGGTCAGCACCTCACCCTCCTCGTGGATACGCGAGATGAGGTCGCCACGGGTGTAGGGCACGTCGATGGTCAGTTCCACGTCGGACCGACCGATGAACTCGCGCACCTGCTCGAACAGTTCCGGCAAACCTTCGCCGGTGCGCGCGGACACGAAAACCGCGTCGCCGAGCGCGCCCCGCAACTCCGCCATCCGGGTGGCATCGATTGCGTCGATCTTGTTGACCACCAACAGTTCGGGCGGCGCGGTGGCACCCTCCTCGGCGACGACCTCGTTGATGACGCGGCGCACCGCGGAGATCTGCTCGACCGGGAACGGGTCGGCACCGTCGACGACGTGGAGCAGCAGATCAGCGTCCACCACTTCTTCCAGAGTCGACCGGAACGCCTCGACCAGCTGTGTGGGCAGATGTCGGACGAACCCGACGGTGTCGGTGAACACCACTGCTCGACCATCATCGAGTGTGGCGCGGCGGGTGGTCGGATCCAGGGTGGCGAACAGCGCATCCTGCACCAGGACACCCGAGCCGGTCATCGCATTGACCAGGCTGGACTTACCCGCGTTGGTGTAGCCGGCCACGGTGAGCCGCGGAATCTCGTTGCGCTCGCGGGCCGCACGCATCACCGTGCGGGACTTCTTCATCGCGCGGATCTCGCGGCGCAACTTGGCCATCCGTTCGCGAATCCGCCTGCGGTCGGTCTCGATCTTCGTCTCACCCGGTCCACGCAGACCGACACCACCGTTGCTGCCGGCACGACCGCCGGCCTGCCGCGACATCGACTCACCCCAACCACGCAGTCGCGGGAGCATGTATTCCATCTGTGCCAGCGACACCTGGGCCTTGCCTTCCCGCGAAGTCGCGTGCTGCGCGAAAATGTCGAGGATCAGCGCGGTACGGTCGATGACTTTGACCTTGACCACCTTCTCCAGGGCGGTCAGCTGTGCCGGGGTGAGTTCACCATCGCAGATCACCGTGTCCGCACCCGTCTCCAAGACGGCCGCGCGCAGTTCGTCGGCCTTTCCCGAACCGATGTAGGTGGCCGAGTCGGGCCGCGAACGTCGCTGGATCAACGCGTCGAGTACCTGCGAGCCCGCGGTCTCGGCCAGCGCGGCGAGTTCGGTCATGCTGGCCCGGGCCTGGGCGGCGGTGCCCTCGGTCCAGACGCCTACCAAGACCACCCGCTCGAGGCGCAGTTGGCGGTACTCGACCTCGGTGACGTCGGTGAGTTCGGTGGAAAGACCGGCGACACGCTGCAGAGACGCGCGTTCCTCGAGCTGGAGCTCACCGGTGGTCGGTCGGGACAACCCCGCCAAGATGTCGCGCCCGGTGGTGCCGTCATCGGATGCGTCGGGCAGGTCGGCCAGATCGGAGTCGGCCAGATCTCGGTTGGCCGGATGAGGTGGTGGTGTGATTGCTGATTCTGTCATGGGTGACATCCATGATGTCACGCTCGACGTGCGGGAAGCATCCCGTTTTCCGCGCGGTGGCCGGACGTGGTGCCGCGGTCAGCTCGCGGGCCGATCCCATCCCGGCCGCAGGTGGCCTTCGGCGACCAGCATCGACGGGCCACGGAGATGGGAACCGTCCGCCCGGATACCCACCTCGACCCGACCTCCCGGCACGGTGATGCACAGCGTGCCCGCCGACTCACCCTGGTGTGCCAGCACTGCGGCACCGGCAGCCACCAGACCGGTCCCGCAGCTCCGAGTCTCCCCGACACCGCGTTCGAACACCCGCATCGACGCCGGTAGCCGGCCCTGGCCGTCGGGGGTGCCGGGGGCGGTCACGATCTCGACGTTCGCGCCGTGCGCGAACGCATCCGGCTCGAGGACCACCCCGTCGGAGAAATCGATGGCCGCCAGGTCGGTCGCGGTCAGATCCGGTACCACGCAGGCCAGGTGCGGGTTGCCGACGTCGATCATCACACCGCGATAGACGTCGTCGCCGATTCGCACCAGCGAGTCGCCGTCGCGGCGGACCGTCCCCATCTCGACGGTGACGTCGGCGTGGACGGCGTCGTGGGCATGGACGACAACCGGTCGAGCGCCGGCGCGTGATCCGACCGTGAAGCGGTCCGCGGCGACCAGACCGGAGGCGCGCAGGTGATGGGCGAAGACCCGCACCCCGTTTCCGCACATCTCGGCGATGGAGCCGTCGGCGTTGCGATAGTCCATGAACCAGTCATCGGGCGCGACCCCATCCGGGAGGGCGTCGAGCACTCCGCGTTCCACCAGTGCGGCCGACCGCACCACCCGCAGCAGACCGTCCGCGCCGATTCCACGCCGCCGGTCACACAATGCCGCGACGTGGGCTTGGGTCAGGTCGAGGTGTGCCGCCGGATCGGTCAGGATGACGAAATCGTTCTGGGTCCCGTGGCCCTTCACGAAATGCAGGGCGGGCGTCTGGTCACCCGTGGTTGTGGCCATCACCCCACCAGCGTACGAGGCGAAGCCTAAGCCTCCACAATCCGCAGGGCTTGCGCCGCCACATCGTCGTGGGCGGCGTCGAGCCAGGTGATGCGGTGGTCGCGTCGAAACCATGACCGTTGCCTGCGGACGTACCGGCGCGTGCCGATGAAGGTCAACTCCTCGGCGGTGTCCATGTCGTACTCGCCGTCCAACGCGGCGAGGACCTGCGCATAGCCGATGGCCCGGGACGCCGTGCGCCCCGAGCGCAGACCGGCCAGACACAACTGCGCCACCTCGTCGACGAGGCCGAGCGCGAACATCTGCCGGGTGCGCACCCGGATGCGTGCGTCGAGATCGGCGGTGTCCCGGTCGAGGGCCAGGATGCGCGTGTGCCAGCGTGGCTCCCCGATCTTCGGCGCCGACGCCGCGAACGGCGCGCCGGTCAGTTCGACCACCTCCAGGGCCCGCACGATACGCCGACCGTCGGTGGCGAGAATGGATGCCGCCCCGTCCGGATCCACCTCGGCCAGACGCCGGTGCAGCGCCGCGACACCGATCTCATCGAGCAGCGCCTCGTACCGGCCACGTACCTGCGGATCGGTCGCGGGGAACCGCCAGTCGTCGAGCAGGCCCTGGATGTACATCATCGATCCGCCGACGAGGACCGGCACCCGTCCCGCGGCCCGCACGCGGTCGACGTCGGCTCCGGCGCCACGTTGGTGACGCGCGACGGTGGCGGTCTCGGTCACGTCGAGCACGTCGATCTGATGATGAGGGATGCCGCGGCGGTCGGCGACGGGCACCTTCGCGGTACCGATGTCCATCCCGCGGTATTGCTGCATCGCATCGAGGTTGACGATCTCGCCGCCGACGTATTCGGCGATGTCGAGGGCGAGATCGGATTTGCCGGTCGCCGTCGGACCCACGATCGCGATCGGAACGGGCCCGCTGGAACCGGTCATCGCGGCGTCCACGTGACCACCGTGTAGCCGACCCCGAACGGCGCATCGCGATAGGCGAGCCGCGAGGCGAACTGCCGACCCGAACACAGTGCGGCGGCGACCTGCCACGCCGGACGGCCCGCGACACCCGCGTGAGCACATGCCGTCGGGTCCAACGCCGCGAGCGTGTCGGTGTCGGCAGCCGCCAGGGCTTGGTCGATGCGTCGCTGCATGTCCACCGCACCGGGTCGCAGGCCGCCACCAGGTGCTCGCGCCGACAGTGCGGTAGCGCCGTCGGCCACCACCAGCACCCCCACCCGACCGGGATCGGCGTCTATCCGCCTCCGTAGTTCGGCGCCCACCCGCGCACAGTCGGCCGGCAGGGCATCGCGCGCCACCGTGACCGGTTCGACGGCCTCGATGCCGGACTCGGCACGTAACCACCCCGCGATCAGCATCGACAGCGGCAGATCCGACGGCGACAGATCGAGCGTGTCCTTGCGTGCGGTACCGGACTGAACCGCGACAGCGGCCGGACGGCGCAGTGTCACCGCCATGGGCACCCCGAACCGTCCGAAGTCGCCGTCCACCCCGATCTCGGCCGCCGAATCATCGTCGCGCGCGCCGATCGCCACGAACTCTGTGGCCGCGGCGGCCAGTTCCCGACCGGCCGTGCGGGTCGCTTCCCGTACCGCCTCGGTGTCGGTGGCGCCCGGCCCCGCGACCTGTGGCACCAGCAGCGGAGCACTCGGGACGAAGACCACGGACGCCAGCACGTTCACGACGCTAGTCGACCCGTTGGGCCACCAGCGCACCGCGTCCGGCCGCAATGTCACCGCAGCGCCCACACGGCACACCCTGACCTGGTTCAATGGGGGCAGCCTGTGGCGTCGGTACGTCGGTGCAGGCCTCGACGTGACGGCAGCCGTGGCGCGCGGCATCAATCTGCGGGAGAGGGCACCTGCACATGACGAATCCGACAGATCCCACTCCAGCCGATCCGGGGGGCGCCGATCCGGGGCGTGTCGAGCCCGCGGCATCCCGACCCGCCGAGCCGACCGCGCCGACCCCGGGCCCGCCCAAGCCGCATCCGATGCCCAAGCCGGGCCCCAAGCCCGGACCTCGCCCCGGGCCGCGCCCACGCGCCGCCGATGTGCACCCGGTGCCCACGCCTGTACCGTGCGGCGACCCGCACGAGTTCGGCCGAATCGACGCCGACGGTGTGGTGTGGCTGAAGACCACCGACGGAGAGCGTCAGATCGGTTCCTGGCAAGCAGGTTCCATCGAGGACGGACTGGCGCATTTCTCCCGCAAGTTCGATGACCTCGCCACCGAGGTGGAGATCCTCGAGGAACGTCTGGCGGCACGGTCGGGTGATCCACGCAAGGCGCAGACCGCCGCGCGCCATCTGCTCGATGCGCTACCGACCGCCGCAGTGATCGGTGATGTCGCCGCCCTCGAGCAGCGGCTGACGGTGATCGTGGGCAGCGCCGACGAGGTGGCCGACTCGATCAAGGCCGAGCGAGAGCAGGCCCGCGCCACGGCTATCGCCCGCAAGGAGGCGTTGGCCGCCGAGGCCGAGGACATCGGCGCCGAATCCACCCAGTGGAAGGTGGCCGGGGATCGGTTGCGAGCCATCCTCGATGAATGGAAGTCCATCAAGGGTGTCGACCGCAAGACCGACGATGCGTTGTGGAAGCGCTACGCGAAGGCGCGTGACGCGTTCAATCGGCGGCGGGGCGCCCATTTCGCCGAGCTCGACCGTGAACGAGCGGGCGCGAAGGCCCGCAAGGAGGAGCTGATCACGCGCGCCGAAGAACTGTCCACATCCACCGATTGGGGCGCCACCTCGGCACGCTTCCGTGAACTGCTCACCGAGTGGAAGGCCGCCGGACGCGCACCGCGCGACGCCGACGACGCTTTGTGGCAGCGATTCAAAGCCGCCCAGGACGTGTTCTTCTCCGCCCGCAACGCCGCCACGTCGGAGCGCGACAACGAATTCGCGGCAAACGGGGCCGCGAAGATGGCACTGTTGGAGCACGCCGAGAAGTCCATCGACCCGGCCGCCGACCTCGATGCTGCGCGGCGCGAATTTCGCGCCTTCCGCGACCAGTGGGACGAGATCGGTAAGGTTCCGCGCGATCAGATGGGTTCACTCGAGGGACGCGCACGCGCCCTCGAGAAGCGCATCCGCGACGCGGAAGATGCACAATGGCAGCGAACCGATCCGGAGGCACAGGCGCGCGCCGCACAATTCGCCGACCGCGCCGCGCAACTCGAGGATCAGGCCCGCAAGGCCGATGACCGTGGCAAGGCCAAGGACGCCGTGAAGCTTCGGGAACAGGCTGCGCAGTGGCGAGAGTGGGCAGACGCCGCAGCCAGCGCCATCGCCGACCGCTGAGGGACGCACGCCGGGCGGTCGGCGCTCAGTTCGTCGACCCACCCGACGTCGTTTCGTCCGTCGTCGAGCCACCTGCCGTCGACACGGTCAGGGCACGCAGGATCGTTATGGCGGATTCCGGGAGCGGTCGGGACCGGCGAGTGGAGTCGTCGAAGGCGACGATGACGGTCGTGGCAGTCGCCACGCACGTATCAGCCTGGAATATGCCCTGTTCGAGCACGATGGAACTGCGACCGAGTGAGGCCACGCGGGTACCGACAACGATGTCACCCGGCCAGGTCATCTCGGAACGGAAGTCCAGCTCGAGCCGAGCGATCACGAATGAGGTGCCGGGCCCGGCCAGCGGTGCCTGCGGGTCGTAGAGCACCGCCACCCGCCCGGATTCGAGGAACGTCGCGAACACGGCGTTGTTGACATGACCTTGGCGATCGGTGTCGGCGTACCGAACCTTTTCGGTGACGTGCGCGCGATAATCCGCGACGCTCGGAAGTCTGCCGGATGTGTGCTCGCCCACGTCAGGCGTCGCGGTCCGGCTTGAGCTGCAAGGATCGCGCCACCGCGTCGCGCGTGGCCGCCTCTTTGCGCCGTTGTTCCTCGAGCGCCAGATGGTAGGTGCTACGGGCCCAGACGACACGCGCCCAGTGGAAGGTCAGCACCAGAACGGCGAGCCAGCCGATGATCAGTCCGATGCCCACCCCGGACGGTGGCTCGATGCCTCCGACGCCGGGAGTGTTGCGTGACCACCACGCCAGCATGCCGGCCACGCAGGCGACGGCGTTGCCGCACAGCGCTATCCACGCCAGCAGCCACCGTCGGGTCAGCAGGGCGAATGCCGACACACCGATGCCGAAGATCGTCAACAGGTAGACGAACACCTCCGAGGTGATGGTGACGCGTTCGGCGTCGGCGTCCGGGGCGAAGGTGAGCACCTCGATCCCACTGGCGGTACCGGTGTGCGGCAACACCATCGACAGCATCGCTACCAGCACACCTACCGCGACGACCACCGCACGCATACCGGGATCGATCTCTCCGGCGACCTTACGTTCAGCTCGACGCAGATCGCTTTCGTAGGCGGCGAGGCCGCCGGCGGCGTCCTGACCGTGGTCGACCTCTTGGTCCTTGTCTGCAGTCATCAGCCGCATCCTCCTGAACATCCCACGCCGACCGATTCTGCGGGCGCCGCTCCGATACCGGGCATCCCCAGCCCCACCCCGACCGGTGCCGTCGTCGGCATCCGGCTGGCAGCATGGGCGTCCCCGGCCCGGGTCCGCCGATGATTGTCGACCCCGGCGTCGGCGATCAGATGGTGCGGAGCAGCGCCGGTGACCCGGGTGGTCACCACGTCGCCCGGACGGATCGTCTCGTCGTCGCCGTGAGGTGCCGGCGCGAAGTGCACCAGTCGACCGTCGCGAGCGCGCCCGGTGCGACGTCCGGTGTGGGCCGACTTGCGGCCCTCGTCGGCCACCACCAACAGCTCCACCTCGGTACCGAGCAACTTCTGATTCTCCGTGAGGCAGATCTGTTCCTGTAGATCGATGAGTCGGCGATACCGCTCCCCCACGACCTCCGGCGGAACCTGGTCGGGCATCGTCGCGGCCGGGGTACCGGGCCGCGGTGAGTACTGGAAGGTGAATGCGCTCGAGAACCGTGCGGCGGCAACCACATCCAGTGTCTGCTGGAAGTCCTCTTCGGTCTCACCGGGGAATCCGACGATGATGTCGGTGGTGATGGCCGCATGGGGCATCGCTGCTCGCACCTTCTCCAGGATGCCGAGGAACTTACGTTGCCGATAGCTGCGGCGCATCGACTTCAGAACACGGTCGGAACCCGATTGCAGCGGCATGTGCAGCTGTGGGCAGACGTTGGGTGTCTCGGCCATGGCATCGATGACGTCATCGGTGAACTCGGCCGGATGCGGCGAGGTGAACCTGACACGCTCGAGACCATCGATCTCACCGCAGGCCCGCAGCAGTTCGGCGAAGGCACCGCGGTTACGCGGTTGGTCCGGATCGGCGAACGACATGCCGTAGGCGTTCACGTTCTGACCCAGCAGGGTCACCTCCAGCACACCCTGCTCGACCAGCGCCGACACCTCGGCGAGCACGTCACCGGGGCGACGGTCGACCTCTTTGCCACGCAGCGACGGCACGATGCAGAAGGTGCAGGTGTTGTTGCATCCCACCGACACCGAGACCCACCCGGAGTACGCCGAGTCCCGCTTGGCGGGCAGCGTGGACGGGAAGCGTTCCAGCGACTCCAGGATCTCGACCTGCGCCGACTCGTTGTGACGGGCTCGCTCGAGCAGCGCGGGCAGCGAACCGATGTTGTGGGTGCCGAACACCACGTCCACCCAGGGCGCCTTGCGCAGCACCGAGTCCTTGTCCTTCTGCGCCAGGCAGCCACCGACGGCGATCTGCATTCCCGGCCGCTCGGACTTCACCGGCGCGAGGTGCGAGAGATTGCCATAGAGTTTGTTGTCGGCATTTTCGCGGATCGCGCACGTGTTGAACACCACGAGATCGGGGTCGTCACCGTCGTCGGCCTTGACATACCCGGCGTCTTCGAGCAGTCCGGCGATGCGTTCGGAATCGTGCACGTTCATCTGGCAGCCGTAGGTCCGCACCTGATAGCTGCGGCCACTGCCCGCGGACACGTCGTCGGCCAGGGCCGCCCGGACACCCTTCCGAGCGGCAACATGCCGATCGGACAACTCGATACTCACGGCTTCCAGGGTACGGGCGTGGGCAAATCGGTCCCAAATACGCGCACGGTTCACCGATGAACAGGACGAGTCGCATCCATCACACTAGTGTGAGCCACTATGACCGAATCGCCGACGGACGACTCCACAACGGCCGTGCCCACCTCCCGGCCACAGCCGATGATCGCGATGAAGAACGTACAGAAGCACTTCGGTGATCTGCATGTGCTGCGTGACATCGATTTCGAGGTTCCGGCCGGACAGGTCGTCGTGGTCCTCGGCCCGTCGGGATCGGGCAAGTCAACTCTGTGCCGCACCATCAACCGCCTGGAACCGGTCGACAGCGGCGTGATCGAGGTCGAGGGCCGCACACTTCCCGACGAGGGCCGCGATCTGGCCCGGCTACGTGCCGACGTGGGGATGGTCTTCCAGTCCTTCAACCTCTTCGCCCACAAAACAATCCTGGAGAACGTGACCCTCGCTCCGATCAAGGTGCGTAAGAAGAACAAGGCTGACGCGAACAAGCGAGCACTCGAACTTCTCGAACGGGTCGGGATAGCAAGCCAGAAGGACAAATACCCGGCCCAGTTGTCGGGTGGTCAGCAGCAACGTGTGGCGATCGCCCGGTCGCTGGCCATGGACCCGAAGATCATGTTGTTCGACGAACCGACCTCGGCACTCGATCCCGAGATGGTCAACGAGGTTCTCGACGTCATGGTGTCGCTCGCCAAGGAGGGCATGACCATGCTCGTGGTGACCCACGAGATGGGTTTTGCCCGCAAAGCAGCCGATCGCGTCATCTTCATGGCCGACGGCGCGATCGTGGAGGATTCAGATCCCGAAAGCTTCTTCTCGCAACCGAAGTCCGAACGCGCACGAGATTTCCTTGGAAAGATCCTCGGTCACTGAGATGAACAGATCACCAGTGACATCACGCAGACGTGTACCGCGCACCTCCACCCTCGGCCTGTTCGCGGTAGTTGCTGCCCTCCTGGCCGCGACACTCGCGGGATGCGGCAGCTCTGAGCCGCGCAATCTCGTCGACTCGATACGCGAGGGCACCGTGGTGCTCGGAACAAAATACGATCAGCCCGGCCTCGGCATCCGAAACCCCGACAAATCCGTGACCGGGTTCGATCCGGCGGTTTCGACCTATGTGGTCAACAGCATCGCCGATTCCCTCGGGGTGGAGCACCCGGAGATCCAGTGGCGGGAGACGCCATCGGCACAGCGCGAGACGCTCATCAAGAACGGCGAGGTCGACATGATCGCGGCCACCTATTCGATCACCTCGTCGCGCGCGAACGAAGTCGATTTCGCCGGTCCGTACCTGATCAATTACCAGGGTCTACTGGTCCGCGATGACGACGATTCGATCACCACGCTGACCGACCTCAACAAGGGCAAGAAGCTGTGCTCGGTCACCGGCTCCACGTCCGCTCAGAACGTGAAGGCGCAGCTTCCATCGGTCCAGCTCCAGGAGTACGACTCCTATTCGAGTTGTGTGGAGGCGCTGCGGCGCGGCAAGGTCGACGCGTTGACCACCGACGAGGTCATTCTCGCCGGGTATGCCAACTTCTTTCCCGACGAATTCAAACTCGTCGACATGAACTATCCGCAGGACGCCTGCGTGAAGGACGCCCTCAAAACAGCGGGTACCCCGTTCTCCACCGAGTACTACGGAATCGGCCTCGCGAAGGACAGCCCGGAGGTCGTCACCGCGGTCAACGAGGCCCTGGACGAGATGATGCAGCCGGGTCCCGACGGCACGTCCCCGTGGGATGCGGCGCTGCGTGACGCCATCGGCGACGAAGAGGTCGACCGCATGATGGCCCGCGCCGAGGAGCCCGATTCGCAGTACACGTTCACGCCGACACCCGGGGACCTGGATTTCCTGGACTCGGAACCCACACCATGCCCACCGGGCCTGAGCTGACGAGGGAGGTGGAGCACCGACATGAGTGAACTCTGGGCGGATATGGGGCCACAACTGTGGCCGGCTTTCTGGGTGACGCTGAAACTCACGTTCTTCTCGGCGATCGGGGCGCTGATCTGGGGCACCCTGCTGGCTGCGATGCGGGTGTCGCCGGTTCCGGTGATGCGCGGGTTCGCCGACGTGTACGTCAACGTGGTGCGCAACACCCCGTTGACACTGATCGTGCTGTTCTGCTCGATCGGCCTCTATCAGAACCTCGGTCTCGCGCTGGCACCCGACAACGAGAACTTCATCGAGAACAACAACTTCTGGCTCGCGGTGTTGGCGTTCATCCTCTACACGGCGACCTTCGTGTGCGAGACCCTCCGGTCGGGCTTCAACACGGTGCCCCTCGGGCAGGCCGAGGCGGCACGTTCCCTGGGTCTCACCTTTCCTCAGGTCTTCGGGATCATCGTGCTGCCGCAGGCGATTCGGTCCGTCATCGGCCCGTTGGGCAGCGTTCTCATCGCGCTCACCAAAAACACCACGGTGGCCTCGGTGATCGGTGTCGCCGAGGCATCGCTGCTGATGAAGGAAGAGATCGAGACGTTTTCTGACCAGATCATCGCGGTGTTCGCGATCATCGCCATCGGTTTCATGATCATCACGCTGACGGAGGGATTCGTGTTCGGTTACCTCGCCAAGCGTCTGGCGGTGAAGCGATGAGCGCCAACGCCACCGTCCTCTACGACGCACCGGGCCCGAAGGCACGACGCCGCAACGCCATCATCGCCGTGGTGTTCATCGCCATCTTGATGGCGGTCGCGGCCTACGTGATCTATGTTCTGGCCGGCAACGATCAGCTCACCGCGGACAAATGGAACCCGTTCATCAAGTCGACGACGTGGACCACGTACATCCTGCCGGGGTTGTGGGGCACTCTGAAAGCTGCCGCGCTGTCGATCGTGTTCGCGCTGATCTTCGGTGCGGTGCTCGGCATCGGGCGACTCTCCGACCACACCTGGGTACGCGCCGTCTCCGGACTGATCGTCGAAGTGTTCCGTGCGATCCCGGTGCTGATCCTGATGATCTTCGCGTACTACCTGTTCGCCGACTACGCGATCTTCCCGTCGTCACAACTGGCCTTCGCGGCGGTGGTCACCGGGCTGACGCTGTACAACGGCTCGGTGATCGCCGAGATCATTCGTTCGGGTATCAATTCGTTGCCGAAGGGTCAGACCGAGGCATCGCAGGCCCTGGGCTTGCGCAAGAGTCAGATGATGCGGGTGATTCTGCTGCCGCAGGCGGTGACCGCGATGCTGCCCGCCCTCATCTCGCAGATGGTGATCGCACTCAAGGACAGTGCGCTCGGTTATGCCATCGGCTATGTCGAGGTGGTCCGCTCGGGCATCCAATCCGCGTCGTACTACGGCAACTACCTCCCGGCGCTCGTCGTGGTGGCCATTGTGATGATCCTCATCAACTTCGGATTGTCGTCGTTCGCCACCTACCTCGAGGCGCGACTGCGTGGTGGGCGACGAAAGACCGCCGTGGCCGACCACGAGGAGGCCGACCAGGCCGCCGCCGAGAACATGCCAACCTTCGGCAAGAAGTAACGCAACCGGATTCGGTGTCGAGCCGATCGATCAGTCCGTCGAGGTGGTCACTGCATCCAGCGATTCGGTGACCACCTCGATGGCCAGGGACTGGGCATACCCACGGCGCATCAGCATGCCGACGAGCCGACGGAACACGGCGTCACGCGATGCCGGGTCTTCCTGAAGTCGATCGACCTGACTCGGCGTGAGCTTCTTGGCGATCAGGTCGGTGGCCGCCACACGCTCGTCCTCGGGGTCGAGGTCGGCCAGGGCGGACTCCACGATGCCGGCGTCGATTCCCTTTGCCCGCAGTTCCTGTCGTAGCGCGACACGTCCGCGTGCCGAATGGGCATGCCGCGAACGCACCCACTCGGCGGCGAAATCCTCGTCGTCGATGAGATGATGTTTGTCGAGCCGGGCCATCACCTCGTCGACGGTGTCGCTGTCGAAGCCTTTACGCGCGAGCCGGTCGATCATCTCGTGGCGGGAACGAGCTCGGACCCCGAGAAGACGGAGTGCCGCATCCCAGGCGCTGGGTCCGGTTCGTTCCTCGGGGTCCGAAGTGGTGCTCATCGGTGGTATCCGAACGTCGGTGATATCAGAACTCCACCGGCGCCGGAGCGACGTCGTCGGCATCGACCACCGCGCCGATACCCAGCTTCTCCTTGATCTTCTTCTCGATCTCGTCGCGGATGTCGTCGTTCTCGATCAAGAACTTGCGCGCGTTCTCCTTGCCCTGACCGAGCTGATCGCCCTCGTAGGTGAACCACGATCCGGACTTGCGGATGAATCCCTCGGCCACACCCATGTCGATCAGCGAGCCCTCCTTGCTGATGCCGTGGCCGTAGAGGATGTCGAACTCGGCCTGTTTGAACGGCGGGGCCACCTTGTTCTTGACGATCTTCACCCGCGTGCGGTTGCCCACCGCGTCGGTGCCGTCCTTGAGCGTCTCGATACGCCGAACATCCAGGCGGACAGAGGAGTAGAACTTCAGCGCCTTACCGCCGGTGGTGGTCTCCGGCGAGCCGAACATCACACCGATCTTCTCGCGCAACTGGTTGATGAAGATGGCCGTGGTCTTGGAGTTGCTCAGCGCAGAGGTCATCTTGCGCAACGCCTGGCTCATCAATCGCGCCTGCAGACCCACGTGACTGTCACCCATCTCGCCCTCGATCTCCGCACGCGGCACCAGCGCGGCCACGGAGTCGATGACCAGGATGTCCAGCGCACCGGAGCGGATCAGCATGTCGGCGATCTCGAGAGCCTGCTCACCGGTGTCGGGCTGCGACACCAGCAGCGCGTCGGTGTCCACCCCGAGCTTGGCGGCGTAGTCGGGATCGAGCGCGTGCTCGGCGTCGATGAACGCCGCGATCCCGCCCTGCGCCTGGGCATTGGCGACCGCATGCAGCGCCACGGTCGTCTTGCCCGACGACTCCGGGCCGTAGACCTCGATGATCCGGCCACGCGGCAGACCGCCGATGCCGAGCGCCACGTCGAGCGAGATGGAGCCGGTGGGGATCACCTCGATCGGCTGGCGGGTCTCCTCGCCGAGTCGCATGACCGACCCCTTGCCGAAGCTCTTGTCGATCTGGGCGAGGGCCAGATCGAGTGCCTTCTCCCGATCCTGCGGTGCTGGTGCCATGAGATTCTCCTCCGAACTCTGACCGGTGGCCGGTCGTGGATGTGGTGGTCTGCTGAAGTTGCTGACGTGATGTGCACGCTAGCCACGGGGTCTGACAAGTTTGCTGAACAGGCCGGGGACGGCTGCTCTCGGTTCGTGGGTTGCTCGTGTCCCGTGGTTATGACGCACCGGAGGCGAGCGCGGTTCCTTCTGGATTCAGAATGGACGAACATGTGTTCGATGGCAAGCGTGACACGCCTGCGATCACCAGCGGTGGCGCGGGACGTCGAAATCCCGGCAGATGGCCACCCATACGTCGCGCGGGTCGATCCCGTCGTCGATGGCCTGCGCCCCGGTTCGACCGCCGAAATCGATCAGCACGTGGTCGAGAAGGATCGAATCGGCCGACTGTGCGCCGAATTCCTCGGTCATCAGCTCGGTGAACTCGGTGAGACGCATCGCCGTCAGCCTACGCGAAGCCGATCACCCGTCCGATCGGGCAGCCATCCGACCCAGCAGCCACTGCACGATGCGGACCGGATCGACGACCTCCCGCGCCGAACCCGACGCCTGTGCGGCCGCGGCGGCGAATCCCGGATCGGACAGTACCTGCCGCACCGCGGCCGCCATCGACCCGACATCCAACGGCCGAACCAGCACACCACTGCCCTGCCGCCGGACACGATTGGCCAGTTCCCACTGATCCCCACCACCGGGCACCGTCACCACCGGCACGGCGGCCTTCAATGCCTTGGCCAACATCCCGTGTCCGCCACCGCAGATCGCCAAGGTCGCGTCGGTGAGCACCTCGTCCTGGCGGGCGGTGCCCACCGTCACCTGCGCCGTCGATTCGACCCCGTCGGGGATCTGCAGCGCAGAGACCACCACCCGCACCGAAAGATCGGCGAGTTCGCCGATCAGCGCCGCCAGAGACGTCGACACCATGTCCGCCGCACCGGTGACGGCGGTGGACGGCGCCACGAGCACCACGGGTCCGTCGCCCACGGGTCGATCGAAGACCACGTCGGTGGGTTCCCACAGCAATGGGCCGATCAGATGTGTGTCGGCGGGCCAATCCGGTCGCCACACCTCCAGGGCAGGAAGAGTGGCCACCAGACGTGCGATCGGTTCCCCGCTGGGGCCGGACAGTCCGATCGTCGCCCGCGACCGGGCTCGTTGCCGTTCACCCGACCGCACCGAACGCGCCGTGGCCGCACGCATGGCCGTGTCGCGCAGGCGACCCACCCGGCCCACGCCCGGTTCGAGACCGGCCCCGATCGGCGGGCGACCGGCCGACGCCCGGTACAGCGGGTGCGGCGACAACTCGATCCACGGAACACCCGCCAATTCGGCCGCCCACGCTCCGCCAACGGTGATCACATCGGAGATGACCAGGTCGACGCATGTGGTGGTGAGAATCGGCGCCAAGGCCGACGCTATCCGCGCTGCACGGTGGCTCAATTTGGCGCCGGCATCGGTGTCGTCGTCGGTGGGGAGTGCGGCCAGCCCGGGTAGTACCTCGACACGGACGTCCCGGGTCCCGGCGTCTGCGCACCACCGCGCACCGGTGTACACGACAGCCTCGATCCCCGCGGCGGTCAGCCGCTCGGCGAGTGCGAACGCCGGAAACGCATGCCCGGCATCAGGTCCCGCGACGATGGCGACTCGTGCCACAACCCTCCTCGGCGGGAACTCGGATTCGAACACCGACCGCACACGACGACGGCCCCCCACGTCGGTAGGAGGCCGTCGGTGCGGTCATGCTCAGATGTCCGTCTGTCAGTTGCCCGTTTGAGGGGGCTGTTCGGTGCCCGGCTGCGCGGTCGGCTGCGCCGGCGCGGCGGTTTCGGCCGATCCCGAGGACGGCAGCGCGCCGCCGGACATGCTGGCGCGGATCTGCTCGAGACGCGCATGGCCGGCCATCTGGACCCCGGCTTGTTCGACCTCGTGCATCCGCCCCTGCACCGAGTTGCGGGCGAGATCGGCCTGGCCGAGTGCGTTGGCGTAGCGGCGTTCGATCTTGTCGCGGACCTGATCGAGGTTGGGTGTGTTACCCGGCACCGACAGTTCGCTCATCTGGTTGAGCGACGCACTGACCTGCTCCTGCATCTTCGCCTGTTCGAGCTGGCTGAGCAGCTTGGACCGCTCCGCCAGCTTCTGCTGCAGCATCATCGCATTGCGCTCGACGGCCTGTTTGGCCTGTTCAGCTGCCTGCAACGACTGATCGTGGAGCACCTTGAGATCCTCTACGCTCTGCTCCGCGGTGACGAGCTGCGCGGCGAAGGCCTCTGCGGCGTTGGTGTACTCCTGAGTCTTCTGCGTGTCACCGGCCGAGCTGGCCTGATCGGCCAGGGTCAGCGCCTGGCGCGTGTTGGCCTGCAGCTTCTCGATCTCCTCGAGCTGCCGGTTGAGTTTCATCTCCAGTTGTCGCTGGTTGCCGATCACGGAGGCGGCCTGTTGCGACAGCGCCTGATGCTGTCGTTGCGCATCCTCGATGGCCTGCTGGATCTGGACCTTCGGATCCGCGTTCTCGTCGATCTTCGCGTTGCCGAGTGCCATCAGATAGCGCCACAACTTCACGAACGGGTTCGCCATACTTGCGTCAACTCCATAGTCCGGTATTCGCCTGCGGTGTGTAACCAATCTAGCCGTTGTGGCCGACGCGGGGCGACGGGTCGGGTCGGTTCGACAACCGACCTCACGCCGCTGCCAGTGCCGCCTCGGTACGACCACCGGGGCCGGGGATGACGACCTTCGCATCGAGCACACCCATCTCGCCCGCAGCCACCGGGTCCGTGGAACCGACGAGGTGTTCGTCGCCGGCGGGCAGCATCGCGTGCCCCACGTCGAGCAGGAGTTCGGCGATCTCGACGTCGAGCGCATCACAGATGGAGGCCAGCAGTTCGCTCGACGCCTCCTTCTGACCTCGCTCGACCTCCGAGAGATACCCGAGGCTGACCCGGGCATCGGTGGACACCTCACGCAGGGTCCGGCCCTGCGCGGTGCGCACCCGGCGCAGGCTGTCTCCCAGCGCCTCACGCAGTAGCACTGCCATCGAGGTCCTCCTCACTGCTTACCGTCCGCGACTGCTCACCGGCCGTACTGCACATCGTGACGACTCTGCACATCATGACATCGGGTGGTTCGTGACGTCCGACGTGTCCATGACGTCGGATCGGTTCGACGCCCCGGGGTACACCACATCAACGCGTCGACCCCGCGGCGAGTTCCGCCGACCTCTCCGCCGTCCGTGCCACGACAGTAGTCGAAGTTCACCGCCGCTGCCGCACTGCGCACCGCGAGCCGATTGCGCCAGGGGCGAACACGCCGGGCGTGTCAGTCGGGCGTCCTCGCGCGCCCCTCATCGGTCCGACCGGCGAGCGAGCGTCGGCGCAGGACGAGCGCCTGCCACACGTAGTCACCGCCGGTGAAGACGGTGGCGATCACGGCGGTCCCCATGGTCACCGCGGCCGCCACATGCCACAGTCCGGCCAACGGCAACAGATACAGCCCGATGGCCACCGCCTGCAGCAACGTCTTGAGCTTCCCACCGCGACTGGCCGGGATGACGCCGTGGCGTAGAACCCAGAACCGCAGGGCGGTGACCCCGAGTTCACGGATGAGGATCACGATGGTGACCCACCACGACAGATCTCCGAGGATCGACAAGCCCACCAGTGCCGAACCGATGAGCGCCTTGTCCGCGATCGGGTCGGCCATCTTGCCGAAGTCGGTGACGAGACCGCGCTCGCGGGCCAGGCGGCCGTCATAACGATCGGTGATCGCGGCGATGCCGAAAATCACTGCGGCCGCGATGCGCCAACCGGTGTCGTGACCGCCGCCGAGAAACAACGCCACAATGAAGACCGGGACGAGAACGATCCGGAAGACGGTGAGCGCGTTGGCGATGTTGACGACCGGAACCGGGTCGACCGGGTCGGTGATGTGATCGGGACCGCGCCCGGCATTCGCGAGACCGCTCTCCTCGACTGCACGACGCACACGATCGGTCATGATGCCCGGATCCGTTGTGGTTGCGTCGGTTGTGGCCGCACGCTGACCCGACGATACTGCTCCCACACGATGCCAGCCTATCTGGCCGATGTCGCCGGTCCGTGCGCCCGGGTCACGTTCGCGACTACTCTGTGATGCCATGCCTCCTGTCGCCCCCGAGCCGGCGTCGTCGCCCGCGGACCCCACATCGTCGGAATCGAGTGCGGCGGGCCCGGACTCGGCCCGCGCGGTGGCCATCCGCCGGGCCCGTACCTCCGATGTCCCGCGGATCAAGGAACTCATCGATCAGTACGCCGGGCGGATCCTGCTCGAGAAGAACCTCGTCACGCTCTACGAGTCGGTCCAGGAGTTCTGGGTCGCCGACATCGACGGTGTGGTGGTCGGGTGCGGTGCACTGCATGTCCTGTGGGCCGACCTCGGCGAGGTGCGCACGGTCGCCGTCGACACCGGGTATGCCGGCCGCGGCATCGGCCACCGACTGGTCGCCCGGCTGATGGATGTCGCACGTGAACTGCAACTGTCGCGCGTGTTCGTGCTCACCTTCGAGACGTCCTTCTTCGCGCGGCACGGCTTCGCCGAGATCGACGGGACGCCGGTGACCCGGGAGGTGTTCGAGGAGATGTGCCGCTCCTACGACACCGGCGTCGCCGAGTTCCTGGACCTGAGCTATGTCAAGCCCAACACCCTGGGTAACACTCGCATGCTGGCCGCGC
Organism: Gordonia tangerina; assembly: GCF_021556435.1. GTDB lineage: Bacteria > Actinomycetota > Actinomycetes > Mycobacteriales > Mycobacteriaceae > Gordonia > Gordonia tangerina. Next base: position 227,008 of record NZ_JAKGCU010000002.1, read on the forward strand.
TCGACTGATCCGACCGCACCGATCCGACCGCACTGAACCAACAGGAGTCGACGATGACCATCTTCGCCGTGCACTACACCTACGAACCCGCCAAGGCTGCCGTCCGCGACGAACACCGGCCGCTGCACCGCGAATGGCTCGGTGAGGAGTTCCGCGCGGGCAACGTACTGGCCTGCGGCCCCTACCCGGACGGCTCCGGCGCGCTGATCCTCATCCAGGCCGCGTCGCTCGACGCCGCCGAGGCGTTCCTGGCCAACGACCCGTTCAACGCGCACCGGGCCGTCGACGGGATCCGAGTGGTGGAGTGGACCGAGGTGTTCGGTCCGTTCGGTTCCTGATACGTCAACGGCACCGGCGCCGCGTTGGGTCAGGTCTCCGAGGACTCCGACTGTTTCGGCTTCTTCGAACTCATCAGGCTTGCGACGGTGGTGATGACCAGCGTCAGCACGATGACCCCCAGCGACACCGGGGTGGTGATCTCGGGCACCGACACGTGCTCACCGCCGTTGATGAACGGCAGGGTGTTCTCGTGCAGGGCGTGCAGCACCAGCTTGACGCCGATGAACGCCAGGATGAACGAGAGTCCGTAGGACAGGTACACCAGCCGGTCGAGGAGCCCCCCGAGCAGGAAGTACAGCTGTCGCAGCCCCATCAGCGCGAATGCGTTTGCGGTGAACACCAGGTAGGGCTCCTGGGTTAGCCCATAGATAGCCGGGATGGAATCCAGGGCGAACAGGATGTCGGTGAAGCCTATGACGATGAGCACCATCAGCATCGGGGTGGCCATCCGCTTGCCGTTGACACGGGTGAACAACTTGTCGCGGTCGTAGTCGTCGGTGGTGCGCAGACGGCGCTTGACGAAGCGTTCCAGCCGGGTTTCGCGCTGCTCCTCGTGGTCGACCGGGTCGTCGCTTTCCCGGACGAGTTTGATCGCGGTGTAGATCAGGAACGCACCGAACAGGTAGAAGACCCATGCGTAGGCGTTGATGGCAGCAGCACCGACCGCGATGAACAGGCCGCGCAGGATGAGTGCCATCACGATGCCGAGCAGCAGCACCTTCTGCTGATACTCCTTGGGCACCGCGAACTTCGACATGATGATGACGAACACGAACAGGTTGTCGACCGACAACGCCTTCTCGGTCACATACCCGGCGAAATATTCGCCACCGTAGGTGCTTCCCCACTGCCACCACACGAAGAGACCGAACAGGATGGCGATGCCGATGTACACGGCCGACCACGAGCCCGATTCCTTCAGCGATGGGGCGTGTGGCACGCGGACGTGGGCGAAGAAGTCGAAGACGAAGAGTCCGGCGATCACCACACAGGTGACAATCCAGACGGTTGACGAAACATCCATGCGAGCGATCTCCTCCAGCGCGCAGCACAACGGTTGCGATGCCAGAGGTCTCTCCCGCCGGTACACCGGACGCCCACCACGTACGTGTGCGCTCCGCGAGCCGACCGACGAACCCGGGACGGTCCTGACGACGATGATCCGCATCGTCGGCGGGACGCGGCCGTATTGACGGGAACGCCGCGAGGTCGGGGATACTCCCCTCTTCGATCGTCGCCCAGCCTAGTACACCCACGCGTACGGTTGCATCCATGTCGCCTGCATCCGGGTCGGCCGGGACGCGTCCGGCGTCGGTGGCCGACATCCACACGACTGCCCGGGGCATGCCACATGTGACCGATGCCGGCACCCATGCCGACCGGCCCGTCTACCAGGTCGGCGGCAAGTCGTTCGTGTTCTTCCGCACTCCCCGCCCTGATGCGGTCGACCCGGTGACGGGCGAACGCTACGACGACGTGGTGGTCATCTGGGTCGCCTCGGAGGCCGACAAACTCGCGTTGGTGCAGCAGGATCGGTCACCGTTCTTCACCACGAACCATTTCAACGGACATCTGTCGGTGTTGTTGCGCACGTCAAGAGTTTCCGAGGTCACTCGGGACGAACTCACCGAGATCATCCAGGACGCCTGGCTGAGCCGGGCATCGGCGCGCCGGGCCGCCACGTGGCTGGCCGAGCACGGTCTCGACTGACCGACGCCGAGCCCTCAGGCCTGTTCGCTGGAGTCCGCGCCGCCGGTGATCGAGGTGATCACCCCGGCCAAGTCCTCCGGCTTGACCAAGACCTCCCGTGCCTTCGAGCCCTCGCTGGGGCCGACAACGCCGCGGGTCTCCATCAGGTCCATCAACCGGCCCGCCTTGGCGAATCCGACGCGCAGTTTGCGTTGGAGCATCGAGGTGGAGCCGAACTGGCTCGACACCACCAGCTCGATCGCCTGTAGCAGATCATCGAGGTCGTTGCCGATGTCGCCGTCGATTTCCTTCTTGTCGCCGGCCTTCGCGGTGGTGACACCCTCGGTGTAGTCAGGGTCGCTCTGTTCGCGAGTGAAGTCGACGACCGCCTGAATCTCTTCGTCGGTGATGAACGCGCCCTGCATGCGGATCGGCTTGTTCGCCCCCATGGGCAGGAACAGCCCGTCACCCATGCCGATGAGTTTCTCCGCGCCCGGCTGATCGAGGATGACGCGTGAGTCGGTGAGCGACGAGGTGGCGAAGGCCAGCCGCGACGGCACGTTGGTCTTGATCAGTCCCGTCACCACGTCGACCGAAGGACGCTGGGTGGCCAGCACGAGGTGGATACCCGCGGCGCGCGCCTTCTGGGTGATGCGCACGATCGCATCCTCCACATCGCGGGGCGCGGTCATCATCAGGTCGGCGAGCTCGTCGACGATGGCCATGATGTACGGGTAGGGCTTGTAGACGCGTTCACTGCCCAGCGGAGTGGTGATCTCGCCCGAGCGCACCTTGGCGTTGAAGTCGTCGATGTGGCGCACCCGCGACGCCTTCATGTCCTGATAGCGCTGCTCCATCTCCTCCACCAGCCAGGCCAGCGCGGCGGCAGCCTTCTTCGGCTGGGTGATGATCGGCGTGATCAGGTGCGGAATCCCCTCGTACGGAGTCAATTCCACCATCTTCGGGTCGATCAGGATCATCCGCACGTCCTCGGGGGTGGCGCGGGTGAGCAACGAGACGAGCATCGAGTTGACGAAACTGGACTTACCCGAGCCGGTGGAACCGGCGACCAGCAGGTGCGGCATCTTCGCCAGGTTCGCGCTCACGAACTCACCTTCGATGTCCTTGCCGAGACCGATCACCAGCGGATGGGTGTCCTTGCGGGTCTTGGGCGCCTTGAGCACATCCGCCAGACGCACCATCTCCCGGTCGGTGTTGGGCACCTCGATACCGACCGCAGACTTGCCGGGAATCGGAGCCAGCAGACGCACGTTGTCGGTGGCTACGGCGTAGGCGATGTTGCGCTGCAGGGCGGTGATCTTCTCCACCTTGACGCCCGGCCCGAGCTCGACCTCGTAGCGGGTGACGGTGGGACCGCGGGTGTAGCCGGTGACCGCCGCGTCGATCTTGAACTGTTCGAGCACCCCACCGATCCGGTCGATCATGTCGTCGTTCGACCGGCCACCCTGTTTCGGGGGGTCACCATCGATGAGCAGCGACGACGGGGGCAGGTGGTATTCACCGTCGACGACCCGTTCGACCAGACCGCCGCCCGGCAGTTCGTCGGCTTCCGGCTCGGCCGGTACCGGAGCACTCGGGGTCGGCGCCAGCGTGCTCCGCTCGGCCTTCGCACGAGATCGTCCGCTCGTCGACACCGACGGTTCGGGACGACCGATCTGTTCGGTGACCTCGTCGTCGAGGGGAACGGTCGTCGCGGCGGCGAAGTCGGCGGCGTCGATTTCGGGATCAGCCGGTCGACGCCGTCGGCGACTGCGCGATGCCGGTTCGGCGTCGGGCGGATAGTTGTCATAGGGATCGGCGGAGTATCTTCCCCGGCCGTCGAGGACCTCGGTCGCCTCCGGGTCCCGGTTGTCCACCGGATCGGCGAACTCTGCGGCAGTGTCGACCTCGTCGTCCAGGTCATCCCACGGCGCGACATCATCCTCTAGCGCAAGGTCGCCGCCCAGACCCAGATATCCGACGACCCCGTCGGCGACCTCACGCACGGTCTTACCACTCAGGATCAGGCACCCGAACGCCACACACAGCACCAGAATCGGCACCGAGATCCACGCGGTGACGCCGTTGGTCAGCGGCGTGCCGACCGCGAAGCCCAAGAACCCACCGGCCGCCGAGCGACCCGGGAGGTCCTCGGGAGCACCTGCGACGAGGTGGATGAGTCCGAGGACGGGGAGCACGATCAGCAACCCCGCACCCAGGTAGCGCGCTCGCTCCGATGGGTTCGGCGGACGCCGCATCAGCATGATCGACACGGCGACCAGCGCCAGCGGCACCACGACCGACACCCCGCCGACGACGGCCCGGATCAACGCTTCGATGAACGCCCCGACCGGACCGGCCGCACCGAACCAGACGCTGGCGCCGACGAGCAACCCGGCGGCGAGCACCGCGAGTGCGGCGCCGTCGCGTCGGTGGGTGTGTCCGCTGAGATCACGCGCCGCGCCGGCCACCGGCCGTCGATGGGCCTGCGAGCGGCGACCGGATGTCTCGTCGACGATGGGCCCGTCGAGATCGAACCCGTCGTCGACGACGTCGTCGCCGGCATCGGAGACATCGTCATCGAGGAATCCATCGTCGGTCAGGTCGTCTTGCTCGTCACGACGTCCCGACTGCGTTCCCCCGCCGGCGCGGGCGATACTCCCCACCCCGCGCGCCATCAAAGACCACCCCGCCCCGAGACCTCGTCCCACCGCCGACGCACCGCTGGCCGCCACCGACCTCCGATGGATGTCGGCCGACGCGTCGGCCTGCCGCGACGCACCCGCGCGCTTCGATGTCCCAGTGGTGCGGGCATCAGACGGGCGCCGCGAGCTGCCGGAACGGACGGTGCCGGCGGTGGCGCGCGCCGGCGCGCGCCGTCCGCTGGTGCTACGCGCCGTGCGAGCGCCCGTCTTCGCACTTCCTGCGGTCGCCCGGGTCCTGCTCGTGGTCGACCTCGCGGTGGTCGCACCCGTCTTCGCTGCGCCCTTCTTCTGGGCACCGGCGGTTGCTTTCGAAGCCATGCGGACAGACTAGTCGCCAGACGCCTCGCCAGTCACATGGGCAACACTGGCAACGCGCTCGCGTGTCGGATTCGTAACCGATCGGTGTCGGCGGCCGGGTTCACAGCCCCCGTTTGGCCGCCTGCACCGCCGAAACCGCCTGCTCATCACCATCGAAGACCACGTTCACCGGTGCTCGACCGAAGGCGAAGAGCAGCAGTTCACCTGGGTTGCCCACGACGACGGCCTCGGGCCCGGTGCCTACGGTCACCACATCGCGGCTGTCGCGTGTTCGGAGGGTGACGCGAGCCGGGCAGCTCTTGAGGGTCATCCTGCTCATCGACTTGGCCGGTGCGATCAACGCCTCCTGCAACTCTGCGGAGATCTCGCGCGGTGTCCAGGTCTGATCGGGTCGGGCGGCACCGCGCAGGACGTCCTCGTGGTGGACGAACATCTCGGCCAGGTTGGCCCATCGGTCGACCACCTTGAGCGGCGAATAGAGCGGAGGTCCGGCGGCCAACTGGGCCAGCATGTCGTCCCACGAGCCTGCCGCTGCGGCGGCACGCACCTTCTCGGTGTGGCCCGCGAAGGCCGGGATCATGATGCCCGGTGCGGTGTCCGGGCGGCGCTCCCGGACGACCAGGTGGGCCAGCAGGTCCTTGGCCGTCCATCCGGCGCAGAGCGTGGGCGCATCGGGCCCGACCGACCGCATCGTATCGACCAGGGCAGCTCGTTCTTCTTGTGCGAAGGTCACCGGTTCACCCTAACGAACGCTCGGCGCCCGCACCCGAGCTCAGGAACCGACGGCGAGTACGGTCGGCACGATCATCGGTCGCCGGCGGTAGGTTTCGGCGACCCAGCGACCCACGGTGCGTCGAATGGTCTGGGCGATTCGATGGGCGTCGGTGATGCCTTCCGCGGCGAGCGCGTCGAGTGCCTGGTCGACGAGATCCGCGGCCGCCTTCAGGGCGTCCGGGTCGTCGGAGAAGCCACGCCCGGACACCTCCGGGGCGGACACCGCCCGGCCGGTGGTGGCATCGATCGCGATCGTGATCGAGATGAATCCGCCCTCACCCAGCACCAGACGTTCCGACAGCGTCGACTCGCCGACGTCGCCGACCGACAGGCCGTCGACATACACGTGCCCGACCGGCACGCGACCGGTGATCGCTGCGCGCCCGTCCACGAGGTCGACCACCACGCCGTCCTCGGCGAGCACCACCCGGTCCTCGGCCACACCGGTGGCGACCGCAAGCGCCGAATTGGCGCGCAGGTGCCGCCATTCACCGTGCACCGGCATGACATTCGACGGCCGGACTGCGTTGTACAGGTACAGCAACTCGCCCGCCGACGCGTGCCCGGACACATGGACCTTCGCGCTCTGCTGGGTGATCACGGTGGCGCCACGCTTGGCGAGCCCGTTGACCACGGCGAACACCGAGTTCTCGTTGCCCGGGATCAGCGACGACGCCAACACCACCAGATCGTCGGCCCGGATGTTGATCTGACGATGTTCGCCACGGGCCATCCGCGACAGCGCCGACAACGGTTCACCCTGCGAACCCGTCGAGATCAGCACCAGCCGGTGATCCGGCAGCGTGGCAGCGGTGTCGAGATCCACCAGGACGCCGTCGGGCACCGACAGGTAGCCGAGATCCTGGGCGATCTGCATGTTGCGCACCATCGATCGCCCGACGAAGCAGATCCGACGGTTGTGGGCGTGCGCGACGTCGACGATCTGCTGGATGCGGTGGACATGGCTGGCGAAGGACGCGACGATCACGCGCTGTCTGGCCCGACCGATCACCTGATCGAGGACACCGCCGATCTCGCGCTCCGGGGTGACGAATCCCGGCACCTCGGCGTTGGTCGAGTCCACGAGGAACAGGTCGACGCCTTCATCACCGAGCCTGCTGAAGCCGGCCAGATCGGTGAGGCGACCGTCGAGTGGCAACTGGTCGAGTTTGATGTCGCCGGTGTGGAGCGCAACGCCCGCGCCCGTGCGGATCGCCACGGCTATCGCGTCGGGGATGGAGTGGTTGACCGCGAAGTACTCACACTCGAAGGGACCGTGCGTGGTCCGCTCTCCCTCGGTGACCTGCACGAGCTTCGGCCGCAGGCGATGCTCACGACACTTGGCCGCCACCAGCGCCAGAGTGAACTTGGAACCGATGACGGGAATGTCACTGCGCAGCCGCAGCAGGAACGGCACGGCGCCGATGTGATCCTCGTGGCCATGGGTCAGGATGATCGCGTCGACGTCGTCCATCCGGTCTTCGATGTAGGTGAAGTCCGGCAGGATCAGGTCGACACCGGGTTGTGCGTCCTCGGGGAACAACACACCACAGTCGACGATCAACAGCCGACCGTCGTACTCGAACACCGTCATGTTGCGGCCGATCTCGCCGATCCCGCCCAGCGCGACTATCCGCAATCCGTGGCGGGGCGCCCGCGGCGGTGTGCCGAGACTGTCGACGGCCGGCACCGCAGCCGGCTGTGGTTTCTGCTGGCCGCGAGTTCGGTTGTCGGCGCGGCGATCCCGACGCTCGTGGCGGCCGCCACCACTCCGCGACGCTCCGGTCTGTGGTCGTTGTGTCTGCCCAGCAGCGTGTTTCGGCTCGGTGCCGGTGGTTTCTGGGCTGGTGGCCTCTGGGCTGGGCGTCGGCGGATCGACGGGCGCGGCCGGGGGCCCGGCCTGGCGACGTGCGGATCGTCGACGACGGGTGGGTTCGGTCATCGGTCGAGAACACCTGCCGCCCGCAGGTCCGCGATCAACGCTTCGATCTGTGGGCCACCGGCCGGAACCTGCGGCAGTCGTGGCGCCCCGACATCGAGTCCCAAGAGCTGTAGTGATGCCTTGACCATCGTCACCCCACCGAGCCGGCCCATGGCGTTGACCAGCGGCAGCATCGAGGTGTTGATTTCGCGTGCGGTGCGCACGTCGCCCTTGTCGAAGGCGATCTGCATCTCGCGCAGACGATCAGCCACGAGGTGGCCGATAACACTGACGAAACCGGTGGCCCCGACCGACAACCACGGCAGATTGAGCGCATCCTCTCCCGACAGGTACTCGAGATCTGTGGAGGCGATGATGCCGGCCGCCGAGTGCAGGTCACCCTTCGCGTCCTTGACGGCTTTGATCCGCGGGTGCTCGGCGAGGGCGAGCATCGTCTCGTTGGCTATGGGCACCACCGACCGCGGCGGGATGTCGTAGAGCAACACCGGCAGGTCCGTGGAATCGGCGATGGTCCGGAAGTGCGCCAGCAACCCGGCCTGCGGAGGCTTCGAGTAGTAGGGCGTCACGACGAGCAACCCATGCGCGCCCACCTTCTCCGCCTCGACGGAGAAGCGGACACTCTCGGCGGTGTCGTAGCTTCCGGCTCCCTGGGTGATCCGAGCGCGGTCACCAACCGCATCGAGCACCACACGCAGCAGTTCGAGCTTCTCGGGCACCGTGGTGGTGGGCGACTCACCGGTCGTGCCGGAGACAATCAGTCCGTCACACCCCTTGGAGACCAGGTGATCCGCGAGTTCCGCAGCCTTGTCCAGATCCAGCGCACCGTCGGGGGTGAACGGGGTCACCATCGCCACGGCGATGGTCCCGAACGGGTGGTCCTGCGGCTGGTCTGCGCCTGCGTTCATGGTGCTCAAGGCTACCTTCTCTCCAGGGCGCATTCGCGTGTGGGCGCACTGTGTCGCGACGGGTCGACCCGCGGATGCCAACGGCGAGGTCACGCCCCTCCATCACCCGCGGGTCGGGCGCTGTCACCAGGTGCTCTGGGTCGCGGTTCAGGTCGCCGGGCGGGGCGTCGGGACCGCGTCCGGGATCTCGAGGATTCGGCCACCGTGGGTCAGTACGAACAGGCTGTGCGGCGCGAACCGGGTGCCGTTCTTTCCGACGACGAGTCCGGCCGGCAATAGTTCATCGGCCATCAGCACGCAGGCCGATTCGCCGTCGGCCGAGATCCGCCACACCTGCCCCGCACCCCATGCGGCCACATACAGGTTCCCGGCGCCATCGCGCTTGACGTCGTCGAGGTGTGCCAGTGCCAGACTCGCCGGTGGACGCCAGTAGACCCGCCCGCGACCGGTCGTCGTGTCGATGGCGATGACCTTGGCGTCGAGGGTGAAGGTCTCGGTGACATACAGCGTCTTTCCGTCGGCGCTCACGGTCCCGCCATTGGTACCGCTGCTCTGATAGAAGCCCTTGATGACGTGTCCGTTGGGCAGGATCTTGTCGAGCGATGCCGCGAGGTCGTTCGAGGCGTAGATGCTCCCGTCCGGTCCCCTGGTCAGTCCGTTGCCCTGCGAGACCAGCTGCCGCGCGTAGGCGTGGAAACTCCCGTCGTCTGGGTTCATGCTCAGCAACTGTCCGCTGGGAATGAACTGGCTCAACGGTGCAAGTGTGGTGACGCCGTTGCCGACCACCATCAGGCCGTCGTCGTTGTTCACCACCCCGAGCGGGAACAGCAGAAACGGATTGATCACGTGGGTGCGCCCAGGCGTGTCCATCCGATGCACGTTGGAACCGAGCCAGTTCGAAACGACAGGGCGACCCTCGTCGTCGAAATCACCGCCCTCGAAGGTCGCCAGATCGGTGGTCAGGACCTGTGGTGGTCCCGCGTTCGGGCACGACGGCATCGAGGCGGCCTGATGCGTCGCCGCAGTCGGTGCCGTGGTGGCGTTTGCCGCGACACCTGTCGCGGCGACCGCCGCCACGCATCCGGCTGTGAGCGAAACCGCCAGGCGATGTATCGCCTGGCGGACGCGCCGCGTGCCGGTCGAATGAATTCGTGCGGTCGAATGGATCCCTGACGTGAACACGGCTGAGTTCCTCCCCCTGGGTACTGCCGCATGAGCGATGAATGCGCCGCTCTCCGGCGGCGCCCACCGATTTGATGCCCGGGATCGGTCTCTCACTCGAACTCGACGGCACATCCGGACGACAGTCGAGTGAACGATCCGTCACCGGAATGTGGCCGGCCACACAATGGCCCCGCGATGTGGTAGGCGGTCAACCCTCGAGCACGAACGGAGAGGTGGCGACCTCGGTGCCATCGCGGAGGGTGCTGATCTCGAAGTCACCGAAAACTGTCGGCGCCACCCGCATCAGGTGGCGCAGGCACTCCACGGCGAGCTGCCGGATCTCGACATCGGCGTGCTCGGTGGCGCGCATACCGACGAAATGCCGCCATGCCCGATAATTGCCGGTCACCACGATCTTGGTCTCGGTGGCGTTCGGCAACACCGACCGCGCTGCTTGTCGTGCCTGTTTGCGGCGCAGGATCGCATTGGGCACATCGGCGAATTTGGCTTCCAATGCGTCGAGCAATTCGCTGTAGGCCTTGCGCGAGGCGTCGGTGGCCTCGGTGAAGAGCGCCTCGAGTTCGGTGTCACCACGAATTGCCGGGGGCGCCACCACGTTGGCGTCGTGTTCGGGCACGAACCGCTGCGACAGCTGCGAGTAGGAGAAATGCCGATGGCGGATCAGTTCGTGGGTGCACGAGCGGGAGATCCCGGTGATGTAGAAGGTGACCGACGCGTGTTCGAGCAGCGAAGTGTGGCCGACTTCGAGGATGTGGCGCAGATATCCCGCGTTGGTGGCGGTCCGGGGGTTCGGTTTGTCCCAACTCTGGTAGCACGCGCGGCCGGAGAACTCGACCAGCGCTTCCCCACCCTCGGCGTCGGTGGTCCAGTCGACGTCCGGCGGCGGGGTGAACTCGGTCGCAGCCACCATCTGAACCTTCAGCGGCACCAACTCGGACACGTCTGCTCCTCACCACGTCTGCACGATCCGCACCCTGAGGGGACGGGGCGTCGATTGTCCCCCAGTATCGGGCGTCGGGCAGCGCAGTTCGCCACCGGGTCCGGACGAGATCGTCGCCGGGCGGAGTTCACCACGTCACATTCCACCGAACGGCCAGGTGAACGTTCGGCGACGAGGTGGCAAAACACCCAGCAGGTCAGATGACCCGTTGTCCCGATCGCTCGCTACCGCCGAGCAACATGGCGCATGATGTTCGGCGATGTGTCAGTAGCGCCTGATCCGGCCCCGCCGGAAGTGGCGCCCGATGTGGGGGAATCATGTCCGTTCAGTCATCCAGTCAGAATCATGAGCGGGCCGCCACCTCGCGCCGGGCCTTCCTCCGGACCAGTGCCGTGGTCACCGGGGCTGCGGCACTTCCGGTCGTGGCCGGCAGAGCGACTGCGGCCCCGGCATCTACTGCGGTCTTCGCACATGGGGTCGCTTCCGGGGACCCGCTGCCCGATGGGGTCATCCTCTGGACCAGGGTGACCCCGACCCCCGCAGCGCGACCGGGTTCGGGCCTCGGTCCGGCCACCGGGGTCACGTGGGAGGTCGCGCGCGACGACTCGTTCGCCACGGTCGTCGCCTCTGGCACCGTCACCACGGCGGCGGGCACCGACCACACCGTGAAGGTCGACGTCGCCGGCTTGGCCGCGAACACCCGATACACCTACCGATTCCGAGTGACGTCCGGCCCGGCAACCGGAGCGATGTCCCCCGTGGGATACACCCGGACCGCGCCCGCGCCCAACGCCGACGTGAGCCGCGTCCGGTTCGGCGTGGTCTCGTGTTCCAACTGGGAAGCAGGCTATTTCGGGGCGTACCGTCATCTCCGCGCTCATCGCGACCTCACCGCGGTCGTGCACCTCGGCGACTACTTCTACGAATACGAGAGCGACGGATACACCGGCAAGTCCGGAGTGGTGCGCGCCACCTCCCCCACCAACGAGACCGTGACCCTACGCGATTATCGGATGCGGCACGCGCAGTACAAGACCGACCCGGATCTCGCCGAGCTACATCGCCGTGTGCCGTGGATCTGCACCTGGGACGATCACGAGTCCGCCAACGACTCTTGGAAGGGTGGCGCCGAGAACCACGACGCGAGCGAGGGCCCCTGGGGGACACGGAAAGCGGCGTCGGAGAAGGCGTACTACGAGTGGATGCCGGTGCGCCCCGCCGCCGGACCGAACGGCCGGCACCTTTACCGGCGCCTCGGCTTCGGTCGCCTGTTGGAACTGTCGATGCTCGACCTGCGCACCTACCGCGATGAGCAGGTCTCTGCCACGTCGCGGCGTGTCGACGACCCGTCCCGCAGCATCACCGGGGCCGCCCAGATGGGTTGGCTGACGGAGGGTTTGACCTCGTCGACGACGCGATGGCGAATCGTCGGCAACCCGGTGATGATCTCGCCGGTGCTGGTTCCGCCGCTCGACGAACGAAACGCCGCCGCCCTCACTGAGGTGCTCGGGCTGCCCAGGCAGGGCGTCCCCTACAACGCCGATCAATGGGACGGCTACACCGCCGACCGCACCCGGCTGCTCGACGCCATCCGGACCAACAACGTAGACAACGTGGTGTTCATCACCGGTGACATCCATTCATCCTGGGCCTGCGACATCCCGGCCGACCCCGCTCGCTATCCGGCCGCCGGTACCGTCGCCACCGAATTGGTGGTGCCGTCGGTGACCTCGTCGAACGTCGACGACATTCTCGGGGTCCCCGAGCACACCGTGGGCAATGCGGTCCCCGCCGCGATCATGACCGCCAACCGACATGTGCGCTGGAACGACTTCGACGCGCACGGCTACGCGGTGCTCACCGTCACGCCGGCCGCCGCCCAGATGGACTGGTATTTCGTCAACGACAAGACCGATCCGCAGACGGGCCGGTACCACGCGCGGTCGTTTCGGGTGGCCCCGGGAAGCCAACGCGTCCAGTCGGTTTCGCAGCCACAGGACTGACCGACAGCACGTCGCCCTGCTCCTGCTCGACCTCAGCGAACAACGCTGTCGATACTGCTGTCGAGTAGCTCCGCAATCCTCGAGAATGCCGCAGCCGACGGGTGCATCTCGTCCTGCCAGTCAGAACGGTAGTCGTCCGCGCTGTTCGCAAGCACCGGGCGCACATCGACGTAGTGCAACACCGGGACGCTCCGCGCCAGCTGCGCGAGCACCGCGTTGTAGTGACCGATGACCTGGGAGACGATTAGTGTCATCGCTTCGATGTCCCGGTCGCGATCGAGCCCCTTCCGCTCGAATGCGGGCGCCAGCCACGGGCCGGGAAGCAGCCCGATACCCTTGAACGCCCTTCCTGTCGGCCGCGCATTGCCATAACCATGAATGAAGATCGGGATGTCGTCCCGTCTGAAGTAGCGCTGCGAGAACTCCTGAATGCTGCCTGTCAACGAGAGCACGGCGTTCCGAATGCGCACCCCCAGCACATGATCCATGACCTCGGTCGCGGCGCGGGCACCGCCGGGGGAACGCGCATGCTCCAACAGCATTGCGAACTCCGGGCCAGCGATATCGTTTCCGCCGCCCGAGATCAGGAACGCTGTCGGCCCCGGCCTCACATCCGAATCCCCGGGACCGTCGATACCAAGTCCTGAACTCCGCGCCAGCCGCTCACACTCTCGCCGTAACCCCTCGAGTTGCCAGGCTTCGAATGCCATGGCCTCGACATCGTGCCCGAAGCGGGCCACTGACCTGACGTCCCAGTTCATCTCACGCAGGCAGCGCACTACATCCGCACCGGGGTAGTCGAACCACGAATCCCCCTCCGCGATCAGGGTGCCCTTCGGTTCCTCGTGAAGAGCCGCCTTCACGTTGAGTTCCGGCGGATGGAGCAAATCCTGAGCCAACCGTCGCCCGTGTGCCAGGTAGGGTTCGATCGCCTCAGGCGGCAACGCATCCGACTGTGACATGGCGCTCCCATCGTCTTTCGATGGATTCTCGCCCGGGCGGCAGCCTGCGATTCGTGGAATTCAGGGTTATTAGATCGTTCAGCCGACGATCGCCGACAGCTTTTCATGGGTGTCGCGCCACCCGTCCACGGCGATCGAGGTGATACCGAGATCCTGGACCGGCCGATCGTTGCCGCCCTCGTCCAGGCGATCGCCGAAGAAGAGGATGTCGTCGATGCCCAGCTCCAGGATGTCCATGAGTTTGCGAGCGCCGTAGGCCTTGTCGATGCCTTTCTTGGTGACATCGACCGATGTTGAACCGCCGCTACGCACCTCGAGGTCGGGCAGCCGCTGCGCTGCGTAGGCGCGCAGCGACTCCTTCTTCGCACCGTCGGGATCCCAGGCGGCCTTCGCGTCGACCGGCGCGGTCTGTCCGAGTGCGCTGAAAGTTATCTGGCTACCGCGGTCCTCCAGGATCGGGCCCCAGGTCTCGGTCTCCCACAGACCGAGTTCTTGCGCCCCGGTTTCGAGGACATTGAGGGTGCGCTGCTTCTCGTCGTCGGTGAGGTACTCCGCGTAGACCGTCTCCCACCCGGCGCCCGACCAGCGGACGTACTGGGTTCCGCAGGTGGGCATCAGGTGTAGGTTGCCGGCTCCCGCAAACTCCCCGAGCCGCGCGATCACCTGCTTTTCGAACTGCGTGAACCGCCCACCGGAGATGACACAGCCCATGGTGTCGTCGAGCATCCGGGCCAGCACGGCGGCCATCTCATCTGGCAGCGGACTCTTGGACGGCGCCAGGGTGTCGTCGAGGTCGAACATGACCAGCGAATAGTCCTTGCCCTGGTACGAAACCGTCATCGTCTGCCTTTCCGGTCGCCGACGCCAGTCGGCACGAACGTGTCGACAGCAGCATGTCATTGTCCGGCCGGCCACGCACGAACGGGTGGACCGAGATCACCTCACATCGGCCGCATCCGGCGCCACCACTGCCGACCTCGCAGTCGCTTCGAGCAGCGCGAGTGCCGACTCGGTGTCCACTCGCGCGAGCACGTTCGCCGCGATCACCGCCCCCGCCACCGATCGAGCGCGTGCCTCGACAACACGCTCAGGCGCCGACGAATCCGCTGCGCGGGCCCCGGCCAACACCGCATCGAGCAGTTCACGGTGGTACGCGGCGATCACTTCGCGCACGGCCGAGTCGTCACCCAGCGACGTCGCCGCCGTCCCCAATAGCAGGCATCCGGTCGGTTCGTCGGAGTCGGCGCGCTGTTCGATCGCCACACCGAGGTCGCGGAGGTAGTCCTGGAGCGCATGCGGCGACACCCGGTCGCCGGTGAGACCACGCAGGCGCGGCCGGACGACGGTATCGAGGTAATCGAGAACTGCGGCGTCGAACAAGCCCCGCATGCTGCCGAACGCATGGTAGACGCTCGACCGCGACAGCCCCGTCGCGCGTTCGACATCGGTCACCGAGACCTTGTCGAAACCGTTTCGCCAGAACAGATTCCGCGCTCGGGAGATCACGTTTGCGGCGTCATAGCCCGGGTGGCGACCCATACCCACTCCCTCGCTCGGTTGTCGTTTCGGCGACTCGATCTCTATTCTGGACCGAGCAGTTCACAATTGCCAACTCAGCGGGAGGTTCCGATGACCGTGACCAGCACCCAGATCCAACTCGTCAACCGACCGACCGGCTGGCCCGAACCCAAGGACTTCAGCACTGTCACCGTCGAGTACGGCGACCTCGCGGCAGGCCAGGTCCGGGTCGCCAACGAGTTCATCTCGGTCGACCCGTACATGCGTGGGCGGATGATCGACACCCGCAGCTACATCCCGCCGTTCCAGCTCGACGAGACGATGACGGGCGGCGCGGTGGGTCGCGTCGTCGCCACGACGGTCGACGACCTGCCCGTCGGCACACTCGTCAGCCACATGCTCGGCTGGCGCGACGTCACTCAGGCGGATGCGGGTGAGTTCCGCGCGCTACCCGAACCCCCCACGGGTGCAGCGTCGTCGATCTATCTCGGTGTGTTGGGCATGACGGGGCTGACCGCCTACGTGGGTCTGTTGACGATCGCATCGATGCAGCCCGGCGACACCGTGTTCATCTCGGGCGCAGCGGGCGCGGTGGGCACCGCCGCCGCACAGATCGCCCGCCTCAAAGGCGCACACCGCGTCATCGGCTCGGCCGGGTCGGCAGAGAAGGTGGCACTGCTGACCGACCGATACGGGTATGACGCCGCGTTCAACTACAAGGACGGTCCGGTGCGTCGACAGCTGCGCGATGCTGCGCCCGACGGGATCGACGTGTACTTCGACAACGTCGGCGGCGACCACCTCGAGGCGGCGCTCGACTCGTTCAACGACGGTGGCCGCGCCGCCCTCTGTGGCGCGATCGCACAGTACAACGCCACCAGCCGCACGCCGGGGCCATCGAACATGGCCAACATCATCACCCGCGGATTGACGTTGCGTGGCTTCACCATCGGCAACCACTTCGACCAGGCCGGCGAGTTCAACCGGGAGATGAGCGGCTGGTTCGCCGACGGCAAGATCGTGCATGACGAGACAGTGGTGACGGGCATCGACAACGCGGTGGACGCCTTCCTCGGTCTCATGCGCGGGGAGAACACCGGAAAGATGGTCGTGCGCACGTCCTGACCGTCAGGCGCGAGCGATCTCGGCGCGCAACGCGCCGGCGAGATCGCCGCGTCCGCCGACGACCACGTCGTCGAGGCCCAGCCACCCGGCCATGTTTCGAAGGTCATCCGCGAGACGTTCGGCGACAACGGTTCTGGGGCGTTCGTCCTCGAGGAATGCGCCGAGCACGCGCAGCGTCCGCTCTCGACGGTCCGCCTTGAGATCGACACGCGCGACGATGTCGTCATCCATCAGGTACGGCAGCACGTAATAGCCGTGGACACGTTTGTGCTCGGGCACGTAGATCTCGATGCGATAGTGGAAGTCGAAAAGCCGCTCGGTGCGCGGCCGGTAGAAGATGAGCGGATCGAAGGGTGACAGGATCGCCGAGCGTTCGACGCGGCGCGGGATGCGGGCGTCGGCGTGAAGGTAGGCGGTGTCGCGCCAGCCTGCCACCGCCACCGGCGTCAGCACACCCGAGTCCACCAGGTCATCCACGGCGGGCCGGACGTCGGCGGTCTTGGTCCGGTAGTAGTCGGCGAGATCGGCGATGGTCGCGACACCGAGTGCACGCCCGGCCTGTGCGGTGAGTTCACGGTGTGCGTCGGCACGGTCGACACGTGCGGTGACCCCGGCACCGATGACCCGTTCGGCGAGATCGTAATGGCGCGCGAAGTTCTCGTTGCGCACCGCAGACAGGTCTCCGGCGGCGAACATGGCCTCGCAGACGTGTTTCACGTCGCCGCGATGCCACCAACCGCCGGGCTGACCCGGGACACGCTCGATTCCGAGATGATCCTCGATCTGTTTCGGGGTACTGGGCCCGCATTCGGCGATGACATCGTGCACATCGCAGGCGAGTTCGCGGTTGTTGCGCATCACCTCGCGGGTGTACCGATATCGTCCGTCACGGAATTCATCTCTGCGCCAACCGAACAACGGCCAGTCCTCGATCGGTATCAGTGCCGCCTCATGCGCCCAGTACTCCGCCAGCACGCGCGATCGGTGACGCGGACGCCACGCTGCCCGATCCAACAACTGCATGTCGTAGACACCCAAGCGACTGAACAGCGGCATGTAGTGCGCGCGGACCGCGATGTTGACCGAGTCCATCTGGAGCAAACGAGTGCGCCCCACGACGCGTCGCAGATGTGCCAGGGTCGGCGCGACCGTCGGCAACCGATCGGTGAAACCCTGCGCTGCCAGCGCGATCCGACGTGCCTGATGGATTGAGAGTGCGCGAGTCATCCGCGCACGAGCGCATGTCTGACGTAATCGACGAATCGATACCGGGTTCCGGTCGACGACGTCTGCCACTCCCCTGTGTCCGATGTGTCCCACACGTACGGGTCGATTTCGGGCGCGAAGGTGTCCGCCGACTCCACCAGCATGTCGATCTCGGTGACCCGCAGATGTGTCGCGCTGGTCATCGCGACCTCATAGATCTGACCGCCACCGATGACCGTGACAGGCCCTGTGATGAGTTCGAGGGCGTCGTCGAGGGTGTGCACGATCTCTGCGCCGGCGGCGTCCAACGCGGCCGATCGGGTGATGACCACGTTGCGACGATTGGGCAATGGTCGAAAACGGTCCGGCAGCGACTCCCAGGTCTTGCGTCCCATCACCACCGGATGGGTACCGGTCAGCTCGCGGAACCGCCGCATGTCCTCCGGCACATGCCAGGGAATGGTGTTGGCCCGGCCGATAGCGCCGCTGCGGTCCTGCGCCCACAACAGGGTGATGGTGGTGGCCATCTCAGACCGCCACCGGCGCTTTGATTCCCGGGTGGGACTCATAGCCGACGACCGCGATGTCGTCGAAGTCGTAGTCGGAGATCGTCGCGGCTCGTCGAAGTTCGAGCCTCGGATAGGGATAGGGGTCCCGGGACAGCTGCAACTGCACCTGTTCGACGTGATTGTCGTAGATGTGGCAGTCGCCGCCGGTCCACACGAAGTCGCCGACCTCGAGATCGGCCTGCTGGGCCATCATGTGGGTGAGCAGCGCATACGACGCGATGTTGAACGGTACGCCGAGGAAGAGGTCGGCACTGCGCTGGTAGAGCTGACAGGACAACTTGCCGTCGGCGACGTAGAACTGGAAGAACGCGTGACACGGCGGCAACGCCATCTGCGGGATCTCCCCGACATTCCAGGCGGACACGATGTTGCGCCGCGAATCGGGGTTCGTCTTGAGGAGTTCCAGCGCCGCCCCGATCTGATCGATGTGCTCACCCGACGGGGTGGGCCAGCTACGCCACTGGACGCCGTAGACCGGCCCGAGATCGCCGTCCGCGTCGGCCCACTCATCCCAGATGCTCACGCCACGCTCCTGCAACCACCGGACGTTGGAATCTCCGCGCAGAAACCACAGCAACTCGTAGATGATGGACTTCAGGTGCACCTTCTTGGTGGTGATCAGCGGGAAGCCCTCGGTGAGGTCATAGCGCAGCTGATGCCCGAACAGGCTGCGCGTCCCGGTTCCGGTGCGATCGGCCTTCGGCGTCCCCGTCTCGAGGACCAGGCGCAACAGATCCTCGTAGGGGGTCGGGACGCCCCCCGCCGGCGTGATGTCTCGGATGGCCGTACTCACGCCGTCCAGTCTAGGACGGTCGGTACGGCAACCGGACGATCGGCTCGCGCACGAAGTCGGCCGGCTCGACCGACCTGGTCATACGCCAGTAGTCGATGATCCGCCACGGCAACACGGCCACCACCCGACCGTCGTCATTGCGGTACCAGTTGGTCATCGCCGGGTGGGTCCACACCATCCGGGCATGCGCCTCATCGACGGCCCTGTTGTAGTCGGCGGTCACGTCATGGCGCACTTCCAGGGCACCGAGTCGTTCACGGGCCATCAGCGCGATCGCGTCGGCCACGTAGCGGACCTGATATTCGAGGATGCTGATGAAGCTTCCGCCATGACCGAGTGCCGTGTTGGGTCCGGTCAGCACGAACAGGTTGGGGAAGTCGGGCGCCGTGATGCCGAGGTAGGCGAAGGCGTCATTCTCGCCCCACACCTCGACCGTGGAGCGACCACTGCGGCCCCGCACATCCATCGGGTACAGGAACCGATCGCTGTGGAAACCGGTGGCCAATACGATGATGTCGAAATCCCGGGCACTGCCGTCGGCGTCGATGACTCCGGTCCGCGTCACCTTCTCAACCGCGCGCGGTATGAGGTCGACATTGTCGCGGCGCAACATCGAGTACCAGCCGTTGTCGAGCAGCATGCGTTTGCCGAAGGGCGGGTAATCCGGCGTCGAGAGCTCAATGAGATCCTCCCGGTCACCGAGCTGCTCACGCAGATAACGAAGGTAGAAGCCGCGATGCCCGTGGTTGGCCGCGTTGATCGACGCAGTCGCCTCCGGCCAGTCCGGGTCCACCTGCAGCGTTGGGTGCACCTTGTCGTTGAAGATCCATGACAACCGTGCCCGATACCATTCCCGATATCCCGGAACGTGATCCATCAACCAGTGCACGTCGTCACCCACCGGGGCGAAGTAGTCGTCGTTGGGGGCGATCCACTGCGGTGAACGTTGGAACACCGTCAACGACTCCACGTCGTCGACGATTGCCGGTCCGATCTGCATGGCACTGGCACCGGAGCCGACAATTGCCACCCGCTTGCCGGTCAACGCGCCGGGTTCGTCGAGCTCGGTCGGCCACTGCGCCGAGTGGAAGATCCGGCCCGCGAAGTCGTCCATCCCCGGCAGTGCGGGGATCTTGGGACGGTTGAGCAAACCCACAGCGCTGATCACCAGCCGTGCCTCCAGTGTTTCGCACACGCCGTCGCGATCACGGGTTCGCACCGCCCACTGCTGGGCGGCGGGGTCGTAGGCGGCCGATTCGACCTCCACTCCGAAGCGGATTCGGCTGCGCAGGCGATGCTCATCCGCGTAGGCGGCCAGGTAGCCCTGCACCTCGTCACGCTTACCGAAGTGCGTCGACCAGTGATGTTCGAATGACGAGATCGAGTAGAGGTAGCTCGGCGTGTCCACACCGGCGCCCGGGTAGCGGTTCTCCCACCACGAGCCACCCACTTCGTCGTTCTTCTCCAGCACGATGTGCTCGACCCCGGCCGCCGCCAGTTGTACCGACATCAGCATTCCGGCGACACCCGCCCCGATCACGATGGCCGTCAGCTGACTCGTATCAAGCGGCTCCGCCGAGACTCGAGGTTCCGTTGTCCCGCCGACGATCTCCGCCATCATCGGACTGAACTCATGCGGGACCGATTCGCCGGCGGTGAAATCCAAGACGGCAGCGATCTCGTCCCCACTCATCTGCCGACGCGGCGGGCTCCCGGCTGTGTGCCACCGACACACTGCCTCGACCACGGCATCGCAGATCTCGTCACGCACCTCCGGTGCCAGTCCACCTGTCCGATTGTCGTCCATCCCGCGTGGCCTGCTGGGTCGGTATCTCTCGGTCAGCCACCGGCTGTCCCCGGTCAGCTCGACCAACGTGGCGATCAGGGTGGGGATATTGCCGGCGCGGGTCGCGTCGCGCAGACGGGCGACGTCGACAGGAGCAAGACTGCGTTCGGTGACACTCGACATGAGCAATACTAACCATGGTTAGTTTAATCCCGTCAAGCATGAGGATTTGCGCAAACAGACACCTTGACACCACCAGTATCGCCGTGTCAGTGTGATCCGCATCATGCTAACTGCGGTTAGTGCAATCAAGACAAGGAGAGCTGCGGATGGAACTCAGTGACGCAATGCGGTCGACCGGGACGTGCCGCTACTTCAGCGACGAGTACGTCTCCGACGAGGTGCTGTACCAGGCGTTCGACAACGCCAGGTTCGGCCCGCAGGGTGGCAACCGACAGCCGGTGCGGTGGGTGGCCGTGCGTGACGCGGAGACCAAGAAGCGGCTCGCGGAGCTCTATCTCCCCTACTGGGAGGGTTACTACGCGGCGGTGATCGAGGGCAGCAAGGCGGTGGGCGCAGTGCCCGCGACGGTGCAGTCGGCCAACAATTTCGCACACAATCTGGCCGATGTGCCGGTGATGATCGTCGTGTGCGCGGAGGCCGAAGGTCTGCATCCGACCGATCATGAGCTCGGACGCCTCTCCGTGGTCGGCGGGGCGTCGATTTATCCGACAGTCCAGAACCTGACTCTCGCCCTGCGTGAGCAGGGCGTCGCATCGGCACTGACCACCCTTCTGTGCGCCGAGGAACCGGCCGTCAAGGAACTGCTCAACATCCCGGACGGCTACATCACCGCCGCGCACATCGCCGTGGGATATCCACGGGATGGTTTCCCGCGCAAGCTCACTCGGACGCCAGTCGAGGAAATCGCCTTCCTGGACCGGTTCGACACCCCGATGTTCGCATGAGCGCGCCCACGCGGGAACCGGTGCGCGGGCTATCGAAGGTACAGACGTCCCCGCTCGGTCGGGCGACGATCGGTGACCAACTTCGCCGACTCGCGCAGACGCAGGGAAGAAAGCCGGCAATCATCGCCTACTCCGCCGACGGTTCCCGGCATGTCACGACCTACGGCGAGCTGAACAGGCGGGCCAACCGCTTCGCGAACGCACTCACGAACCTGGGCGTCGGGCGCGGCGACGGGGTCGCGGTGATGAGCCGTAACCGTGTGGAGTCGGTGATCGCCTACTACGGGGCACTCAAGATCGGCGCGTACTACTCGGGCATCAGCGCGCTGTTCGGTGAACGTGAGATCGCGCAGCAGGTCAATCACCTCAGACCTGCCGTACTCGTGGTCGCCGCCGAGCACGCGACGGTGGCCGGACCTGTCGCCGAACACGCCGATTCACGGGTGATCGTCGTGGGCGATGCACCCGCGACGACCTGGCCGACCTTTGACGCCGTGCTGGCCGACTCCCCTGATGACGAGCCGGTCGCCGACGTCGACGAGCACGATCTCGCCATGATCGTCTACACATCCGGCACCGAATCCACACCGAAGGGTGTGGAGATCGCGCATCGTAACTACCTCATCTCCACCGCGCCGGCCTACACATGGGGGCTGCGTTGCCTTCCCGACGACGTGTGGCTCTACGTGATGCCGTTCCACACGATCGCAGGGATCGGTTCGCTGACTTCGCTGACGCTACTCGGCGCCACCCTGGTACTGCCCGCATCGGTGGATCCCGGAACGTCACTGAGACTGATTCGCGACGAGTCCATCTCGGTGCTCGCGCAGACACCGACGTTCTTCATCGCACTGGCGAACCACGAGGAATTCGGTCCGCATACCGTCGGGACCGTGCGTCGCTGCCTCACCTACGGCGGTCAGGTGTCGCCGTTCGCCATCGACGCGTGGGCAGATGCGACACCCGAATCGGTGTGGGGCACCTACTGGGGTCAGTCCGAACTCACCCAGTTGGGTTCGGTTGGCTGGTTCAAGCGGCTCGAAGATGTGCCCGACAACGACCCGACCTGGATCGGGAAGCCGGTGGGCCACCTGGAGATCCGCGTGGTGGACGCCAACGGCGACGACTCCGTGGAGGGCGAACTGCTGTGCCGGACGCCATCGGTGATGCTCGGCTACCACAAGGACCCCGAACGCACCGCCGACGCGCTGGCCGACGGTTGGGTGCACACCGGCGACATTGTCCGGGTCGATGACGATGGCAACCTCTTCTTCCGCGATCGTCGCAAGGACATGATCAAGACAGGCGGATTCAACGTGTCGTCGCAGGAGGTCGAGCGAACACTGCAGGGCCATCCTGACGTTCTGCGTGCGGCTGTCGTCGGTCTGCCCGACGACTACTGGTCTGAGGCAGTCACCGCGTTCATTGTGTTGCAGGACGGGGCGAGCACCACCGCTGACGATCTTCGGCAGTACTGTCGAAACGATCTGGCTTCCTACAAGATCCCCAAGACAGTGCACCTCGTGTCTGAGTTGCCCACCGATCCGCAGGGGAAATTGCTCAAGCGGGAGCTGCGCAGACAGTTCGGAAAGGGTTGATGGGCATGGATTCGGGTGCCGATCCGGCGCCGTCGCTCGACGAGGCCGACGCACCGGTACCCGCGCGTGGCACACGCACCCGGGTGCGTCGGGACGAGATCGTCACGGCCGCCGCCGAGTATTTCGCCGAACACGGCTACAGCAACGCCGGAATGCGCGACATCGCGCAGGCGGTCGGGATCAAGGGTGCGAGTCTGTACAACCACTTTCATTCGAAAGAGGAGATCCTGTACGCCATCGCGTTGCAGATGACCAAGGACCCGCAGGAGCATCTGCTGGTCCTCGACGCGGAGGGCTCACCCGCACAACGTCTGACCGCGTTGATCGAGGTCCATGTGCGTCATCTCGCCACACATCGTGTGGAGCACCTGGTGAGTCTGCGGGAACTGTCGGCATTGTCACCCGAACACCGGGTGGTGGTCACCGACTACCGCAAGTACTACCAGCGCCGGGTGCGCGACGTGATCGCTGCCGGCGCCCGCGCCGGCCAATTCGAGGTTCGTGATGCCGGACAGTCGGCGATCGCGGTGCTCGATCTGATGAACGGCATCAGCTGGTGGCTGCGCGACGACCAGGACGTCGACCAGCTCGTCGCCGACTATGTTGATTTCGCGATCCGGGGCATCTTGCATCACGACGGATCCGTGCGATGAGCGGACCGTTGAGTGGTGTGCGCGTCGTTGAGATGATGGGACTCGGACCGACCCCACACTCATGCATGATGCTGGCCGATCTCGGCGCCGACGTCGTTCAGATCCGACGGCCCGGCGGGTCGACCGCCCCGGATGGTGTCGCCGATGCCGACGCGGGAATGTGGCGGGGCCGGCGGGTCGTCGAGGCCGACCTCAAGAACGCCGATGACATTTCACTGGTGCGGGAGTTGATCGGCGCAGCGGATGTGCTTGTCGAAGGGTATCGGCCGGGTGTGATGGAACGGCTGGGTCTGGGTCCCGACGATTTGTTGGCGGTTGCGCCGCAGTTGATCTATGCGCGGATGACCGGCTGGGGGCAGTCCGGCTCATATGCGGCGGCCGCTGGCCACGACATCAACTACCTGGCCGTCACCGGGCTCCTGGATGCGATGGGGCCGGCCGACCGCCCACCGCTTCCGCCGCTGTCGCTGGTGGCCGACTTCGGCGGCGGTTCGATGTTCCTGGTTGTCGGAGTACTTGCGGCACTGCATGAGCGGCAGACTTCCAGTCGAGGTCAGGTCATCGATGTGGCCATGACCGACGGCGCGGGTGTCCTCGGTGCATTGCAGTGGTCGTGGAAAGCCGCGGGCCGCTGGGTGGATCGGGCCGAGGGCAATCTGCTCGACGGGTCCGCACCGTTCTACACCACGTACGCCTGCGCGGACGGCGGATACATGGCAGTCGGCGCTCTGGAAGACGTCTTCTGGCAGCGCCTGATCGATACCCTCGAGGTGGACGATCCGCCGGACCGGTGGGATCGTGCGCGGTGGTCGGAACTCACGCAGACACTGGCCGCGCGCTTCGCCTCCCGAACCCGCGCCGAATGGGAAACGGTATTCGGCAGCGTCGACGCCTGTGTCACACCGGTTCTCGACTTCGACGAGGCCGCGAAGCATCCGTATGCGGTGCAGCGCGAGAGTTACGTCGAGGTCGAGGGCATGACGCAGCCGGCGCCGGCACCGCGGTTCTCTCGCTCTGTGTCGGGGACGCCGCAGGCCGCGACAAACACGGATGTGACAGCGGTGCTGGACGAGTGGCAGCCGCCTGCGGGAGGTCGGCGCTAGAACGGCGGCGGGCCGGCGTCGGTGACGCGTTTGCGGTTTCGGGCGCGTTCGGCGCGTCTGCGGGCGTGTTTGTTCGCCACCCGTGTGTTGACGCGGGTGCTGCGTTCGATCGTGGAGCCGGTGTGTGGGGGTGGAGCCTGCGCGGGTGCGGTGAACCGGATACGGCGCAGCCCAGGGAACAGATCTTCCTGGGTTTCGGCTTCGCCGGGCAACACCAGGCCTTCGGGGGTGATGTATTCGGTGACCAGCCGCCCGTCGGCATCACGCCACTGATCATCGACCCAGTCGCCGAAGGTCTTCAACAAGTGCCCGGGACGACATTTCGCGTTCAACCCGACCTCAGTGGTCTGCCCACCGTTGTGCGGACAGGCGTGGTCGTACTCATCGACATGGTCGAGGTCGCCACGCCACGCCGAGGTCAGGCATCCCGGTTCGGTGCAATAGCCATCGCGCAGCCGGATGAAGGTGTCCAACGCCGCCGACGGCCGATACGGATCCGACGGCAGATGCGCCGGCAACGTGAACGTGCCATCGGGCTCCGGTTCGATCGTGGGCGGCACCAGATAGGAGACCCTGGTGTCCGCACGCGCGGCGATGTCGCGCACATGCTCGCCCGAGATCACACCATGGCCATCCATGAAACCGGCATGGTTCGCCATCCCTTTCACGGTGGCCTCGTCGGCGACGACGTGGAGGACGGCCTTGCAGTCCACCGGCGGCACCACCCCGGGCTCCGGGATGACCGCGGTGCAGTCGTCACTACCGCAGTCGCATTCGAACGCGGTGCCCGACAGCAGGCAGAACATCGCATCGGATTGTCGTTGCGGCTTGGTGCGCGGATCGTGTTCACACACACTGTCGGCCAATGCGGCGACCGCGGCGGCGGCGATGCGTACGTTCTCCGCCGACATCACCCCGGTGATCTCGGCGGTGCCGTCCTCGCGCGGGTGGGTCCACATCCGGCGGTCATCAAGGGCCTGCTGTCGACGTTCACGCACCGCGTCGGGGTCATGACGAAACACGATGCGGTCTATCATGTCGCGGAACCTGGCTTTGCTCCACGTCCCGCGTTTGGTGCGTAGTGTTCGGGCGATGTCGGCATCCACGAGCGGTGCCGCTGATGATTCGGCCAGCAGGTCGGTACGGCTGACCGCCTTCTGCGCGTGCCACGGCCCGATCACGCCGTCACGCAAACATTCCGACACCTCCGGCAACCGGTCCCGCAACGCGACCGCATCATTGAGCAGTGTTTCCGCGGCGCCACGAGACGTTCCGCGTAGCTTGGCGATACGTGCCGCAGCGCCCGCGAAGCCATCCACCACGAAACCGTCGGTGTCTTCACGCGCAGCGACCATCCGGTCGTAAAGCACGGCCACCGAACGATATTCGGCGTACGCGAGATAGGCACGGCCGCGGTCAAGCTCGGCCATCCCCAACAGCAAGTCGTTGGTCGGGTCCTCATCCGGGTAGGCCGCATCCACACCACCGAGAAAGTCACGCGGCAACTGCGGCCACGGCGACGGCGAGGACAACACGGACGACACGAAAGACCCCTCACGGACTCGACAACTACCCGATGCAGGATCTTCTTCGATATGCCACCCACCGTGATCAACCCGGCCCCGAGACCGGATTCAGCGAGTTCGCGCCCACCCGTTTCGCATCAACTCATCCTGCTGCAACCAAGCTACGACACAGCACCGACAAGATTTGGTCACCACAGGTCAGGAACACTTTCAAGCCCTGTTTCCGACTGGCGATATCACGACATCACACCATCAGCTGCGCTGCGATCGTGCCACCCAGCTCCCAGCACGCCTCACGGTCATCCTTGGTGGGCTTCTCCGACACCACGACGGTCTCGGCTGACTTCACCCAGCCAAGTCCGGTGGTGATCGACTCGATAGCCTTCTCGGCGCCCTCGGTCCCCTGGTTGCCATGCAGGTAGCACCCGAACGGTCGCCCCTTGGTGGAGTCGAGGATCTGGTAGTAGCAGGTGTCGAAAGCGTGCTTGAGCGCACCACTCATATAGCCGAGATTCGCCGGGGTACCGAGAATGTATCCGTCAGCTGCCAGCATGTCGGCCGCAGTAACCGAGAGTGCCGCTCGCCGAATGACTTCCACACCTTCGATCCCAGGATCGGTGGCACCGGAGACGACGGCCTCGAACATCTCCTGGCAATGCGGCGACGGGGTGTGATGGACGATCAGCAGCGTGGTCACTCTTCCCCCTTATATTGCGCGACAGCACGTTTCATCATCTCGCGCGCCCGGCCGCGGTCGCCGGCGTAGTCGTAGGCGCGGGCGATCCGATACGTGCTGTGCCAGTCGGTGGGATCGGCCTCCCATTCCTGTTTGATCTGCGCGAACAGGTCGTCGGCGGCGTCCCGTTCGATTCGACCGGACGGACGCCGTGGGAGATCGCTGACGTCGAGTTCACGGCCCTCCGCGGCCATGATCCGCGCCAACTTCTGGTGTTCGATACCGGCACGCAAGGTGGCGAAGATCAGCCATGCACCGATGAACGGCAGGATCAGCACACCGATACCCACGCCGATGCCGGCGACGGTGCCCGACGAGATGAGGTCGAATCCACGCTGACCGAGGATCACGAAGTACACGACAAGTGCGATGACGAGGAACCCGATCATCCAGACAATGGGTCGCGCGTCGCGGCGGGCGGGGTCGGCTGCCATGACTATTCGCCCTAGAGATCCATCAGTTCTTCCAGCCCCACGGTGAGCCCTGGACGCTTACCGACCTCCCGCACGCCGAGCAAGACTCCGGGTGCGAAGGACGACCGGTCCATCGAGTCGTGTCGGATGGTGAGCGTCTCCCCCTCGGTGCCGAGCAGCACCTCCTGATGGGCGACGAGACCGGCCAGGCGGACCGCATGTACATGCACATCGTCGACTACTCCGCCACGGGCACCCTCGAGTTCCTCGGTGGTGGCGTCGGGGCTCGGCCCCAGACCGGCCTTCTGCCGGGCCTCACCGATCAGCTTCGCTGTGCGATACGCAGTCCCCGACGGCGCGTCGGCCTTGTGCGGGTGGTGTAGTTCGATGACCTCGACCGAGTCGTAGAACCGTGCCGCTTGAGCCGCGAAGCGCATCGACAGCACGGCACCGATCGCGAAGTTCGGTGCGATGAGCACGCCGACTCCCGGATTGTCGCCGAGCCAGCCGCGCACCTGATCGAGGCGTTCTTCGGTGAATCCGGTGGTGCCCACCACTGCGTGAATCCCGTTGTTGATCAGGAACTCCAGGTTTCCCATCACTGCGCTCGGGTGCGTGAAATCGACGACCACGGACGTGTCAGCCGCGGTGAAGGCATCCAAGGACTCACCCTTGTCCACGCCGACGGTATACGTCAGATCATCGGCGGACTCGACCGCCGCGACGATCGCCTGCCCCACCTTGCCGGCACTACCAAGGACCCCGACCCGGATTCCGCTCGCCATCTCTTCCCTCTCATCGTCCGTCGACCTGTCAGTGTAGTTGTCGCCGCCTGCCCGACCGGCGTCCGTCACCGTCCCCGCCTGGTGGAGCGTCAGAAGATCGGAGCTCCGCCACGACGGTGTTCGAACACCAGCGATGTCGTGGTGCCGGCGACCTCCCGGCGCGAGTTGAGCATCTCGACGAACTGCCGCAGCGCCTCGGTGTCCGCGGTGGCCACATGGAGCAGGTAGTCGTCGGTACCCGCGAGGAAGAAGACGTCGATCACCTCGTCATGGCGCTCGATCTCACCGACGAAGTGACGGATCTCGCCGCGTGCGTCGGATTGCAGACTGACCGCCACCATCGCGCGTAGGGGCCGTCCGACCGCGGCGGGATCCACATCGGCGAAGAACCCGCGAATCACACCGAGATCGACGAGCCGCCGCAGTCGACCGTGGCAGGTGGACGCCGCGATACCCGCGCGCACCGCGAGTTCGCTGTTGGGCATCCGGGCGTCGGTCTGCAACAGACGCAGCAGGGTGCGGTCGATGTCGTCGAGCTGCGGATCACCGGATCGAACATCCTTCGGCTGGGCCACCATCACCTGACCTCATTTCGGAGAATTGACGATATTAACCCACCATAGAGAATTATCTGCACAGATGTTGTGTCATTTCCGACGTTCCTTCACTCTGATGACACACCAGATCGCGCCCCACCACTGACCAGGAGATCCCCATGCGCGTCGGCATCCCCACCGAAATCAAGAACAACGAGTACCGCGTCGCCATCACCCCGGCAGGCGTGGCCGAGCTGCACAATCGCGGTCACGACGTGGTGATCCAGGCCGGCGCGGGCGAAGGCTCGTCCATCCACGACAACGACTTCAAAGAAGCCGGAGCCCAGATCCTGTCGACCGCCGAACAGGTGTGGGAACAGGCCGACCTGCTGCTCAAGGTCAAGGAACCGATCGCTGCCGAGTACCCTCTGCTCCGCGAGGGCCAGACACTGTTCACCTACCTGCACCTCGCCGCCAGCCGTCCGTGCACCGAAGCACTGCTGGAGTCGAAGACGACGTCAATCGCCTATGAGACCGTGCGCGCCGCCGACGGTTCGTTGCCGCTGCTCGCCCCGATGAGTGAGGTCGCCGGGCGACTGGCACCGCAGGTGGGTGCCTACCATCTGATGCGCTCGGAAGGTGGCCGAGGTGTCCTGATGGGCGGCGTGCCCGGCACCGAGCCGGCGAATGTCGTCGTGATCGGCGGTGGCGTCAGCGGTGTCAATGCCGCGACCATCGCCGTGGGTATGGGTGCTCAGGTCACTGTGTTCGACGTGGACATCGCCAAGCTCCGCGCGATCGACGCGCGCTTCGCCGGTCGGGTGCACACCCGGTACAGCACCGCGCTGGCACTGGCCGAGGCGGTCCGTGAGGCCGACCTCGTCATCGGTGCCGTGCTCGTGCCCGGCGCGAAGGCCCCCGTGCTGGTCTCCAACAGCCTGGTCGCCGAGATGAAGGCAGGTGCCGTGCTCGTCGACATCGCGATCGATCAGGGCGGGTGCTTCGAAGACTCACGACCCACCACGCACGACGACCCGACCTTCACCGTCCACGACGCCGTCTTCTACTGCGTCGCGAACATGCCGGGCACAGTCGCGCGCACCTCCACCCTGGCGCTTACCGGCGCAACGCTGCCGCACGTGCTGCGTCTGGCCGACAAAGGGTGGGAACAGGCATGCTCCGACGACCCCGCGTTGGCATCGGGACTCAGCACCCACAACGGCAAGCTGTTCACGCCCGAGGTGGGCGCAGCGCTGGACCTGCCGGTTGCCGCATCGCCGTTCTGACATCCGGCGGTGGCCGGCGATCGCGTCGGCCACCCCGCCGTTGGCCAACGGACCCACCCGTCGGCGGTCGCCTCGGCCACCCCGCCGTCAGCCAACAGACCCGCCCGTCGATGGTCGAGTAGTCACGAGCCGCTAGGCGAGGGACGTATCGAGACCACTTGTCCCGCAAGTAACCTGGTCTCGATACGCGGGCTCGCCTAGCGGCTCGCCCGCTACTCGACCAGCGAATCGGCGCCGCCGACGTTTAACACTCGACCAGCGAATCGGCGCCGCCGACGTTTAACACCCGACCAGCGAATCGGCGCCACCGACGTTCAACACCCGACCAGCGAATTGTGCACCGACGTTCAACACCCGACCAGCGAATTGTGCACCGACGTTCGACACTCGACCAGCGATTTGTTGCAGCGACCTCGGGCAGCAGTAATCGGATGGCGCCGAATCGGGATGCCTCAGAAGCGGATCGTCGTGGTCCCGCGTCGGCGTGCACGGTAGGTGAACCGCCGCTCGGTGATGTCGCCGTGGCCATCGGCGCCCACTCGCAACACGGTCGACGCGCGCGTGCCGTAGCCGCGCACGTCGATGAACATCGGCGAGAGGTCACGTTCGCGCTCGATTGGCACTCCTGTGCTGGGCAGAGCGTCGTCGGCCGGGCGATGGCGGTCGGCAAGCAACTCGAGATACGGATCGACGGACTCCGGATCATCGAGCAGTAACTCCGACAACGCATCCCGCCCACGGTCGACCTTGGGCCAGTGACTGTCGAGCAAACCGTTGGACAATCCGTGAACGCCGTCGGGAACCTGCTGTAGCCGGGGCCGCGGCCAGTTCGTCGCCCACCAGAACTCCTCGGAATCGCCGATCAACACGTTCACCGGCGCATAATCCTGTGCACGGGTGAGGAGTTCGCCGGCGAACTCTCCCGGGCTCATCGCACCAAGCAGGAACTGCACCGGCAGTTCCCCACGCGATCTCGGACCGGTAGCGGGTATCCCGTCGCGAACATTGGTGACCATGGCCACGCGGGAAG
Source organism: Gordonia tangerina (assembly GCF_021556435.1). GTDB lineage: Bacteria > Actinomycetota > Actinomycetes > Mycobacteriales > Mycobacteriaceae > Gordonia > Gordonia tangerina. Next base: position 258,401 of record NZ_JAKGCU010000002.1, read on the forward strand.
GGGTCTCGGCGTTGACGCCCATCCAGGTGCCGCCCGCCTCCCCGTCACGACCTCCGATGATCGGTGCGTCCGGCCATCGCGACAACGCCCGGGTGCGTCGCGCGTGGAACTCGTCCCGGTTGGCCGCGACCACCAGTGGCGTGTCGGGCAGGACGTTCCAGCCGAACAGGATCAGGCACATGACAGCTCAGTCGGCGACCGGTAGATAGTGGCTCATGTTGGTCATCTTGCGCTGTACACCGGCGATCTCGCGAACCGCCTGCGCAACGAGGCTGCGATCGAGCGGCGAGAGTCGTTTCATGTCCAGGGTGTCGCCCACCGGCTCGCCACGATCGAACTGCGCCACCTGGTAGGTGAGGCGCACCCGTTGCAGCACGTCGAACACCTCGACGAGTTCGGACGCCTGCGCTTCGCTGAGCATCGTGCTGCCTGCCGCCGCACGCAGCCGCGCACGGGTGTCGAGTTCGGTGGCTCCCACGCTGAGCGCCGCCCAACGCGCAATGTTCACCAGCGGGGTGAGAGCGTGCTCCTTGATCTCGAAGGTATCTGCCCGACGGGTCAACACATCGCGCATAGACCGCAACCGGGCCTTGTACGACAATGCTTCGGCCAGCAGCAATCCCACTGTGCCGGGATGGTTGCGGAGCTCGGCGAACAACCCACCGAGCGCGTCTGCGCCCAACTCTCCCCAGATCGGCCGACTGTCCAGCAGCAAGGAGGTGAAGATCATGCCCTTGTTCTCCAGCGGCGCCTGCACCCAGCCCTGCGCAGCAGATCGCCACTGCGACCGGGTGCGAGCAAACAAGGGCTTGGATGCGATGGCACCGTTCTCGTCGATCCGGCGCCCTGCACCCAGGAGTACCTCGTTGACCTCACCGAATGCGAGTCGGTAGGAATCGATCTGCTCATCGGGGACGGCGTCGTCGAGTGCCACGGCGGAGTCGATGTCGGAGGTGAGAACCGGCTCACGCCGGGCGTTGCTGCCCAAGGACAGCCAGGTGAGCGCGCCGGGGTCGAGTTCCGGGTGCCGCTCGAGTACCAGGTCCAGCGCCCGCCGGACCACGGCGTCGTGGATCAGCGCGCCGATCGCGGTCACCTCGTGAACGGGTTGTTCCCGTCGCACCATGTCGGCCATCAGATACGGGATACGACGTGCACGGGCCGTCAGATCGCCGATATTGCCTGCCCGGGACACCTGCGCACGCAGTGACATTCCCGGTCCTGCCGGGGCCGCGATGAAGTCGACCGCGGCCACCACCCCGACCACTGCGCCGGCGGGATCCACCACCGGCATGGCCGTCAGATCGCGGTCGAACAACACGGTGAGCGCGTCCACCGCAGCGGTGCCCTGAGGCACCACCGGAACCGGCCCGGCGACCAGTTCACCGACTGGCGTGTCGATGTCTCGACCGACCGCGACGACCCCGGCCCGAATGTCGGCGTCGGTGAGCAATCCGTACGTGCCTCCGGTCAGCGGGATCACAAGATGATCCTGGCCTCGCTCGGTCATCAACGCCGCTGCCTCACGAACGGGCATGTCTGCTGAACCGATGACCGGCCGGGTGACCAGCAGATCGTCGACGATTCCCGGGCCGGAACCACTTCGATCGCGTCGACGTGCGACGGTGAGCTTGTTGCCCGATGCGCGATCCGGATCGGACACGGCGTATTCCCTCCCTGACTCGACGAATCTCATTGCTCAGATTAGCCGTGAGACGCGCGTGACCCGCCACCCGCAATCGGGTGACGGGTCACGCTGTGTGTCCGATGATCAGGCGTCGGCGGTGGCGTCTGCCTTCTCGTCGCTCGTGGCGGCGTCAGACTTGGCCTCGTCGTCGACCGGCACCAGGCTGATCTTGCCGCGGTCGTCGATGTCGGCGATCTCCACACGGAGCTTGGAGCCAACGTTGACGACGTCCTCGACCTTGTTGATCCGCTTGCCCTTGCCGAGCTTCGAGATGTGCACCAGGCCGTCGCGACCCGGCAGCAGCGACACGAACGCACCGAAGGCGGTGGTCTTGACGACCGTGCCCAGGAACCGCTCGCCCACCTTGGGCAGCTGCGGGTTGGCGATGGAGTTGACCTTGTCGATCGCGGCCTGCGCGGACTCGCCGTCGGAGGCACCGATGAACACGGTGCCGTCATCCTCGATGGAGATGTTGGCGCCGGTGTCCTCGGTGATGCCGTTGATCGTCTTGCCCTTCGGGCCGATCAGCTCACCGATCTTGTCCATCGGGATCTTGATGGTCGTGATGCGCGGTGCGTACGGGCTCATCTCGTCCGGCTCGTCGATGGCCTCGGCCATCACGTCGAGGATGGTCAGCCGGGCGTCCTTGGCCTGGCCGAGGGCACCCGCAAGCACCTTCGACGGGATCCCGTCGAGCTTGGTGTCGAGCTGCAGCGCGGTCACGAAATCCTTCGTGCCGGCCACCTTGAAGTCCATGTCGCCGAAGGCATCCTCGGCACCGAGGATGTCGGTCAGCGCCACATAGCGGGTTTCGCCGTCGACGGTGTCGGACACCAGACCCATCGCGATACCGGCGACCGGAGCCTTCAGCGGCACGCCGGCGTTCAGCAGCGCCATGGTCGACGCACAAACCGAACCCATCGAGGTGGAACCGTTGGAGCCCAACGCCTCCGAGACCTGACGGATGGCGTAGGGGAACTCCTCGACGCTCGGGATCACCGGCACCAGGGCACGCTCGGCGAGGGCACCGTGGCCGATCTCGCGACGCTTCGGCGAACCGACACGACCGGTCTCACCGGTCGAATACGGCGGGAAGTTGTAGTGGTGCATGTAACGCTTGGACGTCTCGGGTCCGAGCGAGTCGATCTGCTGCGCCATCTTGACCATGTCGAGGGTGGTCACGCCCAGGATCTGGGTCTCACCGCGCTCGAACAGGGCACTACCGTGTGCGCGCGGGATCACCGCGACCTCGGCCGACAGCGACCGGATGTCGGTGATGCCACGGCCGTCGATCCGGAAGTGGTCGGTCAGGATGCGCTGACGCACCAGCTTCTTGGTGAGCGAGCGGTAGGCCGCACCGATCTCCTTTTCGCGGCCCTCGAACTGCTCGCCGAGCTGGGCGAGGATGTCCGCCTTGAGCTCGTCGGTCTTGTCGTCGCGCTCCTGCTTGCCCGCGATGGTGAGGATTTCCGAGAGACGATCCGAACCGGCGGCGGCGACGGCGTCGTAGGCGTCCTGCGCATACGGCGGGAACAGCGGGAACTCGCCGGTCTCCTTGGCCGCCTCGGCTGCGAGCGACTTCTGTGCCTCGCAGAGGCGTGCGATGAACGGCTTGGCGGCCTCGAGTCCCTCGGCGACAATCGCCTCGGTCGGTGCCTGCGCACCACCGGCGATGATGTCGATGACGTTCTCGGTGGCCTCCGCCTCGACCATCATGATCGCGACGTCGGCGCTGTCTCCTTCACCGGAGACGATCCGCCCCGCGACGACCATGTCGAACACGGCACCCTCGAGCTGTTCGACGGTCGGGAACGCAACCCACTGACCGGCCTTGTTCTCCTCGGTCGGGATCAACGCAACGCGCACGCCGCCGACCGGCCCCGAGAACGGCAGTCCGGCGAGCTGGGTGGACGCCGATGCCGCGTTGATCGCGACGACATCGTAGAGGTCCTTGGGATCGAGCGACATGACCGTCACGACGACCTGGATCTCGTTGCGCAGGCCGTCGACGAACGACGGACGCAGCGGACGGTCGATGAGGCGGCAGGTCAGGATGGCGTCGGTGGAGGGGCGTCCCTCGCGACGGAAGAACGAGCCGGGGATGCGGCCCGCGGCGTACATGCGCTCCTCGACGTCGACGGTCAGCGGGAAGAAGTCGAAGTGTTCCTTCGGCTGCTTGGATGCCGCGGTCGTCGAGAGCAGCATGGTCTCGTCGTCGAGGTAGGCGGTGACGGAGCCGGCGGCCTGCAAGGCAAGGCGGCCGGTCTCGAAACGGATGGTGCGGGTGCCGAAGCTCCCGTTGTCGATGACGGCGGTCGCTTCGGTGATCGAGTCGTCATAGTCGGCGTCGGTGTCGACGCCGGGGGTGGTCACATCTGACATGTGGTCGGAAGAATCCCTTCGTGTAGCCACCGGTGACCGGCGGCCGGTTGGTCGGATGCGGATCAGCTCTTCGCCGAACCCACCACACGCTGCGGTGCGCGTGCACCACAGAGGTGGCGACGTCTGCGACAGCAGAGTCGACCCGGAACGGAGCCATGAGAGAAGTGCCGGTCGTGCGGATGCGCATCCGAAGCGCATCCTGAAGTAGCGCAGACGGCCTTCGATCGAAGCGGCCGGAATCAGGTCGGAACAGGTTCCGGCGGCCACTACCGAGGACCGATCTGCTCGAGTGTCACGTCCAGCAGGACTTCACGGCAACGATCAGTGGTCAGCCTATCATTACGGGCTGGCCTGCAGAAACGACTCGGCCGCCCCCGGGGATGCGGAGGCGGCCGATCATCGGAGAATCGTCGATCAGCGACGCAGACCCAGACGCTCGATCAGCGAACGGTAGCGGTTGATGTCGACCTTCGCGACGTACTTCAACAGACGGCGACGGCGACCCACCAGCAGCAGCAGACCACGACGGCTGTGGTGATCGTGCTTGTGCGTCTTGAGGTGCTCGGTCAGATCGGTGATGCGCTTGGTGAGCAACGCGACCTGCGCCTCGGGCGAACCGGTGTCGGTCTCGTGCAGCCCGTACTCGGCGAGGACGTCCTTCTTTTCGGCGGCAGTCAGTGCCATGGAGATACTCCTGGATTCTCAGTCCCGCGTTCTTCGGTTACCGCCGGACACCTACCCAGGTACCACGACAGTCGGCGCGCCACCGCGGACCGCAGCAACGCCGACCGATGACTTTACCAGCGCAAACGAACGCGGCCAAAATCGCCGACGGTCAACCCCGCTCGGCCAGCACCCGACGGGTGTCCTCGACGTCGGTGGCGATGGCGGTGATCAGGTCTGCCACGTCGGGGTAGTTCTCCATCCCGCGCAGTCGGCCCACGAAGTCGATCGCGACGTGCTGCCCGTAGAGGTCGGCGCTCTTGTCGAGGACGAACGCCTCGACCGTCCGGGTCCGACCCGAGAAGGTCGGGTTGGTCCCCACCGACACCGCGGCCTGATACCGCTGTCCCGGCTCGACCTGTCCGACGACGGGTCCGACCCCCAACACCGAGAACCACGCGGCATACACCCCATCGGCGGGAATGGCCGCGTACATCGGCGGGGCGACGTTGGCGGTCGGAAATCCGAGCTCTCGACCGCGTCCGTCGCCGCGCACCACAACGCCTTCCACTCGGTGCGGACGTCCGAGCGCCTCGGCAGCGGCCTCGACGTCGCCGGCCGCGACACACGAACGGATGTAGGTCGACGAGAAGGTCACCGCATGCTCACCGAACAACGAGATGGCCTGCACCTCGAACCCGAACATCTGCCCGAGCTCGGCGAGTTTGGTGACGTCGCCGGCCGCCTTCTTACCGAAGGTGAAATTGTCGCCGACCACGACATCAGCCGCGTGCAGGGTCTCGACCAGGATGTCGTGGGCGAAGTCCTTGGGGGAACGCGACGCCAGTTCCGGCGTGAACGGCATGACGCAGAAGACGTCGATGCCGAGCTGTTCGGCCAGCTCCGCCCGCCGGGTCAGCGTGGTGAGCTGCGGCGGATGCGTGCCGGGCCGCACCACCTCGGCCGGGTGCGGGTCGAAGGTCATCAGCACGGCGGGCACGCCGCGTTCTTTCGCCGCTGTGGTCGCGGCATGGATCAACTGGGCATGGCCGCGGTGCACTCCGTCGAACACACCGATCGTGACCACGCATCTACCCCAGTCCGCGGGGATGTCCTCGAGACCTCGCCAACGCAACACGCGCACCAGCCTACGGCCCGCCGCGACGACAAACCACATCCGGCCGTCGGTGGTGAACAGCGTGTTTCACCGGACCTCGGATGGTTGAACGCAGCGGGAACTGCCGACGACGCGACGGCTGCTGTCGCCGGCCGGGCGGGCACACCCTAAGCTCGAAGAATGCCCCAGTCCCGCGCGGCCCGAGCCGACATGCCCGCATCGGGCGGAGATGTCGACGCCCGAACCACGTCGGCCGAGCGACCGGTGACCGAACTGTCCAATGTCACCCAGGACTACCTGAAAGTCATCTGGACGCTTCAGGAGTGGGCAGACGTGAAGGTCACCACCAAGATGCTCGCCGAACGTCTCGGGGTGTCGGCATCGACTGCATCGGAGGCCATTCGCAAACTCGCCGATCAGGGTCTGGTGTCGCACGAACGGTACGGGTCGGTCACCCTCACCGACGAGGGGCAGTCCGCGGCGGTGCTGATGGTCCGCCGACATCGACTCATCGAGACCTTCCTGGTGCGCGAACTCGGCTACGGCTGGGATGAGGTGCACGACGAAGCCGAGGTGCTCGAGCACGCGGTATCGGACCGGCTGATGTCCCGGTTGGACGCGAAACTCGGCTTCCCCAGTCGGGATCCGCACGGCGATCCGATCCCGGCCCTCGACGGTTCGGTGCCCAGCCCGGACGCCAGGCTGCTCTCCGAGCTCGAGGTCGACGAATCGGGCACGGTGGCACGGATCTCCGACGACGACCCGGAGATGCTGCGCTACTTCGACGAGGTCGGGGTCGCCCTGGACCGCGTGGTCACGGTCGTGGAGAAACGACCGTTCGCCGGCACGATTTCGATCTCGGTGGACGGCAGCGAGCAGATCGACCTCGGTGACATCGCCGCCCGGGCGATCTTTTTGGTGACGCCGCCGTGATCGTGGGGCGGTCGCTGACCCCGGGGTCAGCGTAGCGTCGCCGGCCGCACCACCATCACCGAACTGGCGCGGCGCCCCTTCTCCTGTACGAGTGCGATAGCCCGACCGTCCGGGTCGATCACCACGTAGGTCTCCTTGCGGCCGATCGGGGTCAACCATCGCCCCTGACTGATCGACTCCGCTTCGTCGGCATCGATGTCGCGGTGCGGGAAGGACAGTTTCGCAGCCTCATCGATCGTCAGCGACAGACCGGGGCCTTCGCTCAGCATCTCCAGCGTGCGAGCGTTCTCGAGAGTGAACGGCCCGACGGCCGTGCGGCGCAGCGCCGTCAGGTGGCCGCCGACCTCCAGTGCGGAACCGAGATCGCGGGCCAGCGAGCGGATGTAGGTGCCGGCCGAACAATCGACCTCGACATCCACATCGACGAAGCCGTCGTCGGTTCGCCGGATGCCGACGATGTCGAACCTGCTGACCGTCACCGGCCGGGCCGCGAGATCGAACTCCGCGCCGGTACGCACCAGGCTGTGTGCGCGTCTGCCGTCGACCTTGATCGCACTGACCCGGGCCGGAATCTGTTCGATGTCACCGGTCAGAGCCGCGATGCCGGCGGCGATCTCGTTGTCGGTCAGATGTGCCGCATCAACACGCGAGATCGTCTCGCCCTCACGATCGTCGGTGTCGGTGGCCGCACCGAGCCGCATGGTCGCCACGTAGGACTTGGTGGTCAGCGAAAGCAGTCCCAGCAGCTTGGTGGCCCGTTCGATACCCACCACCAGCACGCCGGTGGCCATCGGGTCGAGCGTGCCGGCGTGTCCGACCCGCCTGGTGTTGAACAGCTTTCGGCATCTCGACACGACATCGTGGCTGGTCATGCCGGGGTCTTTGTCGACGACGATCAGGCCGGCGTTCTCAATCGATGCATCGGCCATGTCAGAGGTGCGCAATCGTCGTCGTGATGAGTCCCTGGTCGATCAACCATCGTCCGCGCAGTTCCACCAGCGGCGCCCCACCATCGACCGCGGCTGGGTCGATGAGGATTGCCGAAGTGAACGTGCCGGCCCGTTCGGACGTCTGGTCAAACGTGATGTGGGCGTCCTCGAAACCGAGCCACCGCTGCGTCAGCGGGAACCACGCCTTGTAGGTGGCCTCCTTGGCGCAGAACAGCAACCGATCCCAGTGCACTCCGGCCGGGCGGGTGGCGAGCACCGCACGTTCGGCCTCCAGGCTGGTGTGCTCGAGAACTCCGGCGGGCAGGCGATCGTGTGGTTCGGCGTCGATACCGAGAGACCGGACCTGCAGCGCGTAGGCGACCACGGCCGCCCGATATCCGTCGCAGTGGGTCAGACTTCCCACGACCCGGTCGGGCCAGACCGGCATCCCGCGCTCACCGCGCATGATGGGAGCGGGTTCGATTCCCAACTGCCCCATGGCCTGTCGCGCACAGTACCGCGCGGTGGTGAACTCGCGCCGCCGCTTCTCCACGGCCCGTTCGATCAGGGACCGTTCGGCGGGCAGCGGTTCGATGCCCGGTGGGTCCTCGAACGCCTCGGCCGCGGCGACACCGCTCGGCACGAGCTGTTCGATCATCTGTCGCCCTCCTGGGGACGTGTGGTGGGTCGTGCGGCCCGACGCTCGCGCCGCTCGGCGATGCGGCGCGCGAACTCGGCGGCGCGTTGCTCGTAGTCCGGCGGCAGTTCGAACCGTGCGCCGTGACCGGGCAGGTCGTCCTCGGTGAGCCCTGGGTCCGGAATGATCGGCCGCAGCAAGGGATCCGGTAGCCCGCGGCGCTTCCATTCGCGCGGATACCCGACCGACACCTCTTCGAAGCGTACGCCGTCGTACCAGGTGGTCCGCGGGATGTGCAGATGGCCGTACACGCAGCACGCGGCGTTGTACCGGGTGTGCCAGTCGGCAGTGAGTTCGCTTCCGCACCAGAGCGCGAACTCCGGGTACATCAGGGCGTCGGTGGGTTCCCGACGCAACGGCCAATGGTTGATCAGCACAGTGGGTTCGGCGGTATCCAGTGCATCGAGGCGCCGGCGCGTCGACTCGATGCGCGCCCGACCCCACGCATCGCGGGTGGGGAACGGCTCCGGCGAGAGCAAGAACTCGTCAGTGGCGACGACGTTTCGTTCGCGGGCCAACGCCAGCGCGGTCAGCGTGGTGGTGGTGCCCTCGGGACGGAAGGTGTAGTCGTAGAGCAGGAACATCGGCACCACCCGAACGCCCGGCGATCCGTCGCCGGGGTCGAACAACGGGTAGATGTCCTCCGGCGTCACGACACCGATGTCTCGGCAGGCCTGCACCAGATAGTCGTAGCGCGCGACGCCGAAGATCTGCAGCGGGTCCTTCGCGGTGGTGTAGAGCTCGTGGTTGCCCGGCACCCACACTACGGTGTGAAACCTCGTTCGCAGCCGCCGCAACGTGTCGATGATGTCATCGGTGCGTTCGGCGACATCGCCCGCGACGATCAGCCAGTCATCACTGCTCTGCGGCCGGATCTGGTCGACGATGTGCTCGTTGCCCCGATGCGCGACATGGAGGTCACTGATCGCCCACAACGTCGCCATCCGTTCAGCCTAACGATGTGGCCGCGGTCACCTCGGAGCAGCCCGACCGCCGCGCCTCGGTCAGCGGACCGGCGCCCCGGGGAGTGCGGACTTCTCGTAGGTGAGCACACCGTCGGGCTCGGTGACGTACTCGCCGACGCAGCGTCCCGTGATGGCCGCGACCGTGACGTCCCAGATCTTGGGGTCGAACGGTTCGAAGGTGTGCTCGAGCCCGAGCGCCGGCAGCGACTCGTTGGCCGGGATCGGAGTGACCCGGCACTGACCTCCGTCGAGGTGGCCGTCGACCCACTCGCGGGCGCTGCGGACGCCGTAGTACTGCGTGGAGCCCGGGGTGTCGTCGCCTTCGTTCAAAGCTGTCAAGAATGGGGTTCCAGGGCACACCTCGGGGGCGGCCGGTTGGCCACAGGCGCCCGGCGAGCCGTACTGCGGGCTGCCGAACGCGAGGTAGGTGGACACCTTCTGGTGTCCACCCATCTCCTTGAGATACAGGCGGGAGCTGACACCGCCGATGCTGTGACCGACCAAGGCGACCTGGACCCCGGGATGCTCGCGGTGAAGTCTGTCCACCGCGGCGCCGATCTGCTTCGCCTCGGCGGTCATGTCGGCGCCCGGGAGGTCGAGGACCGTGGTGGGATATCCGCGCGCCGTCAGGTTCTGGGCCATCGGCTGATACGGCAGGGCCCCGAGGTACTGCCCCGGGACGATCAGGACGTGCGTCGTCGCAGCCGGCGCGGCGCCGGCCGGAACGGCGCCGGCCGGAACGGCGCCGGTGGACAGACACATCGCGAACACGCCGCACACGACGGCGACGAGGAATCGGATCGACATGAGGTAAGGGTAACCGAAGCCGCGGCACGAACTTACCCTTTGGTCAGGTCTGCATGCCCGTGCGGCGCCAATCACCCGATCGCACACGATGGGCGACGGCGACCAACCGGAGAACCATGAACACCACCAGGCCGCTCCAGATGCCGGCGAGACCCCAATCGAACACCAGCGACAACCAGATCAGTGGCAGGAATCCGCCGAGCGCAGCGGCCAGCGTGGCAGTGCGCAGGAATCGGGCGTCACCCGCCCCGAGGAGCACCCCGTCGAGCGCGAACACGACGCCCGCGATGGGCAACATCGCGACGAAGAACCACCACGGCGTCTCGATCGCGTCGAGGATCGCCGGGTCCGAGGTGAACAGCCGCGGGATCAGTGCCGCGCCGAGCGCGAAGACCGCCGCCGCTGCGCCGGCCGCGGCCACCGACACCACGGTCACGCGACGCGCCGTACCCACCGCGGAGCCGACGGCTCCCGCACCCAGCGCAGCCCCCACCAGCGACTGCGCGGCGATGGCGAGCGAGTCGAGAAACAGCGACATGAACTCCCACAGTTGCAGCACCACCTGGTGGGCCGCGACGGCGTGAACGCCGAACCGTGCTGCCACCGCGGCAGCGGAGAGGAAACACACCTGGAAGGACAGACTGCGCAGCACCAGATCCCGCGCCATCACCAGTTGCGCCCCGATCACCCGTCGATCCGGGGCGATCCGTGGCGTGTCCGACCGACGGACCGCACGAACCACCCGGATGGCGAACAGCAGCCCCGTCAGGCCCTGTCCCACCAGGTTCGCCACGGCGCTCCCAGGCAGGCCCATCCGGGGAAACGGGCCGACACCGTGGGTCAGACCGACCACCAACACCGCCGCCACCGACAGCCCGACCACGACGTAGACAACCGGTCGCCGGGTGTCCTGCACCCCACGCATCCAGCCGTTGCCGGCCATCGACAACAGGATCAGCGGAACGCCGAACATGGCGATCCGCAGCCAGCCGGCCCCGTCGGCGACGACCTGTTGCGAATCCGCCGAGCCGGTACCGACGAGCACCCGCATCACCACCGGCGCCAGTGGGTACATCACCGCCACCAGCGCAACACCGACTCCGAGCGCGATCCAGCTCGCCTGTACCCCTTCGGATATCGCACCCGATCGGTCGCCTGCGCCGAATCGACGGGCCGACCGCGCGGTGGTTCCGTAGGAGAGAAAGGTGAGCTGGGTGCTGATCACCGACAGCACCAACGTTCCCACACCGAGCGCAGCCAGTTCGTTGCCGCCGAGGCGACCGACCACGGCGAGGTCGAGAAGCAGATACAGCGGCGGCGCGATGAGTACCGCCAGCGCCGACACGGTGAGCACCGCGATGCGCCGACCGCTCGGCGTCGACGGCGGCACGCTCGTGACGTCCGACTCTCTCAGAGGGACTCCACCAGTCGCGCGACGACGGCGTCGGCGGTGCCGGTGTCGCTGTATCCCGATGCGTGCCGATGGCCACCACCACCGCGTGCCGCGACGATAGGAACGAGGTCCACGGCGCGTTTGGATCGCAGCGACACGGCCCATTCTCCGGGCGCGGTCTCTTTGAAGACTGCGGCGACCTCGGCCTCGACGGCCGTGCGCACGATGTCGATGACGCTCTCGGATTCCTCCCAGCTCATCGCGGAGAGGACGTCGTGACCCACCACCGCATAGACGATCCCCTCGCCGTTGCAGGCGTGCGGGTCGAGACGCGCGGTCGCGAGCACCTGCGACACCAGGGAGAACCAGGCGAACGGGTGACTGTCGATCAGTGCGCGGCTCCACGCCCGTCCGTCGACTCCGGCGTCGAGCAGCCGTGCGGCCACCCGGAACGACTCGGGTCGGGCCCAGCGGAACGAGCCGGTGTCGGTGACGATGCCCGCGTAGAGGCAGGTGGCGATGTCGACGTCGAGTTCGACACCGAGTTCGTCGAGCACCGCCAACACCAACACAGCGGTACAGTCTGCCGCCGGATCGATCAGGTCGTGGTCGCCGAACCCGTTGTTGGAGGCATGGTGATCGATTGTCACCGAGCACTCCGCAGCCGAGAACACCGGCGCCAGCCCATCGAGCCGCCCCAGGCTGGCTGCGTCCACCGACACCACCACCGGATGCCCCACCACCTCGGCCGCCGGCACGAGCAGCTTGCTACCGGGAAGCTCGCCCAATACCGCCGGCAATGCCACGGTGTCGGGAAACGCGACCTCCACCTCGGTGCCGAGGTGGGTCAGTGCCAACCCCAGCGCCAGCCCGCTGCCGATGGTGTCCGCGTCCGGGCGCACGTGGCAGAGGATTGTCACGGCGGATACCCCGGTGAGAGCACCGGCGACCGCCGTGCTGGTCGCGGCCGTCACTCCTGGGAACCGTCCTCGTCTGCGGTGTCGTCGTCGTGGCGGTAGGGGTCGGCCTCACCTGCGGGGGTGGCGGTCGCCGCCTGCCGGGCTACCAGTTCGTCGTTGGCGCGCGCCCGTGCGACGAGTTCCTCCATCTGACGCGCGGCATCGGGCACGGTGTCGAGCACGAAGGTCAGCGTCGGGGTGAACCGCACCCCGGTGCCGGCGCCGACCTTGGAGCGGAGGATGCCGGTGGCTTTCGCCAGACCGGCTGCGGCCGCCTCGTAGTCGGGTTCGGCGTCGATCGATTCGCCCATCACCGTGTAGAACACCGTCGCATAGTGCAGATCGTTGGTGACCCGTGCGTCGGTGATGGTGACGTGTTCGAGCCGGGGATCCTTGATCTCGGTGCCGATCGCCGAGGCGACGATCGACGAGATGCGCTTCGCCAAGCGGGCGGCTCGTGCCGAATCAACCATGATGGTCCTTTCCACTGGGAAACTACTCCCCTTCGGTCCGCGCGCGCAGCGGCACGCGGACCGAAGGGGAGGTGGGTTGTCGCGGCGGACTCAGTCGCGCGGCTTCTCCTGCAATTCGTAACTCTCGATGACGTCGTCGACCTTGATGTCGCTGTAGGTGAGCGTGAGACCACATTCGTAGCCTTCGCGGACCTCGGTCGCGTCATCCTTCTCGCGCCGCAGAGAGGCGATCGACAGGTTCTCGGCGATCACCACGTTGTCGCGGAGCAGGCGGGCCTTGGCATTACGCCGCATGATGCCCGACTGGACCAGACAGCCGGCGATGTTGCCGACCTTCGACGACTTGAAGATGGCCCGGATCTCGGCGCGGCCGAGCTCCACCTCTTCGTAGATCGGCTTGAGCATGCCCTTGAGCGCGCTCTCGATCTCGTCGATGGCCTGGTAGATGACCGAGTAGTACCGGATGTCGACGCCCTCGCGGTTGGCCAGCTCGGTGGCCTTGCCCTCCGCACGCACGTTGAACCCGATGATGATCGCGTCCGACGCCGCCGCGAGGTTGACGTTGGTCTCGGTGACACCACCGACACCGCGGTCGATGACCCGCAGCGAGACCTCATCGCCCATGTCGATCCCCAGCAACGCCTCTTCGAGCGCCTCGACGGTACCCGAGTTGTCGCCCTTGAGGATGAGGTTGAGCTGGCTGGTCTCCTTGAGCGCCGAATCCAGGTCTTCCAGACTGATCCGCTTACGGCTGCGCGCGGCCAGCGCATTGCGCTTGCGCGCGTTGCGCCGGTCGGCGATCTGCCGGGCGGTGCGGTCCTCTTCGACGACGAGCAGGTTGTCGCCCGCGCCGGGCACCGAGGTGAATCCGATGACCTGGACCGGACGCGACGGTAGCGCCTCGGCGACGTCGTCGCCGTGCTCGTCGACCATGCGGCGGACACGTCCGTAGGCGTCACCCGCGACGATCGAGTCGCCGACCTTGAGGGTGCCGCGCTGCACGAGCACGGTCGCCACCGGTCCGCGACCACGGTCGAGGTGTGCCTCGATCGCGACACCCTGGGCGTCCATGTCCGGGTTGGCCCGCAGATCCAGCGAGGCATCCGCGGTCAGCAGGACCGCTTCGAGCAGCGCGTCGATGTTGTCGCCCTGCTTGGCCGAGATGTCGACGAACATGGTCTCGCCGCCGTACTCCTCGGGGATCAGGCCGTACTCGGTCAGCTGACCGCGGATCTTGGCCGGGTCGGCGCCTTCCTTGTCGATCTTGTTGACCGCGACCACGATCGGCACGTCGGCCGCCTGGGCGTGGTTGACCGCCTCCACCGTCTGCGGCATGACGCCGTCGTCGGCCGCGACCACGAGGATCGCAATGTCGGTGGCCTTCGCGCCACGGGCACGCATGGCGGTGAACGCCTCGTGACCCGGGGTGTCGATGAACGTGATCAGACGATCGTCCCCGTTGAGGTGGGTGTTCACCTGGTAAGCGCCGATGTGCTGGGTGATGCCACCGGCCTCCGCCTCACGGACATTGGCCTTGCGCACGGTGTCGAGCAGTCGGGTCTTGCCGTGGTCGACGTGACCCATGACGGTGACCACCGGCGGACGCTGCTCGAGATCCTCTTCGCCGCCCTCGTCCTCGCCGTAGGACAGATCGAAGCTCTCCAGGAGCTCGCGATCCTCGTCTTCGGGGCTGACGACCTGGACGGTGTAGTTCATCTCCGAGCCGAGCAGCTCCAGCGTCTCGTCGTTGACCGACTCGGTCGCCGTGACCATCTCGCCGAGGTTGAACAACGCCTGGACCAGCGATGCCGGGTTGGCATCGATTTTGTCGGCGAAGTCCGACAGCGAGGCACCACGAGCGAGACGGATGGTCTCGCCGTTGCCGCGCGGCAGCCGAACGCCACCGACGGCCGGAGCCTGCATGTTCTCGTACTCGGCGCGTTTTGCCCGCTTCGACTTGCGTCCTCTGCGCGGGGCACCGCCGGGACGACCGAACGCACCCGCGGCACCGCCGCGACCGCGACCGCCGCCGCCACCTGGGCGTCCGCGGAAACCGCCGGGCGCGCCGCCGCCACCGCCGGGGCCGCCACGGAAGCCGCCGCCTCCGCCGCCGCCACCACGGCCGCCACCACCGCCGGGTCCGCCGCGACCGGGACGTCCGGCGTCCGGACGCGCCGCACGGCTCGGCATCGCGCCCGGGCTCGGGCGTGGGGGCATGCTACCGGGGCTGGGACGGGGTCCGCCCTGACCGGGAGCGGGACGACCGCCACCCTGACCTGGGCGTCCACCGGCCCCGGGCCGACCGCCGCCGGGACGCGGGCCACCCTGCCCCGGACCGGGACGAGGACCCTGCGGCCGTGGAGCGGGCGCCGGCGCGGATGAGTACGGGTTGTTGCCGACACGCGGTGCGCGCGGGCCGGGCTTGGGACCGGGACGCGGGCCGGGTCGGGCCGCGGGAGCGCTGCCGGCGTCTTTCGCGGCCGGAGCTTCCGGCTTGGGAGCCGGGGCGGGCTTCGGCTTCGCCGGGGACGGCGTGGGGGCCGGGGCCGGAGACGGAGTCGACGACGGGGCCGGGGTGGCGTCGGCCGCCGCGGCCGGGGACGGGCCCGGGGTCGGTGCGCCGGGCTTGGGGCCGGGCCGTGCCGGTCCGGGTTTGGCGCCGGAGCCGTTGGCGCCGGGCTTGGGTGCACCGCCGGGCTTGGGCGCCGACTTGGCGCCTTCCTTGGACCCGGAGGACTTGGGGAATGATTCGCGGAGTCGACGGGCCACTGGGGCCTCCACCGTCGACGACGCAGATTTGACGAACTCGCCTTGCTCCTTCAGTCGCTCGAGCACCTGCTTGCTCGTCACGCCGAGTTCTTTGGCCAGTTCATGCACGCGGGCCTTGCCTGCCACTGCTCTCCTCACTTGTGAGGTCGAGCGGGCTGCCCGCTACGACCTCGGTTTACGTCCGATACGCGCTCATCGTGGGTACTTCACGGTGTGCTCATAGTCTTCTGCTACCTGTTCCGGCCGCGACGGCCATCTTCTTCGGTGATCTCGCCGATCGCTTCGGCGAGGTCGTCGGGGTCCACGGTCAGACCGGGGGCCCGTAGCGCCGAGGGAAACGCCTTGCGTCGCACCGCGGCGGTCACACAGTCCCTCCGCGGGTGCAACCAGGCACCTCGTCCCGGCACGGTTCGCGCGACGTCCACAACCAGTTGTGGCGTGTTGTCGTCCTGTCGGACGGCAACCCGGACCAGATCGGCTGCTTCGGCGCGCTTGCGACAGCCGACACACATCCGGACCGGCCCGAGGTGGGCGAAACCGTCCTGCTCGCTTCGATCCGGGGGTGGCGTCAACAGTCTTCGCTGAACCATCGATCAGTCTAGCGCGCCGTAGGTGTTCTCGGACAACCGGCTGCTCAGTCGGCGTGCGACAGGCCCGGACGGCCGCTGTGCGCGGCCGGTGGCGCCGGATCGGCGTCGGACCGAATGTCGATCCGCCAGCCGGTCAGCCGGGCAGCGAGTCGAGCGTTCTGGCCTTCCTTGCCGATCGCCAGAGACAACTGATAGTCGGGTACCACGACTCGTGCGGCCTTGGCGGCGAGGTCGACGACCTCCACCGAGACAACCTTCGCCGGCGACAATGCATTCCCGACGAACACCCCCGGGTCGGTGTCGTAGTCGATGATGTCGATCTTCTCGCCGGCCAGTTCGCTCATCACGTTGCGGACCCGCTGCCCCATCGGTCCGATGCACGCGCCCTTGGCGTTGAGTCCGCTCACGCCGGTGTGCACCGCGATCTTCGAGCGATGTCCGGCCTCCCGGGCGACAGCGACGATCTCCACCGATCCGTCCTCGATTTCCGGGACCTCGAGCGAGAACAACTTGCGCACCAGATTCGGGTGCGTGCGCGACAACGTGATCTGCGGCCCACGCGGTCCACGAGAAACGCCCACGACGTAGCACTTGATGCGGTCGCCGTGCTCGTACGTCTCGCCCGGCACCTGCTCGGCGGTCGGGATGACCCCCTCGGCGCTGTTCGCGTCGCTGCCGATCTGCACCACGATCATCCCGCGGGCGTTGGCGCGGGCGTCCGCCTGCACGACGCCACCGACGATCTCACCCTCGTGGGTGGCGAAGTCGCCGAAGTTCTTCTCGTTCTCCGCGTCGCGGAGGCGCTGCAGGATCACCTGACGTGCGGTGGTGGCGGCGATCCGGCCGAAACCCTCCGGGGTGTCGTCCCACTCGTGGACCACATCGCCGTTGTCGTCGAGCTCCTGCGCGAGCACCCGCACCGCACCGGTCTTGCGATTCACGTCGATGCGGGCGTGCGGCGCGAAGCCATCGGTGTGCCGGTAGGCCGTCAGCAGGGCGGTCTCGATCGCGGTGATCACCGTCTCGATGGAGATGCCCTTGTCGGCCTCGATCATGCGCAGCGCATTGATGTCGATGTTCATCTGGCAGTTCTCCTATTCATTTGTGGCTCCTATTCACTTGTCTGGGCTGTTCACTTGTCTGGGCTGTTCACTTGTCTGGGCTGTTCACTTGCTTGGGCTGTCCGCTTGCGTTCGGGCGTTCTGTTGTCCGATTTGATTGTGCGCAGTTACACGCGATTTGTGAATGCGTCGGTGGTGGTGTGTCCGCTCAGGGCGCCTGGCGACGCCGCGCGATTTCGTCGGCCTTGAGGCCACACAGCTCTAGTTCGGCGGAACTCGGGCGGGAGAAGTCCACGCCCACCACGGCGTTGGTCACCGACTCCAGCATCACCCGCATGGCACTCAGGCGACCACGGTTGTTGACGACGATCTCCACCGCGTCCTCATCGACCGATCCGACCCGACCATCGAGGTGCGCCGGGGCACCGGCGGCATCGACGTAGTCAACCGACACCTTGCGGCCGGTGGCGCGCCGCCAATGCCGGGGCAGGGTGAGGGGGCGGTCCACACCGGGCGAGGTGACCTCGAGCACGTAGGCGGCGTCAGCGGTCTCGGGCGCCGCGTCGAGAACGTCGGAGATCTGTCGACTGAGGTCGGCGAGGACGTCGAGTTCGCCGCCACCATCGCGGTCGACGACGATGCTGACGTCGGTCCGGCCGGTGGAGCCGGTGACATGTACATCCTCGAGGTCGAAGCCCTCGGCGGTGACGACCGATTCGACGAGTCGGTGCACCTGTTCGGCGGTGAGCGGCACAAGCGCCTCCTCGTCTTCAGTTGTCGCGACGATGCTGTGGACTGATGGTCACGGCGGTGATGGACCGCTCGTGTGCAGTGGCCCATCGTAGACCATCGTGATGGCACCGACGACCAGCCGACCGGCTCGTGCTCGAAAGCGGGAAGTCTGCTGGCATCATGTCTCGCGTGACCACTCCCCTCCCCCGCCGTTCGGTCCTGCGCGGCAGTCTGGTCGTCGTAGCCGGAGGTGTCGCGACATCCATGGTGGTGGCCTGCGACCGAGGCCCGACTGCCGATCAGATCACCGCCGCCGCCCTGGCACCGCTCGCCGATGCTGCGCTGGCCGATCAGGCTGCCGCGCAGGCATTGGCTCCGCAGGTGCCGGAGTACAGCAATGCCCTCGGGGTGGTCGCGAACCAACGCGGTGAGCACGCCCAGGCCCTGCGCGAGGAGATCACCCGACTCGACGAACGCACCGCCGCACGCCTCGGCACGGCGGGAGCTGCAGGATCGGGGTCGACGCCGGGGACTCCGACGTCGGGGACGGCCCCGGCTCCGTCGGCGCCTGTTCCGACCGTCTCCACGGTTGCCGGGATGCGCGGGCTGCTACAGCAATCGGCACGCACCTCCGCGGACGCGACGGTGTCATTGAACGGTTACCCGGCCGGACTCGCCGGCGCGATCAGCGCCTCGGTGACGAGCATGGTGGAGGTACAGCTCGCATGACCGCCCCGACTGACGCACTTGCTGCCGCCGTCGATGCCGAGGACGCCGCGATCTTCACCTACGGCGTGTCGACCGCCTACGTTTCCACTGCACGGCGTTCGATGGTGGCGGAATACGTTGCCGCCCATCGAGTTCGACGCAACGAACTGGTGGCTGCGCTGACTGCGGCCGGCGCGACGGCACCGCAAGCGGCCGCCGGCTACATACTGCCCGTGGATGTCGATGATTCGGTGACGGCGGTCCAGGCGCTCCTCGCCGCCGAAGTCGACTGCACGGTCGCCTATCGCGCGCTCATCGAGCAGAGCGAGGATGCCACGGCGCGCCGCACGGGACTCGACGGACTCACCGAATCATCGGTGCGCGCGGCCAATTGGCGTGTAGCACTGCGTGAATCACCGGTCACCGTCCCCTTCCCCGGACGCGCCGGCTGATCCGGATGAAGGCTCGGGCCACCCACGACGCGCACCCGCTGCGCATCCGCGCATGTCGCGACGTGCGCGGATGCCGATCGCGTGCGCGGATCGATCCGTTGTCGGCGATCACCTGACCCGGCGACCGCGCCCCCGGCCTACCGGGCAGCCTCGGTCACCCGTGTCACGGCGTCGTCGACCGGCACCTCGGTGGCCTCCCCGGTGAAGCGGTCGCGGATCTCGATGGTGCCGTTGGCATATCCGCGGCCAACCACGACGACCACGGGCATCCCGAGCAGTTCGGCGTCCTTGAACTTCACGCCCGGCGAGGCCTTGCGATCGTCGAGCAGCACCGACAACCCTGCCGCGTCGAGATCCTCGGCCAACTGGTGGGCGCCGGCGATGGCGGCCTCGTCCTTGTTTGCGATCACGAGGTGGACCGCGAAGGGTGCCACCGACCAAGGCCACCGCAGGCCCTTTTCGTCGTGGCACTGTTCGGCGATCACGGCGACCAGGCGCGAGACCCCGACGCCGTAAGAGCCCATGGTGAGGCGCACCGGTTTTCCGCTCTCGCCCAGCACATCCACCTCGAAGGCATCGGTGTACTTCTGACCGAGCTGGAAGATGTGGCCGATCTCGATGCCCTTGGCCGAGACCAGCGGCCCCTTGCCGTCCGGAGACGGGTCCCCGTCGCGGACCTCGGCTGCCTCGATCGTGCCGTCCGGGGTGAAGTCGCGTCCGGCGACGAGGTTCACGAAGTGCTTGCCAGGCTGGTCGGCGCCGGTGATCCAGGAGGTGCCGTCCACCACCCGCGGGTCAACCAGGAAACGGACGCCGTTGGCCGCCAGTGCCTTCGGTCCTATGTATCCCTTCACGAGAAACGGGTTCGCGGCGAAATCCTCGTCGGAGAGGATCTCCACCTCGGCCGGTTCGAGCGCCGCCTCGAGACGCTTCATGTCGACCTCACGGTCGCCGGGCACACCGATACCGGTGATCTCCCAGTCGCCGCCCGGTTGGCGCACCTTGACCAACACGTTCTTCAAAGTGTCGTGTCCGCCGAACGTGCCGTCCAGAGTGGCGTTGGCCCACCGCACGAGTGAGTCGATGGTCGGGGTGTCCGGGGTGTTGTGGACCTCGGCCTCCGGCAGACCCTCGAACGGGATCGGTTCGGGAGCCGGGGTGACCACCGCTTCCACATTGGCGGCGTACCCGGATTCCACACACCGGACGAAGGTGTCCTCGCCCACCTCGCTCTCGGCGAGGAACTCCTCGGACGCGCTGCCGCCCATCGCCCCGGAGGTGGCCGCGACGATGACGTAGTCGACCTCCAGGCGCCGGAAGATTTTCTGATACGCCTCCCGGTGGGCGGTGTAGGCCTTCTTCAACCCGTCGTCGTCGAGGTCGAACGAATAGGCGTCCTTCATGACGAACTCGCGCCCACGCAGGATGCCGGCACGGGGCCGCTCCTCGTCGCGGTACTTCGTCTGCACCTGATACAGGATCACCGGCAGATCTTTGTAGGAGGAGTACTCCCCCTTGACCAACTGCGCGAACAGCTCCTCGTGGGTGGGTCCGAGAAGCATGTCGGCGCCCTTGCGGTCCTTGAGCCGGAACAGGTTGTCGCCGTATTCGGTCCATCGCCCGGTGGATTCGTAAGGGTCGCGCGGCAGCAGCGCCGGCAGCAGGATCTCCTGCGCCCCGATGGCGTCCATCTCCTCGCGCACCACCTGCTCGACAGCGCGCAGCACCCGCAGACCCAGCGGCAGCCAGCTGTACACCCCGGGCGCCGCTCGGCGGACATAGCCGGCCCGGACGAGGAGTTTGTGGCTGGGGACCTCCGCGTCGGCCGGGTCATCACGGAGTGTGCGCAGGAACAGCGTCGACATGCGAGTGATCACAGGTGACCAGCTTAGACGTGCCGATCTGCGGCTCGTTATGGTGTTGCGGTGCTCGTCATCCTCCCTCCCTCCGAGACCAAATCCGACGGTGGGCGTGGTGCGCCGCTCGACCTGGACACCCTGGTGTTTCCGGAGCTCAATCCCATCCGCAAACGCATCGCCGAGTCGCTCGTCGAGTTGTCGGCAGATCTCGACGCCAGCCGAGCCGCCCTCGGGTTGGGCCGTACCCAGCTGGCGGAGGTGGACCGCAACGCGGATCTGTGGCTCGCCCCCACCCGACCGGCGATCGAGCGCTACACGGGGGTGCTCTACGACGCACTCGACCACGGTGCCATGACCCGCGCACAGAAGACCAAAGCCGGCGAACGCCTCGCCATCGGTTCGGCATTGTTCGGCGTGGTCCGTGCCAGCGACATGATTCCGGCGTACCGGCTGTCGGGCGGCTCCAAGTTGCCCGGCATGTCGACGCTGGCGTCGGTCTGGAAGCCGGAGTTGTCGAACAGTCTCGCCGCTGTGGACGACTTCATCGTCGACCTACGGTCCGGGGTGTATCAGCAACTCGGCCCGGTTCGCGACGCCGTCACCGCCACCGTGGTGACCGAGGCCGCCGACGGCAGCCGGAAAGTGGTCAGCCACTTCAACAAGCACTACAAAGGGCTGATGGCCCGCGCCCTGGTGCACACTCGCCGAAACGTGCGAGACGTCGACGGTCTCGCCGCCGTGTTGTCCGACGCGGGCCAGCGGGTCGAGATCGAGGGCTCCGAGCAGATCGTGGTTATCACCGACTGACCGCAGCACTCCGCCGCCGGGCCAGCGGCCTCAGTGCTGGGTGCGCTCGTCGACGTCGAGGTTGGCGTTGGCGGCTTCCTGCGCCGCCTGACCTTCGGCCACTTCCTCCGGGGTGAACCGCATGAACAGCACCACCACGGCGGCGAGCACTGCGATCCCGGCGCAGCAGGCGAAGGCGAGACCGTAGCCGCTGGCCTGCGCGGCGAGTTCGGTCGGGTTCATCTCCTCGACGGGCCGGGTGGTGCCACCCTCCGACAGCGCCCGCGAGGTGACTGCGGCGCCCACGGCCACCAGACCGATCGCACCACCGAGGTTCTGCGCCACCTGGGCGAGCGCGGTCAGCGGGCCGATCTCGGTGGGGCCCACTCCGGCGACGACCGACAGGGTCAGCGGGATGACGGCGAAGCCGACACCGAAACCGATCACCACCACGGGCAGGCCGATGCTCGGGAAGTATCCGGGACTGCCGGTGGCGATCGACGATGCGTACAGGCAGCCGGCCAGGATGATCGCGCCACCGAGCAACACCAGCCACCGAGGCTGGATGATCAGCGCCAGCTTCGAGGCGATGGCGGCCGCGATGCCGAGGCCGAACGCGAAGGGCACCACGGCCATCCCGCTCTGGATCGGCGAGTACTTGAGAATGCCCTGCAGATACAGCGAGATGAACACCGCCATGCACATCATGATCATGCTGGCGAAGAAGATCGCGACGAGCGCGGCGACACGGCTGCGATTGTCGAACAACACAAACGGCAGGATCGGATTGGCGGCCTGTCGTTCGACGATGACGAAGGCGGTCAGGGCGAGGCCACCGAGAATGAACGATCCCACCACCAGCGGGCGCGCCCACCCGTCGGGTCCCTCGTTGACCGCCAGCACCAGCAAGGTGCAGCCGAGTGTGCCGAGGATCGCGCCGGGAATGTCGAGCGACAACCGCTCACCCTGCGACTCGCGCAGTACCGCGACCGCACCGACGGCGACGAGCACCCCGATGGGCACGTTGATGAGGAACACCAGCCGCCACGACACCTGGGTGAGGACGCCACCGAGAATGAGTCCGGCGACCGAGCCGACGCCGGTCATCGCCGCATAGATGGCGAACGCCTGACTGCGCGCCTTTCCGGGTGCGAAGGTGGTCGCGACCAGCGCCATCGCCGTCGGCGCGGCGATCGCCGCCGAGGCCCCCTGCAAGGCGCGCCCGACGATGAGACTGGCCTCGTTCCATGCGACACCGCACAGCAGCGAGGTGACGGTGAAGGCCACCACACCGATGACGAACATCCGCTTTCGCCCGAACGCGTCGCCGAGACGGCCGCCGAGCAACATCAGCCCGCCGAATGCGAGGACGTAACTACTGATGATCCAGTTGGCACCGGACTCCGAGAGCGACAGCGCATCGCGGATCTTGGGCAACGCGAGGGCGGCCACGGTGCCGTCGAGCACCATGAGCAGCTGCATTCCGCTCAGCACCAGGATCGCGGGCCCGAAGACGTTGCGGTAGGCCGGCACGCCGGCGTGCACGGGGCTCGACGTTTCGGGGGCTGACATAAAGTTCGACGGTACCGTCCGGCGCCCCGAATATGCCAATCGCCGTTGGCCCGTTTCGGTCGGTTGTGCCCGCGCTACGTCGCCAGGTCGGTGAATCCGGCCACGTCGCCGATCACGACGATCGCCGGCGGCCGCAATCCGTGCTCGTCGGCGGTGGCCGCGGCATGCTCCAGGTCGGTACGCAGGACACGCTGCGTGGGCAGCGACCCGTTCTCGATCATCGCGACCGGGGTGGCAGGCGGCTTGCCGCCGGCCAGGAGCGCATCGGCGAACACGTCGACGCGTTCGACCGCCATCATCAGCACCAGCGTCCCGCGCAGTTTACTGATCGCCGGCCAGTCGATCAGCGAATCGGGATGATCCGGGGCGACATGACCGGAGGCGATGACGACCTCGTGGGTCACGCCCCGATGGGTGACCGGGATGCCGGCCGACGCCGGGGCGGCGATCGGGCTGCTGATGCCGGGGACCACCGTCACCGGCACGCCTGCCTCGACACACGCCTGCACCTCTTCGAAGCCGCGTCCGTAGACATAGGGGTCGCCGCCTTTGAGTCGCACCACGAACTTGCCCGCCTGCGCGCGCTCCACCAGCACCGAGTTGATGGCGTCCTGTTTCATGGAGCGGCCGTAGGGCACCTTCGCGGCGTCGATGATCTCCACCTGCGGGCCGAGTTCGGCGAGCAATTGCGCGGGCGCCAACCGATCGGCGACAACGACGTCGGCCTGAGCCAGCAGTTTCTGGCCGCGCACGGTGATCAGGTCGGGATCGCCGGGACCACCGCCGACGAGCGCCACCCCCGCGGCATGCGGTGCGTCGTCCTCGACACGCAGCGACCCGTCGGCCAGCGCCCGGCCGATCGCGGCCCGCAACGCCGCCGACATCCGGTGGTCGCCACCGGCGAGCACACCGAACTGCAGATCCCGATGTCGGCCGGACGCCGGGGTGACCGCGGTGCCGAAGCGCGCGTCGTCGGCGCGGACACAGAAGGTGTGGCGGGCCTCGGCGTCGGCCACCACCTGCGCGTTGACCGCCGGGTCGTCGGTGCAGGCCATCACGTACCACGCCCCGTCGAGGTCGCCGTTCTCATAGGCTCGGTGCGACACCGAGATCCCGACGGTGGACTCGACCGCGGGTGTCGGGTCGATGGCGATCACGTGGACGTCGGCGCCGGCAGCGATCAGATTGGGCAGTCGGCGCTGGGCCACCGACCCACCGCCCACCACGACCACCCGGCGACCGACCAGGTCGAGACCGACCAGGTAGTGACCGCCGGAGCTGTCGTTCGGCGACCCGGGGGTCGGGGACGTTTCGGTTGCGGGACGGGCACCATCGGCACCGTCGGACACGCCTGAGGACATGACCCACGAGCCTACCGACCCTCCATCGGTCGGGCCGACCAGTGCCGGTCTCCCTTCCTCGCCGCCCGCTCAGGCCACCCGGTCAGCCCGGCAGCCGGCCGCTCCGCCGGGCGAGTTCCCACACGTCGGCGACCGGAACTCCGAGACGGTGAGCCGATGACCGCAGCAGCTCCGCGAGCAGCACCGATGTCGCGTACTCGCCGAGCGCCGGATCCTCGGGTTGCATACGGATCGAGTTCCACCAGCTCACGTTGCCGCAGCTGGCCGCCTCGGCCATGGCGATGGCGGTGTCGAAGCCGGCGATCGGGGCCTCGGCGATCGGGGCCGCGGTGTCGGTGTCGGTCACAGCAGCGCGTCCGAATCGACCCCGCGTGCCCGCTGTCGCTGCAAGGCCCGCTCACGCGACTCCTCGAACCTGCGGACCTTGACGTCCATCTCGTCGAGGACCCGGCCCAGCAGGTCGCGGTAGTGCTCGCCGAGCGGTCCGAAGTCGTCGCGCTCGAAGATCCGCCACTTGCGCAACACCGGCATCACTACCTCGGACAGGTGTTGCGGGAGGTCGTAGATGCCACCCTTCGCGATGAGCACGGCGTTGCGTCGGAAGTTCGGCATCGTGGCACCGGGCATCTGGAAGTTGGCGACGATCCCGTAGATCGCGGCCATCGTCTGATCGGGCAGCAGGTCGAGCGCACCGGCGACGATGTTGCGGTAGAAGAGCATGTGCAGGTTCTCGTCGGCGGCCACCCGCGCCAGCATGCGGTCGGCGACCGGGTCACCGCACGCCTTGCCGGTGTTGCGATGTGACACCCGCGTCGCGAGTTCCTGGAAGCTGACGTAGCTGACCGCATAGAGCATGTCGTAGCTGTGGTCGCGTTGCCCGTCGTCAGCGGGCAGCGGGTTGAACCCGTGGGTCATGTGGGCCATCCGGGTGTTCTCCAGCTCCACCGGATCCACCCCGCGGGTCACCACCAGGTAGTCGCGCATGACGACCGAATGCCGCATCTCCTCGGCGGTCCAGCGTCCCACCCAGAATCCCCACGCGTCGTCGAGGCTGAAGTTCTCGGCGATGACGCGGTGATACGAGGGCAGATTGTCCTCGGTGAGCAAGTTGGTGATCATCGCGGCCTTGGCGGTCTCCGACAGCTGCGATTGCGACGGGTCCCAGTCCACCCCGCCCAGCGCGGCGAAGTTGCGCCCGTCGTCCCATGGCACGTAGTCGTGCGGATGCCAGTCCTTGGTCATCTTCATGTGCCGGTCGACCTCGGTCTCGCACACCGGCAACAACTCTCGGAGCAGATCCGACCCGGACATCCGGTTGTCGGTCACCGCGGGTGGATCGATCAGACTGGTCATCGCTCTCCTCGGGGTCACACGGATATGACGCGATCAACTCTGCTCGCGGGTGGCCGTGCGTCTCGTGGGCCGAAAGTCCCGACTGCGCTGGGTCGCAGGTCGCCGGATCGGGCGACTGCCCCGGCCGGGGCGCTGCGGTACCGTCAGACCATGCCTCCCGAGGTTCCGACAGAGGGCGCCACCCGGCCGACGCCGACCCGCGTCTATCTGGTCGACGACCACGAATTGGTGCGACGCGGACTTCGCGATCTGTTGAGCACCGCCGACGATCTCGAAGTGATCGGTGAGGCGGCGACGGTGGGTGAGGCGAGGGTCGGGATCCTCGCTGCCGTGCCCGACGTCGCGGTCCTCGACGTCCGCCTCCCCGACGGCTCCGGCGTCGAACTCTGCCGCGACGTCCGGGCCGCGCAACCGTCGATCGGGTGCCTGATGCTGACCAGCTACGCTGACGACGACGCGCTGCTCGCGGCGGTGCTCGCCGGGGCGTCGGGGTTTGTGCTCAAGCAGATCCTCGGCCACAACCTGATCGAAGCGGTCCGCGCCGTCGGTGCGGGTGGATCGCTGCTCGACGACCGCAGCACATCGGCGCTGCTGGCCAAACTCCGCAACCGCAGTGCCCCCGCCCACGATCCCCTCGCCGAACTCACCCATCAGGAGCGCGAGGTGTTCAATCTGATCGGTGAGGGGCTGACCAATCGACAGATCGCCGAGCGAATGTTCTTGGCGGAGAAGACGATCAAGAACTATGTGTCGCGCATCCTGACCAAACTGGACATGCAACGCCGCACCCAGGTGGCGGTCATGGCGACCAAACTGCGTGACGGCCGGGCGCCCTGAGGCTCACCCGGTGAGCGGCACTGTCCAAGTAAGTGTGGTGCCACCGGCACCGCCGGGCGCCGTCGCGACCTCGAACACGCCATCACAGTCCTCGGCTCGGCGGGTGAGGTTGTCCAGACCGCGGTAGACCACGTCGGTTCCGATCCCGACGCCGTCGTCGCTGATCGCGACGGTGAGCACGCCGTCGTCGGCGGTCACCGACACGTCGATGTGGTCAGCGTCCGCATGTCGCAACGCATTCGACAACCCCTCCCGGAGCACCGCATCGATGTGTGGGGCCAGCCGTTCGGGGACGACGGTGTCGACCGGACCGGCAAATGCCACGCTCGGCGCGATCGGCGCCTGGGCGGCGAGTTCGGACACGATGTCGAGCACGCGCCGACGCAGCGTCGCGGTGTCGTGGTGGCCAGAAATGGTCTGCAGATCGAAGATGGACGTGCGGATCTGGGCGATGGTGCGGTCGAGGTCGGCCACCACCTGCTCCAGCCGTGCACGGGCGGCGTCGTCGGTAGCGGCCCCGGCCAACATCGTCTGCACCGACATCCCGATCGCGAACAGTCGCTGGATGACGTGATCGTGCAGATCCCGCGCGATCCGATGCCGGTCCTCGAGCACCTCGAGATCGCGAGCCACCTGCTGCTGTTCGGCGTAGGCCACCGCGAGCGAGGTCACCTCGGCGACACCGGCGAGGCCTGCCGCGTCCTCGTCATCCCATCGTGGCCGGTCGGCGTGGGTGATGACGAGGCGGCCGAAGGTTCCGGCCGCGCGTTGCAGTGGCTGCACCGTCACCCAACGGGCAGCGCGCCGGATCAGCGACGAACCGATCTCGTCTGCGGGCACCACGGTCCGCGTCGGGAAGGCGGTCACCCCGAGGTCGCCGCCGGCGATCGCTGCCCCGGTGTGTCCGACCACCTCCACCCCACCGGGTGCTCCGGTCAGCACGAAGACGTCGACGGCGGCGGTGAGGTCGGCGACGTCATCGCACAGGCGTGCCAGGGTGTCCTCCAACGCGATACCCGCCATCGGTTCCGAACCGCGCCGGGCGATGACCTGCATCCAGCGATGCCGGGTCCGGGCCTGCTCGAACAGTCGGGCGTTGTCCACCGCGACCCCTGCGGCCACGGCCAACACCGCCACCAAGGTTTCGTCGACCTCGGTGAATTCCGGGGCCGTCCGTTTCTCGGTGAGGTAGATGCTGCCGAACACGGATCTGCGGATGATGATCGGCGCACCGAGGAACGTCGACATCGGCGGATGGCCGGGCGGGAATCCCACCGATGCCGGGTGGTCGCCGAGCGCGGGAATCCGCAACACCTGCGGTTCGTCGATGAGCAGGCCGAGCACGCCGCGACCCACCGGTAGGTGATCCATCTGTGATCGCTGGGCCGGGGTGATGCCGGTGTAGACGAAGGCGCTGAGTCCGCCGTCGGGTCCCCGCACGCCGAGCGCGCCGTAGCGGGCGCCGACGACCTGCGACGCGACATCCACGATGCGCTGCAAAGCGCGGTCGAGTTCGAGACCCCGGCCGACGACGAGCACGGCCTCGAGGAGGTCACTCAGCACGCGGGGGTCGTCGACGCCGTGGCGCGCCAGCGCGTCGAGCGCCTCGCTCAACCCACGATTCATCCCGCGCGCCCCGTACGTTCCGTGCGTTCGGCGTGCGCTCGGGCGTGCTCCACGAACCGCACGACCGCCGCCGGCGAACCCGCCGGGTGCACATGTAGATAGGACGCATGGACCGCACCGGAGGCGAATCCGTGGCTGCCCGGGTGACCTCGGTGATCGCGCCACGCCCACGCCGGATCGGGCGCGTGCACCCCTGCGTGGACCGTCGAGCGGTGGAATTCGTGACCGGTCACCCGTTCACCGGCGGCGAAGGCAACTGAATCGGTGACCGCCACCGCATCGCGGTATCCGAGCGTCAACGTCGGACCGAACCGGCCCGCCACATCCAGCACCCCGGCCATCGGATGGCCGTCGAGTTCGCTTGCGAGGTAAAGCAATCCGGCACATTCGGCGACGATCGGACGACCCGACCTCGCGTGCGCCGCGAGCCCGCTGCGCAACGGTTCGTTGGCCGACAGCGCCTCAGCGTGCTCTTCCGGGAATCCCCCGCCGATCACCACCGCGTCGGTGTCCGCCGGCAGGGGGTCGACGAGCGGATCGAAACCCACCACATCGGCACCGGCGGCGGTCAGCAGTTCTCGGTGCTCGGCGTAACCGAAGGTGAACGCCGCGCCGCCGGCGACGGCCACGCGCGGTCGTGCCCCGACGTCGGCGACCCGACAGTGAGCGGCCACCGCGTCATCGGCCGACCACGGCGTCACCGCAGGCCGCAGACTGCTCTGTGCGGCCGCCACGATCGCCGGGAGATCCAGGGCCGCACCCAGGGTGGCGGTCATCGCGGCCACCGCGCGCACTGCGTCGTCGCGCCGTTCGGCCGCCGGGATGAGTCCGAGGTGACGCGACGGCACCTGCAGCCCGGGGTCTCGGCGCAGCACGCCGACCACCGGCAGCCCGACCCGACTGCACGCCTGTCGCAACACGGTCTCGTGGCGGTCGGAGCCGACCCGGTTGAGGATCACACCGACGATGCGGATCGACGGGTCATACCCGATGAACCCGTGCAACACTGCGGCCAGCGACTGACTGTGACCGGCGGCGTCGACGACGAGCACGACCGGCGCGCCGATGAGCCGGGCGACATGTGCCGTCGACCCGAAAGCCGCGGGGTCCTCGGCACCGGTCTCTTCGGGCAGGATGCGGCCGTCGAACAGGCCCATCACCCCCTCGACCACCGCGATGTCGGCACCGGCCGCCCCCGCGGCGAACAACGGTCCCACCAGCTCCGGACCGACCAGGTTCGGGTCCAGGTTGCGTCCCACCGTGCCGGCGGCGACAGCGTGATATCCGGGATCGATGTAATCGGGCCCCACCTTGAACGGCGCCACCCGATGACCCGCAGCCCGCAGGGCGCCGATCAGACCGGTGGACACCGTCGTCTTGCCGCTGCCCGAGGCAGGCGCGGCGATCACGACAGCCGGGACTGCACTCATCCGACGTTCCCGCGGCGGTGTGTCACCTGGTCACCATTCGATGCCCTTCTGTCCCTTGCGGCCGGCGTCCATCGGGTGCGCGATCTTGTGCATCTCGGTGACGAGGTCGGCGGCGTCGATCAGGGTGGCCGGCGCTCGGCGGCCGGTGATCACCACATGTTGGCGTCCGGGCCGTGCTCGCAAGGTCGCCACCACCGCGTCGGTGTCCACCCACCCCCAATGCAGCGGATAGGTGAACTCGTCGAGGACGTAGAAATCGTGCTCGTGCGCCGCCAGTCGCCGGGCTATCTCGTCCCAACCGGCGCGTGCCGCTTCGGCGTGATCGTCGTCGTGATCGGCGTTGGCTCGCAACCACGACCAGCCCTGGCCCATCTTGTGCCACTCCACCGGACCTCCGCGCCCGGTCTGTTCGTGTACCTCGCCGAGCGCGGTGAGGGCGCTCTCCTCGCCGACCCGCCATTTGGCACTCTTCACGAACTGGAAGACCGCCACCCGCATGCCGGCGTTCCAGGCCCGCATCGCCATGCCGAACGCCGCGGTCGACTTGCCCTTGCCCTCGCCGGTGTGCACCGCGAGCACCGGCTGGTTACGCCGCTGCCGGGTGGTCAGCCCATCGTCGGGGATGGTGTCGGGTACTCCTTGCGGCACGCTGCCTCCTGGCGGTCGCGGTCTGGTGCGAACAGTGTCTCAGGCGGCCCGGTCGTCGCTGCGCAGCACACCCGCCGTCAGCTCGTCCATCGGCAGGCACCGCGCACCCATCGTCGCTGCCAGTTCGGCGGCCAGGCCGAGCCGGATCATCCCCTGTTCGCAATCCACGACGACGGAATCGATCCCACGTCGGCCGATTGCGCCGGCGACCGCGCGGGCTCGTGCCGAGGCGTCGGGCCCCGCGGTGGCCCGGCCATCGGTGAGCACCACCACCAATGGTCGCCGGTGCGGCTCGCGGCGAGCGGCTCGGTCGATCAGTTCGGTGGCCGCGATCAGCCCCTCGGCGAGTGGCGTGCGTCCGCCGGTCCGGATCTCGGCGAGCCGACGGACCGCGATGTCCACCGATCTCGTCGGCGGCACCGCCACCTCGGCCGACGAACCGCGCGCCACCACCACCGCCACCCGATCACGTCGGGTGTAGGAGTCGCGCAGCAGATCGACACAGATACCGGTCACCGCCGACAGTCGACGGCGAGCAGTCATCGAACCGGAGAGGTCGACGACGAATACGACGAGGTTGCCTTCCTGACCGATGCGCTCGGCGCCGCGCAGATCGTCGGGTGCCACCCGCACCGTGCCACCGGCCGCCCGATCGGCGGCCGAGAGCACGGTCCCGAACAGGTGCACCGGTTGGCCGTGCGTGAAATCGATTGCGCGCGTGGTCTGCCCGCGACGCGACCGGGCACGCGACCGGCGCCCTGGGTCGCCTTCACCGATCCCGCGCACATCCAGGCGCGTCATGCGCGGTGCCGTCGACGTGGAGGGTACGGAACCGAAGCGCGGACCTGGGGCCGGTTCGGAGGGCTGCTCACTCTCGGACGTCGTCTCGCCCTCGGACGTCGTCTCGCCGGAGGATTGATCGACATCGGACGCCGTGGTGTCGCCCGGCTCGTCGCCACCGTCGCCGTCGTGGCCACCACCACCGCCCGGGTCGGTCGGGTCGGGGTCGGTCGGGTCGGGCGTATCGCTGCCGGCGGCGTCGGCACCGGCATCCATCGCGTCGTCGAGTTGTTGGTCGGTGAGCCCGGACTCGTCGAACGGATTACGCCGGCGCCGATGCGGCAGCGCGAGTTCGACTGCGACGCGGACGTCGTCGGCGGTGACCTCGGCGGCGAGCCGCCACGCGGCGTGCGCCGCCGCGGTCCGGGCCACCACGATGTCGCCGCGCAGACCGTCGACCTCCAGATGAGCACAGACCCCGGCGATCCGGCGCAGCTCCACCGGCGGGATGGTCACCTCGGTCAGCTGTGCACGAGCGTCGGCGATCCGTTGCGTCAGTTCGGCTTCGGCAGCCGCATGGTCGGCCACGAACGCCTCCGGATCGGCGTCGAAGGCCATCCGGCGCGAGACGATGGCCACCCGCTCGTCGATGTCGCGGCCGGCGGCGACGTCGACGGCCAGACCGAAGCGGTCCAGCAACTGCGGGCGCAGTTCGCCCTCTTCCGGATTCATCGTGCCGACGAGGACGAAGTCGGCGGCCTGTGTGTGCGACACCCCGTCGCGTTCGATGGTGACCCGGCCGCTGGCGGCGGCGTCGAGGAGGACGTCGACGAGGTGGTCGGCCAGCAGGTTGACCTCGTCGATGTAGAGGACGCCACCGTCGGCCGAGGCCAGCAGCCCGGGGGTGAACCGGGTGCGGCCCTCACTGAGCACCGCGGTCAGGTCGAGCGATCCGATGACCCGGTCCTCGGTCGCGCCGATCGGCAGCTCGACGACCCGGCCACGCACGCCGTCTCCGCCACCGGGGCGCGAGCGATCCGACTCGTCGCCGGTGTGCAATAGCGGGCCGAGTCCACGCACGATGGTCGACTTGGCGGTACCCTTCTCGCCCCGGATCAGCACCCCGCCGATACCCGGTGCGATCGCCGACAAGATCAGCGCGAGCTTGAGCCGTTCCTGCCCGACGACCGCGCTGAACGGGTAGCGGACAGGTCCGTCGATCTCGGCGCCGCGATGGTGCCGGCCGCTCATCGCGGCCCGTCGACGGTCGCCGCGGGCACGGCCGGGTCGCGACGCATGGTCACGTGCGGGATGCCGTCCTCCAGGTACTCGTCGCCCTGCACCACGAACCCGAATTTGGCATACATCTCCACAAGGTAGGCCTGCGCTTCGATGAGGCAGACATGATCGCCGATCTCGGAGAGCGCAGCGCTGATCAGCCGCGCGGTCATGCCCTGACCCCGGTGGCCGCGTTCGGTACACACGCGGCCGATCCGGAAACTCGGCTGCTCGTCGGCCGACGCAGGTTCGGTGAGCAGACGCAATGTCGAGACCACCACGTCGTCGTCGACGATCCAGAACTGACGGGTGCCCGCCTCCAGGTCGCGGCCGTCGAGTTCGGGGTACGGACAAGCCTGCTCGACCACGAAGACGTCCACCCGCAACCGCAGGATCTGGTAGAGGGTGGACGCATCCATCCGGTCGGCCGGACTCTGGTGCAACTGCCCTGCCGAAGTCATGGTCTCGTGAGTATCACACCGGTGTGGGCCTGCACCAGATGGCCGCTCAGAGGGCCGGCGCGGTCGCGCGCTCGGCGTCGACCTGTGGGGCGGCGGCCCCACGCTTGAGCTGCAGGCTCGCGCTGGTCCAGTCCCACACCTGCCGGAACAGGTCGCGGTTGTCGGAGAGCTTCTGCCCGAACGACGGGATCATCTCGGTGAGTGCCGGCTTCCACCCGGCGTACTCCTTCGGGAAGCACTTCTCCAGCACGTTGAGCATCGCGGGCACCGCGGTCGACGCACCGGGCGAGGCGCCCAACAGGCCGGCGATGGTGCCGTCATCGGCGGTCACCACCGCTGTACCGAACTCCAGCGAGCCGCCGACGCCGGTCTTGCGGATCACCTGGACACGCTGTCCGGCGGTGATGATCTCCCAGTCCGCGCCGTCGGCACGTGGGACGAACTCGCCGAGGGTGTTCACGCGGTCGGCACGGCTGGCGGCCAGCTCGCTGATGAGGTACTTGAGGAGACCGAACTCCTGGGGCGCGATGGACAGCATCGGCAGCAGGTTGTTCGGCTTGACCGAGAACGGGAGGTCGGTGATCTTGCCGCTCTTGAGGAACTTCGGCGACCACCCGGCGTAGGGCCCGAACAGCAGTCCCGGCTGATGGTTGATGACGCGGGTGTCGAGGTGCGGCACCGACATGGGCGGAGCGCCGACCGCGGCCTGGCCGTACACCTTCGCCTGGTGGTCGGCGACGAGGTCGGGGTTGGTGCAGCGGAAGAACTCCCCGGACACCGGGAAACCGCCGAAACCCTTCGCCTCGGCGATACCGGACTTCTGCAGCAGATGCAGCGCTCCGCCGCCGGCGCCGACGAAGACGAACTTCGCGTGCACGGTCACTTTCTGCTTGGTCCGCAGGTTGCTGACCTTCATGATCCAACTGCCGTCGGACTGCTTGGACAGGTTGGTGACCGAGTGACCGAAGTACACATCGGCACCGGTTTCGCCGATGTGGTTGAGCAGCTGCTGGGTCAATGCGCCGAAGTCGACGTCGGTGCCGTCGGTGAACCAGTTCAGCGCCACCGGGTCGGAGAAGTCGCGTCCGGCCGACATCAGCGGCAGACGCTCGCTGAAGGTCGCCTCGTCGTCGATGAACTCCATGCCCTCGAACAACACCTGGCCGGCGAGACGGTCATAGCGCTTACGCAGGTAGTCGACGCCGTCGCTGCCGTGGGTGAAACTCACATGCGGGATCGGATTGATGAACTCGCTGGGATCACCGAGGATGCCGTTGTCCACGGAGTAGGCCCAGAACTGACGCGACACCTGGAACTGCTCGTTGATGTTGATCGCCTTGTCGATGTTGACATCGCCGTCGGCGGTCTTCGGGGTGTAGTTCAGCTCGCACAGCGCCGAGTGCCCGGTGCCGGCGTTGTTCCACGGATCGCTGCTCTCCGCGGCCGCGGCGTCGAGCCGTTCGAAAACACTGATCGACCAGGTCGGCTCGAGTCGACGGATCAGGGCGCCGAGAGTGGCGCTCATGATTCCGGCACCGACCAGCGCGACGTCCGTCTTGATCACCGAGTGAGACACGAGGAGCTCTCCTTCGCACGGGTTGGACGATCGAGGCTGTCGCGGTGTGCCGCGAGGGTGTGCCACCATCGGTCGTCCCTGTCAACCGCCATTGTTCCCCATTCCGGCGCAAACAACGGAATCGCCTGGGCCAAAGTGTGGGCTGGGCGACAGTCACCGCCGCGCCCGGCCCCCCGCACGATATCTAGAGTGGACCGTGTGACCGCATCCTCGAGCGCCGCCCGTGATGGCGGCCGATCCGCTGCGACCTGGCAACCCGACCATCTGTTGGATCGCTACGAAGTCCTCGCCCTGCCCCTGGGTCCCGACCCGGACGGCGAGGACCCGATCACCGCGACCCTGGTGCGTAAGGCCGGCCCCGAACCGGCCGTACACGGCGCGGTGCTCTACATCCACGGATTCACCGACTATTTCTTCCACGAACCTCTCGCCGACTTCTTTCACGAACGCGGCTACGCCTTCTATGCGCTCGACCTGCGCAAATGTGGACGCTCACTGCAGCCGCAGCACACCGCGCACTTCACCACCGACCTGCGCCAGTACGACGAGGAACTCGGCCACGCACTGGAGGTGGTCATCGACGAGACGCGAGCCGCCGGTGGCCCGCAACGGGTGATCGTGGCCGCCCACTCCACCGGGGGCCTCATCACCTCGCTGTGGTTGGACCGGCTTCGGTCCGGATCGCCGGATCTGCATGCCGCGGTCTGCGGTCTGCTGCTCAACAGCCCCTGGTTCGATCTGCAGGGCAGTCCGATCCTGCGGACCCTGCCGGTCTCGCTGCTGTTGCGTGGCCTCGCCGCCGTCGGCCCGAAGGCGGTACTCCCCCAAGAACTCTCCGATGGCTACGGCCGAAGCATCCACGAGACCACCGGCGGCGAGTGGGCCTTCGACCTGGCCCTGAAACCGATGGGCGGATTTCCGGTCACCTTCGGCTTCCTCAATGCCGTGCGGCGCGGGCATGCGCGACTGCATCGGGGTGTCGACGTCGGGGTGCCGTCGTTGGTGCTGCGCTCGGACAAGACCCTGTTCAACCGGGCGCAACCGGGTTCGGTGGACGACGCCGATGTGGTTCTCGATGTGCGTCACATGTCGCGGTGGAGCGGATGTCTGGGTGACCGGGTGGCCGTCGTCCCCATCGCCGACGCCCGCCACGATGTGGTGCTGTCGGTACCACACGTCCGTGAGCACGCCTACCGTGAGATCGACAACTGGCTGCAGGGCACGCTCGGCGTGCTGGCCGCGGCACAGTCGGATTCGACCGCGGGGCCGGCATGACCGCCACCCAGATCGTCGACCTGGCGATCATCGGCACCGGCAGCGGCAACTCCATCCCCAACGAGCGTTTCGACGACAGATCGATCGCGATCTTCGAGGAGGGCGTCTACGGCGGGACCTGCCTCAACGTCGGCTGCATCCCCACGAAGATGTTCGTCTACGCCGCAGAGGTCGCCGACAACGCGGCGCGCGGAGACCGGCTCGGCGTGCACAGCCGTGTCGACTCGGTGGACTGGCCCGCCATCGTGAACCGGGTGTTCGGTCGCATCGATCCGATCTCGGCCGGCGGCCGGGAGTATCGCGAACAACGGTGCGACAACATCACCGTGTACTCCACGCACGTCGAATTCGACGGACGCGACGACGACGGCCGCTACCGCCTGGTCACCGCCAACTCGCTGGTCCTCGCCGACGAGGTGGTGATCGCCGCGGGATCACGAGCGACCGTCCCGCCCGCGATCAGCCAGTGCGGCGCACCGTATTACACGAACAACGACGTCATGCGTCTGGACCATGTCCCCGATCGGCTCATCATCGTGGGCGGCGGCTACATCGCAGCCGAGTTCGCGCATGTGTTCGGCGCGCTGGGCAGCGCGGTGTCGGTCATCGCACGTGGGCCCGCGCTGCTGCGCAAACTCGACACCGACATCTCGACACGGTTCACGACGGTGGCCGCGGAGAAATGGGATGTACGACTGAATACCGACGTGACGAACGTGGTCGAGCTCGACGGTGGCGGCGTCCGGGTCAGCCTCGGCGACGGCACGCATCTCGACGGTGACGCGCTGCTGGTTGCGACCGGACGTCGCCCCAACGGCGACCGGCTCAATCTGGCCTCGATCGGGGTCGATCTCGACGATCACGGTCGGGTGGTGTGCGACCCGCACGGCCGGACCGCGGCCGCACACGTGTGGGCGCTCGGAGATGTGAGTTCGCCGTATCAGCTCAAGCATGTCGCCAATCACGAGCAACGGGTGGTGCAGGCGAATCTGCTCAAGGGCTGGGATGCCGACGACCTGGTCTGGTTCGACCACCGGTACGTGCCGGCCGCGGTGTTCACCCATCCGCAGATCGCCACCGTCGGACTCACCGAGGACGAGGCGCGGGACATGGACCTCAACATCACCGTCAAGGTGCAGGCCTACGGCGATGTGGCCTACGGGTGGGCCATGGAGGACACCACCGGTTTCTGCAAGGTGATCGCCGAGCGGGGTACCGGTCGGCTACTCGGCTGCCACATCCTCGGACCACAGGCACCCACGGTGATCCAGCCGATCATCCAGGCCATGTCCTTCGGGCAGACCGCGCACGAAATCGCGCGCGGCCAGTACTGGATACATCCGGCGATGCCCGAGGTGCTCGAAAACGCGCTGTTGGGGCTCGAGATCTGATCGGCCGGTAGGATTTCCGCCATGGCGATCGTCAACCGCGGCTTTGTCGGCAGACGTGATCGAGATGCCGACCGGCTGCCACCCGGGCAATACCGGACGTTCGACTTTCCGGTGCTGTCGGCCGAACCGACGCCGACGGTGTCCCTCGACACGTGGTCGCTGGCCGTTCAGTCCACGCGACATCGAATCCACAAGTGGAACTGGGCCGAGTTCCAGGAGCTGCCGCACGAGGACATCGTCACCGACATCCATTGTGTGACCCGCTGGTCGAAGTTCGAAACCCGCTGGCGGGGCGTGTCCTTCGACACGATCCTGGCCGAACTGCCGTGGGACGCCGGCGACTTCGTGATGGCGCATTGCCATGGCGGCTACACCACCAACGTCGCTCTGGCCGATCTGGTCGATGGTCGCGGCTGGATCGCCGACTCCTACGACGGTGAACCACTGGCCGCCGAACACGGCGGTCCGGCCCGATTGCTCGTGCCGCACCTGTACTTCTGGAAGAGCGCGAAATGGGTGTGCCGCCTACGGTTCATGTCGAGCGACACCCCTGGATTCTGGGAGAGCAACGGCTATCACATGCACGGCGACCCCTGGACCGAACAGCGCTACTCATGACCGCGCGGACCTGGTCATGAACGACTGGCAGGTGAGCACCGTCGTCTCGCAGACGCGGCACAGCGACAGCGCACGATCACTCCGGCTCGCCCTGTCCGAACCGTTCCGCGCGGTGCCCGGCCAGCATCTCGACATCCGCCTCACCGCCGAGGACGGCTATTCGACCGCACGCACGTACTCGGTGTCGGATGCCCGCGAGTCACGCACTATCGAGGTCACCGTCGAACGGGCAGACGACGGCGAGGTGTCACCGTATCTCGTCGACGTCGTGGAGGTGGGTGAACCGCTCGAGGTGACCAGGCCGCATGGCGGGTGGTTCACCTGGGACGGCAGCCGATCGGATCCGGTGCAGCTGATCGCCGGCGGTTCGGGGCTCGGCCCCCTAATGTCGATGCTCCGACACCGCGAAATCGCTTCCCCCACATCGGTTTTCAATCTCGTGTACTCTCTGCGCTCACCGGATCGCATGCTTTTCGCCGATGACCTCCGCCAGCTCACCCAGCATCGACGGTTGCCGGTCCATCTGGTCTACACCCGACGTGGCCCCGAAACGGACCCCCGTCCGACCGGTCGACTCGGGGCCGCCGAGATCGCCGAACTCACCATCGGGCCGGAGGAGGCACCGACCGTGTTCATCTGCGGTCCCACCGCTTTCGTGGAGCATTGTGCCGCCGCGATGATCGACGCCGGCCATGCGCGCGAGCGGATTCGGACCGAACGGTTCGGCTAGCCCGACCCCGGTCGCGGGGCCCCGGTCCGATCAGAACACCGTGGAGCGCAGCGCGATCTCCGAGGCCAGTGCGGCAGCGGCGTGCTGCGGAACCCAGTGGTCAACCCCGGGCAGCTCGCAGAAACGGAAGTCGGAGTACGCGTAGCGTCCGCTGAGTTGCGCCTGTTCACGGCCGAGCGCATCGTCGGCGTCACCCCAGACCATGGTCGTAGGGATCTCGACCGGCGGGCACGCCAGAGTGGCCGCGATGTCGCCGGTGAAATTGGCGCGGTACCAATTCAGCGGTCCGGTCAGAGCGCCCGGTTCGGTGAGCGGAGCGAGTTCCTCGGCAGTCACCCCGGCGGCGCGCAGTGCGGCCCCGTCGTCGGCGAGCAGCTTGCCCTCGGCGTCGTCTGCGATGAAATCCTTGATGTAGCGCGAACGTTCACGCTGGTCCGAGGACTCCAGGGCGTCGCGCATCGCAGACGGGTGTCCGGTGCTCGCAGCCACCAGGCCGGTGAATCGGTCCGGGTGCTTGGCCGCCAGGTGCCAGGCGACGATGCCGCCCCAGTCGTGGCCGACCAGCATCGAGTACTGGACACCGAGCGCGTCGAGCAGGCCGATCGCGTCACCGACGAGCAGTTCCAGTCGGTAGGCGTCCACCCCGTCCGGGCGAGCGCCGGGACTGTACCCGCGCTGATCGAAAACGATTGTGCGCAGACCACTCTCGTGCAGGCGGGGAACGACGGTGTCGTAGCAGGAACTGTTGACCGGGAATCCGTGCAGCAGCAGCACCCATTTTCCGTCTTCGGGGCCACTGATCCGGGTGTCGAAAGTGTGCTCGCCGACCTGAACGGCGCGGTGTTGCGTGTCCACGCGCTCAGGATAGGCGACGACTCGTGGGCGTGGTCGGCCGCCGCACACACCGTCCACCGCTGAGCCGACACCCGAGGGCCGACGACGCGCGGCTCAGTGCTCGGGCAGCGTGAGGATCTCTGCGCCGTCCTCGGTCACCACCAGGGTGTGTTCGAACTGGGCCGTCCACCTCTTGTCGGTGGTCACGACGGTCCAGCCATCGTCCCAGATCTCATAGCCGAGCCCACCGAGGTTGATCATCGGTTCGATGGTGAACACCATGCCCGGCTCGATGACCGTGTCGACGTTGGGCTGGTCGTAGTGCAGGATCACCAGACCATTGTGAAATGTCTCACCGATGCCGTGGCCGGTGAAGTCGCGGACCACGGTGTACCCGAAGCGGTTGGCATAGGCCTCGATCACACGCCCGATGACGTTCAGTTCGCGTCCCGGTTTCACCGCCTTGATGGCCCGTTCGGTGGCGATCCGGGTCCGGTCGACCAGATCGGCGGCCTCGGCGGACACGTCACCGGCCAGAAAGGTGGCGTTGGTGTCGCCGTGCACCCCGTCGATGTAGGCGGTGACGTCGATGTTGACGATGTCCCCATCGGCGATCACGGTCGAGTCCGGGATGCCGTGACAGATGACCTCGTTCAGCGAGGTGCAGCACGACTTGGGAAACCCTTTGTAGCCCAGGGTCGACGGATACGCGCCGTGATCGACCATGTACTCGTGCGCGATCCGATCGAGTTCATCGGTGGTGACCCCGGGCGCCACCGCCCTGCCCGCCTCGGCGAGCGCGTTGGCTGCGATCCGGCCGGCCACCCGCATCTTCTCGATGGTCTCCGGGGTCTGCACCCACGGTTCGTGTCCTTCATTGACGGTGTCCCGCCACGCGTACTCCGGCCGTTCGATGGAATCGGGGACGGGACGCGTCGGCGAGAGGGTGCCGGGACGCAGGGCGGCGCGAACGGTCATGGTGCCAGCTTATCGAGTCCGGTTTCACGCCGGAGGCGGCGTGGGTCGCGGGTGCGAGGCGAACTAAGGTGAGACTAAGGGCAGATGAAGCGCCGACCAGGTCGGGCGGTGGGAGGAATCGTGGCGCAGGTGAGCGGGTGAGCAGGATCGGTACGGTGCGTCCGGCGCTCGCGGTGCTCGTCGTGCTCATCATCGGAACCCTGTCCGCATGTTTCGTGGAACCCATCGAGCAGCCGGCCGCGTCGGTGGCGCCCACCGCGCACTTGGCCGACGGGCCGCAGACCGCGGAGCTACCCGCCACCGACGTGACGCCGATCGCGACCGATCCGACCCCGACGCTGCCGGTCACCGTCGACTCCACGGGGCACGGGCCGGTCACGGTCACCGATGTCGACCGGATCATCGCCGTCGACATCAACGGCACTCTCGGCAACATCGTGTTCTCGCTCGGTTTGGGTCCGAACGTGGTCGGGCGCGACACGTCGACGGCGTTTCCGAGCGCGGTGGACCTACCGGTGGTCACCAACCGCGGGCACAGCCTCAACGCCGAGGCGGTCCTGGCGCTGTCGCCCACCGTCGTACTCGTCGACGAGAACACCGTCCCCGCGGCGGCCGTCGATCAGATCCGCGACTCCGGCATCCCGGTCGTCGTGTTCCCCGGTACCCGAAGCCTCGACGCCAACGACTCCCTGATGCGTTCGGTCGCCGACGCGCTCGGTGTGCCCGTGCAGGGTGAACAGCTGGTGGCCCGCACCGACCGCGAGGTCGCAGCGGCACGTGATCTCGTCCCGTCCCCGTCCGGGGACCCGGTGATGGCCTTCGTCTACATCCGAGGCCGCAATCTGATCCTGCTGGCGGGACCGGGATCCGGTGCCGACGACCTGATCGAGAACCTCGGCGGGCGCGATGCCGGCCGCGAGGCCGACCTCAGCGGGGCATTCACCGCGATCAGCGCCGAGGCGATGATCGAGGCGGACCCGAACGTGTTGCTGGTGATGACGCAGGGCGCCGACACCGTCGGTGGGCTCGATGGAGTTCTGGAGTTGCCCGGTATCGCCGAGACAGATGCGGGGCGCAACCGGCGCATCGTACAGATGGACGAAACCGAGATCCTGGCGTTCGGCCCCGACGCCGGCAAGGTACTCGGCGCCCTGGCTGAGGCGATCTACGCATGAGTGCCCCCACGTCCGAACGGGTGACGCCGGTCGCGGCCGACCACCGCACCCGCCATCGCACCCGAAACATCGTCGTCCTCGCGGTCCTGCTCGTGTCGACCGCGGCGCTCGTCGTGCTCTCGGCCGGTATGGGCCGGGTGGGTGTCCCACCGATCGAGGTGCTCGGCAGCCTCGCCCACCATTTCCACCTCGAGATCGGTCCCCTGCCGTCGCACCCCAACGGTGAGGCCGCACTATGGAACGTCCGGTTCCCGCGGATCGTGTTGGGCCTGTTGGTGGGCGCCGCGCTCGGTGCCGGCGGCTGCCTGCTGCAGGGTGTGCTGGCCAACCCGCTCGCCGAACCGGGCATCATCGGGGTGTCGTCGGGCGCGGCCGTCGGCGCATGTCTGATGATCGTGCTCGGCGGCGGGGCCACCAACGACTGGGCGTTGGCCGGTGCGGCCTTCGTGTTCGCCCTGTTCACCGCCGCGTCGGTGTACGTACTGTCCCTGCGCGACGGCTCCACGTCCGCGATCATGTTGGTGCTCACCGGGATCGCGGTGAACGCCTTCACCCTCGGCATCATCGCCTATCTGACCTTCGTGGCGTCCACGGCCGCACGCGAACAGATCGTGTTCTGGCAACTGGGTTCGCTGGCCGGCACCACCTGGGATGAGGTGTGGGTGGCCGTTCCGCTGATCATCGCGGCGCTCGCTGCGTCACTGGTCCTGGTGCACAAGCTCGACCTGCTGGCCCTCGGCGAGATCCAGGCCGCGTCGTTGGGGGTCAACGTCGAGGTCGTCCGCCGTCAGGTGATCGTGCTCGTCTCCATCCTGACCGGCGCTGCGGTCGCCTTCTCCGGGATCATCATGTTCGTCGGCTTGGTGGTGCCGCACGTGCTGCGGCTCATCGTGGGTCCACGCCATGCGATCCTGCTACCTGCCAGCGTGGTCGGGGGCGCGCTGGTGATCACGGCCGCCGACCTGGCGGCCCGCACAATGCTCGGCGACGCCGACCTCCCGTTGGGGATGTTCACCTCACTCATCGGTGGACCGGTGTTCTTCCTGCTGCTGCGCCGTAGCCGACGGGCGGGGGCGGGCTGGTGACCGGGTCGGCCGGTGTCGTAGCCGATCACATCACCGTCACCCTGGGGGATCGCGATGTGGTGCGCGACGTCTCACTACGAGTCGAACCCGGCTCGCTGCACGCGCTCGTCGGGCCCAACGGCTGCGGCAAGTCGACATTGTTGTCGGTGCTGGCCGGTCTACGCACCCCCGACCGCGGCACCGTCCACATCGACGACCGGCCGATCGCGAAGGTCTCTGCTCGGGAACTTGCCCGCATGCGGTCGTTCGTTACCCAGCACAATCGCACCGACACCCCCTTCTCGGTGATCGAGGTCATCGAAATGGGCCGCTTCCCCTGGCTGCGTACCGACGCCGCACGCCGGTCACCTGAGATCATCGACGACGCGATCCGCGCGTGCGATCTGCACGACATCACCTATCGCCCGTTCGCGCAGTTGTCCGGCGGCCAGCAGGCACGGGTGTCGATCGCGCGGGCGCTGGCCCAGCAGGCACCGGTGATGCTGCTCGACGAACCGACCGCCGCGCTCGACATCCACCACCAGGAGACCGTCCTCGACATCCTGCGGGCCGCCCGCGACGACGGCTGCGCCGTCCTGCTGGTGGTGCACGACCTCTCCCTGGCGGCCGCCTACGCCGATCGCGTCGCCTTGATGAAGGACGGCCATCTGTTGGCCGATGGACCGACCCGCGAGGTGATGACCGCGCAGTTGCTGTCGGACACCTACGACCATCCGGTGGAGATCTGGGATCATCCCGAGTCGGGACAGCCGATCATCGTGCCGCGCCGGACCTGACCGGCCGGCCCGGTTGGCCGGTCAGGACCGCGCGCCGACCGCGTATCCCGGTGGCAGTCCGGCGAAGAAGTCGCGCGTCACGCCCACGGCGTTGTTGGAGTCGCCACCGCGCACCACGAGGGTGGCGAACGCCAGATCTCCGCGGTAGCCGGCGAACCAGGCATGCGAACCGCCGGCGAACTCGGCCTCACCGGTCTTGCCGAGCACTTCGCCCTCGCCGTCGATGACCGTCGCCGTGCCCTGGGTGACCACAGCGCGCATCATCGGGCGTAGTTCTTCGACCACTTTCGGGTCGAGCGTCGGTTGCGGACCTTCCACCGTGGTCTGTTTGCCCAGGATCAGCTGTGGGACCGGCGCGGTGCCGTTGTTGGCCACGGTCGCTGCGACCGTGGCCAACCCGAACGGACTGACCAGCACCTTGCCCTGACCGAAGCCATCCTCGGTACGCGCGACCAGTTCCGGAGCGATCGGCACCGACCCGGACACCACGTCGAGACCGGCGATGTCGTAGTTCTGGCCGATTCCCATCGCCGCCGCGGTGTGCGCGAGATCTGATGGGCCCATCTTGCTGGCCAGGAAGGCGAAAGTGGTGTTGCAGGAACTGGCGAAGGCTTTCAGCATCGAGACGGTGCCCAGCGAGAAGCCGTTGTAGTTCGGGATTCGGCGCGGACCGATCTCGATCTCACCCGGACACGGCACCATCGAACCGGGATGTGCGAGATCGCGGCTGATGGCCGAGGCCGCGGTGACCATCTTGAAGGTCGATCCGGGCGGGTACAGACCGGTGGTGGCGATCGGCCCGTCCCGGTCGGCCGCCTTGTTCTGCGCGACGGCCAGAACCCGGCCGGTGGACGGCTGGAGAACCACCATGGCGACCTGGAAGCGGTTGGTGGCGTCCACCGCCCGCTGCGCGGCATTCTGCACGCGCCGCGACAGGCTGAGCGAGATCGCCGGCGCGGGTTCCGGGGCGTGATCGGCGAGGACGTCGGCGTCGAGGCCGTTCGGGTTGACGGTGACGACCCGCCATCCGACCCGACCTTCGACCTCACTGTCG
Organism: Gordonia tangerina; assembly: GCF_021556435.1. Lineage (GTDB taxonomy): Bacteria > Actinomycetota > Actinomycetes > Mycobacteriales > Mycobacteriaceae > Gordonia > Gordonia tangerina. The sequence continues at coordinate 303,201 of NZ_JAKGCU010000002.1, forward strand.
ACGACCTTCTTCACCTCGGTGAGCAGTGCCGGGGCGAAATCCGGGTTCTTCGCGACCAGTTCGGCCTGTTCGTTGTGAACGACGCCGGGGATGGCGAGTTGATCGCGCAGGCGATCGAAATCGCGTTCCGACAGCCGGGTGATCGGGTACGGCTCGCCACTGGCCGTGGACTCCTCGGCGATCTTCTGCGCCGACAGCGACGGCGCATAGGGCCGCAGTGCCGACACCAGGCGGGTCACCGAATCGGCGACCGACCCGTGCGCCGCCGCCTCGGCGGCGTCGAAGTTGATCCCGATGACCGTGCCGTTGACCATCACCTCCGACCCATCGGACTCGTTGACGGTCGCCCGCGGGGCCTGCAACAGTCGCAACGAAAGCCGTTGGTTGGCACCGAGGTCCGGGTGGATGTCGGTGGAGGTCCAGCGCACCGACCACCCAGCATCGCTGCGGGCGAGTTTGACCCGGGCGGGATAACTCCACTCGCGGTCGCTCGGCAGATCCCAGTGGTAGGTGACGTCGATGTCGGCGATGTCGCCGGTCACTCGCGCTTTGCCGGTGCTCGCGGTGAGTTTCTCCGCGGCCAGACCGTCCCACGCGGCGTCGAGGTCGTCGCGTGCGGCCTGCGGGTTGTCGGTGAGGGCGGCGGCTGCGGCGATGTCGCGGGCGCCGTATGCAGCGAGGAAACGCTCGACCGCCTGGCGCGGACCGTCGTCGGCGGTGGCGCAACCGGCCACCCCGAGCGTCAGCGCAGCACTCAGCGACACACACGCCACACTGACTACTCGTCGTCTCATCCGCAACATCGGTGTCGATCATATGGGCGGACGAGTCGAAATCCGGTGCGCCACGCGGTGGATTCGCCGACTGTCGTCGGCGGATTCAGTCGACGAGGATGGTCGCGAAGGTGCCGACTTCGCGGAAACCGATCTGCCGGTACACCTCTCGCGCGGGAAGGTTGAAGCTGTTGACGTACAGGCTCGGGGTACGACCGAAGGCCATCACCGCGGCGGCGACGGCGGCGGTACCGGCCGCGCCGAGCCCCTCGCCGCGCCGGTGCGGCGCCACCCAGACGCCCTGGATCTGGCCGACCCGACGGGACAGCGAACCGATCTCGGCCTTGAACACGACCTCACCGCGATCGAATCGGGCGAACACCCGTTGCGCGGTGATCAGCGAGGCCAGGCGGCGGCGATAGGACCGGCCTCCGTCGCCGGCACACGGGTCCACCCCCACCTCGCCGATGAACATGTCGATCGCAGCCGGTAGATAGGCGTCGAGATCGTCGAGGGTGACCAGGCGAACCAGCGGATCGGGCGCCACGGCGGGCGCGTCCGTCAACGCCATCAGCGGTTGCGAGTCGCGCACCTCCCGCGCCGGACCCCAGCATGCGCCGATCCGATCCCAGAAGGCCAGCACCATCTCGGCCCGTCCGACGATCGACGAACACACGCGCGGCGCGGCGGCCGCGCGGTCGGCGAACGCCTCCATCGAGTCGGTGGACCCGACCAGAGGGATGAGGTTGGCCCCGGAAAAGCACAATGAGCTGGTCGGATCGTCGACGGTCCACAATTCTCCGCCCAACAGGCGCGGGTTGATGCCGTGCGACTCGAACCGGGCCGCGACCATGCACATCGCCACCGGATCCGACGACAGCACATGCTCCACCACCGGCGCATCGCGTGCGCCCAGCGGGCGATCACCCAGTAGCTTCAGCACCACCGCTCCCTCTGCCGTTCTCGGGCGGGATGCAGACCGCGACGCGGCCGACGGTCATCGACGTCGTGATCAGCTGACCGTGACGACCGGTGAACCCGCTTCCCTGTCACCAGTGTCGCCTGATTCACCCGCGATCCGCAGCGCTTCTTCGATCAACGTCTCCACGATCTGCGCCTCCGGCACGGTCTTGATGACCTCACCCTTCACGAAGATCTGTCCCTTGCCGTTGCCCGACGCGACACCGAGATCGGCCTCACGGGCCTCGCCCGGCCCGTTCACGACGCAACCCATGACGGCCACCCGCAGCGGCACCTCCATACCCTCGAGGCCGGCGGTCACCTCATCGGCGAGTTTGTACACGTCGACCTGGGCGCGCCCGCACGACGGACACGACACGATCTCGAGCTTGCGCGGACGAAGGTTGAGCGACTGCAGGATCGCGTCGCCCACCTTGATCTCCTCGGCGGGCGGCGCCGACAACGAGACCCGGATGGTGTCGCCGATCCCCTCGGCCAGCAGCGCCCCGAAGGCGACCGACGACTTGATGGTGCCCTGGAATGCGGGTCCTGCCTCGGTTACTCCGAGATGCAGCGGGTAGTCGCACTGCGCGGCGAGCTGTCGGTAGGCCTCCACCATGATCACCGGGTCGTTGTGCTTGACCGAGATCTTGATGTCGCCGAAACCGTGCTCCTCGAAGAGCCCGGCTTCCCAGAGCGCGGACTCGACGAGTGCCTCGGGAGTCGCCTTGCCGTACTTCTGCATGATGCGTTTGTCCAGCGAGCCGGCGTTGACCCCGATGCGGATGGGGATGCCGGCGGCGCCGGCGGCCTGCGCGACCTCTTTGACGCGGCCGTCGAATTCCTTGATGTTGCCGGGATTGACGCGCACGGCCGCGCAACCGGCGTCGATCGCCGCGAAGATGTACTTCGGCTGGAAGTGGATATCGGCGATCACCGGGATCTTCGATTTCTTGGCGATGATCGGCAGCGCTTCGGCGTCCTCGGGGCGTGGGCACGCGACGCGCACGATGTCACAGCCGGAGGCGGTGAGTTCGGCGATCTGTTGCAGGGTCGCGTTGATGTCGTGGGTCTTGGTGGTGGTCATCGACTGCACCGAGATCGGGTGGTCGCTGCCGACGCCGACCGAACCGACCTGGATCTGGCGCGTCGTGCGGCGCGGGGCCAGCACCGGCGGCGGTGGGGCGGGCATGCCGAGCCCGACTTGAATCGGGTCGGACGATGTGGGGGCGTTCATCTCGTTCACCTCGTCTGTAAGGAGATCTTGATGGGGCTGTGGTCGTGGGTCATACGGGTGTGGTCAGAAGATCTTGATGGGGTTGATGATGTCGGCGGTCAGTGTCAACACCATGAATCCACCCATGACGACGACGACCGCGTAGGTGATCGGCATCAATTTCAGGTAGTCGACCGGTCCGGCGGCCGCCCGCCCGAACCAGCGGCGCACGGTGTTTCGCCCCTTCTCGTAGCCGACTATGGCCATGTGCCCGCCGTCGAGCGGCAGCAGCGGCACCAGGTTGAACAGGCCGAGGAAGAAGTTGATGCTGATCAGCAGCATCAGGAACATGCTCCAGGCACCACGTTCGGCAGCCTGCCCGCCCATCACCGATGCACCGTAGACGCTCACCGGGGTGTCGGCCGCGCGCTCACCGCCGGTCACCGCGGTCCACAGTGCGCTGACCTTCGACGGCAGTGACAACAGGGCGTCCCAGGTGGCCACGAACAGGTCGCCGGTGAACACGAACGCACCGGGGATGACAGCGAGACCGTCGTAGTGGGTGAGCGCGGGCGGCGGCGAGAAGGTGATGCCGACCTTGCGGGTCTGCTCGGTGGTCGTGGTGCCGTCGGACTGGTTGATCACCACGGTCGACGGTTGCGGATCGAGGGTCATGTCGACCGATTGGCCGGCCCGGTCGACCGTGAGCGCGACCGGTCCCGTCGCCTCGGTGATCAGCGTCGACACCTCGGAGTAGTCGGAGACGGATTGGCCGTTGACGGCCACGATGGTGTCGCCGGCCTGCATACCCGCAGCCCCCGCCGGCCCCGTCCCCGAACAGGGCGTCGACACTGGCTCGGCGTCGGCGGAGTAGGTGGTCTGGTCTGGTACGCAGGTGACCTGCGAGACGGTGGCCGGTACGGGATCCTGGCTGATGTTCGGCAGCCCCCAGATGGCTCCGACGACCACCACCAGCGCGAAGCCGAGGATGAAGTTCTGCGCGGGCCCCGCGAACAGCACGACGAGCCGCTTCCACGGCTTCTGCAGGTACATGGCGCGCGGCCGGTCTTCGTCGGCGATCTCGTCATACGGGGTCATACCGGCGATGTCGCAGAAACCGCCCAGCGGCAGTGCCTTGATCCCGTATTCCGTCTCGCCCTTGCGCGTGGACCACACCGTGGGGCCGAAGCCGACGAAGTAGCGGCGCACCTTCATGCCGGTCGCCTGTGCCGCCCACATGTGACCGCACTCATGCCAGGCCACCGACAACAGCAGCGCCGCGGCGAACAGCACCACGCCGAGGGCGAAACTCACTGATTCACTCCATCCGAATATGCCGTGACCAGACGCGATGCCTGTGCGCGTGCCCACTGGTCTGCGGCCAAGACGTCCTCCACAGTACCTGGCTGCGCACGCCACTGATCGGCCTCGCCGAGCACCTCACCGATGATCTCGACGATGCGCGGAAACCGGATGGCGCCGGCGAAGAAACCCGCGGCGGCCGCTTCGTTCGCGGCGTTGTACACCGCGGTCAGCGAACCGCCGCCGCGTCCGGCCTCGCGGGCCAGATCGATGGCCCTGAACACTGTGGTGTCGACGGGTTCGAAGGTCCAGGCGGATGCGGTGGAGAAATCGCACGCCGTCGACGAGCCGGGCACCCTGTCCGGCCAACCCAGCGCCAGCGCTATCGGCAGTTTCATCGACGGCGGGGACGCCTTGGCGATGGTCGCTCCGTCGACGAAGGTCACCATCGAATGCACGATCGACTGTCGGTGCACGGTGACGTCGATGCGGTCGTAGTCGACGCCGAACAGCAGGTGCGCCTCGATGACCTCGAGTGCCTTGTTGACCAGGGTCGCAGAATTGAGGGTGATCATCGGACCCATCGACCAGGTGGGATGGTGACCGGCCTGCTCCGGGGTCACGTCGAGGAGGGCTTCCCGGGTCCAGCCAAAAAAAGGACCACCCGAAGCGGTGAGCACGAGGCGGTCGACCTCCGCGGCGGTGCCGCCACGCAGGCACTGGGCGATGGCCGAGTGCTCGGAGTCGACGGGGAGGATCTGCCCGGGTGCCGCCGCATCGAGGACCAGCGATCCGCCGGCGACCAGCGACTCCTTGTTGGCCAACGCGAGGCGGGCCCCGGTCCGCAGCGCAACCAGGCTGGGTCGAAGCCCGATCGAGCCCACCACGGCGTTGAGCACCACGTCGGAGTCCACCGAGGCGATGAGGTCGCACATCGCGTCGGCGCCGCCCAACACCGTCGAGCCGAGGTCGTCGGACAGGGTCCGCGCGGCAGCCGGGTCCGCGACGGCCAACCGATCCGCAGAGACCCCGAATGCGCGGGCCTGCTCACGCAGGAGATCGAGGTTGCCGCCCCCGGCGCCGAGTCCCACGACCTGGAACCGCTCGGGATGCTCGGCGATCACCTCGAGGGCTTGGACGCCGATAGAGCCGGTCGAGCCGAGGATGAGTACGCGCGTCGTCACCGGGCCATTGTCCCGCTTCGATCGACTGTGCCCCAAATCCCGCGGAGTGGGTCCGCCGCCGCGGTCAGCTCGGTGGATGCACCGACCGCCAGTGCTCGGCGATGTCGATGCGCCGGGGGATCCAGACGCCTTCGTGTGACTGGATGTGATCGAGGAAACGTTCGAGCGCGGCGAGGCGAGCCGGACGGCCGACGAGACGACAGTGCAACCCGACCGACAGCATCTTGGGTGCGCCCTCGACGCCTTCGCGGTAAAGGACGTCGAAGGCATCTCGCAGGTGGGTGAAGAACTGCTCGCCCGACGGGAAACCGCCCGGTGAGGCGAATCGCATGTCGTTGGTGTCCAAGGTGTAGGGCACCACCAGGTGGTCGACGAGCCGCTCGCCGCGACGCACCTTCACCCAGTAGGGCAGATCGTCGGCATAGCTGTCGGAGTCGTAGACGAATCCGCCTTGCTCGACGACGAGCTGGCGGGTGTTGGGCGAATCGCGGCCGGTGTACCAGCCCAGCGGTCGTTGTCCGGTGATCTCGGTCAACAGCTCGATACCCGCCTGCATGTGCTCGCGTTCGATGTGGGTGTCGACGAGCTGATAACTGAGCCATCGGTACCCGTGACAGGCGATCTCGTCGCCGCGTTCGACGAATGCGGCGGCGGCATCGGGGTTACGGGCCATCGCCTGGGCGACCGCGAAGATCGTCAGCGGCAACTGACGCCGTCCGAAGGTGCGCAGGATGCGCCACACGCCGGCCCGCGATCCGTACTCGTAGAGCGACTCCATGCTCATGTGCCGGTTCGGGAATGCCTGCGCACCGATCATCTCCGAGAGGAATGTCTCGCTGGCCCGATCGTTCTCGAGGACGTTGTTCTCCGAGCCCTCCTCGTAGTTGAGGACGAACTGCACCGCGATCTTCGCCCCGCCCGGCCACTGCGGATCCGGCGGCGCGGCACCGTAACCGATCATGTCGCGGGGGTAGTTCTCGCCGCGGTAGTCGGCCAGCTTTCGGTGCGGGGTGTCGGACATGGCGGCATTGTTTCACCCCGACGGGGTCTGCGCGTGGTGGCGCCGCGCCGCCATCGGCGCCCTACCGTTATGCTTGTCGCGTACTACTACCGGTCGTCAGACTTCTGACCGCCGGCACGCAGCGACCGGCACGCACAGTGAGGAGCCACCGTGGCAAGCACCGAGGTTGAGCAGATCGACACCGGCTGGGTTCGCGAGCCCGCGGATGCGCCGTCGGCCCGCTTCGGGTGGCACGGACAAGCCCGCAAGACGTTCATGATCGCCGGATGGTTCTGCGTGTTCGCCCTGCTGGCGATGTTCATCGGTAACCACACCGGCCACGTCGAGGACATCTACCTCGCCGCATTCGCCGCCGTTCTCGCGTTCTTCCTACTCAAGCCGATCTGGACCAGCCGCGGTCGTTGGAAGAACTGACGCCGGTCAGCGTTCTCCGGCGGCCAACTGGCCGCAGGCTGCGGCGATCTCCTGGCCGCGGGTGTCCCGGACGGTGCACGACACACCCTGTTCCCGTACCCGCCTGACGAATTCGCGCTCCACCGGCTTCGGGCTCGCATCCCATTCGGACCCCGGTGTGGGATTCAACGGGATCAGATTCACGTGGACCAGCGATCCCAGTGCCCGACGCAACTTCTCCCCCAGCATGTCCGCTCGCCACGGCTGATCGTTGACGTCGCGGATCAGGGCGTACTCGATCGAGACACGACGGCCGGTGGTGTCGGCGTAGTAGCGCGCCGCGTCCAGCACCTCGGCCACCGACCATCGGTTGTTGACCGGCACCAGCGTGTCGCGCAGTTCGTCGTCGGGTGTGTGCAGCGACACCGCGAGCGTCACCGCCAACCCCTCGTCGGCCAGGCGTCGGATCGACGGGGCCAGTCCGACCGTGGAGACGGTGACCGATCGCGCGGAGATCCCGAGTCCGTCGGGCACCGGCGAGGTGATCTGCCGCACCGCACTGACCACGCGCTTGTAGTTTGCCAGCGGCTCACCCATACCCATGAAGACGACGTTCGACAGCCGGCCCGGTTCCCCGAACTCCCCGTCGCGCAATGCGCGCGCTGCCGCACGCACCTGGTCGACGATCTCGGCGGTCGACAGATTGCGGTCCAGACCGCCCTGTCCGGTCGCGCAGAACGGGCATGCCATGCCGCAACCGGCCTGACTCGAGATGCACAGTGTGTTGCGATCGGAGTAGCGCATCAGCACGCTCTCGAGCAGAGTGCCGTCGTGCAGTCGCCATAACGTCTTGCGGGTGTCGCCGTCGTCGCAGGCGATGTGGCGCACCGGCGACAGCAGCGGCGGGAAGAGATTCTGCCCGACGGCATCGCGGGCCGCCGACGGCAGATCGGTCATTTCGGCCACATCACCGTTGAGTCGGCCGAAGTACTGCCGGGCCAACTGATTTGCGCGGAACTTCGGCAGACCGAGTGCGGAGAGCGCGGTCACCCGGCCTGCGGTGTCCAGGTCGGCGAAGTGGGTGGGCGGACGCCCGCGCTTGGGCGCGTCGAACACGAGCGGCAATGACGTCATACCGTTATTGTCGCATGTCATGATGGCTGTATGACGACACCGGATCCGCAGCCGCACCGGCCCGTCGGCGCGGGCGAGCCGATCGAGCATCCCACCACGCCGGAGCCCGACGGCGAGCATCAGGCGCTGTTGGCCGAGCGCGATGAGCTGCGCACCAAGATCAAGAAGGTGGAGCACACCCGGACTCGGGCGACGTTCTACGGTCTGGTGATCGGCGCCGTGATCACCATCCTGCTGCTCATCTTCATCCTGCAGAACCTGGAGAGCCAGACGATCATGCTGATCTTCTGGGAGGTCAACCTGCCGCTCGGGGTGAGTCTGCTGATCGCCGCCATCGCCGGTGCGTTGATCGTGGCGTTCGCGGGCGGGCTCCGCATGCTGCAGCTCAGCCGGGCGTTGAAAAAGGCCAAACGCTGACGACGGCGCTGCTCACAGCAACGCCGTCAACACCGCCCAGACGATGAAGGCCGACGGCAGCAGCGAATCGAGACGATCCATGATGCCGCCGTGGCCAGGCAACAGCGTACCCATGTCCTTGATTCCCAGGTCGCGCTTGACCTGAGATTCGACCAGGTCACCAAGGGTGGCGCAGACCACCAATACCGGCCCCAGGATCATGCCGACCCACCAGTGGGCGTCGAGCAGGAACACCCCGCAACACACCGCTCCGCCCGTACCCACCAGGAACGACCCGACCAGGCCTTCCCAGCTCTTCTTCGGGCTGATCGCCGGCGCCATCGGATGTTTGCCGAACAGCACACCGAAGCCGTAGCCACCGACGTCGGAGCAGACCACCACCACCATCAGGGTCGCCACCCGCGCGGCGCCATGATCCTGGACCACCAACTGCGCGCCGAAGGATGCCAGCAGCGGCAGCCAGGCGAGGATGAACACGCTGGCGGCGAGGTTGCGCAGATAATTCTCCGGCGCGTGGTGAATTCCTTGCGCCAGCAGCATCCAGACCATCAGCACCAGCACTGTCGCGACGAAGGCGGTCAGGACACCGGTGGGACCCCAGGGCCACCCGGACCAGATGATGACCTGCCCGCCGATGACCAGTGGCCAGAACGCAATCTGATAGCCACCGTCGCGCAGTCGCTTGAAGACCTCCCATGTGGCGATCGCGAATGCGACCGCCACCACCCCGTACCAGATCTTCGGCGCGAAGATCAGGATCAGGATGATCGAGATACCGAGCGAGAATCCGACCGCGAGCGCAGCCGGGAGATTGCGTCCGGCGCGCGACTTCGTGGTCTTCGGCGCGTCCGGGGTCTCCGGGCTATCGGTCGATTCGGTGGCCATCGGCTGCGGTGACGATGCGTGGGGGCGATCGGTGCTCACACCTCGAGCAATTCGTTCTCTTTGTGCTTCACGAGTTCGTCGACCTGGGTGACGTAACCGGCGGTCGTCTTGTCGAGTTCCTTCTCCGCGCGGTTCACCTCGTCCTCGCCGGCCTCGCCATCCTTCTGGATGCGTTTGAGCTCGTCGACGGCCTTGCGGCGCACGTTGCGGATCGCGACCTTGGCGTCTTCGCCCTTGCTCTTGGCCTGCTTCACCAGCTCCTTGCGACGATCCTCGGTGAGCTGCGGGATCGCCACCCGGATGACGTTGCCGTCATTGGTCGGGTTCACACCGAGATCGGAGTTGCGGATGGCGGTTTCGATGTCCCGCAGGGTCGAGGCCTCATAGGGCTTGATCACCACCAGGCGCGCCTCGGGGGTGTTGATGCCTGCCACCTGGGTGATCGGCGTGAGAGCGCCGTAGTACTCGATGTGGACCTTGTTGAACATCGCCGGGTTGGCGCGACCGGTACGGATGGAGCCCATGTCGTCTTTGGCGACACTGACCGCCTTCTCCATTTTCTCTTCGGCGTCCAGGAGCGCATCGTCGATCATCGTCGTCCTATATCTACTCGGTGCGGTGTGCGTGTGGGATGAGTGTCGGGTCGATCAGGTGGCGACCAGGGTGCCGATCCGTTCGCCCGCGACGGCCCGGGCGATGTTGCCCTGCTCGAGCAAATTGAACACCAGGATCGGCATTTTGTTGTCCATACAGAGACTGAACGCGGTCGCGTCGGCGACCTTGAGCTCTTTGTCCAGCACCTCGCGGTGGGTGATCTCGGTGAACAGTTTCGCGTCGGGCACCGTGCGCGGGTCGGCGTCGAAGACCCCGTCGACGCCCTTGGCCATCAGCACCACCTCGGCCTTGATCTCCAGGGCACGCTGCGCGGCGGTGGTGTCGGTGGAGAAGTACGGCATCCCCATGCCGGCACCGAAGATCACCACCCGCCCCTTCTCGAGGTGTCGCTGCGCCCGAAGCGGCAGATACGGTTCGGCCACCTGCCCCATCGTGATCGCGGTCTGCACACGCGTGGAGACGCCCCGCTTCTCCAGGAAGTCCTGCAGCGCGAGACAGTTCATCACTGTGCCGAGCATGCCCATGTAGTCCGAGCGGGCGCGGTCGAGGCCGCGTTGCTGCAGTTCGGCACCGCGGAAGAAGTTTCCGCCGCCGATCACGACCGCGACCTGCACACCCGATCCGACGACTTCGGCGATCTGGTCGGCGACAGTACCGACGACATCGGGGTCGAGTCCGACTCCGCCACCTCCGAACATCTCACCGCCGAGCTTGAGGAGCACCCGGGTGAAGCCGTGACGCTCGGACTCGTGCGGGGCCGGGGTTTCGCTCATCCAACTTCCTCCACTGGTCGATTCGGTGAATATCGTACGTCCCGGCGTGAGGTGTTCGATGACATGCGGCGTCACAAACCGTTCACAAGGGCACCGAAGGACCCCGACCTGCTGTTCGGTGGCGGGCCGCGGGGTGGAGGCGGCGCGGCGTCAGCGACTGCCGACGGCGGCCAGGACGGTCCGCATGGGTGGCCGGTCGTCGAGGACCGGATACGACCGACGGATGGTATGACTGCCGTCGGCCATCACGAACTGGGTCAAGGCACTTCCCGAATCCTCGACACCGACGCGAGCGAGTAGCGTCGCGACGATCTGTCGAGCCATCGGCCCGAGTTCGTGCAGGGGGCGGTTGCGATGGATGCGGGTGCCGAGGTCGATCTGACCGATGGCGTCGATGCCGAATTGCTCCACCGTGTCGAGGATGATGCCGATCTCCACCCCGTACCCGGCTGCAAACGGGATCGAGGTCAACAGTTCACGTGTGCCGGCGTACTCCCCGGCCAGCGGCTGGATCAGCGCGCCGAGCTCGGGCCGCAGCGCGGCGAGCAACGGCCGTACCACGAGCTCGGTGACCCGACCGCCTCCGGCGGGATCGACGCCTGCCGCGCTCAGCAGCGGCCGACGGTAATAGCCCTTGACGAGATGCAGTTCGGGCACCATCAGCAGCGGCGCGACCAGACGAGGGACGTACCCGGGGTCCGGCGAGACGAGGTCGCTGTCGACAAACACCACCAGGTCGCCACAGGTGGTGGCCAACGACCGCCACAAGACCTCACCCTTCCCGTCGAGCACCGGGACATCCGGGAGAGCCGACTGCCGGGTTTCGACACGTGCACCGGCGGCCGCCGCGCTCGCCATGGTGTTGTCCGACGACCCCGAGTCGACGACCACGATCTCGTCGACAAGTCCGCCGAGCAGAGGCGTGATGCTCGCGACCACCGACGCGACCGTGGCCTCCTCGTCGAGCGCGGGCAGCACCACCGACACCGTCCGGCCGTCCTTGCGGTCGATGAGCTCGTCGACGCTCCAAGGCAGGCGATCCCAGGTGTTGGTCTCCAACCAGGGGGCCGAATCCTGCATCCCCGCGATCGTCATCCCGCCAACGCCTCCTCGAATTGCGGCCAGGCCCGGTGGAGTTCGTCCTGCCAGTACGGCCAGGAATGCGTGCCACCGGCATAGAGGTGGAAGGTGGCCGGCACGCCGAGGGCACGCATGCGTTGCTGGAGGTTGCGAGTGCACTGCGCGGTCGCCGTCTCGATCACGGCGCCCACCGCGAGCTGATCGAACAGCTTCATTCCGTCTCCGTCGATGCCCGGTCCGTCGAGGGTGTCATAGCGTCCGGGCGCCCCCGACCCGTTGGACACGTAGATGGATTTGCCGCGGAAATCCTCGACATGCAGATAGGGATCATTGGCTGCCCAGGCCGGATCGGAGGGCGGGCCCCACATGTTCAGTGTGTTGCCGCCGCCGCGACCTTCCACGACCATTCGGACCACCGCCTGCCCGACCGGATCACTGGTCTGCGCGCAGCCGCTGAACGATCCGAGCGCCCGATACCGCTGCGGCGCATGCAGTGACAGCTGGAAGACGGAGGTGCCGGCCATCGAAATGCCGGCGATCGCGTTACGCCCGTTCCCGTCGAAACGGGTGTCGATGACCGCCGGTAGTTCGGCGGTCAGGAAGGTGGCCCACCGCTGGCGGCCCAGTGTCGGGTCGACGCGCTGCCAGTCGGTGAAGTAGCTGGCCGCACCACCCATCGGCACCACGACGTTGACGCCGCGCCCGGTGAAGAAGGATCGGATGTCGGTCTGATCGAACCAACTGCTGCCGCCCTCCCCGCCGGCGGCGCCGTTGAGCAGATAAAGGGTCGGGGCGGGCCCGTCGGTCGCTGCGGGCAGCACCTTCACCAGCAGGTCAGCACCCATCGACGGCGAACGGACGGTCACGTCGACTTCCCGGCTCGGCTGCACCTGCTCGGCCACAATCCGTGCGATGCGCGGGTCGGCCGATGCCACACCCGGCCACACCTGCGCCGTCATCGCCGACGCGATCGCGGCCAACACCGCACACCACACGACCGTCCGTGTCGGGCGTGCACCGCCCTCGGGTCTCATCACTGCGGTCCCCCAAGATTCGATCCGCCGGGCTCACATTCCAGATTCGAGTCGGAGTGTGCCCCACCCCCACTCACGTTCGTGGGAACAATGGTGGAGATCACAATTAGGACAATCGACCCAGACAGTCGAACATGTTGTGAAACAAGACCTTTCAGAGTCAACTCCTTGATTGTCACGCGATGCCGACGGTACGGTCACAGCGTCGTCGAGTGATCTGGCACACACGGCGCCAGCCGACGGCCCCGGGCGCACTGCCCGCAGTCACACAACGCTGATGCGCAATGAAATGAGGTGCGAGATGGTCAGTTTCGGACTCATCGACGAATGGGATCCCCGACCCGGCCGGGTGACGAGTTGGGTCGCCGCACCACAGACGGTCGCCGCCGCCGAACACGCCCCGGATCATCACGTCCCGCCGTCGCACCAGCAGGAGGAGTACCTGCGCGCCGCGCAACGCAACCGGGATGCCGGCTTCCGCTTCTCCCGCCTCTGCCTGATCGCCTTCGACATCCAGGCACCGCTCGACACCGAAGCGATGACCACGGCGCTGACCACGTTCCTGCGCCGTCACGACACCTTCCAATCGTGGTTCGCCGTCGACGATGACGGTGTGGTGTCCCGGCACGTGATCGACCCGGAGATCATCGAACTCGCCCACGCAGCTCACGGAGAGCTTCCCAACGCCGCGCAGATACGTGAACACGTGCAGGCGGAGACCCCCGGCCCGTTCCGTTGGGATTGCTTCAGCTTCGGCGCCATCGAGTGGGAGGGCGGGTTCACCCTCTACTGTGCGGTCGACCACCTCAACACCGACGGCATCTCCCAGGCGATGACCTGCGTCGACCTGATGACGCTCTACATGAATGCGGCGTTCGGTATGGAGAATCCACTGTCTCCGGTCGGCAGCTACGTGGACTATTGCGCGCGGGAACGGGCGATCTCACGCACGCTGAGCCGACACTCGCCGCATGTCCAGCGCTGGGTGGAGTTGGTGCAGGCACACGGCGGCAGCCTGCCCCGGTTCCCCCTGCCACTGGGCAAGGAGTCCGACACCCACACCCGTAGCGCGCATCTGACCACGTCCGTTTTCGACGAACCGGCAGCGCAACGGTTCGAAGATGTCTGTCGCGCCAACGGCGCCAACGTCACTGCCGGCCTCATGGCCGTCGCAGCAATGGCCTACGCCGACTTCACCGGTGAGTCCGACTACCTCGGGATGACCCCGAAGAGCACTCGAGCGGCGGGCCCCGAACTCAACTCGGTCGGCTGGTTCACCAGCCTGATCCCGGTGCCGCTCACCGTCGACGGTGCGGCGAGGTTCACATCGATGGCGACCCAGGCGGGACACAGCTACGCGGCCGGCAAGGAGCTGACCGACGTGTCCTTCCATCGCGTCCTCGAACTCGTCGAGCCCGCCGACGGCATCCACGTCTCGCCCGGCTGGTCGGTGCCGATGATCTCTTACGTCGACGTCCGCAAGCTGCCGGGTGTGGAGATGTTCGACGCGATCAACGGCTGCCTCTACGGCAACCGCGGCAGCAGCGAGGAGGTGTTCCTGTGGATCAACCGATTCCAGGACGTGACCTCGATGACGTTCCTCTACCCCGACACCGAGATCGCACACGTTTCGGTCAAGGAGTACATCGAGAAATTCATCGGCATCATGACCGCTGTCGCGACTGACGGCGACCACGTGTTGAGCGCCCCAGCGCTGGCGTGATGACGGGAACCGATGTCGCCGAATCACATTCGGGGAAATCGGGGGCGCGCCGCTCAAGCGCGCCGCGCGAGGTCACGGCGTCCGGGCGGTCGGCGGCACTCGCACTGACCGGATGTCTGGTCGGCGTGTTCATGCAGATGCTCGACACGACGATTGTCAACATCGCCTTGCCCGACCTGACCCGCGAGCTAGGGGCGTCGACGTCGGAGCAGCTGTTCGTCCTCAGTGTGTACACGCTGGCGTTCGCATGCACACTGCTCACCGCCGCGACCCTCGGCGGCCGACTCGGGCGGCGACGGGTGTTCGTCGGATCGGTCATCGCCTTCGTCGTGACGTCGATGGCGTGTGGGCTCGCACAGAACCCGCTCGAGCTGATCGTGGCGCGGGGCGCGCAAGGGGTCAGTGCGGCGTTGATGTCGGCGCAGACACTAGCGTTGATCGCCGCGCTGTTCCCCAAGAGCCGACATCCACTGGTGTTCGGTGTCTACGGTGCGGTCGCCGGCCTCGCGGCCATGCTCGGTCCGGTCATCGGCGGCGTGCTGGTGACCGCGGACATCGCCGGCTGGGGGTGGCGGACAATCTTCTTCGTGAATCTGCCGATGGGTGTCGCGGCATGCGCGCTCGCGTGGCGACGACTGCCGCAGCTGCGCGATCGGCCGGCGGCCCGGATCGATCTGGCCGGCGTCGCGTTGTCCAGCGTCGGACTGTTCCTGCTGCTGTATCCCTTGGCGGTCGGCCGTGAGATGGGATGGCCGCCGCTGCTCTGGGTATTGTTGGCGCTCGCAGCTCTGATGCTCATCGCGTTCGTCGGGGTCGAGAAGCGCCTGCTCCGTGGCGGGGGCACACCGTTGTTGCGGTTGGACTTGTTCACCTCACGACGATTCGCACTCGGCCTGGTGCTGTCCCTGTTGTTCTTCAGCGTGTTCGCCGGGTTCTTCTTCACAGTGTCGATCACCACCCAGTTCGGCCTCGGATACTCCGCGTTGCGAACCGGGCTGCTCGCTCTCCCGTTCGCGATCGGGGGCGCGCTGGGTTCGGTGGCGTCGCCGCAGGTCGTGTCGCGGATCGGCGCTGCCCGCACACTGGCACTCGGCGCGTTGCTACTCGGTGGCGGTCTGGCGTGTCTCGCTGTGGTCCTTCGCCCGGAGACCGCGATGTTGTCGGTGCCCGCGGTCATCGCCCCGCTGGTGGTGGGCGGGCTGGGTACGGGTGTGTTCGTCGCACCGTTGCAGACGACGATTCTGGCCGACACGTCCCCGGAGACCGTCGGATCGGCGTCCGGATGTGTTCCCACTGTCCAGCAGATCGGCGCCTCGATCGGCCTCGCCGTGGTGACGGTGTTCTTCTTCGGTCAGGTCGCCTCGCAGGCCGAGACGGCGGTGTCATCGGCGCGTACCCAGCTGACCGCCGAGCTGCGCGACAGCCCGGTCGAACCCATCTTCCGCGAGCCGGTGACCCAACGCTTCGCCGACTGCGCCTCGGCACAACTCACCTCGGCCCATCCCGAACGGCCGGCCGCGGGCTGCCAACCCGGCGGCGGGGACACCACCGGTATGGCGGCCACAATCGCCGCACAAGCCGGCCCGCAGCTGCACCACGCCACTCGCACCGTCGCCGCACACAGCTTCGTGGGCGCATTCGTCGCGACCCTGTGGGTACTGGCGGGTGCCTGCGTGCTGATCGCGATTCTGTCGGGAACCCTGGGCCTGCGACGTCGACCCCGATCGGGTCGGGGTATCAGAACCGGGGCCACACAGCACGAACCCCGCGCCACCGGTAAGTGACGCGGGGTTCTGCGGTCTGCGACCGGCTCAGGCCTGGCCGACCTCGAAGCGGGTGAAACCGTTGACGGTCACGCCGGCCTCGTCGAGGAGAGCCTTGACGGTCTTCTTGGAGTCCTGGACCGACGGCTGGTCGAGCAGCACGACGTCCTTGTAGAAACCGTTGACGCGGCCTTCGACGATTTTCGGCAGTGCCTGCTCGGGCTTGCCCTCTTCCTTCGCGGTCTGCTCTGCGATACGACGCTCGTTCTCCACGATGTCGGCGGGGACCTCGTCGCGGGTGGCGTACCTGGCCCGCAGCGCGGCGACCTGCATGGCGGCGCCACGCGCAGCCTCGGCCGCGTCGTCGCCCTCACCGGTGTAGGACACCAGCACACCCACGGCGGGCGGCAGGTCGGAAGCACGCTTGTGCAGGTACACCGCGACCGGTCCGTCGTAGTAGGCGACGCGACGCAGTTCGAGCTTCTCACCGATCTTCGCCGAGAGGGCCTGCACGGCGTCGTCGACGGTGCCGTCGTCGAGCTTCGCGGCCTTCAGCGAGTCGAGGTCGGTGGTCTTCGCCGACGCGGCGACGGCGACGATCTTGTCGGCGAGTTCTTGGAACTCGGCATTCTTCGCCACGAAGTCGGTCTCGGAGTTGATCTCCACCAGGGCGCCGTCCTTGGCGGCCACGAGGCCCTCGGCGGTGGAGCGCTCGGCGCGCTTGCCGACGTCCTTGGCACCCTTGATGCGCAGCTCCTCGACGGCCTTGTCGAAGTCGCCGTCATTGTTGGCCAGCGCGTTCTTGCAGTCCAGCATTCCTGAGCCGGTGAGCTCGCGGAGACGCTTCACATCGGCTGCGGTGTAGTTCGCCATCGTTGGCGAGCCTCCTTAGAGAGAGTGTGTCGATGCCGGTCGGGTCGCGACCCGACCGGCATCAGGACCGGGTGAGGTGATGCGACCGGTTACTGGGCGGCCGGTGCGGTACCGGCTTCGCCACCCGCGGGAGCGGTGGCCTGGGTGAGCAGCTCCTGCTCCCACTCGGCCAACGGCTCGCCGCCGCCCGCCTCCGGCTTGGAGTCATCCGACGACTGGCCGGCGCGGGCCTGCACGCCCTCGGCAACGGCCGAGGCGACCACACGGGTCAGCAGTGCGGCACTGCGGATCGCGTCGTCGTTGCCCGGGATCGGGTAGTCGACGAGATCGGGATCGCAGTTGGTGTCGAGGATCGCGATGACCGGGATGTTGAGCTTGCGTGCCTCACCGACAGCAATGTGCTCCTTGTTGGTGTCCACCACCCAAACGGCAGACGGCACCTTGGCCATATCTCGGATACCACCGAGGGTGCGCTCGAGCTTGTTCTTCTCACGCGTGAGCATGAGGATTTCCTTCTTGGTGCGACCTTCGAAACCACCGGTCTGCTCCATGGTCTCGAGTTCCTTCAGGCGCTGCAGGCGCTTGTGGACGGTCGAAAAGTTGGTGAGCATGCCACCGAGCCAGCGCTGGTTGACGTACGGCATCCCGACGCGGGTCGCCTCTGCGGCGATCGACTCCTGCGCCTGCTTCTTGGTGCCGACGAACAGCACGGTGCCACCGTGGGCGACGGTCTCCTTGACGAACTCGTACGCCTTGTCGATGTAGGTCAGCGTCTGCTGCAGGTCGATGATGTAGATGCCGTTGCGGTCGGTGAAGATGAACCGCTTCATCTTCGGGTTCCAACGGCGGGTCTGATGCCCGAAGTGTGCGCCGCTGTCCAGCAGCTGCTTCATGGTCACGACAGCCATGTCGTCACTATCCTTTGTGTGCAGTTGATGTCGACACCGGTTGATGCCGACCCTGGCGCCTGCAACCGTGGTGGACCCGGCGGCGGCGGAACCGCTCCGAGACCGCCCACCCGGCGGTGTGGACCGCGTCGTCACAGGTGACGGCGGCCGCTTCGCAGGCGCGCGAAGTCACCTCATCGATCTGCGATGAGGTGCGTGAGCGAGTTTACGCCGGTCAGCTGCAGAAAACCAAAACCCGGCAGCCGCCCCCGTGACCGGCGTCTCGCACATCCACGGGAGCCAACCGGCGCGCTCGTGCGTCTGAAAGACATGACGCCCCTGTCTTCGCGATTCCGAGGTCGATGGTCACCCACGCTGCGCGTGCTGATGACCGCCGTCGGTGAGCTCTGCGTGGTCACCCTGCTGCTGTGGCTGCTGCCCGCGATCGCATTCGGTGACGACACCCGCTTTGTCGCACCGATCCCCTCGCCAGAGGTGGTGCGCGGCTTCGACCCGCCGGAGCAACGGTGGCTTCCCGGGCATCGCGGGGTGGACCTCACGGCAACTCCTGGCGCCGCGGTACGCGCGGCCGGTGACGGCCGTGTCCGGTTCGCCGGGGAGGTCGCCGGACGCCCGGTCGTTTCGATCCGGCACACCGACGACCTGATCACCACCTACGAGCCGGTCCGGGCGTCGGTGCGCGAAGGTCAGTCGGTGCGTCACGGCACGGTGATCGGAGTGGTGGTGGCGGGTCATGTGGGGTGCCCGGCAGTCGCCTGTCTGCATTGGGGCGCACGGCGCGGCAGCGGTCGCGCGGCGGTGTACCTGAACCCGATGGCGTTGCTCGGCGCCGTCCGGGTACGACTCAAGCCGGTCGAACCGGACGGTGTCAGGCTCTCGGGTGGGCTTGGCGATGCACGGCCCGCAGGCGTTCCACGCTGACGTGGGTGTAGATCTGGGTGGTCGCCAGCGACGAGTGTCCGAGAAGTTCTTGCACGACCCGCAAATCCGCTCCGCCCTCGAGCAGATGCGTGGCGGCGCTGTGCCGCAGACCGTGCGGGCCGATGTCGGGCACTCCGGCAGCCTGCACCGCGCGGTGCACCACGCTACGGGCCATCCGCTGGTCGAGGCGCCCACCCTTGACGCCGAGCAGCAGCGCATCGCCGGACCGCGTGGTCGCCAGCGTCGCGCGTCCGTCACGCAGCCATAGGTGCAACGCCCGGGCGGCGGGATCGCCGTAGGGCACCGATCGTTGCTTGTCGCCTTTGCCGATGACCCGCAGCACTCGCCGATCGGTGTCCACATCGCCGAGGTCGAGTCCGCACAGCTCACCGACTCGGATGCCGCTGGCGTAGAGCAACTCCAGGATGACTGCGTCGCGCAGGGCGACGGCGATGTGCACAGGATCGGTCTCGCCGTCGGCAGCGTCACCGCCGGTCACGGTGTCGGCCGCCGACACGGCGGCCGCGGCCTGATCCTGACCCAGCACGGTCGGCAACGTCCGGTGTGCTTTGGGGGCCTGCAATCGGGTCGCCGGGTCGTGCTCCAGCACTCCTTCACGAACGGCCCACGCGCAGAATGCCTTTGCCGAGGAGACCTGACGCGCAACAGTGGTCCGGACCGCCCCGCGGCGAGTGTGGTCGGCGAGCCAGCCGCGCAACAACGCCAGATCCATCGCGGTGATCGCAACTCCGCGCGCACCCGCGAAGGCCACCAGGCCCCGAGCATCACCGACGTAGGCGCGAACGGTGTGCTCGCTGAGTCCCTTCTCGTAACGGAGATGGTTGGTGAAGTCGCCGAGGAGCCCGTGGCCATCCACAGTGGACGACGACTTTCGGGTGTTGGACCGGTCGGTCATGGTCCGACCCAAGCGGCTTGGCGGGCCGGGCGCAACCGGCCACGCGGGTCGTTGCCGGATCGTGGCCGCCGACGCGGCGAGCTGCAGGCGTTCAGGCAGGCGCGCCGGCCGCTTCCTCTGCGGCCCGTAGTTCCGATTTCCACTCCCGGAAACCCTCTTCTGTGCGGCCCCGGCGCCAGTACCCGGAGATCGATGCGTTGGCCGCACTCACGCCACGTTCCTTGCGGACGTAGGCGCGAAGGTTGTGCATCACCGCCTGGGCCTCACCGTGGATGAACACCTGCGGTTCCCCGTCGAGCCAGTCCGCGTTGCGGACCGCGCTGATCAGCGGTGCGTTGTCGCCGGCCCGTTCGTCTGCGACCTCACCGGCCGCGCCACCTCGATGCACCCAGACGATGTCGGCCCCGGGCGGGGCGGTCAGCTCGATCTCGTCCTCGGGTCCGGCGACCTCGACGAAGACCTTTGCGATCGCGTCCGCCGGCAGCGCTTCGAGGGCAGCGGCCACTGCGGGCAGACCCGCCTCGTCGGCGGCCAACAGGTGCCACGGGGCGTCGCCGCGCGGCCGGTAGCCGCTACCCGGGCCGAGGAAGTGGATGGTGGTGCCGGCCACGACCCGCGCTGCCCACGGGCCGGCGATACCCTCGTCGCCGTGTACGACGAAGTCGACCGCCATCTCGCGCGCCGCGAGGTCGATCGACCGGACCGTGTAAGTCCGCAGCACCGGTTGCTCGCGCGAAGGCAGCAGTCGGATCATCTTGCGGTCGAAGTCGCGTCCGCGGTACGGCTCACCGTCGGGCCCGAAGGCGAGCTTGATGTACATGTCTGTGTCCCAGCTCGCCGGCTCCCCCGCTGGGACGAAGTCGTCGAAACCGTTGCCACCGAGATACAGCCGGACGATGTGCGGGGTCAGCTGCTCGCGACGTAGCACCGTCATCACGTTCAGATTCTTGGCCATGAAGCCTCCTCTCCGCGACCACAGTACGCCCTATTAGGTAAACCTAACCAGAACGGGACGTCGGGCGACGTCCCGTTGGCACCGAGCTGCCCAGCGACCTGCACCGCGCCCGCACCGGCGACGGTGGTGATCTAATCTTGGACTTCAGGTCGTTGAATATCTGTCTCACCAGTCCGAGCGAGGGAAGTCATGCCGGAGTCGTCGTCACCCAGACGAGGGTCCCGCCTCACTGTGGACGATTGGCTCGACGCGGCGATGCAGGTGCTGATGAGTGACGGTGTCGGTGCCATCAAGATCTCCCGTCTGTGCGACCGGCTCGGGGTCACCAAGGGCAGCTTCTACTGGCATTTCACCGACATCTCGGCGTTGATGACGGCGCTGTCAGATCATTGCCGTGGGATCGAGGAAGCGGCCCGGCGGACGCTCGCCAATCTGCAGGAGTTGCCGCCGGTCGAGCGAATCCAGTCGATGGGCGAACTGGTCAGCAATACCCGCCGCCGTTCGGTGGAGGCAGCGGTACGCGCGTGGGCCGAGACCGACCCCGAGCTCCAGGCGGCGGTGGTGGCGCTCGATCACACGACATTCGATGTCGCACAGGACGCTTTCGTGGAGCTGGGTTTCTCGCCGTTGGACGCGCACGCGCGCGCCACCGCGCTCGTGTACGTCGGGATCGGCTACATGCAGGGCGGCGAACGAGTCGAGGCGCCCACCGAGGACGACAAACGCATCTTCGTCGAGATGCTGATCCGTAGATAGGACGAGCAGCAACTCGCCGTCGGGTGTCTGGTCATGCCAGCCGCCACGCACCGTCGACGTTGACGACATGACCGCTGACATCCATGTGAGCCAGCGCCGACCTGACCCGGGCGGTCTCGAGGCCCGCCGAGAAGGCGATCTCTTCGATCGTCACCGACCCGCGTGCGGGTATCGCGTCATGCACCCGCTTGGCTTCCGGCGACAACGCGTCGGTGGACCGCACCGGACCTCGCCCCATGTCCCCACTGCCATCCGGGGCAGCCAGCGCGATCACCGCCTGCGGGTCGATGATGAGCGCGGCGAGCCCGTCGGCGATCAGCTGATGACATCCGATCGACGTGGCCGAGGTGACGGGCCCCGGGACCGCGCCGAGCGGACGACCGAGTTTGCGCGCCCAGGCCGCGGTGTTCGCAGCACCCGACCGTCGACCCGCCTCAACCACCACCACAGCTTTCGACATCGCCGCGACCAGCCGATTGCGGGTGAGGAACCGATGTTTCGCAGCTGTGGTGCCCGGCGGATACTCGGAGAGCACGAGCCCGTTCTCGGCGATCTGGTCGAAGAGTCGAGCATGTCCTGCCGGGTAGTCGCGGTCGATTCCGCAGGCCATCACGGCCATTGTCTGGCCGCCACAGGCCACCGCCGCGCGATGCGCCGCGCCGTCGACGCCGAAGGCCCCACCCGAGACCACCGCCCAGTTCTCCGCGACGAGCCCGCCCGCCAACGTCGAGGTGACCTGTTCGCCGTAGCGTGAGGCCGCCCGCGACCCGATCAGCGCGATGCCGGTGGACGCCACCTCGTCGAGACGGGAGGTGCCGCGAACCCACAAGGCGAGGGGTTCGCCGCCACGAAATGCGGTGTCGGCCTGCCCGAGCGCCAACAACGGCCAGGCGGGCCACTCCGGGTCGTCTCGGGTCACCAATCGGGCACCGATCCGCGCGGCAACGTCCAGATCCTGCGCCGCCAGATCGGTGTCGGCTCGGGCAGCCGTCGCCGTCAGGACCTCGTCGTGGCCGTGCGGCACCGAACGTGCACGGATGGCGGCAGCCGTCTCGATTGGACCGAGCTCATCGCACAGCGACAGCAGCGGAGCGTTGGGTGGCTCGACAACCCGGGCGAGGTAGGCCCAGGCACGCAGTTCGGTGTCGTCGGTCATCAGCACCCACCACGGTCGCGATAGAGCAATGCCTCGGCGACCTCCGTCTCGCCCGGCTGCGTCAGCCCTTTCAGGTCTCCCAGCGTCCAGGCCAACCGGATGGCCCGGTCGGCGCCGCGCGCGGTCACTCGTCCGTCCCGTAAGAACAACTCGATCGGACGCAGAGCCGCCGGTGACAGCCGAAAACGCTGCCGCAGAGCCGAACCGGGAACTTCGGCATTGGTCAGCCACCCGTGACACCCCCACCGATCCAGCGCCGCACGACGAGCGGCCGCCACACGGTCCCGGACGGCGGTACTGGATTCCTCGGCGTCCGACATCAATGCCGTATTGCCTGGCGGGTCCATCCTTACCCGTATGTCGACGCGGTCCATCAGCGGTCCGGACAGCTTCCCCAGGTAGCGTCGCCTGGCAACCGCCGAGCAGATGCAGTCGATGTCGTGCGCCGGGGCGCACGGGCACGGGTTGGCGGCCATGATCAGCTGAAACCGCGCCGGGTAGGTGGCCACCCCGTCGCGTCGCGAGACCCGGACCTCCCCTTCTTCGAGCGGTTGGCGCAAGGCGTCCAACACTTTCGGCCCCATCTCGGCACATTCGTCGAGGAACAGCACTCCTCGGTGCGCCCGGGATACTGCACCCGGCCTGGCCATCCCGGTACCACCGCCGAGCAGCGCGGTGGTGGAGGTGGTGTGGTGTGGGGCGATGAACGGTGGCTCGGTCACCAACGGGCGACCCGCACGTAGGGTACCGGCGATGCTGTGAATGGCGGTCACCTCCAGCGATTCCTCGGATCCGAGCGGCGGGAGTATCCCCGGCAGGCGTCGCGCCAACATCGTCTTACCGATGCCAGGCGGCCCGGTCATCAACACGTGATGCGCTCCCGCCGCGGCGATCTCGAGCGCGTGGCGCGCCTCGGACTGACCCACCACCTCGGACATGTCGTGATACTCGATCGGCGGCGGGAGGGATTCACTGTCGGTCACCGTGTCGAGGACCGTCTCGCCGGCCAGCCATCGCACCACTTCTGTGAGGTTCTCCGCGCCGCCGATCTCCAGGTCGGTCACCAACGTCGCCTCTGCGACGTTGGACATCGGCACGACCGCATGGGTGAAACCGTGATCGCGGGCGTGTTTGAGCGCAGGCAGCACGCCTCGGACCGGTCGGAGCCCGCCGTCGAGTCCGAGTTCTCCGAGGAACACCGTGCGTGCGGTGCGCGAGACCGTGACCTGCTTGGTCGCGGCCAGGATCGCCAGTGCCATACCAAGATCGAACGAGGACCCGGCTTTGGGGAGGTCGGCCGGTGCGAGCGATACCGTCACCTTGAGATCGGGGAACTTCAGCCCGCTGTTGCTGATCGCGGCGCGCACCCGGTCCTTGGCCTCTCGCAACGATGCGTCGACCTTGCCGTTGACGACGAAGCCGGGCAAGCCGTGTCCGACATTGGCCTGGATCTCGATCTGATTGGCTTCGAAGGCGTTGAGCCCCACCGACTGGATCGAACCCAGCCCGGTCGTCAGGCGCGGGTCGTCGGTCATTCGAACACTCCCCGGTGGTGGCGCACCCTCGCGCGGTCGAGCGCCAACGGTTCGTGCGGGTCGAGTTGCACGCTGATGATGTCGAACCGGATACGTGACCACCAGCGGTCGCGGTTGCCGGCGAGCCATTCTCGGGCCAGGCGGCGCATGCGTGCGAACTTGAGCGGTGTGACCGCGGCGACCGGATCGTCGAAGACCCGTGAGGCCCGTGTCTTGACCTCGACCACCACCAGTTCATCGGCGTCGGCAGCGATGATGTCGAGTTCCCCGAAACGGTTACGCCAGTTGCGATCCAGTACTCGCCAACCGAGTTCCACCACGAAGTCGGCGGCCAGATCCTCACCGCAACGGCCGATCTCGGCTGTGCTCGGTCGAGTCCGCGATGAGTTCCGAGCAGACGGTGGATCGGACGGCCGGGATGGGTTCTCGCTCATGAGAGCAGCATCGTCGGGTGAGGCCGCGAATCAGCCTGTACGACGATGTCCGATGCAGATCTGTGGACAGAGCACCCCTGTGGACAGCCGGTCCGGGGGTGGCACGGGTCAGAGCTTGAGGTCTCGGTCCGGGTTGTCGTCGGGTTCGGACGACGACGCGGCATCGTCGGAGGCGGCCGGCGTGATCGGTTGTGGTGGTGCCCAATCGCCGATGACCGGGGGGCCCACCAGGGGCAGGGTGCCGACGATTTCGGCACCGTTGTCGGTGGTGTGCAGATAGTGTGCGGATTTGTGCTCGGTGTTGTTGGGCCCGCGGCCGCGGCCGCCGCCATGGGGTGCGCCCATCGGAGCCGCACCCGCTCGGCTCGGACCGGCACCGACCGGCGTCGTCGTCGCGGAGGTGCCCGACGTGGGCGCAGCTGTGGGCATTGCGGCCGACAAGCGGCGAGACAGTGCCGCGGGATTCGCTCCGCTCGAGCCGCTGGACCCGCCGGCCGAAGAACCTCCCGCGCCCCCACTGCCCGCGAGTTTTGCACCACCCGCGCCGGCGGCCGCACTGCCGGGCATCATCATCGCGGCCGGTGACACCGTGCTGCTCGACGAGTCGGGGCTGCCGAGTCCGCCACGAGTCAAGCTGTCGGGCCCATCTCCCCCGCCGCCGCCGTTGCCACTGCCCTCGCCGAGGGACAGCGGGGAGTCGCCGGCGTTCGCCGAGTCTGCCTGTGGCATGGGATCGGCAGAGGTACCGCCGCTCGGCGGGGCTGTCGGTTGCTTCGCAGACTGCGAACCGTAGTCACCCAGATCGGTGGCTGCGGCCGCCGAGGACCGCGCCGCCGCGCTGGAGCCACCACTGCTACCGGCCCCGCCGGCCGATCCCCCGGCCCCTGTTCCGGCCAGTAGACCGTCGGCTCCGGTGGTGCCGGCCAGACCCAGGCCATCGCCGGCCGAACTCATCGGACCGTTGTAGGTTTCGGTCATCAACAGCCCCGCCCTCGTCATGGCGCCGAATGCGTCGCCCAACGGGTTCAGGAGCTCGCCCTGAAGTTCCATCAGCGATCCACGCTGGGCCTGCGAGGCCAGCAAGACCGACTGGGCGTTCACGAGCGCGTCGATGCCAGGCTGGGCGTTCGCCGCCGCGGACACGATGTCGCTGGAGATCTGCCGAGCCGCGTCCTCGCTGGAGCTCGCCGCGACCCCCTGCAGGCCGTCACCGCCGAACCGGTAGAGGTGTTGCGCCGCCTCGTGAGCTGCGGAGATGGCCTGGGCCAGCGCTTGGGCGTCGGCAGCCGCCGACTCGGGACCCATTGACTCCAGACGCGACAAGATCTGCTGAATCGCGACAAACCAATTGGTATTGCCGCCCCCGATCGCCCCCGTCATCGCCCCTCCGTCCCCGACTCGACCCACGGACATCCGTGCCACCGGATCTGGCCCGCTATGCTACAGACACTTGGAGCGGATCACGCCACACCGCTCGCAAGCGTTGACGCTTGGAACCACATCGGGGGTCTGTGCGTCCAAACCAACGTGGGGAGGAAACCGTGAGCGGCGGACAAAAGGCGTCCGACTATGTCCTGGAACCCTGTGTCGCGATGCCCGAGATCACAGCAGCACCGGATCAACGGGACTGGGGGCAGGCAGTTGATGGCATCGGCGTGCTTTCCGAAGAAGGAAAGTGGAAAGCGCGCGCTGCAGACGCACGGAAGGCGGCCGCAGCGCTTGACGATTGTTTGGCTCGCATCTCGCCGATTCTCAAGGTGAGTTACCTAGGCGAAGGATGCAGCGAAGGCGCTGCCTTGCGCACGCGTGTCCTCGAAACCCTTGGAGACACCAGCGGCTGGAGCAACGCCTTGAAGGTGCAGATTCAGCAACTCGAAGCACTCGCGGAGAAATGCGAGAACGCAGCTATCCAAATATCAGCGACGGATCAGTCCTCAATGACACAGTTCCCGGGCACGGCGAGTTGACTTGAACTACCTCACTGCGCGTATGAAGCGATGCTCGATCCCTGCAGTCGCTTTGGCACTTTCGGCATGCACAGCTAGCGGGCCAGCGACAGAACAACCGTCGATGACGCTTCACAGTTCAGCTATAAGGCAGACCGACGAAGCTGGAAACGCCCTACCGTTCGAAAACACGTATCCAAAGCGCTGGAATGCTTCCAACGACGGCACGCCATACGAGCCCTGTACTGCCGTCGATCGCGAAGTTGCGGCTGAAATAGGACTTGACTTTTCAACGTCGAAAGACGCTGCCAGTGTTTCAGGCCAAACCCTGAGAGGGTGCCGGTGGCAATACATTGACGAAGATGTCAGCGGATGGCGCGCGAATCAAGTTATCGGAGACTTCGAGAGTCTAGAGTCCTACAAGGCAATGAACGAAGTATTCACTTGGCTGCCAGAGATCCAGATCGACGGTCGGCGGGTCGGAGTGGCGCACCAGAATGACTTCAGCTGCTTCACATATGTCCAATCCGGAGGATCTGGAGTAGTGACTGAAGCATTGTATACCGGAAACCCAAATCCCCCACTCACCGAAATCTGCCAACGCGCAATCGATCTCACCAAAGCAACTATCGACAAAATCCCGGAGTAGCCAGATCCGAGTGAGGTGAACGTGCCGGAAAACAGCACGTTCTACTCAGTCGCCGGGGAGGTCACGGTTCGTCGGGGAGGCGGAGTTCGGGCTTCTCGAGTTCCTCGATGTTGACGTCCTTGAAGGTGATGACGCGGACCTGCTTGACGAAGCGGGCGGGGCGGTACATGTCCCAGACCCAAGCGTCGGACATGCGGAGCTCGAAGTAGATCTCGCCCTCGGTGTTGCGCGGGACCAGGTCTACGGAGTTGGCGAGGTAGAAGCGCCGTTCGGTCTCGACCACGTAGGTGAACTGTCCGACGATGTCCTTGTACTCCCGATACAAGGAGAGTTCCATCTCGGTTTCGTACTTCTCGAGATCCTCAGCACTCATTCGTCAAGCCTATCGTGGTCGGGTCGGGGTCGGAGGTCACGCGGGAGGCGACATTCCGGTAGGACATTCGGTGTTGCTGCGACGGCCCGTGACGGTCGAGGCAGGCCATGTGATGTGCGGTGCTGTAGCCCTTGTGGACGGCGAAATCGTAGCCGGGCAGGTCCTGATCCATCGCCACCATCAGCCGGTCGCGCGTCACCTTCGCGATGATGCTCGCGGCGGCGATGCAGGCGGCGGCACCGTCCCCGCCGATCACCGGCAGCGACGGAACGGTCAGTCCTGGCACGACGAAACCGTCGGACAACACATAACCCGGGGTCACATCCAGGCCGGCGATGGCCCGCCGCATGCCCTCGATGTTGGCGACATGGATGCCGATGCGGTCGATCTCGGCCGCGGGGATCACCACCGCATGCCAACTCAACGCGTACTTCGTGACCGCCTTGTAGAGCTGCTCGCGCGTGGCCTCGGTCAGTCGCTTGGAGTCGTCGAGATCGGCGAGCGAGGCCAGCTGCGTGGGCTTGAGTACACACGCGGCGACCACCAGCGGCCCGGCACAGGCGCCGCGGCCTGCCTCATCGACCCCGGCGACAGGTCCGAGCCCGTTGCGGTGCAGCGCGAACTCGTAGGTACGCAGACTCGCTGCCCGTCGGATCGGGAATCTCGGCGGCCACCGGCTCATCGGTCGGGCTCCCACATCACAGGTCAGCTCTCATGACTGCGGGTTGTCCGAGGACACACCACCGATCCTCGAGAAGGGATAGATGATGAACTGCACCTTGCCGCGAATGTCACTGACCGGCACCGTGCCCTGGTACTCGTCCTCCATGTGGAACCGGGAGTCCGCCGAGTTCGCGCGGTTGTCGCCCATCACCCACACGTTGCCATCGGGCACCTTGACGGGACCGAAATCCGGCCCGAAGCACGCATTGGGCTGACCGTTCGGATTCGCCGCGAACTCGTTGCCGGCCGCCACGTCTTGGGCCTGCAGCGACTTGTCTACGTAGGGCTCGTCGAGTGGCTTACCGTCGACGGTGACACCCACGTTGTCGGAGTTGCGGCACTCGACGGTCTGCCCGCCGGTGGCGATCACCCGCTTGACGAGGTTGTTCTCGTCCGGCGGCGCGAAGCCGAACCACGACAGTCCGTCCTGGATCTTGTGCACCACCGCGTTGTCCGACCGCGGCGAGAGCCACGCCCCGTCCCAGGATTCGGTCGGAGCCTTGAACACCACCACGTCACCGGGTTCCGGCTCGCCGAATCGATACGACAGCTTGTCGATGACGATCCGGTCGTTGGTGCACCCTGTACAGCCATGCAACGTCGGTTCCATCGATTCCGACGGAATCACGTACTGCCGTCCGACGAAGGTCTGCAGCAACCAGGTCAACAGCAGCACACAGCCGATGATGATGACGGCTTCACGCAGAAGCGAGCCACGCTTCTCCGGCTTGTCCTTCTTGCTGCGCCACGGACGCTCGTCGGGGTGCTCGCCGTCGTCATCCCAGCCGTAGTCCTCAGGACGCGAGGACGAATCGGCAGACGACCGCTGCGCATCGGGGTCGGGTTCGTTACCGGCGGAGTGAGAGTCGGCCACGTCGTCAGGGTAGACGGGTCAGCGCTTTTCCTTGATCTTGGCTGCCTTGCCGCGCAGATCGCGCAGGTAGTACAGCTTGGCGCGACGGACGTCACCGCGGGTGACGACGTCGATCTTGGCCAGGTTCGGGCTGTGCACCGGGAAGGTGCGCTCAACGCCGACGCCGAAGGACACCTTGCGCACGGTGAAGGTCTCGCGAACGCCGCCACCCTGGCGACGGATCACGACACCCTTGAACACCTGGACACGTTCCTTGGAGCCCTCGATGACCTTGACGTGGACGTCAAGGGTGTCGCCGGGGCCGAATTCGGGGATGTCGTCGCGGAGCGACTGCTTGTCGAGGAAGTCGAGGGTGTTCATCGTGGTTGATCCAATCTGGCGTATGCGCTGAACAGAGGAACCTGGCGGCCCCGCACATGTACCCCCGACAGGTCGGGAATCATCTGTGAGGTTCGACCGGTTCGTGCTCCGAGTCGTTGGGTGCGCCCGGATCAGGTCCGTCCGGAGCTCTCCTCCGAGTCGAGACATCGTCTCCAGGCAACCCGACTATTGTGCCAGAGATACCCCGGTGGGGCGAAATCGCCGGTGGCGGCGGTGCCGGATGAACTGTCTGATTCAACCGGTCTTCGGTGGCCGCGCGCACGTGTGGCAGCACATCGGGCGTGCCGGCGATGAGATCCTGCACCAGGATCTTGGCTCGGACAAACGGTCGGCGCAAGGTGCGTTCGCGGGCAATGGCTCGCTCGAGCTTGCGGGTCCGGGACAGATACCGCCAACGCGCCCACGGCGAGGTCGGTCGCGCCAGGCGCAACACCCCGACGATCAGCAGCGGCCAGGCGAACACTCCGATGACCCCGGTCCACACCTTTCCCTTGAGAACGACGAGCGCCGCCAACGCGAGATTCAGCGTGGCCGCCGCGACGTCGACGACGGCGGTTCGACCGACCCGCAGATCATCGAGAGCATCGAAATAGAGATCCAAGGGCCGGAAGCCCAGCAGGATCATGCCGGTCGCGGCCAGCGCGATGAAGACCGCGTCGACCGATGTGCGTCCCTCGTGTGACCAGTACACATCGCGCAGATAAAAGATCAGTGCGAACTCGTCGAGGATCAGGGCGGCGCCGACACCGAACAGCCCCGCCAACACCGTCATCACCGCTTGATCGCCACTGACTGCGAACGCGATCAGTCCGAGCCCCGACAGCAATGTCAGCACCACACCGAACACCATGTGATGGATGTGGGTATCGCCGGCGGTCACGTTCGAGAACCACCACCGCACGTCGGCGCGGATCAGGCGAACACTGATCCGAATCCCCACGAACCCGACGATCAGCCCGAAGAAGAACACCAGCAGGGGCAGCCGCCCACGATCGATGATGTCGTGGTTCAGCCAGTCCGAGGCCCCTCGGGTGAGCCAATCGTGCACATGCCCAGGCTAGCCCGCATAGCGGATCAGCACGCTGCGCACGGCGGCCGGACCGCGGCAGGCCACAGCCGCCTCGTAGGTGGCATCGCGCAGCCGATCACGAGCGGGTCGACCACCCCGATCCGCACCGATCACGTGCGCGACGCAGTTGAGCGCCCGCGCCTGGAAGAACGCTCGCTCCCGCGCCGCCTGGTCCCCTCGCCGCCGTGCGGCGAAGGCACGTTGCTCGTACTGCGAGAGCAGGCTGTTGATCTGGAGCGCACTGCTCGGCGCCACCGACCCGCGTTCCTTGAGTTCGGTGAGAGCCGCGGTCACCTCGGTGTCGTCGCCCGTATCGACGGCCGACATCACCGTGATGGCCAGAGAATACAAGCACGGTGAGAGGTCGTCGGCTCCGACGCGATCCACCAGGTCGGCAAGTCCCGCGTCCAGGCGGTCGACGCGGTGACTCACGGTTGGTCCAGCTGCGAATCGTCGGCGAAGTCCGATCCGACGTCGTCGGAGCCATGCGCGTCTGGTGCGAACAGTTGGGTGTCCGTGTCGGCCAGGGACGCCACGGTCGCAGCATCCATGGGGGTCGCGGCGGCGATCGCCTGGCACCGGATGCCGTGGCGGGCCATGTGGTCGACGATGGCGAGCTCGGCGGCCTGCCCGTCACCGACCAGAGTCTCGGCCGCGCCGATGCCGACTCCGTCGCGCTCGTAGGGATAGCACTCGTCAGTACCGACGACGAGTGTGCGGGCTCCGTCGGGACCGCGGCCGACGCCGACCGCCATCCGAACCGAACCGGTCACCGACGCCGGTAGCGCCGATTGCAGTGCCGCTGCGCGTCGCTGCAACCATTCGGCATCGGTCACGCTCATCTCCGAGGACTCGGCGCCGGCCGCGGCGGCGTGTGACCCCGCGAGCACCCCGGCCCCAGCGGCGATCGGCCCCAGCGCGGAGAACGGCATCATGCCGCTGGTGGCGGCGGGCGGGTGATCCCCACCGTGACGGCCGGCATCGGTCGCCTGGTCGGTGTAATCGTCGCCCGCCGCGGTCAGCGCCATCCGCCCGGCACCGGCCGCCACCACTCGCGCGGAATCGTCGCCGAGTGACGCCATCAGGTCCCCGCGCAACCGTTCACGATCGGCGACCGATGCGATCACCGTCATGTCGTTGTGCGTGGTGACCGTGGCTGCCGCGTAACGCTCCAGCGAGTCGGCGGCAGACTGCAGGCGCTCGGCGGTGCGGGCGAGCGCGGAGTCCGAGGAGGCCACGATGTCCCGATACCCCGCGTCGAGCCCTTCCCGGAACTGTCCGGACCCGCCCGAGCCTCGCCGATGGGCTGCATCCAGTTCGGCCACGACGGCGGCGAGCCGGGTTGCCAACCGGCGGCAGCGTGCTGCGGACTCGTACAGCGTCGCCACGTCGGCGGTCGGCCACCGACCGGGGGCGAGTTCGTCGGCCAGCGCCCGGATCTCCGGCGGTACCGGGAGCGCTACGACCCCGACGGTCACCGGGATTCCTTGGTGAGCCTCAGCGCGACATCGTGATCGGCGGCGTCGAGTTCACCGATGCCGCGGCGGATCAAATTTCGGTGACGTTCCAGCTCGGCGGCCGCCGATGCGGCCGCCCCCCGGATCTCGTGGGCCCGCGGTGCGAAGCCGGAGCGAAACGCCCGTGCGCCCTCGTCGACGCCGATCGCGGCATCGGCATCCCCGAGCACCGCATCGAGCTCATCCAGCAGACGGTCGACGTCCCGGTGGACAGCGCCCACCTGCTCGGCCAACTCGGTCAGCTCCGTGAGGTCGGCGTGAAGCCGGTTACCGCCGAATCCCGCGGCCGTTGCCTCGGTCATGTCTGCTGCCTCGGTCATGTCTGCTGCCTCGGTCATGTCTGCTCCCCCGTCTGTCGCATTCATCGCCGACGATCCTCGCCGATCTCGGCATAGCCCGGTGATGGTTGGACGGCCGCGGACAGGATCTGGTTCCGCTGATCGTGCAGACGCTGGTCGGCCTCACTGACGAGCGAGGTGATCTGCGCCGACAATTGCTCGGCCCGGTACCGACGCATGGCGCGCGGATCGATGCTCAGATCCACCAACAGCCCGCGGGCGTCGACGGTGACCGACACCAACTTGTCGGCGCTCGTCGCGTGCGCCGTCACCCGTGCGACCGCCTCGCTCACACGGCTCAACTCGGCACGCTGACGTTCGAGTTCGTCGAGCATGGCCGACCATCGATCAGACATGAGCCCCCTCCCCGGTGCGATCGATCGTATCGGCAGCATCGACGGGGCGAGAACCGCCGTCGCACTCTGCGCCGTGTGTCGACCGTCCGGCGCCTCACCGGCCGTCGGTTCCGTCCTCGGCGGGCAGCAGGTCGGGACGCCGTTCCCGGGTGCGTTCGAGCGCCTGTTCGCGACGCCACGCCGCCACTTTGGCGTGGTCCCCGCTGAGCAGCACCTCGGGGACATCCAGGCCACGCCACGACACCGGCCGGGTGTAGCTCGGGCCTTCGAGTAGACCGTCGGAAAACGAATCCTCTTGGTGCGAACGAGGATTGCCCAGCACTCCGTCGAGCAGCCGGACGGTGGCCTCGATCATCGCCATGGCCGCCACCTCACCGCCGATCAGAACGAAATCCCCCAGCGACACCTCTTCGACGCGCACCCGGCGGGCCGCGTCGGCAAAGACCCGTTGGTCGATACCCTCATAGCGCCCGCAGGCGAACACGAGGTGGCGTTCGCGACTCCAACGCTCGGCCGTGTCCTGGGTGAAGGGCACGCCGGCCGGTGTCGGCACCACCAGCAGCGCGGCGTCGGGGCACACGTCGTCGAGACACGGTCCCCACACCTGCGGCTTCATCACCATGCCGGGACCGCCGCCGTACGGCGAATCATCGACACTGCGGTGGACGTCGTGGGTCCATTCACGCAGGTCGTGCACATCGACACTGATACGGCCGGCCTCGATGGCCTTGCCCAGTAGCGCAACGCGCAACGGGTCGAGGTAGTCGGGGAAAATGGAGACGACGTCGATCCGCATCGTCATCCTTCGGGGTCGTCGATCAGGCCCGGCGGCGGATCGATCGTGATGCCGTCCGTCGTCACCGACGGCACGATCTCGCGGACGAAGGGCACCAGCACCTCGCGATCGTCCGGAGTCCGCACGGCTAGCACATCGCTGCCCGGCAGGTGCAGGACGGAGGCGAGCACACCGACCTCGACGCCGTCGACGGTCGTGACGGGCAAGCCCTCGATCTCGTGGTCGTAGAACTCATCGGGATCATCCCCGGAATCGACCTCGGAACTGTCGATCACGAACAGCACCCCGCGCAGCGCATCGGCAGCAGTGCGGTCGGATGCCTCCGCCACCGACAGCAACAGCCGCCCGGCATGGTGCCGGGCGGCTGTCACGGTGAAATTCTGCTCGCCACCCCCGCGCGACAGCAGTCCACGCAGAACAGTGCCGGGAGCGAATCGTGCCGTCGGATCATCGGTGCGGATGTCGACGACGATCTCGCCGCGCACTCCGTGCGATTTGGCCACGCGGCCGATCACGAGATCCATCGCGCAGAAGTGTCGATCAGCGGTCGGTGTCGACGATGTCCACACGCATCCCGCGGCCACCGATGCCGCCGACGAGAGTGCGCAGGGCGGTAGCGGTGCGACCATTGCGGCCGATCACCTTGCCGAGATCCTCGGGATTGACGTGTACCTCGACCAGCCGGCCACGACGCCCGGTGATCATTTCGACACGGACGTCGTCAGGGTTGGCAACGATGCCACGGACGAGATGCTCGACCGCGTCGGCGACGACAGCGCTCACGCGTCACCCTGAGCGGCCGGGACCTGGTCGGCCGGAGCCTGGTCGGCAGGCGCCTCGGCCGGGCGCGCCTCTGCGGCCGCGGTGTCGGCGTCGGCCTTCTTGGCGGCCTTCTTCTTGGGAGTGGTGGCATCGGCGACCGGCTCGCTGTCCGCGGCGGCGAGCGCAGCGTTGAACAGATCCAGCTTCGACGCCTTCGGCTCCTTGGTCTTCAGGGTGCCCTCGGCGCCCGGCAGGCCCTTGAACTTCTGCCAATCACCGGTGACCTTGAGGATGGCCTCGACCGGTTCGGTCGGCTGGGCGCCGACGCCGAGCCAGTACTGGGCGCGCTCGGAGTCGACCTCGATCAGGCTCGGCTCTTCCTTCGGGTGGTACTTGCCGATGGTCTCGATCGCCCGGCCGTTGCGGCGGGTCCGAGAGTCGGCGACGACGATGCGGTATTGCGGGTTGCGGATCTTGCCGAGCCGCGTGAGCTTGATCTTGACAGCCATGTCTTCTCTTTCAGTGGTCACTGCGCAATTCAGCGGCCCGCCCGGAGCGACGGACCCGGTTTTGCGTTCTGTTTCGGTGTGACCGCCGGTCGGTACGTAACCGGTTCCGGCGAACCGACGTGCAATTCTGCCAGATGAGCGGGCCGGATCGGAAATCACGGGCCAAAGCCGCACCACTGACACGGGTGCGATTCACGGGGTAGCGGTGGAGTCTGTCGGTGGGGTCCGACATGTGGTTACCCACCCCGCTGAAGGTAACCACATGTCACGCAAACGATCGCTGAGCTTTTTCGCACCTCGGTCGACTCGGCGGCCTCCCCCGACCGTTACCCGAACCGTCGAACCGAATGCGGGCTCCGGCGTCGCGAACCCTGCTGCGCAGCGATTACTTTACCAGCCGGTAAGTTAGCACCACCAGCTCACACCGAGTGCATTACCTCACACGAATACGTCACACCAAAGGCTGCGACCTGCGATTGCTGTGAGCTACCGCTAGTGGACAGTTAGCCCCGAGCAAACGATCTCGGTGGGCCGTCGCAGCGTGGTCAGGTCGACGCGGGGATCCTCGGCGAGCACCAGGAAGTCGGCCGGGTCGCCTTCTTCGAGCACCCCAGCACCCAACCAGCGTCGAGGCGCGACCGATGCCGCGTACAACGCATCGCGCGCACCGAAGCCGACCGCGGCCATCGCGTCGATCTCGTCGACGATCCGACCGTGCTCGACGAAGCCGCCGGCGTCGGTGCCCGCGAACATCGCGACACCCGCCTCTCGCGCGGCGGCGAACACCGCACCGGCATTGTCGTAGAGCTTGCGCATGTTGGCCTGGTAGGTGGGAAACCGGTCGGCGCCGTCGGCGATACCCGGAAAGTTCTCCACCTGGATCAGCGTCGGGACCAACGCGATCGATCGCTCCACCATCGCATCCATCAGATCGGTGGTCAGCCCCGTACCGTGCTCGATGCAGTCCACACCGGCGGCGATCAGATCGGGCAGGGCATCGGCCCCGAACACATGCGCCGTGATGCGCGCGCCCTCGGCGTGGGCCGCGGCGACGGCGGCGTCGAGTTGCGCTCTGGTCCACAGCGGGGCGAGGTCGCCGACCTCCCGGTCGATCCAGTCGCCGACCAGCTTGACCCAGCCGTCGCCGTCGCGGGCCTGCCGGGTGACCTCGGCGGCCAGATCGTCGGGGTTCTCGAGGTCCACACCGTAGTCGCGCAGGTACCGCTTGGGCCGAGCGATGTGCTTGCCGGACCGGATGAACCGGGGGCAACTCGAGTCACCATCGAGCGGATGGGTGTCCAGCGGGGAACCGACCTCGCGGATCAGCAGGGTGCCCGCCCGCACGTCGGCATGCGCATACCGGCGGGCCTGCTCGATGGTCACGCCGAGTCCCGGTGCGATGCCGACATGGTTGTGCGCATCCACCAGACCCGGGATGATCCAGCCACCGTCGGCAGCCGTCTCGGCGCCGCGCACCGGCTCCCGGGTGATGAACCCGTCGACGACCCACAGGTCGATCTGTTCATCGGTGAACGGGTCGATGCCGCGGTAGTGACGAATGTCGCGGTCGGGCACGGCTTCGGTCACGTCGGCGGCCTCGTCACTTCTTCTTCGGGTTCTGGAACTGTGAGACGTCGATGCCTTCGAGCCCCGGCGGCAGTTCGTCGAGACCCGCCGGCATGTTGGACAGATCGGGGAACCCGCCCGGCATCCCGGGCATCCCGGCCATCCCGGGGAATCCACCCCGCACCTTCGGCGGTGTGGGCCCCCGACTCTTGCCCTTGCCCTTCTTGCCCTTGCCCTTCTTGCGGTTGTTCTTACGGCCGCCACCGACGCCCATTCCCATCCGGCCGGACATCTGCGCCATCATCTTGCGGGCCTCGAAGAAGCGGTCCACGAGTTGGTTGACCTCGCTGACCGTGACGCCGGAGCCATTGGCGATGCGCAGCCGCCGGGAGGCGTTGATGATCTTCGGGTTGTCGCGCTCGGCAGGCGTCATACCGCGGATGATCGCCTGCACCCGATCGAGCTGCTTGTCGTCGACCTGTGAGAGCGCGTCCTTCATCTGCCCGGCGCCCGGCAACATGCCCAAGATGTTGCCGATCGGCCCCATTTTGCGGATCATCAGCATCTGGTCGAGGAAGTCCTCGAGGGTGAGTTCACCCTGGGTGATCTTGGCGGCCGCGGCCTCGGCCTGCTGGGCATCCCAGTGCTGTTCGGCCTGCTCGATGAGCGACAGCACATCGCCCATGCCCAGGATGCGACTGGCCATCCGGTCGGGGTGGAAGACGTCGAAGTCGTCGAGCTTCTCCCCCGACGACGCGAACATGATCGGGCGCCCGGTGACCTCGCGCACCGACAGCGCCGCACCGCCGCGGGCGTCGCCGTCGAGTTTGGTGAGCACCACGCCGGTGAAGCCGACGCCGTCCTGGAATGCCTCGGCGGTGCTGACGGCGTCCTGACCGATCATGGCGTCGACGACGAACAGGACCTCGTCGGGTTCGGTGGCCTCCCGGATGTCGGAGGCCTGCCGCATCAGCTCCTCGTCGATACCGAGTCGACCTGCGGTGTCGATGACGACCACGTCGTAGTGCTGCGCCGTCGCCTCGGCCACACCATCACGAGCCACCGCGACAGGATCACCGGAACTGACCGTGCCCAGCTCACCGGTCTGTCCGATGCTGGTACCGGGGTCCGGTGCGAACACTTTGACGCCGGCACGTTCGCCGACGATCTGCAGCTGCGAGACCGCCCCGGGCCGCTGCAGGTCGCAGGCCACCAGCAACGGCTGATGCCCCTGCTTCTTGAGCCAGTTGCCGAGCTTGCCGGCCAACGTGGTCTTACCGGCACCCTGCAGGCCGGCGAGCATGATCACCGTCGGCGGCTTCTTCGCATATTCGATCCGACGGGTCTCCCCACCGAGGATGCCGACGAGTTCGTCGTTGACGATCTTGACGACCTGCTGCGCCGGATTCAGCGCTCCGGACACCTCCGCGCCCTTGGCACGTTCCTTGACCTTCGCGATGAAACCGCGCACCACCGGCAGCGAGACGTCGGCCTCCAGCAACGCCAGCCGGATCTCCCGGCAGGTGCGGTCGATGTCGGCGTCGGACAGCCGTCCTTTGCCGCGCAGGTCCTTGAGCGCACTGCCCAACCGATCGGAAAGCGAATCGAACATTCTTCTAGTCTTCCATGCTCGTCATGCGGCACTCCGGGTGTGGCCCCGACTCTTTGCCTGGCGGTCGCGCGTCAGCTGATGGGCACCCCGGACCGGGCGGTACCACCATAGGCGTCGGGACCGTTTCCGTCGTCGTCGGAACGCGGTTGGGGCGGTGGGCACACGGCGAGCACGTCGTCGGCGAGGGCGGTGCGGGCGGCTTCGCCGTCATCGGCGAGGTGCAGGCAGAACGTGTCGACCACGGTGCTGCCCAACGTGGTGACCTTGGCCCAGCGGACCTGCGCGCCGTGGCGTTCGATGACCGAGCTGACCCGACTCAACAACCCCAGTCTGTCGTCGGTGCGCAGCTCGAGGATCACCTCGCCGGGATCGGGGCCCGGATCGGGTCCCGTCGCCTCGGCATCGTGGTGCACCCACAGCACCCGCGGCGGCGCGACGGCGAACAATGCGGGCACCGCGTTCTTGGGGTGCCCGGCACCGTCGACGGCCGGATCGGTGCTGCCGGCCGACGTCGCGGCGCCCGGTGCCGACACCGAACCGATCGTCGGGATCGGCGACTCGGTCTCGCGGGCGTCGAGACGGGCCAGCACATCGATCTTGCCGTCCACCGCCGCCATCAGTTGTTGACGGATCAGCCCGGCCTCGGGTGGACTGCCGAACAGCGGCACCACCACGAAGGTGTTGACCGCGCTGCCCGCATGGCTCTGCACGGTCGCCGAGTGCGACCGCAACCCGTTCAGACTCAACACGCCGGCCATCTTCGACAGCAGGCCCGTCGCATCCGGGGCGACCATCGTGATGCGGAAGGTGTGCGGTCCGTCGGCCTGCTCGATGTCGACCGAGAAGCCGCCCGCCTCGGCGAGAGCGATCTGTTCGGAGGTGAGCGCATCGGGGCGGGCGAGTTCGTCACCGTCGATGAGGCGAAACGCCCGACGAACGAGGTCGTTGATCAACGACGCCTTCCACTCCCCCCACACACCGGGGCCGGTGGCCAGCGAGTCGGCCTCGGCCAACGCGGACAGCAATTCGAGCAGCGCCCGGTTGTATCCGAGTGTCTCCGCCACGAATTCGGCGGTGGCCGGGTCGTCCAGATCACGTCGGGTGGCGATGCTCGGGAGCAGCAGGTGATGTCGCACCATCTCCGAGAGCACCGTGACATCCTGCGGCCACAGCCCGAACCGGTTACCGATCTGGATCGCGAGGTCGGCGCCGACGATGCTGTGGTCGGCCCCGCGGCCCTTGCCGATGTCGTGCAGTAGCGCACCGAGCACCAGCAGATCGGGCCGCGACACCCGCGTGGTCATCGACCCGGCATGGGCGGCCGTCTCCACCAGATGCCGGTCGACGGTCCAGGTGTGAATCGCGTCCCGCGGGGGAAGGTCTCGGACCGCACCCCATTCGGGCAGCAATCGACCCCACAACCCGGTGCGGTCGAGGGCCTCGATCGGGTCGACCATGTGGTGTCCGGCACCGAGCAACACCAGCAGATCGCTGAGTGCTTCGGCCGGCCACGGTTCACGCAGTTCCGGCGCGTAGTCGGCCAGTCGGCTCAGTGTCGACGCGCTGATCGGCAGACCCGTGCGCGCCGATGCCGACGCGACACGCAGGATCAGACCGGGGTCTTTACTCGGGATCGCGTTGC
Organism: Gordonia tangerina; assembly: GCF_021556435.1. Taxonomy (GTDB): domain Bacteria; phylum Actinomycetota; class Actinomycetes; order Mycobacteriales; family Mycobacteriaceae; genus Gordonia; species Gordonia tangerina. Next base: position 343,041 of record NZ_JAKGCU010000002.1, read on the forward strand.
GCGCCAACACGATTTCCCCGTTGTGCTCCACCACCCCTTCGTCCAGGGGCCGTCGTATCGGCGACCGCCGTAGTTTCGCCAATCCACGGCGCGGCAAAGCGTTACCCGCGGTGCGCAAACCGACGTCGATGGAGTAGCTGATGGTGCGGGCGGCATCGCTGATCACCCGGGCGAGATCGAAACGGTCACCGATCCGCAGCGCCGCACCGATCTCGTCGGCATCCTGGGCACGCACCTGTTCGCGCGGTCGTCCGGCAATGCGGTGCAGCTCGGTGCGGATGTCCAGCAAACGCGCATACGCCACCTGCGGCCCTGCGCCCGGCGAATCCGGGCGCAGACTGGCCATGCCGTCGGTGAGTTGGGCGATCGCCAGCGCCCCCAGCAGTTGCACATCACGCAGACCGCCCCGGCCGTTCTTCAGGTCGGGCTCCGCGCGGTGCGCGATGTCACCGGCTCGTCGCCACCGGTCCTGCGCATGTGACACCACGGCCGGGAACCGATCGCGGATCTCGGTGCGCCACTGCTGGCGGACCCCACTGATCAACAGATTGGACAGGTCCTCATCGCCGGCGATGTGCCGGGCCTCGAGCAACCCCATTGCGGCGCTGACGTCTTCGGCCGCCACCTGCAACGCCTGTGGCACCGTTCGCACACTGTGGTCGAGCGCAATGTTGGCGTCCCACAACGGATACCAGAGCCCGTCGGCCACCTCGGCGACCTCGTCGTGCGGCATTCCGTCGTGCAGCAGGATCAGATCGAGATCGGAGAAGGGCAACAGCTCTCCGCGGCCGAGTCCGCCGACGGCGACGATGGCATACCCACTCTGTGGGCGCACACCGAGCTCGGCTCCCTTGCTGGTCAGCCAGAACTCGTGGAGATCGACAAGCACCTGTCGCAGGCCGGGGGCGTCGAGCTTGCCCGCCTGCCCCGACTGCAGGAGTTGCCGACGGGTCGCCGCGAGATCTGTTGCTGCCACGGAGTTCTTACACTTCCTTCGTGATGGACACGACCCCGCGCCTGAGTCTTCAGACGCGGGGTCGTGAGTCTTTTTTCAAAGGGGCGGGTTGCCCCGGATCAGAGCGCGTCGCCGCCGCGCTCCCCGGTCCGAACTCGGACAACCGATTCGACCGGCGAGACCCACACCTTTCCGTCCCCGATCTTGCCCGTACGCGCCGCCTCGACGATCACGTCGACGACCTTGTCGACGGCGGCGTCGTCCACGACCACCTCGACGCGGACCTTGGGAACGAAGTCCACCGAGTACTCGGCGCCGCGATAGACCTCGGTGTGGCCCTTCTGGCGGCCGTATCCCTGGACCTCACTGACGGTCATACCCAGGATTCCGGCCTGCTCGAGTCCTGCTTTGACGTCCTCGAGCGTGAACGGCTTCACGATTGCGGTGATCAGCTTCATCAGTTATCCCTCTCCACAGGAATCAGCGTATAGGCGAAAGTGCAGGGATTCATGCCAGTTCATAGGCTGTCTCCGCATGTTCTGCCTCGTCGATGCCGTTGTGCTCGTCCTCCTGGCCGATCTTCCAGCCGAGTGGTTTGAGCGCGAGGGCGATGATCGTGGTGAGGACACCGGTGAAGACGAGCGCGAAGGCCGCGATGACGATCTGCACGACGACTTGCTTGTAGTCGCCGCCCCAGAACAGGCCGACGTCCTTGGCGAGCAGGCCCACACCGACGGTGCCCCACAGGCCGGCGACGAGGTGCACGCCGACCACGTCGAGCGAGTCGTCGTAGCCGAACTTGTTCTTCAGACCGATGGCAAGGGCCGCCAGTGCACCGGCGATGACGCCGAGGATCAGCGAGCCGACCGGGGTCAGCGAGCCACAGGCCGGGGTGATCGCGACCAGACCGGCGACGATACCGGACGCGGCGCCCACGCTGGTGGCGTGCTTGTCGCGGATGATCTCCACCGCAAGCCAGCCGATGATCGCTGCGGCGGTGGCGGCGGTCGTGTTGACCCACACCAGGCCGGCGGTCATGTCGGCGGCCAGTTCCGAACCGGCGTTGAAGCCGAACCAGCCGAACCACAGCAGCGCTGCGCCGAGCATCACGAACGGGATGTTGTGCGGACGGTAGGCGGTACGGCCGAAGCCGGAGCGAGCGCCGACGATCAGAGCCAGGACCAACGCGGCCATACCGGCGTTGATGTGAACCACGGTGCCACCGGCGAAGTCGATCGGCGCCACGTTGGCCTCACCGTCGGTGCTGCCGAACATCCAAGCAGCAAAACCGTCTTCGCCGCCGCCCATGATGCCGCCGCCCCCGACGAGACCGCCCCACACCATGTGCGAGAGCGGGAAGTAGACGATCGTCGACCAGAGCACGGTGAAGATCAGCCAGGTCGAGAACTTCACGCGTTCGGCGAGCGCGCCGCTGATCAGGGCGACGGTGATGACCGCGAAGGTCAGCTGGAAGCCCAGGAACACGATGGCCGGGATGCTCATTCCGGCGGTCACGTACGTCGTCGCGTCCTCGGTACCCGCGGTGGCCGTCAGTTGGTCGGAACCGAACAGCGCGAACGGATTGGCGAAGATGCCGGCGATGTCACTGTTGCCGGTGATGCCGTCGGAGAACGACATCGAGAATCCCCACAACACGTAGACCACGCTGACCGTGGCCAGCGAGCCGAACGACATCATCATCATGTTCAGGACAGACTTGCCCCGAGCCAGCCCCCCGTAGAAAAAGGCGAGTCCGGGCGTCATCAGCAACACCAAACCCGCTGCGGCGAGCATCCACGCCGTATCACCGGGGTTGACTTCGCCAAAAACTTCTTCTGGCAGTGCCAAAACCACTTTGTGAAACCTCCCTCAAGTGCGCCGACGGCTCGACGCCTGCACAGAGACTCTGTCGGCAGACGGTTTCAGCTGTGGTGCCCTGAGGTTTCGGGCGTGTGAACCCGTGAACGTTTTATATTTCGTGCGCGTAACGGCCCTGGTCGCGCTTCAGCTGCTTCTCAGCCTCGCCGAAGGATGTCCGACGCCGCTTTTGTGTTGTCGGATCGCGACTGTGACTACAGCAAAGCGTCGACGAAGGCCTCCGGCTCGAACGGCGCGAGGTCGTCGGCGCCCTCGCCGAGGCCGACCAGTTTCACCGGCACACCGAGCTCCTCCTGGACGTGGAAGACGATGCCCCCCTTTGCGGTGCCGTCGAGTTTGGTCAACACCACGCCCGAGATGTCGACCACCTCGGCGAATACCCGGGCTTGGGTGAGCCCGTTCTGCCCGACGGTCGCGTCGAGCACCAGCAACACCTCGTCGACCGGCGCCTTCTTCTCGACGACGCGCTTGACCTTGCCGAGTTCGTCCATCAGCCCGGTCTTGGTGTGCAGTCGACCGGCGGTGTCGATCATGACCACGTCGACGCCGGTGTCGATGCCCTTGGCGACGGCGTCGAAGGCCACCGACGCCGGATCGGCCTGTTCCTTGCCGCGCACGACGTCGGCACCGACCCGCTCACCCCAGGTCTGCAGCTGGTCGGCGGCCGCGGCGCGGAAGGTGTCCGCGGCGCCGAGCAGCACCCGGCGGCCGTCGGCCACGAGCACTCGGGCGAGTTTGCCGGTGGTGGTGGTCTTGCCGGTGCCGTTGACCCCGACGACGAGGATGACGGCCGGTCCACCCGCATGCGGCAGCGCCCGCACCGATCGATCGAGTTCGGGCCAGAGCTGGTCGACAAGGACCCGGCGCAGTGTCGCGCGCGCCTCGTCGGCGGTGCGCACGTTGTTGGCGGCGAGTTCGGTGCGCAGACGCTCGACGACGGCCATCGTCGCGGTGGTGCCGAGGTCGGCCATCAGCAGCGTGTCCTCGATCTCCTCCCAGCTGTCCTCGTCGAGGTCGCCGGCACCGAGCAGTCCGAGCATGCTCTTGCCGATGGCGCCTTGCGACCGCGAGAGCCGGCCACGTAGTCGTCCGAGGCGTCCGGCGGTGGGCGCGATCTCCTCGACCGGGGCCGGGCCGGGCGCGAGCCCCGCCTCCACCTCGGGCGCGCTGTCGGGTTCGGTCTCGACGGGGATGGTGTCGGGCGCGCCGGCGGCATCGGGCGCAGGTGCCTCGAACAGTTCCGCCGGGGACTCGGGAACCTCGACGCTCCCGGCAGTCTCGGTGGACTCGGTCGCCGCGGGGGTGTCCCCCGGTGCTTCCGCCACCTCGGAGGTCTCCACAGCGGCGTCCTCGACGACTGCTTCGTCGGGAGCCGAGTCGTCGATACCGGGCAGTGCGACGTCCTGGATGCCACGCTGCGCGGAATCGCGGGGAACCGAGGCGTCGTCACCGACGCCCGGCTGTCCATCGACCTCGGTCCGTTCGGTCGGCGGCACCGGTGTGGCCGGTTCGGCAGGCGTGGCCGGTTCGGCAGGTGCGGTGGGCGCTGCGGGCGTGGCCGGCTCCGGCGGCTCGGCGAGCCCGACCCCGCCCGCGCCACCCTGGCTGAAGCTGAATCCCGACCCGGCCTTGTATCCGCCCGATTTGTCGACCTGACGGGTCGTGCCGTCGACCGCACCCTGCGATCCGGTGTCGTCCGACAGCGAGATCCGCCGGCGTCGCGACACCGCCACCCCGCCCGCGACGAGCGCGATGAGCACGATGACGGCGATGACGATGCCGATGATGATGGGGGTGTTCACTGGCGATTCGCTTTCCGTTGGTTGTCGGTCGGGTGGACGCCGCGACTATCCGGGCGCCTGGGTTTGTTGACTCACCGGGATGTCGACACCTCGCAGGCGCTGAGAGATCACCGCGGTGATCCCATCGCCACGCATGCTCACGCCGTACAGCGCGTCGGCGACCTCCATGGTCGGCTTCTGATGGGTGATGACTATCAGCTGCGAGCGCTCGCGCAGTTGCTCGAACAACGAGATCAGGCGACGCAGGTTGGTGTCGTCGAGGGCCGCCTCCACCTCGTCCATGACGTAGAAGGGCGAGGGCCGGGCGCGAAAGATCGCCACCAGCATCGCGACGGCGGTCAGCGACTTCTCGCCGCCGGACAGCAGCGACAGACGTTTGACCTTCTTGCCCGGTGGCCGTGCTTCCACTTCGATACCCGTCGTCAGCATGTCTCCCGGTTCGGTGAGTACGAGGCGTCCCTCACCGCCGGGGAACAGGGTACGGAACACCTCGGTGAACTCGCGTTCCACATCGGCGTAGGCCTCGGTGAACACCTGCAGGATGCGCGCATCCACCTCGTCGACCACCGCGAGCAGGTCGCGTCGCGCCGCCTTGACGTCCTCGAGTTGAGCCGACAGGAAGTTGTAGCGCTCTTCGAGTGCGGCGAACTCCTCGAGGGCGAGCGGATTCACCTTCCCCAGCGTGTTCAGGTCTTTCTGGGCTTTCTTCGCGCGCGCCTCCTGGGCCTTGCGATCGAAGGGCATCGGTGCGGGCGCGACCACCGACTCGCCGCGTTCCTTGGCTTGTTCGTACTCCTGCATCTCGAGGGCGGACGGAGGCATCGGGACCTCAGGGCCGTACTCGCCGATGAGATCGTCGGGTGCGATCGCGAACGATTCCAGGATCTGTTCCTCGAGCTGTTCGATCCTCAGCGCCGCCTGCGCGCGGGCCACCTCGTCGCGATGAACCGCGTCCTTGAGGCTGCCCAGCTGCGCGGTGAGGTCGTTGACCTGGCCTTTCAGGTCGTCGACAGCGGCGGTGCGTTCGATTCGCATCTGTTCGAGTTCGTCCCGGCCGGACTGTGCGGCCGCCACCGACACCTGCAGCCGGTCCGAGACGTCGCGCGCCGCGGCCGCGACGGCCTCGGCGACGGCTGCTGCCTGACGTCGGGCCCGATCCTGGCGTTCGGCCCGCACCCGCGCCTCGCGTTCGCGCACGGCCGCCCGACGCAAGGAATCGGCGCGTCCGCGCACCGAGGCCAACCGTTCCTCGGCGGTGCGCAGCTGCAGCCGGGATTCCATCTCGGCCGCCCGGGCAGCGGCCACGGCCTCGGCGGCCGCGGCTCTCGGTTCCTCGTCCCCCACCTGGGCCGGCGCGGTCTCCGATTCGTCGCGGGCATACCGGAGGCGCTCTTCGAGTTGCCGCAGGTTCTCGACCATCTCGCTGCGGCCTTCTTCGGCCTTGGTGCGTTGCCGGGTGAGGCGGTCGGCCTCCGCGTGGGCGACCCGGATCTCGTGGCCCAGCCGCGCCATCTCCTCGTAGGTGCCGCCGACGTTGGCGTCGGACTCGTGCAATGCCGCGAGCGCCTCCTCAGCGGATTCGCGCCGGGTGACCTGCTCGGCGAGTGCGCCGTCGAGCGCGGCCTCGATCTCCTCGGACCGCCGGCGCGCCGCCACCAATTCCTCGGCGGCGATGTCGATCGACGACTGCACCTCGAGTGTGGACGGCCGGTGCGACGACCCGCCTTCCACCGATCCCGGGCCGATTCGGTCGCCGTCGCGGGTGACCGTGCGCAGTCGGTGGCGCTGGGCGATCTCGAGGCCCTGCTCTGCGGTGGCGACCACCACGGTGTCCCCCAGCACCAGTTCCACCGCGCCGCGGATCGAGTCCGGACACGACACGACCGTCGCCGCCCAGCGCGCCCCGGCCGGCAGCTCGATGTCGGGGGTTGGGCGCTGGCTCGGCAGACCCCCCAGGATCAGCGAGGCTCGCCCGCCGTCGCCGGATTTCAGTGCCGCAAGGGCGCTGACAGCGGCGAGCGCATCCACGGTCGCGATGGCGTCGACCGCGTTGCCCAGCGCTCCCGCGATCGCCGTCTCGTATCCGTTGTCCACGGTCAGCAGCTCCGACATCGGCGCGAGCAGGCCGTCGGGCGCGTGCTCGAGCAGCCAGGCGCCGCCGTCGTTGCGTTCCAACCCGAGTTCGAGTGCCTCGATACGCGCGGTGAGCGATGCGATGCGCTGCTCGGTCTCGCGCTGCTCGGTCTGCAGCGACGCGACACGTTCGTTGGCCAGATTCAGCGCGGTGACCGAACGTTCGTGGTGTTCATCGAGCCCGTGCTCGGCGGCTTCGTATTCACCGAGCACGGTGGCCGTGGCGTCCTGGCGGGCCTGCGCGGCCTCGGCACGTTCGTTGGCCGCGGCGATGGCCGCCGTCAATCGGGCCGCCTCGGCATCCACCGACTCCGACCTGGTGCGCAGGTTGTCGACCTGACCTTCGAGTCGGGCCAGCCCTTCGCGCCGGTCGGCGATGGCTCGCACCGCGGCCATGTGGGCGCGTTCGGCCTCGGCTGCGGCCTCCTCGTGGCGCGCCAGTTCCTCCTGCGTCGCCTCGAGATACTCCGCGGCGGCGGTCACCGCCGCACCGAGCTCGGACTCCGTGGCGGCGGCCTGCTCGGCCTGCCGGTCGAGTTCCTCGGGATCGGGGCCGCTGCTGGTGGCGACGGGTTCGCTGAGGTAGCGGGTGCGCTCGGCCGCGACGCGCGAAGTGGCGTCGACGCGTTCGGCCAGGGCCGACAACCGAAACCAGGTCTGACCGGCCGCCGTGGCGGCGGGTGCGACCTCGGCCAGATGACGTTCATGCTCACCCAGTTCCTCGGTGGCCCGGTCGAGCAATGCGGTCACCTCGTCCTGCTGGGCCCGCACCTCGTCCTCCACCGCGGTGTGTTCGGCCATCTCGGTGCGCCGGGTCACCAGGTCGTCGGCGGCCAACCGCAACCGGGCGTCACGCAGGTCGGCCTGCACCGTCTGCGCCCGGCGGGCGACCTCGGCCTGACGCCCCAATGGCTTGAGTTGGCGGCGCAGCTCGCCGGTCAGGTCGGTCAGGCGCGCCAGGTTGGCCTGCATCGAATCGAGTTTGCGGACCGCCTTCTCTTTGCGTTTGCGGTGTTTGAGGACGCCGGCGGCCTCCTCGATGAACGCTCGACGCTCCTCGGGCCGGGCCTCGAGGATCGCGGCGAGGCGGCCCTGTCCGACGATGACGTGCATCTCGCGGCCGATACCGGAGTCGCTGAGCAGTTCCTGCACGTCCATCAGGCGGCACGAGTTGCCGTTGATCTCGTATTCACCCGCGCCGTCGCGGAACATGCGCCGGGTGACCGACACCTCGGAGTACTCGATGGGCAGGGCCCCATCGGCGTTGTCGATGGTGAGGGTCACCTCGGCACGCCCCAGGGGCGGACGACCGGAGGTGCCGGCGAAGATGACGTCTTCCATCTTGCCGCCGCGCAGGGCCTTGGCACCTTGCTCGCCCATCACCCAGGTCAGGGCGTCGACGACGTTGGATTTGCCCGACCCGTTGGGGCCCACCACGCAGGTGATGCCGGGCTCGAAGCGCAGCGTCGTGGACGACGCAAACGACTTGAAGCCCTTCAGGGTCAGGCTCTTGAGGTGCACGACGGTACAGAATACTCACCATCGCGCGGTGGCGGCGCCAGCACGCGCACCCTGTGCAGAGTCGTCGGCACGCAGCTATTTCTCGACGAAACCCCGCAGGTCACCGCGTGGCGGGTCGACTCGTTCCACCACGACGTCGACCGACCCGGGTGTGTCGCCGGAACGCAACGCGGCGAGCAGAGCTTCGGTGTCGGCGCGGGAGCCCTCGGCGACCACGAGGACGCGGCCGTCGGCGAGGTTGGCGGCGTAACCGACCAGACCGAGTTCGAGCGCACGCGACCGGGTCCACCACCGGAAGCCCACACCCTGCACCAGTCCGTGGACGTGTGCGGTGAGCCGGACCAGGTCGTCGGCGTTGTCGGTCATCGCGCTCAGTCCGTTTCGATACTCAGATTGACCGTCGCGCCGGCCTTGATGGTGCGGCCGACCGTGCAGACGGCGTCGACCGCCCGCTCGACCACCACCAGTAGTCGTTGCGCTGCGTCGGCGTCGAGTTCGGACAGGTCGATCTCGAGCACTTCGTCGAGGACGGGATACACCTCGTTCTCCCGATCGGCGGCGCCGCTCACGCGGACCGTGGCGTCGTAGTCATCGCCGAGGCGGCGCGACAGCGGCCGGTCCGAGGACATGCCGGTGCATGCGGCGAGCGCGATCTTGAGCAACTCGCCGGGGGTGAAGACGCCGTCGACGTCCTCGGAACCGACCAGCACCTCGGCGCCGCGAGAACTGCGCCCGGTGTAGCGGCGCGTTCCGGTGCGTTCCACCCAGAGTTCGGTGTGGGGGCGTGCAGTGCTGCCATCGGTCTGGGACAGGTGTTGATCGGTGCTCATGGTCGCTTTCGTTTGCTTTTCGTTGACTGGGCTCTGATTCTCGTCGACTGGGCGCTGAACTTCGTCGACTGGGCGACAGACTCAGCGCTTACGTTGACACTTCGGACAGAAGTACGAGCTGCGGTTCATGAATTGCTCGCGCCGCATGATGGCCCCGCATCGTCGACACGGTTCACCGGCGCGACCGTAGGCGTTCAGCGAGCGCTCGAAGTAACCCGACTCCCCGTTGACGTTCACATACAGCGAGTCGAATGAGGTTCCGCCGACGACGAGCGCGTCACCCATGACATCGCTGACCGACGCGAGCAGGTCGATCACCTTCGCCCGGCTGAGCCCGTCGGTCAGCCGGGTGCCGTGGACCCGGCTGCGCCACAACGCCTCGTCGGCGTAGATGTTGCCGACGCCGGAGATCACCGTCTGGTCCAGCAGGGCCCGTTTGATCTCGGTGTGCCGCGACCGGATGACGGCGGTCACTCGGGCGGCATCGAAGGTCGGATCGAATGGGTCCGGGGCGATGTGCGCGATCGATTCCGGCAGCCACCGACCGAGTTCGTCGGGGGTGTCGACGTATTCGTCGACGTGCCAGCCGCCGAAGGTGCGTTGGTCGACGAACCGCAGCTCGTTGCCGTCATCGAGTGTCGCCCGGATGCGCAGGTGAATGTGGTCCTCGGCACCGGCTGGGCTGATGAGCATCTGACCGCTCATGCCGAGGTGAACGACGAGCGGAAAGCTGTCGGCCGAATCGGCCATGTCGAACCACAGATACTTTCCGCGGCGATGCACGCCGGCCACCCGCGTACCGGTCAACCGCCCGACCAGGTCCGCACCGCCGCCGACGTGACGTCGGGCCGACCGCGGGTGTAGCACGTCGACCGACGTGATGATTCGGCGCTCGACGTGATCGGCCAGACCGCGCCGCACGGTCTCCACTTCGGGAAGTTCGGGCACGTCCGGATCCGGTCAGTTCGCGGCGGCGCGGTCGGTTAGCGCCTGCCAGGCCAAGGCGGCGGCCTTCTGCTCGGCCTCCTTCTTGGTACGCCCACTCCCCTCACCCAGACTCTCGCCGGCCACCACCGCGACTGCGGTGAACTCTTTGTTGTGGTCGGGACCGGTCGAGGTGATCTGATAGTGCGGCGGCCCGTAGCCACCCTCCGCCGAGAGCTCCTGCAGCGATGTCTTCCAGTCCAGACCGGCGCCGAGATGCCCTGCGTGGCCGATGATCTCGTCGAACAATCCGAGAATGATGTCCTTGCACACGGCGAGACCGTGTTCCAGGTACAACGCACCGAAGACCGACTCGAGACCGTCGGCGAGGATGCTGTCTTTGTTGCGGCCACCGGTGAGTTCCTCACCACGCCCGAGGTAGAGGTGACGTCCGAGGCCCCCGTCGCCGAGCCCACGGGCCACTTCGGCGAGCGCGTGCATGTTGACCACGCTGGCCCGGATCTTGGCCAGTTCGCCCTCGGATCGATCCGGGTACCGCAGGTAGAGCCGTTCGGTGATGATCACCCCCAACACCGAGTCACCGAGGAATTCCAAGCGCTCGTTGGTGGGTAGCCCGCCGTTCTCGTAGGCATAGGAACGGTGAGTCAGCGCCAACACCAACAATTCGGTGGACAGTTGCGCGTGCAGCGCCCGGAGCAGATCGGCAAATCGTTCCTGCGCCGGATCATCAGGTGGTGACGCGGGCGTCTGGTCGGTCACGTCGTTGTCGCCGGCCACGTCTGGGTCAGTCACCACCTTGGTCCTTCGGTGTCTCCCGGCCCTGCGGTGAGGCGTCGCCGGGCGCGCCGAACTTGTCGCGCAACGCCGCCCATCGGGGATCGATCTGTTCGTGCGCGTGTCCCGGTTCGGCGACGGCGAGTCGGACGCCGCATTCGGGGCAGAGGCCCTCGCAATCCTCCGAACACAACGGCGACATGGGCAATTCGAGGGCGACGGCGTCGATGATCGACTGCTCGAGGTCGAGCCGGTCATCGACGAGTCGGTGCACGTCGTCGGCGTCGGTGGTCTGTTCGGTCTCGCTGTCGGGGTAGGCGAACAATTCGGTGAGGAACACCGTGACGGTGCCGTCGACCGGCTCCAGACACCGTGAGCACTGACCTTCGGTCTCACCGCTCACCGTGCCGGTGACCAGCACGCCCTCGGTGACCGCCTCCAGCCGCAGATCGAGGTCGACCTCGGAACCGGCGGGAATCGCGATCATGTCCAGTCCGATGCGTTCCGGCGCGACGACGGTCCGATGCACCTCCGACATAGACCCCGCTCGACGTCCCAGCGAACGGACGTCGAGCACGAACGGGTCGGCCTGTTTGCCGCCGGAGTTCGCCCCGTCAGACGCGACACTCCGGCTCATTGCTCGATCTGCCACAGTTGCACGATACGCCCGACCTGCGGACTCTTCGAACGGTCCCGGCCCTACGCTCAGACGGCCAGCGGTGAGCCCTGATTGTCGACGCGATCGTGGGTCTGCGATGCACCGCGCGGCGCAGGCGGTTCGTCGACGCTGCGCGGGTATTCGACGTAGTCGTGCATCCCCGCGCCGGTCCGCAACTGGTGCCGTCCCCGATTGACCGACCGCAAGGTGCCGGTGAGGATCTCCTCGAACTGGGCCAGCTTCTCGTCGACGTAGACGTCGCAGTCCCCGCGGAGCCGGTCGGCCTCAGCATGGGCGGCGTCGATGATCCGCTCGGCCTCCGACTTCGCGGCGGCCACCACTTCCGCCTCGGACACCAGACGCTGCTGCTCGGCGATGCCGTCGGCCACGGACTTGTCGTAGGTGTTGTTCGCGGAGTCGATGGTGCGCTGGGCCTCTGCCCGGGCGCGACCGGTGACCGCTTCGAATTCACGTGCCGCACTCGTCGACAGCCGATGCGCGTCGGCGGTGGCCTCTTCGACCATCTGACGGCCGTGCGCGCCGGCCTCGTCGACCATCCGGTCGGCCTGGGCCTTCGCTTCGGACAGGATGCGGTCTGCCTCCGCACGTGCATGTGCGATCACCGCCTCGGACTCCGAGTCGGCCTTGCCGATCACGGTCTCGGCGTGCTCGCGGGCGTTGCCGACCAGCGAGTCGCGCTGATCGAGCACATCCTGGGCGTCGTCGAGTTCACCCGGGATCGAATCCTTGATGTCGTCGATGAGCTCGAGGACGTCCCCTCGTGGCACGACGCAACCCGCGGTCATCGGGACGCTTCGCGCTTCCTCGACGATGGCGGCGAGTTCGTCGAGCGCTTCAAAAACCCGGTACACAGCTACCCCAATCCGGCTGGTCGCCTTCGGTTGGCATGAAACAACTGTGACTATTGTGCCGAATGGTGCGTCTGTGATTAGTGAGGCGGACGGGGCGTGTCGCGCGGGACACTAGGTCAGATCCGCTGCTCCCCCGCCAACCGCGCCTGCAGTCGCTCGTGGATCGCCGGTGACAAGAAGGGCGTGATGTCCCCGCCGAGCTTGGCCACCTCCTTGACCAGCGAGCTCGACACATGCGCGTAGCGCGGATCGGTGAGCAGGAACATGGACTCGACGTCGGCGAGCTCGCGGTTCATCTGCGCCATCGGCACCTCGTAGTCGAAGTCGGTGCCCGAGCGCAGCCCCTTCACTATCGTGTCGATGTTTTCCTGACGCAGGTAGTCGACCAGCAGGCCGGTCCAGCGGTCGACACGCACGTTGGTCAGATCGGCGCAGTCCTCGCGGATCAGGGCGATGCGTTCGGCGACGTCGAACATGCCCTTCTTGTTCGGGTTGACCACCACGGTGACGACCAGCGAGTCGAAGCGGGCGGCGGCACGCTCGACGATGTAGCGGTGACCGACGGTGAACGGGTCGAAGGAGCCGGGGAAGACAGCTGAGGTCATGACCGAAATCTACGCGAGGGCCGACCGGCCGAACTCCTCGACGGTCAGGGGGCGTCGAGGAACTCGGCGGCCAGCCGCGCCATCAGTTCGGCCGCAGGGCCGGCCACCACCGAGCGCCAGCCGGTACCGGCCCACAGGTTGATGTCGTCGGCCGCCCCGGACGCGGCCGCCGCGGCCCGAATCGGCTTGGTCATGTGGTGGACCTGTGGATACACCGCTGGAGCGTTCGGATGCCTATCGGCGAAGCCATTACGTAGCGACCGCGCCGATCGGCCGGAGAAGGCGCGCGTCACGACCGTGTCGAGGTAGGTCTGTTCCAGCAGAGCCCGCCGATGCGCCGAACCCGTACCCGCCTCGTCGGCGCACAGGAAGGCGGTGCCCAACTGCGCCCCGACCGCACCCAGGGCGAGCATCGACCGGACTCCGGCGCCATCGGAAACTCCCCCGGCCGCGACGACCGGCACCTGCGCGGACACGACCGTCACGTCGGCACAGATCGCCCGGACGAGTTCGGCGGTGGGTGTCGCCGGGCCGCCGGCCGGCAGCGCCGGATCGTCGAACCACAGACCACGATGGCCGCCGGCCTCGATGCCCTGCGCGATGAGCGCGTCGGCACCCGAGAGCACCGCAGCGCGCGCCTCGGCCACCGAGGTGACCGTGACCGCGACCGGCGCGCCGATGTCGGTGTGGACCCGCTCGACGAGCGCCGCTTCCGGGTCGCCGAAGGTGACACTCACCAGAGCCGGATGGTGTCGGGACAACACCTCGAGCTTCTCCTCGACCGCCTCATCGGTGAAACGGGGTTCGCCCACGTCGACACCGTGCCGGCTCGCCTCGACCGCCAATGTCCGGCGATACGCCTCTACCGCCCCTCGCTGCCGGGCACCGTCCGGACCGGCGCAGCGGTCGACCCCGGAGAGGAAGAGATTGACGCCGTAGGGCCACGGGCCACGCGACTCGACATCGGCCACCAGATCCTCGAGGGCCTCGGCGGTGAGGTAGCCCGCCGCGAGCATGCCGAGTCCGCCGGCTCGCCCGACTGCCGCGACAAGAGCGGGCGTGGTGGGGCCACCCGCCATGGGTGCACAGATGATGGGCAGCGCGGTCTCCAGCGCACCGATGCGCATCGCCGGGTCAGCGCTCGCCGGTCTCATCTCGGCACTCCTCGCAGCCACCCCCGGCGTCGTCACACTCTTCTCGTCCGGATCGGTCAAGAACCGCCACCTCCACACGTGTGTCGCCATAGCTCTTGTGCACCAGCACTGTGAACTCGTCGGGCCAGTGTGTCTGGGGCGCACGGACGGCACGTTCGACGACCACGATGCCGCCCACCACCATCCAGTGTGCGCTCAGCGCGGCGAGGTCACCGGACATGGCCTCGTTGTCGAGGTCGTACGGCGGGTCGAGGAACGCCACATCCACGTCGCCGCCGCCGCCCGCCGCCAGGTGGGCAGAGACGGATCGGGTGATGACCGACACACGCTCGGCCACGCCACACGTGCGGACGTTTGCCGTGATCACCGTGGTGGCCCGGCGGCGCGAATCCACGAAGGTGGCGCGCGCCGCGCCGCGCGACAACGCCTCCAGCCCCAGCGCACCGGAGCCGGCGTAGAGGTCCACCACAGATGCGTCGTCCAGTTCGGTCCGCGCAAGCAGGATGTTGAAGATCGCCTCGCGGACCCGATCCGAGGTCGGCCGGGTGCCGCTGTCGGGTACCGCCAGTCTGCGTCCGCGCAGTTCACCCGCAATTATTCTGGTCATCGTCCACCATTGTGCGGTACGGCTGGTGCGGAGTAGCCACCCCTTGTCCCATCTAAGTCCAGGTCGTGCAATAGTTTGTGATGCACTTCACAAACAGTGGCTGAGCAGGGGATTATGCGGGCTTTCGGTGTCCGATTTCTGAGGACGGGTGACTTCAGGTAACCGCGTTGTTAACGTCGAAGGCGTCATGAGCCCGCTCCAAACAAGTACGGCCCCAACCACTGCCCTTGCTGTCGATTACCGGCAGCCCACCGCCGACGACGGCGAACGATTGTGGGAAATCGCCTCGGACTCAAAGGTTCTCGACGTCAACTCGAGTTACTCCTACGTCCTGTGGTGCCATGATTTCTCCTCGACATCGATCGTCGCCGAGGTCGATGGGCGCCCGGTCGGATTCGTCACCGGCTATCGACGCCAGACCGACCCGTCCACCCTCATGGTGTGGCAGGTCGCCGTCGACGACTCCTGCCGCGGCCACGGTATCGCCGGCACCATGCTGCATCGCCTGTTCGACCGCTGTCAGCGGTCGGGTGTGGTCGCGATGCACACCACGATCAGTCCGGACAATGTCGCATCGCAGCGATTGTTCGAATCAGTCGCGAACGCTCGCGGCCTGCGCTTCGAGCGTCGTGATCTGTTCGCCGCCGATCAGTTTCCGGACGCGCACGAGCCCGAGGATCTCTACCTCCTCGAGCCCGAGCTCGTTGAACCCTGATCATTCCTGTCCACACGTCTCAATTCACAACTGAGTCTTTTCACAACTGAGCACTTGACCATCTCACCGGCAGTTGCGCCGACATCAGCGATGTCGGCGCACTCCGTGTGCGACCAGGTCGCAATTTCAATCGTCAATAAGTAAAGGGGGAAGTTACCCATGCAACTTCTCGATCAGTCAATCGACGATTCCGTCTTCACCAAGCACGAGTCCGAAGTCCGCAGCTACTGCCGTAGCTGGCCGACGGTGTTCACCCGCGCAAGCGGTTCTCACATCACCGATCAGACCGGTCGTCAGTACCTCGACTTCTTCGCCGGCGCAGGTTCGCTGAACTACGGCCACAACAACCCGGTGATGAAATCGGCTCTGCTGGACTACATCTCGGATGACGGGATCACCCACGGACTCGACATGGCCACCGTCGCGAAGGGTGCGTTCATCGAGGCCTTCCACGGGAAGATCCTGCAGCCGCGCGGACTGGACTACAAGATCCAGTTCCCCGGGCCCACCGGCACCAACGCAGTCGAGGCAGCACTGAAGCTCGCCCGCAAGGTGACCGGACGCGAGTCGATCATCAGCTTCACCAACGCGTTCCACGGCATGACCTTGGGATCGCTGTCGGTGACCGGCAACTCGATGAAGCGCGCCGGCGCCGGTATCCCGCTCGTGCATGCCACCCCCATGCCCTTCGACAACTACTTCGGTGGTGTCGTCGAGGACTTCCAGTGGTTCGAGCGGGTGCTCGATGACTCCGGCAGTGGGCTCAATCGTCCGGCGGCCGTGATCGTCGAGACCGTCCAGGGCGAGGGTGGCATCAACGTCGCCCGCGCCGAGTGGCTACAGGCCCTGTCGGAGCTGTGCCAGCGCCGCGACATCCTGCTCATCGTCGACGATGTGCAGATGGGTTGCGGACGCACCGGCGAGTTCTTCTCATTCGAGGCCGCCGGCATCAAGCCCGACATCGTCACGCTGTCGAAGTCCATCAGCGGTTACGGCTTGCCGCTGGCACTGACCCTGTTCCGGTCCGACCTCGACGTCTGGACCCCGGGTGAGCACAACGGCACCTTCCGCGGCAACAACCCCGCATTCGTGACCGGCGCCAAGACGCTCGAGCACTACTGGAGCGACGACGCGCTCACCCGCGACGTGCACGCCAAGGGTGACCGCATCCACACGCGCTTCAACGAACTGTGCGACAAGTTCAGTGGCATCTCCACCCGCGGCCGCGGCATGGCGCAGGGTCTCGTGTTCGAAGAAGCCGCCGCCGCCGGCAAGGTCAGCGCGTCGGCCTTCGAGGCAGGGCTGTTGGTCGAGACCTCCGGACCGTCCGATGAGGTCGTCAAACTTCTTCCCGCGCTGACCATTTCGAACGAGGACCTGGACCGTGGCCTCGACATCATTGCTGATTCCGTCAAGGAGGTGATCGGATGATCGTCCGTACCACAGAAGAAATCACGGGCACTGACCGCGACGTCAAGGATCCGCTGGGCAACTGGGTGTCCAAGCGCATCGTCCTCGGCGGTGACCGCGTCGGGTTCTCCTTCCACGAGACCACCATCAACGCCGGATCGGTGAACAACTTCCACTACGCCAACCACATCGAGGCCGTGTGGCTGGTCGAGGGCACCGGAACGTTGCTCGACAAGGAGACCGGCGAGACCTATCCGCTGGCCCCCGGCACGATGTACCTGCTCAACGGTCACGAGCGTCATCAGGTGACCGCTGACACGCAGATGCGGATGCTCTGCGTCTTCAATCCTCCCGTTGTCGGCACCGAGGTGCACGACGAGAACGGCGTCTACCCGCTGGTCGCCGTTCCCGAATCGACCGGGAAACATTCCCCAGAGGCGGTGGCCGCCGACTGACCGGCCCTCGTCGATGGTGAAACACCGGCCCGGCAGAACCTCGTGTTCTGTCGGGCCGGTGGCGTCGTCGAGCCCGCTATCCTGGGCAGGGTGCGTACGCGACTGCAGATCGGCTGGTCCCCGGCCGAACCGACACCGCTCGACGAGGGTGTCGACGAACAGATCGACCGTGCACGCGCGTTGCTCGACGGCCGGCGGATCGTGGCGCTGACCGGCGCGGGGATCTCCACCGACTCCGGTATCCCCGACTACCGCAGCCCGGGAGCGCCGCAACGCACGCCGATGACGCTGGAGATGTTCCTGTCGTCGCCGGAGTTCCGACGCCACTACTGGGCGCGCAACCATCTCGGCTGGCGACACATGGACGCCGCGCAACCCAACACCGCACACCATGCGCTCACCGATCTGCAACGGCAGGGTCGACTGTCCGGGGTGATCACCCAGAACGTCGACATGCTGCACACGAAGGCCGGCACCCGACGTGTGGTGGAGTTGCACGGTTGCTATGGCCGCGTGCGATGCCTGGAGTGCGGCTGGCAGATCTCCCGCCATCAGCTCGCCCACGACCTGGAACAGATCAACCGCGGATTCACCGAGCGCATCCGTGGTCGCGGGGCGATCGAGGTCGCACCGGATGCCGACGCAGCCATCGACGACACCAGCGACTTCACCATGATCGATTGCCCGCGGTGCGACGGCATCGTGAAACCCGACATCGTCTACTTTGGCGAGAGCGTTCCGAAACCGACTGTGCAGCAAGCATTCTCGATGGTGGACGACAGCGATGCACTGCTGGTCGTCGGGTCGTCGCTGACGGTGATGAGCGGCCTGCGGTTCGCTCGCCACGCACGTCGCACCGGCAAGACCCTCGTCATCGTGAACCGCGGCGCGACCCGCGCCGACGAACTCGCCGACCTGAAGATCGATCACCTGGCGTCGGTGGTGCTGCCGGCCCTGGCAGCGTGAGCCAACGGTGCGCTCAGACCGCGACGAGGTCGTCGGCGT
This sequence comes from Gordonia tangerina, assembly GCF_021556435.1. GTDB lineage: Bacteria > Actinomycetota > Actinomycetes > Mycobacteriales > Mycobacteriaceae > Gordonia > Gordonia tangerina. The sequence goes on from NZ_JAKGCU010000002.1 coordinate 361,360, forward strand.
GTACCACCGGCCGACGAAGCTCTGCCGGTAGGTCGGCGGTGGAACGACCGACCATCAGCGCCACGTCGTCGGAGGCGTAGGCGGCAACCCCGCGGGCCCGCACCACACCGCTGGTGTCGAGCAACTCCACCACGTCGCCGTCGGAGAACCGTCCGTTGACGCCCACGACGCCGGCTGCCAGCAGTGATCGGCGTCGGCGCGCCACCGCGGCCACCGCACCGTCATCGAGCACGAGCTGTCCCCGCGCGTCGGCGGCATGGCGCACCCAGAACCGCCGCGCCGACAGCCGCTCGTCGCGAGCGGCGAAGACCGTTCCCACCGACGCGTCGGCCAGCGCCTGCGCAGCCTGATCGGCGGCCGCCAGCAGAACAGGCACCCCGGCGTCGGCCGACAGTCGCGCAGCCGCGAGCTTGGAGGCCATACCGCCGGTGCCCAGCGCACCGCCCGACCCGGCGATGACCCCGTCGAGATCCTCCGGTCCGTTGACCTCCGCGATCAGCCGAGCACGGCTACCGTCGGCACCGACCTTGCGCGGATCCCCGTCGTAGAGGCCGTCGACGTCGGACAGCAACACCAGCGCGTCGGCACCCGCGAGATGAGCCACCAACGCGGCGAGGCGGTCGTTGTCGCCGAACCGGATCTCGGTGGTCGCCACGGTGTCGTTCTCGTTGACCACCGCGACGGCACCGAGCGACCGCAGTCGGTCCAGCGTGCGCTGAGCGTTGGCGTGATGCGAGCGGTTGGAGACATCGTCGGCGGTCAACAGCACCTGGCCGACGGTGCGGCCGTACCGGTGGAAGGAAGTGCCCCACGCGTGGGCCAGCGCCAATTGCCCGACGCTGGCAGCGGCCTGTTTGGTCGCGAGATCGGTGGGCCGCTTCTTGAGCCCGAGTGGGGCGATGCCGGCGCCGATGGCACCCGAGGACACCACGATCACATCCGACCCGGCACGCATCCGCGCCTCCAGCGCGTCGGCGAGACGGTCAAGACGGGTGCGGTCGAGTCCGTCATGCAGGTCAGTGAGCGCCGACGACCCGATCTTCACCACAATGCTGCGCGCACGGGCGATGTGCTCGCGGACGTCGCTCACTGGTGGTCCCGTTCGGGACCCTCGTCGCCGTCGGGCAGACCGCGCCGAAGTCGCCGCGCCTGCTTGCGTTCTGCGGCCCCGATCCGTTCGTTGCGGTCGAGGCGGATGTCGGTCCCACGGCCGGTGATGGGGACCTCGTCACCCATCGGGGTCGTCGGTTCCCAGTCGAAGGTCATGTCACCGATGGTGACCGGCGCCCCGGGCTGCGCACCCTGGCGCACCAGCTCGTCTTCGACACCGAGCCGGTTGAGACGGTCGGCCAGATAACCCACCGCCTCGTCGTTGCCGAACTGGGTCTGGGCGATCCAACGTTCGGGGCGGGTACCCCGCACGATGAATCCGCCATCGACCTCGGGATCGGGGACGACGCTGAACTCCGCCTCGTCGATCGCCTTGGGCCGGATGATCTGTCGACGCGGTTTGGGTGCGGGCTGGCTCGCCCGGTACTCCCCGACCATCCGTCCCAGCGCGAATGTCAGCTCTTTGAGACCCTCGTGGCTGACTGCGGAGATTCGGAAAATGGGCCACCCCCGGGTGGCCAGTTCGGGTTCCACCAGATCGGCCAGGTCCGCGGCGTCGGGGATGTCGATCTTGTTCAGGATGATCACCCGCGGCCGCGACGCCAGGTCCCCGAGACCGTGGTCGGCATCCAGAGCGGGCCGGTAGGCCGCGAGCTCGGCCTCCAAGGCGTCGATGTCAGAAACCGGGTCGCGTCCGGGTTCCAGGGTGGCGCAGTCCACGACGTGGGCCAGCACCGCACACCGCTCCAGGTGACGCAGGAAATCCAGTCCCAACCCACGCCCGGTGGACGCACCGGGGATCAACCCCGGCACATCGGCGACGGTGAACACGTCACCGGCCACCTGAACCACCCCGAGGTTCGGTGCCAGCGTGGTGAACGGGTAGTCGGCGATCTTCGGCTTGGCCGCCGACAACACCGAAACCAGCGAGGATTTGCCTGCCGACGGAAATCCCACCAGCCCGACGTCGGCGACGGATTTCAACTCCAGGACGAGGTCACGGTGCTGCCCTTCTTCACCCAGCAGTGCGAAGCCGGGGGCCTTGCGCGCCTTGGAGGCCAGCGCTGCATTGCCCAATCCGCCGCGGCCGCCCTGGGCGGCTTCGAAGGTGGTGCCCTCGCCGACGAGATCGGCAAGGATGGAGCCGTCCGCATCCAGGACCACCGTGCCGTCGGGAACCTTCAGGACCAGGTCGTCGCCGGTGGCACCGTCACGGTTGTCGCCCATCCCGGGTTTACCGTTGGACCCCTTCGCGTGCGGACGGAAGTGGAAGTCGAGAAGCGTGTGCACCTGGGGATCGACCACCAGTCGCACCGACCCGCCGTTGCCGCCGTTGCCGCCGTCGGGACCACCGAGCGGTTTGAACTTCTCGCGGTGCACCGACGAGCAGCCGTGACCGCCGTTACCCGCCGCGACGTGGATGGTCACGCGGTCGACGAACCGGGACATCGGGCCACTCCCTTTCTCCGAAGCCTCTCGGCCTCAAAACAAACAGGACGGGCGGGTACGCGATGACCCTGCCCGCCCTGTGTAGAGCTGTTATTCGACCGGTCAGACCGCTGCGGTCTCCGGGACGATGTTGACCGTCTTGCGGCCGCGCTTGGTGCCGAACTCGACCGAGCCGGTCTCCAGGGCGAACAGGGTGTCGTCGCCACCGCGGCCGACATTGACGCCCGGGTGGAACTTGGTGCCGCGCTGGCGGACCAGGATCTCGCCGGCGCTGACCTGCTGGCCACCGAAACGCTTCACGCCGAGGCGCTTGGCGTTGGAATCACGACCGTTGCGCGAGCTGGACGCGCCCTTCTTGTGTGCCATCTCTGCAGTCCTCCTGAGGTAGGTGCGGGAATCGAGTTACTTGATACCGGTGACCTTGAGGACCGTCAGGTTCTGACGGTGACCCTGGCGCTTGTGGTAGCCGGTCTTGTTCTTGAACTTGTGGATGCGGATCTTGGGACCCTTGACGTGCTCGACGACCTCGCCGGTCACCGAGATCTTCGCCAGCTTGTCCGCATCGGTGGTGAGGGTCGAGCCGTCGACGACCAGTGCCACCGGCAGGCTCACGCTGCTACCGGGCACGCTGTCGATCTTCTCGACCTTGACAATGTCGCCCTCTGCGACCTTGTACTGCTTACCGCCGGTCTTGACGATCGCGTACGTTGCCATCGAAGCTGTCCTCTTTAACTCGTCTGTCGGACCCTGGGCGCTGGTTCGCGCACCGGGGTGGGTGGGTGGTGCGTCATCCTGGTGCGGTCCGCGGGCGAACCCGCGGATGCAACCGGGGTCACTGTGGATCACTCCAGAGGGCCTGTCGGCGGTTCCGCGCGGCTGATCGGTGCGATTCAGGTGGTCCTGATCGTTCCGGGCACAGCGCAGACCCTCCGCCGAAGGCGACCAATCAAGATTACGGGAACGCCGTGTGCCGGGTCAAACTCGACCACCGGCGCCCCGACCTGCTGGTCGCCCTTCGACGTTACTGCTCGGACGGCGGCGGGCCCGCCGGTCGTCCGGCCGTGCGGCGACGAGGCCGCCGGCGTACCGCGACCGCGGCCTCCGCCGTACCACTCGAATCCGTCGGGCCGAAGGTCGTCGTCGGTGTCGGTGTCGAGCCGACCTCGTTGTCGGCGGAGATCACGATCGGCTCGGACGCCTTCGGTGGCGCCGCGGCCTGCCGCACCACCCGCCGGCGACGCCGCGGCCGCCCGGACGCAGCGGCGTCGGAGGCACCGGCATGGGACTCGTTGGGCTCGGACGCCGCGCCGGCAGGTTCTGCCGGGGACGACGCGGTCGTCTCATCCGGCGCTCCGTCGGTGGGGGTCGCCTCGGTCGCGGGTGCGCTGGCGACGGCAGCATGCTCGTCGGCCGCCGTCGCACTCCCCGACTGCGCGGTCGCGCTCGCGTCGCTCGTCGCAGCGACCACACCGTCGTCTGCGTGGGTCTCGTCTGCGTGGGTGTCGTCTGCGCGGGTGTCCGCTGACCGGGTGTCGTCACGTCGACCGGCGTCGGGGGACGCCACCTGCTCGGCGGCGCCCCGCGCACCGTCGGCACCCTCGACGTCGTGGTCGTGGTCGTGGTCGTGGTCGTGGGCATGGGCGGCCATCGCGCGGAACATCGGGTGCTCGGCCGGGTTCTGCGCCGGCTTGTGCTGCTCAGGCGCCGGTTCGGACTTGCGCCGATTCCGCCGTGAACGTTTGGAGCCACCGCCGTCGTTGGCGCTCGACTCGTCGGGACGCGCCTCCACCGGGTTGGCGTGTACCACGATGCCCCGGCCACCGCAGTGGGTGCATGGGGTCGAGAACGCCTCGAGCAGCCCGGTGCCCAAGCGTTTGCGGGTCATCTGCACCAGGCCCAGCGAGGTCACCTCGGATACCTGGTGACGTGTCCGGTCGCGTGCGAGCGCCTCGGTCAGCCGCCGCAACACCAGATCCCGGTTGGATTCGAGGACCATGTCGATGAAGTCGACGATGATCATGCCGCCGATGTCGCGCAGCCGCATCTGACGCACGATCTCCTCGGCCGCCTCGAGGTTGTTGCGGGTGACCGTCTCCTCCAGGTTGCCCCCGGAGCCGGTGAACTTGCCGGTGTTGACGTCGACGACGGTCATCGCCTCGGTGTGCTCGATGATCAACGTGCCGCCCGACGGCAGCCACACCTTACGGTCGAGCGCCTTGGCGAGTTGTTCGTCGATCCGGTGCACCACAAACGAGTCGGGCGCATCGGCATGCGGCTTCTCGAAGCGCTCGACGCGCTGCATCAGGTCCGGTGCCACCGCCGTGATGTACCGCTCGACGAGGTCCCACGCCTTGCCGCCCTCGACGACGAGTTTCTTGAAGTCCTCGTTGAACAGGTCGCGCACCACGCGGACCAGCAGATCGGGTTCCTCGTAGAGGGCTTGTGGCGCGCTGGCCCCCGAACCCTTCTTCGCCTTGCCGACCGCGGAATCGATGTCCTTCCACTGCTTTTCCAGACGCGCGATGTCGGCGGCGAGTTCGTCGGCGCTGACACCTTCCGACGCGGTCCGGATGATCACGCCGGCGTCGTCGGGAACCAGTTTGCCCAGGATGCTCTTGAGGCGCTTGCGCTCCACATCGGGCAGCTTGCGGCTGATGCCGGTGGACGACCCGCCGGGCACGTAGACCAGGAAGCGACCCGCCAGCGAGATCTGGGTGGTGAGCCGGGCTCCCTTGTGCCCGACCGGGTCCTTGCTCACCTGGACCAGCACGTTGTCGCCGGGCTTGAGCGCCTGCTCGATCTTGCGCGATCCGCCGTCGAGCCCGGCGGCATCCCAGTTCACCTCACCGGCGTAGAGCACGCCGTTGCGACCGCGCCCGATGTCCACGAAGGCCGCCTCCATACCGGGCAACACGTTCTGCACACGCCCGAGATAGATGTTGCCGACCATCGATGACGATGTCTCGGTGGTGACGAAGTGTTCGACGAGGACACCGTCCTCGAGCACGGCCACCTGGGTGTAGTCCTCGATCGGCACGGCCTGACCGGTTTCGCCGGAACCGTTGGCCCCGGTGATCGCACTGTTGGCGCTACGTTCGCGGACCACCATCACCCGGTCGACCGCCTCGCGGCGCGCCAGGAACTCCGATTCACTGAGGATGGGCGGACGGCGACGGCCGGCGTCCCGGCCGTCGCGGCGACGCTGACGCTTGGCCTCGAGACGGGTCGAACCGGAAATGCCCTGGACCTCGTCGCGTGCCTTCTTGCTGCGGGGTTCACGCTCGTGCACGACGGTGTTCGGCGGATCGTCCGGTGAGCTGTCCTCGGCGTCGGCCCCGCCCTTGCGACGGCGGCGGCGACGACGACGCTTCGACGACCCCGCCTCGGTGTCGTCGACGCCCGACGAGTCCGAATCCGACGAATCTTCCTCGGATACCGAACCCTCGTCGGTTCCGGTGGACTCCTCGGAGCGCTTCTTTCCCGTGGAGTCCTTGTCGGCGTCGGCCTTGTCGTCTTCGTGCTTGCCGGATTCGCCCTTGTCGGCGCCATCCTTGCCGGACTTGCCGCCGTCGGACCGGTCGCCCTTCTTGCCCTTCTTGCCCTTCTTGCCGGAGGGCCGTGCGGAGTCGTTGTCCCCATCGGACCGGTCCGTCGCGTCGGACGTGTCGTCGCTCGCCTGCTGCGGCTCGTCTGCACCGTTGTCGGACTGATCACCGCGGCCCCGGCCGCGCCCTCGGCGGCCTCGGCGACGACGGCGCGAGCCACGCTCACCGTCTGCCGATGTGTCGCTGTCGCCGGTCGAATCGTCGGTGCTGCCGGACTCGTCGGATTCGACCCGCTCGTCCTCGCCGGACCGGGTCGGACGCCGGGTCGGCTCCGCAGCCTGTGGCGACAGGAACAGCGGCTGTGCCATGACGTCCTCGGCCGTCTGCCGCACCGGGTGGTGCTGAGTCTGATCGACCGCCGAGAACAGGGTCGGCGACTCCTCGTGGGTGGCAGCCTGCTCGGATTCGCGAGGCAGCGCGGGCTCGTCGTCCCCGGTTACCGCCTGTGCCGGGGTCGCCTGATCGGCAGCCGGCTGCAGCGTGGTGGCCTGTTCGGCAGCCTCGACCGACGAGCCGGCGCTCTCGGCGGACGCGGCCTCCTCGGCGGGTACCGCGGCCTCCTCGGGCGGTGTCACCTGCGTCTCGGCCTGCTCCGGCGCGTCGACCCGCTCGGCCGCGCCACGCACACGCGCGGCGACCGTCTGGGCGGTCTCCCGGTCGATGCTTGATTGGGGGCTGCGTGTCTCGATGCCGATCTCGGCGAGGTGCGCCAAGACCTCTCGACTCGTCATGCCCAGCGCTCTGGCGAGCGCATGCACACGAAGCCTGCTGGGGAACTCCTCCACCGGTTCCGACGCTGCGTTCGCGTCAGCCGGCGACCCGTTGTCGGTCACTCAAATCTCCTAGAGCCCCCGGGCGCGTCGGGCTGACGCGGCCACGCGAGGGCTTCACTGTCTGTCCCGGTCGGCTGTGGACCGGTGTTGTGTGGTCTTCGCGCGTTCTCTGCGCACCGGAAGACCCGGTCCGCGAGGCGGCGCCTTGCGTTGTCGATGACCTCAACCGGCCGTCGTCTTCCACGCCATCGTCAGCACCGATGGGGAAGACGCGCGAATCGGGGTGTCCGATGCCGGATGCGTCATCCGGTTGTCGACGGCAAAGTGTGTCGCCCACAACTGTGCAAGTATCCCACACGACGAGTCGTTCCCCGCACACTACGCACGTTTGGCATCTCCAACGGCGTGTGTGGCGGGGAACGAGAAGGCGAAGGTCGGCTCAGACTCCCAGGTCAGGAAACCACAGGGCGATCTCCCGCTCGGCGGACTCGGGCGAGTCCGAGCCGTGCACCAGATTGTTCTGCGTGCTCAGCGCAAAGTCTCCACGGATTGTTCCCGGGACGGCCTTCTCGACCGGATCGGTGCCGCCCGCGATCTGCCGGAAGGCGGCAACCGCGCGCGGCCCCTCGAGGACCGCGGCGACCAACGGTCCCGACGTGATGAATTCGAGCAGCGAGGGATAGAAGGGTTTGCCCTCATGTTCGGCGTAGTGTCCGCGCGCCACCTCGTCGCTGACCGTCTTGAGTTCCAGGGCGACCAGCGAGAGGCCCTTGCGCTCGATCCGGCTGATGATGTCGCCGACCAGCGACCGCTCCACGCCGTCGGGCTTGATGAGTACCAGAGTCCGTTCAGTCACGAGCACACCATAGCGAGAAGCCGAAAGACCGGTCGGCGATGGCCACCGTCACGAGCAGTATTCGCCCGCCACCGGGAAGAATCCGTAGTTGAACAGGCTCCCGGACCGAGCACGCGGATCGACCACGACCTGCACGCAGCCGCCGGGGGACGCCAGCGCACTCGTGAGAGCGATGTCGAACTGTGCGGCCAGCCCGAGATTGGCCGGACGGTACTGCTGCGGGACGGGCAGTGCCGCGATCGCCTCGGACACCTGCATCGACGATGCCCGCGAGGTGACCTCGTGGGTGGCGAGGTAGCTGTACTCCCCTTCGCCGACCGTCATCGGTGCTCCGGCGACCGGAAGATCCTCGGTCGGCACAGCCGGCTCGGCGGCGGCGATTCCCGCGCCCAGCGACGTTCCGATCACGGTCAATGCCATCGCGGCGGCGGCCCGGGGGCGGCGAAGGCTGGAGATCACAGACAAGCTATTCCTCACGTCATGAACGGTCACCTGATGGTCCGGGGCCGCGGCGCGAGCCGCTCTTCCCCGGCAGCGACATTCTCACAGCATCGACCACCTCAGGGCGAGAGCCGACAGGTCACAGTCGGGCAACAGGAGTTGCAGGAGCCGAATCGCAGGTCCGGGGTGCAGAAATCCCGGCAGATCACTCGTCGATCGGTTGCTGCCCCGGCAGCATCCCCTTGGCCATCCGAACCTCGACGTCGTGCTTCACGTAGGCGATGTAAACCCAGACACACAGGAAGATCACGCCCACCACGGCCACCGACCACTGCAGGAACCCTCCTGCGATCACCAGGATCTGCAACCCGATATCGAGACGCAGCGCATACGATCGGCCCTGCAGACCGGCTGCGACGATGTGCGCCACCACCACCGCCCCGAGGTATCCGCCGGACAACCAGGTGATGCCCGGCCCGAGATTGGCGACGATCGGGAACGCCAGGCCCAGGACGATCACCTCGAGGATCAAGGTGCCCGCCATCACCCCGCGCAACCCCTTCCACGGGTCCGTCGTCGGCGGCGTGAAGCGTACCGGGTCGGTCATGAGGGCTCCTTGCCGAACAACGTCCGGGCCGCCCCGGCGGTGACCACCGAACCGGTGACCACGACGCCGGCACCGGCGACCGGTTCGCCGTCGGACTCTTCGGCAAGTCCGATGGCGGTCTCCACGGCGTCGGGCAGGAACGGCTTCACCACCACCCGCTCCTCACCGAAGATCGGCAGCGCGATCTCGGCCAGCATCTCGGTGTCCAGTGCGCGCGGCGAACCGTTGTTGGTGAGCACCACGCTGTCCAGAACGGGCTCCATGGCCTCCAGAAATCCTTCCGCATCCTTGTCACCGAGCATGCCGATCACCCCGACGAGTCGTCGAAAGTCGAATTCCTCGGTCAACGCCCGCGCCAGCGCCTCGCCGCCGTGTGGGTTGTGCGCGGCGTCGATGAACACCGTCGGGGCCGATCGCACACGTTCCAGCCGGCCCGGGCTCGCCACCGCCGCGAAACCGGCCCGTACCGCGTCGATGTCGAGTTGGCGATCCGGGCCCGCCCCGAAGAAGGCCTCGACCGCAGCAAGTGCGAGTGCGGCGTTGGCCGCCTGGTGAGCACCGTGCAACGGTAGGAACACTTCGTCGTACGCTCCACCGAGGCCCTGCAGACGCAGCAACTGGCCGCCGACAGCGGTGATCGACTCGAGCACGGCGAACTCGGAATCCTGCCGGGCGACGATGGTCCCGGTCTCGACCGTCTGACGCAGCAGGACGTCCATCACCTCGGGCTCCTGCGGCGCGATCACGGTGACAGGGTCCGTGGGCACCAGATCGTCCGCTGCCTTCTTGATGATCCCGGCCTTCTCCCCGGCGATCGCGCTGAGCGTGTCACCAAGGTAATCGGCATGATCCATCGCTATCGGAGTGATGACGGCCACAGTCGCGTCGACGACGTTCGTGGCGTCCCATCGACCGCCCATGCCCGTCTCCACCACCGCAACGTCCACCGGCGCCTCGGCGAAGACGGCATACGAGATCGCCGTCAACACCTCGAACTTGCTCATCCGCGGTCCGCCGGCAGCGGTGGACGAATCATCGACCATCGTGATGTACGGCTCGAGTTCCCGGTAGGTGTCGATGTAGGTGCGGGCGGAGATCGGCGCACCGTCGACGGAGATGCGTTCGGTGACGCGTTGCAGATGCGGACTGGTGATCCGCCCCGTGCGCCGGTGTAAGGCGATGAGCAGCGCGTCGATCATCCGGGCCACCGACGTCTTGCCGTTGGTTCCCGCGATGTGGATGGCCGGATAGCCGTGCTGCGGCGAACCCAGCAGATCCATCAGAGCCGCGATGCGGGTCAGCGAGGGCTCGATCTTGGTTTCGGGCCAGCGGGTGTCGAGTTCGGCCTCGACCTCCGCGAGTTCGGCGAGCGTCGCGGCGTCGTCGATCAAGCGTGCGGGACGCCGCGATCCTCCGGCCCCGTCCTCCTCGTCGTCGGCGGGGTCGATATCGGCGGGGTCGATATCGGCGGGGTCGACATCGGCAGGGTCGACATCGGCAGGGTCGATATCGGCAGGGTCGACGTCGGCATCCCGCGCGTCGATCTCGTCGAGCAGGGCGCCGAGATCCTGCGACACCGGGCCGTCGGGACCGAGGTGGTCGCGGTCCAGATCGTCGTCCCAGTCGTCGGCATCGGCGCCGTGGTCCTGATCGTCGCGGGAACTCACGCGCCACCCAAAGCGGCGAGCGCACCACCGAGGCGATCGACTTCCTCGGTCGCCACCTTCTGTCGTTCCCGGATCTTCGCCACGACCTGTTCAGGGGCCTTGGCCAGGAATTGTTCGTTGCCGAGTTTGCCAGTGGTGGAGGCGAGTTCCTTCTCCGCGGCGGCGAGGTCCTTGGTCAGCCGTTTACGTTCGGCCGCCACGTCGACGGTCCCGGACGTGTCGATCCGGACGGTCACCGTCGCCGACGACAACCGCACGTCGATCGTCGCGGTGGCCGCGAAACCGTCGTCGGCAGGCTCGAGCCGAGCCAGCGAATCCAGATATCCACGGGAGGAATCGAGTGCGGCCGCGTCGAGGCCGTCGATCTCGGCGGCCACCCGCTGTCCCGGGCGCAGCCCCTGGTCGCTGCGGAAGCGCCGAACCTCGGTGATGAGCCGTTGCAGGTCGTCGATGTGTTGGGCCGCCGGGGCGTCGGTCGGCACACCACTGGCCGCCGGCCACGACGCGATCACCACCGACTCCTGCCCCGTCAGCGACCTCCACAGCACCTCGGTGACGAATGGCATCACCGGGTGCAGCAGCCGCAACAGGTTGTCGAGCACAGTGCCGAGCACCACCGACGTCGACGCGGACCGTGCGTCGTCGTTCTGCGCATATTGGACCTTGGCCAACTCCAGATACCAGTCGCAGACCTCGTCCCACGCGAAGTGATACAGCGCCTCACAGGCTTTGGAGAACTCGTATGCCTCGAAACCGGCATCGGCCTCGGCCCGGACCTGCTCGAGTCGATCCAGAATCCACCGGTCGGCTTCGGTCAGCGTTGCGCGATCGGGTAGTTCAGCCACCGTGGCGCCGTTCATCAGCGCGAACTTGGTGGCGTTGAACAGTTTCGTCGCGAAGTTGCGCGAGGACTGTGCGTGGTCCTCGCCGACCGATATGTCGCTACCCGGGTTGGCGCCGCGAGCGAGCGTGAAGCGCAACGCGTCGGCGCCGAAGCGCTCCACCCAGTCGAGTGGATCGATGCCGTTGCCCTTCGACTTCGACATCTTGCGGCCGTGCTCGTCGCGCACCAGACCATGCAGGAACAGGTTGTGGAACGGCACTGCGTTGCCGTCGCCGAGCCGGTCACCGACGTAGGTACCGAACATCATCATCCGGGCCACCCAGAAGAACAGGATGTCGTAGCCGGTGACGAGAACCGAAGTGGGATAGAACTTCTCGAGGTCGGCGGTGTTGTCGGGCCAGCCCATGGTGGAGAACGGCCACAGGCCCGACGAGAACCAGGTGTCGAGGACGTCGGTCTCCTGGACATAGCCGTCGGGTGCCTGCTCGTCGGGCCCCACACAGACGACCTCCCCCTCGGGGCCGTAGAAGATCGGGATGCGGTGACCCCACCACAGCTGACGAGAGATACACCAGTCGTACATGTTGTCGACCCAGCCGAACCAGCGCGGCTCCATCGAGGTCGGGTGGATCACGGTGTTACCGTTGCGAACCGCGTCGCCTGCCGCCTTGGCCAAGGACTCGACGCGCACCCACCACTGCATGGACAACCGCGGTTCGATGGGCTCGCCGGTCCGTTCGGAATGTCCGACGCTGTGCAGGTACGGCCTGACCTCGGTGACGATGCGGCCCTGCTCGGCGAGAGCCTCCCGCACCTTGGCCCGCGCCTCGAACCGGTCCATCCCGTCGAACACGGTTCCGGTGTCGGCGATGCGCGCCTCGTCGTCCATGATGGTCGGCATCGGGAGGTCGTGGCGTTGCCCGATCGCGAAGTCGTTGGGGTCGTGTGCGGGAGTGATCTTGACCGCGCCACTGCCGAACTCGGGATCGACGTAGTCGTCGGCAATCACCGGGATGCGCCGGTCGACGAACGGGTGGTCGAGTTCGGTGCCGATCAGATGGGCGTAGCGCTCGTCGTCGGGGTGCACCGCGATCGCGGTGTCGCCGAGCATCGTCTCGAGTCGGGTGGTGGCGACCACGATGTGTGGCGCGTCGTCGTCGAGGCTGCCGTAGCGGAAGCTGACCAGTTCGCCCTCGACGTCGGCGTAGCTCACCTCGATGTCGCTGATGGCGGTCTTGAGCACCGGCGACCAGTTCACGAGCCGCTCGGCGCGGTAAATCAGCCCGTCGTCGTACATCTGCTTGAACACTGTCTGCACGGCGCGTGACAGACCGTCGTCCATGGTGAAGCGTTCGCGGCTCCAGTCGACGCCGTCACCGAGACGCCGCATCTGCGTGCCGATGTTTCCGCCGATCTCGGCCTTCTCTGTCCAGACGCGATCGATGAATGCCTCGCGACCGAGGTCGTCGCGCGTCAATCCGTCCTCCGCGGCGATCTTGCGCTCCACCATCGTCTGCATCGCGATGGCCGCATGATCCATTCCGGGCAGCCACAACACCTCGTAGCCCTGCATGCGGCGGCGACGCGCCAACGCGTCCATCAGCACATGCTCGTAGGCGTGGCCCATGTGCAGCGACCCGTTGACGTTCGGCGGCGGGATGACGATCGAGAACGCCGGCCGGTCGCTGGTCGCGTCTGCGGTGAAGTAACCGGCGTCCACCCAGCCCTGATACAGCTGTGCTTCGTGTTCGGCGGGGTCCCAGGACTTCGGTAGCTCGCGGCTCGGATCGGGTGTGCTCACCCCACAATCTTAGGAAACGTCACAGGCTAGACATGGAGCCGGTGCAGGTCTTCGGGAGCGTTGACATTGGTGAGCCATTCCGGATTGCCCACGGCAACGCGATGAGTGGTCAACGCATCGAGCGCGGCGAGCATCCGTCGTTCACCTCCCGCGGTCAGCTCCGCGATCACCGGCGCGACGTCGGTGCGATAGAGCCCGGCCATGGGGTGGTCACGCTGCGCATCGGTGGCGATGACCGCCTGGGTCGACACGGTGACCCCCCGCAACAGCTCGTCGATCAACTCCGAGGAGATCAGCGGCATGTCCGTCGCACACACGAACGCCCATGCCGCGCCGGCATCGGCCGCCCGGGACAACCCCACCGCAAGACCGGCGAGCGGCCCGCCGCCCGGCGTTTCGTCGGTGACCCACTGCGCCTCGGGGCCGCCGGTGCCGTGGAGCCCCTGATAGGCCGCGGATTCCTCCGGGGCCACCACGAACACCGGATCGCAGCGCTGCCCCACCGTCCGGACCACGCGCGCCAGCATCGGCTCTCCTGCCCAGTCCATGGCCGCCTTGTCGCGACCCATCCGTCGGGAACGGCCGCCTGCCAGCACGATTCCCGCCACCCGCTGCTCATCGGTTTGCGCCATGGGACCAGTGTGCCGACAGTCCGGCCCACTCGGGGCAAGATGGGAATATGAGCCGTCAAAGCCAGTCCACCGACATCGCCGTCACCGAACCCGTCGACACCGACACCGGAGTGATCAAGGATCATGCGGCCGGGGTCCCGGCGGTCGCGGTGGCTCTGGCGCGGGGGCTCGAGCAGATGGGTCCGGTCCGCACGGCGCGCACGCTGGCGAAACTCAATCAGCGCAACGGGTTCGACTGTCCCGGGTGCGCCTGGCCGGAGACGCCCGGCCACCGCAAGCATGCGGAGTTCTGCGAGAACGGTGCCAAGGCGGTCGCCGAGGAGGCCACCCGGCGACGGGTGACCCCGGAGTTCTTCGCCGCTCACTCGGTGGACGACCTGCGGGAGCGGTCGGGCTACTGGCTGTCACAGCAGGGGCGGTTGACCCACCCGATGTACCTCGCTCCGGGTGACTCACACTACCGGCCGGTGTCCTGGGAACAGGCCAACCAGCTCATCGCCGACGAACTCTCGGCGATGTCATCGCCGCACGAGGCGGTCTTCTACACCTCCGGCCGGACCAGCAATGAGGCGGCGTTCGTCTATCAACTCTTCGCGCGCAGTCTGGGCACCAACAACCTGCCGGATTGTTCGAACATGTGCCACGAGTCCTCGGGCTCCGCGCTCGGCGCATCGATCGGCATCGGCAAGGGATCGGTCACCGTGCCCGACATCGAATCGGCCGATCTCATCATCATCGCCGGTCAGAATCCCGGCACCAACCATCCGCGCATGCTGTCGACATTGGAGAAGGCCAAACACAACGGCGCCCGGATCGTCGCCATCAATCCGCTGCCCGAGGCCGGTCTGATGCGGTTCAAGGATCCGCAGAAGATCGGTGGCGTCGTGGGGCACGGCGTGAAACTCGCCGACGACTTCCTGCAGATCCGTCTCGGCGGCGACATGGCCCTGTTCCGCGGTGTCGCGCGACTGTTGCTCGACGCCGAGCGGGCCGCCCCGGGCACCGTCTTCGACCAGGACTTCCTCGACGCCCACTGCACAGGGGTCGACGACTACCTTCGGTCGCTCGACGATGTCGATGTCGACGAGATCCTTGCGGCGACCGGACTGACGTACGCACAGATCCGCGACCTGGCCGAGGCGGTGGCCTCGGCGGACCGGGTCGTCCTGTGCTGGGCAATGGGCCTGACCCAGCACCGGCATTCGGTGGCCACCATCGGCGAGGGCACCAATGTGCTGCTGCTACGCGGGATGATCGGTAAGCCGGGCGCCGGCCTGTGCCCAGTCCGCGGGCACTCCAACGTGCAGGGCGATCGCACGATGGGCATATTCGAGAAGATGCCCGAGTCTTTCCTCGCGGCCCAGGACGCCGAGTTCGGCATCGACTCTCCACGCGAGCACGGGTATGACACGGTGGCGGCCATCGGCGCGATGGCGCGCGGCGAGGTCCGCGTGTTCTTCGCGATGGGCGGCAATTTCGTGTCCGCGGCACCGGACACCGACCTCACCCGCGCCGCCCTGGCCCGCTGTGCACTCACGGTGCAGGTGAGCACCAAACTCAACGAATCCCACCTGGCCACCGGTCGCGCCGCGCTCATCCTGCCGACCCTTGGACGCACCGACAAGGATCTTGTCGACGGTGTGGCACAGCAGGTGTCGGTCGAGGACTCGATGTCGGTGGTACACCTGTCGCGCGGTTCGTTGCCACCGGCGTCGGCGCACCTGCGCAGCGAGGTCGGCATCGTCTGCGATCTCGCCACCGCCGCCCTGGGCCCCGATCACCCGGTGCCATGGCAACAGTTGCGCCGCGACTACAACCTGATCCGTGACCACATCTCTCGGGTCATCCCGGGTTTCGAGGACTTCAACATCCGCGTCCGACTCTCCGACGGATTCGTGCTACCCCATCCCCCGCGCGATCGCCGCGAATTCGACACCCCGGACGGCCGCGCGCACTTCGCGCTGCATCCCCTCGACTGGGTACGGGTACCGGAGGGAAAACTGATCCTGCAGACCCTGCGCAGTCACGATCAGTACAACACCACGATCTACGGCCACGACGATCGCTATCGCGGCATCAAAGGCAACCGCCGGGTCATCATGTGTCACCCTGATGACATCGCGGCCGCAGGTCTGCACGCGGGCGATCGCGTCGACATCATCTCCGAGTACGAGGGCGAGGCCGGCATCGAGGAACGTCGCGTCGACGATTTCGAACTCATCGCGTACTCCACCCCGCGGGGTAACGCCGCGGCCTATTATCCCGAGACCAATCCCCTGGTCCCGCTTGGATCGGTCGCGCGGGAATCGAACACCCCGGTCTCCAAAGCGGTGGTGATCCGGCTCGAACCCAGCAGGACGGCAACCTGACCCGGCGCGTCCGCCCGCGACACGCCGCAACCCCCGGGGCATCGGAACTCCCGGGGGTTGCGGTGATGAGAAGGCGGGTCAGGCGCTCTTGTCTCGGCGCTCGTCGCGGCTGTTCTTGCGCGGGACAATCGTCGGGAGCACATTGTCGCGGACTGTCTCACCGGTCACGACGACCTTCTCCACGTCGTCTCGACTGGGAATGTCGTACATCACCGGAAGCAGCACCTCTTCCATGATGGCGCGCAGCCCGCGCGCGCCGGTACCGCGGTGGATGGCCTGATCGGCGACGGCTTCGAGCGCATCCTTGCTGAACTCGAGTTCCACGTTGTCCATCTCGAACAGCTTGGTGTACTGCTTGACCAGGGCGTTCTTCGGCTCGGACAGAATGCTGACGAGGGAGTCCTTGTCCAGGTTGGTGACCGAGGCGACGATCGGCAGACGACCGATGAACTCCGGGATCAGACCGAACTTGATGAGATCCTCCGGCATCACCTCGGCGAAGTGATCGGTGGTGTCGATCTCGTCGCGGCTGGTCACCTCGTTACCGAAGCCGAGCCCGCGCTTGCCGATTCGTTCGGACACGATCTTCTCGAGACCGGCAAAGGCACCCGCCACGATGAACAACACGTTGGTGGTGTCGATCTGGATGAACTCCTGATGCGGATGCTTACGCCCGCCCTGCGGCGGCACCGAGGCCTGCGTCCCCTCCAGGATCTTCAGCAACGCCTGCTGCACACCCTCACCCGAGACGTCTCGGGTGATCGACGGGTTCTCACTCTTGCGCGCGACCTTGTCCACCTCGTCGATGTAGATGATTCCGGTCTCGGCGCGCTTCACATCGTAATCGGCCGCTTGGATCAACTTGAGCAGGATGTTCTCGACATCCTCGCCGACATACCCTGCCTCGGTGAGCGCCGTCGCGTCGGCGATGGCGAACGGAACGTTCAGCATCTTCGCCAAGGTCTGCGCCAGGTAGGTCTTCCCGCAGCCCGTCGGACCGAGCATCAGGATGTTGGACTTGGCGATCTCCACCGACTCACCGGTGCGGGAGTCCTTCTTCTCACCGGCCTGGATTCGCTTGTAGTGGTTGTAGACCGCCACGGCCAACGTCCGCTTGGCGGTGTCCTGACCGATGACGTAGTTCTCGAGGAAGTCACGGATCTCGGCCGGCTTGGGCAGCTCGTCGAGTTTCACATCGCCGTTCTCGGCGAGCTCCTCTTCGATGATCTCGTTGCAGAGATCGATGCACTCGTCACAGATGTACACGCCGGGGCCGGCGATCAGCTTCTTGACCTGCTTCTGACTCTTTCCGCAGAACGAGCACTTCAGCAGGTCGCCACCGTCTCCGATTCGTGCCATCTCGTGTACGTACCTTCCTCTTGCTCCGGTCGATTCGACGGACCTTCACCGTGCGCAGCCGGGCATGGGTGACCGTGCGGCATGCGGATCGCCCAATAACCCGACGGTACCCGCGCGCCGCTCGAACTTCGACCGATAACGCCAAATGTCGTGTCGGAAGTTTCGGTCGTCGTCCGCTATCTGGTTGTGCTGGGCGTCATGGCCGCCGCCATCTGGCTTCCCGCTTCTGCACGGCGATCGAACTCCCGCGCAGACGTCCAGGATGACTGCCGACGACCATGTTGGGCACGCACCTCGACCCGGCGTGTCGAGACGAGGTGCGTGCGGGCCGGATCCGACTCAGGCCTTCTTCATCGACTTCTTGCGATACTCGAAGACCTCGTCGACGATGCCGTATTCCTTGGCCTGATCCGCCGACAGGATGTTGTCGCGGTCGGTGTCCTTGCGAATCTTGTCCTTGTCCTGCCCGGTGTGGCGGGACAAGATCTCGTCGAGCCGGTTGCGAATGCGCTCGATCTCTGCGGCCTGGATCTCCAGGTCTGACACCTGACCCTGGTAGGCACCGCCGGTCCGTGGCTGGTGGATCAGCACGGTGGCATTGGGCAGCGCCGCGCGCTTGCCGGGTGTACCGCCGGCGAGCAGAATGGCCGCCGCCGAGGCGGCCTCACCCAGGCAGACCGTCACGATGTCGCAGTGGACGTACTGCATGGTGTCGTAGATCGCCAACATGTCCGGAACGCTGCCGCCCGGCGAGTTGATGTACATCGTGATGTCGCGGTCAGGGTCCTGGGACTCGAGCACCAGCAGTTGCGCCATCACGTCGTTGGCGACGGTCTGGTCGATCGGGGTGCCGACGAACACGATGCGCTCTTCGAACAGCTTCGCGTACGGGTCGTACTGGCGCTGTCCGTTGGGGGTGTGCTCGATGAACTGCGGGAGGATGTAGCGCGCCTCGATGCTCTTGATCGCCAGCGCCGACGACGGGATGCCGGCGGCGACGTCGGCGGGCAAGTGGTCGAGCGAGAAGGAGTTGGTCATCTGCTGCTCCGTTGGTGAGATGTGGCCTCGTGTTTGCGGTGCGTGGTCGGCGCTCAGGACGGGGTCACCGAGCCCGCGCGGGTGACCACGTGGTCGACGAGTCCGTACTCGAGCGCTTCGTGCGCGGTGAACCACTTGTCACGGTCCGAGTCGGCCTCGATCTTCTCCAGCGGCTGACCGGTGAACTCGGCGTTGAGCCGGTTCATCTCCTTCTTGGTGGCCGCGAACTGCTCGGCCTGGATGGCGATATCGGCCGCGGTGCCGCCGATACCGGCCGACGGCTGGTGCATCATGATCCGCGAATGGGGCAGGGCATGCCGTTTGCCCGGGGTGCCGGCGGCCAGCAGGAACTGGCCCATCGACGCAGCCATACCCATCGCGTAGGTGGCGACATCGCATTCGGCGAGCTGCATGGTGTCGAAGATGGCCATACCCGCGGTCACCGACCCGCCCGGCGAGTTGATGTAGAGGTTGATGTCGCGGGTCGGATCCTCGGCCGAGAGCAGCAGGATCTGCGCGCACAGCCGGTTGGCGATGTCGTCGTCGACCTGGGTGCCGAGGAAGATGATGCGCTCACGCAGCAGTCGTTCGAACACCGAATCGGTCAGATTCAGCCCGGACACTCCCGAACTCAGGGTCGGCGTGTGGATCGTCGGCTCACTCACTGTTCCTACCTTTGCCTGTCGTGGTGACGTGCGGTCACAAACCGCGTCCACCGGTTTCCTCGGTCCAGCTTGTCTGCGATGACTTGTTCTGCCGTGGCGACCCTAGGGGTCTCACGAAAGCATCATCGCGAGGTCCTCACCGACACTAACCAATGCCGCCGGAGGGACAGTCCCGACAAGCCCCCTATTCGCTGAGAGCAGAACAGCCGGCCACCGGGTATGGGGACCCGGGTCCGGCTGTTGTGCCCACTACTCGTGCGATGAATCAGTTCTCGTCGTTCTTGTTCTCGTCGTTCTCGTTCTCGTCGCCAGCGGTCGCGTCTGCAGCGACATCGTCCTCATCGGCCGCACCGAAGAACTCGTCGGTGTCCACGGTGGCGCCGCTGGTGTCGGTGACCGTCACCTCGGAGACAATTCCGGCGAGCGCCTTGCCGCGGCGCACGTCGGCATAGACCGCGCCGACCTGGCCGGCACTCTGCAGTTGCTGGATGAACTCCTGCGGCTGCATGCCGTAGCGCTGGGCCTGGAACAGGATCTGCTGGGTGAGCTCGTCCTGATCGACCTCGGTCTCCTGCTGATCGGCGATCGCGTCGAGCAGCAGCTGGGTCTTCACCGACTTCTCGGCCTCCTCGCGGGCCTCGGCGTCCCACTCCTCGCGAGTCTTGCCCTGCGCCTCGAGGAACTTTGCCACCTGCTCGTCGTCGTGCCCGAGTGCGTGCACGATCTGATGCTGCTGACCCTCGACCTCTTCTGCGACGACCTTCTCCGGCAGCGGGACCTCGACCTTGGCGAGCAGCTCCTCGAGGACCTTGTCGCGGATCGCGTTCGCCTGCTCCATCTTCTTGGACTGCTTGACCCGGTCGACAAGGCTGTCGCGCAGCTCGGCGACGGTGTCGAACTCGCTGGCCATCTGGGCGAACTCGTCGTCGAGTTCGGGCAGTTCACGTTCCTTGACCGAGTTCACGGTGACCGTCACCTGCGCCTGCTCGCCCGAGTGGTCTCCGGCGACCAGCGTGGTGGTGAACTCCTTCGATTCGCCGGCCTTGACACCGACCAGGGCCTCGTCGAGGCCCTCGATGAGCTGACCGGAACCGACCTCATGCGACAGACCCTCGGTGGAAGCTTCCTCGACGACCTCGCCGTCGACGGTTGCCGCCAGGTCGATGGAGACGAAGTCGCCCTCTTGCGCGCCGCGGTCGACACCCTTGAGTGTGCCGAAGCGCGCACGCAGCCCCTCGACCTGCTCATCGACCTCGGCGTCATCGATCTCGATGGTGTCGACCTCGACCGCGAGGGTCGAGTATTCCGGCAACTCGATCTCCGGGCGGACGTCGACCTCGGCGGTGAACGTGATGGGACTGCCGTAGACGAGCTCGGCGAGATCGATCTCGGGCTGGCCGATCGCCTTGGTCTCGGTCTCTGCCACGGCCTGCGAGTACTTGCCCGGCAACGCGTCGTTGACCACCTGGGCGAGGATCGAGTCGCGACCGACGCGAGCCTCGATCAGCTTGGCGGGCGCCTTGCCCGGACGAAAGCCCGGGATACGGATCTGCTGGGCCAGCGAACGGTAGGTCCGGTCGAACTCGCCGGACAGCTCCTCGAACGGGACTTCGACATTGAGCTTCACCCGGGTCGGGCCGAGCTGCTCGACGGTGCTCTTCACGCCTGCTCCTTACATCTGCATTTCTGCGTCGGTGTCATTGGTCTGTGCGTATCTGTCGCGGGCGTGCCGCCACCACATCGGTCGGGATGACAGGATTTGAACCTGCGACCCTCCGCTCCCAAAGCGGATGCGCTACCAAGCTGCGCCACATCCCGGTGGCCTGATGTCCCACGCCCGATCGATGACCGACGAAACGCAGAGCAGGGCCAACAGAAGATAGTACGTGCCGGGTTGTCGACCACCTAAACGGGTGGGCACCGGCAACGCGCCGATACCCGGCAAAACGCGACTCGCCGAGTGCGATTTCTGGTTGGGACATCGCATTGGGTACAGTCTTGGACGCACGCGACGCCGATGGCGATCCCACCAGGTGACGCGGCACGCGGGTGTAGCTCAATGGTAGAGCCCTAGTCTTCCAAACTAGCTACGCGGGTTCGATTCCCGTCACCCGCTCCACCTGACCGGAGGTCCCTCGGGCCTCCGGTCTTTCGCTTCCATCGGGCGAGTTGGCTACGCAAGACGACTGTGATGGACGTCACTGTGGGCGTAGGCTTGGGACATGTCTTCCAGCCACGCCAAGAGTCAGCGCAAGTGTCCGAGCTGCGGAGCCAATCTGTATGTCCGCAAGGATGTGGTGCACTCGGCTTCCGGTCCTGGACGAGTGGATGTGATGCTCGTCTGCCGTGACGAATCATGCTCGGAACCGGTCCGTCACCTGCGCACCGAACACCCGCAGCCCGCCTGACCGCTCGGTGGCCGGCACACGCGCGCAACGTGCACGTGCGGTTCGCCTTTGACGAGTTCGCACCCGGCGTTGTGGTTTTTCGGGCCGATGGCCGATAATGGACTGACGATGGGACTCAGGGGGTCGGTGTCCGTCGAGAACCGACACTGCATTTTCCCTGGGGGATCCATGACCGAATCACGTGGTGGGCACCGACGTGCCACCAACCGCTCCGGGCCGTCCGCATTGCGTGGCCCTCTGATCCTGGCCGCCATCGTCGCCACCGTCATCGGACTGCTGGCGGGCGCCCCGAACGCCACCGCCGACAACGTCGCCCTACCGACGCCGCTGCGTGACCGGTTCTACGACGCACCGCCGAACCTGGCTTCCCTCGCACCAGGCGAGATCATCGCCACCCGGGATCGCCCGAACCCGCCGGGCTTCTTCGATGTGCGCACCTACCAGTTGGCGTTCCGCTCGTCGGACAGTCAGGGTGAGCCCATCGCGGCCGTGACGACGGTCCTGGTCCCCACCCGCAAGACGGCCGACGGGCCGCTGCTGTCGTTTCAGCACATCATCAACGCGACCGGCCTGGAGTGCGCACCGTCGCAGGCGCTCTGGACCCAGGACCCCAACCTGGCTATCCGGGAGGCCCCCGGCCTCAACGTCGCGCTGCAACAGGGGTGGGCGGTGGCGATCCCCGATCACCTCGGACCACGCAGCGCCTACGGGGCCGCGAAGCTCGGTGGTCAGATCACGCTGGACAACATCCGTGCGGTGAAAGACTTCGGTCCCGCGAAGTCCGCCGACAGCCCCATCGGTCTGGCCGGCTATTCCGGCGGCGGGATGGCCACCGCGTGGGCGGCCGCGCTGGCACCCACTTACGCGCCCGACCTCGACATCGCGGGCGCCGCGTATGGCGGGGTGCCGATGAATCTGCTCAAGATGGCCGAGGGCCTGGGGTACAGCACGCCGCATCCCGCGTTCGGGCTGGCCTTCGCCGCCGCCATCGGAGTCTCCCGCGAGTATCCGAAGCAGATCCCGATGTGGCGCACCTGTCACCACTGGGCAAACAGATGTACCTGGGTATGCGCAATGCCTGCACGAACGACATCTTGCGACTCGGCGCCGGTCACGACGCCCAGCAGGTCACCGTCGGCGGGCGGGCGATCTTCGATGACCCTGTGGCCCGCCGCGTGGTCGAACAGAACAGCCTGTCGCTCTACCGCGGCATCCCACGCACCCCGATCTTCGAGTGGCACAGTCCCACCGACGCCCTGATCCCGGTGTCCTCCATCGACCACACCCTTGACCGCTATTGCCGCGCCGGACTCCCGGTCGAACGGATGTCGACGCCGTCACCTGATCACCTGTCCGCCGCGCTCATCGGCTTGCTTCCGGCGTTCCGGTATCTGCAGGATCGGTTCCAGGGCGTACCGGCACCGAGCTCCTGCTGAGCTGCCGACTCTGCGCTGGTTCGGTTGCCGCGTGCGCGCGACCCGGCCGAGGAGGCGTGATGGTGATCACACAGAGCGGGTCGTCCGACCCGCCCACCACGCTCTTCACCCTCAGACCCAGCGCAACGTCCATCGTTCGACGACTGTTACGCTGCTCGGCTTTGGCCCTAAGGCAACGTTTGTGTAACGATGGTTGCGCGCTCCGGGGGATGCGCTTCAGTAACTCAAACTGCAAAGGTCTCTCAGTGTTCACATCGAAGACTTCTCGTCGCGCCCGTCGCGGCACGACCCGACGTGCGGTTGCCGCCGTGATCGGCGCCGCTGCCGTGATGCTCATGCTGCCGATGACGGCGGGTGCTGCACCGGTCACCGTGATCCCGGGCCTGCCCCCGGTGGAGATCCCGAACATCCCCGGTGTGCCGCAGATGCCCGGCACCCCATCGACGCCGCAGACCACCACCCCGACTCCGGAACCGACGCCGTCGACACCGGAGACGCCCAAGGGTCCGGCGATCCCGAATGTGAAGACCTCGACCGGTTGGATCGCGCTGGCCGACGACGCCACCCACCAGATCACCTGGTGGCACAACGGCAATCAAGTCAAGACGATGCCGATCTCGATGGGCTCCGACAAGCATCCGACTCCCAACGGTGTCTACTACACCAAGGAGAGCTACCGCGACATGTACATGGATTCGTCCACGTACGGCGTTCCGGTCGACTCGGCCGAGGGCTACCGGACCTACGTCGAGTACGCCACCCGCATGTCGTGGGACGGCATCTTCATCCACGCCGCCCCGTGGTCGGTGGAGCAGCAGGGCCGCAGCAATGTGAGCCACGGATGCATCAACGTGAGCACCGCCAACGGCAAGTGGGTGTTCGACACCATCCCGCGTGACACCCCGATAGTGGTCCGCGGAACCATCGGCCCGGACTACATCCCCGGGAGCTGAAACAAACGCACTCAACACAGCTCAGGCCCGGACAGTCGTCCGGGCCTGAGCTGTGTTGTGGGCTGTCGTCGGGCCGGCCATCGTCAGTCCGGTAGCGGCGACCCGGCGTCCAGATCGAGCCGGTGGCCCTCCGAGCGCACCCGCGCGATCGCACGCATCTTGTTCACCGCGTCCAGGGCGGCCACTTTGTATCCCTCGGCCAGGGTCGGATAGTTGAACACCGCATCGACCAGGTAGTCGACCGTACCGGCCAGGCCCATCACGGTCTGACCGATGTGCACCAGTTCGGCCGCGTTGCTGCCGAAGGCGTGGACTCCCAACAGTGTCCGGTCCTCGGCGTGCACCAGCAGCTTGAGCAGGCCATACGAATCGCCCATGATCGCACCGCGGGCCAGTTCCCGATACCTCGCCACCCCCACCTCGAACGGGATGTTCTGGGTGGTCAGTTGGTCTTCGGTACGACCGACGAAGCTGATCTCCGGGATCGCATAGATGCCGATGGGCTGCAGGTCGGCATCGGTCGCACCGACGGGTTCGTCGAAGGCATGGTAGGCGGCCCGCCGCCCCTGCTCCATCGACGTCGCCGCCAGGGCCGGAAAACCGATGATGTCGCCGACCGCATAGATGTGATCGACGGTGGTGCGGAAGTGTTCGTCCACCTTCAACCGCCCCCGCGCATCGGCGGTGAGGCCGGCCGCCTCTACTCGCAGCTCGTCGGACACCCCTTGCCGACCGGCCGAGTAGAGGACCGTATCCGCCGGGATCTTTTTGCCCGACTCCAGAATCGTGAGGGTGCCCGAGGGGTGGTTCTCCACCGTCTGCACCTGCTCGCCGAACCGAAATGTCACGCCCCGCTCGCGCAACTGATACTGCAACGCCTCGACGATCTCGCGGTCACAGAAGTCCAGCATCGTCGGTCGTCGCTCGATGACGGTCACCTTGGTGCCGAGCGCGGCGAACATCGACGCGTACTCGATCCCGATGACCCCGGCGCCCACCACGACCATCGATCCGGGGACGCGGTCGATGGCCAGGATCTGGTCGGAGTCCACGACGGTGACCCCGTCGAACTCCACCGTGGACGGACGTGCCGGACGCGTGCCGACGGCGATGACGAAGTGGTCGGCGGTGACCCGCTTGAGATCACCCGTCGCATCCTCGATCGCTATCTCGTGCGCGTCGACGAAGTACGCGTTACCGATGAGCATGGCGACCGAGTTGCGGGCCAACTGGTTCTGGATGACATCGATTTCTTTACCCACCACATGCATCGTCCGGGCCGAGAGATCCGCGACGGTGATGTCGGACTTCAACCGGTACGACTCGCCGTAGAGTTCTCGCTGGTTGAGTCCGGACAGGTACAGCACCGCTTCCCGCAGGGTCTTGGACGGGATCGTGCCGGTGTTGATGCACACCCCACCCACCATGTGGCGTCGTTCGACGATCGCGGCGCGCTTGCCGAGTTTCGCGGCCGCGATCGCCGCCTTCTGGCCTGCCGGACCCGAGCCGATGACGACGACGTCGAAGTGGTCCACAATTGATCTCCAGTCGGTGAGTGCTCGACGCACCGGAACACCTGGCCCTCGACGCTGCTGATCACCGATCAGTCTCGCGCAGCGACGCTCAGGTCACGACCCGAAAACCACTCGTTCGGCGGGATTTAACACCACCGAAGCAATGGCGCCCGGCGCAGGTTTCCCGTCTGCCCTCACGCGACCAGATCGCGGAGACCGGCCTCGTGGGCCTCACCGACCTCGGAGAAGGTGGCGCAGACCTGCAACCACGCGGCGAGCGCCTCGCATCCGGTGGTGTACGGATCGGTCAGCGAGTGCCGACGATAGGGTTCGCGTGCATACGAGGTGTGTCGCCCACCTCGTCGGTTGCGCACCTCGATCGTGCCCCAGCGCAGGGTGTTCGGCAGGTAACCGAGCACCTCGCGTGCCGCCGCAACCAACCGCGCCCCGTCCCGGACCATCTGCCGAAGCCCCAGGGAGGTGCGGCCGGCGTTCTGGAATGTGTTGTGTCGCAGTACTGTCCACACGTGCGACAACCATTCACCCCAGTACCCCACCGCGAGGGACGGCGTGATGTCAGCGATGTCGCGAACGAAAGAGTCCGAGGATGCGTTACAGATCATGTCCTCGACGGCGCCGACCCAGAAGTAGTCGATCCCGCTCGGAAGTTCCGGCCCACCGCCGGCCACTCCCCACCCCGCACAACCGGGAACCGCACCCGGCGGCTGGTGGGGGTCGGCCACGAAGCCCACCGCGATCACACGTGCGATCGCCGGGTGGTCAGCATCGGCGAGTTGCCGCAGTGCGTGTCGAATGACCACTGCCCCTTGCGAATACCCGATGAGGGCAACGGGGCCCTCCGTGCGGATGAGGGCCGTGCGCAGATTGTCGACGCCGATCTCGACACTGCGCAGATAGCTGATGCCGGCGAGATCGGGGGCCGGACCGTAGCTGGCCGGGTAACCAACCCAGCGACACCGGAACCGCGCATCGAGCCCGAGAGTGACGCCGGCCAGCAGGCCGCCCACCTCCGTACGGGTGTCACCCGCGAACGACTCGCCCGTTCCGCCGACCACCAACAGGGTCACATGTCGATCGGCCTGGTCGATCGATGCGGTCAACCCATTCATGATCCCATCATGGCGCGCATCGATGTGAAAGTGCATGAGCGACACTGAGGAGCCCCTGTGAGCTCGGGACACCGTAAGGCACATCACGCCTGGTCAGGTTGATTAACCTATTCGTAATACGGAGAATGGATACAAGAGAGCACAGTCAATTCAGGAAGTTGTACCGGCATGTCCATCGCACGTCTTCGTGCCCGTTTCGTTCACACCAGCAATCGCAAGCTGTATGACCGCATCCACGCCGTCGGCAGCAGCACCCAGCGCGATGAGCTGCTGATCATGGCCCAACGCGCCGAGCTACGCTGACCCACAACACTTCTCCCGCTCGGGAAGACCTCAGATCTGACAGGTCGGACACCAGTAGAGGTTGCGGCCATCCAACTCCGCGGTCCGCACGGTCGTCGCGCAGATCCGACACGGTTCGCCCGCGCGCCGATACACGTAGGTTCGCGGCCGGTCCGGTGCATACGACCCGGGTCCGCGATCGTCCTCACGTCGGACCACATGGATGCGGCCGCGTCGCACCCCAATTCGCATGAGTCCCACCAGATCGTCCCAGACCGCTGCGACATCGGCGGCCGGTACCGACCGGCCCTCGCGGTAGGGATCTATCCGGGCCCGGAACAGCACCTCCGCGCGGTAGACGTTGCCGATTCCGGCGACCACCTTCTGGTCCATCAGCAGCGCTCCGATGGGCCGGCGTGATCGTGCGATGGCGGCGAGCATCGGTGTCGGATCGGCGTTTCGGCGGAGCGGATCGGGCCCCAACCGGGCGATCAACTCGTCGAGGTCGGTCGGCGTGAACAACTCACACGCCGTCGGGCCACGCAGATCGGTGCCGACCTGCGGACCCTCGATGCGCAGCCGCACCTGCCCCACCGGAGCAGCCAGAGGTGCCGGCGCTTCGGTGAAACTTCCATACAGCCCCAGGTGCACGTGGATCATCCGCCGGCCCGCCCGCCCAGTGGTACCGAGCGGGCGATAGTGCTGGATCAGATGCTTACCCCACGCCTCGGCCTTTGCGAAGACCATGCCGTCGACGACAGCGGCGCCGTCGGCGAATCGGCCTTGAGGACTGGACACCCGCACCGGCTCACCGCCGAAAACTCGTTGCTGACGACGCGCCAGACGATGCAGGGTATGACCCTCGGGCATGTCGGCTGCTCCGCTGCGGCCGGTGAATCAGTTGGCGCCGGGCACCGCAGGCGCCTCGCCGGTGCGCTCGTACTCGGCGAGGATGTCGATGCGGCGCTGGTGGCGAGGTTCTTCCGACCAGGCCGTCGCGACGAACGCGTCCACGATCGCGAACGCCTCGTCGGTGCTGTGCATCCGCCCACCGATGCCGATGAGCTGGGCGTTGTTGTGCTGTCGGGCCAGTTGCGCGGTTTCCACGCTCCAGGCCAGCGCGCAACGCGCCCCCGGCACCTTGTTCGCCGCGATCTGCTCGCCGTTACCGCTGCCGCCCAACACGATTCCCAGGCTGCCGGGATCGGCGACGGTCCGGCGGGCCGCATCGATGCAGAAGGCCGGATAGTCGTCGAGCGCGTCATAGACGTGCGCCCCGCAGTCCACGACCTCGTGGCCGGCCGACCGGAGGTGGTCGGCGATGAGGTTCTTCAGTTCGAATCCGGCATGGTCGGCACCGAGGTAGACACGCATGGCGTCACTATAGATTGGTCGCGTGGACGCACAATCGCCGATACCCAATGTTCCCGGCGTCGCCGATCCCTCCGCCGGCCAGATCAACAGGTCCGGCGGCGACCAGCGGCCGATCCAGGCGGGCGAGACGCCTCGTGACGGATTCTGGCTGCCGCCGGCCCACTACGCGGGACGTCCGCGGCTGCATCCGTGGGAGATCCCGATGCTGATCGCCGTCATCACCGTGACCCTGGTGGGATATCTCGCCATCGTCTGGCTGGTGCTCCTCGGCACGTTCAGTGACTATTTCCTGTTCCTGCTGGCGCTTCCGTTGGTCCTGCTGCTCATCCGCGGTCTGACCTACGCACAGCCACGGGTCAACGGCGTGCAGATGACACCCACCCAGTTCGCCGACGGCCACCGGATGGTGGTCGAGGCGGCCGCGCGCTACGGCCTGGAGTATGTACCCGACGCGTATGTGGTGCTGGGCAACGGCATGATCAACGCCTTCGCCTCCGGCCACGGCTTCCGCCGGTTCGTGGTGGTGTACTCCGACCTGTTCGAGGTGGGTGGGCGCGCCCGCGACCCGCAAGCCCTCGAGTTCATCATCGGCCACGAGGTGGGCCACATCGCCGCCGGACACACGTCGTATTGGCGCCAACTCGCCACCAGCGTCGGCATGAACATCCCGTTGGTCGGCTCGGCCCTGTCCCGGGCGCAGGAGTACACCGCCGACAACTACGGCTACTACACCCGACCGGCCGGTGTGCCCGGCGTCATCGGTGTCCTCTCCGCAGGCAAGTACATGCTGTCAGCGGTGGATTTCGACCAGTTCGCCGATCGCGCCACACAGGAACGCGGCTTCTTCACCTGGGCGACCAATGCGTTGGCGACCCACCCGGTGCTCACCTGGCGTGCGGCCGCACTGCGTGACCGTACCCGGGCGGGTGCGATGCTGTTCCGCCCGCGCACCATCGTGCGCGGGGTGGGCAGCGGCAATGTCGTCGCCGTCGTGCCGCCGCCCCACCCGGCCGCGGTCGCCGCGGGATCGCTGCCGAACGGTCTACAGATGCCGCCCAAGCTCTGACCTCCCCGGGCGGAAGCCTCGATCAGTCGAACTGCGGCGACTCGTCGCGGGAGCGCTTGAGTTCGAAGAAGTGCGGGTACGAGGCGAGCGCAACCGCGCCGTCCCACACCGTGCCCGCGGTCTCGCCACGCGGAATCCGCGAGAGCACCGGCCCGAAGAAGGCGGTGCCGTTGACGTGGATGGTGGGCGTGCCGACATCGTCGCCGACCTGGTCCATGCCCTCGTGATGGCTCGTGCGGATGTAGTCGTCGAACTCCTCGGACTCCACCGCCGAGGCCAGCGCCGGGTCCAGCCCCACCTCGGCCAGCGATTCGGCGATCACCTGATCGAGATCGTCGATGCCCTTGTTGTGGATGCGGGTCCCCATCGCGGTGTAGATCGGGGCGAGGACCTCCTCCCCCCGCTGCGCGACCGCTGCCGCGATCACCCGAACCGGGCGCCACGCCGACTGCAGTTTCTCTCGGTAGTCGTCCGGGATGTCCTTGTTCTCGTTGAGGACCGCGAGGCTCATGAGATGGAAGTTCACATCAATAGGCCGCACCTGCTCGGCCTCCAGAATCCACCGAGACGTGATCCAGCACCATGGGCACAACGGGTCGAACCAGAAGTCCACCCGATCCCGCTTATCTCCTGCTGTGTGCGTCGCTGCCGTCATGGAGCTCCCCTTCCGGTATCCGAGGTCAAACCAATTCCCCAACTGCTACCACGTGACTCGCGGATCATTCCCGTTAAGCTGGCCAGCGGACCGCGATTCGAGAGGTGGATGAACCCGACTGTGACTGCTCCGAACCTGACCAGAGACCAAGCACGCGATCGTGCCGCGACGGTCGACGTCGGCAATTACGCGATCGAACTCGACCTGACCGATGGTCAGGGCAAACCCGGTGTGACGACCTTCCGATCGGTGACGACGGTGACGTTCACCGCGACCGCCGGGTCCGACAGCTTCATCGATCTCGTCGCCCCGACGCTGGTCTCGGCGACCCTCAACGGCACCGATCTCGACGTCTCCGACTTCGATGAATCCGAGGGCATCAGGCTGCCGTCGCTGGCGGCCGAGAACACCCTGACCGTGGTGGCCGAATGCGCGTACTCGAACACCGGCGAGGGCCTGCACCGGTTCGTCGATCCCACCGACGAATCGGTCTACTTGTACTCACAGTTCGAAACAGCCGACGCCAAACGCATGTTCGCCTGCTTCGACCAGCCGGACCTGAAGGCTACCTACACCATCACCGTCACCGCGCCGGCGGACTGGAAGGTGATTTCCAATGCGGCACTGGTGAACACGCTGCAGGCCGAAACCGGGCCGAACGGCGAGCGCATCCATCGGTTCCGTGAGACACCGTTGATGAGCACCTACCTGGTCGCGTTGATCGCCGGTCCGTACGCGGAATGGACCGAGACCTACAGCGACGACCACGGCACCATCCCGCTGGGCATCTACTGCCGCGCCTCGCTCGCCGAGCACATGGACGCCGACCGTCTGTTCACCGAGACCAAACAGGGATTCGGCTTCTACCACAAGAACTTCGGCATCCCGTACGCGTTCGGCAAGTACGATCAGCTGTTCGTGCCGGAGTTCAACGCGGGCGCCATGGAGAACGCGGGCGCGGTGACCTTTCTTGAGGACTACGTCTTCCGTTCCCGGGTGACCAAGTATCTCTACGAGCGCCGCGCCGAGACCGTTCTGCACGAGATGGCGCACATGTGGTTCGGTGATCTGGTCACCATGGACTGGTGGGACGACCTCTGGCTCAACGAGTCCTTCGCCACCTTCGCGTCGGTGTTATGCCAGTCGGAGGCCACCGAGTACACCAACGCGTGGACCACCTTCGCCAACGTCGAGAAGTCGTGGGCCTACCGGCAGGACCAGCTGCCCTCTACACATCCCGTGGCCGCCGACATCCCCGACATCGCAGCCGTCGAGGTGAACTTCGACGGGATCACCTACGCCAAGGGCGCGTCGGTGCTCAAGCAGCTCGTCGCCTATGTGGGACTGGAGGACTTCCTCGCCGGTCTGCGTGACTACTTCTCCGCGCACCAGTTCGGCAACGCCACCTTCGCAGATCTGCTGTCCGCACTGGAGAAGTCGTCCGGACGCGACCTGTCCGATTGGGGCACCCAGTGGCTCAAGACGACCGGCATCAACGTGATGCGACCGGACTTCGAGGTCGACAGCGACGGGAAGTTCACCCGCTTCACCATCGTCCAGGACGGGGCCGCACCCGGGGCCGGCGAAACCCGCGTACATCGTCTGCGGGTGGGCGTCTACGACGACGACGGCTCGGGGACCCTCACCCGCACCGCCAGCGCGGAGCTCGACGTCGAGGGTGAACGTACCGACGTCGCCGATCTCATCGGGGTCGGTCGTGGGGCTTTGGTGTTGCTCAACGACGACGACCTCACCTACGCATCCGTCCGTCTCGACCCCGAATCGTTGGCCACGGCCACCGCGCGGATCGGTGACATCGCCGACCCCATGCCGCGGACGCTGGTCTGGTCGGCCACCTGGGAGATGACCCGTCAGGCCGAGATGGCCGCGCGCGATTTCATCGAACTCGTCTCGCGCGGCATCGCCGCCGAATCCGAGATCGGTGTGGTCCAGCGCGTGCTCATGCAGGCGACCAGCGCCCTGGAGGCCTACGCCGACCCGGGCTGGGTCGCGCAGGAGGGTCGACCCGCGTTCAGCGCCCGCCTGCTGGAACTGGCGCGCGGCGCCGGCGATGGCTCCGATCATCAGCTCGCGTTCGTCAACACCCTGCTCGCGGGCCGGTTGAACGACGATCAGGTCCCTGTCGTGCGCGCCCTGCTCGACGGGACCGATCCCGCCGACCACGGCCTGGCCGGTCTGGTGGTGGACACCGACATGCGGTGGAAGTTGGTGCGCGCATTGGCGACCGTCGGTGCGATCGACACCGACGCGGCGTCATCCCCGGTGATCGACGCCGAGGCAGCCCGCGACAACACCGCCACCGGGCAACGGCAGGCGGCCGCCGCCCGTTCGTCGCGCCCGCTCGCCGAGGCCAAGGCGCAGGCATGGCGTCAGGCCACCGAGGACGACTCGTTGTCGAACATCTACACGCGCACCATGATCGAGGGCTTCGCTCGGCCTGGGCAGGGTGAGCTGCTCACCGATTACGTGGCCAAGTACTTCGCCGCCGTCCCCGACATCTGGGCGCGTCGATCCAGCGAGGTCGCGCAGACCGCGGTCATCGGGCTCTATCCGCACTGGGCCATCGACGAGGACGCGCTGTCGGCAGCCGACGAGTTCCTGGCCGCCGATCATCCTCCCGCCCTCAAGCGGCTGATCTCCGAAGGCCGCGACACCGTCGCGCGATCGCTTCGGGCGCGCCGATTCGACGCCGAATCGGCGTCCTGACGCCCGATCCCGAGGATTCTGGCCGCAGTTTCCGGTTCCGGCTTGGACACGAAACTGCGGCCAGAGCCTGCAGGTGCGGCCAGCACCGTCTCATAGCAACGGCGGCCCGCTCACCGAGGTGAGCGGGCCGCCGTTGACGGGATGGGTCAGGACGCCGCGGCTGCGGTGGACATCACGCGCAGCGCTGCGATCAGACCGTCGATCAGGTCTCCCTGTCGGAAGCTGGTGACCGCCGCGGTCACGCCCAGCTGGGCGACGCGGTCGTTGACGCGGTCGGCAACGTCGACGCCCGACACGACCACCACAGCATGGCTGTTGGGTGAGACCGCGATCAGGGCTCCGTTGGCCGGTTCCGGCGCGCGCAGCAGGACGGCCCGGGCGTCGGCAACCGCGTCGGTGCCCAGCTCGCCGATGAACACCGAGAACCGCACGTAGGCCTTCTCGCTCGCCGCCTTCAGGGCCTCGTCGAGCCCGATGAGTTCCTCACGGGTGAACGGCGGCGTCGTGGGAGCCTGTCCCGGGTATCGGGTGCCCGATACCCGTCCGCCGTTGGTGACGACCGTGCCGATCGGCAGCGCACTCGCCGCTGCCGAGGCGACGGCGACGTCACCATGCTGTCCGGATACCACCTCACCACTTGCCACTGGCCGAACCTCCGTCCGCGTCGGTCGCTTCTGCATGATGCGCCAACGTCATCGGCTCGATGTCGGTGGCACTGAACAGCAGCGGCTCGTGCTCCCACTGCTGGTCGAGGGTGTAGTTCTGCACCTTCGGATACTTCACGTCGTTCGGCACGGCCATCGCGACGACGCAGCCGATCACGAACAGAACACAGATGACCGTGACGGGCACTCCGATGGCGACGATCAGGTTGTCCATGCCACCCTTTCGATCAGTTGATGCTGAGGGCTGTTGCCGGTGCCTGCAGCCACTGCGGCGCAGGTCGTGTGATCAATCTAGCCCACCACGTGACGCCGCGGGCATCGACCCCTACAGCGCGTCGTAGATGGGTGAGCCGATCAGGCGGCGCCGGCGTCGATGTACTGCGTCCACACCGGGTCGATGTCCTTGATCGTGGCGAGCAGCCGCCAGTGACGTCCCTTCGGGGCCGATGGCGTCGTGCGCAGCTTCCAGCCTAATTCGCTGAGCAAATGGTCGGCCTTGCGGTGGTTGCAGCTCGCACAACAGGCCACACAGTTGTCCCACGAATGTGCTCCACCCCGGCTGCGCGGCACCACGTGGTCGATGGTCGTCGCCTTCGCTGCGCAGTAGCCGCACCGGAACCGGTCCCGATGCATCAGTGCGGCGCGGGTCATCGGGATGACGGCCCGGTAGGGAACCTTGACGAACGAGCGCAGCCGGATCACCGAGGGCACCGGCACCGACAGGTCGGCCGAATGGACCAGCAGGCCGTTGTCGTCGGCGTGCACCACGTCGGCACGTTCCCGGAGCACCAGCACGATCGCCCGACGCAAGGAGACCGCCGTGAGCGGCTCGTAGGTGGCATTGAGCAGCAGCACACGGCGCCGACCCCACAGCGAAGCGCCCGCCGAGGACGAGGCGATCGGCGAGCCCACCTGCGTCACGGAATCCAGATCGCGACCGCCTGGCACAGTCGCGAGAGCGCGGACACGCGGCCGGGCGCCTTCTACCGAGGTCACCGACGTTGCGTTCCTGGACTTCATACGCGTCTCCCACCTGAACACCGACGAGGTCAAGTTGACCACGGAACAGACCCGTTTGCACGACAATTCTGCGTGTCCATGCAGGTCGGCAACGTGAACAACCGATGACGCACCTCCCCGACCCGCATCGGTGTTGATGAGTGCGCGGGTGGTCAGGACAATGGGGATCGTGAGCAGTCAGGTCCCCGGTGGCATCCAGCCCAGCACCCCCGCGACGCAACGCACCTTCTATGAGGAGGTGGGAGGCGCGGAGACGTTCCGAAAGCTCACCGCCACGTTCTACGAAGAGGTCGCCGCCGACGAGGTGTTGCGGCCGCTCTACCCCGAGGAGGACCTCGGTCCCGCCGAACGACGCCTGCGCATGTTCCTCGAACAGTACTGGGGTGGCCCGCGCACCTACTCCGACGAGCGCGGGCACCCGCGCCTGCGTATGCGTCACCACCCGTTCCGGGTCGGGCCGATCGAGCGGGATGCGTGGTTGCGTTGTATGCACATCGCAATCGCGTCGATCGATGCCGAGACACTCGACGACGCGCACCGGCGGGCGCTGGTCGATTACATGGAGATGGCGGCGAATTCCATGATGAACTCGCCTGTGTGACACGCCGGGTGCGGGCACGACGCGCCGACGCCACCTGGGGGACTCACCGAAAACACAGGTAAGGCACAATGACGACGGTGAGCGACGAGACATCCAAGGATGGCCCCGCCGCACCGGAATCAGACGGTGCGCACCAGGCATCGCAGGGCGAGACCGACGCCGCCGCCGCGACTCCGACAGATCCCGAAGCCCCGGACCCCGAGCTTTCGGATTCCGATGGCCCCGATCTCGATGCCTCAGCAGCAGACGACACCGCAGCGGCCGAATCTGAAGCTGCAGAGACCGGCCATGCCACCGTGGAGTCGAGCGCGGTGGCCGACACCGACGAGCCGCCAACAGACGAGGACCACACCGACTCGACCGTCGGCGCGGCGGAGTCAGACGGCGTCGACGACGCCGCGACCGACGACGAGCCTGTGTTCCTGGACACCGAAGCTCCCGAGGCGCCGGACACCGAAGCCGTTGTCGCGCCACCCGCGTCCGCGGCCACGCAGCTCGATCCCGCCGACACGACCTGGTGGAAGTCGGCGATCTTCTACCAGATCTACCCGCGGTCGTTCTCAGATCTGAACGGCGACGGCGTCGGCGATCTCGCCGGAGTCATCGACAAACTCGGCTACCTCGAACTTCTCGGCATCGATGCGATCTGGCTGAGTCCCATCATGCGCTCCCCCATGGCCGACCACGGCTACGACGTGTCCGATCCCCGAGACATCGATCCGCTCTTCGGCGACATCGCGCTCTTCGACGAGTTGATCACCGAAGCGCACGACCGCGACATCCGCGTGACGATGGACCTCGTCCCCAATCACACCAGCGATCAGCACGAGTGGTTTGTCGAGGCGTTGGCCGCCGAGCGCGGCAGCGCTGCCCGCGCCCGCTACATCTTCCGCGATGGGCGGGGCGACGACGGCGAGGAACCACCGAACAACTGGCACAGCGTGTTCGGCGGTCCGGCCTGGACCCGGGTGCCAGATCCCGACGGCAGTCCGGGCCAGTGGTACCTGCACATCTTCGCCGCCGAGCAGCCTGACCTGAACTGGGAGAACCCGGAAGTCTTCACCGACCTGGAGAAGACGTTGCGGTTCTGGCTGGATCGGGGCGTGGACGGATTCCGCATCGATGTCGCCCACGGCATGGCCAAGCCTGCCGACCTGCCGGACATGGATGTCGAGTCGGCCGGCCTGCTGCAGAATTCCGACGACGACCCGCGCTTCAACAACTATGCGGTACACGACATCCACCGCAAGATCCGGACCGTTCTCGACGACTACCCCGGTGCGGCCAATGTCGGCGAGATCTGGGTGGACGACAACGAGCGTTTCGCCGAGTATCTACGACCGGACGAGCTGCATCTGGGATTCAACTTCCGTCTCGCCAAGGCGACGTTCGATCCGACCTCGATCCGCGATGCGATCGAGAACTCGCTGGAATCGGTGCTGTCGGTGGACGGAACACCCACCTGGACCCTGTCCAATCACGATGTGGACCGCGAGGTCACCCGCTACGGACGGCTCTCCCCCGTCGGCTCCGACACCGATCCCGACGGTGCGAGCGACACAGACTCGCCCACGGTGGATGTCGATCTGGGCATCCTCCGCGCGCGGGCGATGCTGCTGGTGGAACTGGCACTGCCGGGCACGGTGTTCATCTACAACGGGGCCGAGTTGGGATTGCCGAACGCCGACCTGCCCGACGACGCGCTGCAGGACCCGGTGTGGGAGCGGTCCGGACACACCGAACGGGGTCGCGACGCATGTCGGGTTCCGTTGCCGTGGGAGGGCTTCGAGCCGCCCTACGGCTTCAGCAGCAACCCGGACACCTGGCTGCCGATCCCCGACTCGTGGACGCGATTCACCGTCGAAGCACAGTTGGAGG
Organism: Gordonia tangerina; assembly: GCF_021556435.1. Lineage (GTDB taxonomy): Bacteria > Actinomycetota > Actinomycetes > Mycobacteriales > Mycobacteriaceae > Gordonia > Gordonia tangerina. Next base: position 398,285 of record NZ_JAKGCU010000002.1, read on the forward strand.
ACGTCGGCTCGACCCTGTCGCTGTACCGGCAGGCCATCGAGATGCGGTATCAGCGACCGGAATTCGACGGCGACACGGTCGAATGGTATGGCGCACCCGAGGGTTGTCTGGCCTTCCGGCGTTCGGTGGGTCACCTGGTGTGTGCACTCAACACCTCCGACGTGCCGGTCGGGCTGCCCCCGGGCGAGGTCCTGTTGACCAGCTACCCGCTCATCGACGGGCAGCTGGCCCCGAACTCGGCGGCCTGGCTGGTCTGAATCGACGCCTCACCGAGGCGTCATGGACAGACGTTCGCGACGCTGGAAGACCGACCCGAATCGCGCATCGATCCGAATCCATGCGCCCGACAAGCGAATTCGTACTGGTTCAGCTGGATCGATGAGCTCGATCGGTGACGTCTCGGTCACCTCGCGGCCCTCGGCGTCCCGGACGAAGCCCATTGCGGTCAGCGCGAACAGCGAGCGCATCGAGACCGCGGCGCGACCCTCGGTGCCCGACCCGGAGACCTCGAGGACGTCCTGGTCCAGCAGACCGGTGGCCGGCCCGTGGGCGCTGCCTTCGTTGCGGGCCAGATGCGCACCACCGCGCGACAACTCGACGACGGTTCGGGCGGGGACATCGTCGAGTTGGGCGAATCCGCCGGCCGCCGGCAACGACCCACGCCACGCGCTCTCCATCCCGAAACCGGGGTCTATATGCTCGCCGGGCGCGGCAGTGGTCAGCGAGTCACGCAGAGCCGCTGCGTCGCAGACGAGGTCGTCGGGTCGTTGCCGACCGAACACCGATCTGCCCGCGAGTACGTCGAAACCCGTGGTAACCCAGAGACCGATCAGCCCGTCTGGCCGGGCGGCGATCCGGACCACGGCGGCGTCGTCGAGCCGCAGCGCGCGCCCCAGAAACGCAATGGCGTCGGCCCGGTCGTCGGCGCCGGTGAGCGTGATGTGACGCTCGGGGTCCGTCATCGGTTCGCCTGCTGATCACGTCGGAACGACGCCAAGTAGTCCTTCTCCGGTGCGGTCAGGCGACGCAGTCGTTGTGCATCGACGTCGAAGGCGACCAATTGGGTGGTGGCGGTGACCGCGGGCTTGGCGCCGGGCGGATCGGTAGCGCGGCGGACTTCGTAGCCGACGGTGAAGTCGACGGCCCGCAGTTGCTCGACGAACATCGTGACCACGATCGGCCCCTCGTCGTGGCGCACCTGCTCGCGGTAGCGAACATGCAGATCGGACACGACACATCCGTGGCGAAGGGCCGCGGTCGGCCGCTCGTCGTAAAACAACCACGGGATGCGCGCCTCCTCGATCAGCGTCACCATCCGTGCGTGGTTGATGTGTGCGAAGACATCCATGTCCGACCAGCGGACGGGCACCCGCACCACGTAGCCGGCCTCGGTGGTGGTTCCTTCGTCTTCGTAGCGCACTCGACTCCTCCCTGACGGTGATCCGACCGCGTTCCGACGACCTCGACAGTCCCTGGTCGGTTGCGTCCCAACCCTACGCACCCGGCATCCTCGCCCCCGACAGCGCTCGTGCGAGGTCACAGCGAGAGCGTTCAGACCGGGGCGATCTCCACGGGCAACCCGTTCAGGGTCACCGTCCCCGACAACGGGTCCATCCGACTGCCGTCGTTGAGTTGGTTCACGTTGGCCCCGGGTGCGGCGGCGGCCACCGACAAACGGGTACCGGCGAGGTCGTGGCCCCAGCCGTGCGGCAGGGACACGACTCCCGGCAGGATGTCGGTGCTCAGTTCCACGGGCACCGTCACTTCGCCGCCAGGGCCGCGGACGACGGCGATGTCGTCGAGGCCGAGCCGGTTCGCGTCGTCGGGATGTACGTGCAGGGTGCAGCGATTGCTGCCGCCGGACAGCGCGGTCAGGTTGTGCATCCAGCTGTTGTTGGATCGCAGATTGCGGCGGCCGATCAGCACCAGTCCCTGCGGCGAGCGGTCGAGCGCGGTGCGCAGCCGCTCGACATCGGCGACGAGGTCGTCGGCGGCGAGCTCGACGGTCCCCGATTCGGTGCGCAACACCCCGGGTAGTCGCGGGCGCATCGGGCCCAGGTCGATCCCGTGCGGCGCGGCCTGCACGTCGGCGAGGGTGATGCCATCGTCGCGGGCACCGAACGCGTCCCCGTAGGCACCCAGCCGCAACATCATGTCCAAGCGGCGTTCGTGGCCGGGAGCGTCCGGCAGCATGGCGACCAACTCGGCGACGTCTCGGCCCGCGACCGGTGAGTGCGGATCGATCACCTCTTTGCCGAGGGTGGCCGCGATGACCTGCTCGTCGACCATCGCCGGATCGGCGTCGGTCGATGCGCCGCTGAACCCGAGGATCAGCCGGCACAGGATCTCCGATTCCCCTGGCCGGCCGTCGTCGGTAGGCAAGACCGGCGGTGAGTACCGCGCGGTCGCATGCACCGCGAGGTTGTTCAGAAGGAAGTCGAAGTGCGGGCTGCGTGAGGGCGGTGGCGGCGGGAGGATCACGTCGGCGTGCCGAGTGGTCTCGTTGAGGTAGGGGTCGACACACACAACCAGGTCGGCGGCCTCGAGTGCTCGCGACAGCCGATCACCGTCCGGCGCAGACAACACCGGGTTGCCGCCGATGGTGATCAGTGCTCGGATGCGACCGTCCCCCGGTGAGTCGAGTTCTTCGGCCAACGCCGCCGCGGGCAGTTCGCCGGCGACCTCGGGATGGCCCGACACCCGGCTGCGCCAACGCCCCGTCCGGAACGGGCGTCCCGGTCTGGGCGGGCGGGGGGCCGGGGCGGAAGGCGGGGTCGGGAACATCACGCCTCCCGGCCGGTCGAGGTTGCCGGTGAGAATGTTGACGGCGTCGATGAGCCAACTGGTGATGGTGCCGAACTCGACGGTGGTGGTGCCCATCCGCCCGTAGACGGCCGCCGAGGGTGCCGCGGCGACCCCGCGCGCAAGATCGCGGATCTCGGTCGCCGACACGCCGCAGTGGTCGGCGACCCGTTCCGGAGCGAAGTCACGCGCCTGCTCACCGAGCGTCTCCACACCGCTGACGTACTGGGCGATCCCGCCGAGGTCGGCGGCGACGAGGTCCTCGTCGAACAGTGTGTGCACCACCGCGAACAAGAGCGCGGCGTCGGTGCCCGGCCGCGGCGCGATGTGGGTGTCGGCGAGTTTCGCCGTGCGGGTCCGCGCCGGGTCGATCACCGTCAGGTGCCCACCGCGTTTACGCAGGGCGGTCAGTTTCCCGGGGAAATCGGCGGCGGTGGTGACACTTCCGTTTGAGACCACGGGATTTGCGCCGATGATGACGAGGTGATCGGTGCGGTCGAGATCGGGCACACAGAACGCAAACGGATTGCCGAACAGATATCCCAGCGCGATCTGTTTGGGCATCTGATCGAGCGTGCTGGCACTGAAGATGTTGGTGGTGCCCAACGTGCGCGCCAACATCGGCGCGTGCAACGCGCCGGCAACGGTGTGCGCGGTGGGGTTGCCCAGATACACACCCACCGCCGTCGCACCGTGGGCAGCGCGGATCGTGCCGACCCGGTCCACGACGGCCTGCAGGGCCTGCGCCCAGTCCGTCTCGACGAGTGCGCCGTCGCGGCGGATGAGTGGCCGGCTGAGACGGTCGGCGTCGTTGTCGAGTTCCGGCAGACTGGCGCCCTTCGGGCAGATGTAGCCGTGGCTGAACACATCGTCGGCGTCACCTCGCGCCGAGCGCAGTCGGCCGTCGTCGTCGACGGTCACCGTGAGGCCACAGGTTGCCTCACACAACGGACAGATTCTCAGCGCGGTCCGACCCATGCCTCACGATAAACCGCCCGGCGGGTCGCGTGGCCTCGCCTGCGCGAAATGCACTCCTCAAACGCGCTCAGCGGATCACGCTGCGCAGCTGACGAGCGGCGACCGACAACGTCGCGAGGTCGGGATCGGCGAGCTCATTGATGTCGGTCAGCATCGTACGCATCCGGGACAACCGCGACGACTGCGACGACTCCCACTCGGCGATCATCTCGCCGGCCGACTCGTCGGGCTCGCCGATCTCCAGGATCTTCAAGGTGATGGCACGCAATGCACCATGCATATCGTCACGAAGCGCCAAGCGCGCCAACGCATGCCAGCGATCGCCATATTCGAGATCGGAGACCGAGGTCAACAATTCCTCGATGCCGAAGTGTTCCATCACGCCGAAGTAGACCTCACCGACCTCCACCGGGTCACGGTCGGCGATCTCGGCGGCGTCGATGATGTCGAGCAGACAGAAGCGGTGCAGACCGATGGCGACGTCGTGGGCGAGATTCTGCGCCACCCCGGACGCCTGATAGCGCTGCACCCGTCGGTCGACGTCGAGTGCCGAGCTCGACCCCATCCAACTGTCCAGCAACGCCGACAATTCGGTGACCCGGTCTCGGTAGCGGGTGATCTCGGCGGCCATCGCCAGCGGCTGCGGCCGGAAGGCGAGCAACCAGCGCGACGCCCGGAACAGCAGGCGCCGCGCGTAGAGCGTCATCTCGTCGATCATGGTGACCGGCGCGGCGGCGTGCAGCACCCGATCGAACAGCTCGTCGAGTCCGAACACCGCACTGGCCACGACGTAGGCACGCACCCCTTCCTCGGTGGACGCGCCGGCACCCTCCCGAAGGCGGAACAGGTGAGTGGTGCCCGCCTTGTCCACGACGTCGTTGACCAGCGTCGTCGTCACGATCTCGCGCCGCAGGCGATGGGAGCGGATGCCACCGCTGAATCCGGTACGCAACGGCACTGGGAAGTATCGGGCCAGCCGCTGGTCGAACACGTCGTTGTCGGGCAGGTCGGTGTCGAGCAGATCCGCCTTGGTGGCCAGCTTGACATGCGCCATCAGCGTGGCGAGCTCGGGCGAGGTCAACCCGCGCCGGGTCTCACCGGCGAACCGTTTACGCAGCTCCCCCGGTTCGGGTAGCGCCTCCAGGTGCAGATCGACGTCGTGCGTGTCGGCGAGGTCGGCCAGTTGGCGGACGTGGACGTCCACGCGTTCCTGCGCGAAGGTGCGGCAGAAGCCGAGTTCGGAATTCTGCGAGATGTTGTCGGCGAGAACCAGATCGGCGACCTCGCCGGTCATCGAGTCGAGCAGCTCGTTGCGGTGTCCGGCGTCGAGGTCGCCCGACGACACCGCGGTGTCGAGCAGGATCTTGATGTTCACCTCGTGGTCGGAGCAGTCGACACCGGCGGAGTTGTCCATCGCGTCGGTGTTCACCCGGCCGCCGCACAGATCGAACTCGATACGGCCGCGCTCGGTGGCCCCGAGGTTGCCGCCCTCCCCGATCACCTTGACCCGCAGCTCGTCGCCGTTCACCCGGATGGAATCGTTGGCCTTGTCCCCGACCTCGGCGTCGGACTCCGTCGACGCCTTGATGTAGGTGCCGATCCCGCCGTTCCACAACAGGTCGACCGGTGCGAGCAGCACCGCGCGGATGAGTTCGGGCGGCGACAATTCGGTGATGTCGCCGTCGAGTCCCAGCGCCTCGCGCATCTCGCCGCTGACCGGAATGGATTTCTGGTGCCGCGACCATACTCCGCCTCCCGGACTGATGAGTTCAGGGTCGTAGTCGTCCCATGAGGAGCGCGGTAGGTCGAACAGTCGTGCCCGCTCCCCGAACGACACGGCCGCGTCGGGCGTGGGGTCGACGAACACATGCCGGTGGTCGAACGCGGCGACGAGCCGGATGTGTTCGGACAGCAACATCCCGTTGCCGAAGACATCACCGCTCATGTCGCCCACACCGACGACGGTGAATTCCTGCGACTGGGTGTCCACACCCATCTCCCGGAAATGGCGTTTCACCGACTCCCACGCTCCGCGGGCGGTGATCCCCATCTCCTTGTGGTCGTAGCCGGCCGATCCGCCCGATGCGAAGCCGTCGCCGAGCCAGAACCGGTAGTCGGCGGCCACATCATTGGCGATGTCGGAGAACGACGCGGTCCCCTTGTCGGCGGCCACCACCAGGTACGGATCGTCGCCGTCACGGCGCACCACCGATCGGGCGGGCAGAACCGTCCCGCTCTGTCGGTCGATGTTGTCGGTGACGTCGAGCAACCCGGCGATGAACGCGCGATAGCACGCGATGCCCTCGGCGCGGAACGCATCCCGGTCGGCCGTGGGGTCGTCGGTCGCCGCCGGAGGACGTTTCACCACGAAACCGCCCTTGGCGCCGACCGGCACGATCACGGCGTTCTTCACCGCCTGCGCCTTGACCAGACCGAGGATCTCGGTGCGGAAGTCCTCGCGGCGATCCGACCAACGCAGCCCGCCACGCGCCACCATGCCGAATCGTAGGTGCACACCTTCCACGCGCGGTGAGTAGACGAAGATTTCGTGCATGGGCCGTGGTTGCGGGGCCTGGGGAATGTCACGTGGCCGCAGTTTGAACGACATCACCGGCTGATGTCCGCCGTCGTCACCGGAGACGTAGAAGTTGGTACGTGAGGTCGCCGTCACCACGGCCGCGAACGCCGACAGAATCCGGTCGGCGTCGAGGCTGATCACGGATCCGACCTCACGACGCAACGTGGCGAGGGCATCCTCGCGGCGATCGTCGTTGGCCGAATCCGGGTCGAAGGATGCGGCGAACAGCTCGACGAGCCCGCGTACGACCGCCGGGTGGTCACCGAGAACCGCGGCGACATGCGTGGTGGTGTAGGAGAACCCGCACTGCCGGAGATAGCGGCCGTATGCCCGCAGCATCGCCGCCGAGCGCCAGTCCAGACCGCATCGGATGACCAACTCGTTGATCGCGTCGACCTCGGCGTTGCGGCGCCAGAGCTGCTCGAAGGCGTCGGTGAACCGACTCTGCAGGTCCGCCAGCGAACCCATGTCGATGGTCATGCCCTCGGTGAGGCGCACCCCGAACTCGTACGCCCAGCACGAGGATCCGTCGCCGCGGATCAGGTGATACGGATGCTCGTCGAGGACGTCGAGGCCCAGGCTGTGCAGGACCGGGAGGACATCGGTGAGGGTGGCGGTCTCATCGCACAGGTACAGCGTGAAGGTCCACCGTTCGGTCCGCAGATCCCGACCGTCGGCCGCCCCGCCCGCCAACGTCAACTCTGCCGGGTCGACGTCGACGTCGGCGTCGAGGTCGTCGAGGACCCGCCCCAAGGTCACGGTGACATCACCCGGCGCCAACTGCGTCACGTGAACGAGGTCGGCCAGGGCCTCGCGCGGATTCCGCTGTTCCTTGTAGTCGTCGGTGAGCGACGGCAACATGCGCAACACCGCATCGACACCGCCGATCGGCCACGACGCCTCATTCGACTCTGCGGCGATGCGCCCGAGTTCGCGTACCCGTTCGTCCCAGCTGCGGATGATGTCGGCCAGGCGTGCCTGCATGCGCAGGTGCTGCTCGCTGCCGGTGTCCACCGAACCGATCGATCGGACGATGTCGGCGTCCACGCGCACGAGTACCTGCAGCAGGGCCAGCGGCATCTCGCTGACCCGGGCGGTGTACTCGATGGCGGTGCCGCCGAGCGCCCGCAGCAGTTCTGCCTGCAAGGTCAGTCGGGTCTGGGTGTTGTAGCGGTCGCGGGGCAGATACACCAGCGCCGACGCCATTCCGCCGCCCGGGTCCGTACGGACGAACAGCCGAAGCGAACGGGTGGCACCGGCGTCGAGCATCTCGTGGATGCGTCGGCTGAGTTCGGCGTCCGTGGACGCGAACATCTCCACGATCGGGTAGTTCTGCAGCAGTTCGAGCATCGCCTGGCCGGCATAGGAATCATCGTCGACCTGAGCGCGGCTGAGCACACCCTGCACCTTGGCCCGCAGCACGGGGACGTCGAGAACCGTCTGATGCAGACCCGAGGACGTGAACGTGCCGACGAAACGATGTTCGCCGACCTGCGCACCGTCGTCGCCAAATGCCGGGATCTGCAACAGGGTGGGGAAATCGGACCGTTGGATGCCGGTCTCGAGGTACACCCGGGAGACGACCGGGAGCAGCGGCGGACGCGTGGCCACCGGGAAGTCGGCGGCGACGGTGTCGGTACGCCAGATACCGAGCCGTGGGCCCACGTCGGTTCCGTCCGTGTGTACCTGCGCATAGCCGAGCGGCAAGAAGTGATTTCCGGCGAACCATTCCAACAGGCGGGCGTACTCCTGACGGTCCCCGGCGAGCAGGCCACCCTGACCGGCGATGGGCGCAGTCGCGCACTCGGCGGCCAACCGGGTGAGGGTGGCCCGCATCGTGGCCGCGTCACGGTCCACATCGGCGACGCGGCCGATCACCTCGACGAGATCGGCGCGGAGGGCCTCGGCATCGAAATCCGGCTGACGCGACAACGCCACGACGAAGATCCACGACTCCACCGCGGTGGGATTGTCGGCGACGAAGTCCGAGAGCACTCCGTCCGATGACCGCACCACCGGGATCACCGGATGATCGATCCGACTGACCACCAGATCGTGCGCCTCGACCGTGGCCAGCACGGCCTCCACCGACAACGGCATGTCGTCGTTGACGACGACGATCTCGATTCCGCCGGATTCGGTGCCGGCGACCTCGACCAGTCGTTCCCGGTCGCCTCGCCGTTCGGCGATCTCGAGGTGCCGCCGCACGCGCGCCACATCGTCATCGTCAAAGGTGTCCGGGTCGGGCAACTGCGCGTCGTCGAGCACCGACGACGAACTGAAGTAGCGTGCAATCGCTTGCGGTAGAAGCGATGTCATATTCGTCACCGGCGCTCACCCCGTCGCTGCAGAGGCAGGAACCCCGGAATCTCCGGGGGTGTCCCTCTCCTGCGATCGTAGTGATCCCGACGCCGTCTGGGTCCGCGTTGGACCGCCGCGTGTCCGCCGGGACGGACACGCGGCCACAGCGGTCAGTCGCGGGTCAGGCGACGGTGGGTAACCCGGTGCGGGCGGGCGGCGTCTGCACCGAGACGTTCGATCTTGTTGGCCTCGTAGGCCTCGAAGTTGCCCTCGAACCAGAACCACTGGCCTTCCTCGACGTTGCCCTCCCACGCCAGGATGTGGGTACAGGTGCGGTCCAGGAACCAGCGGTCGTGGCTGATGACCACGGCACATCCGGGGAACTGTTCGAGTGCGTTCTCCAGCGAGCCGAGGGTTTCCACGTCGAGGTCGTTGGTCGGCTCGTCGAGCAGGATCAGGTTGCCGCCCTCTTTGAGGGTCAGTGCCAGGTTCAGCCGGTTGCGCTCACCACCGGAGAGCACCTCCGAACGCTTCTGCTGGTCGGGTCCCTTGAAGCCGAACGCACTCACGTACGCGCGTGAGGGCATCTCGTTCTGGCCGACCTCGATGAAGTCGTTGCCGTCGGAGACCACCTCCCACACCGTCTTCTTGGGATCGATGTTGGCGCGACCCTGGTCGACGTAACTGAGCTTGACCGTCTCGCCGACCTTGACGTTGCCGGAATCGGGCTCCTCGAGTCCGACGATGGTCTTGAACAGCGTGGTCTTACCGACGCCGTTCGGACCGATCACGCCGACGATGCCGTTGCGCGGCAGGGTGAACGACAGGTCTTTGATCAGTACCCGACCGTCGAAACCCTTGTCGAGGTGGGAGACCTCCACCACCACGTCGCCCAGACGCGGCGGGGTGGGGATCTGGATCTCCTCGAAATCGAGCTTGCGGGTCTTCTCCGCCTCGGCGGCCATCTCCTCGTAGCGGGCCAGACGCGCCTTGTTCTTGGTCTGGCGGGCCTTCGCACCCGACCGCACCCAAGCCAACTCCTCCTTCAGTCGGCGCTGCAGCTTCTGATCCTTCTTGCCCTGCACCTCGAGGCGCTCGGCCTTCTTCTCCAGGTAGGTGGAGTAGTTGCCCTCATACGGGTGCAACTTGCCGCGGTCGACCTCACAGATCCAGCCGGCGACATGGTCGAGGAAGTACCGGTCGTGGGTGACGGCGAGAACGGCACCGGGGTAGGACGCGAGGAACTGCTCGAGCCACAGCACGCTCTCGGCGTCGAGATGGTTGGTCGGCTCATCGAGAAGCAGCAGGTCAGGCTTCTGCAGCAACAACTTGCACAGCGCCACGCGGCGTCGCTCGCCGCCGGACAGATGGGTCACCGGCGAGTCGCCGGGCGGGCAGCGCAGGGCGTCCATCGCCTGTTCGAGCTGCGAATCGAGGTCCCACGCGTCGGCGTTGTCGAGATCCTCCTGCAGCTTGCCCATCTCCTCCATCAGCTCGTCGGAGTAGTCGGTGGCCAGCGCTTCGGCGATCTCGTTGAAGCGGTCGAGCTTGACCTTGATCTCGCCCATCCCCTCCTCGACGTTCTCCTTGACCGTCTTCTCCTCGTTGAGGGGCGGCTCCTGCAGCAGGATGCCGACGGTGGCCTCGGGGTCGAGGAACGCCTCCCCGTTGGACGGCTGATCGAGTCCGGCCATGATCTTGAGGATCGACGACTTACCCGCACCGTTGGGGCCGACGACGCCGATCTTGGCGCCCGGGTAGAAGGACATGGTGACGTCGTCGAGGATGACCTTGTCGCCGTGCGCCTTGCGCACCTTCTTCATGGTGTAGATGAACTCAGCCACTTACAGCGTCTCCTTCAGACCTAGATATCGGTCCCGCAACCGGTCACGGTGAGCACTCTCCGGGGTCGATCCGGCCGTGTCGGCGGGATGGCACAACTTGTCCCCAGCCTAGTGGGCCGACGACGCCCGGTCGCGGACACCCCGCGACGCAGGGGGCGCGGGGTGTCCGCGGTGTCACAGGTCAGGCCGCTCTGCGGGTCTCCGCGTCGGGTGCCGCACCGTCGGCGGCCGTCGCGACCTGCCGTGGTGCGGTGTCGTCGGTGGACGGCTCCTGCCCCGGAGCGCCATGAAAACTCACCACACACCTGCTCAGGTCCAACCCGACGGCGGTGGCGGTCATCTCCAGGTCGGCGCGCCGCTCGCCGTCCGCGGTGACGTACTCGTTGGTCTTGATCTGACCGTGCGCGATCACCGGGCGCCCCTTGGCCACCGCCTGCGACACACCGGTCAGCAGTCGCCGCCAGCAGCTCACCGTGAGATACAGCGTCGGCCCGTCGATCCACTCCTGGGTGCGTTTGTCGATCCGGCGCGAGTTGCAGGCGACACGAAACGAGATCACCGCCTCCCCTGTCGTGGTCTGGCGATGACGTGGATCGGACACCACGGTCCCGATGACGGTCGTGTAGGTCTCGTACATGCTCTCGACTCCTCCGTTCGGTGCTTGCCACGTCGTCGCGTGACTGCAGTCAGCATCTCTCCAGAGGTGGCCCCGCAACGGGACCGCGACAACATCTGTGGACAACTCCTCGGGTGTCCCGAACAGGTCACTTGCGCTTGTTGAGTTCCGAGAGCATCTCGTTGTAGCTGTTGAGGTCGGCGTCATGGTCACGCACCGCCCGACGGTCGTAACGACGCGCCTGCCGCTCATCCTGGCGCCGCCATTGCACCAGCAACGCCAGCATGATTACCACCAGCGGGATCTCACCGGTGGCCCAGGCGATCCCCCCGCCGACGCGCTGGTCGTCGAACAGCTCGTAGTCCCAGGGCAGATTGAGCCCGCGGTAGTAGCTCTCGGCGATCACGGCGCTGGTCATCATCAGCGCCACGCCGAAGAAGGCGTGGAACGGCAACGAACCCATCACGATGCCGAGTTTGGCCACCGGCGTCACCTGCCGTGGCGCGGGGTCGATACCGATGACGAGCCAGTAGAACAGGTAGCCGCTGACCACGAAGTGCACGTTCATGAGCAGATGCGCCGCGTGGTAGGGAACGATCGTCTCGAACAGGCCGCTGAGGTACAGCAGGTAGAAGCTGCCGACAAAGATGACCGCGGCGATCGCCGGGTGGGTCAGGAACCGCGACGGCGCACTGTGGATGGCCGACTGTATCCATTCCCGCAAGCCCGGCGGATTACCTCGGCCGGCGGGCGGCAGAGCACGTAGCGCCAGGGTCACCGGACCACCGAGCACCAACAGCACCGGGATCATCATCGACATCGACATGTGCGCGATCATGTGCACGCTGAACATCGCAGGCGAGTACCGACCGAGGCCCGACGAGGTGGTGAACAGCAGCAGCGCGCAGCCCAGTATCCAGGCGACGGTGCGGCCCACCGGCCAGTGGTCACCGCGTCGTCGCAAACGCACCACGCCCCGCAGGTACACCACCGCCAGGACGATCGCCAGGGCGCCGAACAGCAGGTCGAATCGCCAGTCGAACGCGATGCGCGCAAGCGTCGGCGGCCCGTCGATGCGGTAACCGATCTGGTTCTCCACCGCGCTGATGTCGGCGACCTCCCCGGCCGGGGGCGGAGTGCGCGACAACCCCACCGCCAGTCCGAAAGTGATCGCGAAGACCAGGACCTCGACGAGCCCGAACCGGACGAACAGGGATCGCTCGGCGGGCTCGTCGGCCAGTCGGGCGATCGTCGCCCGCCGGTGCCACGCGCCGAGTGCCCCCAGGACCACCAACGCGGACACCTTGGCCAGCACCAGCGCGCCGTAGACGTCGGTGAACAGATCCGCGAGTGACATCCGCACCAGTGCATTGATCACGCCGCTGACTCCGACGACGAGGATCGCCCAGAAAGCGACGCGAGAGAACCGCGCGACCGCCAGCACACGCCACCGGCCACCGGCGAAGGCGTAGAGCAGCACGGCGAAGAGTCCGCCCATCCACACCGCCGCGCCGACGATGTGCAGGATCAGGCTGTTGGTGGCGAGGTCGTGATTGCCGCCGGTCGAGGAATGGCCTGCCAGCGCGATCGGCATCAGGCTCATCACTGCGATGCCGAGTACCGCGACGGTCCAGCCCCACCGCAGCACGACGCGGGCGGTCGCGGCGGCGACCAGGGCGAAGACAGCCGTCCACAGCCAGGTACGCGCGTCGGCAACCTGCGAGTACGCGGTGATGAGGTTGGCCGGCCGCATCGTCTCCGAAAGGGGCTGCCCGCTCACGTTGGAGATGGAGAGCGGGATCATCAGCACCGCACAGATGGCCCACGCCAGCGACGCGGACGCGGCGATCCGGATCGCCCGGTACCCGCCGACGTCGAGCACCCCATCGGCCTGGGGTGGCACGAAGAACGCGGCGAACAGCGCGGACCCGACCGCGACCGCGGCCGCTACCTCCCCGACCGCGGTGACCGCGGCAACGCCGTAGGTGGTGATCCACCCAGGATCGGGGACCCCGGCCAGTTCGACCGCCGATGCCGCCGACAGCGCCGTCGCCACGATCGCCACGAGACTGGCCATCCATCCCGACGCCCAGGCGAGTCCCGCGACGATGCCGCGCTGCTCACGCATCGAGTCCCGGCCGGACGTGGCCGGAACTGTCGGCGTTGCGCTGGTCATGGGACAACTGTAGGACGGGCTATACTCGCCCACGCTGCCGCCTCAGGGCGGCATCAGCCTCCGTAGCTCAGGTGGATAGAGCAAGGGCCTTCTAATCCCTAGGTCGCAGGTTCGAATCCTGCCGGGGGCACTGTGCACACCCTGGCCGACCTCCGGTCGGTGTGCGCATCCCGGCCGACCTCCGGCGTGTGGACATCCCCGCCTTCGGGACCAAGGTCCCGTTGTCCCGCGGAAACCGCGCGGGGTCACCGCCCGACTCGTAACATCCCTCACATGGACTACATGTGGGTGATGCCGGCCGTGGCGTTCGTCTCGTGCGTGATCATCGGGATCGGGTTCGTGATGGGGATACCGGGCAGCAAAGACTGAGCGACCGTGCTCGATGGAGCACGCCCGCGTCAGGTGGTGACCGTCCCCCGCCACCGGCCGATCAGCGCCATCGAGTGGTAGATGGCCAGCGCGGCGCCGGCCCCCAGGGCGATGCCGCCGAAGTTCAGGTCACCGACCTCCCAGGTGAAGTCGGCGATGCCGATCACCAATGGGATGGCCGCGGTGAACTGATTGACCGGCCGTCCGAAGTCCACCCGGTTGGTGACCCAGATGTGCACGCCCAGAATGCCGACCAGGCCATAGAGCGCGGTCGTCACGCCACCGAGCACACCCGGCGGGACCGCGGCGATCACCGCGCCGACCTTGGGCGATAGTCCCAGCAGGATCGCGGCCGCGCCCGCCACCCAGTAGGCGGCGGTCGAATACACCTTGGTGGCCGCCATGACCCCGATGTTCTCGGCGTAGGTGGTGGTCGCCGACCCGCCGCCGCTACCGGCCAGCACGGTGGCCAGGCCGTCGGCGGCCAACGCCCGCCCGATCCTGCGGTCATAGTTGATGCCGGTCATCGTCGACACCGACTTCACGTGGCCGATGTTCTCCACCAGCAGCACCAGCACCACCGGCAGGAACATCGGGATCACCGACAGGTGGAAACTCGGCGCCTGGAACTCCGGCAGGCCGACCCACGCCGCGTCACTGATCCCGGTGGTGTCGACCTTGTCGAAAATCAGCGAGATCACATAGCCGAAGATGACGCTCAGAAAGATGGCCAGTCGGCCCAGCATGCCCCGGAACACCACCACCGACGCGACCAGTAACACCAGGACCACGGTGGCGATGACCGGATCCTGCTCGTAGTTGGCCTTCGCGGTGGGTGCGAGGTTCAGCCCGATGAGGGCGACGATCGTGCCGGTCACCACCGGCGGCATCAACACCTCGACCCAGCCGATGCCCGCGAAATGCGCGATCGCGCCGATCACCAGCAGTAGCGCGCCCACCACCACGATGCCGCCGAGCGCGGCCGATTGCCCCGTGGACGCAGTCGCGGCGAGTACCGGCGCGATGATCGCGAAACTCGACCCCAGGTAGCTCGGCAGGCGGTTGCGCGTGATGAGCAGGAACAGCAGCGTGCCGATCCCGGAGAACAACAGCGTCGTCGACGGTGGGAAGCCGGTGAGTACCGGCACCAGGAACGTCGCGCCGAACATCGCGACCACGTGCTGCAGGCCGATCCCCACGGTCTTCGACCAGCCAAGCCGTTCGTCCGGGGCGATCACCCCACCACCCTCAACCCGCTGCCAGAACAGGAAACCCCTCGGTCGCGTGTGCGGTGTCGCCATGGGACTCAGTGTGGCGCATGGCGGGTCGGCCTGCGGCCCAACGCGCAAGGTGACCGGCATCACGCGCAGTAAATATGCATCCTGTATTCCAATTATGGTCTACTCGATTCATGCAACTGACCCGGTTCACCGACATCGGCCTCCGGGTGGTGATGCGCCTCGCCGTCGCCGGTGAAAACGATTCGGACCCAACAGTCCTCACCACAAAGACCTTGGCCGCAGAACTCGCGGTGCCGTACACCCACGTGGCGAAGGTGGTGGGCCGACTGTCCGAGATGGGAGTCGTACACGCACGTCGGGGACGCAGCGGCGGCCTGGCGATCACCGACCTCGGGCGCGAGGCACGGGTGGGCTGGCTGGCGCAGAGCCTCGAGGGCACTGATGAGGTGGTCGATTGCGAAGCGCCCCAACCCTGCCCGCTGCGTCGGGCATGTCGGCTGCGGGGTGCGCTGGCCCGGGCGCGCACGGCGTTCTTCACCAGCCTCGACGAACAAACCGTGGCCGACCTCGTCGGCGAACCGACCGCCGCCGTACTGCTGTCGCTGACACCACGAGTCCCCGACGACACGACCAGCACTACGCACCCCAGAGCTGACAAGAGCACTACCCCCTGACGATCGAGATCTGAGCACCATCGCCACCGAGGAACAGGAGTCCCCATGTTGTCCGACACCCAACGGCGCACCCTCGCCGCTAGTCTGCCGTCGGTGCAATCCGCGCTCGGCGAGATCACCACCCGGTTCTACCAAGGACTGTTCACGGCACATCCGGAGTTGCGCGACAACCTGTTCAACCGAACGCATCAGCAGACCGGTGAACAATCCCAGGCGCTGGCCGGAGCGGTGGCCGCCTTCGCCGGACTGCAACTCGAGCCCGACATCCGGCGCCAACGTCTCATCCTCGACCGGATCGCGCACAAGCATGCGTCACTGGGCGTGACGCGCGACCAGTACGCCGTCGTACACGAGCATCTGTTCGCAGCGATCGTGGCGGTGTTGGGCGACTCGGTGACCGCCGAGGTCGCCGACGCGTGGGATCAGTTGTATTGGGACATGGCCGACCTGCTCATCGCGACCGAGAACGACCTGTACGACCACGCCGGCGTGGCGCCCGGTCAGGTGTGGCGCGAGGTCCGCGTCGTCGAACGTACCCAGGAGTCACCGGACACGATCGCGCTGAAGCTGATCGGCGCCGACGATCGACCACTGCCGGGATTCACTCCCGGACAGTACATCTCGGTACAGGTGCGTCTTCCCGACGGTGCGCAACAGATCCGCCAGTACAGCCTGACCGGGGCGCCGACCGCACCCGGATGGCGGATCAGCGTGAAACTGGCCGGCGAGGTCTCGGAATATCTGCACACTGAGGTGTTCGAGGGTGATTCGCTCCGGGTGAGCGCCCCGTTCGGAGATCTCGTCCTGCCCGACGACGACGCGCCGATGGTCCTCGCCTCCGCCGGAATCGGCTGCACCCCCGTCATCGGCCTGCTCGAAGCGATGGCCAACGCGCGGGACCCGCGATCGGTGACGGTTCTGCATGCGGATCGCTCACGCGACCGCCAACCTCACCGTGGCCGGCTCGCCGCCCTGGTCGACGCGCTGCCCGATGCCCGACTGGTCCAGTGGTACGAGAACGCGTCGCCCCACGTCATCTCCGCATCGGTACGACGCGGCCAGATGTCTCTACATGACCTGCAGCTGGATCGATCAGCACACGTGATGCTTTGCGGCCCAGGCGGATTTCTGTCAACGATGCGCGCGGAGTTCCTCTCCCGTGGAATCGACGAAGACCGCGTGCACTACGAGGCCTTCGGCCCCGAACTACTGCGATCGAAGTCCTGATGACCGCCACGGACGCCCTCGTCGGCGCGTGCACATTCCTCTGGTTGGGCATGGTGCTGGCAATCTCGTTCCTGGAGGCACCACTCAAGTTCCGTGCACCCGGGGTCACCCTGCCGATCGGGCTGGGGATCGGCCGTCTGGTGTTCCGCGCGCTCAACGCCGTGGAGTTGCTGTGGGCCGTCGCCATCGTCGTCGCCGTGGTCGCCGGTGATCCCCCGGCTGCGGCGGTACCTGTCGCAGCCGGTGTCGCAGTCGGGGCGCTCGCCGTCCAACTCGTTGGCGTGCGCCCGCGATTGACCCGGCGCTCGGATGCCGTCCTGGCCGGCCGCACCGGACCCCGGAGCCACGCACACCTCGTCTATGTAGCCCTTGAGGTGATCAAGGTGGTGGCGCTCATCTGGCTCGGTGTGGCGGCGCTGACCTGAGCCCCAGAGGTCGCCACGTGGCGCTGACAGCGTTCTCCCAGTTCCGCGGAAGCTGGCCCGAAGGATGGCCGCCTAGGTTCTTCTCGGGTCGGCGTTGCCGCCGGCCGCAACTCACGGGAGGGCCGCATCCAGATGACCGCGCGCGACGCATTCCACCGCTTCTCGTTCGCGCTTGCCTCCGAGGGTTCTCGCTTCGCCCTGGCCGCCACGCTCCTGCTGATCGCCACTGGGTGTGAGATCGTCGGCATCTTCGTGCTGTCCGACGTGATCGACGGTGCACTCACCGCGACCAGTCTGACGCAGTTCGGCGCGCTGGCCGTCCTCTGGTTACTGGTGACTGCCGTGGCCACCGCGGCCGACTATTACGGCCAGGTGGCTGCGATCGGGATCTCCGAGCGCGTGGTGTTACGCCTGCGCGACAACCTGTTCGCCCACATCCAACGCCTCAATCCCGTCGTCCACCGCCGGTTCGGTGTCGGGGACCTCGTCACGCGGCACACCGGGGATCTGGAGGCCGTCGAGTATCTGGTGGGTTCCGGACTGATGCAGTTCGTCATCGCCGCGGTGAACACCGCCGGCCTGGTCGTCGCCGCATTCATCATGAGTTGGCAGGTCGCGTTGGTGGCGCTGGCCGCGGTGCCCGTCCTGTGGGCACTGTCGGCGCTCTACTCGCGTCGCCAGACGCTGGTCACCCGCGACGAACGCATCGCCAATGC
Source organism: Gordonia tangerina (assembly GCF_021556435.1). Taxonomy (GTDB): domain Bacteria; phylum Actinomycetota; class Actinomycetes; order Mycobacteriales; family Mycobacteriaceae; genus Gordonia; species Gordonia tangerina. Next base: position 416,232 of record NZ_JAKGCU010000002.1, read on the forward strand.
CGACATCGCGCTGGCCGTCTCGACCGCGATCACCGGCCACGAGACCGCCGTCGCCTACAACCAACAGGACCGCGAGCATGCCCGTCTGCACCGTCACGGTGTCACCTGGCTCGGCACCCGCTTGACCCAGACCCGGATCGAGGCCGGATTCGGTGCGGTGATGGGCTTCGGACAGGTGGTGGTGACGCTGGCCATCGCCGTCGCCGGGGTGTGGCAGGTCCGCCAAGGTGCGCTCAGCGTGGGAGCGCTACTGGCCTTGACCGGCTACCTCGGCATGCTCTATCCCAAGATGCAGGAACTCGCCGAGGTCCGGCTCGCGCTCGCGTCGGCGACGGTGAGCGCCGAACGCATCTGCGAACTGCTCGATCTGGAACCGACCGACGCAGACCAGCCCGACGCGGTCGCCCATCGGGGAGCCGATCACCGGATCTCCATGCGCGCGGTGACTCTGCGGCGTGCGGGCGTGACGGTCCTCGATCGGGTGTCGCTGGATCTGAACCCCGGAGCCATCACCGCGCTGGTCGGGGCCAGTGGCGCCGGGAAATCCACCCTCGCGTCGCTGCTCTGCCGGTTCGAGCGACCCGATGAGGGCACCATCACCCTGGGAGACCGGTCGCTGTCGGAGCTCACCGGCCGCTCGATTCGCGAACACATCACCCTGCTCCCCCAGCAACCCGTAATCAAGACCGGCACGGTCGCCGACAACATCGCCTACGGATGCCCGGACGCCGACCGCGCATCGATCATCGCCGCCGCGATCGCGGCCGACGCCGACTCGTTCATCAGCGCCTTGCCCGCCGGGTACGACTCCCCACTCGCCGAGGACGGATTGACCCTCTCCGGCGGACAACGTCAACGCATCGCGATGGCGCGCGCCTTCCTGCGCAACACACCGATCCTCATCCTCGACGAACCGACATCCGGCCTCGATGATGCAACGACCCAACGCATCCTCGAGCCGCTGCAGCGGTTGGCTGCCGGTCGGTCCACCCTCCTCATCACCCACGACGGCCGCGTCACCGAGATCGCCGACGAGGTGCTGGAACTGCACGAAGGCAGAATTCGGCCACATATGAACTTTGTTGCATAGTGCGTAGGTGCAGTGCTAGGTTCACATCGTGGCGCTCGAGCATGCGATCCTGGTGTCGCTGGCCGAACGGCCCGGAACGGGCTACGAGATCGGCCAGCAGTTCGACCGATCCATCGGCTACTTCTGGTCGGCTACCCATCAGCAGATCTACCGCACCCTGAAGAAGCTGCACGCTGACGGCCTGGTGAGTTTCGAATCGATTCCCCAGGACGGTCGACCCGACAAGAAGGTCTACACCGTCTCCGACGCGGGCCGGAAAGTGCTGGCGGAGTGGGCGATGAGTCCGACGCCGCTGCAGCCGCTGCGCAACGACCTCGGAGTCAAGTTGCGCGCCGCCGAATTCGGCGATCTGGCCACCATCATCGGCGAGCTCAAGGCGCATCGCGACGAACATCTCGCCCAACTGACCCTTTTCAACGGCTTCGAGGCGGCGTACTACCCCGCTCCCGACACCCTGACCGGCCGCAAACTCCATCAGTACCTGGTGCTGCGCGGCGGAATTCGATCCGAGCAGGGCTTCGTCGACTGGTGCGACGAGGTCATCGACGCCCTCGAACGCGAACTGTCCACCTGACCCACGATCACCTCCCCGCAACGACCCCGACACGAGAGGCAACGCCATGTCAGCCCACACGGCCGAGCGAAATCAACAGTTCCCCAACCTGTTCGAACCATTGCAGATCGGCGGGATGACCATCCCGAACCGCCTCATCATGGGTTCGATGCACACCGGTCTCGAGGATCGGGTGTGGGACATCGACAAACTCGCCGCGTATTTCGCCGAGCGCGCCAAGGGCGGTGCTGGGCTCATCATCACCGGCGGATTCGCCACCAGCCGTACCGGTGTGCTGTCCATCGCGGGCGGCAAGATGACCAACGTCCTGGAGGTCAAGCGACATCAGCGGGTCACCAAGGCCGTGCACGACGAGGGCGGCAAGATCGCAATGCAGCTCATCCACGCCGGTCGCTACGGCTACAACCCGTTCAAGGTCGCCGCCGGCTCCGAGCCGTCACCGATCCATCCGTTCAAACACCTCAAGATGAACGAGCCGATCATCCGGCACGTCATCCGCAGCTTCGGACGGTCGGCGAAGCTGGCCCGGCAGGCCGGCTACGACGCGGTCGAGATCATGGGCGGCGAAGGTTACCTGATCAATCAGTTCCTCTGCCCGCACACCAACGATCGAACCGACAAGTGGGGTGGCTCAACGGAGAACCGGCAGCGGTTCCTCGTCGAGGTCATCAAGGAGATGCGCCGCCAGGTGCCGCGTGATTTCCCGATCATCCTGCGCCAGTCCATCGCCGACCTCATCCGCAACGGCCAGACGTGGGACGAAATCGCGCTCATGGCCCGTAAGGCCGAGGAGCACGGGGTGGATGCCATCAACACCGACATCGGCTGGCACGAGGCGCAAGTGCCCACCATCGTCACCTCGGTGCCCCGCGGCGCATTCGTGAAATTCACCGAGCGTCTGCGCGACCAGGTGTCGATCCCGCTGATCGCCGCCAACCGCATCAACACCGCCGAACTCGCCGAGGAGATCCTCGAACGTGGGCGCGTCGACGCCGTACAGATGGCCCGACCGTTCCTCGCCGATCCCGAGATCGCCAACAAGGCCCGTGAGGGTCTGGCCGACGAGATCAACACCTGCATCGGCTGCAACCAGGCCTGCCTCGACCACGCCTTCGTCGGCAAGCACGTCTCCTGCCTAGTCAATCCGCAGGCGGGCCGCGAGACGACGCTGCTACTCGGACCGACGCGCCGCGCCAAGCGGGTCGCGGTCATCGGCGCCGGACCGGCCGGGTTGTCGGCCGCGGTCGCATCGGCCAAACGCGGCCACAAGGTGGACCTCTACGAGGGTGGCGCCAGCATCGGTGGGCAGTTCTCCATCGCCTCCCGCATCCCCGGCAAGGAAGAGTTCAGTGAGACGATTCGCTACTACACCCGTCAGCTGGAGATCAACGGTGTGAACGTGGTGCTGAACAAGCGCGCCACCGCCGACGAGATCATCGAGGGCGGATACGACGACGTCATCGTGGCAACCGGTGTCACCCCGCGCATTCCGAGCATCCCGGGGGTGGACCACCCGATGGTGATGTCCTACGCCGACGCCGTCCTCGGACGTCGCGAGATCGGCAAGCGTGTCGCGGTGATCGGTGCCGGCGGAATTGGCTTCGACGTCAGCGAATTCCTCGTCACCGACGAATCCCCATCGTTGAATCTCAAGGAATGGGAGCAGGAATGGGGCGTCACCGAGGACGGCGACAAGCCCGGCTTCGTCACCAAACCCCGTCCGCTGCCGGCGATCCGTCAGGTCTACCTGGTGCAGCGCAAGCCTGGTAAGCAGGGCAAGACCCTCGGCAAAACCAGCGGCTGGGTGCACCGCGCGACGGTGAAGATGAAGGGCGTGGAACAGATCTCGGGCGCCACCTACGACAAGATCGACGACCAGGGGCTGCACCTGAGCTTCCACGACGACGAGGGCAAGGTCACCGAGACCCGCATCCTCGAAGTCGACAACGTGGTCGTGTGTGCCGGTCAGGAATCGGTGCGCGAACTCGTGGACCCGTTGACCGTCGCCGGGGTGACCACGCACGTCATCGGTGGCGCCGACCTGGCCGCCGAGCTCGACGCCAAGCGGGCCATCCGGCAGGGCACCGAGGTGGCCGCCGGCATCGCCTGACCAAGGCGGAGGGGGTCTCGATGTCGGCGAGCGCAGCGGGTGTATCCCCGCCGATCCAGTAACCGCGCGAGCGCAGCGGGTGTATCCCCGCCGATCGAGTAACCGCGCGAGCGCAGCGGGTGTATCCCCGCCGATCGAGTAACCGCGCGAGCGCAGCGAGCCGGTGTATCGAGATCCCCCCGACCGCCCGACTAGGATCTTCAGACATGGGTGTCCCGTCGCCGACCGAGTCCGCCCGCGCCGTTGTCACCGGCGCCTCATCCGGCATCGGGATGGCACTGGCGCGGGCACTGGCCTCGCGCGGACATTCGCTCGTCTTGGTCGCTCGTCGCGGTGACATCCTCGAGGGCCTCGCCGCCGAGCTCCGTGGCAGCCACGACATCGCGGTCGAGGTGCGCCCGGTCGACCTCTCGGATTCACCTGCGGTCGAGGTGCTCTGTGCCGAACTCGCCGGACGCGAGATCTCCATCCTGTGCAACAACGCCGGGATCGCCACCTTCGGACCGGTCAGCGACCTCGACCCAGAGTACGAACGCGCGCAGGTCCGTCTGAACGTGAACGCCGTCCACGATCTGACCTTGGCCGTACTCCCGCACATGGTGCACCGTGGCTCCGGCGGAATCCTCATGGTGGGCTCGGCCGCGGGGAACATGCCGATCCCCAACAACGCCACGTATGCGGCCACGAAGGCGTTCGTGAACACCTTCAGCGAGTCGCTGCGCGGCGAGGTGTCCGCTCAAGGCGTCCACGTCACCCTGCTCGCGCCGGGGCCGGTGCGCACAGCGACGCCGGCACCCGAAAACCAGTCCATCGTGGACAAGATGGTCCCCGACTTCCTGTGGCACTCCAGCGACAAGGTCGCCGAGATGAGCCTGGATGCGCTGGAACACAACAAGATGCGGGTGGTTCCGGGCACCCTGTCGAAAGCGATGTCGGTCGCCGGTGGATACAGCCCACGCGCAGTGGTCGCGCCGATCGTCGGCACGTTCTATCGGAAACTCGGCGACGACGGCTGAGTCATCCACGGTCTGTTGTGGGGTTTGGCCTGCGTCGACGAAAGTTGTCGGTGGGTGCGGTTAGTTTGGTGTCATGAATTCGAGCGCGCCGGCGTTGGCCCAGATGGCCGATGATGAGCAGCACTGCGCTACCGAGTTGGTCGAGGTGCTCCATCATTGCAATGCGGTGCGCGCGGCCGCCGATTATCGGATGTTGCAGGCGGTCAGTCTGATTCATGAGGAACGTGAACAGGACCATCTGGTGCGGTTGGCTGCGTCGTTGGGTGAGCAGTCGACGTCGCTGGCCACTCTGGAACGTCTCGCCAGGCGTGCGGCGGCCGGGGAGGATCCACGCGCCCAGTACGGACCGACCGGGTTGGAGATGGCGATCGCCGAGGTCGGTGCGGCGTTGACGGTGCCACCGGCGCGGGCGCGGGAGTTGATCGAGGCCGGCAGCGTGTTACGTCATCAGTTGCCGTTCACCGGCGCCACCCTTGTCGCCGGCCGTATCGACCTACCGCGGTTTCTGGTGGTGGTACGCCGCACCGTGCTGGTCGATCCCGCAAAGTTCACTGTGCTCGATACCGAGATCGCCGCGGCCATCGAGTCGCGCGAGCCGATGTCGATAACCCGGTTCACCACGATGATCGACAAGATCATCACGAAGATCGATCCGACCGCGGTGCGCCGTCGGCGTGAGCAGGTCGACACCGACCGCAACATCAGTGTGCGCCCCGACCGCCACACCCCGGGCCAGTCCCGGATCGGGGGTGTGTTGCCCGCCGAGCAGGCCGCGGCCATCGACGCCCGACTCCAAGCGATGGCCGCGGCGGTGCATCCCGACGATCCACGCACCGCCGCCCAACGCCGCGCCGATGCGTTGGTCGCCTTGGCCGATGGCGCTGACCGCCTGGACTGCCGGTGTGAGGTCTGCACCACCGACGCCAACGCCGATGACAGCGCCGCCGGCGAGGGGCTCGGTGCGTCCGACGAGACACCCGACAGTGACGCGATCGCAGTCGAGGACGAGGCGACGGCACCCGACCCCGCGGCGGCCGGTGAACCCGAGGTCCGCGACGGGCAGGGCGACACTTCGGGCGCACCGGTCGACGCTGACGCCGCCACGACGGATTGTGCGCCGCGTCCGACGTTTCACATCGTGGTCAATCTGAGCACCCTGCTGGGTCACGATGATGATCCGGCCTTCCTCGACGGCCACGGAGTCATCGATGCCGACACCGCCCGCGCATTGTTGGCCGAGGCCAAACGCTGCTACGTCACACCCGACACCACCAACCTCGCACAGGTCGACCGTTACGCGCCGTCGAAGAAACTTGCCGACCTCATCCGGGCCGGCGAGCTGTGTTGCAGCTTTCCCGGCTGCAACAACCGCGCCTATCACGCCGATGTCGACCATTCGGTCCCACACGCCGAGGGTGGCGCCACCGATGCACGAA
>NZ_JAKGCU010000030.1 GCF_021556435.1 Gordonia tangerina
GCAACCGTCCCTTGAGAACTCCATAGCGTGAAACAACGGCGCCGCAACGGTGTCGCGTACCCGACGGCCACATCGGTTGCACAGCAACCCTTGTGGTGCGCGATACGCGACACCGTACGCCCCGATCCGTCAGGTCGGGCGGCGTATCCAGGCCGGCCGGCCGATCACGCCCACCGCTGCACCGGAGTGATCGGCAGACGGAGTGCACCCGGCGCCGATGGTGGCACGGCCGGGCGATATGGTTCGACCGCTTCCACGGGCACATAGTCCGATCCGAGTTGTGGGCGAGGGTCGGATTCTCCGGCATTGGGCCACAGCGCCATTGCGCGCTCGGCCTGTGCGGTGATGGTCAATGACGGATTGACTCCGAGATTCGCCGACACGGTCGAACCGTCTACCACGTGCAGTCCCGGATATCCGAAGACGCGATGGTAGGCGTCGACCACACCGTCCTCAGGGGAGGCGCCGATGGCGCAACCGCCGAGGAAGTGTGCCGTCATCGGGATGTTGAGCAGGTCGACGAGCGAACCGCCCGCATCTCCGTCGATCTGTCGGGCGGCGGACCGGACGGCGGTGTGCCCCTCGGGAATCCATCTCGGTGGCGGGTCACCGTCGCCGGGCCGACTTCGAAGCGCCGGCCCGGTGCCCGCCGCGAACAGTTCGATCGAGTTGTCGATGGTCTGCATGACGAGTGCGATGATGGTCCGTTCCGACCAATGGCGCACCGACAGCGACCGCGCCGTGGTGGCCGGGTGCGCGGCCATCGCGAGTATCGCCTTGAGCAAGCGCGGTGTGCGGCCGTCGCCGTCCACCAGGATCGCCTGGAGCAGTCCGATCAGGTTGCTGCCCTTGCCATAGCGGACCGGTTCGATATGGGTGTGGTCGTTGGGGTGAAAGGATGAGGTGATCGCGACGCCGCGGGTGTAGTCGGTGGTGGTGTCGCGTGCGGTGGCGGCCAGGACTGCTTCGGAGTTGGTGCGCACCACCTTTCCAAGGCGGCCCGACAGCCTCGGCAGGTTGCCGGAGCGCTGCATGGACAGCAACAATTTGTTGGTGCCGTAGGTGCCAGCGGCGAAGACGACCTGATCGGCGGTGAAGGTGCGTCGCCGGCGACGGACTTTCGCGCCCGTCCGACGAGTGTCGACCTCGTAACCGCCCACAGTCTGGTGTCGCACGCCGACGACCGTTGTCATCGGGATGATCTGCGCGCCGAGGCCTTCCGCCAGATGTAGGTAGTTCTTGACCAAAGTGTTCTTCGCGCCCACCCGACACCCTGTCATGCATGAACCGCATTGGGTGCACCCGGTGCGGTCAGGTCCTGCACCGCCGAAGTAGGGATCGGCGACGGTGCTGCCCGGTTCTCCGAAGAACACACCGACCGGGGTGCGGACGAAGGTGTCACCGACGCCCATTTCCTCGGCGACTTGGGCCATCACCTCGTCGGCGGCGGTGGTGTCGGGAAAAGTGGTCACGCCCAGCATGCGCGCCGCCTGGTCGTAGTACGGGTCGAGTTCGCTCGCCCAGTCGGTGATGGCGCCCCAGTGCGGGTCGTCGAAGAACGCGGGCAACGGTCGATACAGGGTGTTCGCATAGTTCAGCGACCCGCCACCGACTCCCGCGCCGGCCATCACGAGCACGTCGCGAAGTGGGTGCATACGTTGTACGCCATAGCATCCGAGTGCCGGTGCCCACAAATAGTCCCGGATGCGCCAGCTCGTCTTGGGGAGTTCATGGTCGGCGAATCGTCGTCCCGCCTCCAGCACCGCCACGCGGTAGCCTTTCTCCGCCAGGCGCAGCGCCGCAACCGAGCCGCCGAATCCCGAACCGACGATGAGGACGTCGTAGTGGTCGTCGCGAGTCGTCATCGGCCGACCTCAGCTTCGCGCGCCGATTGGCCGGCAGTCGCACCGTGGCGACGACCCAGACGGTGATCGAGCGGCTCGAAGTGTGACATCAGCCGTCGATAGGTGTTCGTGAACGTCGGCCACATCACCGAGTTGCGGCCGGACGAGTCGATGTACCAACTGGCGCAGCCGCCGGTGTTCCAGACCGTTCCGGCGAGTTCGTCGTCGAGATGGGAGTTGTACTGATGCTGGGCGTCGGCCCGCACCTCCACGGTGTCGATGCCGGCGGTGCGCAGGTGGGCGATCGTGGTACTGACGTAGCGCGCCTGTGGTTCGAGCATCAACACGATCGAGCTGTGCCCGAGGTTGGTGTTGGGCCCGTACAGGAAGAAGAGATTGGGGAACCCGTGGATCGACACGCCACGGTAGGCCGACGGCGATCCGGCCCACGTTTCGGCGAGCGTGGCGCCGGTGCGCCCGCGAATGTGCTGGGCGATGGGTGGTTCGGTGGGGGTGAAACCGGTGGCATAGATGAGTGTGTCGACCTCGTGCGTTGTTCCGGAGTCGTCGATCGCGCCACCGTCGGACAACGCCGTGAGTGCGCCGGTGACCGTCACGTTGGGTCGCTGCAGCGCGGGAAACCATTTGTTGGTGAGCAGCATGCGCTTGCACCCGATGGTGTATCGCGGGGTCAGTCGCTGCCGCAGCGTGCGGTCGCGCACCTGGAGCCGCAGCTGTGCCTTACCCATCGCCATGGCGATCGGCAGCAACTCCGGACGCCGCGCCATCATGATCACATAGGACTCGCGGTAGAGATGGACCATCCTGCGCATCAGGCGGTGCGACGCGGGAATGCGTCGGTACAGTTCCTGCTCGGCTTGTCCGATGCGGCGGTCGAGGCGCGGCACGACCCACGCGGGTGTGCGTTGGAAGACCACCAGGTGCTCCACCTCGTCGACGATCTCCGGGACGATCTGCACCGCCGAGGCGCCGCTGCCGACGATCCCGACCCGACGGCCCCACAAGGTGTGCTCGTGATCCCAGCGCGCGCTGTGGAATACGTGACCGTCGAACGTCTCTGACCCCGGTAGATCGGGGACTCCCGGCGCCGACAGCGCGCCGGGGGCAGCCACCAGGAACCGGCACCGAAGACCACCGAGTTCGGTGGTGACCGACCACTCACCTGCGGCGTCATCCCACTGCGCATCCAGCAGCGCGCAGCGGTAACGGATGCGGTCATCGAACTGGGCCGCGACGCCCACCAGGTAGTCGCGAATCTCGTGCTGGCGCCCGTACGTGTGTGACCAGTCGGGATTCGGTGCGAACGACAGCGAGTACAGCGAAGTGGGGACGTCGCACGCGGCTCCGGGATAGTCGTTGGCGCGCCACACCCCGCCCGCGCCCTCGGCGCGCTCGACAGCGAGGACGTTCAGATCGGGGTGGTCGACGGACAGGCGATGCAGGGCTGCCAGGCCGCCGAATCCGGCGCCGACGACGAGAACGTCGACGCGGTCGGGTAGCCGGTCGCAGCGATGTATCGGAGTGGGATCACTGGGCATCGAGGATGTCCTTCCAAGTGGTGAGTACGCGGTCGGTGAAGGCGCGGTCGGAGTCTGGGGTGCGCAGGATGCGTGAGACCGCAAGGCCGCGCGCGAGCTCCACCGACAATGCGATCTGATCGGGCGTGTAGCGCGCGCCGAAAAGCTCTTCGCTGCCCGTGGTGAGCGCGTCGGAGACCTTTTGCTCGAGGGGCGCCATGGCGATGCGCAATGCGTCGTCGGTTCGGGCGGCCACCCACAGCTCGAGCGCCGCGTCGAACAGAGGTCCGCTGAAGGCTTCGATGATCACCGAGATGTCTTCGCCGCCGGTGCGCGGGCGCTGCAGGATCTCGGTCATGCGGGCCTCGACCAGATGGCCGACAGCGGCGACGACCAGCGACTCACGGGTGGGGAAATGGTGGAGTAGAGCGCCGCGCGAAACCCCGGCACGCCGATTGACCTCCTGCGTCGTCGTACGCGCATAGCCGAGCTCGACGAGCGAGTCGATGGCGGCGTCGAGCACCCTGGCGCGGGTGGCCGCGGTGCGCTGTGCCTGGGTTCGCGTGGGAGCGGGTTCGTGCTCGGTCATGTCGGTGACGGTAGTGCGAAAATCACAAACAGTCCAGACTGCTTGTTTATCTCCGCGATTCGGCGGCGCTACTGTGCTCGTCGATCTCCGCGTTGAACTGCCGAGCCAGGCCGCCGCCGGGCATGGCGCCGTCGGAAAGTGTCCGCCGACATCACCGCAGCGGGCGACGATCTGGATTATCCCGCCGACCCCCGCGGGTCGTGATGTTCCCGGACATGCGCGTGCCCGCATGGCGTGCCTCCAGCGGCATCGCGCGAGCGAGCGGCGTCAGCGCGTGCGATCTCGCGTAGCCTTGAGTCGGATGACTGAAACATGTTTCAATATCTCCCGGCCCGCCGCCCTTAGGTGGGCCCACGAGGACGAGACGCTCGAGGGGGACTGACGTGATCGCACGTCGATCATTTCTCGGTGGGGTGGCGGCCGTGGGGGCGGCCGCGGCAACCTCATCGAATGTGGGGCAAGTGTTCTCGGCGCCTGTGCGCCGAGTGAAAGTGACCCGGGAAGATCACCGGGTGGTGGTGATCGGGTCGGGTTTCGGAGGCGGTGTCACCGCACTTCGCCTGTCGCAAGCAGGCGTGCCGGTAGTGGTGCTGGAGCGAGGTCGACGATGGCGCACCGGCCCCAACGCCACCACCTTCCCGAATCCGACCCAGCCGGACAAACGCCTGCTGTGGTATCGCTCGGAACCGGAACTTTTTGGTAGGCCAATGCCTTTCGGCCCGTATGTGGGGCTGGTCGAAACGGTCATCGGGCAGAACATGACCGCCCTGTGTGCGGCCGGCGTCGGCGGTGGCTCACTGGTCTATCAGGGGATGACGTTGCAGCCGGCGCAGGACGTGTTCAACACCCAGCTGCCAGAGCAGCTGGATTGGGCGACGATGAATAGGATCCACTACCCGCGCGTGGCGCGGATGCTGCAGATCGAGACCGCGCCGGACCGACTCATCAACACGCCGAACTACCGCGCGGTGCGAACCTTCGCCCGCCATGCCCGCTCCGCCGGTCTTCCGGTGTCCAAGATCCCCATGCCGATCGACTGGGACTATGCGCTCGCCGAGATCGAGGGCAAGATGAAGCCGTCCTACACCGACGGTTCCGGCGCGATGGGTGTCAACAACGGAGGCAAACATTCCGTCGACGTCACCTACCTCGCCGCGGCCGAGCGCACCGGACTGGTCGATGTGCGCCCGCAGCACGAGGTGACCGATGTCGCTCGCGCACGCGACGGCCGGTGGACGGTGCATGTGGATCGCATCGCGTCGGACGGGACCGTGCGGGAGAAGAAGATCCTCACCGCCGGTGCACTGGTGATGGCCGCGGGCAGCCTCAACACCACCAAACTGCTGGTGCGCGCGTCGGCGCGTGGATTGATCGGCGACCTGCCCGACGGACTCGGGCACGGGTGGGGAACCAACGCCGATCGAATCTACCTGTGGTCGGACCCATCGGGTGGTTTCGGCGCAGTGCAGGGTGGCCCGGTCGTGTACGGCAGCCTCAACTGGTCTGATCCCGACCGCGCCCATACGGTCATCCAAGCCGCCATACCCGGTTTCGGTCTCGACTCACACAGCACGATGATGGTTGGTTTCGGAGTGAGCGATGCGCGTGGGCACTTCGCCTACGACTCTGCTGCCGGGGAGGCCAAACTCTGGTGGCCACACGAGGGCGACGCGCGGATTCAGAACGGTGCCATCCACCCAACGGCCGCCGCGATCGCCGGGCCCACCGGGATCCTCACCGACACCAACGCGGTGGTGCCCTCGACGTGGCATGCGCTCGGAGGGGCGAACATGGGGCCGGTGTGCGACCTCGAGGGTCGCGTGCACGGTCAACGCGGTCTGTACGTTCTCGACGGTGCGTTGATCCCCGGCAACACCGCGGCATGCAATCCGTCGATGACGATCGCCGCCGTGGCCGAGCGGGCGCTGGACGAGATCGTGGCGCGCGATGTGGGGTCGATCATCTGAGCTTTCGTGCGGGGCACAAGGCGAGAACTAGGCGGGCGACGAGTCGTCGGATGGTCCGACGACCGGCGCCAGCCACATGCCGACCAGAGCGTCGACGACCTGATCGGAGACCTCAGACCACGAGCGGGTCGCGGCGCCATCGGCGCACGCCCGCTCATGGTCGGCGAGGGTCAACACGATCATGTTCCGGGCCATGGTGTCGCGGATCTCGAGGACCGACGGCGGCAGGGCGGGCAGCGCCGAATAGAGCCCGGTGAGCAACGTGATCAGCTCGTCGGAGATATCGGCCTGCTCATACAGCGTTCGACCGTATTGGGGGTCGGTGGTGATTTGCGCGCAAAATCGCGCGAAATAGGTTGGTGCACCCAGTGAATCCAGGTAGTCGGTCTGCGGGCGGACCAGACAGCTGATCCAGTCGCGCAATTGGACCGTCGATCCGAGGTCGGCCAACATCGTCCGCCGGATGGGCTCGATCGCCGCGTTGTGGTGAGCGAGGATCGACCGCACCAGTTCGAGTTTGCCGCCGAAGTGGTAGCCGACGGCGAAGTTGTTCCCCTGCCCGGCGGCCTCACTGATCTGGCGGTTGGAGACCGACGAGATGCCCTGTTCGGCGAACAGTCGTTCAGCGGTGCGGAGCAGGAGACCCCGGGTGTTCGCCACCTGCTCGCTGCGGCCCTTTGCCATCGGACTCGTTCTCCTGCCTGCCCCCGACCGACCCCGCTGTCGGACTCTCGTCCCAGTTTAGGGTGTGCGACCGTGGCCGGCCGCGCCCTCACGACGGTAGCGTGTGGTCATGCGCTTCGGTCTCTTCATTCCCCAAGGCTGGCGACTCGATCTGACCGGGATACCGCCGGCCGACCAGTGGTCGGTGATGTCGGGCCTGGCCGGCCGTGCCGACACCGGCGCATGGGATTCCATCTGGGTCTATGACCACTTCCACACCGTCCCGTTGCCGACCGACGAGGCGACCCACGAGGCGTGGACGCTGGTGTCGGCGTTCGCCGCGACCACCTCTCGAGTGGACATCGGGCAGATGTGCACGGCGATGAGCTATCGCAATCCGATGTACCTGGCGAAGGTTGCGGCGACCGCCGACCTGATCTCGGGTGGTCGGGTGCAGATGGGTATCGGGGGAGGATGGTACGAGCATGAATGGCGCGCCTACGGTTACGGTTTCCCGTCGGCCGGGGAGCGTCTTGCACGCCTGGACGAAGGAGTGCAGATCATGAAACAGGCCTGGGAACTGGGCCGAGCCACGTTGGACGGCAGGCATTATCAGGTCGACGACGCCATCTGCGCTCCGCAGCCGGAGGCCGGGCGACTCCCGCTGTGGATCGCTGGTGGCGGGGAACGCAAGACCTTGCGGATCGCGGCGAAGTACGCCGACTACACCAATTTCGACGGGACGCCGGACGGCTTCGCCCACAAGTCCTCGGTGCTGCAACAGCATTGTGCCGACCTGGGACGTGATTACGACTCGATCGTCAGGTCGGCCAACTACAACGTGATCATCGCCGAGAGTGACGCCGAGGTGGCGCAGCGGCTGGACGCGCTCCAGGCGCGGTTGGCAGGATTCGTGCCAGCCGACGTGGCGAACGCGACCATGAGTGCCTTCCGCGGGATGCCCGCAGTGGGTACGCCGGAGCAGGTCATCGAGAACCTGTCCGGACTGTCCGAGGCCGGGATGTCGTACGGAATCTTCTATTTCCCCGACATCGCACACGACACCAGCAGTCTGGAACTGTTCGAGCACCAGGTGATGCCGGCCTTGCGTTGATGCCCCGGGCCCCGCGTTGATGCCGGGCTCAGAGTCGTCGAAGGCGTTGGGCCGCCTCGGCGATCACGTCCTCCCGCTTGCTGAACGCGAATCGGACCAGATGACGCCATGTGGACTTGTCGTCGACGAACGCGCTGACCGGCACCGCCGCGACGCCGATCCGTTCGGGCAGCATGCGACAGAACTCGATTCCGTCGGCATAACCCACCGGACGCGGGTCGGCGCAGACGAAATAGCTCGCCTCGCTGCGATGCACATCGAACCCGGCATCGCGCAACGCGGCCGACAGCAGGTCGCGTTTGCCGGCCAGCTCGGCCGAAGATGCTCGTACCCAATCCATTTCGTGGTCGAGGGCATGGGCGACCGCGGGCTGGAACGGGCCCGAACCGACATAGGACATGAACTGCTTGGCTGCGCGTGCGGCCGCCACCAGGTCGGCGGGTCCGCTGACCCAGCCGACCTTCCACCCGGTGCAGTTGAACGTCTTTGCCGCACTTGAGATGCGCAACGTACGTTCCCGCATGCCGGGGAAGGTGGCCAGCGGCCGGTGCACGCGTCCGTCGAACAGCAGGTGCTCGTAGACCTCATCGGTCACGGCGACGACATCGTGCGCAACGCACAACCGGGCTATCTCGGCGAGGTCATCATCGGCGAGCACCGTACCGGTCGGGTTGTGCGGCGAGTTGACCAGGATCATCGATGTCTGCGGCGTGAACGCTTCGGCCAACCGACTACGATCGAGCCGGAATCCGTCCGCGTCGCCGACGAGCGGGACGGTGCGTCGGTTGCCGCCGGCCATCGCGACGGTGGCGGCATAGGAGTCGTAGTAGGGCTCGATCATCACCACGTCGCTGCCGGGCTCCACGAGTCCCACCACCGAACCGGCGATCGCCTCGGTGGCGCCCACAGTGATCAGCACCTCAGTGTCCGGGTCGTACCGGAGCCCGTAATGGTGATCCTGGTGGCGGGCGACCGCGTGGCGAAGCTCGGCCACGCCGATGCCCGGCGGATATTGATTGTGGCCTTCGGCGATCGCCCGCGCAGCCGCAGCCAGCATCGACGCCGGACCGTCCGTGTCGGGGAAGCCCTGGCCGAGATTCACTGCTGAATGCTCGACGGCCAGCGCCGACATCTCGGCGAAGACGGTGGTGCCGAAGGGACGAAGGCGGGAAACGGTGCGCACGCAGTCCAGGCTGACATACTCGGTGGCGCGGGCACACCCGTCGGTCATCGGGTTGACAGCATCGCCCCGAGTCCGCGTCGGCAGCGGTAGCATCTGCCACTATGACAACGCCGCCGGGACCACCCCATCCGGATTCGACAGACGGCCCGGAGAATCAGGGCACCGAATCGGCCGCGCAGCCGGGGCCGGGCGCGCAACAATATCCGGGCGCCCAACAGTATCCGGGCGCGGAATCTGCTGCCGGACAATATCCATCGCCGCAACAGCCGTCCTATCCGCCCGGTACCCAGTACCCCGGCGGCCAGTATCCGAGTGGGCAGAATCCTGCAGTTCAGGACCCGGGCGGCCAGCAGTACCCGGGCGCACAACAGTACCCGGGCGCACAACAGTACCCGGGCGGCCAGCAGTATCCGGGCGCGCAGCAGTATCCGGGCGGCCAGCAGTATCCGGGCACGCAGCAGTACCCCGCGGGTGAGCAGGCGGGTGGACAACCGCCCTATCCGGGATCGCAGCAGCCCGACGCCGGCCCACAGGCATATCCGGGACAACAGGCATATCAGGGACAACAGGCGTATCCGGGACAACAAGTCTTTCCGGGGCAGCAGCAACCGCCCTACTCTGGCGGCCAGCAGCCCTATCCGGGCCAGCCGTATCCGGCAGGTGCCTACCCGTCACCCGCATCGGGTAAGCGGTCCAGCAAGCGGTTGTGGTGGGTGATCGGCATCGTCCTGCTGTTGCTGGTGGTGATCATCGGTCTCGTCGTGTTCGTGACCCGCGATGCGGTGACCGACAGCGACGACGTCGCCGTCGGCGACTGCGTCACCATCAGCGGCAGCCAAGCCGAGGACAACATCAGCGCTGCCAAGGCGGACTGCGGATCCGAGGGCGCCTTCACCTTCTACGTGGCGCAGAAGATCAGCGGCGGCTCCTGCCCCAACGACGACTACTCGCGGCTGTACTGGTTGCGCGACGGTGAGGAGACCGGGGAGCAGTTGTGCCTGGTCCCGAATCTGACCCAGGGCGAGTGCTATCAGATCCCGGTCGGGGGGCTGCCGACCGCAAGCCTCTCGGACTACCAGCAGGTGGAATGCGGGGCGATCAAGGCGGCCGGCACTGAGATCTTGCGGGTCGAGAGTCGAACCCAGGGCCAGCCGACATGTGCCAGCACCCAGTTGGGTGTGTACTTCGCGCTGCCGAACCCGCTCGGATACTGCCTCGGCGAACCCTGAGGCCGGTCGAGCCCTGTGTCATCGGGGACCTCGACCGGACCTCATCCGGTACCGATCAGCTCGCGGATTCCTCGCCGATGGTCGGTCCGAGCAGATCGTCGGCGTCGGTGATCCGGTAGGCATAGCCCTGTTCGGCCAGGAAACGCTGGCGGTGCGCCGCATAGTCGGCGTCGAGGGTGTCGCGGGATACCACCGAGTAGAAGTGGGCCTGACCGCCGCCCTTCTTCGGTCGTAGCAGCCGGCCGAGCCGTTGCGCCTCTTCCTGCCGCGAACCGAAGGTGCCCGACACCTGGACCGCCACCGACGCCTCCGGGAGGTCGATCGAGAAGTTCGCGACCTTGGACACCACCAGGGTCTGCAATTCGCCCGACCGGAATCGGTCGAACAGGGCCTCGCGTTCCTTGTTCTTGGTCGATCCCTGGATCACCGGTGCGTCGAGTTCGCGGCCCAGTTCTTCCAGCTGGTCGATATAGGCGCCGATGACCAGGGTCTGAGACTCCTTGTGCCGGGCCAGGATCGACTTCACCACGTTGACCTTGGTGTGGGCGGTGGAACACAGCTTGTACTTCTCGTCGGAGTCGGCGACCGCGTACTGCAGGCGCTCTTCGTCGGTCAACGTGACGCGCACCTCGACGCAATCCGCCGGCGCGATCCACCCCTGGGCCTCGATGTCCTTCCACGGGGCGTCGTAGCGTTTGGGGCCGATGAGGCTGAAGACGTCGCCCTCGCGTCCGTCCTCACGCACCAGGGTCGCGGTGAGTCCGAGCCGACGACGTGACTGCAGGTCGGCGGTCATACGAAATACCGGTGCGGGCAGCAGATGGACCTCGTCGTAGATGATCAGACCCCAGTCGCGCGAATCGAACAGATCGAGATTCTTGTACTCGCCCTTCGACTTGCGCGTCATGACCTGATAGGTCGCGATGGTGACCGGACGGATCTCCTTGCGTTCGCCCGAATACTCGCCGATTTCCTCCTCGGTCAACGAGGTCCGTGCGACCAGCTCGCGCTTCCACTGTCGACCCGCGACCGTGTTGGTCACCAGGATCAGCGTTGTAGCACCGGCCTTGGCCATGGCAGCCGCGCCCACCATGGTCTTTCCCGCACCACATGGCAACACCACCACACCGGAACCGCCGGCCCAAAACGAGTCGGCGGCCAGTTGCTGATAGTCGCGCAGGTGCCAATCGTCCTGCTGTAGGTCGATGGGATGGGCTTCACCGTCGACGTAGCCGGCCAGGTCCTCCGCCGGCCAGCCCACTTTCAGCAGGATCTGCTTGAGCCGACCCCGCTCGGAGGGATGCACGATCACCGTGTCGTCGTCGATCCGGGCGCCCAACATGGGCGCGACCTTCTTGTGGCGCATCACCTCCTCGAGCACCGCCCGGTCGAGGCTGACCAACGTCAGTCCATGCGCCGGGTGCTTGACGAGCTGCAGCCGACCGAACCGGCCCATCGTGTCCACGATGTCCATGAGCAGCGGCTGCGGCACTGCGTACCGCGAATGGGTGACGAGCGCGTCCACCACCTGCTCGGCGTCGTGACCCGCGGCGCGGGCGTTCCACAGCGCCAGCGGGGTCACCCGGTAGGTGTGCATGTGTTCGGGTGCACGCTCGAGTTCGGCGAACGGGGCGATCGCCGCGCGCGCTGCCGGCGCGCCGGGGTGATCCACCTCGAGCAGCAGCGTCTTGTCGGATTGCACGATCAAAGGTCCATCGGTCACCCGATCCATTGTCCAGATCGGCGCAACTCCTGTCAGTGGTGCCGAGGTCGGCCCCCGACGCCCGCCGGGGGGGATATCCCTCGAGCGCAGGTCAGGAGCCGATATCGGCACTCAGCCCTTTACGCACACCACCTGACGCAGGTGGGCGACCACCTCGACCAGATCGGTCTGCGCCGCGATCACCGAGTCGATGTCCTTGTAGGCCGCCGGGATCTCGTCGAGGACTCCGGCATCTTTGCGGGACTCGACGCCGGTGGTCTGCGCGACGAGGTCCTCGGTCGTGAACGTTCGGCGTGCCCTGGACCGGCTCATCCGTCGACCGGCGCCGTGGGACGCGGAGTAGAACGACGCCGCCGACCCCACCCCGCGGACCACATAAGACCCGGTGCCCATGGACCCGGGAATCAGCCCGAGCTCGCCGTGGCCGGCCCGGATCGCGCCTTTGCGGGTCACCAACAACTCGAGGCCGTCGATGTACTCGGCGGCCACGTAGTTGTGGTGGCAGCTGATCGGGTCGTCGAACCGGACGGTGCGGGCAGCGAAGGTCTCCGCCACGGCCGCGCACACCAGCGCGAGCATCACCCGGCGGTTGCGTGCCGCGTACTCCTGCGCCCACTCCAGATCGTGCCGGTAGGCATCCATCTCGGCTGTGCCGGAGAGGAACACCGCGAGGTCACGGTCGGGTAGATCGGCGTTGTGGGGCAACTTCGCCGCGATCGACATGTGGCGTTCGGCGAGTTCCTTGCCGATGTTGCGCGATCCAGAGTGCAACATCACCCAGACCGCGTCGTCGTCGTCCAGACAGACCTCGATGAAGTGGTTACCACCGCCGAGTGTGCCCAACTGCTTGTGCGCCCGGCCATCCAGTTTCTGTACGCCGTCGTGGAGTTCGTCGAACCGCTGCCAGAAATCACCCCAGCCGCCACCGACCTGCAACGGGCGCAGATCGACCGGTCGGGCGTGCGAGGTGAATCCCACCGGCACCTTCGACTCGATCGCCGACCGTAGCCCGGACAGGTCGTCGGGCAGGTCGTCGGCGACGAGGTCGGTCCGGACCGCGGCCATTCCGCACCCGATGTCGACACCGACCGCCGCCGGGCAGACGGCGTCGCGCATCGCGATGACCGAACCGACCGTGGCGCCCTTGCCGACATGGACGTCGGGCATGACACGAACCCCGTGCACCCAGGGCAGGGCGGACACGCGACGCAGCTGGTTGCGCGCCTCGTGCTCGATCGACTCCTCGTCGGTCCACAGTAGAGTCGACGCACGAGCGCCCGAAAGGGCAACGGGGAAGCGGGTGTTCATGACGATCCTGGGTCGCGGGGGCCTGCCGCGGTACGCGACGGGCTCGCCCTTCGATGGGGCGGCGCACTCACCGTACGTTGGTGGGTCGGCCCGGTCGAGAGAATTTCGGCGTGGTGTCCCGGTTCTCCGGTGAGTCAGCTCTCGAGGAGCTCGACACTGGTGATGCGATGCAACGAGAAGCGTTGTTCCTCCTCGCTTCCCGCATCCATGGCGATGAGTTGACCGGCGCCGAGGGTGCGTGGGGTGACCACGTGGCGACTGGCCGAACCCTGCGCGTCGACGTAGTCCACCCGCAGCCGACGGTTGACCCGCAGCGCCAATTGGATGAGCGCCGTGGCAGATTCGCCGCCCCCGGAGGCGCGGACCGGCGCTGCGGACGGATCGGCCGCCGCGGGGCGCGCCGACGCCGCGCGGTCCTGCGAACGCATCCGGGAGATGACCGAACGCAGCTGTTCCGGCGATGCCACCGGGCGTCGCGGCTGCGGTTGGCGGCGCGCCCGGGTGACACTCACCCGCGAGCCGCGTTCCCGCAGATCGACCAGGGTTCCGCTGGAATCCTCACCGGCGGGAGCGAATCCGGCCTCGCGCAACCGGTCGATCACCTCCCGCACATCCGCCTGGGACACCGCGACGGTCGGGGCCAAGGCCCGCAGCGCGAGGTGTTCGGCGGCGTTGCTTCGCAGCACCGCGGCCAGGGTGGTGGCGTCCTCGCACCGCACGAACGCCGACGCCACCCCGACCCGCAACTGTCCGTGTTTGCGAGCGACGTCCTCGATCAGATAGGTCAGGGACTGGGGGACGGGCGTGCTGGAGTGCGCGGTGAACATCGTGAGCAACTCGCTGCTGCTGCGTCCGGCGTCGAGTGCGCGGCGCACGCTGCTCTCCGACACGCGGTACACAGAGGCCGCACCCCCGGATTCGAGGTCGGCCACCAGGTCCACCTGTTCGGCGAGGTCCGGGGTCATCGGCCCGGGAACGGTCAGGGTCAGATCGGCCTGGGCGAGGAAGTGGTCGACCGGTTCGGGCAGTGCCACCCGCATCGCGGAGAGCAGACGTGACTCCGCGTTGTCGGGTTCTCCGGGGTCGATCGCCGCGCGTCCGACCCCGGTCAGTGCGGCGTGGGCGACCACCCCGAGCTCGCGTGCCTCGCGCAGCGTCTCCTCGACGACCCGTCGGGGGTATCGGCGCATCTGTCGCGGGTGCCGCCAGTGCAACGCGCTGACCAGGGCATCGATGCCGACGGGAAGCGATCGGGTGGCGTCGGCAAGGGTCTCGAGGATGGCGCGCCGTTGCAGCGGGGCGTAGGAATCGTGGAGTTCGCCCGACAGGGCGGCGAGCGCATTGCCGTCGCGGTCCGGCTCACCGACCTGCCACGCCCGGCGCGGCATGTCCAGCCATGCCCCGAGCAGCGCCGCCCACTGACGGTCCGGCGTGTGGTGCAGCCACGCGTCGACCGTCGCGGTCGGGGCGAAGGCGAGTTCACCGTTGTCGGTGGCCGGTGCCGGTTCGGGAAACCCGGCGTCGATCAGCCGAAGGTAGGCGAGGAGTTCCACGACGAAGGCGACGCGTTGTTGTTCCAGGCCGGTCACCTTGGCGAGCCTGCGCAACTCGCGCACCCCGAGGGCCCCGCTGCGCAACACCGCCGCCGGCGTTGCCCCGAGTGCGCGGATCAGCGTGGTGGTATGCCGGATCAGTTCGATCGCCTCGCCGCCGGCCGCGGCGTCGATGGCGGCGTGCGAGAACCGTTTCTTCGCCGCCGCATCGTGCAGGGCCGGTCTGCGGAGATCGGCGGTGGCCAGTGGTGGCTCGCCGCGCAGGAGTTGCCCGACCATCGGTGGCAACTCAACGGTTTGCGAGTCGACGCGGGCGAGCAGACCGTCGGCGATGAGCCGGGCCACCGGCTGGTCGGGGTCGGCGTCGGGTGCTGCATCGCGGCTGCGTCCGAGAGCGGGTCCCCGGGACAGGGTTTCCAGGAGGGAGCGTTGGCGTTCGTCGAGGCCGTCCAGGCGGGCTTGCAGCTGCTCGGTCGTTTGCCGTGCCAGGGGCCCGGTGAGGTGGTGCGCTCGCCATGGGAGGGCCGCAGGCGCGTGTGCGCCGGACACGATCGCGTCGTCGGGTCCCCACACCAGGGCACGCGTGCGCAGGTGATGCACGCGCGCGATGATCTCGTCGTCGTCGGCGCGGCCGGACAGCGCCGCGACGACAGCGTCGACCGAGGTCGGGGCGGGGATGCGGCCCGATGACCCGGTACCAAGTCCGATGATGGCCTCGAGCACCGCCACGTCGAGCAGGTCGAGGTCTTCGCCGACCAGCGCCGACGACGCGGCGGCCAGCGCGCGCGACGCCAGCACCCCGGTGCCCGCCGGTGGCGGCGACGCCAGATCCGGGCGGGCGGAGAGCAACTCGAACAGCTCGTCGTCGCTGCGCAGCGCCAGATCGTCGGCCAGGCTCAGTCCCTGGTCATCCGCACTCATTCGGCTGATTCTACTGAGCGCCGACGTCGCGCCGGTTTCGCCGGCACGGCGCACCGGGGTGCATGGCACAATGAGCGCGTGGCTGAGAAGAAGAAGTATGTCGACAACGGCTGGCCGAAGGACGGGAACGGCGACGCCGCCGAACATGCGGTATCGGAGTTCGCCACCCACATCTCGGGTGCGCTCTCACCGTTCGGCGATGTCGAATTCCCGATCCCGCTCGAGGATCTTCCCTTCGTGCAGTCGAAGACCGTCGTCAACCGCTGACAAGCGGGTGTCCGACCAGGGCCGATCGCCCGACATGACCGGTCTGAGTCATATCGACTCGAGCGGCGCGGCGCGCATGGTCGATGTCGGGGGTAAGGCCGCCACCACGCGGCGTGCGGTCGCCGGTGGCAGGTTCCGAACGACGGCAGAGGTCATTGGTTTGCTCAGCGACGGCAAGCTGCCCAAGGGGGACGTCCTGGCGACCGCGCGAATCGCCGGCATCATGGCGGCAAAGCGGACCGACGAACTCATCCCGCTGTGTCACCAGTTGGCGTTGTCGTCGGTGGAGGTCGATTTCTCGATCGGCGACGACCACATCGACGTCACCGCAACCGTGTCCACCAGCGGTCAGACCGGTGTGGAGATGGAGGCGTTGACCGCCATCGCGGTGACTGGGTTGACCCTGCACGACATGGTCAAGGCCGTCGACCGCCGGGCCAGCATGACCGATATCCGTCTGTTGGCGAAGACCGGTGGGAAATCCGGACCGTGGCACCGTGACTGACCCCGCCACCAGCGGCCATCCGCGGGTCGCCCGGATCGTGGTCGCGTCCACCCGTGCAAGTCGCGGTGAGTATCCCGATCGAACCGGCCCGATCATCAGTGAGTGGCTCACCGCGCGACATTTTGTGGTCGAGGAACACCGGGTGGTCTCCGACGGGCCTCCGGTCGGTTCGGCCTTGCGCGCCGGCGTCGACGCTCATGCCGATGTGATCATCACGACCGGTGGTACCGGACTGTCGCCCACCGACCGCACCCCCGAGGAGACCCGGGGCGTACTGGATCTGGAGGTTCCCGGCCTCGCCGGTGCCATCCGTTCGGCGGGGTTGCCGAAGGTGCCGACCGCGGTGCTCTCGCGTGGTCTGGCGGGTGTCGCCGGGTCCACCCTGATCATCAACCTGCCGGGGTCGCCCGGCGGAGTTCGGGATGGTTTGTCGGTGCTCGACGGGGTACTCGACCATGCACTCGACCAGATCCGAGGAGGCGATCACAAGTGAGCGACTTCGCGCCGGTACAGGTCGTGCGGGCTGCACTCGCTGCGGAGCCCATCGCACTCGGTGAGCACGAGGACCTCGTCACCCGGGCAGCCGGCGGACGTGCCGGCGCCGTCGTGGGATTCGTCGGTGCGGTGCGCAATCACGACGGCGGCCGCGAGGTGACCCGACTCGACTACTCGGCACATCCGACCGCTCCCGATGTGCTGCGGCAGGTGGTTGAGGGCGTCGTGACGCAGACGGCGGGGGTTCGGGCGGTCGCGGTGTCACATCGGGTCGGTGACCTGGCGATCGGCGACGTCGCATTCGTGGTGACCGTCGCCGCCGACCACCGTCGGGCGGCGTTCGAGACCTGCTCAGAACTGGTCGATCAGGTGAAGGCACAGCTGCCGGTGTGGAAGCATCAGCACTTCGGCGACGGCTCCGACGAGTGGGTGGGGTCGGCGTGACCGCCGACCGCGACCAGACCACACCGCCGCGCGACGCCGAACGCAACGAGACCCGGACCGAGCGGCTGGACCGCAACTGGGCGAGCCTGCTGCAGGAATTGCGGGTTGTGCAGACCGGCGGTCAGATCCTGACCGGCCTGATGCTCACCGTCCCGTTCCAGGAGGGCTTCGAGGAACTCACCTCGCGGCAGCAGTACATCTTCGTGATCAGCCTGGTGTGCGCGGTGTTGTCGACCATCACGCTGATCTCACCGGTCGCATTGCATCGACTGTTGTTCCGCCGGCATGCGATCGATCGACTGGTGCACCGAGCGCATCGACTGACCCTGATCGGGATCACTTTCCTCGGCATGGCACTGACCGGGGTGCTCGCGGTGATCTTCGACATCGTGTTCGGCGGATGGGCCGCTTTGGCGGCAGCGGTGATCGCTGTCGTCGTCTTCGTGTGTATGTGGGTGGTGCTGCCGTTCAACGAGCGCCGACGCCTGGGCGACGACTGACCCGAGTTCGACCGTTCCATCTCGCCGACATCGGCGCATGCCCCGTCCCGTCGAGTGGGCGCCGTTTCGCGTCCATCGGGCACCGTCTCCGTGGTGGGTCGGGCACACCAGGCCGAGAAATGGACAAGGGCCCCGCACGGGCGCGTGGCCGTCGTGCGGGGCCCTTCGACTAGGGGCCCGTGTGGGCTGTGCTCAGCTGTCGATCAGGGATTCGGCAGCTGATCCTTGTGCTGGTTGAACAGGTCGATCTGATCCGGGGTGAGCTCGTAACCGCTCTGCTTGGCGGCCTTCCACAGGTCGCGTACCTCGGGGGTGACCTGGTTGTTGTCGATCGCCTGGCCGAGCGCCTGGTCGATCTGCTTGTTCACATCCGCGGTGCTCCCGGCGTCGGGGGCGGTGGCCCAATCGAACGGAGCGGGCAGCTCGGGCAGCTTGGGCAGGACCGGAGCAGGCTTCGGTGCGGCCGGAGCGGAGCGCTGGGTGGCGCCCGACAGCCCGGTGCCGCAGGTCGGCCATGCGCCCTTGCCCTGGCCGGCGAGCACACGCTCGGCCACGACGATCTGCTGCTCCTTGGTGGCCTGATCGGCGGTCGGCGCGAACTCGCCGCCGCCGTAGCCGCTCCAGGTGCTCGGGCTGAACTGCAGGCCACCGTGGTAGCCGTTGCCGGTGTTGATCGACCAGTTGCCGCCCGATTCACACTGCGCGACCTGGTTCCACTCGGCGTCGGTGGCCGCGTTGGCGGTTCCGGTTCCCAGCAGAGCGGCGCCGCCGCCGAGGACGGCCCCGGTCAGCGCGACCTTCGCGAAGGTCTTGGTGGTGGTGGCTGTCGTCGGTTTGCGATGACGTCCGGACATTGCTGCGTTTCCTCTCTCCACGCGCCTACGAAGTCAGCTGTCGGGTTCGGGCGAGAGGTGCCCGGCCCCGCCGTTGACGCTTGTCATTGGCGGGACTTGACCCCAAGGACGTCGTATCGGCATCCGTTCCCTTGCGGGAGGTGGGTCCCCCGTCCTCGCTCCTAGATGTCGTTCTCGTGCGTCTCATCGGTGGAGCGAGGTTCGGCGCGGCCGATGCGACGTTATGCATTTGGTTACTTTCTCGTGACCCCCCGAGGGCGTCGTTGAGTCACACTACGACTTCTCGCATTGCTAATCACGTTGTTGGCAAGGCTGTTTTCCGCGTCCGAGTGGAGCTTTCGACTCAGATTTCGCGTCCTGCCTGCTCACGGCCTGATGGTCGAGTCGTGTCCTAGCCGTAATCATTCCGTTATGTGACTAAGCTCACACACGAGATGTGGTGTCAGCCACCGGCAAACGGCGGGAGCACGTCGAGAGTGTCGCACCGACCCAGCCGGGCCCCGCGGTCACACAGCGCCACCGAATCCCGCAGATACGAGCACCGTTCGAGCACCCGTCCGAGGTCGGGGTTGTCCTTGCCGAGCACGGCCTCCAGATCACCCAGAGTCGCCTCGTCGTCCACGTCGAGGACGGCCGACTCCACTCCGGCGGCGGCGCGCGCCGCAGCGAAATAGCGGATGGTCACGTGCACGGTCAGCCCCCGATGGCCGACATCGGCCGGCTCGGTTGCAGGAATCCCGGATCGTTCACGCCGTGTCCGGCCGACTTGGCCCAGGTGTTGCCACGCCAGCGACGGGCGAGCGCGTCGTCGAGGTCGTGGCCGGTCAGCCCTCCGCGCACGATCTCGCGGAGGTCGGTCTCACCCTGCGCGAACAGACAATTGCGTAGCGCGCCGTCGGCGGTCAACCGGGTGCGGTCACAGTCACCGCAGAACGGCCGCGTGACCGACGCGATCACCCCGATGCGCGCCGGGGAACCGTCGACGTCGAAGCCGTCGACGAGCCAGGTGGCCGCGGGGGCGCTACCCCGCGGTCGGGGATCGGGGCGAAGCGAGAAGTGGGCTCTGAGCTTCGCGAGGATCTCATCGGCGGTCACCATCGACGCGCGGTCCCACCGATGATCAGCGTCGAGTGGCATTTGCTCGATGATGCGTAGCTGATATCCGTGGTCGAGGCAGAAGTGAGCCAGCTGGGGCAGCCTCGTGAGGTCGTCGTGATCGGCAAGCACCGCGTTGACCTTCACCGAGCTGAGCCCGGACGACCGGGCCGCGGCGAGGCCGGCGAGTACATCGTGCAGCCGGTCGCGTCGTGTGATCTCGGCGAACCGCGTCGCATCCACCGTGTCCAGCGAGATATTCACCCGATCCAGCCCCGCCGCGACCAGGCCATCGATCCGGCGGGCCAGACCGAGCCCGTTGGTGGTCATCGCGATCTCGGGACGCTCTGGGCGCGCCGACATCGCTGAGATCAGATCCTCGAGGTCGCGGCGCAGCAACGGTTCGCCACCGGTGAACCGGATCGATCGGATGCCGAGATCCCGGACCCCGACCGTCATCACCCGGATCAATTCGTCGGTGCGCAGGACCTCGTCGGTGGGCAGCCAGTCGAGACCCTCGGCGGGCATGCAGTAGGTACAGCGCAGGTTGCAGCGGTCGGTCACCGACACGCGTAGGTCGGTGGCCACCCGGCCGAAGCGGTCGCGCAGCGGGCCAGTGGTGGGCGCATCGGTGGGCTCCACCCGATCCGACGGGGTGGTGGGGAGCCCGAGTCCGACGATGGTCATCGGCCGTCCCGAAGTGCTTCCAGAGAGCGGAAGGTGCTGGCGTGGAAGACCAGGGGCTCCACGCCGGGGTCGAAGCGCAGTGCCTCGATACGCAGCAACACCAGGGTGTGGTCGCCGGCGGGGATCTCGTGGAACAACGAGCAGGACAGGCTGGCCGCCGCGTCCGGGATAAAGACCGCGCCGTCGTCCGTGCGGATCGGGGTGATGCCGTCGAACCGGGATTCTGCCGGCCCGGCGAGCTGCCGGCAGAGGTCGGACTGGTCCCGGGCGAACACGCTGACCCCGATGGCCGGCGCGGTGCGCAATCGCGGCCACGTGGTGGACGTGTTCTGTACACACAGCGACACCAGCGGCGGTTCGAGGGAGACGGTGGTGAACGCGCTCGCGGCCATCCCGGCCGGAGCGGCGGTACCGTTCTCGTCGGGGAGCCGGCAGGCCACCGCGACCACTCCGGACGGGAAGCAGCCGTAGGCCTGGCGGAGCGTGTCCGAATCGGCGGCCGGACGAAGATCGTCGGCGACGGGCATCACGGAGTCGACCCTCACCGCGCCCTCCGTCCCGATCGCAGCGCGAACGCGATGCCCAGGATGAATCCGACAGGGGCACACATCGTCAGCAGATACACGAAGGTCGGCGCCGTGTCGCCGTCGGTGACCAGCGGCGTCACGAACAACGCGACGATCGCGGCGAGCCCGATCGCGAAGACGACCCCGGCCGCCTGCAGGAGGCGGGGAGTGGAGTGACTCTGCATGTCCTCCACGGTAGAACAACGCGCCGTCTGGTGGCGGCGTGCGTCGAGAAGCCGGCTCGGCTCGGCCGGTCGTGGGTATTCCATGTGACCGTGGGGCCGGCCGTTGGCTAGACTGTGCCTCATTGGCGCCTCTGCTCATCTGATGGAGGGCCGGCCCGGGTTCGGGACGGCTGCTGGGTCAGGTGAGGGGCGCTTTTGTCATGACACGTCCGAAAACGCAGATGAGGGTGAGCGCAGTGCCGACCGGCAAGGTGAAGTGGTACGACGCGGAGAAGGGCTTCGGCTTCCTGTCGCAAGAGAGCGGCGAGGACGTCTACGTCCGTTCGTCCGCGCTTCCGGAGGGCGTGGAGACGCTCAAGCCCGGGCAGCGCGTCGAATTCGGGATGGCCGCCGGTCGCCGCGGACCGCAGGCGCTCAAGGTGGCTGTGCTCGATCCCGCACCCAGCGTCGCGAAGAACACCCGCGAGGCGGCCCGCAAGGACGCCAAACGGCACACCCCCGATGAACTGCACGGCATGGTGGCGGATCTGATCACCTTGCTCGAAGGTGCGGTGCAGCCGGAACTGCGCAAGGGCAAGTACCCCGACCGCAAGACCTCCCAGCGGATCTCCGAGGTGGTTCGCGCGGTCACCCGCGAGCTGGAGCACTGAGCGCCGCGCCGCTGCCCGGCAACTGCATGCCCTCCGGAGAGGTGTCCGCGGCGAGATAGCCGCGCATGCTGACGGTGTCGTCGCCGGCGGAGACGACCGACGGCAGCTGCACCTCGATCGCGATCAGGATCCGGTCCGGGGTGGAGTGCAGCACCGTGGTGTAGGTGGAATTGGACCGCATCGGCACGATCGTGCCGTCGGGCCCGCTCGGGGTGAGATACTGCACGACCAGGTTCCACGGCCATTCGGCGATGTCCTGAGACACCGACAACATCATCGATTCGCCGACCGGCACCGGCACCCGGGCCACGTCGATCGCGGTGGGGTCTTCTGGTTCGCAGTTGCGCAGGAACACATCACACATCCGGGTCGGCTCCACGCGCACCAGGCGATCACCCACCGCGAGCTGCAGATACGGATCTTCGTCGGGGTGATCGCCCGACCAGGTGTCCTTGGTGAGAACCGCGACGGCCCCGCCGACGATCACGACGAACGCGACGACCACCGCCGCGATGATGGCCATGACCTTCTTGTCTGCACTGCTGAGATTCACCGTCTAGTGCCGTCCTGTGTGGTGGGGTTTGGTCGGAGGAGTTGTCCGGCCGGGGTCGAGATCGGGCCGGCGAGGATCGTGAGGTGCCCGGTGCGCGCGGGTCGGTGCCGTCGAGGGCGAGCCGTGGCTGCCCCGGCGCCACGGCCGGTCTGGGTCGCCGATCGCGGCGAAGGCCACCGTCGGTTCGGCGTAGTCGGGTCGACGTCCGCCGATGCCGGGGATCAGCGAGGAACCGCGATTGGTCAGCACCGTCTGCACCAGACCTATGCCCAGGAGTAAGGCCACCACGGTGAACCCGATCCACAGCGTGGTCGGCAACACCACGCCGAGCGTCGCGCCGAAGACCCAGCCCAACTGCAGCACCGTCTCCGACCGACCGAACGCCGATGCGCGCGATTCGTCGGGGAGGTCGTCCTGGATCGACGAGTCCAAGCACACCTTGCCAATGGCGCTGGTGCCCGAGGCGACGAACGCCGCGACCGTCGCGATCACGATGCTGCCGAAGATGGCGGCGAGTACCGCCGCGACGAAACAGGCTGCGGTGCACCAGACCACAATGGTCGGTGGGTTCTTCAGCTCCAGTCGGGTGCCGAGACCGTTGCCGATCATGTTGCCCACCGCAGCCGCCGCGCCCACCGCACCCAACAGCACCAACTGGGTCCAGTCGGAGTGCACATCCTGTTGGGCCTTGGCGTAGAACGCGATGTAGAGCGTCAGGAAGCCGGTGAGAATGCGGATGGTCGCGTTACCCCACAGGCCAGCGACCACCTTGCGCCCCAACGGTTGCCGCATCTTCTGGGCGAGTTCGTTGGCCGTCTCCCGCGCGCCGCGTAATCCGCCGGCTCCACCGGAATCGTGTTCGGGGGCCCGCGACATCGCCGGCTCGCCGTGGTAGGTCAGCGTGGTGGGGATCTCACCCTCGGTGACCTCCACCCAGGACGGGATACGCATGCACAGCCACGCGCCGACCGCCGCGATGATGGCCAACCACACCATGGCGCCGGGGATGTGGAACGGCAGCACCTTGCCCAGCAACAGTTCGAAGATCGCAGCGACGGCCCCGCCGACCAGCGTCCCGCCGATCAGACCGAATGTGGTGAGCCGGGAGTTCACCCGGGGCAGATCGATCGACGGCGGCACCACCCTGGGGGTGACGGCCGACTTCAGCACACCAAACGATTTCGACAACACCAACAAACCCAGCGCGCACGGATAGAGCACCCACGGGTCGTACTGCAACTGCTGCGCAGCGCTGTCCCACGACGAATTCGCCATGATCAGCAACGCGAGCACCGCGCGCAAACCGAACGTGGTGGCCATGGCGATGCGCCTACCGTGCTGCAACCGGTCCAGCAAC
Source organism: Gordonia tangerina (assembly GCF_021556435.1). Taxonomy (GTDB): domain Bacteria; phylum Actinomycetota; class Actinomycetes; order Mycobacteriales; family Mycobacteriaceae; genus Gordonia; species Gordonia tangerina. The sequence goes on from NZ_JAKGCU010000030.1 coordinate 23,791, forward strand.
GGCCCGATGAGTGGGGCGATCAATGCGAACGGCGCGATCGTCAGCGCCAGATACAGCCCGACATTCGTCTTCGACTCCCCGGTCGCCGCGGCGAAGAACAGTGTGTTGGCCAGGGCGACCGCCATCGCCGCGTCGACGGCGAAGTTCGCGATGACAGGCAGCGTGAGTGCCGTCATCCCGGATCGATCGGCGCCATCGGCGGTGGCCGCCTGATAGATCTTGCCGACACCGCGCCCGGTCAGCTCGCGGCTGCGCATCGCCGCAACCCGGGCCACGGTGAGTTTCTTGGGCATCCGCGGGTCGGTGGACGCCGTCGACGGCATCGCCCGTGTGCGCTCGGCGCCCGCGGCGTCGGGGTGCTCGTCGTCGAGCGGAGGTAGATGCGGGTTGTGGGTTCGGGGCGGGAGGTACGCATGATCGTTGGGCCCCCGCGCAGCACCGCGGCCGGTCGCACGTCCGGAACGGCCGTCGTCGGCGGGGTAGTTCGCCGTACCCGGATGCTGTCGTGGACTGCGCCGATCGTGGCCGTTGCCCGCAAAGCCGTCGCGACCCTGGTAGCGGGTCGGGTCACCGTCGTCCCGGCGGGGGGAGTGGGGACTGGGTCGGTTCACACCGACAATTGTTCCTCATCGTGGCCGTCGGGTCGCGGATGGTCGCCACCAGCGAGGCGGGTCCGTGCCGCGAGCGCGGGTTCGTGTTGCACACTGGAGGGGTGACTCTTGTATTCGACGGTGACCGGCTGCTCGCCGCCGCCGACGTGGCGCGCGCCGCGCTCGTCGAGGATGGCCAGCAACCGGGACGGCACCTGGAGAGCACCCCGGAGGGGGAGTGGGCGGTCGCCCACTATTTCGAGGCGGACCTGCCTGGCTACCGCGGGTGGCAGTGGTGCGTCGTGGTGGCCGGTGCGCCCGGCCACGACGAGATCACCGTGAGCGAGATCGTCCTGCTGCCCGGCGAGGGGTCGCTGCTGGCGCCGAACTGGGTGCCGTGGAACGAGCGGATCGCCGCGGGTGATCTGACGCCTGGCGACGTGCTGGCCGCAGAACCCGACGACCACCGACTGGTCCCCAATCAGATCGACACCGCCGACGAGTTCCGGTTCGACGACGACAGCACCGATCCCGACGACATCGGGCAGATCGCGGGCGAGATCGGACTGGGTCGCCGGCGACTGCTCAGCCCGGAGGGCCGCGACGAGGCGGCGCAACGATGGCACGACGGAGATTTCGGTCCGCACAGTGACATGGCCGCCGCGGCGCAGTTCAACTGCGCGACGTGCGGGTTCTATCTGCCGATCGCGGGCGCGCTTCGACCGGCATTCGGTGTCTGCGCCAACGAGTACTCGGCCGATGGACAGGTGGTCGCCGCCGACTACGGGTGCGGCGCCCACTCCGATGTCGCGGCCCCGCGAGGCCAGGGATCACCCGCCTACGATGCGTTCGACGACGGCGTCCTGGAGATCGTGCACGTGACGGCGGCAGACGCCGGCGGGGAAGCAACCTCCTGACCGAGGGTGCCCGGGCCGACCGGTTCGGCCTGGACGAGATGCGATCCGCCGTCGTATCGGCGTGGCGGTCATCGGCCACCCGGTACGTCGAGGACGCCACCACCGAAGACGATCTCGTCACCGTCGGCTACCGCGACCGGCTGTTCACCGAACTCGTCGCCAATGCGGCCGATGCGGCGATGACCGCCGACGTTGCCGGTCAGGTCCGGATCTGGTCATCGGACGAACGCACGGTCCATGTCGCCAACACCGGGGCCCCGGTTTCGGATGATGGCGTGCGTTCGCTGCTGTCCCTGCGCGTCTCGGCGAAGGTCGCGGGTGCGCAGAGCGTGGGGCGCTACGGCGTCGGGTTCACGGCAACCGCGGCTGTCGCCGATCGCGTCGAGGTGCGTTCGACCACCGGGTCTTTCGTGTTCGACCGCGCTCGCACCGCGCAGGTCCTCGCCGACGAACGCGTCGCGACCGGTTCGCGGCGGCCGCCCCTGTTGCGGCTGGCGTGGCCCGTCGACGAGCCACCCGCCCCCGGGATGGACACCGAGATCGTCCTGTACCTCAGCGACGGCAATTCCGCTGCGGACCTGGTGGGGGCCGCGCGTGCGCAGGCCGCCGATCTGCTGTTGGAACTGCCCGGGCTAGGTCAGATCACCGTCGGCGACACCGCCTTCACGATCGAGATGGCGCCGGCCCCACCCTCGACGCCTGAGGAGCGAGGCGCCAGCCGAGCGTCACGAAGGGCCGCAACGCAACACATCACCATCACCATCACGTCACCTCGCCGAACGCGCGTCCATCACTGGTTGCAGGCCGGCCTGCACACCCGATGGCTGGTCGAGATCGATGACGCAGGCGCGCTCGCCGAGACGCCCTCGGCCCTCACCGAAAACGTGCTGCGCGCACCGACTCCCACCGACATCGAACTGACCTTGCCCGCCGCGGCCATCACCGGCCTACACCTCACGCCGGACCGGCGCCACCTTCACCCCGACGCCGACATCGCCACGGCTGCACACGGTTACGCCGACCTGATGCGGGCACTGCCGGCATCGGTCCGCCCGTCACTCATCCCGGTGCCCGCGCATTCACGCAACCGCGACGATGCCGCGCTGAGCGCGGCGGTGCTCGCGGACCTCGCCGATGAGGCCTGGTTACCCGGGGCGGCGGGCGACGAGCTGGTGCCCGGCAGATCGGTGGTCTTCGGTGACCTCACCGCAGACCTTGCCGAGGTGCTCGCGCCGCTGATGGGCGACCTGGCCCATCCCGACGTTTCGGAGCGTCGCCACCTGGCCCGCCTGCGCAGTGTCGGGGTGACCGAGATCGGACTTGCCGACCTCGCCGAACGACTCACCGGCACACAACGATCCTCGACGTGGTGGCGCGATCTCTATGCGGCGCTGTCGCCGCTGGTCACGACCGCCGCCGATGCGGAGGAACTCGGTGCGCTGCCGATCCCACGCTCCGACGGACGGGTGTCGGTCGGTGCCCGTGGGCTGTTCCTCGCCGACGGCATCGACACCCCGCTGCGTTGGGTTCCGACCGTCGACGCACAGGCACGTCACCCGCTGCTCGAACGGTTGGGCGCAACCACGTTGACGGTGAGCGACGCCCTTGCTGATCCTGCCTTGCGGCAACTGATCGACCACGGCGACGACGACGAGTTGGCCGTGGTGGCCGGGGAGGTGTTGGCCCTGCTCGCCGCCGATCCGCCCGCAACGGTGCCGGAGTGGCTGGCCGCCCTGCCCTTGCCAGATCAGCATGGCGAACTGCGGGCCGCCGACGAACTGCTGCTACCCGGGAGTCCGCTGGCCGCCGTCCTCGTCGACGACGCACCGTTCGGCAGGGTCGCCGACGATCTCGTGGATCGGGTGGGTGTCGAACCGCTGCGCGCACTCGGTGTGGGGTGGGGGTTCCTGACCGTCGTCGACGAGCTGCCGGTGGGCCCCGATCACGATCTCCCCGACGAAGACCAGTGGTGGGAGACCCTCGTGGATCCGCCGGAAACCCTCGCGGCTGTACGTGATCTGGACCTGATCGACGACGACCGCTGGCCACAGGCGCTGACGCTGCTGGCCACCGACCGGCGCACCGCGCCGCTGCTCGCCGACCGGCACGGATACACCGCGTGGTGGCTACGACAGCATGCCGTCATCGACGGTCATCCGCTCGGCTGGTACCGGGCGCCATCCGACACATCGATGAGCGGGGTGCGAGACGTACTGCACCATCCGCACGCCGACGAACTCGCGGCAGCCCTCGGCGGCGACGTCATCGAATCCGACGCCGACGCCGACACCGTCCTCGCGCATCTGGGTGCGGCGGCGCGCGAGATAGAGTCCGGCGTCGCCGCCGCGGTGCACGCGAATCTGGTGATCGCCGCCCGCCGCGGGGTCATCGATCCGACCGAACTCGCGGTACCCGAACGAGTTCGGTCGGCGTCCGGCCGCGCCGTGGCGTCGGCCGTGGTGCTCGACAGACCGTGGTTGACACAGGTGCTCGGTCCGGACGAGATCGTGCTGGCCGGCGTGGCGACCGACCCCGATGACGCGGCCGTGCTGGCTGAAATCCTCGATCTGCCCACGGCAGGTGATGAGGTGCGTGGCGAGGTGCTGGATGAGGGAACGCCGGCCACCTGGGCGTGCGCCGAGGCGACACTGTTCGCCGCGACCTGGGGTCACGCCCCGGCCCGCGCAGACATCCGGTTACACGACGAACTCTGGGTTCGGGTGCACCGCAACGGGGAGCGGAGTGACCAGCGGGTCGGGTGGTGGATCGACGAGGGTGGGATCACTCATCTGCCGCGGCTATCCCGACCGTGAGGATCGACGCCAGCTGACGGTACGCCGACGCGTCGTCGAGCCCGGTGGTCGCTGCGACCTCGCGGCGCTGGATACGGCTCATCATCGAGGCCGCCATGTCCGCGGCGAAGGCGGCGTCCACATCGCGGAACTCCCCGGCGGCGACACCCTCGCTGATCAGTCCCTGCACGCGCAGCGCGGCGGCGGCCGTGTTGCGTTCGTACAGTTCGCGAGTCGGTCCGAAGGCATGCAGGTCCGTCATGAACGCTTCCGATGCCGGGGCCAAGGCGTCGCCGACCGCGACCAGGTAGGTGATCACCCGGTCCCGGGCGGTCACCGCACCGGCCACCGCCGACTCCACCTGTGTGGTGGCGGTGCGGAAGAACTGCGTCACTGTGGCGACGACCAACTGCTCCTTGCTGCCGGCCAGGGTGTAGAGGGTCGACTTGGAACATCGTAGGCGTGTGGCGAGATCCGCGACGCCCAGCTGCGCGAATCCCTCGGCCAGCAGCAGGGTCAGCAACCGATTGAACAGATCGTCGCGGCGCCGGGTGCCGAAGCCGATGGTGTCGTCCACGTCAGAAATAGTACTATCTGGAGTACTGTAGTACTGGTTTCGTTCCCCCGGAGGTCGTGTCATGCCCGTTGATCGTTTGCTGCCCAGTGATGAAGCGCATGACCTCATCGCCCTGACCAGGGATTTCGCCGACAAGCGGCTTGCGACGATCGTGGACGACCACGAGAAGCAGGAAAAGTACCCCGAGGGCTTGTTCGCCGAGATGGGGGAGGCCGGATTGCTCGGTCTGCCATATCCGGTGGAGTGGGACGGTGGTGGCCAGCCCTACGAGGTCTACCTGCAGGTTCTCGAAGAGCTCGGGGCGCGATGGGCCGCGGTGGCGGTCGCGGTGAGCGTGCACGGGTTGGCCTGCCACCCGCTGTTCCACTACGGCACCGATGAGCAGAAGCAGCGGTGGCTGCCGGACCTGCTCAACGGCAGACTCGTCGGCGCGTACAGTCTCTCGGAACCGCAGGCCGGTTCCGACGCCGCCGCCCTGGCGTGTAAAGCCGAACCCGTCGACGGTGGGTATCGGGTGAACGGGGCAAAGGCGTGGATCACGCACGGCGGAATCGCCGATGTCTACAACCTCTTCGCCCGCACCGGTGAGGGATCCAAAGGGATCAGCTGCTTTCTCGTCGCACGCGATACCGAGGGACTCGGCTTCGGCAAACCCGAGGAGAAAATGGGCCTGCACGCCGTGCCCACCACCTCGGCCACCTACGACGATGCGCTGGTGACTGCGGATCGTCGGCTCGGCGCGGAAGGGGAGGGTCTGCCGATCGCGTTCTCCGCGTTGGACTCCGGACGCCTGGGCATCGCGGCGGTGGCCACCGGTCTGGCACAGTCCGCGCTCGACGCGGCGGTCGAGTACGCCGGAGAGCGAACGGCTTTCGGTCGAAAGATCATCGACCACCAGGGTCTCGGGTTCGTGCTCGCCGACATGGCGGCGGCGGTGGGTTCGGCCCGTGCCACCTATCTCGACGCGGCGCGGCGACGCGACGCCGGCCGTCCGTATTCGCGTGCCGCCGCGACCGCCAAGCTCGTCGCCACCGATGCCGCGATGAAGGTCACCACCGACGCCGTGCAGGTGTTCGGCGGCTACGGCTACACCCGGGACTTCCGGGTGGAGCGATTCATGCGGGAGGCCAAGGTCACGCAGATCTTCGAGGGCACCAACCAGATTCAACGTCTGGTGATCGCACGCTCGCTGGCCTCCCGCTGAACCGGTCATCTCAGCGGGTCGCATCCGGGTCGTAGCGGAAGGCGCGCCGGTCGGCGGCGGTGAAGCGCCGTAGACACAGCCGAGCGATGAGCCATACCGGCTTCGGTACGTGCGTCCGCACCGACCGGAGATCCCCGCCGTCGAGCCCCTTGATCGCCCATGGGGCCACCCGAAACAAGTCGGTCAGCGACGAGTCTTCACCGAACTTGGCCTCGAGGTCGGTCCATTCCTGGGGCGACAGGTGACGCTGCACCAGCGCCAGCGCGTCCGTTTCCTCATGCGCGAGGTGGGCGATGAGACGATCGTGGGTGCGCCGCAGCGTGTCCGCGAGTTCGAGTCGGGCTGCGTCGTCGGCACCGGCCGCCAGGCGGGCGAAGCCGGCGTCGCCGGCAGCCAACAGCGGATCGATCACGCCGTGTTCTGCCTCCATCTCGGCAAGGGTCTGCTGTTCGGCCGCCGAGCTGCGCGACCCCAGAAGCGGCCAGAGCCACTGATCCTCACCGGTGTGGTGATGGTGCAGGGTGTCGCGGAACAGCGCCCAGCGTTTGTGCAGCGCCTGCCAGGTGGCGTGATCGTCGACGGGTGTGCGGGGCGCGGTTCGGGCGAACTGGTAGAGGTCGCGCCGAAAGGCGTAGTGCATCAAGTACATCATGAACGGGTCGTTCGGTCCGTCCGGGGCGGCGGCCTGTCCGGGCAGTACGACCTGGGTCGGATTGTCGGAACCGGCGAGTTGAGCGGTCATCGGAATGTCCTTTCTTGGTGATGAGCTGAGGGTGCGACACATCGCTTGGGCCACAGTTGTGGTCGGCTTGGCCGACACGATCGAAGGCGCCGCAGGAGGCGTTCAGGTGCGGGTGAGTTGGGGCGTTGCCGCTGACCCGGGTGCCGGGGTCGGGTCGTCGTCGAGCTCGACGTCGATGCGGGGCAGGATGTGGTCCAGCCACGCCGGTAGCCACCAGTTGAACCTGCCGAGCAGACTCATCGTCGCGGGCACCAGCACCATCCGGATCACCGTGGCGTCCAACAGGACCGCCACCGCCATCCCGAGTCCGAGCATCTTGAGCACGATGTCGGTCTCGGTGGCGAAGCTGATGAAGACGGCGACCATGATCGCCGCGGCGGTGGTGATGACCCGACCGGTCTTCGCGAGGCCGGCGATGACCGCTGCGCGGGCGTCGCCGGTGGCCAGCCACTCCTCCCGAATGCGCGACAGCAGAAACACCTCATAGTCCATCGACAAGCCGAACAGGACGGCGAAGATCAGTATCGGTACCCAACTGGACACGGCCACCGGATGATCCACCCCCAGCAGCGACAGGCCCCAACCCCACTGGAAGACCATGGTGATCACTCCGTAGGCGGCGGCCACCGACAACAGGTTCATCAGCGCTGCCTTCACCGGGACCACGACTGACCGGAACAGCACGGTCAGCAGCACCACGGATGCGGCGACGACGAAACCGATCACCACCCACAGGCGTTGCTGCAGCAGAGTGGAGATGTCGTCGAGGTACGCCGTATAGCCGGTCAGGATCGCACCCGCGGGCAGGCTCGAACGGATGTCGTCGAGTACGTCGACGGTCGCTGCGTCGGCGGGGTCGTGGGCTATGGCGACATTGATGATGTCGAGGGCGCCATCGGGTGATGCAGTGGTGGGGGCGACCGCGGTCACACCGTCGACGCGTTCGAGCGACGCGCGCGTGGCGGCCAACTGTGCCGGGGTGACCTCATCGGTGGGCGCGACGATCACCACGTCGGCGTTCGCGCCGGCACCATATTCGGTGGCGAGAAGATCGTGCGCCTTGCGCGTGGTCAACTCGCTCGACTGCGCTCCGGAATCCTGCGGCCAGGTGCGCATCGACATCGCGGGCGCGGCCAGTGCGAGCATCAGGGTCAGCGCGATCAGCACCGCGGCCACCGGCCGCGACCCGACGCGCGCGGCCCAGCGGGCGGTCAGCGGCGGACGTGTCGCGATGGCGTCGTCTACCGGCTCCGTCGACAGCGACCGTGTCTTGCGCGGCACGATGCGTCGCCCGGCCAACCGACACAGGGCCGGTACCAGCACCAGGGTTGCGATCAGCATCGCGATCACGGCGATCGCCGTCGCGAACCCGAACGACGAGTACGTCGGCAGTCCCGCCAGCGGCAGCCCCATCAGCGAGACCAGCACCGTCGTGGCGGCGAACACCGCCGAGCGACCCGCGGTGGCCACCGACCGGGCCGCGGCCTCGATCGGATCGTGGCCACGACGCAGGAACTCCACGTGCCGGCTGACCACCAGCAGCGCGTAGTCGATGCCGACACCCAGGCCGACCATGCTGGCCACCATCGGGGCGGTGGGACTGACGTCGATGGCGGCGGCGAGCACCAGCACACCAGCCGACCCGGCTACCAGGCCGGCGATCGCGGAGAGGATCGGCAGACCGGCCGCGACCACCGAACCGAAAGCGAACACCATGATCAGCAGCGCCAGGGTGATGCCGATGATCTCGGCATGACCCTTGATGGGTGCGGCCGCGGTCTCGGGCAACGAGCCGTTCATCTCCACCTGCACGCCGGCCGCCCGGGTTGGCTCGATGGCGTCGTGGAGGGCGCTCGCGTCCCCCATCAGGTCGGGGTCGGTCTCGGGAACGTCGTAGCCCACCGAGATGATCGCGGTGTCACCGTCGGCGCTGAGCCGAGGTTCGGTGACCGTCGCGACATGCGGCATACGTCCGAGCCGTTCGCGTAATTCGGTGGTGGTGGACGAAGACAGGGCGCCGGCATCGGAATGGACGACGACATCGGCGAAGGCGTTGCCCGCCCCGGGGACGTGCTCGCGCAGGAGTTCGATACCGCTGTGCGATTGCGTTCCGGTGACGTCCCAGTTCTCCTGGGTCTCACCACCGAGGCCCGATGAGGCACCCAGCAGCACGGCGAGGCCGATCACGAAACCGAGGAGAGCGCGGACCGGGTGGGCGGCGCACGCCCGGCCCAACCGGTAGAGGGGGGTGGTCTGCATGGGTCTTCCTTTGTGAGTGCTCGGTCTTGTGCACGGATTCCGCGGTGACACGAGCGAGCAGGTTGGTGGACATCATTAGGGTGGGAGGCATGACTTGTGGACCGCTTGAGCCCGACTTGAGCCGCGGCCCAACTGTCGGCAAATGGGTGCTGAGCTGGTGATTCTCGACGCCAACCCGATCGACCGCGCTATCACCGACGCCGTTGTCGACGCGCGAAACCCGTTCGCCACCGATCTCGCGTTGGTCGTCACCGCATTCGGCAGCACGGTGGTGCTCGCGCTGGTGATGATCGCCGCGTCGGTCGGGCTGGTATCGCGGGGCCATCGGCCGGAGGCGCTGCTGGTCGCCGCGGGCTCGGTCGGCGGCTACGCGCTCATGGTGGGCATCAAACACCTCGTCGCCCGGCCACGTCCGCCGGTGGCGGACCGTCTGCTGACCATCGACACCTTCTCGTTCCCCTCAGGGCACGCGATGTCCAGCATGGTGGTGTTCGGGCTGCTCGCCGTCGCTGCGCATCGCTGCAGCCCCTGGGTGCGGGCGCACCCGCTGGTGCTGGTCATTGCCCCGCTCGCCTCGGTCGCCATCGGCTGTACCCGGGTGTATCTGGGGGTGCACTGGACCACCGATGTGCTCGCGGGGTGGGTGCTGGGCGCCCTGTGGGTCATGTTGTGTGCGTGGCTTTCTCGACGCTGGAGTGAGCGACGTCAACGGCATCGTCGAATTCGGCCCCGTACGGCGAGGCCGGCGCGTTAACGTCGGGGGCGTGGTCGTGGCCCGGTCGTCACGACCGGCCGAACTCGGCGAAGGCCGAGACTCGGGTCGGGTAGTGTTCGCTACGGTTGGCCGATGGTGACGGGATACGGCTCGGACCGAGGAACACCGATGAGGAGGCGACAGTGAGCAGTCAGGTGGCCGGCGCGCGCGACGTGCGTGCCGAGGATGCGTTCGACGTCGAGGTGGTGGCCGAGTGGCTGCGCGAGCACGCCGTCGATTCGTCCGGCCTCGATGCGGTGCCGGCGGTCAAACAGTTCTCCGGCGGGGCGTCGAACCTGACCTATCTGCTGACCTACCCCACTCGCGAGGTGATCCTGCGTCGGGCGCCGGGCGGCACCAAGGCCAAGGGCGCCCACGACATGGGTCGGGAGTTCCGGATTCAGTCGAAGCTGTCGACCGTGTTGCCTTATATCGCCCCGATGATCGCGTTCTGCGACGATCCCGGGGTCCTCGGGTCCGACTTCTACGCGATGGGCAAGATCGACGGCGTCATCGCGGGCAAGGAGTTCCCGCCCGAGGTGGCCCTCTCGCCGGAGCAGGCCCGCGCGCTGTGCTTCGCCTTCATCGACGTGCTGGTGGAACTGCACTCGGTGGACCCGGAGAAGGCCGGTCTGGCTGATCTGGGCAAGGGCTACGGGTATGTGCGCCGGCAGGTGGACGGGTGGTCGGCGCGTTTCCGCAACGCCCGAACCGACGACGTACCCGACTACGAGGCCGTGATGGCGTGGCTGGCTGACAACCAGCCCGAGGACATCGCCAACTGCGTGATCCACAATGATTTCAAGCTCGACAACGTGGTGCTGTCCAACGACGACCCCACCCGGGTGGTCGGCATCCTGGACTGGGAGATGGCCACGCTCGGCGATCCGTTGATGGACGTCGCCGGGTCGCTCGCGTACTGGGTACAAGCCGACGACGACGACGCGACGCAGGCGATGCGCCGTGTGCCCACCAATCTTCCGGGCATGATCACCCGGGCCGAGTTCGTCGAACGCTATTGCGACCGTATGGGTTTCGACATGACACCGGAGAAATGGCGGTGGTATGAGGCGTTCGGGCATTTCCGGCTCGCGGTGATCGCGCAACAGATCTACTACCGCTACTACCACGGGCAGACCACCAACGAGCGCTTCGGTGCGCTCGGACTCGCGGTGGGCATGGTGGAGGGACGGCTCAACGAGCTCATCGCCGGCTCCTGAGTCGCCGAATTCTGATTGGGGCTCGACGGGTTCGTCGACGAGCGTCGTTGCTCTCATGGCCCATGAGTCGTATGTTCAGGTTTCATATATGAAACACGACACGGAATCGGGGGCTGTATGAGTGGCACGCAGATCATGTGGACGGTGATCGGGGTGATCGTCGCGCTGGGTGTCATCGCGCTGGTCGGTTTGGCGATCCTGTATGCGCTGGCCAAACGACCCGACCGTTTCCGGGTGAAGGCGATCGCCCTCGACGACGTCGACAACTACCTCGCGAAACGCGCGTCGTTGGCCGTCACGGTCAAGGAGGCGACGCCGTTGTCGCGCCGCGAGGTGTGGGACCGCGTCGCCGAGTCCGCGTACCTGAGCAATCTCCCGCTGGTACGCGGACCGCACTGGATGGAGCTCGGCCGCACGGCCGACGCGTCATTCCCCGTGCGGTCCGGGGAGCGACGGTCGATGTCAGGCACGTTCCTGGCAGTGTGCGAGCAGGTCATCGAGGTCGACGAGCGCGAACGTCTCACCCTCACGGGAACCGGCGTCTCGGTGCCGCTCGCAGTGAAGGGCTTCGTCGAGCGCTTCACCATCACTGACGGGGACCGGTCGGGCACCGTCGTCGTCACCTGGGAGATCGCCGGGTCGCCGCGATGGATCGGCTTCCTCCCGTGGCGTTGGACTGCTCCTCTGCTTCGCCCACTCCTCGGCGTTCTACTTCGGCACATACTGCGCCTCACCCCGTTCCGGCGCTCCGACGTTCGGGACGGAACGGCGGCGTGACCCAGATCGCGCTGGTCACCTACCCGGGATTTACCGCGCTCGACCTGATCGGCCCGTACGAGGTCTTGCGCATGCTCCCCGACGCCGACATCCGGTTCGTCTGGCACGAGACCGGGCCGGTCACCACCGATTCCGGGGTCCTGGTGATCGGTGCCACCCACGCGTTTCGTGAGACGCCGCGTCCGGACATCGTGGTGGTCCCCGGCGGCAGCACGTCGGTGATGATCCATGCCGATGATCCCGAGTTGCGCCGGTGGCTGCGGGCCGTCGATGAGTACACCACCTGGACCGCGTCGGTGTGTGCAGGGTCGGTCATCCTCGGTGCCGCGGGGCTGTTGCGCGACCGACGCGCGACATCGCATTGGCAGGCCGTGCAGGCTCTGCGCGCTTTCGGCGCGACGCCCAGCGCCGACGAACGCATCGTCGAAGACGGTGACATCGTCACTGCGGCCGGGGTTTCCGCGGGCATCGATCTTGCCCTGTGGATCGCCGAGCGGATCGCGGGTTCCGAACGGGCCAAGGCCATCGCGCTCGCGATCGAGTACGACCCACAGCCGCCGTTCCACTCGGGCAACGTGGCCAACGCATCGGCTGGGACAATCGCTCGCGCGAACGCGATCCTGGCGCGTGACTCGATCACTCTGCCGCACATGTCATCGGGAATAAAGGTGATGTGGCGGGCCGCGATTCGACAGGCGCGCGTGGGTCGGCGACGCCGTCGGCCCGTGTTGCCGACCCGGTGATCGGCTGGCCTCGTCTCAGGGTCTCGAGGGGGGTCATGCGTCGGCGGTGTCGCGCCGTTCGATGAGAAACGACCCGATCTGCGCGGCGACCTCGGCCGGCCGGTCCAGCATCGACAAGACGTAGGCATCATCGATTTCCGCATACCGGCAGCGAGGAATGAGTTCGGCGAGTCGGTGACCGTGCTCGGGCGGCATCACTCGATTGTCGGGCGACCACAACACCAACGCCGGTCCGTCGAAGCCCGACAAGGCCTCGGTGTCACGGACAAGCTCGCGCTTGTCGAATGTCGACGCCGCATACTTCTCCAGGTCGCGGCGCACGCCGGGGATCGTCAGCGACGGTTCGGTCCATCGGCGCACGAGGTCGTCGGACAGGTCGCGTCGAACCATCCAGCCGAAGAGTAGTGGTGTCCGTCGAAGGAATCCGATCCGCAGCTGGCGGGCGGCGAGGGTGATGCCGCCCGGCAGGTGGGAGGCGAGAGTCGCCATCCGCCCCGGCAGTCCCGGCGGAAAGTTGTCGAACGCCTCGCACGGGAGAATGACGATGGCGCCGACACGCTCGTCGCGGCCGATCGCAGTGAGAAACAGTCCGCCTCCCCAATCCGCGTGGACGAGCGTCGCGTCGCGCAGGTCGAGGGCGTCGAGGAAATCGGCGAGGAGATGCGCCATCCCCATGAGCGTGAGGTCGGCGTCGGGAGCCATGGGTCGGCGGTGTCCACCGAGCGGCAGAACCGGACAGATGTAGCGAAATCCGTTCGGCAGCAGCGGCAACGTCGCGTCCCACAGCGACTCGTCCATGAACAGGCCGTGCAGCAGGACGACGGGCGGGCCGTCGCCGACCTCGGTGTACTCGACCGGACCTGCTGTGAGATGCACCTGACCCATGATGATCCTCCCTCACTAGAACGGACGCTCTAGAATGATCACTCTAGAGCAACTATTCTAGAATGGCCAGATGCAGACGGATGAGCGGATCGCGGTGTCGATGGCGGAGCTACTGCGGCGGCAGGGGTACGCGGCGACAGGGATCAAGCAGGTCGTCGACGCGTCTGGGGCGCCGATCGGCTCGGTGTATCACCATTTCCCGGGCGGGAAGCGCGCCGTCGCGGCGACGGCTCTGCGGCAGTCGGGGGCCGCATACGGCGAGCTCGTCGCGTCGTTGCTGGCGCCGCACGAGGACATCGCCGACGGCATCGAGTTCGCTTTCGCGGCCGCGGCCGAGGACATCGAACAGACCGGCTGGGCCAACATGTGTCCGGTGGGCACGGTGGCCGGGGAAGTCGCCGACGTGGAACCGGAGTTGCGTCAGGTTGCTGCCGAAGTGTTCGATGCGTGGATCACCAACGGCGCTGCGTTGTTTCGTGCCCGCGGACTCGGCGATGACGACGCCCGCGCCTTGATCGTCGCGGTGATCGCGGCGCTCGAGGGGGCGTTCGTCATGGCACGGACCATGCGGTCGTCCGAGCCGTTGACCGCGGCGGGACGCGGTGTCGCGGCGTACGCACGCACGCTGCGATCGGTCGGGGTCAGATCCGGCTGAGGTACTCGCCGAGCTTCTCGGGAACCAGCAGCGCGGGCAGCGCGAAGCGCAGTTGTGCCGCGATGTAGGCGTCGAGTCCGTAATCGGGTGCGAAATGCCAATGCTTGAGCGCCCATCCGTGCGCCAACATCATCAGGTCGAAGACGGCGAGGTCGACGTCCACCTCCGACATCAACCCCTCATCGATGGCGGCGGTGATCGCATCGCGCATGGGGGCTGAGGTCTCTACCTCAAGTTCCTTGATGCGTTCGCGGCCGGCGGCATCGAGTGTGCGGCTCTCCCGATAGGTGAGCACCACGGCGTCACGGTTCTCGTCGACGATCGTCGTGTACTGGCGGAACCCGGCGATCAGCTGCATCACCGGGTCGTCGCCGGCGGTGTCCATGGCGGGTTGTAGCTGGTCGCGAAAGGCCTCGAGGATGTCGACGATGGCGGCCAGCAGGATGTCTTCTTTGGACCCGAAGTATTTGTAGAACAGGCCCACGCTGACCTGGGCCTCGTCCGCGAGGGCCTGCATCGACATCTGGTGGAATCCGGTCCGACCCATCACCACGACCGCGGCGTCGAGCAGCTGACGGCGCCGCGACGATGCGCGCACTGCGCGCACCGCTTCGGCGACATCGACCGATGTGGTGGTTCCTGAGCTCCTCGTCACGGCTGTCATCGTCTCAAATGCCCAGATCCTTGGCGACGATGGACTTCATGATCTCGGTGGTCCCGCCGTAGATCGTTTGGATACGGGCATCGACAAAAGCCCTCGCCACCGGGTATTCGCGCATGTAACCGTATCCGCCATGTAACTGCAGGCAACGGTCGGCGACCCGCACCTGCAGCTCGGTGGCCCACCACTTGAGTTTCGCGGCGCGTGCCGCGCTCAGCGTGCCGGCGATGTGCTCGGCGATGCAGTCGTCGAGGAAGGTGCGGGCGATGTCGAGTTCGGTGGCGAGTTCGGCCAACATGAACTGGGTGTTCTGGAACGACGAGATCGGCGACCCGAAGGCCGTGCGTTCCTTCACGTAGTCGAGCGTGCGGGCGAACGTGCCTTCGGCGGCGGCGACCGCGCCGACCGCCAGGGACAGCCGTTCTTGGGGAAGGTTGTGCACGAGTTGGTAGAAGCCCTGGCCTTCCTCACCGAGGCGGTCGGATACCGGGACTCGCATGTCGGTGAAGGTCAGTTCGCTGGTGTCCTGGGCGTGTAACCCGATCTTGTCGAGCTTGCGTCCCCGCTGGAAGCCCGGCGTGTCGGCGTCGACGACGAGCAGGGTCAGGCCCTTGTGCTTGTCGGCCGAGGTTCGGGTGGCGACGACGAACAGATCGCCGTTGCGCCCGTTGGAGATGAAGGTCTTCGAGCCGTTGACGACGTAGTGGTCGCCGTCGCGGACCGCGGTGGTCCGGATGCCGGTCAGGTCGCTGCCCGCACCTGGCTCGGTCATCGCGATACCCAGGACGGTGTCGCCGGAGACCACGCCGGGCAACCATCGGGCCTTCTGCTCGTCGTCGGTCATCTCGACGAGGTAGGGGAGAACGACATCGTTCTGCAGCGAGAAGGCGATGGCCTCCGCAGCCGCACCGGTGGTCGCGGTCTCCTCGATGACGATGGCGTGATAGCGGAAATCGTCGACACCCGGTCCGCCGAATCTCTCCGGCACCGGGAAGCCGAGCAGCCCGTTCTTGCCGGCCTCGGTGAACAGGCTGCGATCCCACAGCCCGGCGTCCTCCCAGCTCTCGTGGGCGGGGGTGATCTGCTCGGCGACGAACTTGGCAACGGTCTCGCGGAAGTGTTTGTGCTCGATGTCGTGGGTCAATGCAGTCATGTGTCGTGTCCTGGTGTGTTTGTGGTGGCAGGGTTCTCGATACGCGGCGGGTTCGCTGCGCTCACTCGCCGCTACTCGACCAGCGACAAAGGTGCGCCGCTTCGGTTGCCGCAACTTGATCCACGGAGTAGTCCGAGCCTCGGCCATCCGCTGGTTGAGTAGTCCGAGCCGCTAGGCGAGGACGTATCGAAACCAGGTGACGCTCCATGATTCCGATGCCCCGACCTCTCACCCAGCGTGTGACGCCGTCGGTGTGACGAAGTCGCCGGCGGTCATCTCGGCTGCCGCGGATTCGGTTGCCCTGTAGTGCAGTTTTTTGCCGGTCGCCGAGACGGGGAGCGAATCGACGAACCGGTAGGCGCGCGGTCGCTTGAATTGCGACAGCATCGGGTGGCTGCGGCAGTAGTCGTCGAGCTGCTCCGCGGTCGGCGATGCCCCTTCCGCCGGAAGGACATAGGCGACCACCAGTCGGCCCCAACGTTCATCGGGAACACCCACGACCAGCGAGTCGGCCACGTCGGGGTGGCCGTTGAGCGCTTCCTCGACCTGCACGGGGTGCACGTTCTCGCCGCCGGAGATCAGCATGTCGTCCTTGCGGCCGACGATGGTGACGAACTCGTCGGTGTCCCAAGTGGCGAGGTCGCCGATATGCAGCCAGCTTCCGCGGTACTTGGCCTCTTCCTGTGCCGGTGAATCATAATAGGCAGCAGCACATTTCGGTGACCGGATGATCACCTCGCCGACCTCAATACCGTCACGGTCGACTACCTCGTCGGGGCTCGCGAGTTTTCCGTCGTCGCGCACCTTGACCACCCGCACCTCGTCATCGACGCAAGCGCGTCCGGCCGTTCCGGCGTGGTCGGGCAGATCTGTTGGCCGCAGGAAGGTGTTCCAGAACCCCTCGGTGCTGCCGTACCCGTTGAAGATCCGCGGCGTCAGCACGTGCTGATAGTGCAGGGCGGCATCACGTTCCAGCGGTGCGCCCATGGTGACGATGCCCTTGAGGCTGGAGAGGTCTCGTGGATTCGCCTGCTGGGCGTTGGCGAGCATGGCGAGATTGGTGGGGGCACCGATCAGGAAGCTCAGCGCGTAGCGCTCCACCCAGTCGAGCGTGCGTTCCGGATCGAAGGTGCGCATCGGTAGCAGCGACGAGCCCAGGTAGAACGTCGGATTCGGGCCAGCGCAGTACAGCCCACCCCGGTGAAACCACGGTGTCATGTTCAGCGTCCGGTCCTCCAGTGACAGCGGAAAGTGCATGATCACGTCGTGCGCCGAGAAGATCTCGATGGCACTGTTCATCGGCACCGCCTTGGGCATTCCCGTGGTGCCGGACGTGTACAGGCGAGTCGTCTCGTCGTAGATCGACGGACTCGGCGCGGGCACCGCCGCGTCCGAGCGCAGGTCATCGAACCGGATCGACACCGGGCCGTCGACCAATTGGCCGTCGCCCACACCGACGAGCACGTGCGGGGTGTGCCGGGCGAGCGAGATCGCTTCGGTCACCGTCGCGGTCAGGTCGGTGTCGTAGACGTAGATCTTCGGCCGGCTGATGTCGAGGATCACAGCGGTCTCCCCGGCAGCGAGACGGAAATTGACCGGTGAGCCGACCGTTGCGGCCGCCTGCGTGGCGAGATACAGCTGCGCGAACTCGGGTCCGTTGAACAACTGATAAGCCACCACATCGCCCTCGTCTACGCCGCGGGCACGCAGTCCGGCGGCGAGAGAATCAACGCTTCGGCCGAGGTCGGCGTAGGTCCAGGTGGTGTCGGTGACCGGGTCGATCATCGCGACCGCACCGGCATACCGGGTGACGTTGCGGCGAAAGCCATTTAGGTAGGTGAACTCGTTCTCGAAGAAGCTCCGGTACTGGTGGGCGTCGTAGACGCAGCTCTGGGAGTCGTTGGTGCTCATGGCAGATCTCCGATGATCCGGGGGAGGTGGTTGGCCGCTCAGCCGGCCATGGTGAGTCCGCCGCTGACGCTGATCACCTGACCGGTGATGAACGATGCTGCGGCCGACGCGAAGAACAGGACCGGTGCCGCGACTTCGTCTGGGCGGGCCAGGCGACGGAACGGGATCGCCTTGACCAGAGCCTCTTTCAGCTTGTCCGACTGTGCCTGGAACAGGGGAGTGTCGGTGGGGCCGGGGCAGACGGCGTTCACCGTGATCTGGTGGCGTGCCATCTCGCGCGCCAACGACTTGGACAGCGCGATGACGCCGCCCTTGGCGCCCGCGTAGATCGATTCGCCCGAACTGCCGACACGACCGGCGTCGGAGGCGAGGTTGATCACGCGTCCGCCCTGCCAGCCGTCGCCCTTGGCTGCCTCGACCATGCCGGGCAGGAACGCGCTGGCCATGTGGACCGGGCCGAGGTAATTGATGGCGACCACCTTCTCGGCGAACTCTGTTGTCGCGTTGAGGAACTGGTCGGTTCGGTCCCAGCCGGCGGCGTTGACCAGGATGTCGGGTACACCAACCTCCGCGTGGACCGCGTCGCGCAGTGCATCGACAGTGGTGCGGTCGGCGACGTCGACGCTCATCGGCACGATCGTCGTGTTCTGTTCGGCGGTCTGCTTGGCAGCGTCGAGGTTCAGGTCGGCGGCCACGACGGTGGTGCCCTGCTCGGCGAAAGCCAGGGCGATGGCCCGTCCGATACCTGATCCGGCGCCGGTGACGACCGCGATGTTGGTGCTGCTCATGGTGTGTCCTTGTCGGTCGGGTTGTTCAGAGTCGATCGTGTGGCTCAGGCACCGACGTACTTGTTGAAGTCCGGCACGCGCTTCTCGGCGAAGGCGGTGGCGCCCTCGAGGCCCTCGGGGGAGTGGGTGAACAGATCCAGCGCGCTCATCGCCATGTTCGACAGGCCCGCCTGGTGGTCGGTGTCGGCGTTGAAGCTCTGCTTGAGGAACTTGATGGTGGTGGGAGACTTCTCCGCGATCTCGGCGGCGACCTTCTTGGCCTCGTCGAGCAGGTCGGCGGCCGGGACCACCCAGTTCACCAGGCCCCAGCGCTCAGCGGTTTCCGCGTCGTACTGGCGGCAGAGGTACCAGATCTCGCGGGCGCGCTTCTCGCCGACAATGCGGGCGAGGAACGCCGAGCCGAACCCGGCGTCGAACGAACCGACCTTGGGGCCGGACTGGCCGAAGCGGGCGGTGTCGGCGGCGATGGTGAGGTCGCACAGCACGTGCAGCACGTGCCCGCCGCCGATGGCCAAGCCGTTGACGGCCGCGATCACCGGCTTGGGGATGTCGCGGATGGTCTTGTGCAGGTTCCCGATCTCGAACATGCCGCTCTCGGAGGGTCCGTAGTCACCGGTCTCCGCGCGTTGCTTCACGTCGCCGCCGGTGCAGAACGCCTTCTCGCCGGCACCGGTCAGGATCACCGCCTGCACGTCGCGGTCGGCCCAGGCGCGCCGGAATGCGTTGATCATCTCCTCGACCGTCGTGGCCCGAAAGGCGTTGTAGCGCTGTGGTCGATTCATCGTGATGATCGCGGTCGGTCCCTCGACGGTGTACTCGATGTCCTCGTAGTTCATGAACTCCAACTCCTTCCATCGGCGCGGATCGTGACCGCACTCTCATAGTGAGTGAACGTACATTCACGCTTTGAGACGTGTCAAGGGGTGATTGTTGCCGGCTGCGTATTGACGCAGCCGCAGCCATGGGATACACATGTTTCCCATGGCTGACAGATCGTTTGATCCGCAGGGTGTCGAGCCCTTCGTCGGCGCTGCGGGGCTTCCGGGGTCCTCCGAATCCGCTGCGCCGCAACGCAAGCACCATAGGGTATGGGCTGTAGACAGCGTCGAAGACGACGGGTATTTCGGTCGTCGGTCACTGTCATGGACGATCCTCGGCGGTACGCCCGTGCCACTGATGATTGCGCAGATCACCAATCTCCTCGAGGCGCCACATGTCGATTTTCAATCGGTGATGCTCGATCATGATCCGCTGTACCCGACGAACCGGAAGAAGCAGCGAGCCTGGCGCGGCGATCCGGCAACAAAAGGGGGTCGGATAACCGACAGGCTGCGGCGGACCGTCGTCGGTCCGTTACCGATCATTTTCGGCGACCGCGAGACGGCCCGGCGATGCGCCGACAGGCTTGTCGCGTACCACCGCCCGATGCAGGGAATCAACAGCGACGACGGCGAGATGTACTCAGCGGTCGACCCCGACACCATGTTGTTCGCGTCCGTCACCATCGCACACGGGGCTCTCCTTGCATACGAACGATTCGTGTTTCGGGACAGGCGGTTCCCGCGCCGGTTGCCCGAGTGCGATCGGGACCAGTTCTTCGCCGAAACCGCAGAACTCGCGGTCCTCATGGGTGTCCCCAGGGATCGGATACCGGTTACGGCGCGAGATGTCGCCCACTACTATCGCTCGCAGTCGTCCAAATACCGCAAGCGGCAGGGTTATTTCGGTAGTCAGCTACGTACGGCCAAGAGCCAGTTCAGGCTGACAGATGCCGACACGGCCGGCACCATGGCCGCCGACCTCCTGCTGGTGGGAACAACGTTTCTGGCCTATGGCGCGATTCCGCGTCCATGCCGACGCCTGCACCGCATTCCGCGCATCGCCGATCCGCTACTGGATCTGCTCTATCTGGCCTCTCTGCCTGCGTTCGCCCTGCTCCACGTCGGTCGACTCGGTCCGCGGTTGGTTGATGCATTCATCGGAGAGGGCAACGCAGAAGCCATCCGGCGGTCGCAGCTCGCTTGCTGAGCGACTCGAGCATCGCGGAACCCGGATCGCAGTGGCAACCAGCGTCGCCTGGCTGCAACCCCATCGACCTCAGCGTGCATGATTGGCTCATGGACGAGCCGATTGTCTGGCGCGGTCAAACCATGGACGACCGTTCCGCGGAACGCCGAGCGCAGCTTCTCGACGTGGGTTTCGACATGATCGGAACCCACGGCGCACCGAGCGTGACGCTCCGGGCGGTGTGTCGGGAGGCGGGCCTGAGTCCGCGCTACTTTTACGAGAGCTTCGCCGATCGAGAGGAGCTGCTCACAGCGGTGTACGACCACGCCGAGGCGGGTCTTCTCGCGCGGTTGGTCCCGGCGAACGAGGCCGCGCCGAAGCTGTCGATCCGCGAGATCATCGACATATGCGCCGAGTATTTCGAAGAAGACCCGCGTCGAGCGCGCACTCTGTTGCGAGAGCCGTTGTCGGATGACGTTTTACGAGCACATCAAGCCGGTCGGTCGCCGGCGTTCCTGAGCGCAATCATCCCCGCGCTGGGGGGCGTGGACGATAAGCTGCTTCCACGTGACTCGACCGAATTGTCGGTGTTGGCCGCGGCGCTCGCGGGTGTATCGATCTCGCTCTACCTCGAATGGCTCGATGGGCGTATCGAATTGAAGCGCGACGAACTCGCCGAGATGGCCGACCGACTCGTCACAGCGATCGCCGAAGTGGTTACCACGCGCGGCGAAGGCGGTTGACGCTACGTGTTGCGCCGCCGCCGTGTCATCGCCGAATGCGTCGTCTCCGAGTTGAGTGCGGGCACCGGTAGCGGGGTGAATCCCCGGTCATCGCTGCGTATTCCGTCCAGAAAGAACGTCAGGTAGCGCTCGTAGGCCTCCGGCGCCACGTCACGCGTGCTGTCGATTATTGGTGCCATTGCCGACTGGATGAATGTCACGTCGGTCGGCTCGAAGTCCTCGCGGACAACGCCGGCATCCTTCGCTCGGCGTACCAACTCGACGATCAATGGGGCGATCCGGACACGGACGTCGTTGATCCTGGCGTCGCCGAGGGTGGGGTCGTCGAGGATCTGGTGCAGGCCGCGGTCGCCGAACTGCATCTTCAGGGTGCGTCGGAGGTAGCCGGCGAGCGCCGTCCACGGGTCCGGCTCGTCGAGAGCTTCGCGTGCCACTGCTTCGACGGCTTGTAGTCGCTCTTCGAAAAGGGTGTCGATGACCTCTTCCTTGTTGGCGAAACGACGGTACGCGGTACCCACCCCGACGCCTGCGTGATGGGCGATGTCGTTGAGGGTGACGCCGAGTCCCTTCTCGGCAAACAGTTCCCGAGCCGCGTCCAGTAATCGCTCGCGGTTGATCGATGCATCCTTGCGCAGCGGTCGGGAGGAGTGCGCTTTCGCCATACAGCCACTGTAGCAGTGAAACGGATTGACGGTATCCGCTTATTGGCATACGGTAGTAACCGGATGAACGATATCCGTTAAGTCGTGAGGAGAATGGCATGAAGTACACGCAGAGTGGCGGACAAACCGGCGCCGGACCCGAGGCGTGGTTCACCGGAACGGTTCAGATCGATGGCATTCGTAACCCGGACGAGCAGTCGGCGATCGGCTGCGCGCACGTCCGCTTCGCGCCGGGTGCCCGCACCGCCTGGCACCACCACCCAAAAGGGCAGACGCTGTACGTCACCGACGGGATCGGACTGGTAGCGACCCGCGACGGGGGAGCGCAGGAGATCCGGCCCGGCGACGTGGTGTACATCGAACCCGGTGAGGAGCACTGGCACGGCGCGACTCCCGATCGCTTCATGGCTCACGTCGCGATGCAGGAAGCCGACGAGAACGGCCAGGTCGTCACGTGGCTCGACCACGTCACCGACGCCGAGTACACGGCCTGACGCGAACAGAGAACAGGAGCGAAAAGCCATGATCTTCAACGAGACCTACACACTGGCCAACGACGTGCAGATCCCCAAGCTGGGTCTGGGCACCTGGTTCATCGACGACGACAAGGCCGCGCACGCCGTCCGGTCGGCCATCGACATCGGATACCGCAACATCGACACCGCCCAGGCCTATGGCAACGAACGCGGTGTCGGTGAGGGGGTGCGCACGAGCGGCGTCGCCCGCGGCGACCTGTTTGTCTCTACCAAGCTCGCCGCCGAGATCAAGGACCATGCGGAGGCAGCGGCGGCGATCGATGAGTCACTGCGCACGATGGGCCTCGACTATATCGATCTGATGCTGATCCACAGCCCGCAGCCGTGGGCCGACTGGCGTGGCGGCGACTACGCCGAGGGCAACCTCGAGGCGTGGCGCGCACTCGAAGAGGCCTATCGGGCCGGCAAGCTGCGCGCGATCGGTGTGTCGAACTTCCAGGCAAGCGACCTCGACAACATCCTTGCCAAGGGCACCATCGCCCCGCACGTGAATCAGATCCTCGTGCACGCGGGCAACACCCCGGTAGACCTGATCGACTACTGCGAACAGAAGAACATCCTGGTCGAGGCGTACTCGCCGATCGGGCACGGTGAGGTGCTCAAGAATGACGAGGTTGCGGCAATTGCACAGCGCTACGAGGTGAGTGTGCCGCAGTTGTGCATCCGCTACACCCTGCAGCTGGGGGCGGTGTCGCTACCGAAGACTGCCAACCCCGAGCACATGCGTAGCAACGCGCAGGTCGACTTCACCATCTCCGATGAGGACATGGCAACCCTGCGCACCATGCGGATCGAGGACTACGGAGATGCCGCCGCGTTCCCGGTGTTCAGCGGCATGTGACCCTCACGTCCGCGTGCCCGTCAGGTTCTGGCCGCAGTTTCAGGTTCCGGCTTGGAGCCAGTAGCTGCGGCCAGAACTTTCGGCGGGTCAGTCCAGACCCTCGGGGCGTCAGTCGAGGCCCTGCTGGGCCGTTCGGTCACCGCGGCGCACGGCCGCGCGTTGGATGAGGACGATCGTCGTCCCTAGGACCCCGACCGCGAGCCCGACCAGACACACTGCGAGCGTGCGATCGCCGCCCCATCCGCCGATCCACACCACTACCGTGGCGACGAGCCACGCGGCCATGCCGACGATGATCACCGGTTCGGGGGCGCGCAGCGCGCGGGGGAGTTCCGGTATGTCTCGTGCGTCGGCCATGGCTTCAGAGTAACTTTCGACTGTGCCCACCGATCCGTCGAGCGAGCCCAGCACTGCGTCGACAGAACAAGGGTCGCCAGAACCCGCACATTCGTCGACATCATCCGACACTTCGCCCAGCGCTTCCGAACCGGCGCCGAGGGCGACCAACCCGGCGGCTGTGGAACCCGATCGGCCGCCGAGTGAACCGACCGGTGGCGTCGACCGCTTCTTCAAGATCAGTGAACGGGGATCGTCACTGACCCGCGAGGTCCGCGGCGGACTCGTCAGCTTCTTCACGATGGCCTACATCATCGTGCTCAACCCGATCATCATCGGCGGCATCCCCGGTGAACCGAAGAACGCCGACGTTCTGGGTAACGTGCTGCCGCTGGTCCAGGTCGCGGCGGTCACCGCGCTGGTCGCCGGTGTCATGTCGATCATCTTCGGGCTGGTCGCCAACTACCCGTTCGCCATCGCCACCGGACTGGGCATCAACAGCCTCCTGGCAGTCACCATCGCGCCCCAGGTCACCTGGCCCGAAGCGATGGGCCTGGTCGTCATCGACGGCATCATCATCGTGCTGCTGGCCGTCACCGGATTTCGCACCGCGGTGTTCAACGCGGTGCCGCCGGAACTCAAGGCCGCGATCGCCGCCGGCATCGGCGCGTTCATCGCCTTCATCGGTTTCGTCGACGCGGGATTCGTGCGGCGCGTCCCAGATGCCGCGAACACCACGGTGCCGGTGCAGCTGGGCACCGACAACTCGATCAACACCGTCCCCACCCTGATCTTCTGCATCGGGGTACTCCTGATGGGAGTGCTCGTCGTCCGCCGAGTGCCCGGTGGTCTGCTGATCGGGATCGTCATCACGACCGTCCTCTCGATCATCCTGGAAGCAACCCTCGACCTCGGGTCCAGTGCGGTCAACCCGGACGGCTGGAGTCTGTCGATTCCACAGATCCCTGACGGGCTCGGCGGCCTGCCCGATCTCGCGCTGGTCGGTGATGTCGACCTGTTCGGTGCGTTCACACGTATCGGTGTGCTCGCCGCCTCGGTCCTCGTGTTCACCCTGGTGCTCTCGAACTTCTTTGACGCGATGGGCACGATGACGGGCCTCGGCAAAGAAGCCGGCCTGTCCGACGCCAAGGGCAACCTGCCCGGTGTGGGCAAGGCGCTGGTCGTCGAGGGCACTGGCGCCATCGCCGGCGGCGTCGCATCCTCGTCGTCGAACACGGTGTTCGTCGAATCGGCCTCCGGCATCGCCGAAGGCGCCCGCACCGGCCTGGCCAATGTCGTTACCGGCGGTCTGTTCCTGCTGGCCATGTTCTTGACGCCGCTGTACGAGATCGTGCCGCTCGAAGCCGTCGCACCCGCGCTGGTGGTGGTGGGTGCCATGATGATCGGCCAGCTCACCACGGTCGACTTCACCAAGTTCTACTACGCGCTGCCGGCGTTCCTGACCGTGGTGATCATGCCGTTCACCTATTCCATCGCCAACGGCATCGGCGTCGGGTTCATCAGCTGGGTGGTCCTCAATGCGGCGGCCGGACGAGCGCGGTCGGTGCATCCGCTGCTGTGGATCATCGCCGCGGTGTTTCTCGCCTACTTCGCGCGCGGACCGATCTACGACCTCGTCGGATGAGCGCGGTCAGCCCCGTTGTGTACGTCGTTGGTACGACAACGCCGGTTCGCATTCGCAAAAACTGACGTTAACCCGTTGCAAGACCGCGGAAGTGAATTACGCTTAGCGTTGGGAACCACGTGGTCTCAGATTTGACTCGCTCGGAACGGACACGGCGGCATGACGATCTCACAGCTCACTCGCGAAGACACCATCCTCTCGGACCGGACGCTGTCTGGGGAATTGTCGCTGGCGGTGGTCCGACTCGCCAGACGGCTGCGCGGCAGGCGCGCCAGCAAGGTCGTCTCGCTGACACAGCTCTCCGCGCTGCACACACTGCACCACGAGGGTCCGATGACTCCTGGCGCCCTGGCCCTGGCCGAACGGGTGCAGCCGCCCTCGATGACCCGGGTCATCGCCTCGCTGTCCGACCTGGGCATGGTCAAACGCGAGCCGCATCCCACCGACGGGCGGCAGGCGATCGTGACGCTGTCGCAGAAGGGCAGCGATGTGATCACCGCCGAGCGTGATGCGCGGGAGGAGTGGCTCAGTGCGCGCCTCGACGAACTCACACCCGAGGAGCGCTTAACCCTCGCGGCCGTCGTGCCGATTATCAACAAGGTCATCACCAGCGACGATGATCGCTGAGTGAATCCCGACCAGCGGGCCGCGCTACCAGTTGCGGACAGCTAGAAAAAGGTGCCCGAGTACGGTGCCCGATCGGTGGCGAAAGCGCGGTCGAACGCCCGCAACGTTGCCGCGTCCGCAGCCCACACTCGTTCGGCGGCGGCGAGCGTGCGCGCCGGGGTCCCGCCGAGGAACACCGACCCCAACGCCGAGATGTCCATGCGGATCGTCGGCGCCGACGTACTCGGGGTGACCGTCGCCGCACCGTCACGCACGGACAGGTCGAACACTCCGCCCCGGCCGCGGAACTCGTCGGTGACCTCGAGGACCACATCCAGATCGGCGGAGTAGGTGCGTGATTGCAACGCACGGTCGACGTCGAGAATGCGCAGCCACATCTTGTCGTGCACCCCGGTCACCGACACCGCCCGGTGATCGGTGAGCTTTTCCGGCAACGGGTCGTCGGCGGGAATCGATGCGGTCACCGAGGACATCAGGTCCAGGCCGACCAGGACCCGCCACAGATCGGTGTGTGCCGCCTCGGTCACGGCGACCACCTCCGAGATGTCACCCCGCGCGGGCTCCACCGAGGTGTTGATCCGGTAGCTGGCGTAGCCGTCGGCATGCAGCAGGTAATGCAGGCCGCTGGTCTGCGCGGGCCGCTGCGATCGGCGGTCGGCGAGAATCGGCTCCCACCAGGACGCCGGGCGGCTCAGTGCGCCGGGCCGCGTCGCCACCCATCGAGCATGGATCTCGGGAACGCGGCGAGCCACGTCCTCGCCGGACGCGTA
The DNA here is from genome assembly GCF_021556435.1 of Gordonia tangerina. Taxonomy (GTDB): domain Bacteria; phylum Actinomycetota; class Actinomycetes; order Mycobacteriales; family Mycobacteriaceae; genus Gordonia; species Gordonia tangerina. The sequence goes on from NZ_JAKGCU010000030.1 coordinate 50,586, forward strand.
GTTCACCGGCGAGATGTGCTTGTCGGCCCGATGGCGCATCTTCGCGGCCCCGAGATCGATCGAGACGTCGTGCGCATGACATGCAGGTCCGAACCCGAAGCGTTCGTAGATGGTCGCCTCGCTGGCGGTGAGGATGGCGAACACCTGATCCTCGGATTCCCACTGGTCGAACAGCTCGGTGATCATCGTGCGCAGAATGCCCCGCCGACGATGGGTGGCCGCGACCGACACCCACGACAAACCGGCCGCAGGCGTCTGGCCGCCGCCGGGCACCGTCATCGCCATCCGGTAGAACATCGACACGCCCACCAGCGGCGCCCCCACCAGTCCCTGCGGGTCGCGGACCAGCACGACGTCGCGGTTGTCGACCTTGCCGCGCAGGTCGGCCTGTTCTGCCGCCGACAGTGGATCGGTCATCAGGAACGCCCGGGCATCCGTCGCGAAGATCTCGTCCCAATCGGCGTCGGTGGCACGCGCCAGGGTGAGATCGGACGAGGTGGCTTGCGAGATACTCACCGGTCAACCGTTTCACAGTGCGGGTTTGTGCGAGCGATCAGCCCCGCCTTTCCCGATCAGGCCGGCGGGCCACCGCCGGCGACGACGGCCCGGGTTGGCAGACTGGTCACGTGTCCAGCATCTGTGTCGACGTGATCGACATCGACGACCCCGCCGACGAGCGCGTCGATGACTTCCGTGACCTCAATTCCGTCGACCGACGACCCGATCTCCCTGCCCTGCCGGGCGGGCGCGTCGGCAAGGGGCTGGTGATCGCCGAGGGCGTGTTGGTGGCGCAGCGGATGATCGCCTCCCGGTTCACCCCGCACGCCTTCCTCGGCGTCGACAAGCGGCTCGGCGAGCTCACCGATGCTCTCACCGTCCCGTCGGTGCAGGGGGTGCCGTTCTATCGGGCATCAGCAGAGGTCATGGCCGAGGTGGTGGGATTTCACCTCAACCGGGGCGTGCTGGGTGCGGCTCGGCGGCCCGCTGCGCTGTCGGTGGGTGAGGCGATTGAGTCGGCACAGACGGTCGCCGTGCTCGAGGGCGTCAACGACCACGAGAACATCGGCAGCATCTTCCGCAACGCGGCCGGCCTCGGCGTGGATGCGGTGCTCTTTGGAGCCGGATGTGCCGACCCGCTCTACCGCCGCTGTGTGCGAGTCTCGATGGGTCACGCGCTGCTGGTGCCCTTCGCCCGGTTCGACGACTGGCCGCGCGGGCTGTCGGTGTTGCGCGACAACGACTTCCGGACCATCTCCCTGACCCCGGGAGAGGGGTCGAAACCGCTGTCGGAGACCGTTGACGCCCCCAGGGTGGCATTCCTCGTCGGCGCGGAGGGCCCGGGGTTGTCCGAAACCGTGATGCGTGCCAGTGATGTGCGCGCCCGCATCCCGATGAGCCGGGGTACCGATTCACTCAACGTGGCCACGGCCGCGGCGATCGCGTTTTACGAGCGCGAGCGCTCGCTGACGACCTGACGTCGACAGGCGAGCGTGCTCGGGATCACGATGCGGTGCGGGGGCTTCCGCGGAGTTGCGAGCGGCGTCGGGAACAATGAGGCCATGAGGTCGGACGAACATGACGAGTCCCGGTGGCGCAGGTCGCGGCTCGTCCGTCGACCGGGCGCGGGTCCACGAACCAGCGATGGCCCGATGGTCGATGATCGGGTTGTCGACGAGCCGACACCTTGGGTGCTGGGTCTGCTGGTGACCCTGATCAGCGCGGTGTTCGCGACGTTGCTCCTCGTCGGCGTCTACGAACTGATCGGATCGCTCGTGACCTGGCTCGGCTTGGCTGCGGTGCTCGTCGTCGCGCTCGGGATGGGGTGGACGTTGTGGGACCTGCGCGAACGCCCGGTATGGCGCTGGATCGTCTGGGGCGCGCTGATCGGCCTGCTGGCCGGCCTCGGGTCGTCGATTGTGCTGTTGGCGCTGGGGCGTTGACCACCGGCGCCCGGCAACCGGGTCAGCCGAAGCCGAAGTAGCGCGCGAGGCGCCCGCGGCGTTTGGGTGGCGGCGCGGGCGATCCTGACGCCGCGTCTGCGCCGTCGTCGGCCACGGCACTGCCCGAGACGGTCAGATTGCCCTGGTATCGAGCCCAGTCCTCCTCGGCAGGAACATAGTCGGCGGGGTGAATCGCGAACGCGGTGACCGGGATTCGGGCTGGATCGAGATCGGTGTCGGCCAGCGGGGTGGTGAACCGGAAGCCCAGCCATTCCCGGTTGGCCTGTTCGGCGAGTTCTTGCGGATGGAACGGCAGCGCGAGCGGTTCGGCGGGTACCCCCGGCGCATAGCGAAGGGGGTGTTCGCCCGCCCAGAACGGCCGCTCGAACGGGTAGGGCAGGCCGGAGTCCTCGAAGATCGTCACCGGGTCGGCCGCGAAGGACCGGCGCAGCTCGCCGTGCTCCCACCGGGCGAAGGCTCCGGCCGACCGGTCGGGGTCGGTGACCAGCAGCGTCGCGGCCGAACTGGGCCGGATCGACGCCAGTGTCCGGGTCAGCGTGGACGGTTCGGTGGTGTCGAAGAGAGAACAGCACAACACCGACAAACGTCCATACCAGCCGGCATAGACATGCGCGTCGGCCGCAGCGGCCGCAGTGGCGAGATCGGTATCGGCGACGGGGACCAGCACCCGGTCGCCGTAGATCGTCGCGGCGAGTTTCTGCGCGGCGACCACATCGTTGAGGGGATCGGCGGACAGTTGTGCGATGGGGTCGTCACTGTCGATGAACCACAGAGTGACTGCGCGGACCGACACGTCAGCGATCAGCCGTTGCCGTTGCTGCGGACGCCGAGCAGAACGTCCTCCCACGCAGGCACCGCGGGCTTGCGGGACCGACGGCGGGGCTTGCCGTTGGTCGCCGCATCGTCGGTGGCCTGCTCACCGGATGCGGTGGTGACCGCCGAGTCCGGCTCGCGGTCGTCGCCGGATTGATCGGTCGAACCGGAGGGGGTCGAGTCGGAGTCTGGCGTGCCGAAGTCGATGGCAACTGTCCCGTGCTCGTCGTGGCTCGGCGGGATCTGGCCCGTCCGCGTGCGCTGTGCATCGATGAGTCGGTCGGCGTCGAAGGTGACCTCGTCATGGCCTTCGGGCTCGTGCTCGACCGCGGGTGTCGGCGCGAGGTCGGGGGTGGCAACCGGGGTCAACCGCCGACGCGGCGTGATCATCTCGGGATGGGTGAGCTCGTCGGCGAGGTCGTCGAGCGGGTCGGCGGTGCCGCCATGGCTACCCGGTTGAAACCGCCAGTGCGCATGGTTGTCGGTGCGGCCGACATGCCACGACACCTGGACGACCCAGTAGCCGTCGTCGCCCTTCCAGGCATCCCAGTCCACGTCCTGGTTGTTGTGACCCAGCGCGGTCATGGCCTCACCGACCACCTCGCCGAGGGTGGAGACAGCAGGGCCGTCTTCGCGGATCGGGTGAGCCATCGAGGCGAGTTCGGTGGCGCGGGCGCGCTCGAGCAGAACCGGGTGGGCGAAGCGTTCGACTTTGTCGACGGGTACGCCGGCCAGCGCCGCGACCTCGGCGACGGTGGCGCCCGCGCGGATGCGTGCCTGGATCTCTCGGGGCCGTAGTGTGCTTTCCATTTCGATCTCGATCTGCCCCAATCGTGAGATGTCGCCGCGTGCTGCGGCCCGGAGCCGTTCATCGGCGGCCATCCGGTACTTCTCACCCGACTCGGGATCCTGACAGATCACATGGGTGCCGTCGGCCTCCACGCCGACGACGCGAAGCTCACGCATCTGCTCCTCCTCCGGTGACCACGAGTGCGGGCATTGGGGTCAGGTTAATCCAGACCTCGCCTGCCGAACTGTCTGACACGCGGTAAAACCGCAGATCAGCAAGGTTGTGGCAGATGTTACCCATGGGGCACAGGCTACAGGTGATAACAGGGATACTCACGGTCTGCGAGCTCCGGCCGGCCGGCGGCCGCCAGCCCCGCCGGTGGGCGCGCCTCCCGCCGGTGGGCCGCCGCTCTCCCCGCCGGTGGGCCGCCGCTCTCCCTGCTGGTCGAGTAGTTGCCGAGCCGCTAGGAGACTGCTGAATAATTGGGGGTGGATTCCGGCGCGGGAATGCGCTGGTTTTGGCCGCCGTGCTGGGATCCTGAGGTTATGCAGGGTGAGTCGGATCGCCAGGGTGAGTTTCTGG
>NZ_JAKGCU010000031.1 GCF_021556435.1 Gordonia tangerina
ACGGGACCGCATCTGTACCTTGACAACTCAACAGTGTGAACAAGCCTGCTGACCGACCGACCCGAACGTCAGCGACGGACGCGACACCATCGCGGCCGGTCGGTCAGCACGCTCGATCAGCAGGCGGGTCGGCACCCACCGACACTCGTCCCCCTGCGACCGTCGCAACCGTCATGCGGTGACCAGACGCTCCCGGAGCGCAACCTTTTGGACCTTGCCGGCGGCTGACGTCGGTAGCGAATCCACCACGAGGACGTCCCGGATCTTTTTGTACGGCAACACTTGTTCGGCAACGTAGGCCTGCAGGCGATGGGTGTCGACCTGGTGACCGGCTGCTGCGACGATGAAGGCCACGGGTTCCTGGCCCACACTGCCCGCCTCGCGACCGACGACGGCCGCCGCGGCGACGTCCGGGTGGGTGACGAGAATCTCCTCGAGCTCACGCGGATACACGTTGTAGCCCTTGTAGATCAGCATGTCCTTTGCCCGATCGCAGATGTAGAGGTAGCCGTCGTAGTCGCGATAAGCGATGTCGCCGGTGTCGAGCCATCCGTCGACGTACTGAGCGGCGGTGATCTCGGGATGGTTGTGATAGCCGTCGGTGACCTGCGGTCCGCGGACCCAGAGCTCGCCACGCTGCCCGGGTTCCAGAACGGCCGCACGGTCGTCGGCGGACCGAATCTGGATCTCGGTGTCAAATGTAGGTAGTCCGACACTGCCGAGCCGATACTCGCCGTCGCCGGTCAGCGGAGCCGACGACACCAGGCAGGTCGCCTCGGTGAGTCCGTAACCCTCGACGACCGCGCCCGCAGGGAACGCCGATGTCAGCGTCTCCAACGTCACCTGATCGATGGGGGCGGCACCAGAGGACACGACGCGCACCGACGTCAGGTCACGATGAGCGACATCGGGGTGTGAGGCGAGTGCGTGCCACATCGCCGGGCTTCCCGTGACATACGTGGCCCGATGCCGCTCGATCAGTTCGAGCATGCCCGCCGGATCGAATCGGCCGGCCAGCACCTGGGTGGCGCCGCAGAGCAGCAGAAAGGACATGTTGATCAGGGCATGTGCGTGGAACAGCGGTGACACCACAACGGTCGCCGCCGACCCTGGAACCACGCCGCGCTCATCGGCGCCGTCGCGGCTCTCGAGCCGCACCAGTCCGGTCGCGTCGGCGACCACCGCATGACCGGCCCGCCACCCGACCATCTGCGTCACATTCGCCACGACATTGCGGTGCAGCACCCGGACCCCCTTCGACACGCCCGTCGTGCCGCCGGTGAAGGCGAGATGCGCCAGATCCGATCCGACCACGTCGGTGATCGCCGGATCGGTATGGCCGGCAGTGAACTCCGCCAAGGTGATCACACCGTCCGGAACGGTTTCGACATCGACACCGGGTCGATCGGCCAGCACGACAGCGGTCACACCGTGATCGCTGTCGGCTTCGAGGAGACGATCGAGCTGCGCACTGCCCGTGAACGCAATCGACGCTCCGGTCTCGGCCAGTTGTGCTCGCAAGCCTGGCATCGGCTGCAACGGATTGACCGGCGTGACAGCCGCACCGGCGCGCAACGAACCGTAGTAGCAGACGAGGAACTCGATGCTGTTGCCCAGATGCAACAGCACCACGTCGCCGTCCCCGACACCCGCGGCACGCAGCGCCGCGGACACACGTGCCGTCGCCACATCGAGTTCGTCGTAGGTGACTATGCGGTCCTCGTCGACCACAGCGGCCCGCGAACCGTACATCCGCGCCGTACTCGGTGGCAGCGCCGCCATCGTGATGTCCGGGTAGTTCAGCTCCGTGCTCATCGATCTCCTGTCTCGGTGCGCCCCGAATGCATGTCCTCGCCGGGCCGGCGTCAGAGACGCTCGACGATGGTGGCGTTGGCCATCCCGCCGGCTTCGCACATCGACTGCAAGCCGTACCGGATGCCGTTGTTGCGCATGTGATGTACGAGTCGCGTCATGAGAATCGCGCCGGAGCCACCGAGCGGATGGCCCACCGCGATGGCGCCGCCGAGCGGATTCACCCGATCCGCGTCAGCACCGGTCTCGATCTGCCAGGCCAGCGGCACCGGCGCGAACGCCTCGTTGATCTCGAACGCGCCGATGTCGCCGATGGTCAGACCGGACCGCTCGAGAGCTTTCGCAGTTGCTGCGATCGGGCCGGTGAGCATGATGACGGGGTCGTCACCGGCTACCACCGCCGTGTGTACCCGGGCAATCGGCGTGAACCCGTGCTCAGCCGCAGTCTGCGAACACATGACGAGCAACGCCGCCGCACCATCGGAGATCTGAGAAGCATTGCCGGCGTGAATAACCCCGTCCTCTCGGAAAGCGGGCTTGAGCGCCGACATCGACTCGAGCGTGCCGCCACGCCGAATGCCCTCATCCCCTTCGAGGACGCCGGTGATCGGCGCCAGTTGCCCGTCGAAGGCGCCCGCATCAGCGGCTTGGGCGGCGAGTTCGTGTGAGCGAAGGGAGAACTCGTCGAGGGCGGTCCGGCTCAGCGACCATTTCTGGGCCATCATCTCCGCCCCGATGCCCTGACTGAAGCGATCGACGCCGTACCGGTCGAGGACGGTGGGCGGCTGACTCTCCCCGTTGGGCGCGGCGCTCCCCATCGGCACTCGGCTCATCGACTCCACACCGCCGGCCACCACGACGTCCTGTTGACCGGAGATCACCGCGGCCGCAGCCATACTGAGCGCTTGTTGGCTGGATCCGCAGGCCCTGGTCACCGTGGTGCCCGGCACCGATTCCGGCCAACCGGCGGCCAGAATCGCAGTACGCGCGACGTTGCCTGCCTGCTCGGAGGTCTGACTGACACACCCCCAGACGACATCGTCGATCACGGCCGGATCGAGCCCGGTCCGCTCGACCAACGACTCGAGCACATGTGCCGACAGGTCGGCGGGATGGATGCCGGACAGGGCGCCGCGTCGACGTCCGATCGGCGTGCGGACGGCATCGACGATCACTGCATCACGCATGGGATCTCCTTGAACTGAAATGCGGCTTGTACTGATGTGCGGCTCGGCTGCGGTGGCGAGACGCGCCCTCCCATCGAATGAACCTCGTGCGGCATACGAGCACAAGATGTTTCACACTCACGGTGCGATAGCCCTCGCCTATGTCGCGTGCGCGCCGACCGGCAGGTCCCGGCGCACCAGCACCTTGTCCCGCTCCGGATTCGCGAACACCAGGGCGAGGACCGCGCATACGGAGGCAACGATGCCGATGATCTGGAACGAGGTCGCGTAGCCGGCCGCCGGGGTCGAGGCGTTGTCGACGATGACGCCCGTGGCGTACGGGGCGACCAGACCGCCGATGGCCATGATCGCGAGGAAAACACCCAGCGTCCCGGCGGTCTGGCGCGGCGGGCAGATTTCCGAGATGGCTGCGTTGAACAGCGGGAACACCGAGGTGGCGCAGCCGTAGCCGAGCGAGACCACCAACACCGCGAGGGCCGGGGTACTGATCCCTGGGAGGGTCACCAACAGCACGCCGGCGACGAGCACGCCCGTCGAGGGGACGATCACCCGCAACTTGCGTGATGTCGCACCGCGAGAGATCAGCCGGTCACCGACCACGGACGTCACGAGCATCATCGCGAGTCCGACGATCGAGGGCAGCGCGAACATCGACCCGGCTTCCAATCGGCTGTAACCCAAGCCCTTCTCGAAATAGGAGGGCAACCAGGTCAGCACCACCGTGACCAGCGCGTACACGCTCATCACCAGAAGTGCGGCGCTGATGAAGGTCCGGGTGGTGAAGATCCGCACCCACGGCACAGCAGGTTCGTCTGCTCCGGATACCGACGTAACCGAGGTGCTGTCGCCCGAGCCCTTGGGCTGCTTGCCGCCCGCGATATAGGGTCCGTCCTTCCAGGTGGCCAGCCAGACCACGCACCACAACAGACCCGCGACCGAAAGCGTGATCAGGGCTGCCCGCCAGCCGAGGTTGACGGTGATGACCGCCAGGATCGGGGCGATGGCGATCTTGGCGATCGATGCCGCCCCGGCCAACAGCGCGCCGGGAAGTGCTCGGCGGGCCGGTGGATGCCACGAGTAAGCGGCCGTGTGCAGCAGCGCCGAACTCGGCCCCTCGGCGAATCCTAGGAACAACCGACTCACGATGAGCACCGAGAACGCAGCGACCGCCACCATCGGCAGCATGGCCGCCGCCCAGCACACGGCCAGGATGACCAACGCCCACCGCAGCGACAGCCATCGGTTCAAAGCGCCGGCAAAGAACCCGCCGATCGTGAAGGTGAGGAAGAAGAGGCTGCCGACCAGACCGATCTGCGATGAATTGAAACCCAACTCGTCGGCGAGTGACTGCGCGATGATCCCGAGGACTGCCTTGTCGGCATAGTTGACGACATACAGAGCGACGAGCAGGGAGGTCAGTCCCCATGCCCGGCGCCGAAGCGCGCCATCGGCGGGGACTGCGTCGGTCACGGGCGCACCTCCGGTGGCCGCGTCCGATCTGGCCTTGATGGTGGGCATGTCGTCCTCCTGCGACGGAAAATGGATGGGGGTGTCGAGCGAAGTAATCAGCACAGGTGACGTGAGCGAGGCTCGAACATCATCGTGTCGTGGATCACATCTGCGATCATTGAACCCCTCCCGCGCAATCGCGGGCAATGCCGGTTCGACGAATCGACAGACTGCGAATACCTATGGGTGCGGTCACCATGTCCCGCGACCACCCGTCATTGGCTCCCGCTAACAGATCGTTAGTCGATGACCTCGTTCCGCTACCGAGGTCTGCAGGGCATGCTGAGAGGGTTCAGTGATGCCGGCCACCGCCGGCATCACGCCACGACTGTCTCTCCCCGGCCGAACCGCACCCAAAAGAGAAGAGATCACGATGGCCCGCCTCGCACAGACCCTGGGTCTCACCGACATCCAGACCGAGATTCTGGCGAACGTCCGACAGTTCGTCGACAAGCAGATCATCCCGAACGCCCAGCAACTCGAGCACAACGATTCATATCCACACGAGATCGTCGACGGGATGCGCGACATGGGCCTGTTCGGCCTGATGATCCCTGAGGAATACGGCGGGCTCGGCGAGTCGCTGCTCACGTACGCGTTGTGCGTCGAAGAACTGGCGCGCGGGTGGATGAGCGTGTCCGGGGTGATCAACACCCATTTCATCGTTGCCTACATGCTGCGTCAGCACGGAACCGAGGAACAGAAGCGCAGATTCCTGCCACGGATGGCGACCGGCGAAGTGCGCGGCGCGTTCTCGATGTCCGAACCGGAACTCGGTTCGGATGTGGCCGCGATCAAGACCACCGCCAAGCGCACCGCCGACGGTGACTACTCGATCAGTGGCCAGAAGATGTGGCTGACCAACGGCGCGAGTTCGACGCTGGTGGCCGCGCTGGTGCGGACCGAGGAGGGCCAGGACAAGGCGCACAAGAATCTCACCACCTTCCTGGTGGAGAAACCCGCCGGGTTCGGCGAAGTGCTCCCCGGGGTGACCATCCCGACCAAGATCGACAAGATGGGCTACAAGGGAATCGACACCACCGAGCTCATCTTCGACGGTTACCGCGCCTCGGCCGACGACATTCTCGGCGGCTTCCCGGGCCGCGGGTTCGCCCACATGATGGACGGGGTCGAGGTGGGCCGGGTCAACGTATCTGCACGCGCCTGTGGAGTGGCCCAGCGCGCCTTCGAGCTCGCCGTTCGCTACGCCCAGCAACGATCAACCTTCGGTAAGCCGATCGCACAGCACCAGGCGATTGCGTTCAGCCTCGCCGAAATGGCCACCAAGGTGGAGGCCGCACACCTGATGATGGTCAACGCCGCCCGACTCAAGGATTCCGGCGACCGCAACGACGTGTCGGCCGGAATGGCCAAATACCTGTGCAGCGAGTACTGCGCGGAGGTCACCCAGGCAAGCTTTCGCATCCACGGTGGCTACGGCTACTCCAAAGACTTCGAGGTCGAACGGCTCATGCGGGAGGCGCCGTTTCTACTCATCGGTGAGGGCACCAGCGAGATCCAGAAACAGATCATCAGCAAGGGACTACTGCGCGACTACCGCGAGAACTGAGGGGAAAACCATGCAGCGCACCGTGTTCAACGACGATCACGAGACATTCCGCAAAACCCTTCGCGACTTCATCGCCAAAGAGGTCGTGCCGCACTACCACGACTGGGAGAAGCAGGGCCACCCGCCGCGCAACTTCTACAATCGGCTCGGCGAACTCGGCGTGCTCGGCATCGAAGCGCCTGAGGAGTTCGGCGGCGGCGGCATCAAGGACTTCACCTACTCGATGGTGATCGCCGAGGAGACATCGGCGGCCGGCGTGACCTTCGGCAGCTATTCGGTGCATTCGAATCTCATCCTGCCCTACCTGATGGAGTACGGAACCGACGAGCAGAAGCACCGCTGGCTGCCCGGATTCTGCTCCGGCGACATCATGTTCGCCATCGCGATGACCGAGCCGGGAACCGGCTCGGACCTCGCCAACATCTCCACCACCGCCACGCTGTCCGAGGACGGCAGCCACTACGTGCTCGACGGCGCGAAGACATTCATCACCGGTGGTGCACTCGCCGACCGCGTCCTGGCCGTCTGTCGCACTTCGCCGTTCGACGCGGACAACCGCCGGTCCGGGCTCTCAATCCTGGTTGTCGACACCACCTCCGAAGGGTTCTCCGTCGGCCGCAAGTTGGAGAAGATCGGGCTGAAGGCATCCGACACCGCGGAGCTGGCGTTCAGTTCGGTTCGCGTTCCCGTCGAAGATCGCCTCGGCGACGAGGGCGCGGGATTCTCGTATCTCACACACAATCTCGCGCAGGAACGGCTGACCATCGCGGTCGGCGCATCGGCCACCGCCGCGGCCGCAGTACAGCACGCGCTGGCATACACCACCGAGCGCGATGTTTTCGGCAAACCGGTGTCGTCGTTCCAGAACACCAAGTTCGTGCTTGCCGAATGCTCCGCCGAGGTCGAGGCGATCCGGCAGTTCGTCGACCGGGCCATGGAACTGCACAACGCCGGGGATCTCTCGGTGCCCGACGCGGCACGAGTGAAATTGTTCGCCACCGAGACCGCCGGCCGGGTCATCGACAAATGTCTGCAACTGCACGGCGGGTACGGCTACATCCTGGAATACCCGATCGCCCGCCTCTACGCCGACACCCGAGTGTCGCGAATCTACGGCGGCACCAACGAGGTGATGAAGACGATCATCGCCAAGGACCTGGGGCTGTAGCGGACTCGGTCATGGTGGCACCGCCGACGCGAGGACCGACGTGGGACCGGGCGGCCCTCGGATAGGCTCGCAGTGTGTCTGTCTATGACCACGGATTCGCCCGGGTGACCGGAGCGGTCCCACTCGTCGCCCTCGCCGACCCGGCCACCAATGCCAAACGCATCATCGAACAGGTGCGCGCATCCGCCGACGATGGCACGGCTCTCGTGGTGTTCCCGGAGTTGGGATTGTGCGGTTACAGCATCGACGACTTGTTTCACCAGGACGCGATCATCGACGCCTGTCTGGCAGGTCTGGCGACGATCGTCGAGGCGACGACGGGGCTGCGGCCGGTGGTGGCAGTGGGGTTGCCGCTGCAGGTCGGCGACGGCCTCTACAACTGCGCCGCAGTGATCCACGACGGCGAGGTGCTGGGCGTGGTGCCGAAGTCGTATCTGCCCAATTACCGGGAGTTCTACGAACAGCGCTTCTTCGCGGCCGCCCGCGACGCACCGGTCACCACCGTGACCGTGCTCGGCCGCGACGTGCCGTTCGGGGCGGATCTGATCTTCGAGGCGACCGACCTCGAGGGTTTCGGAGTTCACGTGGAGATCTGCGAGGACGGTTGGGTGCCCATTCCGCCGAGCACCTGGGCAGCGCTGGGCGGTGCGACAGTGCTGGCCAACCTCTCCGGCAGCCCGGTCACCGTGGGCAAAGAGAGCTATCGAAAGGCCCTGTGCACCAGTCACTCCGCTCGGTGCGTCGCCGCCCACATCTATGTGGCGGCCGGGTTCGGGGAATCGACCACCGACCTGGCCTGGGACGGCGACGCCTTGATCACCGAGAACGGGACCCTGCTGGCACGCTCCGAGCTGTTCGCGATGGAGGCACAGACCATCACCGCCGACATCGACCTGGACCGGCTGCGTCAGGAACGGATGCGGATGATCAGTCTGCGCGACCAGGTCGGCGATTTCGCCGACGACCTCAAGCCGTTGCGCCGGATCCGATTCGCCCTGGGTGAGACCGCCTCGGCAGACGACAGCCTGCGCCGCGCGGTCCCTCGATTCCCGTTCGTGCCCGCGGATTCCGCCGACCGCGACGCGCGCTGCCGCGAGGTCGGCAACATCCAGGTCCAAGGACTCGCCGCGCGGCTGCGCGCCACCGGCATGGACAAGATCGTCATCGGCGTGTCCGGCGGTCTCGACTCCACTCTGGCGCTGCTGGTCGCGGTGGACACCTTTGACCGACTCGGGCTGCCGCGCGAGAACATCCTCGCCTATACGATGCCCGGTTTCGCGACCGGATCGGCAACGCTGCGGCGGGCACACATCCTGATGGACAGCCTCGGTGTGAGCGGCACCGAGATCGACATCCGTCCGTCCTGCGAGCAGATGCTCGCCGACCTGGGCCATCCGTACGCGCGTGGCGAGCAACTCTACGACGTCACCTTCGAAAACGTACAGGCCGGCGAGCGGACCTCGCATCTGTTCCGGCTGGCCAACCACCACGGCGCGTTCGTGTTGGGCACCGGAGATCTCTCCGAGCTGGCACTGGGTTGGTGCACCTACGGGGTGGGCGACCAGATGTCGCACTACAACGTGAACTCGTCGGTGCCCAAAACGCTGATCCAACACCTGATCCGGTGGATGATCGCCACCGGCGCCTATTCCGACGAGACGGCCGACGTTCTGGCCGAGATCCTCGACGACGTCATCTCACCGGAGCTGGTGCCGGCCGACGACGACGGTCGCATCCAGAGCACCGAGGACACCGTCGGCCCCTACGAGCTGCACGACTTCTTCCTGTATCACCTCACCCGGTTCGGTTACCGTCCCGAGAAAATCGCCTACCTGGCGGGCCAGGCGTGGGGCGACCGGGACCGCGGCGCGTGGTCGGAGTTGCTGACCGCTGATCGGCGCAACGAATACGATGCGGCCACCATCGACAGTTGGCTCCGGGTGTTCTTGACGCGGTTCATGAACAGTCAATTCAAGCGCAGCGCGATGCCCAACGGACCGAAGGTCGGTTCCGGTGGTTCACTGTCCCCGCGCGGGGATTGGCGGGCCCCCAGCGACTCGGGTGCCCGCGCGTGGCTCGACAGCTTCTGACCGACCGCCCGCCGTGACCGGAGTCAGTCGCAGGCCTCGAGCAGCTGCTTGAGTTCCTCGTCGAAGGCGTGCGCGATCGACCAGACGTCGGGTGTCTGGTCGGTGCAGGCGACCACGCCGACGTTGATGTGACCGTCGGCGGAGAACACGGTGATGTTGAGCCCGAGGCCGTGAAAGATCGGCCCGAGCGGATACACCGACGTCACCCGCGCACCGAGGAAGTAGAGCGGGAAATCGGGGCCGGGGACATTGGATACCAGCACGTTGAAGATCGGCGGATGACTTGTCGCGAGGTGGCGATCGCCATAGAACTTCATCAGCGTCGACATCGTGGTTCCCGGCGCGAACTGGGCCCAGCCGCGCAACATGTTCGCGTCGATCTCTGCGTGATGCTCCTTGGAGGTCCGGGTGAGGTCGGCGGCGCGCTCCACCCGCGCGACCGGGTCGCCGAGATCCGACGGCAACCGCGTGAACATGCCGGTCACCTTGTTGGTGCCGGTGGTGACCAGTGAGCTCTCATCAGACCCGTGTACCGACACCGGCACCATCGCGATCAGCGGCTGTTCGGGTAGCTCGTCGTGTTCGAGCAGGTAGCTACGCAACGCTCCGCCGGTGATGGCGAGCACGACGTCGTTAATCGTGACGCCGAACCGGTTCTTGACCCTCTTCACGTCGTCAAGGGACAGCTGGGTGAGCGCGATCGACCGATGCGGGGTGATCGGCCCGTTGAAGCGGGTCCGCGGCGCCTGGAACGGCGCAGGCATGGCCGACTTGGAGCGGCTGCGGCGAAACCATCCGATCGGGACGCCGACAGTACCGGGCACCAACTTCGCCATCGCGATCGGTCGCTGCACGAAGAAATTGACCGCCCCACCGACGGCCATCGAGGTCCGCGACGACGGGCCGGCCGTCTCCTGCATCTTCGCGGTGTCGAGATCCGGGGATTCGGGTGTGAGCGTGCACAGTTGGGCGAGCATCTCGGCGCTGGTCACCCCGTCGGTGCCGGCGTGGTGCATCCGTAGCATCGCGGCGATCCGGCCGTCGGCCATCCCTTCGATGATCCACAACTCCCACAACGGCTTTCCACGGTCGAGGGTCTGCCCGGCAAGATGTCCGCACAGTTCGGCGACCTCGAGTTCGCCACCGGGTGCGGGCACCGCCACGCGATGCACGTGTCGCTCGATGTCGAACCGTTCGTCCTCGATCCACACCGGGTGATCGATGTTGAGCATCGAATTGTCCAGTTTGCGTCGAAAAGCCGGCATGGCCGCGATGCGGCGTTCGAGTTCGTCGCGCATCTTCTCGAAGCTGTAACCACCGGGCACGGTCGTCGGGTCGATCTCCATCAACCCGATCACCTGCATCAGCTGAGATCGGGTCTCCAAGTACAGGAATGACGCGTCGAGTCCGCTCAACCGTTGCATACGATCACCATCTGCTCCCACCGATCTCACTGCCGAGCCACCCCGGGTGATGCCCGCCGTTTGCGAACCGTCCTCATCATGCCTGAGGCCCGCGCCGCGACGGGCCGGTTCAGCTCAGGTGACCGGCTGCGGCGAAGCCACCCGAATGAGAACACGTTCAGGGTAGGGTCGCCTCCCGATGAGCACATACAGCCACGCCGAGCTCGACGACGCCTTTCGCGTCTTCCAGAAGACGGTCGCCGAGATCGCGGTGACCCGTGACTGGGATCGTTTCGCCGAGATGTTCACCACCGACGCCCGCTACATCGAGCACGCGCTGGGCACCATGGCCGGGCGCGAGGAGATCCGCACCTGGATCTGGAAGACCATGACCACGTTCCCCGGCAGCCACATGACCGGCTTTCCAGCCCTGTGGCACGTGGTGGACGCACCGACGGGGCGGGTGATCTGCGAGGTCGACAACCCCATGCGCGACCCCGGCGACGGCACCCACATCACGGCCACCAACCTGACGATCCTCACCTACGCCGGGGACGGTCTGTGGTCGTGCGAAGAAGATGTGTACAACCCCTTGGAGTTCGGACAGGCCGCGGCGCGTTGGTGTGAGAAGGCCGAGCAACTCGGCACCCTTGACGCCGAGGCCCTCCGGTGGCGGGAGACCGTCGGTGCGATGTTCGCCCGGCGCCGGTAGCACCCGACGATCACGCGCCGGGCATTCGGCGCATGCCCGGCGATGTTGGATGTGATCCCCCGGCCGGTGGTGAATCCGCCTGTTTTGCTGTGAATTCACTGCGAGCGGTACCGATGATCGGCCGGTATCGGGCACCATCGACAGGCAACGAGCACGAGGTCGAGGCAGGTGACCGAGGACACGCGAGCCGCACGTAACGAAGCGGGGCCGCGGTTACGATTGCGTAGGTATGGACTTGGGTCGACCGGCCCGGTGACGTACCCTGGACGACTGATCACCGTGTCAGTCGGGCGTCGAGACCACCAGACACGACATGCGGACAACACCGTTCGGAGGAAAGTATGCCACGCGAGCTGACTCAGCTTGAACTGCTCAAGGAGCTGTCGCCGGTCGCCGAGGACAACGTCAACCGGCACCTGAAGATCGCCAAGGACTGGAACCCGCACGACTACGTCCCGTGGGACGAGGGCCGCAACTTCGCCGCTCTCGGCGGCGTCGACTACGACCCCGAGCAGTCTCAGCTCGACGAAGTCGCCAAGGCCGCGATGGTCACCAACCTGCTCACCGAGGACAACCTCCCCTCCTACCACCGAGTGATCGCCGAGAACTTCTCGATGGACTCGGCCTGGGGCCACTGGGTAGGCCGCTGGACCGCCGAGGAGAACCGGCACGGCATCGTCATGCGCGACTACCTCGTGGTGACCCGCGGCGTCGACCCGGTCGCCCTCGAAGAGGCCCGGATGATCCACATGACCAACGGCTACGATCCGTTGCTGGCCGCAGCCGACCGTGCCGAGGAGATGAAGGAAAAGGGCGAGGAGGTCGGCCTGCTGCATTCGGTTGCCTACGTCACCTTCCAGGAGCTCGCCACTCGTGTCAGCCACCGCAACACGGGCAAGGCCTGCGCGGACCCCATCGCCGACAAGATGCTGCAGCGCATCGCCGCCGATGAGAACCTGCACATGATCTTCTACCGCAACATCTGCGGCGCCGGCATGGACATCTCGCCCGACCAGACGCTGCGCGCGGTCACCGATATCGTGACGAACTTCCAGATGCCCGGCGCGGGGATGCCGAACTTCCGCCGCAACGGCGTGCTGATGGCCAAGCACGGCATCTACGACCTGCGCCAGCACCTCGAAGAGGTCATCATGCCCGTTCTGCGGAAGTGGAAAGTCTTCGAACGCGAAGACTTCTCCGCGGAAGGCGAGAAGACCCGCGAGGAGCTCGGCAACTTCCTCGAACAGCTCGAAAAGGACACCATCCGCTTCGAGGAGATGCGCGACCGCTCACTCGCCCGCGAGGCCAAGAAGCGGGAACGGGAGCAGCAGGCATCCTGACCACGACCATCAACCGCCCGGCGCCTTCGGACATCGAAGGCGCCGGTTCGGCGTCTCCAGAAGCCGGAACCGCAGCTCTGCGGATCAGTTCCATCGAACTGGCCAGCCCCGTCGTGCTGGCCCCGATGGCCGGGGTCACCAACGTCGCCTTCCGCACCCTGTGCCGCGAACTCGAACTGGCCCGCACCGGCACGGTGTCGGGTCTGTATGTGTGTGAGATGGTCACCGCCCGCGCACTCGTTGAGCGACATCCGGTCACCATGCACATGACGACCTTCGGTCCGGACGAGAATCCGCGATCGATGCAGCTCTACACCGTCGACCCCGAGAACACCTACGCCGCGGCCAAGATGATCGTCGACGAGAACCTCGCCGACCACATCGACATGAACTTCGGTTGCCCGGTCCCCAAGGTGACCCGCAAGGGCGGCGGATCAGCAATTCCTTACAAGCGCAAGCTTTTCCAGCGAATCGTCGCAGCCGCGGTGAAGGCCACCGAAGGCACCTCGATCCCGGTGACCGTGAAGTTCCGGATCGGCATCGACGACGAACACCACACGCACCTCGACGCGGGCCGCATCGCCGCCGGCGAAGGCGCACAGGCCGTGGCCCTGCACGCGCGCACCGCTTCTCAACGCTATTCGGGCACCGCCGACTGGGACGAGATCGCCCGCCTCAAAGACCACGTCACCGAGGTGCCGGTCCTGGGCAACGGCGACATCTTCGAGCCCGCCGACGCGATCGCGATGATGCGTCACACCGGGTGCGACGGGGTCGTGATCGGCCGCGGTTGCCTCGGCCGCCCGTGGCTCTTCGCCGAACTCGCCGCCGAACTGAACGGGCTCGAGGCGCCTGCTGCGCCAAATCTCGGCGAGGTGTCGAAGATCATCGTGCGCCACGGTGAACTGCTCGCTGCCCACCACGGCGAGAACAAGGGCATGCGCGAGATCCGCAAACACGTCGCCTGGTACCTGCGCGGCTTTCCGGCCGGCTCGGACCTGCGTAACCGACTCGCTCTCGTCGGCACCCTCGAGGAGCTGCGCGAACTGGTCGCGACGCTGCCCGACGACGCACCGTTTCCCGACGACGGTCACGGACCCCGCGGTCGGCAGGGCTCCCCGGCCAAGGTGGCGTTGCCGGAGGGATGGCTAGACGACCCGTACGAGGACGTCGTGCCCGAAGGCGCCGAGGTGATGCACTCGGGTGGATGACCTGCCCATTGCGCTTGTCCGCATGGTGGCTGAGAGATCTTCTCAGGTGCAATCAGTACTATGACGCGGAGGTTCCGCGTGCGCGGAGCCATGTCATGGTGCGCCAGAGCTGGTGCGCGAGAGCCGACAACCCGGTGCGCCACTGCGTCGGGGTCGAGGGGAATCAGAGTTGAGTCGTAGGGGATCGGGACCGGACGAACCGGCCGACGAGGGCAGTACGCCCCGCCGGGGCCGGCGCGCGGGCCGCTCCGGAGCCGCCAACGACTTCTCCGAGATGTTCGGTCAGGCCCCCACCAACGATGCCCCGGCGCACGGGGCCCTCCATGAGCCACGCGCCACCGACCGCTATGTGCGCGGCCGCACCCGCCTGACGGTGCGCGAGCTCATGGAGCAGATGAACGCGGGCGGTGAGGTCGGCCCGGCCGAGCCCAGCGGAGCTCGCCCACAACCGCCGGCCGACGAGGCACCGACCGAGGTGCACCGGTTCGAGGACCTCGAACGATTCCCCCACGAGAACGACGTCACCACGCAGATCCCGACGATCCGGCCGCCGGCGACTGTCCCCGACACCGACGTCGATCTCTCCGACGACGCCACCCGCGAGCGGGTCACCGCCGAGTCACGCGGTCAGGGCAGTCGCGTGCGGCCGTTGCAGCCCACTCCGGATCTATCCGACACCATCCCGCCGAGGTCGCGACCTCGGCGCCATCCCGGCGCCCGCGCGGGCCGTCGCAACCTCGGTCACAACGTCACCGTCACCGGACGCATCCTCGTCGCGGTCGCCTGCGTGATGGCACTGGTGGGCACCGGTTTTGTCTGGGGTTATCTGCAGTCGTGGAACGGCAACTGGAAGACCATCAACGCGGTCAACCCCGAAGACGCCAACATCCGCAACAAGGATGCCCAGTACGGCGACGAGAACTACCTCATCGTCGGCACCGACACCCGGGCCGGCCAGAACGCGAAGGTGGGCGCAGGAACCACCGATGACGCGGCGGGCGCCCGCTCCGACACCATCATCCTGGTCAACATCCCGGCCAACCGCAGTCGCGTCGTCGCCGTGTCCTTCCCGCGTGACCTGCAGGTGGACCGGCCCGCCTGCCAGCAGTGGGACAACGCCACCGGCACCTACGGTGAAGAACTACCCCCCGCGTACGGCGTCAAGCTCAACGGGGTCTATGCCGACGGCGGCCCGAAGTGCCTGGTCAGCGTGATCACGCAGATGAGTGGTCTCAACATCAACCGGTTCATCGCCATGGACTTCTTCGGCTTCGAGAAGGTCGTGCGCGCGGTCGGCGGCGTCGAGGTGTGCTCCCCCACCCCGCTCTACGACTACGAACTCGGTCAGGTGCTGCGCAAGCCGGGTACCCAGAAGCTGACCGGCAGGCGCGCGCTCAACTACGTGCGAGCCCGCAACATCGCGTCGGAGGGCAACGGCGACTACGGACGCATCAAACGCCAGCAACTGTTCATGTCGTCACTGCTGCGGGCGACCCTGTCCGGCAATGTCCTGTCGAGTCCCAACAAGCTCAACAGCATCGTCAACACATTCATCGAATACAGCTTCGTCGACGGGGTCGACACCCAGTCGCTGCTGAACCTGGCCGAATCGATGCAAGGTATCGAGGCCGGGCGCGTGACCTTCCTGACCATCCCGACGTCGGGCACCACGACCGACGGGCTGAACAACGAGATCCCGCGCACCGACGACATCAACGCCATCTTCAACGCGATCATCGACGACGCCCCCCTGCCCGGCGAACAGGCCAAGCAGCAGGCGGCATCGTCGTCGAGCAGTTCGTCGACGTCGGCGACGTCACGCAGTACCACCTCCGAGTCGGCGCCGACGCAGGTGTCGGCGACCGCACAGAACCCCGGCAACGTGGGAGTCCGTGTACTCAACGGCAGTGGGCGTACCGGCGCCGCCGGCGACACCTCCGATCAACTGGTGTCGATCGGCTTCGACGTCCGCGGGGTGGCCGATGCCTCGGAGAACCGCGAGGACACCGTCATCCGGTACGGCGGCGGTGAAGAGGACTCTGCCGCCACCCTGGCCACGATGTTCCCGGGATCGTCGATCCAACTCGACCGCACGGTGAAGTCGGGTGTCGAGGTGATCCTGGGTTCGGACTACGACGGTTCGATGGGCTCTCCGGCCGCCGTCGGGAGCACGATCTCGGTGTCGCAGCTGCCGCCGGCCTCCAACACGTCCAACCTGCCCAACGACCTCGCGGTGACCAACGCAGGCGACACTACCTGCAGCTGACCTGCGCGAACACGCCAAACGCGCAGTATGCACCGGGCGTTCACGGCTCGTTCATCCGCAGGGTCCACAAGCCCACCGGTGTGCCAAGTATTGTGGACTACATGCGTACCGCCTACCATGAGCAGCTCGACGCGCTCAACACCATCCTCGGCGAGATGTGCGAACTCGCCGGCTCGTCGATGGCCCGCGCCACCCAGGCCCTGCTCCAGGCCGATCTGGCCATCGCCGAAGAGGTCCTTTCCGAGACCGAGAGAATGAATCAGCTGTCGGCCCGCGCCGAGGAACAGGCGTTCGCGCTGCTCGCCCTGCAGGCGCCGGTGGCCGGTGATCTGCGTGGGATCGTCAGCGGTTTCCAGATCGTCGCCGACGTGGACCGGATGGGTGCGCTGGCGCTGCATGTGGCCAAGGTCGCGCGTCGCCGTCACCCCGCCAAGGCACTGCCCGAGGAGGTCAACGGCTACTTCGCCGAGATGGGCCGCCTCGCCGTGCAGCTGGCCACCACCGCCCGCGAGGTGCTCAACACGCAGAATCCGCAAGATGCCATCCGCCTGCAGGAGGATGACGACGCGATGGACGACCTGCACCGGCACCTGTTCACGGTCCTGATGGACCGGGAGTGGAGCCACGGCGTGGCCGCTGCCGTCGACGTCACCCTGCTCGGCCGCTACTACGAGCGCTTCGCCGACCACGCGGTTCTCATCGGACGCCGGGTGGTCTTCCAGGCGACCGGTCAGACACCCGAGCAGTTCCTCGAGGTGTCCTGACACGCCGACCTGTGCTTCCCCACCGCACCGCCGATCTCGCTCGATGAGGCCGGCGGTGCGGTCGTCTGTGGTACCTCGTCCCCACCTCCGATGCGGTCCAGATCCCTCGACGTATCTGTTTGAGACGGCGCTCACCATGTCTGACTTGGGATTTCGCCCTCGGACCGAGTGCACGCTAGGGTGACCGACATGGATCGGCACCATCGTGTGGAACCCGACTTCAACGCCGTCGACGACGACGGGCACGCTGCGGCTGCCCACCGACGACAGATCCTCACCTACAGCGGATTCACGCTGTCGCTGATCGCGTTGTTGGTCATCCTGGTCGTCAGTATGTGACCCTCCCTCGGTCACACACTAAACCCTCCCCCCACCGAAACGACTCGCGCCGCAGACCTTGTCGGTCCGCGGCGCGAGTCGTCGATCGTGTGGCTGTCGGATTTCAGCCGAAGCGGCCGGAGATGTAGTCCTCGGTTTCCCGCTTGGTCGGCGCCGAGAACATCGTCTCGGTGTCGTTGATCTCGATCAGCTGACCGGGCTGGCCGACGCCTTCGAGGTTGAAGAACGCGGTCTGGTCACTCACACGGGCAGCCTGCTGCATGTTGTGGGTGACGATGACGATCGTGTAGTCCTTTTTCAGCTCACCCATCAGATCCTCGATGGCGAGCGTAGAGATCGGGTCGAGCGCCGAGCACGGCTCGTCCATCAGCAACACGTCCGGCGACACTGCGATCGCACGGGCGATGCACAGACGCTGCTGCTGTCCGCCCGACAGGCCGCCGCCCGGCTTGTCGAGGCGATCCTTGACCTCTTCCCACAGGTTGGCGCCGCGCAGGCTGCGCTCGCACACCTCGTTGAGCTGACTCTTGTTGCGGACGCCCTGCAGCTTCAGCCCGGCCACCACGTTGTCACGGATCGACATGGTGGGAAACGGGTTCGGCCGCTGGAACACCATGCCGATGGTGGTGCGCACCGCGGTCGGGTTGATGTCCTTGGCGTAGATGTCCTCACCGTCGAGCAGCACGCTGCCCACCGCGTAGGCGCCCGGAATCTCCTCGTGCATGCGATTGAGCGTGCGCAACACGGTGGACTTGCCACACCCCGACGGCCCGATGAAAGCCGTGATGCTGCGGGGCGGCACCGAGAGAGTCACGTCCTTGACGGCGTGGAACTTGCTGTAATAGACGTTGAGATCTTTGATGTCGAGGCGCTTGGCCATGATGATGCCTTTGCTGTGTGGCGGCGGTCGAGGACCGTTTTACTTGGTCTTGGGGGCGAGGAACTTGGCGGTCATGGCGGCGACGAGATTGAGCGCCGCGATGATGATGATCAGCGTGAGCGCCGCACCCCAGTAATAGAAGTCCGATGCCGGCTGCGCGGAGGCCCACATGTCCTTGATGAACAGCGGCAACGAATTCATCCCGCCCTCGAACGGGTTGGTCTGCACCTGCGAGCTCGCCGGGCCGGCCAGGATGAGCACCGGGGCGGTCTCCCCCATGATGCGGGCGATGGCGAGGAAGACGCCGGACAGCATGCCCGACAGGGCAGTGGGCAGCACGACCTTCATGATGGTCCGCCACTTGGAGATACCGAGAGCGTACGACGCCTCGCGCAGTTCGTCAGGGACCAGTTTCAGCATCTCTTCGGTGGACCGCACCACGATGGGGATCATCAGCAGGATCAGCGCCAGGCTCACCATCAGCGCGCTCTGGCCCATCCCGAGTCCGATCACGAAGACGGTGAAGATGAACAGGGTGGCGACGATCGACGGGACACCGGCCAGGATGTCGACCATGAAGCTCACCGGCTTGACCAAAGGGCTGGTCGGATACTCGACCAGCATGATGCCGGTCATCACCGCGATCGGCACCGAGATCACGGTGGCGATCAATGCCTGGATCAGGGTGCCGATGATCGCCTGAGAGATACCGGCGCCGTACTGCGTGGTGGTGTCCACGCCGTAGGCATTGCCGAACCACCAGTTCGGGTCGGCAAGCGCGGGCGCACCGTTGGAGATCACGGTCCACAGCAACCACACCAGTGGGATGACGCCCAACACGAAGCAGAGCGCGAACGTGCCGCGGGCGACCTCGTTGCGCATCTTGCGACTGGCCGACACCTCTCGGAAAGCGGTGGCCGAGGACTTGACCGGCCCACCGGGTGTCGTATCGACGGTCACGGTCATCCGTTCACCTTTCCACCGGCGATCACACGGGCGATCGCGTTGACGACGAATGTCAGGACGAAGAGGACGAGGCCGGCCGCGATGTAGGCACCGGCGGATGACTCACTGCCGACGAACTCGCCGACGTCGCGGGCGATCTTCGAGGCGAAGGTGTCACCGCCTTCGAACAGCGACCAGTTGAGTCGGCCGACGGCCGCACTCAGGATGATCATCAGCGCGATCGTCTCGCCGAGGGCGCGACCGAGCGCCAGCATCGACGCCGCGATCATCCCGGATCGGCTGTACGGGAAGGCGGTCATGCGGATGACTTCCCATTTGGTGGCACCGAGCGCCTGCGCGGCCTCTTTGTGTCCACTGGGCGTCTGCCGCAGCACCTCGCGGGTGATGGAGGTGATGATGGGCAGCATCATGATCGCGAGCACGATGCCGGCGGTGAAGATCGTGCCGCCGCCGGTGATCGACGTCTTCCCGCTCGAGAACAGGAAGAACCACCCGAAGGTGTCGTTGAGCCACACGGCGAACGGAGCGATCACCGGCGCGAGGACGTAGATACCCCACAGACCGAAGATGATCGACGGCACCGCCGCCAACAGGTCGATGACCGCGCCGAGCGGTCGCGAGACCTGCCTCGGAGCGTATTCGACCAGGAAGACGGCGATGCCGATGGCGATCGGGGTCGCCAGGAACAGCGCGAAGAACGAGGTCAAGACCGTGGCCCGGAACAGTTCCCAGACACCGAAGGATGCGGTCCCATCGGCGAAGGCAGCTCCGCTCGTGTTCCAGTCCGAGGAGAAGAGAAAATTCGCGTTGTTGTCGAGAAGCGCCGGAATGGCATCGATCAACAACGAGATCCCGATCCCGGCGATCAGGATGATGACCAGCAGACCGGTTCCCTGCGCCAGGTACGAGAAGACCCGGTCGCCCACCTGACCGCGACTGCTACGCAGACCCGGGTGTAGCTGTTCTTCTAGATCGTCGCCGGGGGTGAGGTTCGGATCCTGATCGGGCGTCTGGGTCGGCACCGAGCCGGACGAGTGCTTACCCGTCCGGCCTCGGCCGACACCGGTGGTGTCATCCACTGACATGATGGTGAATCGCTCTTCTCTCGGTTGAGTTCGAGCCGCAGTTACTGAATGGCCTCAATCGAACCCTGCAGCTTGGTCTGGAACTCCTGCGGCAGCGGGATGTAGCCCGCGTTCTGCAGATCCTGTCCCTGGTTCTGCGGTGCAGAGGCAACGCTCAGGAACGTCTTGACACCCTGTGCGGTGGCGTCGTCCGCGTAATCGGAGCACACCATCTCATAGGTTGCCAACACGATCGGGTAGGCACCCGACTCGGTCGGCTTGTAGAACGAGGAGGTGTCGATCACCATGTTGTGGCTCTCGTCGCCATTGGCCAGCGTGGCACCATCGATGGTCTTTCCACCGGACTCTGCGGTCAGGGCGACGCCCTCGGGGTCCTGGTCGGTGATGATCTTGGCCATCGACAGGTTGTTGGACTGTGCATAGGCCCACTCGACATAGCCGATCGATCCGGCGGTCGGGCCGATCGCCGAGCCGACGCCCGGGTTACCCTGCTTGCCCTCGCCGACACCGCCGTTAAAGGTCTTGCCGTCACCCTTGTCCCAGCCGCCGGCGGCAGTCAGGTACTTCTGGAAGTTGTCGGTGGTACCCGACTCCTCGGCGCGGTAGATCACGCTGATGGGCAGATCCGGCAACTCGACGCCCTCGTTCTCGGCGGCGATGGCCGGGTCGTTCCAGTTGGTGATCTCGCCGCCGAAGATCTTCGACAGCGTCGGGCCGGAGAGCGCGAGGTCATCGACGCCCTCGACGTTGTAGGCCACCGCGATCGGGCCGAAGACCAGCGGCAGGTTCCACGCCTCGGAGCTGCATCGCTGCTGGGCGGCGGCGGCGTCGTCGCCTTCCAGCGGCGAGTCGGAGCCGCCGAAGTCGGTCAGGTTCTGGGTGAAGTCAGAGACGCCCTGGCCGGAACCGCCACCCCCGTAGGCGAGTTCGAAGCCGGGGCAGGTCTGGGCGAACGACGTGGAGAAGATGGTCATCGCATTTGCCTGCGCGGTCGAGCCACTGGCCTGCAGATCCTGTTTGCCCTCGCACTGGATGTCCGCCACCGCCGACGCGGGTGCGGCGCTGCTGTCCCCCCTCTCCGAGTTGTCACTGCACGCACTCAGGATGAGCGCGGAGGTGGCCGCCAAGGAGGCCACCGCAACACCGGAACGACTCAATTTCACAGGATTCCTCCAGCATCAGAACATGGTGCACCGCAGTCACGGCATCACCCGGTCGCTGGAGACATTAGGATTCGCTGGTGGACACTCCGCGCCCCGAGGGTTAACGGAAGATGAATTACCATCGCTATACCTTCGCCGAATGTGATCCAACACTCAACGCGCCCGAGTGCGCATCCGGCAGAACAAACAGCCGATCCGCGATAGTCGCAAAACATCCTGTCCCAGAATAGCGCTCGGCCCCGAGCGGCTACGCAAAACACAGAGAACGGGTGAACACGAGGTGAACCGCAAGGACCGCCGCCCGCCGGTGTCCGGCGGCACCCGAGTGGCGCTGATCGACCTGCTGCACGCACAGCGCCGTTGCGCCTCGGTTTTCGGCCCGATGCCCGTGCCGACGGTCGACGAGGCCCGCGACCGCCTGTACGCGATGGCTGCCGCCGGCCCCGCGCTGCGACTCGGTTTACGTCCATCGGCGCACCACATCCACTGGCAGCCCGCGCCGACGGCCACCGCGGTGTCGATCGCCCCCCAGTGGATTTCCCCCGGGCGGATTCCCCCCGCGTGGATTCCCCCCGCGTGGATTTCCCCGGAATCGGTTGCCACGGAGTCGGATGCCCAATCGGCCTGCACGCAGTCGATCGCCGACAGGGGTCGGATCGAGCCCGAAGGAGATCCGCTGGCCCTGCTCGAATCGGTGCGGGCACTGCCCGACGCCGGTCTGCGCGTGGTGTGCGCGGGAGATCTGGTCGCCGTCGATTTCAACCACGGACTCGGCGATGTCGCGTTCACCCAGGCCGTGGTCGATGCGATGATCGGCGGGCTGACGATGTCCGATGCGCACTGGGACCGATACCGAGGCACCACCCGTCCGCTACTCGCGGCCGCCATCCACACCTTCGGCCGCCACCCCGGACGGCTGGCGAGCCTCGGGCACTCCCGTCGGCACCGACTCCCCACCGATGACGCCGACACACAACGCGCGGCTCCACCGGAGCCCGGACCGGGCGCACCTATTCCCGCCGGCGCCGGCAGACCCCCGAGCGCCGCCACCGTGCGCATCCCCGTCATCGAGATGCGCCTGCTGCGCGATGCGCGGGACCGCGATCTGCCCGGGGTGAGCATGTTCGCAGTGCTCACCTGCGCCCTGGTCCGGGCGCTACTCGACGCGGGCATCGACCTCGACCCCGCGGTCACCATCCCGTTCGACCTCCGCCCGTACCTCCCGGCCGGCACCGATACCCTCGCCCCGCTCTCGGCCGGCCTGACCTTCCCAGTCACGGCGGACACCGCGGCCCGGACACTGACGCAGATGCTGGACGTGGCAAGCCGCTCCGGTCGGCCGGTGGCGACCATGACGATCGGCACGATGGGGGAATGGACGAGTCGACTCGCCCGTCGACACCCGCCGGCGCCGGACTCGTCGTTGCCACGCGCCCAGCTGCTCCATTCATCGGTGGGTCGCCTGCCACAGACCGCGCATACCCGGTTCACCGATCCGGCGCGCGCGGTCAACTACACCGTCAGCGATCCCGCGACACCGACGGGCATAACCGTGACGTCGTCGACGGTCGGTGGCGCGCTGTGCGTGACCGCCGCGTTCTATCCTGAGTATTGCGACGCCACGGCCGTCAGAGCCGCCCTCGCGGCGCTCCCCGGCCATGTGGCGACCACCCTCCACCACAAGTGACATAGACCACAAAAGAAGCTGAGAATTAGGCAAGGGTTACCTAAACAAATAGGGTCACATGCAACGACAGTTGCGTGGTGACGGGCGCTCGAAGCGGTTCCGCCACATGCGCGGACTCGATGACGAAGGGGCGCTGTGACCGGCCAACGAGTAGACCTGGGCAAGACCACTCCGCGAGTAACCGTGGTGATCCCCATGCGCAACGAGGCCCTGAACCTTCCATACGTGGCCGAACGGATGCCCTACGTCGACGAGATCGTCGTGGTCGACGGCGCATCGGTCGACGACACCGTCGCGGTGGCTCGTCGGCTCTGGCCGGACGCCGTGATCGTGCAACAGACGCGCACCGGAAAAGGCAACGCACTGGCCTGCGGGTTCGCCGCGGCCACCGGCGACATCATCGTCATGATCGACGCCGACGGCTCGACAGACCCCGCCGAGATCCCGGCCTTTGTGCGCGCCCTGACCGAAGGTGCGGATCTCGCCAAGGGCAGTCGCTTCTCACTGGGCGGCCACAGCGACGACATCACCGCACTGCGCCGCCTCGGCAACAAGGGACTCAACGGCCTGGTGAACCGGATCTTCCACACCGGGTTCGCCGACCTCTGCTACGGATACAACGCTTTTTGGCGCCGGCATCTCCCCATCATCGACCTGCCCTCGACCGACACCACCGAGGCGCAGTGGGGAGACGGCTTCGAGGTGGAGACGATCATCAATGTGCGGATGGCCCGTGCTGGCCTGACGATCACCGAGGTCGGTAGCCACGAGAGTCGACGAATCCACGGACGCAGCAACCTCAACGCGGTGAGTGACGGACTGCGGGTGCTGCGCACGATCGATCGCGAGCGACGCTCGCGAAGGGCCGGGCAGCGGGGCGCGCACAGTGAATCGGACGCCGCCGAACCCTATGACGTCGCCGCCGATACCGTCGTCGCCGAAACCGGTGGCGCCGAAACCGGTGTCGCTGAAGCCGAAGTCGTCGAAGCCGACACCACCCCGGCCGCGGTTGCGCGCTGACCAGCACTACCGATCGAGAAGTATGACCCACGAGATCAGAACACAGGTCGCCATCATCGGCGCCGGCCCCGCCGGGCTCACCCTGGCGCAGATGCTTCACCTGCAGGGCATCGACACCGTCGTGATCGAGCGGCAGTCGCAGGCACATGTGCGCGCCCGGATCCGGGCCGGTGTCATCGAACAGACCACCGTCGACCTGCTCGATGAGATCGGCCTGGCCGGCCGACTCCGACGTGAAGCTCTGGTGCACAACGGTTTCTATATCCGTTTCGATCGCACCACACATCATCTCGACTTCCACCGCCACCTCGACAGGCACGCATTCGTCTACGGGCAGAGCGAACTCGTCGCCGACCTGATCGATGCGCGCCACGCCACGGGTCGTCCGCTGCACTTCGAGGCGACCGACGTCAGCGTGCATGACATCGGCACCGACGCCCCGTTCGTCGAGTTCGTCGTCGACGGACGGGCCCACCGGATTCGCGCCGACTTCGTGGCGGGATGCGATGGCTTCCACGGCATCTGTCGACAGGCTCTCGATCCCGACCGGACCACCGTTGCGAACCGGACCTACCCGTTCGCCTGGCTCGGCATCCTCGCACGCACCACCCCGGTCACCGACGAGGGCATGTATTGCGCGCACCCCGATGGGTTGTCGGTGCACAGCATGCGCGGCCCGCACCTGACCCGCCAGTATCTGCAGGTGCCGGCACACACCGACCTCGGCACGTGGTCAGACGAGCAGATCTGGCGGGAACTGCGTCGACGCAGCGCAGCTGACGACCATCCCGAACTCGAGACCGGCGAGATCATCGAGCGATCCCTGGCGCCGCTGCGCAGTGTGGTCACCGACCCGATGCAGCAGGGTGCGCTGTTCTTGCTCGGGGACGCGGCCCACATCGTGCCGCCCACCGGAGCCAAGGGCCTCAACCTCGCGATCTCCGACGCCTGCGTCCTGTCCCACGGCCTCGGACATTATTACGCCACCGGGGACCACACCGCGCTGGACCGGTACAGCGAGACGGCGCTGCCGCGAGTCTGGCAGGCACAAGCGTTCTCGTGGAATCTGACCACCACGCTGCATCGCCTCGGCGACGATGGGTTCGACTGGCACCTACGCCATGCCCGGCTGACGAGATGGACGAGCTCGGTCCACGAGGAACGCGCGCTCGGCGAGGTCTACCTCGGCCTGCCCTTCCCGACACCGTGGCGCCCCCGCGCAACGTCGCGCGCATGAACCTTCCCCCGGATTGCCGCATGTCAATAGGCGAGGCTAACCTTACTGAACGAGTGTCGTCGCTCCGCGCCTCGCGGACCGACGACAACCGCACGCTCACCGATCGGAGAACAGTGTGATCGACAATCCCGACGCCCGCAGGCACCTGCCATCGGGCAAGCAGATCCGGTTGTCCCGGATCTTCGGTGCCGTCAATCGCCGCGCCCTGGTGGTGCCGCTCGATCATTCGGTGACCATCGGCCCGCTCGGCGCGGCCGGACATGCCGATCACACCGCCGCGATCCTGGAAGTTGCGGGCGCCGATGCCCTCATCGTGCACAAGGGCCGGGCACGCACCATCGCACCGACCCGATTCGGCGCCATGGGTCTGATCGTCCACCTGTCGGCCGGCACCAACCTCGCTGTGGACCAGACCCGCAAGGTGCTCGTCGGGTCCGTCGAGGAGTGCTTGGCTCTCGGTGCCGACGCGGTGAGCGTGCACGTGAACGTGGGGGCGCCCACCGAAGCGCAACAGTTGACCGACCTCGGAGTCGTGGCAGCGGAATGCGACCGCCTCGGTGTGCCTCTGCTGGCGATGATGTATGCGCGCGGCGGCGTCGCCGACACCGCGCCGACGTCGGTGTCGACACTCGCCCATCTCGGTGCCATCGCCACCGATCTGGGCGCGGACATCGTGAAACTCGACTATGCCGGTGCACCCCAGCAGATGGACGAGGTCGTCGACACCTGCCCGCTGCCCATCCTGGTCGCCGGTGGTCCGGCCACCGCCACCGACGACAACGCCATCGACTTCGGCATGCGGGTCGCGGAGTCCCGGGTGGCCGGCCTCAGTTTCGGCCGCCTCATCTTCGGCGCCGACCATCCCCACCGCGTGGCGAGGGCGTTGGCGGAGCGTCTGCACCGCGGATCGGACCCGAGTCGACCACTGGCCGCCGCCCTCGAACTCGCCTGATCGGTTTACCGACCCCGAGCCTCCATCCCCCGAGCCCAGCCCAGCCAAACAGAAAGACCACCGTGAACTCCTCCACCGATATCGTCACCGACGACATCACCCCACTGACCGCGGTCCCCGCTGCCGACAACGGCCCCGGGCCGGACGGCACGGCCCGTGCCCACTTCGCCTGGATCGACATCCGGGGCACCGTCGGCGACGTCCGCGCCGCACTGGTACAGGCGGCCATCCACCACCGCATCGACGGCATCGTGAGCGACGACGCCGCCACGTTGTCCGATCTCCCCCCCACGATCCGCCGGGTCCTGGCTGTTGCTTCGCCGGAGGTCGACGTCGAGGCTGCCAGTCAGGCAGACATCGTGCTCGCCGCGCACACGGGCCGTGATGTCAACCCGATCGTGGACGCGGGCCCGTCCGCCGAGGCGGGGGTACACGTGGTGGTCTCCGATGCAGACACCCTGCGGCACGCCTGCGAGACGGTGCGCCGGGCGCCGTGGACACTGCTGACCTTCACCGATCCCACCAAGATCCCGCTGGAGATCGTGATAGCGGCGGCGGAGAACTCCGGCGGTCGAACGGTGACGGTGGTCAACGACATCGAGGACGCGGGGATCGTCAAGTTGGTTCTCGAGCACGGCTCGGACGGCTTGTTGCTGGCCCCGCGCAGCGCCGATGACGTCGCGACGCTCGCCGACGTGATCCGGCCCAGCGCCGATCGCATCGAACTCGGTGAACTCACCGTCACCAAGGTTGAACACATCGGCATGGGTGAGCGGGCCTGCATCGACACCTGCTCCTTGCTGGAGAAGGACGAAGGCTGCCTGATCGGTTCCTTCTCCACCGGGATGTTTCTGTCCTGCAGTGAAACCCACCCGCTGCCCTACATGCCGACCCGGCCGTTCCGTTGGAACGCCGGTGCGGTGCACTCCTATGTCCTCGTGCCCGACAACCGGACCCGGTATGTCAGCGAACTGCAGGCGGGCCAGCCGATCCTGGCCATCCGCAGCACCGGCGAGGTCCGCGAGGTGCGGATCGGCCGGGTGAAGATCGAACGGCGACCGCTGATCTCGGTGACCGCGACCACCGATGACGGCCGGGTGGTCAACGTCATCGCACAGGACGACTGGCACGTGCGACTGCTGGGACCGGGCGGGTCGGTGAACAACGTGACCGACCTGACGCCCGGCGACAAGCTGCTCGGCTATGCCCCGCCGGAATCCCGACACGTCGGCCTGCCCATCACGGAATTCTGCGACGAGCGCTAGGTCATGAGCATCGCCGAACTCGGGACCGACGTCGGCATCGAACCGGGGCGTGCCGGGCCGCAAGTCCTCTGGTACATCAATCCGACCGACGGCGAGGTTCCGTGGGAACCGTCCGAACGGGTGGCACCCACGTTCGATGTGATCCGTCACCAGGCTCGGACGCTTGATCGGCTCGGCTACTACGGCGCGCTGACCACCGCGCGCGAGGCGATCTCGCTGGTGGCCGACACCGAACGGCTACGCTTCCTGATCCCCGAATACCCGGGAGTCAAACCTCCGGTGCTGCTCGCCGAGGAAGCTCAGGTCTTCGATCAGTATTCCGGTGGTCGACTGATCTACAACCAGGTCAATGGCGCCGACCCCGTGCTGCACCGGTACGGCCGCTTCGGCTCCAAGGCCGAACGTTACCGCGTCTCGGCTGAGTTCTGGACGCAGGTCAAACGTCTCTACCTCGACGACGCTGAACCGTTCGAGGGTGAGTTCTTCTCCTACGGACCGCGGTACAAGCCCGCGATACCGGGTCCGCGCCAGCCTGGCGGCATCGAGGTGTGGGGCACGGGTGCATCGCCGGAGGGCATCGCACACGCCGTGGAGGTGCTCGACGTCTATCTGTCGTTCATGTCCGAACCCACCGCGCTGACGGGCCTGTTCGACCGGGTCCGCGCCGCCGCCGCCGAGCGCGGCCGACGTCTCCGGTTCGGGGTGCTGGCCAGTGTCATCGTGCGCGAGACCGACGAACAGGCGTGGGAGCGCTTCGAATGGCAAGTGAACCGCACCCGCCCGGAGACCGTGCTGGCCACCGCCGATCGTAATCTCCGCAGCTTCGGCTACCCCGGCCTCGATGAACTCAGCAGTCGCGATCCGCAGGTCCAGAATCGGATCGACGCGTTGCGCGCCGGCCGCCTGCCGGACCGCGCAGATCTGGAGTTCGCTCCGAACATGGCAGCGGGACTGACCACCTGGACCGCGGCCGAACCACCCTTCGATATCGCGGGCAAGGGCACCGGCACCTATTTCGTGGGCAGCCCGGAGAATGTCGCCGCCGCGATGTCGGCGGTGGCCGAGCAGGCCGGTGTCGACATCTGGATTCTGTCTGGCTGGCCGTTGGCGGCTGAAGCCGAGATCACCGCCGAACTTCTTCTACCGCTGTTGAATCCGTCTCACGCAAGCACTTCGCCGCAGACCTGACGCCAGGTCGCCGACACGAGTCGGCAGATCACACGCGCACCGTGACGATCACCCCGTGATGATCCGACCCGGGAATATCGATGCGCCGCAACGATGTCGGGATGGGTCCATTGCGGGTGAGCACACGATCGAGCGCCAGGAGCGGCGGGTAGCGGCGATCGGCGGGATAGGTTGCCACGATCCCGGACCCGAGATGCTCGGCGGCATCGACGAGTTGGGGTGAGCCGTCGACGTCGGAACCGGTGAGCAAGTCGCGAAACGGCCGGTGATCATAGGTGGAGTTCACGTCGGCTCCGATGATCAGCGGCTGCGTGTCGGCGGCCAAGATCGCCTGCAGGCGTCGCAGCTCAGCATCCCAACGCCAAGACGCCTCCGGGTAGGGCGGCAACGGATGCAGCGCGTACACCGATACGCCGCCACGTCCCGGAACATCCAGCCGGGCATGGAGATTGGCGAGCCGGAATCCGTGCAGCGCGGCTCCACCGTCGAGCGGCGTTCGAGCATAGATCCCGGCGCCACCGCCGCCGTCGCGCGGGACCTCGAAGGCGTAGGGCAGTTCTCGCCGCAGACCTGCCGAGTCGAGCGCGGTGACCGCCGCTCCGGTCAGTTCGATGACGGTCAACACGTCCACCCGCGCATCGCGGACCTGCGCAACAAGGGCGGCCGGGTCCGCGGTGCCCCTCTTGATGTTGGCCTGCATCACGGCCAGATCAGTGGTCGAGACCTGTTCGGTCACACCGCGATACAGCGGTGCCTGGGAAGCGACACCGGCGGCCGCGACCACCACGGCGATGCCGGCGAACACCCACGACCGGCAGATCAGCAACAGGACCGCCCCGAGGATTCCCACGGCGATGAGCACCGGCGCGAACGACGCGACCCGGGTGACGGTGTTGCTGACCAGTCCGGAGAAGTGGGCGCCGATCCCGCACGCAGCCAAGGCGACGCACAGGATTCCGATCACACGGACGACACGCAGCATGACATCGATCTTGTCATGTTCGCCCACAACGATTGTGATGCACCGGCACCGACCGACGCGCGGCCGTCGTCAGCCGTAGGCTACGTCGATGGCGTAGCGGGTGAATCCGAGACGTTCGTACGTGCGCAACGCGGCGGCGTTGTCGCCCTCCACGTACAGTTCGACCTCTGTCATGCCACGCTCGGCGAGATGATGCAGTCCGGCAAGCGTCAACAACCGCCCCAACCCGCGGCCCTGAGCCGCCGGATCGACCCCGACGATATAGACCTCACCAAGATCGGCGTCGTGCTGCTTGGTCCAGTGAAAACCCAACAACTGCGCGGGATTGGCGGCGTCGAAGGCCAAAAAGAGGCCGGCCGCATCGAACCAGGAGCTGTGCACCCGATCGGAGATCTGGTCGGCCGTCCACCCACCCTGCTCCGGATGCCAGTCGAACGACGCATTGTTGACCCGCAGGATCTCGGCGTCGTCGGCGGAGCCGGCATAGGTCCGCAACACGATGTCGTCGCCCACCTCGAGCGGGGGCAGCGCGTCGGCGGCGCCACCCACGGGGCGGCGCAGCTGCAGGAGCTCACGCCGCCGGGTCAGGCCCAACGCCGCCGCCGTGGCCACCGCAGCAGGCAGATCCCCGTGTGCCCACACACGCGGCGCCGGTTCGGCGACCATCTCGCGGGCGACGTCAAAAGCCTTCAGTAGCAACTCACGGCCGTGGCCGCGTCCGCGCGAACCGGGGTCCACCACCGCCTCGATCATCGCCGGCTCATCGTCGCGGCCGACGCTGACGTTGGCATAGCCGGTGTCGGAAAGAATGTGGCGCACAACCGGATCGGCGGCATCGCCGATAGCCTTTTCCGCTTGCTCCGACAGCGGCGCAACGCCGTCGACCGCCCGCGCCGCGGTGACCATCGCCCGTGCCCGAGCAGCCTGCTCCGGCGTCAGCCGATCCATCACCATCGGATCTGCGGCAGACCCCTCAGTTCCCTGCACTCGCACTGAACTCCTCGTACGGACCGCCCAGATCGTCCGTGTCGATGTCGTCTTCGCCGATGTCGTCACCGGCGGTGTCGTCGCCCATCACGTCGAGTGAGTCCGCCGCACCGCTGCCCCGACCGCGGTTGGGGCGCACCGCCTTGTAGCCGACGTTACGCACCGTACCGATCAGCGACTCGTGCTCGCTGCCCAGCTTGGCGCGCAACCGTCGAACGTGCACGTCCACGGTCCGGGTACCGCCGAAGAAGTCGTATCCCCAGACCTCTTGCAGCAGTTGCGCCCGGGTGAACACCCGGCCCGCGTTCTGCGCGAGGTACTTGAGTAGCTCGAACTCCTTGTAGGTGAGATCGAGCGGGCGCCCGCGCAACCGCGCGGTGTAGGTGCCCTCATCGATGACGAGTTCCCCCAGCGTGACCTTGCCGCTCGCCTCCTCGGTGGTCATGCCCCGAGTACGCACCACCAACAACCGCAGTCGCGCGTCGAGTTCGGCCGGCCCCGTACCCGGTAGCAGGAACTCATCGAGCCCCCAGTCCGCGTTGACCGCCACCAATCCACCTTCGGTGAGCACTGCGGCCACCGGCACCGACGACCCGGTGCTGCCGAGTAACCGACACAGACCGCGTGCAGCCGCCAGGTCGGTGCGCGCATCGACGATCGCGACGTCGGCATTGCCCGCCTCCATCAACGACGACACCTCGGTCGGCGCGGTCCGCACGGTATGTGCCAGCAGCGACAACGACGGCAACACTGCTTCCGGGTTCGGATCGGCTGTCAACAGCAAGAGATCCATGAACCACTCCGATCTCGTCGTTCCCCAAACCCTCGGTCACGCCCTCCCGAGCGCCCCTGTGAGCCCGGTGCGACGTCGGAATGGACCGCCGGCGATTGTTTACGCCGCCTTACCAACGTGTGCGCGATAGATGACAGAATAGCGCCAATGGGGCGTTTCGCTGTTAACAAGGCGACCGGGGAGGGTCGGCGACAGCGCGCAGAGCACCCGCGCCGCGCACTGCGGCGAGGCATCGGGATCGGCATCGTCGCGATCGTCGTACTCGGGGCCGCGGCGCTGCTCGCCGACACCCTCGTCGCGATGCGGGCCGAACACTCGCTGTCGAAGGCACTGCTCGATTCGCCACGCCTGAGCTACGACCCCGAGGTCACGATCAGCGGTTTTCCGTTCACGAGCCACGCGCGCGCCGGCGAGTTCGGCGGCGCGGTGATCACCGCGCGCGGCGTGTCGGTCGATTGTCCAGGACTCACGGACTGCCACGCGGAGATGGGCGCGACCCTGGGGTCGATCTCGGTGCCCGACGGCTTCGAATTTCAGCCAAGTGACTTGATACACACCTCGTCGATGCAGGCCTACACGCGGCTCGATTCGGTCAATCTCGGGCGCATGCTCGGCATCATCGACCTGACCGTGAACACCCCGGCCCCCGCCGACCGAGCGGGTGGCGGCGGACCCGCGGACGGACTGTTGCGGCGGAAGAGCGGTGTGCTGCTGACGGGCACCGTCGCGCTCCCCCCGGTCAATCGGGCCACCGATGTGCCGCCGTCGGCGTCGATGTATCCCGGCCCGACCGTACGGGTGAGTGTCGCGGCCGACCTGTCGGTCGACGACGGTCGGCTGCGAATCACCGCGACCGATTTCTATCGCGGACCCGAAGAACACGTCGAGTCCGATATCGCCGACGACCTGCACGCCTACGTTCTGTCCCGCTTCAGCACTCTCCTCGGCCCGGTACCGATGCCGTGGGGTATCACCCCCACCGAGGCCACCAGCGAAGGTAGCGATGTCCTGCTCATCGGCGACACCGGGGCCCGCGATCTCCGGCCCGACGAGTTCTGAGCACCCAGCCGTTTGGGAGGGCCGATGCGTCCCTGTATGGTGAGGCGCATGCAGCTGCGCCGTGAGTTCATGCTCACTCGCCGTCGTGCGATCGACTTCTGTCGTGTCGCCGACTGTTGCTGTCGTTAGACGGTGGACGTGGCGTCGGAAGATCGACGCGTTCACCTTCTCGATGGCGGCCGGGCAGTCTTGCACACCTCATCTATTGTGTCCGATCCGGACTCCTCCGTCGGTGACGACATCTGCCACGACGGTTCGGCCTTCATCACCCGCTCCACATCGCACACAATCTCCGATAGTTCGGGAAGGATCAACCATGGCACGCAGCGACGTCCTGGTCAGCGCCGATTGGGCTGAGCAGAACCTCAACGCCGACAAGACCGTCTTCGTCGAGGTCGACGAGGACACCAGCGCGTACGACGGTGGCCACATCGCCGGCGCCGTGAAGCTCGACTGGAAGACCGATCTGCAGGACCCGGTCCGTCGCGACTTCGTCGACGCCGACCAGTTCTCCAAGCTCCTGTCCGAGCGCGGCATCGCCAACGACGACACCGTCGTCCTCTACGGTGGCAACAACAACTGGTTCGCCGCCTACGCGTACTGGTACTTCAAGCTCTACGGCCACAACGACGTCAAGCTCCTCGACGGTGGCCGCAAGAAGTGGGAGCTCGACGGCCGTCCGCTGTCGACCGACGCAGTGAACCGCCCGGCCACCAGCTACAAGGCCGCCGAGCCGGACACCTCCATCCGCGCGTTCCGCGACGAGGTCGTCGACGCGATCGGCGCCAAGAACCTGG
The DNA here is from genome assembly GCF_021556435.1 of Gordonia tangerina. Classification (GTDB taxonomy): domain Bacteria; phylum Actinomycetota; class Actinomycetes; order Mycobacteriales; family Mycobacteriaceae; genus Gordonia; species Gordonia tangerina. Next base: position 33,433 of record NZ_JAKGCU010000031.1, read on the forward strand.
TCGACGTGCGCAGCCCCGACGAGTTCACCGGCAAGATCCTCGCCCCGGCTCACCTGCCGCAGGAGCAGAGCCAGCGTCCCGGTCACATCCCGGGCGCGATCAACGTGCCGTGGAGCAAGGCCGCCAACGAGGACGGCACCTTCAAGAGCGACGAGGATCTCGCCGAGCTCTACTCCGAAGCGGGCCTCGACGGCGAGAAGGAGACCATCGCCTACTGCCGTATCGGCGAGCGGTCGAGCCACACCTGGTTCGTGCTCAAGGAGCTGCTCGGCCACCAGAACGTGAAGAACTACGACGGCAGCTGGACCGAGTACGGTTCGCTGGTCGGTGTCCCGGTCGAGCTGGGAGAAGGAAAGTAATCATGTGTGCTGCACCCAAACAGGGCCAGAAGCTTCCCGCCGGCGTGGACGTCGAGAAGGAGACCGTGCTGACCGGCGCCGTCAACGATGAGTCGGGCACCCCGGTGGCCGGCGCGTTCGTCCGGCTGCTCGACTCCACCGGCGAGTTCACCGCCGAGGTCGTGGCCAGCCCGACCGGCGACTTCCGATTCTTCGCCGCTCCCGGCAAGTGGACGTTGCGTGCGCTGTCGTCGTCGGGCAACGGCGACGTGACCGTGTCCCCGGAGGGACCCGGCGTGCACGAGCACGACATCGTCGTGAGCAAATAGGTCGTCAGCGAGTATGTGGTGAGCAAGTAGCACGCCACTAGACCACCGAGGCCCCCGGGTACCACCCGGGGGCCTCGCCGTGTTCGGGCCGCTCATGGTGACCGAGCAGCGACCGCCGCGCAGGACCCGAAAGCCGGGCGGTAGACTCCTCGCGTGGTCATCTTCTTCGAGATTCTGCTGATTCTGGCATCGATCCTGATCGCCTGGTTCGGTGTGTACGTCCTCTACCGTCTGATCACCGACGAGTCGTGACCTCCGCAGACGCGGACGGCGCCGACGACCAGCCGACCCCGGCCGGCCGCCGGTCCGGCGACGAAGCAATCACCCAGGCGGCCGAACGCGCGCGGGAGACCGCCGAACGGAACCTGCCCGAGTGGGGCGATCTGCCGCTGCCGCACGACACCGCCAACCTGCGCCACGGCGCGGATCTGCATTCCGGTCTGCTCGCCCTGCTACCGATGGTGGGGATCTGGCAGGGCGAGGGTGAGGCGAACGACCCCGAGACCGGCGAGGACTATCACTTCGCGCAACAGATCGTGGTGAGCCACGACGGCCAGAACTTCCTCAACTGGCAGGCACGCTCCTGGGTGATCGACGAGGATGCGCACTTCGTCCGTCCGGACCTGCGCGAGACGGGCTTCTGGCGGATCGGTGACGACGACAGCATCGAACTGCTTCTCGCCCATGCCGAGGGGTCGATCGAACTCTTCTACGGTGCACCGCTGACCCAAACGTCCTGGGAGCTCGCCACCGATGTGGTGATCAAGGCCGACTCCGGCCGCCGCACCGGTGGGGCCAAGCGGCTCTACGGACTTGTTGAGGACGGTGACCTGGCCTACGTCGAGGAACGCGTGGACGCCGACGGTGACCTCATCCCGCGTCTGTCGGCCAAACTGCGCCGCGTCGCCGGCTGACCGCCACCGTCGAGCGCTCAGTGCTGCGACCGACGATGCCGACGGTGACGGCGATCTGACCAGGGACGATCTGACCAGGCGAGATACAGATTCTTCTTCGGGATGGCGCTGTAGACCACGGTCCCGAGCATGACCACCACCGACCCGTAGTTGGTGGGGGTGCCGGGCCGCCCGGATGCACCCGGGACGAACCCACCCGCGGAATCCACACTCGCCGCACGCCCGGCGGTTCCACCCCGTCGCGTACCCACCACCGAGAACACCTGCCCGGTGTCGGCATCCGACCGCACCGGGAACACCCGTCTGCCGCGCGGCGCGATCTCGGCGACTGCCCGATCCGATCCGAGGTTGTAGATCACCGCGATCGACTCGTCGCCGGTATTGCGGATGGTCAACGTCTCGGCGCCCGTTCGATACTGGTAGGTCACCCCGTCGGCCTCGGCGTCGAGGTGGTCCTGCTGGTTGTAGCCACACTCCCAATCGGCACTCCACGGCGTCAGGAAGTTGCGGGCCAGGTGATCACGACGATCGGGGACGGGCAGCGCACTGGGCATCGGTACACCACCGACCAACCACATCACGCCCAGAATCGTCGGGCTCCCGTCGGTCCGCGGCGCCTGCACGTAGCAGACCTGGTCGCCGGGTGGCACCGGCGCCGACTCGCCCGGCTCGGCGACCAGGAGGTCCAGCGGCCCGTCGGCGCCCACGGTCAACACCGCGACGGGCCCGTCGGAACGGTTGTGAATGGTCACCTCGGAATCGATCCGGGTGTGATGAACCCCGTGCGTCAGCGGGTCGACGAAGACGAATGACGGCGACGTGGGGACCCCGAAATCGACGTCGCCGGGTCGCCAGAAGATGCCGTCGGGATCGCGCTGATCCCAATCGACGTCGCCGACTTCCGGGCCGTCGAGAATCATCTGCGGTTCACCGGTATGTGCGTCGCGGCCTTCGAGGATCTGCCCGACAAGCACCGGACGTCGGTCGATGCGCGCCGATTGCAGTACGTGGGAGTCGGCGGAAGGCAGAGCCACCGAGCTGCCGGCGGGCAGGTGGGTGAAGACATTGTCGGAGGTACCAGGCCGCTCGGGGACCGACAGCACGCCGAGCTCGGAATCGCCGCGATTGTGCAGGACCAGGTGGTCGGCGCCGGGTGCGTGCGAATACGCCAACCCGCTGACGTGACCGGCAACCCAGTTCGCGGCGCCGTCGTTGGTCCAGTCCGCATCATCGGGGGTGAGAAACCGCGCTCGGACGTGCTCGTCGACGCGGCCGTCGAGCTCTGCCGCCGACGCGCGTGGACCCTGCGCGATCGGCTCGTCCAGGACGGACACCACGTGTGCATGCGTCGTGGTCATGGCGGTCTCCCTTGCGAGTATTCGTTCATCTGTGGTTCGCGCCCCGGCCCGGTGCGGATGGGTCGGTGTGATCTGTGCTGATCGACGCCTGTGCCTAGTTCACGTCACGATCAGGTCGCGAACACGAGTAGTCGACTACTTGAATTACGCATCGACCCTGCGGTGATCTGCGTTACTTCCGGCGCATCGCGTCGAATGCCTGGTGCCGCGGACGCAGACGGCCCCCGTACCGCCCGTGAACGGGCCTGAGCCGATCGGACAAGGATCGGGGTACGGGGGCCGGGTGACCACCTGGGATTCGCCGACGCGGACCGGTGCGACGTCACCGATCCCTCTCGGCATCGGCCGCGCACTCCGCGGAGGTGAACACCTCGGTCCGCGCTAGCGGATGGTCACCTCACGTGTCCAACAGTCATACAACTTCGAACCACCTCCTTCCTCGTGTACCGACGAAGATACGCTCGGACCCGGCGCGCGGCAACAGGTTTTCAGCCGGTTGGCGACGGCAGCACCTCGAGCACCCGGCATCGCGGATTCTCCGACGAAATCTGTTGTGCTGCAGGATCATGCGTGATCACCACCACGATCCGCGCCGAATCGAACAGGCCGCGGGTACGCCCGAGAAGTCGGTGCAGCAGCACCGCCGAGTCGGCAGCGTCGAGGTGCTCGGTCGGCTCGTCGAGCACCACCACCGGCGCCGGGTGCACCACAGCCCGCGCGAGCAGCAGACGTCTGCGCTGCCCACCACTGACGGCCGCCGACCCCCCGACGAGCTCGGTGTCGAGTCCGTCGGCCAGACCCGCCAGCCAGGTCCGCAGACCCACGGACTCGAGGGCGGCGACCAGCTCGTCGTCGCTCGCGTCCCCGCGGGCGACCCGCAGATTCTCCCGCAGCGTGGTGGAGAACAGGTGGCCTTCCTCGGCGAAATAGCAGCTCGCCGAGCGGACGTCCACTGTCGCGCCGTGGTCGTCGCGGGTGTCGATGCGGCCCGCGTGCGGTGCCAACAGCCCGGTCACGGTGAGGCCGAGGGTGCTCTTGCCCGCGCCGCTCGGACCGACGATCACCAAGCGGTCGCCCGGTGACAAGTGCAGATCGAGTCCGTCGGCCGATCCCAGGTAATCGCCGGCAGGCCATCCCCACCGCAGGCCGGTGGTGTCCAGGGTGACCGGGCCGGAGTGAATGGCGCGATCGGGTCCGTCGCCCTCGGGTTCTCCTGCGGCGCCGTCCACACCGGCACCGTCCACCAGGGCCATCACCCGTCGGGCGCTCTGACGACTGCGCTCGAGTTGGATACCCGCCTCGGTGAGCGGACCCGTCGATTCGAACGCCGACAACGGCAACAGGATCAGGACTCCGAGCACCATCGGTGTCAGCCCCTCCCCCGATGCCACGTCGGCCAGCGATCCGGGGATCTGCGAGGCCAGGTGCACCCCGATGAGGCATGCCGCGAGCAGTGATGCCCCCATCGACAGCGGTGTGGCGGCACTCGCCGCCGCCTCGTAGCGCAGGCCGCGGTCGGCTGCGGCCAGGGCGTCGGCCTCGGTGCGCCGCGCGATGGCCAACACCTCGGAGCGTCGACGGGCCACGGTCAGTTCCGGCGCATGCCACAGCGCGGTGACCGCGGCATCGGCCGACCGGTCATGTGCGGCGGAGGAGTCCGCGATGGTCCGCGCCGCTCCCCGCGCGGCCAGCGCCGGTGCGAGCAGTCCGCTGACGATCATTGCGACCGCGAGCACCCCGGCGGCCCACCAGGAGACGGAAGCCATGATGGCGACGGCCGCCACGCTGGTCACCGCGCCCACGGCGATCGGGATGACGCCGCGGATCAGGGCGTTGCCGATCTCGTCGATGTCGTCACCGGTTCGGCCGAGCAAGTCCGAGCGCCGCAGGCTGACCGAGTAGGCGGGCGAGCCCGCGGCCAGAGTCCGGTACACCCGCTCGCGTGCAGTGGCCATCGCGCCGAGCGCCAGATCATGGGTGGCCAGACGCTCGAGATAGCGAAAGACACCGCGAGAGATGCCGAGGGCGCGCACCGCGGTGATCGCGACCGACAGGTAGAGCACGGGCGGCATCTGCCAGGCGCGGGTGATCAGCCAGGCCGACAGCGCGGCGAGTCCCAGTGCCGAGAGGGCTCCGCCGACACCGAGGAGGATCGACTTGACCAGCGGGCGCCCACGCAGCCCGAGGAAAGCGAAGGCCCGGCGCAGCGCGGCGTCCGATGACACCGGGGGCGCCGTGCCGATATCCCGGCCGGGTCGGGTCGTCATGCCGACTCCTGTCCGACTACGAGAACACGATCGGCGAACGCGCGTGCCACCGACTGATGGGCCACCACCACCACGGTGTCCCCCGCCGCCGCCCGGGCGGACAGGACCTCGAATACGGCACGCACCGATGCGTCGTCGAGATGCGCCGCCGGTTCGTCGAGCAAAAGCAGAGGCGCCGGGGACGCCAGTGTCCGGGTGAGCGCGAGACGCTGACGCTGGCCGGCCGACAGCCCCGAGCCGTCCGCACCGATCGGGGTGTCGACGCCGTCGGGCAGAGCCGCGAGCACCCTGTCGAACCCGGTGGCAGCCGCGGCACGGGCCGACGCAGCCGATTCGAGCCGGCCGAACAGCGCGAGGTTCTCGCTCACCGTGCCGGGCACCATCACGGGTTGCTGCGGCAGCCACGCGATCTGTTCGTGCAGGAGGCTCGGTTCGAGTTCGGCGACGGGAATCGAGCCGATCAGCACCGACCCGCTGTCGGGAGCCACCAGCCCCATCACCGCCAGCAGGGCGGTGGACTTCCCGGCCCCGTTCGCCCCGGTCACCATGGTGAGCCGGCCGGGTTCGAACACGGCGTCGAGGTGCTCGGGTGCCCAGCCGTCCCGGCCGTGCACACCGACATCGAGCAGTCGGACCGGCTGCCCGGCCACCGAACAGCTCCGGCGGCCCGGCGCGATCACCGCGTCGTCGGGTGCCGACTCGATCAGGTCGAGGACCTCGCCGGCGGCGGCGACGCCGTCGGCGGAGTTGTGGAACTGGGCGCCCACCTGCCGCAACGGGTGATAGGCCTCGGGAGCCAGGATGAGCGCCAGCACACCGGCATACAGGCTCATGTCGCCGTGGACCAGCCGTAGACCGATGCCGACCGCGACCACCGCCACACTCAAGGTGGCCAGCAGTTCCAGCACCGCCCCCGACAGGAACGCCACCCGCAACGCCGACATCGTGCTGCGTCGCTGCGCCCGACCAAGTTCGGCCACCCTCGCCGCCGGACCACGAGCGCGGTTGAGCGCACGCAGAGTCGGTAGTCCGGCGATCAGGTCGAGCAGTTGCGCCGCCAGGCGACTGGTCGCCGCCAGTTTGCGATCGGTCCGTTCCCGGGTCATCAGGCCGATGAGGATCATGAACAGCGGGATCAGCGGCAAAGTGATGAGGATGGCCACAGCCGACGGCCAATCGGTGAACCCGATCACCACCACGACCGTCGGCGTGACCGTCATCGTGACGATCAGTGCGGGAAGGTAACCCGACAGATATGGTCCCAACGCGTCGAGTCCCCGCAACACCACCGTCGCGGCGTGTTCGCGACGGGCCACCAGGGCACGCACCGAGGTCTGCGTCGGGTCCGTGAGGACGTCGAGCGCCCGGCCGCGCAGCTGGGCGATGACCCGCGCGGCCCCACGGTGGGCGTAACGGTCGTGCAAGTAGGTCAGCATTCCGCGCGCGACGAGAGCCCCGGCCAACACCGCCAGATGCAGTTGTTGTGCACCCAACGATCGCCGGCTCGGGTCGACGATGAGTTCGGAGACGATCGAAGCCGCCATCGCCGCTGTCACGATGGTCATCGCCACACCGGCGAAGGCGAACATAGCCGTGGCGACAACGTAGCCGCGGGCAACCGTGGAGTGCCGCAGCAGTCGCGGATCGACCGGCCCGGACCGTCCCGCGGTGGCCGGCCCGGGATTCGGCGAACCGTCCTCGGTCGTGGCCTCGGCCGTGGCCGTTATAACCGGGGCGCGGAGGGGCCGGGTCACTGCGAACGCATACGCAATGACGGCAACCCGGTGGGCGCCGGGATCTGCTCCACGGACAGCCGCTTGCGGAAAACCCAGTAGGTCCATGCCTGGTAGGCCATGACAACGGGGGTGATCAGCACCGCGGCCCACGTCATGATGGTCAGCGTGTAGTTGCTCGACGAGGTGTTGGCGATGGTGAGGTTGTAGTCCTCACTCGTGCTCGACGGCAACACGTTCGGGTAGAGCACCGCAAACAATGTCGCCACCGTGCCGCCGATGGCGACGAAGGTCGCGGCGAAGGCGATGCCCTCTCGGCGGATCTGCGTGGCGACCACCATCACCACCGCGGCAACCGCGCCGATCAGCACCGGTATCCAGGTCCATCCGTTGCCGTAGGCGAACTGCGTCCAGAGCAAAAAGACCGCGGCCACCACGAGCGTCGGGATCGCGAGCCGCGCGGCGTAGGTCATTGCGTCCTGTTTCAGCACACCGGAGGTCTTGAGCGCGAGGAAGACCGCGCCGTGGGTCAAGAAGGCGAGCAGCGTGGTGAGTCCGCCGAGCAGGGCGTACGGGTTGAGCAGGTTGAAGAAGCCTGCGGTGTATTGATATTCGGCGTCGATGGGAATGCCACGGACCACATTCGCGAACGCCACTCCCCAGAGGATCGCCGGAATCCACGAGCCCAGGCCGATACCCACGTCGGCGGCCTTGCGCCACTTCGGATCGTCGATCTTGCCGCGCCATTCGATGGCGCAGACCCGGGTGATCAGCCCGATCAGGATGAGGAACAGCGGGAGATAGAAAGCGCTGAACATCGTCGCGTACCAGCCGCCGAACGCCGCGAACAGCGCGGCGCCGGCGGTGATCACCCATACCTCGTTGCCGTCCCACACCGGTCCGATGGTGTTGAGAATGGTTCGACGCCGAGCATCGGGATCGGCGAGCTCCTCGGTGGGTGACACCGATTCGTCACCGCCGGTGTGACTGCGGCCGAGGAATGGCATCAGCATGCCGACACCGAAATCGAAGCCTTCCAACACGAAGTAGCCGACGAACAGAAACGCGATGATCAGGAACCAGAGTTCGGGCAGACCCATCGTCGACCTCCTCAGTACGCGAACGAGAGTTGTTTGGGCTCATCACTATCCGACGGTTCGTCGGGCGGTACCGCGTCATAGGTGGCCGGACCCTCGATGATGTATCGGCGTTGCAGCATGAACCAGACCACGCCGAGCGCACCGTAGAGCAGGGTGAATCCGATCAGCGTGACCCACACTGTCGCCGCCACATGGTTGGACACACCGTCCTGCACCAGCATATGTATCCGCAGTGGATCGAGGTCATCTTCCCAGTTCGGCACCACCACCCACGGCTGGCGGCCCATCTCGGTGAAGATCCAGCCGGAACTGTTGGCCAGGAACGGGGTCGGGATCATCCACAGCGCGAACAACCCGAATCTGCGGGATTCCACCACCCGCTTCTTGCGGGTGAGCCACAGCGCGCCCAGCGCGAGCAGGGCCGACCCGAGCGCCCAGGTGATCATGGCGCGGAAACCCCAGTAGGTGACGAACAGATTCGGCGCGAAGTTCTGGCCCGGCATGCCGAATTGTTCCTGATACTGCACCTGCAACTCGTTGACACCCTGCACGGTGCTGTTGATGTCCCGGTTGGCCAGGAAGGACAGCATGTTCGGGATCTCGATGACCTGGGTGATGTTGTCGCAGTTGTTCTGCCGTCCGATGGCGAGCACCGAGAACGGCGCGCCGGTGGTGGTTTCGCACAGCGACTCCGCCGAGGCCATCTTCATCGGCTGCTGTTTGAACATGATCTCGGCCTGGATGTCGCCGGTGATGAACAGCGCGACACCGGAGACCATCACGACCCACAGTGCGAATCTGGTCACCGGGCGCCAGAGACGACGGGCGTCGTGTTCCAGATCTTCCGGCGTGGCGTCGATCTGGCTCGGCGAGGTGGTGGGCGGCAGATCGGCGGTCTCGCCGGCTTCAGACGCCGCTCGCAGTTTCTTCGCCCGCCACATGTTGCGAGCCATCCACCAGCAACCGATCGCCGCGACAAAAGTGCCTGCGGTCAGGAAGGCGCCGGCGATCACATGGGGGAAGGCGGCCAACGTGGTGTTGTTGGTGAGCACCGCCCAGAAGTCATTCATCGCCGGTCGGTCACGTGAGTCGTCCCAGGCGACACCGACCGGATGCTGCATCCAGGAGTTGGCGGCGATGATGAAGTAGGCGGACGCATTGACCCCGATTGCGGCAAGCCAGATGCAGGCGAGGTGTACGCGACGCGGCAGCCGGCCCCAACCGAAGATCCACAGTCCGATGAACGTGGACTCCAGGAAGAATGCGACCAGACCCTCGAACGCCAGCGGCGCACCGAAGACGTCGGCGACGAACCGGCTGTACTCGCTCCAGTTCATGCCGAACTGGAATTCCTGCACGATGCCGGTGGCGACGCCGAGGGCGAAGTTGATCAGGAACAGCTTGCCGAAGAACTTGGTGGCGCGCAGCCACTGCTCGTTGCCGGTCACATGCCAGACCGTCTGCATCACCGCGATCATCGGCGCCAGGCCGATGGTCAGGGGGACGAGAATGAAGTGATATACGGTGGTGATCCCGAATTGCCATCGGGAGACATCAAGAGCGTCCATGTCGCCTCAATCAGAGTCGGTGCATCGGGCTGCGATGCACGGGCCGGTCCGGCTGTGCGAACTCCTGACCACCGAACCACACCTACTACTACAAGACGTCGTAGTAGGTGTGTGGCCCACGCTACGCTGCGCAGAACGTCCGGCTCAAGCCCTTCGCAGTCAGATCGCACCCGGATTCAATTGTGGGATGCATCGCGTCGTTCGGCGCGCCAGAGCTCGGTCACCGCCGAAGGACCCCGATGACGACATCATTCTCGATCAACACAAATGGCACGGTCCACCAAATCGACGAAATCGTGGTGGTTCGGTGACACCGGCATGATGTAGCGATTGAGCGAGGTGACCCGCGCGGCCAGCGCGACACTGCTGATCAGCCAGACCGAGTCCGCCGCGATGAGGTCGGCGCGGCCGAGCGCGTCGGTGCGGGTGGTCCACCCTTCGGACGCCGCGGTTTCGAACACCGCTCGTTGAGTGGTGCCCGGCAGGATTCCGGCCTCCGACGGCGGGGTGGTCAGGGTGGTTCCGGTCACGGTGACGACTGTCGAGCGCGGCCCCTCGAGGACCGAGCCCTCACTACTCAGGTAAATCACGTCATCGAACCCGTTCGCAGCCGCGTAGCGTAGCGCAGCCATGTTGGTCGCATAGCTCAAGGTCTTGGCGCCCAACAGCTGCCACGGGGCGCGGTCGGCGAGGTCGGTGGAGAACCCGCGGTCCAGCGTCACCACCGAAACGCCGTCGGACCGGGCCGCGGCGACCCGGTCGGCAACCGGCCCGGCCATCAGGTAGGCCGTCGGTCCAGCGTCCGGGGCATTCTCCCGGCCGCGCGAGTAGACCAGGCGCAGCCATGCCTCGGCATCAGGGTTTGCGCGGGACCACTGCTTCTCGACGACCTCGATGGCACCGCGCCACTGCGCACGGTCGGGCGCGGGCAGCTCCATCATCGCTGCACTGCGCTCGAGCCGGTCGAGGTGCGCGCCCACCTTGCGGGTACGCCCGGAACGGATGAGCAGGGTCTCGAACACCCCGTCCCCGCGCAGCGCGGCGAGGTCGTCGGCGTGCAGGAACGGGACGTCGGGGTCATGCACCGTGCCGTCGAGGGTCACCAGGATCTGCGCAACAGCCATGGCACGAGGCTAGCTACCCACACCGAGGATTCGCGGGATCCCGTAGGCAGTGCGCCTTTCGGGCCGCCAAGATGCGAACGCGTCGACCCGTAGGATGGACGTTGTGGCCGCGTCACCAATTTTGACCAGGTACTCCGACCAGGGCGCCGTGCCCGGTCCCGATTCCGCCGACGACCTGCTCCATGTCGCCTGGCACTATGGAGATCCTCTCGGGGAGCAGCGGGCAGCGCAACGCACCGCGGTGATCGTCGACAGGTCCGATCGGGCCGTCATCGAGATCCCGGGCGCCGATCGTTTGTCCTGGCTGCACACCATCTCCAGCCAGCACGTCGCGTCGCTCGCCGACCGGCACAGCGCCGAGAACCTCTCTCTCGACCTGAACGGGCGTGTCGAGGAGCATTTCGTGCTCACCGACATCGACGGGATCACCTGGATCGACTGCGAGGGCAGCCGGGGCGCCCCGTTCACGGACTTCCTCACCAAGATGGTCTTCTGGGCCAAGGCCGAACCGGCCGCGCGCCCCGACATGGCGGTGTTGACGCTGATCGGTCCCGACATCGTCGGTGGACCCATCGCCGAGCTGCTCGAACTGACGCCCGATGCCGAGGTGTACACCGCCGGCAGCCTCCCCGAACTGCACCACGAGGACGAGCCGATCGGCTTCTGGCGGGTCATGCCCGGCCTCGGTGACGGCGGACGAGTGCCGGTGGTCGACCTCGTGGTGCCCGACCATGCGGTGCAGTCGTGGTGGGCGCAGCTCACCGACCTCGGCGTCCGGATGGCCGGTACCTGGGCTTACGACGCGATGCGCGTCGCGGCGCTGCGACCGCGGTTGGGTGTCGACACCGATGAGCGCACCATCCCGCACGAGGTCGACTGGATCGGGGGTCCGGAGGTTCATGGTGCGGTCCACCTCGACAAGGGGTGCTACCGCGGCCAGGAGACGGTCGCTCGGGTACACAACCTCGGCAAGTCGCCGCGACGCCTCGTCCTGCTTCACCTCGACGGCAGTGGCGACGAGCGGCCGGCCACCGGCGACCCGGTGACCGCGGGCGGTCGGACCGTCGGCCGGGTCGGGACGGTGGTGGATCACTTCGAATGGGGCCCGATCGCCCTCGCGCTGGTGAAGCGGTCGGTGGGACCCGACGTCGACCTCCTCGTCAACGGCGAACATCCGGTGTCCGCCCGGATCGATCCCGATTCGGTGCGCTCCGACGACCACGTGCAGGCCGGACGCGCAGCGGTCGAGCGGCTCCGCCGCGGCGGACAGAACTCGTGACCGACGCGCCACCGAGCGGCACCGTGCTGACCGTCTGTGCCGCAGGCCACGATGTGATCCTGGACAACGTCGGCGCCAGCGGAATAGACAAACGCCCGCAAACAGGCCGGATTCAGGTCACCGAACTGGGCCTGGTGACCGACCACGTCGTCGATACCAAGCACCACGGCGGGATCGACCAGGCGCTGTACGCCTACAGCGAACGCGAGGCGCAGCGGTGGGCCGAGGAACTCGACCGCGACCTCCCGCACGGGTGGTTCGGGGAGAACCTTCGCATCGACGGGCTCGAGACCACCGACGCGGTGGTCGGTGAGCGGTGGGAGATCGGCGACGACGGCCTGGTGGTGGAGACGACGATCCCGCGCACCCCGTGCCGGACCTTCGCCTCCTGGGCTGGTGAACCGAAGTGGGTGAAGCGATTCATGGCACGTGCCGACACCGGCACCTACCTGCGCATCGTGCGGCCCGGCAGTGTCGCCGCAGGGGACGTCGTGCGGGTGACATACCGACCCTCGCACGGCGTTCTGGTGCGCCACCTACTCGCCGGCACCGAGGCCGATGCCGAGGCTCTGTCGGTGTTGCTCTCCCACGACGGTCTCGCACCCAAGGTGCACCGCGAGGCCTCCCGCAAGCTCGCCCGGACCTGAATTTTTGACGCTCTGCGCAGCACATTCTGCGTCGGCGTCGGCGTGTACGGCAGGGCGATCCGCATTATCGAGACGAGCGCGCTAAACTGGGTCCCACGACAGATTCATTACCTAGAGAACGGGGCCGCCAAGTGTTTGGCCGCCCCGTCATTGTGCGAGGGGGTCCCACATGGGCCGCGGCCGGGCAAAAGCAAAGCAGACGAAGGTTGCTCGTCAGCTGAAGTACTCCACTCCCCACACCGACTTCGACAGCTTGCAGCGCGAGCTGTCCGGGTCGGACGACTCGGCGGATCGCCGGGATCCAGTGGATGAGTGGGCCGATGAGGACGAGTGGCGTAGAGCCTGACTCTCGTTCGACGTCGGCATGACCCTCATGCCTCTGCATCGTTGTCGATGCGCATCACACGAAACCACACCTGATCGGCACACTCTGGGCATTGTTGCCCGTCTTCGCCCCGGGTGTGGTTTCGTGCTGGGTCTCTGACGTGCGACCGAACCATCGCCGGACCACCTGCGGGCGGTCGGTCACGTCGCGTCCGGATACCACCAACGCCCTGTGCGCGGGACCGGTCGGCCAGGTCGCCATTGCGGCGTCTCGCCGCGTGCCCGAAATCATGTGCCGACAGATGCTGCTGCGTTCGCTGACTGGCGCCATGCGCCACCACAGCGCGTGGACCTGATGTCCCGCGCCGTTCCCGTCACAGAACAGGCGGCGCCTCCGGTCGTTCTCCCGGGCACCCCGCAGGTAGCGCCCCGCCATTCAGCTCAGAACCGGGGATGCTCCCCGGACAGCGCCACACGATGAAGGTCGGGGTTCTTCGGTTCGGCGGCGCGCTTGATGGAGCCGAGAACCCAGTTGTCCACGTGCCGAGCCGTCAGCACCGCCTGAGCCCGCTCGGTGTCCTCCGGCGCGACAACGGCGACCATGCCAACACCCATGTTGAAGGTGCGTTCCATCTCTTCCCGCGCAACCCGTCCGCGTTGAGCGATGAGCGCGAACACCGGCGCCGGGGTCCAGGTCTCCCGTTCGATCTCCGCGACGAGGCCGGCTGGGATCACCCGGGCCAGATTCTCGGCGAGCCCGCCACCGGTGACATGGGCGAACGTACGGACATCTGCCTCCGCGGCGACGGCCAGACAATCCCGGGCGTAGATCCTGGTCGGTTCCAGGAGTTCCTCGCCAAGCGAGCGGCCGAACTCCTCGACGTGGCCGGCGAGATCCATGTGCCCCCACTCCAGGAGCACCTTGCGGGCCAACGAGTAACCGTTGGAATGCAGGCCCGACGACCCCATCGCGATCACGACGTCTCCAGGCCGCACACGCTCGGGAGAGAGGATCGAATCCGCCTCGACCACACCGACGGCGGTGGCCGACAGGTCGTAGTGGTCCTCGTCCATCAGACCGGGATGCTCGGCCGTCTCGCCACCGAGCAGAGCGCAACCGGCATCGACGCAACCGTCGGCGATCCCGGCGACGATCTGCGCAACGGTCTCCGGTACGACCTTGCCCACGGCCACATAGTCCTGCAAGAACAACGGCTCGGCGCCGCACACGACGAGGTCGTCGACGCACATGGCGACGAGGTCGCGCCCGACGGTGTCGTGTTTGTTCATCGCCTGAGCGATGGCCAGTTTGGTGCCCACACCGTCGCTTGCGGCGGCCAGCACCGGCTCGCGGTAATTGCCCTTCAATGCGAAGAGACCGGAGAACCCGCCGAGACCGCCCATCACCTCCGGGCGAGAGGCCCGCTTGGCGTGCGGGGCAAAGAGTTCGACCGCGCGCTCACCGGCGTCGATGTCGACGCCCGCGGCGGCGTAGGAAAGACCATCACCACGGTCGTTGGCCGTTGCGTCGGCAGCCGAATCCCGATCGGTCATCTAGCTGAGCACCCCTTGTCGAAATCCAGGTGGTCGGATCTCCGGGCGTCGGAGCCTCCGTCGTCGTACGGTCGGCTCGCGCCTGAGGTCACCCACGAGTCCCGACGCCGAATACGCTACCCGACCCTGCGATGGCCGCGGGCAGGGTGTCGCGCCCTGATCCGAACCCGGTCAGGGCCGCATCACCGCGCTGACATTGTCGTTCGAAGCGGTCAACGGGTCGCGGCCGTCGCCGGCCGCACTGGCCAGCATCTGTTCCAGGACGGCTTTGCCCATCGAGGTCTCCTCGGGCAGTTCGATCGGATAGTCACCGTCGAAACACGCGGCACACAGGTTCTCCGCCGGCTGTTCGGTGGCGGCGATCATCTCGTCGATACCGATGTAGCCGAGCGAGTCGGCGCCGATCGCCTGCCGGACACCTTCGACCATGCCTTCTTCGGACTCCATGCCATTCGCGATGAGCTCTGCGGGCGAAGCGAAGTCGATCCCGTAGAAGCACGGCCAGCGGACCGGGCTCGAGGCGATACGGACGTGGATCTCGGCCGCCCCGGCCTCGCGCAACATCCGGATCAGCGCTCGCTGGGTGTTACCGCGCACGATCGAGTCGTCGACGACGACGAGGCGCTTGCCCCGGATGACTTCCTTCAAAGGGTTGAGTTTGAGGCGGATACCGAGCTGGCGGATCGTCTGCGACGGCTGGATGAACGTACGTCCGACGTAGGCGTTCTTCATCAGCCCCTGTCCGTAGGGGATACCAGATTCCTGGGCGTATCCGACTGCGGCGGGAGTGCCCGACTCCGGGACGGGGATCACCAGATCGCCCTCGGCCGGGAACTCACGGGCGAGCCGCCGACCGATCTCCACCCGGGTGGAGTGCACGGAACGCCCGTGGATGACGCTGTCCGGCCGGGCGAGGTAGACGTACTCGAAGACGCAGCCGCGTGGCGTGGGCTCGGCGAACCGCGAGCTGCGCACCCCGTCGGCGTCGATCGCGAGCAGTTCGCCGGGCTCGATGTCGCGCACGTAGGAGGCACCGACGATGTCGAGCGCCGCGGTCTCCGACGCGACCACCCAGCCGCGATCGAGGCGTCCCAGGCACAGCGGTCGCACGCCGTGCGGATCACGCGCCGCATACAGCGTGTGCTCGTCCATGAAGGTGAGACAGAACGCACCCTTGAGATGCGGCAGCAGTTCCATCGCCGCCTGCTCCACACTGCTGTCGGCGGCACCATGCGCGAGCAGGGCGCCGACCAGGTCGGAGTCCGACGTCGCGGCCGTGCTCATCACGCCCAGCCCGCGGGCGCGGCTCGCCAGGTCGGCGGTGTTGACCAGGTTTCCGTTGTGTCCCAGCGCGACGCCGGTGCCAGCAGCGGTGGTGCGGAAGATCGGTTGCGAGTTCTCCCAGGTCGTGGAGCCGGTGGTGGAATATCGGCAATGCCCGATCGCCACGTGCCCCACCATCGCGCCGAGAGTCTGCTCGTCGAAGACCTGACTGACCAGTCCGAGGTCTTTGAAGACGAGCACCTGAGAGCCGTCGCCGACGGCGATTCCGGCGGCCTCCTGACCACGATGTTGCAACGCGTACAGGCCGTAATACGAGAGCTTGGCGACATCCTCACCCGGCGCCCACACCCCGAACACGCCACACTCTTCACGCGGCTCGTTCTCGGGCTCCTCGGAGATCTGGGGCGCACCGCAGGTACGCACCGGCGCGAGCAGGTTCTTGCTGGTGATCGACAAGTCGGTCATTCGAGGTGCGCTCCCTGGGGCTCTACAGATCACGGCGGTACAACACGTTGACGGGGCGAGATGTCGGCGGATTGGGAGATACCGCGAGTTTACCGGTCGGTAGTCGGCCCGTGCGAATCAAGCAGCGGTGCGCCGCGGCGGGAAATTCCGCGGTGTGAGGCATCGCACTGTCTCCGGACACTAGACCTGCCGGTCGAGCGGGACGATGGGCAACAGGTCCACGATGGCCGGCGCCCGGTGACCCGACGCGCTGAGCCGCCCCGCGCCGACGGCATCGTCGTAGCCGGCGAGCCCGGTCGCCAGCAACAGCCAGGTCCGGGCATCCGTCTCGACCACGTTGGGCGGTGTCCCCCGGGTGTGGCGGGGACCTTCGATGCATTGCACGGCCACAAACGGCGGCACCCGGACCTCGACGGAGTTGCCCGGAGCGAGCTGGGCCAGGGTACGGACGCTGAGGCGCACTGCAGCAGCCAGTTCGCTGCGTGTCGGTTCGGGGGCGGCGTCGTCGAGCAACCAGGGCGCCACGGCCAGCACCGCTGCACGCACGGCGACCGGATCGATCGGTTTGCGCGCTGCCACGCCGACCATCATGCACCATTGACCCATGGGCACCGATGTGGCCGAACGCGAGTTCACCGGCGACGACCGGGTGCGGTTCCGCAGGCAGGTCAGCCGCGGAACCGAGGCCATCGCCCGCATGCTCGCCGACGGCCTGTTCACCGATCAGGGCCGTCCGCCCGAGCCGCTGCTCGGCATGGAGGTGGAGCTCAACCTGGTCGATGAGGACATGAACCCGGCGATGGCCAATGCGACGGTGCTCGACGCGATCGCCGATCCCGACTATCAGACCGAGCTCGGCCAGTTCAACATCGAGATCAACGTCTCCCCCCGCCCATTCGTCACCGACGACACGATCTCGCTCGAGCAGGCGCTGCGCACGTCGCTCAACCGCGCCGAGGAGCGCGCGTCGCGCACCGACAACCACCTCGTCATGATCGGCATGCTGCCGACGCTGACGCACGAGCACTTCGCGCATCAGTGGATCTCGGCGAACCCGCGTTACGACCTGCTGAACCGGCAGATCTTCGCAGCCCGCGGTGAGGACATCGAGATCGACATCGCGGGCGTGCCGCTGAGTGAACGGCACGCAGGCGAACGGCTGCGCACCACCACCGACTCGATCCTGCCCGAGGCCGCGTGCACGTCACTGCAATTGCATCTTCGGGTGGCACCGGAGGACTTCGCCGCCTATTGGAACGCCGCACAATCGATCGCCGGTGTGCAGGTGGCGCTGGCGGGCAACGCCCCCTTTCTCGCCGGGACCGCGTTATGGCACGAGAGTCGTATCCCGGTTTTCGAACAGGCCACTGACACCCGCCCGCTGGAGTTGAAGAATCAGGGCGTGCGCCCACGAGTGTGGTTCGGTGAACGATGGATCAACACCATCTTCGATCTGTTCGAGGAGAACACTCGCTACTTCCCCGCCCTGCTGCCGGTGTGCAGCGACGTCGATCCCATCGATGAGATCGACGCCGGCCGCATCCCCGCACTCGACGAACTACGCTTGCACAACGGCACCGTGTACCGCTGGAACCGGCCCGTCTACGACGTCGTCGACGACCGCGCACACCTGCGCGTGGAGAACCGGGTGCTGCCCGCGGGCCCGACCGTCGTCGACACCATGGCCAATGCCGCGTTCTACTACGGACTCGTGCGTGGCCTCGTCGAATCCGACCGGCCACTGTGGTCACAGATGTCGTTCAACGCGGCTGCGGAGAACCTGCAGTCGGGTGCTCGCGGAGGTATGGAGGCACAACTGTATTGGCCGAACGTCGGGTGGGTTCGCCCCGACGAACTGACGCTGCGACGCTTGATCGACGTCGCCGACACCGGTTTACGCGCGTACGGGGTGTCAGGCAAGGCCCGTTCGCGGTACCTGTCGGTGATCGAGGGCCGCGCCATCACCCATCAGACCGGTTCGGCATGGCAACGCAGGGCGGTCCTGGCACGCGAGGATGCCGGCGAGGACCGAGCGCGAGCACTGCGGGGGATGTTGCGGGACTACGTCACCCAGATGCACGAAGGGGAACCGGTGCACACCTGGTCGGTGTAGACGCGAGTGCACGCACAGTTCTACTCGGCGCTCACCTCCCCGCCACGAGCCCCCGACCACTCACCGGCGGAAGGTCCAGCGCGGTCACCAGCCCGGGCTTCGCATCCACAACCGCAGCAACCGAATTGACCAGCCGCATTGCCGTGACGATCATGCCGGACACGTTGTGGTCGCCGTTCTCGCCGTGGTGGGTGAACTCGACCTGCATCTGCGGTTCACCCGAGATCAGGATGCGGTAGCAGCCGTCGCCCTGAGCCGGGGTGGGCCAATCCGGACATTGCTCTGGATGGGTGCGCGTGAAATGTTCGAGAACCACCCGGTCGACGCCGTTCACCTGTCCGACGACCTCGAAATGCAGTGCCGCCATGGCCCCCTCGGGAATGTCGACCGACACCGTGGAGTAGTCGCGGTCGGCTGCGACCCGGTCGAATCGCTCCACGAGCGGTTCGTCGAGTGTCAGGTCGAGGCCGGCGGCGATCTGGCGCACCACGCTGCCCCACCCCATCGCGAGCACCCCCGGGTAGAGCAGCATCGGCATCTCGTCCATCGACTGGCCGAACCCGAAGATGGTCTTCATGACCACGGGTTGGTAGTAGGTGGAGTAGTCGGCGATCTCCAGGCAGCGCACCTCGTCGATCCGCTGGGACAGGCTCGTCATCGACAGTGGCAGCATGTCGTTGGCGAAACCCGGGTCGATGCCGTTGACGTGCAGACTCGCGTTGCCACTGCGCCCGGCCGCCGCGATCCGATCGATCAGGTCCTGATCGAGGATGCCCTGCGGGAATTGCAGGAGAACCGGTCCGCTGGACACGACATTGATACCGGACTCGATGAAGAAGATGAGGTCGTCGATCGCCTCGAAGATGCGGTCGTCGGTCATCGCGGTGTGCACGATGCAGTCGGGCTTCAGCGCGATGAGCGCATCCCGATCGTTGGTCGCGGCGACGCCCAGCTCGCGTCCGAGGCCGGCGAGGTCCCCGGCGTCGCGACCGACCTTGGCCGGATCGGACACCCACACGCCGATCAGTTCCAGGTCCGGCCGGGCGTCGATCCCGGCGATGGCGTGCCTGCCCACGGTTCCGGTCGACCACTCGACCACGCGAAGAGTCATACACTCAAACTAGAACACGTTTCACTTTTCGGTGGCGGGTTCGGCGAAACGGCGGCCCGACGGCGTAGCCACCAGCCGGTGATGGTCGCGACGATGAGCGCCATGCACATACCCGCCCCGGCGAAGGAAGTCACCAGAACTACTGTCGATGTGTCCTCGTCGACAAACGGGCCGGGCACGAAGGTCGCCACCAGGCCGACCGACCAGGCAGCCACATTCACCGGTATCCACCCCACCGCGTGCGGCATCACCTCGCGGAGCACCAGGAATTGCGGCTCTCCTGACGCATCCGTGGGTTGGTTGAGCGCGCCTGAAACGTGAGCACGCCGTTCCCTGTCTAGGTTTCTGAGCTGTCTAGGACCAGGAACCAGTGAGCGGAGAACGGCGTGCAGAACGCCACCTTATGGCGAGCCCTGTT
>NZ_JAKGCU010000032.1 GCF_021556435.1 Gordonia tangerina
ACCCTTACACCGCAGGACCCACCTACCTCTCCAGGCACACCGCCCACATCACGCGATCTTCCTCACCCCACATCTTGTGGTCGCCAGAACCTGTTTCACGCACCGTCAATCAGGAAGAGCCGCATTCATGCCCAAGCCGACCACCTTGTTCGGGGTGACACCCGATTGCGTGATCCTGGTCAGCATCACTGCCAGCATGAGCGCATCGACCGCGAGTGCACTGGCGACCAGGGCACATACCAGACGGTCGAACACATCCGGCGGCAGCAGGGGATCGCGGGCCGAGATGGCGTACAGCAGTAGGCCGAAGACGAGCACCAGGATGGCGTCCATCAGAATCAGCAGATCACGGTCGGCGTCGACCACGCTGCCTCGCACCGCGAGCGCGACCAGCAGCACCAACAGCATGACCGTCGTCAGCGGGGTGAAGACACGCGTCAGGACGGGCGCGATGTTCTCCACGACAGCTTGTTTCGCCTCTACCAGCCAGGCCGCAATGATCATCGCGCCGGCCGCGCCGAACGGCAGTATCCAGCCTTCGACCACCCATTCGACATCCATGCCGAGGGCGTCGAACGCCTGGATCGTGAGGGCGATCAGCACCCCGCCGCCGAGGCCGAGCAAGGCCAGATAGACCAACCATTCGCCGGTGAAGCGGATGAAATCCATCCGCCGGCGGTCGGATCGCCATTCACCGCCGACATACGCGACGCCGACGACGAACCACAGAACGACCGGGGCATGCAGTGCCGCGATGATCTCCGTGGCGTTGCCCTCGGCAAAGGGGTACACGTTCAGGACGACTGCCGCCACGGCGAACGGCAACAGGAGCGCCGCCGCGGTGCGCGCTCTCATCTGTCGCTTCCACGCGAAGTACCCGGTGAGGAACGGCAGCACGAAAAGGCCGACGTTACGGGCGAAGTCGTTCTCGGGCAGGATCGTCGACCCGATCTTGACGGCAACTCCGGCGACGATGGCGAATCCGATCGTCGCGACCAGGTCACGACGGGCCGGGTGATCGCCGGGACGGTCGGTCTCGGGCATGAGCACGAGTTGCTTCCAGAGCCGATCGGAATGCTCTCGGGCGAACTCTCGCGAGATCGAGTCGACGTCGCCCATCCGTTTGACCGCCACCAGGAACGCCTCGTCATCCATCAGGCCGCTTGCCGACAAGTCTGAGATCTGATTGCGCAGATGGTCTTCCATCTCATCGACGTCGGCCGCGGATATGGCCTGGTGGCGTTCGACGAACCCGCGCCACTGTCCGATCTGCGATTCCAATTCTGCGCCGGCGTCCATCAGGCCCTCCCTTCAGCGGGCGGTGGCAGCGCAATACTGCGCCACACCTGATCCAGCGCATCGGCGACGACATCCCACTGGGCACGACGTTGCGCCAACATCTCGAGGCCGGCGGGGCTGATCGCATAGTGCTTGCGCCGACGCCCCGTCTCCGAGACACCCCACGACGACGACACCAGTCCCAGCCTCTCCAGGCGATGCAGCAACGGATACAACATCCCGTCGGTCCACTGCAACTGGCCGCCGGAGAGTTCGTTGACCCGTTTCAGAATCGCGTAACCATAAGATTCGCCGTCGGCGAGAATCCCCAACACCAGCGGGGTTGCCGAGGCGGCCACGAGATCCTTGTCGATGAACATCCGGCTCCTATACCTAGAGCAGCTAGGGTAGCAGCTCTAGGTACGGGGCGTCACGCGATCATTTCGATCCAGGAGGTCACATATCCATCGGTCATACGCGCGTCAGGCAATGCGTACACCCTTGGGCAATCTTCCGGCCGGCACCCGTAGGCGTCGCGCCGCGATGATCAACCCGATCCCGCCGAACGCGACGTTGATGAGCAGCCCGATATACCAGCTGTCGCCGACGCGGGCGTGCTGGTGCGCACGCTGATCGCGATAGAACGCGCTCGGCCCGTTGTCGCCGGAGCTGCTGTAGTAGACGGTCTGCTCGGCGCACTTCGGTGCATCGACGTAGGGGCCCATGCGCGTCGACGACAGCATCTCCGCGACCGGCGCGGCGAGGGTCGGGCCGGCCGGGGAGGTGTCCGACGCCCAGCCATATACCTGCGGATTGTCGTGCGGAGCAACGATATCGGGCACGATCAACGCCGGGTTCGGCGCGAGCAGCCACCAGATGCGTTCGGTGTGATGGAAGGTCTCCGTCACCTCGACATCCGCGCAGGGCGGGGGAGTCCGGACCGGTTCGGAAAATTCGTCCGGCCACGAATACTGTGCGCGAACCACCTCATGCTCCTGTGCAGTGGTGGTGTAGAGCAGCCCGAACAGTGCCGGAAGTCCCAGCAGCAGAAAGAACACTGTCGCCTGAGTCAACACCGCCGACCCGGCCGGGCGCGAGGTCAGCGCCGAGAACCCCAGTCCGA
Source organism: Gordonia tangerina (assembly GCF_021556435.1). GTDB lineage: Bacteria > Actinomycetota > Actinomycetes > Mycobacteriales > Mycobacteriaceae > Gordonia > Gordonia tangerina. The sequence continues at coordinate 2,402 of NZ_JAKGCU010000032.1, forward strand.
TACCGCAATAGCAGGCGAATAACAGGGCGCAGACGACAACGCCGACGATGCCCGGTCCGATGCCATAGGGCGCCGCCACGATCGCCCACACCAGATATGGCAGCGCGACCATCAGCAACGCCAGACAGCTCACCCAATTGCCGATCAATTTGCCCACGGCGAGTTGCCAGTTGCTGATCGCGGTGGCCTGAACCACGGCGAGGGTGGCGTCCTTGCGGTCACCGTTGATCGCGGTCGCGGTCAACGTGGGTGCCAGCACGATTCCCAGAAACAGCAGGGTGCCCAGCACGATCGAGTACAGGTTCTGCGCCCAGTCGCGGTAGGCGGCGCCCGCCGGGCTCAGCGCGATGAACATCGAGCCGAACACCACCGCCGAGATGACGAGGAACGCCACCGTCAGGGTGATCTTCCAGCGGGTGGTGCGTACCCGTTGGCGCACCTCGAGGCCGACGAGGACGCTGACGACCGTCCACCACTGCCGGAACCGTCGGGAGCGCGGCGTCGGCGGCACGGCAGTCGGCATCGTCTCACTGGTGGCGGTCATCGTCACGTCCTGTCGGCGTCGAGTGCCAGGTAGGCGTCCTCGAGTTCGGTGTCGACGCGGGCGAACTCGACGACCTGTCGGCCCGCGGTGATCAGTTCGGCGAGATGTCGAGCGGCGGCCTGCTCGTCTGCGAAGCGCATCGTGATCGCCGACGCCGCCGGCTGACTGGCCTCGCGGATGCGCCAGCGGTGTCCCGCCGACAGTTCGGAGGGGCGGGTGCGGCCTTCGGTCATGATGATCACGTCGTCGACCATCTCCGACAGCTCGGTGAGGATGTGCGACGAGATCAATACGGCGCAACCGGAATCGGCCAGCGAGCGCAGCTGATCACGCAGCTCCACCCGGGATCGCGGATCCATCCCGGAGGCCGGCTCGTCCAGCAGCAGTACGCGCGGACGATGCACAAGGGTGCGCGCAAACCCCAAGCGCTGCTTCTGCCCGCGCGACAGCTCGTGGGCGGGCCGGTCAGCGAACTCGGCCAGGTGCACCAACTCCAGCAGTTCGACGGCCCGACGTCGCGCGTCGGCACGGGAGAGCCCGTGCAGTCGACCGAAGGTGGTCAGGATCTCGCCGGCGGTCAGGCTGTCCCAGGTGCCGAACACGTCGGGCATCCATCCGACCATCGACCGCAGCCGCGGCGCGTCGATCTCGGTCCCGTCGACGGTGATCGTGCCCGAATCGGGCCGCAGTAACCCTGCGAGCATGAGCAGCAGAGTGGTCTTGCCGGCGCCGTTCGGCCCGACCAGCCCGGTGATCGACCCCGTTGACACCGAGACGTCAGCGCCCGCCACCGCGACGTGGCGCCCAAACGTCCGGCTGAGGCCGTTCGCAGCCAATGTCATGGGCGGGACACCGTCGGGCGCGCGGCGTGATCGGTCGTCATCGCACCCGTCACGTTCCGGTCGCCGACCACGTCAGTCGTGAGGTGGGTCATTGCGCTCTCGCTTCTGGCGCTCTTGTTCTCGCGCGGCCTGTCGTTGCTGCTCGGCGCGGTCGCGCAGTTGCTGGAGGAACTCGCGATCGGCCTCTGGGTCGGCCGGAATGTAGCGACCGGGAGTGTCGTATTCGGGGAACTCGCTGGCGCCTCCGGCACGAGCACGGCGGGAGAACTCATCGGCGGCCGGGCGGCCGAACGCCAACCACAGCAAGGCGCCGACAAGGGGGATGATCACCACGAGTGCCACCCACGCCAGTTTCGGTAGGCCGCGGACGCACGCGTCGTCGGTGTTGATGATGTCGATCAGCGCGATCACGAGGATCACCAGGTAGATCAAGCCGAGATACGGCATCGGCGCGCTCCTCCTTCACGTCCCGGACAGCACCGACCTTCACATCGTTGCTTGTGCGGCAATGGTTACACCGATCCCGTGCCACACCTCATGCGACGTGATTGCGTTGGAGCACGCACAGATGGGAACTCGCGACGCAAGAAACGTGCCAGTTGCCTGCAGATTGCTGACAGATCTCCGCGGAAGTCTCATCAGTGGCCACCGCTCGAGACGCAACCGGCTACTGTCCCGACCCGTGAGAGTGAACGCGAGGTCACGATTCTGGATCGTTGTGCTGGCAGTGCTGTTGGCAGTGGCCGCCAGTGCAGGCACATCAGGTGATGCCCGGGGCGACGACGACGTGTCGGTGGGTACGCCGAACTGGTCGGGGCTCGACGTCACCGACTACTCAGGCCCCATACCCGGGCGGTCGGGGACACTGATCGCGCAGGTCCCGTTGGCCGAATCGCTGACTCTGCCGGCGGCTGCCGAGGCCTACCGCATCCAGTTCTCGACCCCGAATCAGCATGGTGCGATGGCAACCAGTACCGGTGCGGTGTTCGTTCCCAAGGGGTCGGCACCTGCTGGCGGATGGCCGGTGATCTCGTGGGCGCACGGAACGGTCGGGATGGCCGACGCGTGCACCCCTTCTGCGTTTCCACGGAGCGCCCGCGACGTCACCTACCTCGGCCATTGGCTCGACCAGGGTTACGCAGTCGTTGCCGCGGACTACGTGGGACTGGGTACGCCGGGATTGATGAGCTATCTGAACGGGGTCACGGCTGCCCACGCAATCGTCGATGCCGTCATGGCCTCGCATCGGATGGATCTCCCGCTGTCGCCACGATGGGCGATCATCGGCCAATCCCAGGGCGCGGCTGCAGCATTGAACGGCGCGCGCTACGCCACCGAGTTCAGCGCCGGCTCGAAACTGGACTATCGAGGTGTGGTGGCCACTGGGATTCCGGCGAACTTGGAGTACCTGTATCAGAATCTGGGTCCTGCGGTCCCACCCTTTGCTCTTCCGGGTGGCCTGAACGCCTATACGGCCTACATTCTCGCCGGCCTCGACGAGGCTCGGCCCGACCTGCGGGTGAGTTCGGTCATGACCCCGAAAGGTGTTGCGCGGCTCGCGGAAGGCCGGGAGACCTGCTATCCCATCCTGAAGAATGCTCTGGCGGGGGACCACGTCGCGTCCTGGTTCTCTGCCCCCTTGGCATCGCTTCCCGGGCTCGTACCGGCACTCCACCGCTACATGTCGACGCCCTATAAGGGTTACGACCGACCGATCTTCCTCGGGCAGGGCTTGCGCGACACCGATGTTCCGGCACCGTCGGCGCTCTCCCTGTATGCGCAGATGAAAGCCAACAATCAGCCGGTCGAACTCCGCGTGTACCCCGACGACGATCACTCGAGCGCGGTCCTGGCATCCATGCCGGACTCAACGCCGTTCGTCGCTCGTATTCTCCGGTGATCGGCTGCTTGCCACCCTGAGGAGGTGACCGTGCGCTCGCGAACTCCCGTCACAGCCGACGTCTCCCGAGCTCATCCGGCTGCGTGGATTCGGGAGATGGTCCGTCTCAAGCCGGCCACAATGCCGGTGGGGCACATGATTCGAAGCGGTATCGTCGTCGGCGGCCCGTTCATCGTCGGCGTGCTGATCGACGACGTCCTCACCGGGATGTGGATCGCTTTGGCAGGGCTGCTCTTGGCAGCGGGCGAGCGTGCGGGCACCTACCGCTTGAACTTTGCGATCATTCTGATCTCCACCCCGATCGCAGCCACCGGATACGTTCTCGGTTTCCTGCAGCACATTCCGTGGGCAGCGATGATCCTGGTGATGGTTGCTCTTGCTCTCGGATGCGGGTTGATCGCCGGTCTGGGGCCCGCATTCTCGGTCGCCGGGATGCAGTTTCTGGTGATCGCGTCGATCGCGATCGGTGTCTCGAGCATCTCCAATTGGTGGATACCGCTGGCACTGTATTTCGTCGGCGGAATCATCTATGCGGCACTGCTGGCCGTCGAAATGGTGATCACACCGCGACGGCCCCAGCGGTTGGCCCTCCAGGAGATGCTGCACAGCCTGGCGGGCCTGGCCCATGCCCGAAGCGCTGACCTCCGCGACGGTGGCGACCGGTGCGGGGCGGCCCGGGAGGCGTGCCAGTCCGCGCGCCGAACCGCGGTGACGCGCATCGCGGAGTTGACGATTCCGGGCATCGATTCGTCGCGTACGTGGCGGCTGACCAGCGCAGCAATTTTCGACGCCGAACGTGTCGAGGCGCTGTTGATCGGAGAGCGGAGTGTGAGCGCTGTCGACGCCGTTGCTCGACAGCTGGACGCGCTGACCACGGTCGTCAGCGCAGAGAAGGACGCGACGTCGACGACGGCGACCGAAGGCGCGACCAGCATTCCCGGCGGCCCACCACCGCACCCCTCTCCGCTGGAGCAGAGTATGACCGAACTGGCGGAGGCTGTGCGCCACGGTCACGACGGTCGGATGGTACGGCACCCCGTGACTGTTCCGGCCATTGGCGGCGAGGTGGTGGCGGCCGCCGGCCGGCTCGCGCTCTGTTTCGGCATCGCGGTGGCCGCCAAGTTGTATTTTCCGTCGACCCATTGGTTTTGGGTGCCGCTGACGGTGTGCTTGGTGATGAAGCCGGACTTCGGATCGGTGTTCTCGAGGGCAATCCTGCGTGTCCTGGGCACCATCGCGGGCGCGGCGGTCGCCAGCATCATCATCGTGGTCGTCCCGAAAGGCGTCGGCATCGGGATCGCGATCGGCGTGCTCGCCGCCGCTGTTCCGTATCTGATGTTGCGGTCCTATGCGCTGCAGGCCGTGGCGATCACACCTGTGGTGATCCTGCTGATCGATCTCATCAGTCCGGGTACGGAGTCGGTGAACGACGCCTGGCAGCGTATCGCGGCCACCGTCCTGGGTGGGGCCATCGTGCTCGTGTTCGGATACCTGATCTGGCCGCACAGTCGACAGGCGTGGGTCGCGGCGACCTTCGCCACCGCGACTGAGAGGATCGCTGCGTTCCTCACCACCGCAGCCACCCCGATCCCAGACGATGCCCGCGCGGCATCCGAACGTCACACCGCGTTGGTTTCCGCCCGGCGGACCGCCTATCGCGCGCTGTCAGATCTCGACATCCGGATGCAGCGCGCGTTGTCCGAGCCTCCGCCCGCAGAAACCGTCGCACGAGCGTGGATTCCGGCGATCGCGGCGACCAGCAGGCTTGCCGATGCGGTATCCGCCTATGCCGACGATCGCGTGAACGCAGACGCACCACCGAATCCAGCAGGTGCCGGTGTGGTGGCCGCGGTCATTCTCCAGCTGGGACGCGGAGACTCTCCGGACCCCGTCGAGGTCACCGACGATCGATTGAGTGCAGTCGCCGCCGGCGTGAACACGCTTCGCGCCACATTGCATCACGACGGAGACCGCGACGGCGAAGAATCCCGATGAAACCGATCATGAAAGACCGGGAACCGGTGCACCAGGAGGTCAGGCCTCGTTGAGACGGAACCTGACCTTCAAGGTCACCTGGAAGTGTGCGACCTGACCGTTTTCGACGTGGCCACGGGTCTCGACCGCCTCGAACCGTTCCACGTGCTCCAGCGTGACGTTGCGGACATCCCGGGAGCACGACACACCCGGCAGGTTTCGCTGCCGACGCGCAGCGGGTATCCGCTAGAACCCGTGATCGATGAGGAGGCGGATGTGGTGACCGAACCCGAAGATCGTGTACCGACCGACGAACAGGTGCACGAACGATGTGAGCAGCTCGCAGAACTCGTCGGACGTCATGAGCTCACGGTGGCCACCGCCGAGTCACTCACCGCGGGCAATCTCGCGTCCCATCTGGGCCGCGCCACGGCGTCGGGTGACTGGTACTGCGGAGGCGTCGTCGCTTATCGCAAGGAGGTCAAGCATGCCGTGCTGCACGCACCGCCCGGCCCAGTGGTGAGTCAGGACGCCGCCCGAGCGATGGCAAAAAGTGTCGCCGAACTCATGGACGCTCATGTGGCGCTGGCGGTGACTGGGGAAGCGGGACCGCAGTGCCAGGAAGATGTGCCGCCCGGCACGGTGTGGTTCGGCATGTACCGTCGCGGCGAGGTCTGGACCGAACACCACGTCTTCGACGGTGAACCCGAGAGCGTCTTGGCGCAGACCATCGGACGCAGCCTGGACCTGCTGCTGGAGCTCGCCGACAACTCCCGAACCAGCGACACACGATCGGAAGGGACACGCTGACATGACCGGCCTCCGCGACGAGATCCGACGCGAACTGCACCCGGCCGCGACCATCGATCCCGCAGACGAGGTCGAACGGCGCGTCACATTCCTGGCCGATTACCTGCGCACTACTCCGGCACGCGGATACGTCCTCGGCATCAGCGGCGGGCAGGACAGCACCCTGGCTGGACGGCTCAGCCGCCTTGCCGTCGAACGCATCTCCGGTGACGCGGAGTTCGTCGCGGTACAGCTGCCGTACGGACAGCAGTCCGATCAAGCCGACGTTGACATCGCGCTGGAGTTCATCGCACCTACCCTCACCTGCAACGTCGACATCAAGTCCATGGTGGACGCGGCGTCGTCAGCCGCCGCGCAGGGCCTTGGGGTCGAACAGATCAGCGACTTCGTCCGAGGCAATATCAAGGCGCGCCAACGAATGGTTGCGCAGTACACGATCGCGGGGGAGCGCAACCTGTTGGTGGTGGGCACCGATCACGCGGCCGAGGCGGTCACCGGATTCTTCACCAAATATGGGGACGGCGGCAGCGACGTCAACCCGCTGGCCGGGCTGACGAAAAGTCAGGGTGCGCAACTTCTTCGCCACCTCGGAGCGCCGGAGAGCACCTGGACCAAGGTGCCCACCGCCGACCTCGAAGACGACCGCCCGGCGTTGCCCGACGAAGAAGCCCTCGGCGTCAACTATGCCGACATCGACCGCTACCTGCAGGGCGAAGATGTCGAGGCCGCGGCCGCCGACGTCATCGAATCCACCTACCTGCGTACGCGCCACAAGCGGGCGCTGCCGGTGGATCCGTACGACAGCTGGTGGCGCAACTGAGGTGCTCGCTTGCCCGCGACACCAGGGTTTCGGTAGCCGACCTATGGGAATCCTGCAGTCATGAGCAGGACGGTGTCGGCCATCGTCGCCGGGGCCGCGTCCGCAGTCGCTGCGGTCGCCGCCCGCGACCTCTTCCAGCGTAAACACGCGCTGCTGCGCAACTATCCATTGCTTGGTCATGCCCGCTACTGGCTGGAGTCGATCGGCCCCGAACTGCGGCAGTACATCGTGGCAGCCAACGACGAAGAACGCCCGTTCACCCGTGATCAGCGCCGATGGGTGTACGCGTCGGCGAAGAAGGAGAACAACTACTTCGGTTTCGGCACCGACAACGACCTCGAGTTCACGTCGGGCTACGCGGTGATCAAGCATCGGACTTTCGCCCGGTCGGTGCCGCAATCGACGCCGCAGGCCGGCCACTCGGCCATCGTGCCCTGTGCCAAGGTGATCGGGCAGGCGCACGATCGTCGACACGCGTTTCGGCCGGAGTCGGTGGTCAACATTTCGGCGATGAGTTTCGGTTCCTTGTCGGGAAACGCGATCGAGGCACTCAATCGGGGTGCGGCACTGGCCGGTTGTCTGCAGAACGCCGGTGAGGGCGGGATCTCCCGATATCACCGGCACGGTGGCGAGCTGATCTTTCAGATCGGCACCGCCTACTTCGGATGTCGCGACGACGACGGCCGCTTCGATCTCACGCTCCTGCGCGACGTCGTCGCGTCGGCGCCGGTGCGGGCATTGGAGATCAAGCTGAGTCAGGGCGCCAAACCGAGTCTCGGTGGGCTGCTACCGGCGGCCAAGGTCACCGACGAGATAGCCCGAACCAGAGGCATCCCGCGCGACCGCGACTGCGTCAGCCCGTCGCGTCACGCCGAATTCTCCGACACCGACAGTCTGCTCGACTGGATCGAATTGCTCGCCGAAGAGACGGGGCTGCCCGTCGGCATCAAGGCGGCGATCGGCGACCTCGATTTCTGGTACGAACTGACCGAGCTGATGGAATCCACCGGCCGTGGACCGGATTTCGTGACCGTCGATGGCGGTGAGGGCGGTACGGGTGCAGCGCCGCTGATCTTCACCGACAGTGTGTCACTGCCGTTTCAGATCGGCTTCGCGCAGGTGTATCGGATCTTCGCCGAACGCGGACTGAGCGATAAAGTCACCTTCATCGGCGGTGGCAAACTCGGCCTGCCGGAAAATGCCATCGTCGCGTTCGCTTTGGGTATCGACATGGTCAACGTCGCCCGCGAGGCGATGCTCGCGATCGGATGCATCCAGGCACAGAAGTGCCATACCGACACCTGCCCCACTGGGGTGGCGACGCAAAATGATTGGCTGGCGCGCGGTCTGGTTCCCGAGGTAAAAGCCGAACGGGCAGCGAACTACATCCGCACGCTGCGTCGCGACCTGCTCAAGGTAGCGCAGGCGTGCGGCGTCGAGCATCCCGGCCTGATCGGTTGCGATTCCGTCGACATCCTCACCGGCCGCACCGTTTCCACGCCGCTGGACGCGGTCTACGGGTACGAGCCCGGGATGGGGTTGCCGTCGGACGCCGATCGGCGTGCGGTCATCCGGTTGATGAGCACCCAGGCAAGCGAGGGTGGTTCCGCACCGCCGTCGGCGACGAGCGTCGGCTGAGGTCAGGCCTCGTTGAGACGGAACCCGACCTTCAAGGTCACCTGGAAGTGGGCTACCTGACCGTTCTCGACGTGGCCACGGGTCTCGACCACCTCAAACCACTCCACGTGCTCCAGCGTCGCGCCGGCCCGGGAGATGGCTCCCTTGATCGCGTCGTCGATGCTGGTCGTCGACGAACCGACGATCTCGGTCACGCGGTACACATTGTCACTCATCGGATCCTCCATGACGTCGATGGTTGACGTGGGGCGGCACCTGTTCGGGCAACCACTCCACATCGCTGTGCGCGGCAGCAGGGTTACCGGGCCGGTGACACCTCAAACCCAGTCACTGTGCCGCACGTTCGGATCGGGTCAGCGTCTACCGGTCACCAATTTCACCAGGAACAACAAGATCACCGACCCGAGCAGGGCGGTGAAGAAGGTGAACCACCATCCGCCACTGGCGGTGTCGAAGGCGAAGCTGAGCAGGAATCCGCCCAGGAATGCACCGATGATGCCGACGACCACATTCAGCAGAATGCCCATCTGGGCGTCGGTGCCCATGATCTTGCTGGCCAGCCATCCGGCGATCCCACCGATGATGATGTAGCCGATCCAGCCCACCGCTGTCGTTGTCGTGGACCGCTCGGCCACCACTGTGTACACCACGTCTGACGCGCTCACGTCGCAACCTCTCTGTCGTTCGTGCTTTCCGCTGTGCGAACTCTGTCGCCCTCGCACGAGGCGTCCTCGAATACCCCGAGGATGGAAACTCAAACCGCGCAGCGGTATCTCGGACCGACGTTTGGGGTTGTGCCTACGGGGGCATTCCGACGTCACGTTGCGGTTCAACCCTCCGCCGTGGCGGCCTCGCCGACCGCGGTCTCCAGGTGCGAACCAGCAATGCGCTCCTCGCAGCAACGCGTCGGCATTGAGCATGACTGCACATCTGAGGAGAGAACATGTTTCGCCACACCGACTACCTGCAGTTCGACGTCAAGCCAGAAAAGCCCGATCCCGTCTACGCGCACAAATTGCAGGAGCTCATCGGCGGCGCCTACGGCGAGATGACGGTGACGATGCAGTACCTGATGCAGGGCTGGAACTGCCGCATGAAGGGCAAGTACAAAGATCTGATCATGGACATCGCCACCGAGGAGATGGGCCACGTGGAGATGATCGCCACCATGATCGCACGGTTGCTGGAAGGTGCACCCGCCACCGACTCGACGAAGAACGCGGCCGGAGACCCGGTGGTTGCAGCTGTGCTGGGTGGAATGGATCCGCAGCAGGCGATCGTGTCCGGCGGCGGAGCGATGCTGGCCAACAGCAACGGTGTGCCGTGGAATGGAAGCTATATCGTCGCGAGCGGAAACCTGCTGGCGGACTTCCGTTCCAATGCTGCAGTGGAGTCGCAGGGCCGGCTGCAAACTGCCCGGCTGTTCCACATGACCGACGACCCGGGCGTCAAGGACATGTTGCGGTTCAACCTGGCTCGCGACACCTATCACCAGAATCTGTGGCTGGCCGCCATCGAGGAACTCAAAGCCGACGGCCTCGAAGACACCATCGCGCCCGACGATCTGCTCGACGAGGAACACACCGAACACGCGACGAGCCTGTGGCACCTGTCCGACGGCCCCGACGCGGACAAGGGCAGATGGGCCCACGGCACCGCGCCCGACGGCAAGCACGAGATGGGTTTCCTGGCCGATCCGCAGCCCCTGGGGGACAAGCAGTCCGGTCCGCCGCCGGACCCCAAGTTGTACGCCACCTACGACGGCGCGTTGGGTGAGCCGAGCAAGCCTGCTTTTGGTACCGAAAAGGGTGTGATGGGCAAGATCAAGGACGCTGTCGACCCGGATCCGACGGGCTAGGCGAGGTGCGGCCGTTATCGGAACGTTACCATGGTCGCGAAGATGGCACGATGTCGTGGACGCGGTGGATGACGGCCTCGCACCTCCTTAGCGTTGAGAACGAGTTCGGGACCGCGAGGGGAGAAGCCACGATGTCAGCAGCACAGGAAACGGCCGTCGCGCGTGAGTCGCAGACAATCGATTCGGTGATCGATCACGCACGGGCCGCCGTCGTCATAGGCGCATCTTTCGGTGCGAGTGCGTTGCTGACCTTCGGCATGTTCTTCGCGTAGCCAGTCGGCGCAACCGTTACGTGGAGCACGTTCGTGCTATGCCGGTGTGCCACCTGTGTCGATGAGTTCCGTCCACAGGTGGCGCACACCACGGCGGCATAGCTGAGGCGCGATGCCCGTCCGACTACCCTGCGATGTGATGTCGAAGAACAGGTCGAGCAAGCAGCAGAACCGCGATCGCCGCAAGGCCAAGCGGGCATCGCGCGGCGAATCCAACGTCGTCCCGCTGTTCCCGCAGTCCATGACGACGCCATCCTCGCTGATCCCGGCCGGATTTCAGGAGTGGGTGTCGACCGAGCTCTTCTCCGACGATGAGGTGCCCGCCGACGGGTTCACCGAACAACTCGAGATCCTGTTGCAGGCGGTGGCCGGTGTGCATCCGGAGTTCGACGCCACCGCGTGGACGATGGACGACGTCGAGGCCATGGGTGGCTTCCTGGAGTTCATGATCGAGAAAGAATCGATCCCGGTCGACCAGGCGCGGGTGATCGCCTACGCGGGCATGACGTTGGCGAGGTTCTTGACGGAGCACGGCCGGTGGGCCGGTGACCCCGATGCGCCCGCATTCGCCCAGGAGCGACTCCCCGCTGCGGTCGGGCTGATGATGGGCACCACCGAGATCGGACCCGTTGACGAGGACGCCGAACGAGCGGCACTGATGGCCACCGAACCGTTGGCACGGATCACGGTGCTGCTGGGCTGGCTGGGCGACGGCCGCCCCACCACGCCGAATCGGTGGCTCAAACCGGCAGCCGCCCGTGAACTCGCCCAAGCGCTCGGCCTCGAGATGCCGGCCGGCCGCACCTCCATGAGCAATTTCGCACCTCTCCGCCACCTGTGGCTCTATGCGCAGGCGATGGGGTTGATCAAGGTGAATACGGTGCGGGCGACGCCGGTGGTGAGTGCGGCGGAGTGGGAAGCCGCGCCGGTGCAGGCTCCTCGCAACGCATTGACCAACTGGATCGACAGCATGTTCCCCGAAGACGTCGACACCGAGTTCTCCGCACAGTTCTACGAGAGTCTGGCTGCCATCATCATGGCCGGCTGCACGAACTTCGCGAACACGCGCGCCGACATCGACGGCTGGGTGGAGAAGCTGGGATACAGCGAAGTGCTCGTGCGTGCGCTGCACGGCCGGCTGGCCTCGTGCATCGAGGAGGGATGGCTGACGCTCGAAGCCGACACCTACGTGGTGCCCGAGGCGCTCCGGCCGGCTGTGCTGCCCGCGATACCGCAACTGGGCCAGATGCAGGCGGCCAACGACGACGCCCTGTTCACCGACGCCCCCATCGATGGTGACCTGCATGTGCGGATCGAGCTCGACGGGGTGAGCCCGCCGGTGTGGCGGCTGCTCGTCGTCAACTCACTCACCACGCTGACCGAATTCCACGACATCCTGCAGACGGTGTTCGACTGGGAGAACAGTCATCTGCATCAATTCATCGCCGGTGGCCGACGGTGGATGGACGAGCGCGCGCTGACCGGCGAGGGTCGCGGTGATCTGCACAGCGAATACGACGTCATGGTCGGCGACATCCTCCGTGCGCCCGGCGCGCAGATGATCTACGAGTACGACTTCGGCGACGGGTGGTCGCACCTGATCACCGTGTCCGACATCAAGCCGGCTCCCGACGAGCGACATCCAGAGGTCCTCGATGGAGAGGGGATGGCACCGCTCGAGGACGTCGGCGGTCCGCCCGGGTGGGAAGACTTCGTTGCTGCGGTCAGCGACCCGCGCCACCCCGACCACGCCGAACGACGCGAGTGGGCCGGCTTGGCGCCGGGACAATCGTTCGATCCGACTGCGTTTGACCTCGCGGCGGTGAATCGGCAACTGCGGCGGTTGTTTAGCTGATCAAGGGCGGTCAGCTACACCGCGGACCCGAGAACATCGCTGTGGCCGTGTCGACGGCACCAACTGACGATATAGCGCGCGTGCAACCCACACCACCGGTACACGGAAGCCTGTGTGAGCGGCAGACGTTCGTCGTGCTCGTTGCGCGCGAGCATCATCGGTCCGATGTAGCTGCTCGCCACTTTGTTCGCCGTGTTCTGCGAGACCTTCGCGACCGATGCCAATCCGGCGTTGTCCGAGGCACTTCCGGAGGCGATCGCCCCGGCCAGTCGCGCTGCTGTGGTGCCGCGACGGCTGTCGAAGAGTTCGAACAGCGCGGGACGCGAAGTGCGGGGCACCGTGGTGGGTAGGCGTTGCCCGAGCGCTACGGTGCGCAACGCCGATATGAGTGCGCGCAGACCGTCCGACTTCGCGATCACGCCGGACACGTCGTCACGCAATCGCGCCTCGGCGAGGTGGTCTTCTTCCATCGAATGGCCCTGAGTTGCGAGCAGAACCGGCGCCGATCGATTCACCGTGTGCAATCCTTCGATGACGTCGAGACCGTCGAAGGTCCATTCCAGATCGGGCCGATTGAAGATCAGGTCGGCGCTGACCACATCGAACCGCACACGGGCGGCGATTGCATTGCGGAATTCGACGTCATCGCGGGCGACCACAACGGTGACGTCATCGAATTCCGACTCCAGAGGACCGGCAACAATGTGTCCGAGTGGAGATGCGATGAGGATTCGTAAACCAGCAGGCACGTGCGCAATCATGCCCTATCGGGTCATCGCACGCGCAATTCACAATCAGTGACGCCAGGATTTCCCATGCGTCGGGCATTGCCGCCCCGTGCTGTCGCACGAAAGGCACGTGAGGCGACCGGCGATGCCGTAGCTGCCGGCCAGCCCATCACAGGCCGGGCAGGGCACCAGCGGTCGCCCACATGTTCCGCATTCTTGCCGCGCGGGCTGCTGCGATTGCGTGTCGATGGGATCAGCGTACGCAGCGGGCGTGGCCACATCTTTAGGCCAAAACGACGAAAACGTGCGTGCAGAAATAGAACCGTCAGGCGACCGGCGTGGTGGTCGTGGTCGTCGTTATCTCGGGTGTGGTCGTTTCCACCGTCGGTTCCTCGGTCGGCGTCACTATCTCCGGTGTCGTGGTCTCCACCGTCGGTTCCTGAGTGATCTCGGGAGCCGGCGCAGGCGCCTGCGTGGTGGGATCGGTGGTCGTCGGCGTGGTGACCTCCGGGAGTGCCCGCCAGACCGCGGTGGCCACGTCGACGTCGACGGCCGACGCGTTCGGCGGGGTCAGCGAGACCGACCACACTCCCTCGGCATTGGTGGCCGAGTCGACCGAGGTACTCAGTAGCGACGACGCGTAGACCTCGCGGGCCACGGAGTCGCTGCAGTCCAACGTGAGTCGGGTGGCGGTGGTCGGTTCGGCCGGCACCGTGCAACTGACCGAGGTGTCATCGTCGTCGAAGGTCAACGAGCCGATCTGCTCGCCGGAGCCGGTGAACGTGGTGGGGCGCGGACGCTCGGACGAGTCGGGCGACGATGCCGCTGCCGACGCCGACTGAGCTGCGGCAGATTCCCCGCCCGCGGGCGCGGACTCGCCGCCGGCGATGGCCGGTGCGGATTGGCCTGCGCTGAGCTCCATCTCGGGGGAGTTGCCGTCTTCGGCGGCACGCTCCACCACGGCCTCCGCGGGCTGCGGGCTGCCGGCCTCGGCCAGACCGTTCTGCTCGGCTTCCTCGTCGCTGGTGGCGGTGAACGGCACGTTCAGGTCGGCGGGCGTGGGCAGGGGACCGGTCTGCGGCGGTACGCCGGTGAGGTTGAGTACGTTGCCGACGGTGCGCGTGAACAGTTGCGCGTTGTCGACGTTGATCAGCGATAGCGCGGCGGCCGCCAACGTCGCGGTGGGATCGGCTGCAGGTGCAACGACTGTCGTATTGTTCACGACCGTCACGTTCTCGGTGTGATAGGCCACCCGCACCACATTGTGCGTGTGATAGCTGCGCCATGGGGCGCCGACCACCCGATAACCGCCGACCGGTGCCGCTGCGGGCGGTGCTAGCGGGTTGCCGCAGGAGCAGATCGCGCGGGGCACACCGGAACCGTCGACGAGCACCGGCGTGCCGGCCTGCAGGACCGACTGGAACGCATAAGCGCTACCGCTGCGGTAGGAGTGGTTAGTGACCCAGGTGTCGGCGGTCAGCACCACCGGCGTCAGGGTGTTGAGGTAGTAGGGGATGTCGCTGGGGTTGATGCCGAAGACACTCGCCCACGCACGTGCCGCCGACGGATCGTTGGCCAGCGAATTGCCCAGCGCCGCGACGTCGCAGCTGGCGGTGCCACCGGCCCCGTACAACCCCTGTTCGGTGCCGTTGACCACGCGAACGCCGCGGTCCTGCGCACCCCGGGTGGATGCGAGTTGCACGTCGGTGGGCAGCTCCCGGTTGGTGAGTGCGACCGACGGTGTGAACGGATCCGGTTGCGTCTCACCGACGCCGAACAATCGCAGCGCCGGCGTCAACGGATTGCCGTCCTCAGACTTCACCGACAGCACGACGATGCTGGTGACGACCAATGCCAGCACGGCGACAATGGACCCCAAAATCAGGGTCTTCTTGCGCTGGTTGTCCGGCGAACCAGATGATGGCGGGAATGTGGGATAGGGGCCCGGGTTGTCGGGGAATGTCATCGCTCGACTTTCTGCAGCGCACAGTGGGACATGACAGAACAGCGGTACAGCGGGATGCCGTGGCGGACAGAGATACCCCCGAGAACCTTCTGATCTCACGCCCATGATTGATTGCCGCGGCGACGTCTGGGCTGATCGAAGCACCGAAAGTGAGGTTGCGCAATACGGCTCAACGGTTGTTGGGTTGATTCAGTCCTTTGGTTGAATGTGCCGTTAATCCGTTTGTGCTAACCGCGGAATCTGGTGGCAGAACGCGTAACGCGGCGCTCGACACCTTCATCTTTGACACAAATGGTCGATAGACCGCGCACTCACGTGCCGCTACCGTCGATTCATGGTGGACGGTCCACGGGTATGCGTCGTGCGCTTGTGGTGCCTGCATGTCTGACGCCGAGGGCACACCGCCGACAAACCAGACTCTGCAACTCGACTGGATGCAGTGGCATCCCGGCGACGCGCACCGCGCCGACGTCGAACCACCCGTGGAGGTCGATGACCCGCAGGCGGCGACAACCACGTCGTTCGCCCAGCCTCCCGTCTACCGCATCTTCACACCCAAACCCGTGGAGATAGCCGAATCCGACTCGGCCACCGACGTTCTGCGGAACGCTCCCACGGCCACAGGCTGGTCGCCGCCACCGCGACAAGCTCCCGACCGGTTCTCGAGGATCGTCTGGTCGGTTGTCGCCGTCATCGTGCTGGTGCTCGCAGCGGCCACGTGGGCGCTCACCGTCGGCCCGGCAAAAGACTGGTGGGTCGTCGACGAGGCTGCCAGTGGCGGCTCACAGTCGGCAACGGTCACCGCATGCGCGACCCCGCCCACCATGACTCCGCGCAGCGCCTCCCTGACTCCGGATGGCTTGGCCGTCACGGTGACCGCCGCCAGTTCCTGTGCCGACGGTGATGTGCTGTCCAATTCGGCGATGCAGGTGGCAGTGTCGTCGTCGGCGGGTCTGGTGGCGTCGGGATCGTTCGACTTCTCCTCGACTCCGATCGCCCTGCCCGTATCGGAGTCGGCGGGACGCGAAATCACCATGACCTTCCCGACCGGCAGCTATTACGGTCTGCCCGGTTCGGCCACCGCAGGTCTCACGGTCAGTCTGAATCCGGTCGGCTCGACGACCACGCAGGAACTGGCTTCCTCGGCCGTGCCGGTGTCGGTGTCACCGGCGCAGATCTACGTCCCGCCCGGGGTTGATACCGAACAGGCCATCGCGCAGGCGTTGAGTGCGCAGGCCGACGCCGACCGCACCGAGATCCTCACCTCGGGCTCCGACCGGTGGGTCGCGCAGCTCAGTTCCAAACAGCCCGGTCTGGTCGCCGACGGCAAGGTCTGGACCAACCAGGACATCCTCGACGAGTTCGCGTCGTTCTATCAACGCTTCTCCGGAGCGCGTCTGTTGTGGAGTGACGAGTGGCCGGTGTTCACCTCGTCGGGTTGGTGGGTGAGCATCACCTCGCAGACTTTCCCCTCCGGGCAGGCGGCTGTGTCGTGGTGTGCGCAGCAGGGTTTCGACCGCGACCACTGCCTGGGCAAGCTCATCTCCACGACGTCCGGCCCGGCAGGTACGACGGTGTATCTGCCCTGACCACCCCACCCACATCCGCGCTCCATACACCCGCCAGGAAAGGTGCCCGATGACCATAGCTATGCCGCCCGCGCTGCTCGCCGGCGAAGTGGTGCGATACCACGGGCAGTTCACGCCGCGCACATTCATGACGCACGCCAAGACGACGGTGACCGTCACCGATCGTCGGGTCATCGTGCACGACCCGCACCTGTTGTTCGGGATCTTCCGCCACGGCTTCATCCAGCACGAGGCGCCGCTGCGTCACGTGAGCCGGCTGTCGTTGGGGACCAAGGCGTCGGGCAGGCGAATGTTCTACGGCGCGGTGTCGATCGTGTTGGCACTCATGTTCTTCGCGACGGCCGCCTCGCTCGGTGTGAGTAGTGGGCTGGGACTTTTGCTGGGCTTGGTGTTCCTGGGCATCGCTGTGTTCATGTTCATCACCGCGAACACCACCGGCATCTTCTTCGACACCACCGGCGGGGGCGTGCTTGTGGCTGCGGGCAACAAGTCCGAGCTTCCGGAGATGCATCGGGCGGGATTCGAGATCGGGCAGTTGTTGTTCAGTTGACGGACTGACGGGCTCTGCCTGGTCCGCGACCTCAGGACGACGCCGCCGGCGACCCCGGCAGCGGCCGCGTCGCAGGCCCTTCCAACACATTCCCGCGATGATCGAACCGTGAACCATGCAACGGGCAGTCCCAACTGTTTTCGGCATCGTTCCACCGCAGCACGCCGTAGAGGTGGGTGCACAAGGGCGCCACCGACGTCGTGGTGCCGTCCACGGTGCAGACGCCGCGGGGAACCACGCCGTCGTGTCCCACCTTGCCGGTACCTTCTGCGGGCGCGGGGTCGGTCGAGCGGGCCAGCGTGAGGTAGCCGCTCAGCATGTACTTGGCCACCTGCAGGTTCGTCGACACCGCAGTCGGTGCCGACGTCAGTTCCGAAGTGCGCCAAGGCTGCAGGCTCGTCGACCATCCTTGGGCGGAACCGAGGAGCCGCCCGGTGATGGCCAACGCGGCCGCCACACCGTTGGTGAGCCCCCATTTCGCGAAGCCTGTCGCGATCTGGACGCCGTCGATCCCGGGCAAAAGCGCTCCCACGTAGGGCAATTCGTCGATCGAGGTGTAGTCCTGCGCCGACCACCGAGCCACCAGCCGGGCAGTGGGGAAGGTGCTTTCGGCCCAGCGCAGCATGTCGTTGACGTGGGCCTGCTCGGACTCCACCCTGCCGACCTCATGGCCGAATCCGCCCACCAGCAGCAACTGTTCGCCGTCGTGTCCGGGTCGGGGAGCGGTGCGTAGCGACACCGACGGGTCGTCGGCACCGAGATACATGTCCTGAGGGATGGGCCCGTCCACGGTGAACGCAGCCGCATACGACCGTTGCGCGTGGACGCGGGCGAAGAATCCGCCACGGTCGAGAAACGGGGTTCCGGTGGCGATCACGACGGAGTCCGCGTGCACCTTCCCGGCGTCGGTGTCGACCACTTGCGGTGAGAGACGATGACCCACCCCGCGCACGCGAACACCCTCGTAGATCTGACCACCGTGCTCACGCACGTCGTCGGCCAACGCGCGCGCCACCACCATCGGGTCGATCTGGGCTTGTCCGTCGAGCCGGACACCCGCCTGCACCGGGAACGGCAGTTCGGCGCAGTCGGCGGCCTCGACCGGTAGTCCCGCGGCACGGCAGGCCGCGTCCTCCTCGAGGACCTTGGCTGCGCCAGAGTCGGTGGTCGCGAACGTCACCGCAGTGCGTTCCTCGAACGCGATGCCGCGGGCCCGGCAGTACTGGGTGAGCCACGCTTGACCCTCCCGGTTGGCCTCCACGTAGTTGTCGACGGCCGTCTGTCCGTGCTTGCGGGAGATCGACGACAGGCGGGTGCCCTGCAGCAGCGACAGTTTCCCGGTGGTGTTCCCGGTGGCGGCCGCCCCGAGGTGCCGAGCTTCGAGCACCGCCACCTTCCGGCCGGCGCGGGCGAGCAACAACGCCGTGGTGAGGCCGGTGATGCCGCCGCCCACCACGACATGGTCATAGCGGCTATCGGCGAGGTCGGGTGATGATGCAACTGTGCGATCATCCGACGCCGCATCGGGAGTCTGGAACCACAAGGAACTCATGCAGCGGACATTGCCCGCCGGCTGGGGTGTCAAACCTGGCACCGAGGTTTGGCGAGCCTCCGCAAACAGGCATATGCTCGCAGCCGGATCGGGCGTGGGCAGGCATCGCGGCTGTCGACGTAGCGGGGGTCATCTGCCGGCAAGAAATCTCGTGCGATAGACGCCGCGGGGGTTCATCATGGATACACCATGGTCAGCCACACCCGAGCAGACGACCGGCTGGTGGAGCAGGTCGCGGGGATTTGTGCGCGCACCGATGAACCGCTCCGACTGCTCGAGCACGTGGCGCGTGCCGTTCGGCGGCACGTCCCGTATGCGGTGGCCGGATGGTTGCTCGTCGACCCGGACACATTGCTCATCACCGGGGTGTACGAACAGGACGTTCCCCGTGAGGCGCATCTGGCGCTGATCGAACTGGAGTTGACCGTCGACGATGTCAACAAGTTCGTCGACCTGGCCCGAGGGTCGCAGTCCGCGTCGTCGCTGAGCGCGGCGACCGACGGCCATCTCGATCGCAGTGCACGGTGGGCTCAGGTCTACCGGCCGAGAGGATACGGCGACGAGTTGCGTGCGGTATTCCGTGCGGGTCAGATCACGTGGGGTCACGTGTGTATGACGCGGTTGGCCGACGACCCGTGGTTCACCGGCCGTGAGGTCGACATCATCGCGCGCCTGTCTCCGCACATCGCGCACGGTCTCCGGGCCGGGCTCCTGCTGCATCACCTCGAGTTCTCGGCCGATCAGGAGCTCGCGATGGTCGTTCTGGACGACGCGGGACGCGTCATGACCGCGACGGACCGAGCGCAGCGCTGGCTCGGTTCGATCGGCTGCACGCGGTTG
This sequence comes from Gordonia tangerina, assembly GCF_021556435.1. Lineage (GTDB taxonomy): Bacteria > Actinomycetota > Actinomycetes > Mycobacteriales > Mycobacteriaceae > Gordonia > Gordonia tangerina. The sequence continues at coordinate 22,140 of NZ_JAKGCU010000032.1, forward strand.
GACGCCTCGGTTGTCGTGCACGAGGTCGCGGCCCAGGCCCGGGCGCTGGCCGACAGTGAGCGCGCTGGACCGCCGGCATTTGCCCGAACGCAGGGAGCGTCCGGCGAGTGGCTGCTGGTCCGCGGGATGCGGCTGGACACTACGAGTACGGCCGTCGTCCTCGAACCGGCCCGCAGGGCCGACATCGCTCCCTTGCTGCTCCACCTGCACGAGTTGACGCCGCGGGAGCAGGAGGTCACGCAATTACTACTCACCGGCATGGACACCGCCGACGTCGCACAGGAACTCTGGATCACACCAGAAACATTGCGTGGTCACATCAAATCGATCTTCGCCAAGCTCGGAGTGAGTAGTCGTCCCGAGCTCCTGGCTCGGCTGCAGCATCAGCCGCGGGTGCATGTCGCCCCGTCGGGCTGACGCTGCCTCAGCTCGCCACCGCAGCCATGTCATCGCGGGCGGCGGCGATGCCCCGAGCGGCCACTCGAGCGAGCTTCCCGGTGTAGCCGGTCAGCCCCGGACGCAGAACATAGCCGACAAATCGCAGGCCGGTCATCACCTCACCGCCATCAACAACTCGGGGCAGACCACGTGCGTCGAGAACGTCGAGGTGCCCGGCCATCTCGCGCAGTCCGGTGGTGTATCCCGTTGCAGCGATGACGACATCGGCTCCCACATGCGACCCGTCGACCAACTGGGCGCCTTGTTCGTCGAGTCCGTCCACCGCAGCGACGATGCGGATGCCTCCGTCCCGGATGGCGTCAATGACCTCCTTGTCCACGACGGCAGTTCCGGCGCCACGTTCACGCAGCTGCGCGATCACCCCGGCAGGTGGAGAGGTGAGCCCGTACGGCGAGAGATCGCCGATGGTTGCGTGTTGGACTGTGGCCAGGAAGGAGTCGGCCAGATCGGTTGGCAGACGCAGGATCAGCGGTACGGCAAGATCCCCGGGGAGTCCGCCGCTACTGCGCAGCAGGATGTTCGGGGCGGTCCGGACCGACAGCGACACCTGGGCCGCGCCGTCAGCGAGTTCGCGCGCGATTTCCATGCCGGTCGAGCCCGCGCCGACCACGAGGACGCGAAGGCCTCGGTATGGCGTTGCATTGTGGTAGTCACTCGCGTGCAGAACTTTCGGTGGTGTGCGATCACCGCGCGCCCAGTCCGGCAGCCAGGGGACATTGAACACACCGGTGGCCACCACGACGTGGCGAGTGTGGAAGCTCTTGCCAGTGGCGGTGACATTCCATCCACCTTCGGGCGCGGGATCGATTCGCTCGACCGCAACGCTGTGGCGAACCGGCACGTGTCGTGCGGCGGCGTAGTCGTCGAGATAGTGGACGTACTGGTCGCGGGTGGGAAACCACCCGTATGTGCGCGGAAAAGGTGCGCCAGGCAACGCCGACCACCAGCGGCTCGTGTTGAACCGCAATCCGTCGTATCTGCCAGCCCAGGCTGAGGCCGTCCGCTCGCCGCGCTCGAGCACGGTCACGTCGATGCCTCGCTTCACCAACTCGGCACCCGTTGCCAGCCCCGAGGGGCCGCTGCCGATCACCAGTGCGTCAGTCATGGTCGTCACCTCCGCCAGATCCTGCTCTGGACCTGGATTCGTCGTCTGCATCAAGTGCATCGCAGGAACGGGTGCGTGACCATCCCCCAGCTAGGGGGTGTTCGGCGGGCCACCCCACGTCCGTGACTCGGCCCGGAGCGTTCCGCGGAACGTCATGCGGCCGCGAGATCGGCATCGGATTGGCGTGCCTTCCATGCCCACGCGGCGTACAGGACTTCGGTCGCGTAGCCGGCGTTGAGGTGACGTCCGGGACTGATCGGTAGCACTGCGTCGTCGTCGATAGCCGTATCCGGTTGCCAACCGTCGGGTTTGTGGACTGCGGGTGCACGCTCGATGGTCGATCCGTCGGGTCTGTGGAAGCTGAACTGTTGTCTGCCGCGGGCTTTGATCGCGAACTCGCCGCGGTGCAGGGCGCGATGATGGGCCGAACACAGCAGGATCAGATTGTCGGGGTTGGTGGGGCCGTCCTGCGACCAGAACTGCACGTGATGTGCGTGTAGGTGGCGGGTGCGGCCGCAGCCGGGGTGTTGGCAGCAGCGGTCCCGCTCGAATAGCACGCGCATCACCTTTCGCGTCGGCATGCGACGTTTGCGGCCGTAGTTGAGCACAATTCCGCGTGCGCCTTTGCGTTTCTTGCCGTGCTTGACCTTCCGAACAGCTCCGCCGCAGGCGGCTTCGTCGACTTCGGCGTCCTCGAGCGCCGGTCCGTCGTCGAGGTGGGGGTCGGCATCGTCGTGGGTGTGGACCACGAGTTCGGCACCGGGCACGAACTCCGGCACGGAGATCGTGCTCTGCATGGTGTCGCCCATCGCGACGACCGCCGGTGTGATGTCGGAGGGCACGTTGCGCCACAGGTCTGCCGATCCCGGGTGGCCAGGCGACTTCTTGGTGACGTCGGGAGTGTCCTCGTCGGGGGCGGGCTCGGTGGGTAGGTCGGGGTCGCCGGCGGTGCGGGTGCGCTCATACTCGGCGCGGACGACGCCGGCCAGGAATCGGGCGCCGTCGAGCGGTGAGAGCCGTAGCTTCACCGACAACGACCCGTCGAAGTTCCAACTCCACGAGCTGCTGGAATCGATGGTGCCGCGCTCGGATTCGTCTTTGTGGCGATCGACGTTGCGGATGGACTGGACCAGACGCTCCACCTGGGAGGCGGTGGCCGACAGAGCAACGTTGAGGAGCTCTTCTTCGCGCTCCGGTGTGGCGACCCGGGTCAGGGCCCGCACCTTCGAATAGGACAATCGTCCTTCGGCGAAGGCCTGGCGCAGGAGCGGAAGTTCCGGCAGCGCATGGGCGATGCGCAGATGTTCCTGCGCGGTCCGGATAGATAGGCCGGTGCGCCAAGTCAGCCAGTGCGCGCACGACATGATGCCCTCGCCGCTCCAGCCGCCGCGGCGGTCGAACTCCGCAAGCAACTCGAGGAACCGCGCCGTCAATGCCGCCATCTGGCTGGCGTATCCGACGAGCCGAGTCCCGATCTCCTCGGTGGTCAGGTCATCGGTGGCCACGTGGTCGAAGATGCTGGACGACTTACTCGTTGGTGATGGCTCGTTCGTGGACGACGGCACTGCGGTAACCGACATCATGACCCCCTGACAGACGTGAACCGGTTACCGATCAATGTATCGACGGACTCTGACACGTTGAGCGTTCCGCGGAACGTTGACGGTGTGGTTGTGGAGGGTCGGCGGAGGTGGCTGTCAGGGAAAGAGGCTTCCGCTTATCATTCCGTCCCCGTACGCGTCACCACCTACGTCTTCACGCCGAAGATGGTCTTCGAGGTTGCGCGGAGTTTCGCTGCGACGTGTCACCACGGCCAGCCGTGCCGCGCAACGTCGTAGAGCAGCCTGAGCGCTTGGAGCACGGTCGGGGCCCAACGCCAAGCATGCGGTCGTTTGTCGTGTATCGGAATCATATGGCTTCGCCCTCTCGCGTTCGAGTTATGCGGGCTCCACCTTAAACATATTTGGACACAGCAACTTTCGTTCTCATTGGTGCACGATGCGGTCGTTGACGACGGTTATGGGCGGCCTTGAGAAGCGTCCGCCTGGGCCTGGTGTCGGAACGGCCGCACATAAGATCCAGTACTGTGCGGTTGGCGAAATGCCGAATGTGATGCAAATCACCAAATACTGACAGCTCCGCAGGCGAGCCGTGGGCCAGAACGCCGCCCGCGCCGCGGTGGCCGAACGCGACCAATGCCGCAACCTGGAGGCGCAGATCCGTGGCTCACTGCGGGCACCGCTGCTGGCGGGCACGCCCTCGGCGACGCTGGCGACACCTTTCGCACCGCCGTGTTGGCCACCAAAGCGTCGGTGCTCGACGCCACCGACGGGGTTCGATGGTCATCCGCACCCTGCCGCCGGACCGAGCGCTGTGCGGCACCATCGTCGTCGACGGCCCCGACCGGGTTCGACGTGTGGAGTTCCTACCCGACGGCACGCCCCACGACTCCGCGACCGTCGCGGTGCCAGAGGGTTCACGCGGGGCGCCGACGTAGGGATCAGCCCCCCGGCCGCTGAGGTGGAACTCGACAGCAGCAACCCGAGCACCTACAGTTGAATCACTCTTTTCGATCTTGATTCAGGAGGTGCGGGCGATGCCAGGTGAGGAGACGGCACAAGCGATCACGCGGGCAATGGCAGCAGCGGGTCTGAGCCAGCGCGACTTGGCGCAGATCACTGACATCTCCCAATCCACGCTTTGTCGGATCATGACGGGCAAGCGAACGGTGAAGATGAATGAGCTCGTGGCCATCGCCCACGCCACCGGCTGTACCGTCGGCGAGCTCGCCAATTCATCCGCGCTGGCTGACCGTGTGCAGTGCGCGTCGCGCTCCACCAATGGTGCGATGATGCATGAGATGCGCGCGCGACTGCTGCACTTTCTGGAACTCGACGCCTATCTTGACGACCAGGGCATTACCTCGCCGGCTGCATGAGCATCGAAGCTCGAGCGCGTTCCGCGGCAACCGCCTTTCGCGCTGATCATCATCTGGGAACGCAACCGCTTGGCGATGTCATCACGGTCATCGAGCAAACAACGGGACTCGATGTGGCGGTGCTTGACGTCGGGCCCGACGAGCACGGTCTCACCATGCGCGATCCGGATCGTCACGTCGTGATGATCGCGGTCGCCAAAACCCGTGCGCCCATGCGCCAACGCAGCACATTGGCGCACGAGTTGGCGCACGTGGTGTTCGAGGATTGGACTACCACTGAGAGCGAGTCGCCGTCGAGTTCCATGGAGCAGCGTGCCCGCGCGTTCGCCCGCCACCTGTTGCTGCCCATCGAGTCCATCGCCGACACCATCGACAATGGCTCGACTGCGCGCCTAGCCGATCTGTCCCGAGTAGTGCAGCTGTTCGGAGTATCCCCCGCGATCGCAGCGATCGTCATGGGCGATGCCGGTGTCATTGATACCGACACCGTTGATCGGTGGAAAGTGCTGACCACTCCGCAAGTCGCGGCCCGGTTCGGGTGGCTCGATCATTACGAGACGCTGCAGGCGCAGTCCGATCGGCCACGTGCACCCCAGAAACTCGTCAGCCGACTCATTGCCGGCTACATCGACAACGTGGTGTCCGCCCAAACAATCGCGACCGTCCTCGGGCAGCCGGTCGCCGCGGTGATCGCCGACCTCGAGCAGCAAGGCATCGCTCCCAAGCCGCTCACCGTCGAGTGGGGCGATGCCGACGACCTTCCCGCCGTAGATCCCATCGACTGGGATCGGGATGAGGACTCCAAGCAATGACCAGTCGGCCGATCATCGACGCCGGCCCCGCTCTGAACTTTCTGGCTATCAACAAAGAACGACTACTCATCGACGTCCTCGGCCCGATCTGCACACCAGAAACGGTGCGTGACGAGGTCTTGCAGAAGGCTCGCACTGACAACCGTTTCACCGCGGTGACGGCAGTCTGGAACAAGCTACCCGGAAAGTATCTCGAGATCCTGTCCGACGATGCGACACCCGAACTCATCGCCGCCGTAGCCCGCATAACCGGGCTACCATTTGCTGAGCGGAAGAGATCCTCGCGTGACCTCGGCGAGACCATGGTCGTCGCACACGCTGCGGTCCGTGCCTTTTCTGGACAACGCGTAATAGTCATTATCGACGATCAACAAGGCGCGCGACTTGCACAAGCAGAACGCGCTCGCCTCGACCGCCTCCGCAATCAAGGCCAATCGGTCGGCGCGATCACTGTGGTGAACACCACCACGATCCTCATGCGGGCAGCTGGCGGAAAACACCTTCCTGATCGCGCGGCGATGCGCGCGATCTACCAGCGACTCCGCGAACACGACGATGGGCTCGTCCCCATCTCGGAAACCGGTCTCCTCGGCGCGGCGCTCTGGGAAGTCGTTCAGTGACGTGGCGCGGTCGCCGCGAGTCGCGGAGATTGAGCCGTAATTGGACGAATGCCTACAGATTGGATCGATGACGACTCGTTGAGCAAGGACGAGACACTCGCTCGCTTCCAAGCACTCAATCCACAGCCAGCCGGGGCGCCCCCTGATCAGAACACGCGCCAGACCGGCATTCGCTTATCGCAGGACAGCACTGGGTCAGACACCTGCAGTAGAAATCGGGCGATTCCTCCGAGCGACGCCCATAGCTGGAGCAAATCCGGAGCCACGCCGCACCTCGGATAGCCATCTGCCCCGACAGCCTCAAACAGCCCCGTCTACGCGCTTCCGCCTCCGCCACCGCTGGAGTTGAACGGAAAGATCGGGCCGCGACTGCCGTCGGGCTTGCGCGGAGAGATCGACGAATATGCGCTCGGCTCCGAGCCGAACAGTCGGTGTCGCCAGTCCCGCAGTCGTGCACGCCAACCACGTGGGGGCGGCACCGGTTCTGGTTCAGGAATCGGTTCCTGGCGCACATAGTGATCCATGTGCAAACGGTAGCCGCTTTCCCTATTGACCATATGTGTATCGCAGGTTGGCGTTGATCAAGGTGCCGATGCGTTGGCACAGATGGCGGAACTGGCGGTCATCGGGGCCGGGCGGATCGACGAGCAGCGTCCACCGCAGATCGGTGCCCCCGCGACCAGGGCTCAGGTCGAACACGATCTGGGCGTCTGGCCGCTTGATCCACAGCGATGACCAGACCACCCGGGTGGGAGGGGCGGATTCGACAACGACCGGCGCGATCTCATCGTCGAGCAGGTGAAGCCAGGGTCGGCCCGGTTGCCGATTCGGCGTCACCAGATCCTCGAAGACGACCGACGGCGGCGCCGGCTGGTTACGCTGGCGGGTGGCGATGGCGTCCATAGATGTACTCACCACCCCGTGGTGCAGTCAGTGCACAGTGCACCCACGCGTGCGATCGGAGTGGCATCACGCGTTCGACACCACATCGCAGTCCCATCGACGACCCTTGGGTCGAGAACGTCCCACCCGGCCGACGGCCAGTCGATCCTGCGGTGGCCCGTCAGATTGCCTTGTACTTCGTCGGCGAGGAATACGATGCAGCTTGCGGCCGGTCGGTCTGTCTCCAGCGGGTTCTCCGTCATCAGGTATCCGCCCCAGCCGGTCGAATCGCGTTGCCGTAGCTGAAACAACACGTTGTCGGAGTCGATGACCAAGACGTCCCACTCATGGTCGGTGAAGTCCGGCAATGGCTTCTTACGGGTCCAACAGCTCAGATCATTTTCGACGGCAGCAACCGCGTTCGCCCATCGTGAAGGGATTTCGGTAGCTCCGTCCCAGTGTCGTGTTCGCCAGGTACGGGTCCATCGGTCGGTTACGTCGAACGGATAGTCAGTCATGACAGCCACCGCCGATGGAGGTCTGGACTCGTCATGGATGTAATCGTCCCAGTTGTGGCAGTCTTCGTGCCAGCCCTTTTCGACGCGCCGTCGTGTGGACACGGCTGCGGTCTGCGTGGCCGAGCGCATTTGTTGCCGCGGCCAGTAGCGTTGCGTCATGGCCGACAACGACCAGGCGGATGTCGCGCGCCTCCACCGCTGGTGGATAGTGCGTCATATCGTGATCGTCGTCTTGCAGGCGATGGTGTTCGTCGGTGGCTGTGTCCTTGCGTTCTACTCGGCCGTGTGGGCGCTGCGTACGACGCCCGACCTACCTGTCGCCTATGCGGTGCCCGCACGCGAACGTGCCGGGGAGCTGCCCGGCCCGCCCATCATGTACTGGCTGATCTGGGCGCTTCCTCCCACACTGATCTACGGGATCGGCGGCATCATGTTCTGGCGGTGGAAGGCGAGTCGGTGGATCGTGGGGTTCCTATGGGCCGGTTTCACTGTGATTTTCCCGATCATCGCGCTGCTGTGGATCGGGATGGATGTCGGTGGGTTCTCACCGAGCTGAGCGATGTATCTCCTTGCCGCTGACAATCCAGTTGCGCTGTGCCATACCGTGAAGTGGTGTTGACGTCCATCGAGGTTGCCGGAACTGCGCAGGTCCCGGCCACCGATGTCGGGTTCCTGCTGTACAAACACCCCGATCGCGTGCAGCAGTTCGCAACATCGCAGGGCGGCGCAACGGTGTTCTTTCCGGCCGCGTCACCCGAGTTGTGCCGCGTGGTGCTGCACGTCGATGGGGTCGGCGCCAAGGTGGATCGCGCCGAGGGGATGGGTCGCTATGTGAATGTGGTGCCATTCGCCGCGTCGTCGCGTCTGGTGGTGGTGCTGGGCAAGGTGTTCGGTGACGCGCTCGCGGGTCGCTGCGCCACCCGGCCCGAACTGGTGGATAATCGCTGGCCGATGACGCTGACCGTGCCGTCGGTCCCCACCGGCGGCCGGTGTAGCCCAGCGGAACTGTTCGAGCCACTTGGTTGGACTGTGCAAACCTCGGCCCAACCCTTGGAGCCGCCGCAGTGGGGTGACTCCGAGTTCGTGACGATCTCGCTCTCTGGTGTGCACACTGTCCGAGATGCGTTGCGGCACCTATCGGTATGCCTGCCGGTTCTGGCGGGAGCCAAGCACTACTTCGTCGATGACGCCGAGGTCGACAAGCTGCAGCGCCTCGGCGATGGCTGGCTGGACACCCACCCACGGCGCGATGACATCGCAGCCGGCTACGTCAAGCATGTCCGTTCGTTGACCGACGAGGCGGTGATGCGTCTGGCCGGGGATGTGACAACGGCGCAGCCCGCCGACGATGCCAACGCGGTGCCCGAGCGCCGGGCGTCACTGGCGAGGCACCGTCGGGAATGGGTGGTCGAGAGCCTCGCACGTGCCGGCGCCAGATCGGTTCTCGACGCCGGTTGCGGGGAAGGCCGACTGCTGGCCGAGCTCGTCACGGCACTGCCCGGTGCGCAGATCGCGGGTGTGGATGTCGCACCGGCCATGGTGGACCGCGCCCGTGAGCGACTCCAGCGATGGCGTGGGACGTCGGTTTGGCAGTCGTCGCTGATGTACACCGACCCGCGCTGCCGCGGATTCGACGCCGTGGTGCTGATGGAAGTGATCGAACACATCGAGTTCGATCGGCTGCCGACCGCGATGTCGTCGGTCTTCGACGAGATGGCCCCCCGAACGGTCGTGATCACCACCCCCAACCACGACCACAACGAAGCGTATGGGTTGGCCGGGCAGTGGCGTCACCCCGACCACCGGTTCGAGTTTACGCGCGCCGACTTCGCGCAGTGGTGCGCTTCGGTGGCCGAGGAGTACCGCTACCGCGTAACGATCGACGGAGTCGGCGAGCCGGTCGAAGGGCTCGGCGCGCCCACCCAGTGTGCGGTGTTCACTCGCGACGACTCCTCGCCTCAACTCAATTCGAGTGAAGGAGGCCGCCGATGACCGCGATCGAGGTCCCGGATCTGTGCCTGGTGGTATTGATCGGCGTATCCGGCTCGGGAAAAACAACATTCGCGCGCCGACTTTTCCGCGACACCGAGGTGCTCTCGTCGGATGCGTTCCGTGGCATGGTCGCTGACGATCCGGCCGACCAGTCGGCTACTGGGGACGCTTTCGCTGCCCTGTTCGACGTGGCCGGACGGCGTCTGCGGCGTGGGCTGCTGACGGTAGTCGATGCGACATCGGTCCGCGCCGAGGACCGTCGTGCACTCGTCGAGCTGGCCAAAGAGCACGACGTATTCGCCGTCGCGATCGTGCTGGACGTCCCGGTCACCGAACTGGTGCGGCGTGTCGCCGGGCGCTCCGACGTCGACGAAGGCGTGGTGCGCCGCCAGCACACACTGCTCAAGCAGGCACGCAACCTGCGCAAGGAGGGCTTCCGCTTCGTCCACACGCTGACGGGAGTCGACGACATCGATGCTGCGGCGCTCGTTCGGACCCGAGTGTTCAACGACCGCACCGACGACCACGGCCCATTCGACATCATCGGTGACATCCACGGCTGCTGCGACGAACTGTGCGATCTGCTCGTCGATCTCGGCTGGTCGCCGCGCCGCGACGTGGACGGCACCGTCCGCGGCATGGACGATCACCCGGCCGGTCGGCGAGTCGCGTTCGTCGGTGACCTGGTGGATCGCGGCCCCGACACCGCCGGAGTACTGCGCCTGGTGATGGCGATGGTCGAAGCAGGCCAAGCGATCTGCGTACGCGGGAATCACGAGGAGAAGCTGCTACGCGCACTGCGACAGCGACGCGGATCGGGCCGGTCCCGGGACTCCGTCACCTTGTCCAACGGTCTGGCTGAATCGATCGAACAACTGGACCGGGAGCCCGTGGAGTTCATCGACGAGGTGATGGTATTCCTGGATTCGCTGGTCTCGCACTATGTGTTCGACGACGGGCAACTCGTGGTGGCCCATGCCGGGTTGGCCGAGCGCTACCACGGCCGAACCTCAGGGCGAGTCCGGTCGTTGGCGATGTACGGCGAGACCACCGGGGGCACCGACCGCTGGGGCTTCCCAGTACGGGTCGACTGGGCCCGCGACTATCGCGGTCGCGCTCGCGTGGTTTACGGACACACGCCGGTGCCGGCGGCCGGCTGGGTCAACAACACGCTGTGCCTGGACACCGGCTGCGTCTTCGGTGGACGTCTCACCGCGCTGCGCTACCCGGAGATGGACCTGATCGATGTGGCGGCCCGCCAGACGTATTGGGCTCCCGAGCGGCCGATGGGCTACGGCGAGTCCGACGCCGATGCGCGGGTGCGCGCAGCGGTTCGCCTCGACGACGTCACGGGCAAGCGTCGCATTCTCACCCGCTATGGGCCGTCGGTGCTCGTCACCGAGGACCACTCGGCCACGGCGCTGGAAGTGATGTCGCGGTTCGCCATCGACCCGCGCTGGCTGCGGTACCTGCCGCCCACCATGAGTCCCGTGGGCAGCGCCGATCCGGCCTTGCTCGAGGACCCGCAGGCTGCGTTCGACTTCTACACCGACCGCGGCGTGACCGAGGTGGTGTGCGAACAGAAACACATGGGATCGCGGGCGGTGCTCGTGGTGACGCGCGACGACGACGCGGCGCGTCGCGCATTCGGTGTCATCGGCGGGTCCGGTGCGCTGTACACGCGCACCGGCCGATCGTTCTTCGATCCGTCAACGACGGCCGCCACGCTGAAACAAGCCCGGGCGGCGTCTCGGACGCTGTTCGACCAACTCGACTGTGACTGGCTGATTCTCGATGCCGAGTTGCTGCCATGGAACATCAAGGGTGAGGGTTTGATCCGTGACGAGTTCGCCTCTGTCTCGGCAGCAGCCGTGCCGGAGTTGGCGCAGCTGTCGGCGGAGTTGGACCGCGCGGCCGAACGCGACCTGGACGTCGATGCGCTGCGTGCTGGTGCTGCGCAGCAACGCAACGACATCGACGCTTTCACCGACGCCTACCGCCGGCATGTCCAGGTGGGCGCCACGATCGACGACGTGCGGATCGCGCCGTTCGAGATCCTGGCCTGCGGTAACTCCGATCAGTCGATGACGCTCGAAACCCGTTCACACCAGTGGCATCTGGAGCGGGTGAATCAGCTCGCCACAGCGGACCCGTCGTTGTTCGTCCCCACCGCGCATCGCGTCGTGAACACCACAGACGAGATGTCGCGTGCCGAGGGGGTGGACTGGTGGCGCGACATCGTGGCACGCGGGGGAGAGGGCATGGTGGTGAAGCCGTCCGGCAACCTCGTCCGAGACAACAAGGGTCGGATCGTGGCGCCCGGAATCAAGGTGCGCGGACCCGATTACCTCAGCATCATCTACGGTCCGGGCTACCAGCGTGATCTCGAGCGCTTGCGCTCGCGCGACCTGACCCACAAACGGTCGCTGGCACTCCGCGAGTACCAGTTGGGCCGTGAAGCCCTGGCGCGTTACACCGATCGAGACCCGCTGTGGCGCATCCACGAATGTGTGTTCGGTGTGTTGGCGTTGGAATCCGAACCGACCGACACTCGGCTGTGAGGTCTCAGTTGTCGGTGACCTGGCGCAGACCGATCGCGCGGCCTGCCGCGAAGGTCGCGGACAAGACGATGAGGACGATGGCGATCACGACGATCCACGTCGAGGTGACCGTCGCAAAGCCCAGTGCCCACGCACCGGCCACGCCGCAGATCGTGGCCAGCAGTGCGCCGACGGGTAGCACCGCAGCCACAGCCTGAACAGTCTGGCTTGTCGCGGGATCATCGACGGCCCGCAGGGCCAGGAATACCGCGGCAACTGCAAGCCCGTACGCCACAGCGCCACTGATCGCGTACGGCACCAGCGGCGACAGCCAGTCAGACAGGTCGACCATCAACGCAACCGCGAGTAGGACGGGTGCTACGCCCACCGCGGACCCGAGCAGGCCGGCCACCACGGTCGTGCCGATCCGCCGCTGCGGATCCACGCGCGCACCGGCCGCATACAGCATTCCGGCGGTCACAGCTCCTACTACCGCACCGGCCGCGGCTACAGCGAGATAGCGCATCGGTTCCGACAGGGCGACCCTGCCGCCGCCGAACGACGAAATCGCCATGTACGAACCGTCGCCCGGAGTCATTATTCCCTGAAACAGGGCTGCCGCCAGCAGCGCGATCACACTTCCCGCGAACATCAACGTCACGCAGAGTCGACCCATGTGTGCATACTGCCGTACGCCCGACGGCGTGAGTCAGCGTGGTGGGCGGGCGTGTTGCGTCGGCGTTGCCACGGCCGTATGGCACAGCGCAATGACAAGCGCGACGATGGTCATGGGTATGCAGGCCAGCAGCAGCCCCCAGAAGCCACTCCAGTGGCCGAGCCCGAATCCGGACAGGACCGCCAGTACGGCGACCGCCAACCACGAGACGCTGCACCGCATGATCGCCGCCGCGAGCGACGGTGCGGCTGCCAGTAGTGCGCCCACTTGCACCAAGGGCCAGATTCCCACCACCGAGTACATGGGGTCATCACAAGTAGCGCCGGTGGGCATGTTCGGCAGGTACAGCTCGCCCGATTTGGAACACGACATCGATACTGATCCCACCGGCCCGAAGGCCGCCCACACTGCGAGGCCGACACCGAGCAGCGCCAAGACGGTCCACGCTGCGCGAACCTTTGCCATGGGCGAACCTTATGCGACCCGCCAACGCATACCGGTCATCGAGCCGCATGTAGACGCCGCGATGTCGTCACATCTGGCCCTACAGCTTCACGAGCAGAGTGTCTCGGAAGCGCGAACGTTGGCCGGTTCGGAATCGGAATACACCGAGACAAAGCCTTGACCATCGAGTTCCGTCGCTGCCGAGGTATCCGTCGCGCAGCGCAAGATTACTCCTGGAGAGTTGATCTCGCTTTCGGACAACATCGGTTCTCTTGGCCGATGAGCCGCCGACGACCGAGGTAGATCTTGGTCGGGCGGTGTCGTTGACGTGTCGGTGGGCACCGTTGACCGGATCGATGATTCCAGCCGAGTTCGGTACACGGCTTCCATCCGTTGCTGTCGTTGAACGCGAGGGTGTTCCGCGCGTGGTCTCGGGTCAGGGCCGAGACTTCGAAGCGTATCCGGACGTCGGTCCGGACCTGGGTATGCCGTCTGTTGAGTGGGCGCAAAGCCCTGGCGTTGCGCACGAGGACAAATACCTGGAGCCGTTCCTACGCCGAAGCGTCCCTGAGTTCGCCGGAGTGGTTGAGGAGGTGCGCTACCTCTGGTCGCCCACCTGGCCGACGGGGCATGTCGATCAGGTGACGGCGGATTCGGCCAATCCGGCACTCGGTAGCTTGTACGCGGTCGGAAAGCTCATCTCCGTGGCTGTGGAGTAGGCGGGGCCGCTGCGGCGGGTGTGGTCCACGGATGCAGAAGATCGGGAGCCCCTAATCCATCTCAGCCATGTCATTACTCGATGGTGCTGGAGTTCGGCGGGACGGTCCGAATCGCCATGCGGCAGCACCCACGATCGGAATGATCCACACGACGCCAAGCCACATCACGCTGCGCCGCCAGCCGATGTGTCGGCTGATGACGTCGACGGTGGCAAACATCGACAGGGTGAACCAGACGGAGAACAGGACGAGCATCGCAATGGCGGTGTAGAACAGTCGGTTCAAATCCGCGCTACACGCCGCGTCTCTGCCGCATTCGGATAGTCCAGCCTCGGCGAGTAGCACGTTCATGACTCACCGGCCGTGGATCGCGCGATCATCGGAGCGTCACAGTGCGTCATCATGTTTCTCCTCCCAAACCGCGTTGCCGTTCAACCGCTTCCGCGGCAGCCAGGTCGCCAACGTCCGTCCCAGCGTGTGGACCAACTCGTTGCCGAACACGCACAGCGTCTTCTCCCACGGGTGCCCGAACGTTCCGGTGCTGAAATCCGGACGGGCGAAGATGTAGTAGTCGCCGTTCGGGTACACCGTCACCGGCCACTCGGTGTCGAACGTGTCGGCATGCACCTTGTCATCGAGCCGATACCCACGGTGCTGCCAGTCGAGCACGATCCACTCGTGATCGTCGAACACGCTCACGAAACAACGCTGTGCTTCGGCGTTGATCGCGTCGAACTGTGCGCTCCACACACCGGGCGAGTTCTCCGGGACAGACAGATCGAAGGTCACCGACGGAGTCGGATCAATTACGGCCGGCCAGCCCTTCGGGTCGACGCTCGGACGGAATGTCGTGAATCGATCGATGAACAACTCCCACGCCCGATCCTCTTCGGTCCGCGGCAGGTAACTCCACCCCGGTGGCAACCGGGTCCCGTGGTCGAGCGTCCAGCGCATCATCAGACGATTGTTACCAGCTACGGCGCTTATGCGTACAACACCCCGTCGACGGCCAGTGACGCGGATGGATAGGCATGGGTGCCGGCCTGTTCGAGTAGCTCGGTGACTATCCAGCCGAACGGCTCTTGTCGTTTGCGCCCGAGCGCGTCGTAGATACCGACCCGGGAGCGGATGAAAAGTCCCGGATATGCGATGTGCCGGTAGGTGAGTTCGACGACTCCGTCGGGCCAGTCTCCGACGAACTCCGCCTGTACATCGGACACCTGGTGGGCGAACCGTGTTCCGTCGAAGAAGGTCACGCACCACTGCGCATACGAGTCGTGGTCGACGGGCCGCGGTCGGAGCGGCCAACGGTGTGCAGAGATGTCGATGTCGTCGATCGCTGACATCATTGAGACCGACTGCGCATCCGCATCCCACACCTCGAGCCGGGTTCGCCCACCTGAACGAGTGGACCCTCGGGTCAACAACCAAGCGCGGTGGTGCTCTGCGGCACCGCGCATGACCCACCGGTCGTCGATCTCCTTCGTCCACAACGGCTCGGGGTCAGTTCCCGTGTCTGTGTACGCGCGCACGATCGTGCGCTCCTTACCGGGTGTGCGGCGTCCCCAGTGCCACCGCACGCCATATCCGACTGCCCGCTTGCGCAGGTGCGCCTCGTTGTAGGTCGGGTCGGCATAGTCCTGGGTGTAGCTCGTGTCCTTGGACCAGGTGGTCGCGATGTGGTCGGGGCGCACCAGGGCGTCGGGGTGCGGGGCGTCCAGCCGCACCGACAACCCCGAATTCGCCCACACCACCCGATAGCGATCACCACCGGTGGGCGGTGGTGTATCTCCGTAGTCAACGAGTTCGCGAGTCCATGGCTCATGGTGTACTGACACGAACAATGTGCCTTCTTCGGCGTGCGCGTGAAAGACGATGCCGTCGACGGGGATCGTGGACATCGAGCCGGTCCGGTCAACGTGCAGCAGTGTCGATTTCGGTTCTCGCCGCGGGGGTCGGTCCGGCGTAGGGGAGATGTCGTTGCGCTTGGGTGCTGGTGGTTTGAGCCAGGCGCCGTCGACTCCACAGCAGATGAGTTCCGCGCCGTGAGTGTAGGTCGCGAATATCAGTCCGTCTGGACCGATGCGTCCCAATGGTTCGTCGGGCGCGTACTGAATCCAGAATCCCTGGTCGTCTACGTCGATCCGACGACGAAAAGGTCGCCGCAGATCCGACGCCATCTCTGGCCACGACACCAGCCGGACGACCTCTTGGGTAGCGGGATCGAACAGCGCGGCAACGGGCTGGATGGCATCAAGCACCCAGACATAGCCGGCACTGAAGAACACTTCGGAGGGGCGAAACGTCGTCCGCCCAAAACACGCGGCGCTCATGCGCCTTTCGGTCGAGTCACCACATCACGGTAGCAGTGCTGTCAACGCTTCGTGCGTGCGCTACCACGCTCACGCATACCACGGCGGCTCTCGAGGGAACTCGTCCTCCACGACGTCGATGCGCGAATCATCAAGTAGATCAGCGATTCCCGCCGACGATGCCCCGATGCTGGCGAAGTGCGGATCGACGTCGCGGACCATACACCACGCCCGGTCGGCCGGCCACACGAACGCCGGCACGGGAAGCCGTGATCCGAGTCCCTCGCCCTCGTCGTCATCCCATCCGATCAGATCGGTGTCGCCGCGGTACAGGTAGTAGGAACGGACAACCGAGCCGCGGTCGTCGGCGAGGTCGATCGTGGCGGCGCCCAGTCCGGTGCTCAGCGCGGCGACCTTGGGCCAGCCCTCCCAGATCAGGTAGAAGCAGTCGTCAGGAGTGGTCGTGTGACGCGCGAGATGCGTTACCGCGACACCCATCTGCCAGATCTCCGACGGATCAGGACCGCCGCGGTCGGGAATGTTGGCGTCACTTTCGCGTTGGCCGAGGAACTCGGGGTCGGGGATGAAGCGCAGACGCGCATACCGCTCGTAGCCAACCGGAGCGAGGACGGCCAGGTGCGCCCAGTCCTGCTCCGGACCGAACAGCCAGTCGGCTGGGGATCGTTCACGATATGCGTGCACGGTCATCGTCACTCCTTTGCTACTGACCCGTCCTCACTCGGCTTGGTACGTACGTTGAACGCCTCAAAGTCGTATCCCTCCACCCCGCCGGATGTGCACGGTGCCGGTGGGTGTCGGCAGGGCCGGCGGCTCGGTTCGCGGCACGTCGAAGTCATCGATGACGGACTCGCGCATCGTCGTCAAGCCGTCCGGTCCGGGATCGCCGACGCTGCGCCACAGCCACGTCATAAACGGCGCCTGCGGGCGCTCTTGCCGAGTCGTCCCGGCGGGCCACACCGACCCCGCGACATAGTCGCAGCCGTTCTCCGGCGGGACGACGGCCGACCACTCGAACTCCACGGCGGTGCCCGGGCGCAAACCCATCAGCCCGGGTTCGGACAGCTCGGCGACGGCCTCCACTCTCAACGAGCACGAGTCCGCCGACGTCCCGCCCGGCGTATCCGCCGAAACGGTGACACCCCAACCCAGCTCCTGATGCCAGGTCTCGACGGTTCCTGTTGACGACATCCCGTCACCGTAGGGCTGGAGTTGCGATCGGGGAATCGAATATTCATCGAGGCCGGTTGACTTGGGAACTTACACTACCGATCTAGCCTGACCCATGGGGACGCCGTCGTGGATCGAGTTGGCCGGCCGCAACGCTGCCGCAGAAGCGATATGCCTCAGCGGAACACTGACCGCCACCGAGAAGAACGAGGCCTCACGTGTCGACTTCCAGCACGCTCCCGGCGGCAAGTGGTGCGTGGAACACGAGGGCCAACCCGTGTACATCGCGTCCGGCGCCACCGCGGTGGTGCGGGTCGAGGGCCACATGCGCCGACTCGACGGTGACATCCGCCTGCCGATGCTCGGTGCCCGGTTCAGCCCGCTCGATCTCCTCGGCCGCGAATCTTTGATCCACAAGATGAGCACGTCGATGGCCGTGGAGGGTGATGCCGAACAGCGCACCATCGGCGGACGTGCCGCCTGGTCGATCCGGCTACGCGCCCCGGAGCGCGATCCGATCGAGATGACCTTCGACGACGCCACGGGCGTGCTGATCCGGTTGGCGACACCCGACGGAAGGGTGGCCCTCACCGTCGACGGACTGAGCGTGCCCGAGACGCTGCCCGACTCGCTGTTCGAATGGGACGGGCCGGTTCTCGATGAGCGTCCGACCCGAGGGACCCGTCGCAGCGACGAAGACGACGAGACCGAGCGCATTGAGGCCCTGCGGGCGCTGATCGCCGCACACTCTCAGCCTGACCGGGTCATGGCCGCCATCGCCGGCGCGGACAGCGAACGCGGGGCACGCTCGACGCTGGTCGAACTCCTCGGGGTGACCGAATCCGGTGCGGATCACATCCTCGCGGCCCCGATCGGCATATTCCGCGGTGACCACGCCGTCGCCAACCGGCGAACACTCGAAATCATGGAAGATGAACGCCGGCAGTGACGCGGCGGCACCCGATCCGGGCTGAAAAGCGCGAGAAATAAGAGAGCCCCACCGGACCAGTCGGGGGTCGGTCCGGCGGGGCGCCCAGGAGGCTTTCGTCCGGTCCCGATCGGGAGAGAAGGGGCCGGCTGCGAAAGCCTGAACCTCAACGATAGTTGATTTTCGATTCGCCCATGCGGCAGACGCCGAGACTCGGGACCAACAATGCTGTGACCAGCGAGAAAACGCGAGCTCAGTCAGACGAACCCTGGCTGCGAACCGTGACCCGCCGATCCTGCCAATTTGTCGCCTTGAGCCCGTAGCGGGTGCGTACCAGCATCCACCCGACGGTCCCACCAACCAGCGCGACCGCCAAACCCGACGAGCGTGAACAGGTTGCTGACACCCAGCATCTTCAGTCCCGCGGTCACCAGCAGCAGCACCAGCGCCAGGGCGCGGCGCACGAGTCCGGCCGATGCCCGCGAGGACAGGCGGGCCCCGAAGTAGGCGCCGGGGATGCTGCCGACCAGCAGAGGTAGCACCACGCTCCAGTCGACGTCGCCGAACAGGAGGTGGCCGGCGGCGGCCGCGATGACCAGGGGGACGGCTTGGGCGAGGTCGGTGCCGACCAGTCGCTTGGCCGTGTGCCGACCTTTGCCGGAAAATTCACCTGCATACTCCGGTCGAGGTTGGGGTTCACGGATCTGCAGCACCGTCGGGTGACCGGCACCCCGACCTCGACCGTGGGGCCGCTGTGGCCCCATCCGACCAAGACATTCGCCGTCGAGTTCGCCGGCACGCGAAGTGGCCAGAAGTGTCCCCGGCAAGAGTCCTCGATGAGTACGTCCCAAGCGTTGTTGAGCGCACAACGTTCCGCGGAACATCATGCCACTGCCGGGTTGGTGTCGGATTGGCGGGCTTTCTATGCCAACGCGCCGCAAGCTGAGACTTGAGGACGTCCGCGATGCGGTGCAGCGGACTGACTCGGCCTCAGGTCGCGCCGATCCGTGACCTGGTGAGTCGCTACGAAATCCGCAGATACCCGGCGTCGGTTCGCGAAAGGCGTTGCGTAGATGGCCAGCGCTTCGACCGAGAAGAACCTGCCTGATGCTCGTTTGAGTCCGGCTGATCGTGGCGGACCCGAGTTCCCGCGATCCCTACTCATACTCCGGTGCCAAAGGGGCGCGAGATCTCGTTGTCCGCTTCTTTGTTTGCCTCATCAACTATCACATTGGGCGGCAAGCGAACACAGGTGTTCACATCTCGATCGATCGCAGAGCGGAGAGCAGTCCGAAATATTCGACCAGATGCACGACGCGCGAAGTGACCGCCGAGGTCTTTACTGGAGTAGTGGCGGAGTCGTTTCCTGGGCCTCCGCCGGGATCGGATGGCCCACGCGGGCGCCCGGACGACGAACAGCCGCCCGAGGCGGCGACGAGTGCATTTCCGACGGCGCCGCAACCCCTGGCGGCGCCCGGGTTCGGCTACCCGCCGTCCCAGCAGATGATGCCGGGATCACACATCCCCACGGGCGGGCTACCACCGCCTGGCATGCCGCCGATGACGTGGTCGCTCGGCCCGCCGCCCCCACCGCCCCGACGACGCGCGTCGCGCCTAACCTGGCTGGTCGGCGGTCTGGTGTTCCTGCTGGTGATCGCCCTCGGTGCGCTCAGCCTGGTGTGGTTCACACACCGTTCGTCGCCCGCAGACGATTCGTTGCTGGCCGGACAGCTAACCCGTTCGTTCCCGACGGCGCCGAACCCGTCGTGGACGGTCACCGCGGAGCAAATGGGCGGCGACCGGTTCGTGTCGGGCCTGGCGACCGAGGGCCAGTACGGCGCCCTCGGAGCGGTCACCGACGGCCAGACGATCGTAACCATTGTGGGCGGTCCCTTCACCACGCTCGGTCCCTCGCACCGGGTCCTCGGAGTCGACGCCTCGACCGGCACGACGTGGCGACTCGATCGCACCGTGCGCGGCTGTTCGGACACGATCGTCGAGCACAGCATCGCGTGCCGCGGTGATTCGGACGTCTACTTTATCGACACCCGCACCGGGACTCTGACAGCAACTGTCTCGCTGCCGATCTCGCAGTCCTCCTATGAGATCGCCTACAACGGTTCGGCGGCCTTCCTGCACTCCTACTCGTCCACAGACCGCAGCACCACGTTCTACAAGGTGACCCCCGAGGGCTTGGAGTGGCAGCGATCGGTGGTGTTGCCTGAGCAATTTCCGGGCAGCGGCGACGCCTCCACGTTCACCGCGACCGCCGACCTCGTCGCGAGCGCGTCGGTGTACGGGGTCGTTATCTCCGCCGACGACGGGCGAGTACTACTCAACAGGCCCGCATCCTGGACCGTCGCTCGGCTGCTCGATGGCGCACTCGGTCTGGTGACCGGTCAGGTGTCGAACGAGGTGGTGACCAACCGCACGGTGACGGTGGTTCGCCCGGACGGAACGGTCCATGACACGCCCGGTGGCTCCGTGGTGGTCCCACATGTGGCCGTGCCCGAGCAGCAGAACCGTGTCCTGGTCGACACGGACTATGTCGATCTGACCGATGGGCGGTCACTGTGGACAACCGACAGTGCCTCCGGCGAGCGGTTCGGCGCAGCGGTGCTCGGCGATAACAGGGAACTGATCGTCGTCGATCTGCAGGCCGGCGACCTCGTCGCCTTGTCTGCCGCCAGCGGTGCAGAACTCTGGCGATCACCGATCTCGGACAGCTACCGGTCGTCGGGCTTTGCGGTCACCGATGGCGAACGCATCATTGCAACAACACCAGATGGCGGGCTGGCCGCCGTGGATCTGGCCACCGGCGCGCCGGTGTGGGTGCGCTCGCCGGCCGCGATCGGTAACGCATCGAGCGTCGGTGACAGCGAGCATGGGCCGGTGCTCACCTTTGCCGCCGGCGATCACCTGGTGACGGTAACCACAACCACCATCACCGGATTCGCGGCAACAGGAGGAACGGCGGTCGTGCCGGGTACGGCGCGGTCGGAATCGGCAGGCTCGGGCGGGGCCGTCGGCGGCGATCAGTACGTAACCCCGTGCGGAACACCGCCGATCTTCACGCCACAATCGTTTCGGACTTCGCCGAACGGACTGGACGTCGAGATGACTGTCACCGCGCAATGCCCGGGCGGCGATGTCCTCTACGGGCCGCACACCCGGATCAGCATCACCGATGGTGGGCACCTCGTTGCCTCCGGAACGTTCGACCTCGCGCCGGTTCCGGTGGTGGTGCCGCCACCCCAGGGAGCTGGGTCGGCGACGACGATCGTGCTGACCTATCCGGCGGGTACGTTCTTTCGCCTCCCGGACACGCTGCCGCCGAACGGTAGTGCCAGTGCAACCCGCTTCCTCGTCGAATGCGACCCAGGTGTGACATCCGGTGTCGCGCCTCGCTTGTCGGTGCGGGATGTGGGAGGGGACGCGCCACCGGTGGCTGCCACCGGTCCGTCGTTGCCGGACGGTGCAGACCCGTCGGCGACGAGTATCGACGCGTTGCGTCTGCAAGCCGATTCCGATCGCGCCTTCATCCTCGCGAATCTGAACAACCGCTGGGTTGCTCAACTCAGTTCCAAACGACCAGGACTGTTCGCCGACGGACGCACATGGGACAGCCGGGCCATTCTCGAGGAGTTCCTGGCGCTACGTCTGAGGTTCAAGGATGCGCGGCTTCTGTACAGCGACGAGTGGAATGTGTTCAGCTACCGCGGGTGGTGGGTGACCGTCGCTGCGGTCACCTTCCCGGGCCCGGACGCCGCCAACAATTGGTGCAGAACAGAGGGTTTCGATCCTGATCACTGTTTCGCCAAGCTGGTGAGCACCACGGCCAGCCCCGATGCGTCGACCAAGTATTGGGGGTAACTATCGAGGACAGCCACGCCGTCTGGCCAAGAAGGGGGGAGCACGTCGTGGTGAGCCCGCCCACGGATTGTCATGGCGTAGATAAACCGTGAGGTGCCATCAGTATCCGAATTCCGCGTCTCTGATCCCGACTCAGCTATCGGTGAAAGCGTATGTCGATGCCAACAGGCGGCGCTGGTGTGGGCAGTGTGAATCCACCGAATGCGACCGCACCCCGGTGAGCACCGTGCAGTGGTACGGGACGCGAGCGCAGTGCGACGCCATCGGGACCAAAGACACCGCCACCGAGTACAACATCTATCTATGAGGTGATCAATCGTGGAACAGGACCCGAATCTGCCCGAAGACCCGAACCAGTCTGCCCTTCCGCCTGAACATACGGATCGGGTTGACTTCTCGAACTGGAACAGGAAACCAGCGAAGCCACCGCCTGACTCCAACAAGATCGTCCTGGTTGTTCTTGCGACTGTCGGTGCCGTCATCGCTGCCGTGCTCACCATCAGCTTCGTGTGGTGGCTGGTCGTGTATTACCCAGCGAAGAACGCGGTTGACGACCTGTTTGATGACCTGGACGAGCCGTCGCCCTCGTCAAAGATCGAGGACGGTACGTGGAGGGGCGTGCTGAAGCATGATGATTCAGATTCTTCGGACCTGAATGTCAGACTGACCATGACCGACTTCGTGGTGCGGGACGACGATTCTGTGAGCATGGTGGCCCAGTTCGACTGGGGCGACAACGATTGCATATCCCGTTCGATACCCGGAGCAATCCTCACTTACGACGATTCGGTGCGTGTCACCATGCGATTTGCTTGTCAAAGCGGTGATGATGTCCCAACCGCGACATTCGAGATGTACATGGACGCTGGACTTCTGAAGGGCACCGTGGAGTGTGATTGCAACGGGGCCGGGTCGTTCGAGTTGACGAAGGAGAAGTGAAATGATCGCTCGTGTGATGGTTGTCATTGTGTGTCGTGCTCGCGCGGCTGAAGATGTCGTGACCCTCTACAACAGGCAGGCCAATCTCTTAGAATCCTGGGACGGATGACAGATGGCACTGGGCACACAGCAGGTCGGCAGGAAGTTTCACGGTACCCAGGAGATCGGTAAACTGTATCGGGGCACCAATTTGATCTTGGACAACTCGTGGACCGGCGCGCTGTACACCGACGACTTCAACCGTGCCAACGAGAACCCGATTAGCACACCGTGGACGCCATATTCCGGGGATACCCGCAAGGCGCAACTGATCTCCAACCGCACGCAGATGCAGACGTTGTCCCAAGCCACGTCCCGGTCGCGGAGCATCATCTAGCACAGCGGTTCGTTCCTAACCGAGAACCAGTACGTCAAGGCACAACTGATTGCGCCGATGACATCACTGGCCGCGAACAACTACACCTACATCTGGCTCGGCGGTAACCGGCACCAACTCGTTCGTCCCAACAACGCGACCGCCGACTGTCCGGCAACCCGGACCTCGAAGAAGTGCGGCTTCTGTACAGCGTCGAGTGGAATGTGTTCAGCTACCGCCGGTGGTGGGTGACTGTTGTTGCGGTCACCCTCCCGGGCCCGGACGCCGCCAACAATTGGTGCCGAACAGAGGGTTTCGATCCTGATCACTGTTTCGCCAAGCTGGTGAGCGCCACTGCCGGCCCCGATGCGTCGACCAAGTATGGGGGGGTAGCTATCGACTGGCAGCCACGCCGTCTGGCCAAGCAGGGGACCCCGTAGGCGTGGGTTCGCCCCGAACATCTCTGTGCGGATAAAAGCGTTGGGGTGCAGTTGTTATCGGGGGGCGTACGACACAAGGCCCTGGAACGGAAAAGGACGGAGCACAGTGTGTGGCAACAACCCGGAACCGAGTCAGTAGTGTTGCCACGCAGAGGATTCGCGTTACCATAACCAATCCAGTTACGGGTTTCATCCGGCGTGAGCAGACGGCGCCGCGCGCCGCTGTCATCGATTAGGACGAACTTCGGACGGCAACATGGACTCGAGATGATGTATTTGAAATACTTGGGCTGCAACACAAATCGCTTAAGGTGGTATGCAATGCGAACATTGACTCGCTTCGGAATCGGTATGTGCTCAGTCAGCGCGGCTGTGGCCGTGGCGGCATCTCCGGCGGCTGCCGCACCGTACTCGTCTGGGACCATCAGTTCTTCGGTCAACAACACAATCGTCTATCGCATCACGAATCTGACGGACAGTGTGCGAAGTTGCGAGGCCTTCCTGAGCGGCCGCGTCAAATACACGACGCCTCGCAAGAGGATTCCGCCGAAGACGACCGAGATCTTCACGGTGGCCGGGGTTCCGGCCGGCAACTACTCGACGTGGTGGGCATGTAGCAGTTTCGCCAATGGCAAGCAGGTTGTCACAGTGCTCGGCGCGTCCTCGGGTACACCTCACCTCACCGAGAATGCCCCTGCGGCGGGTACCTTTGGTCTATCCGGTCTTGGATCATTGTTCGGGGGTTTCGGATCGTCGTGAGGCGCGGGCCGGGCACGTCGAGTTGCATACGGCAAATCAGGCAAGGTCACGTGCTGGGGATGTCTGGAGTTGCATCCTTATTTGGGTCATATCCGAAAAAGCGTTGCTCACTCCACAACGAGGGCAATGCATGGACTCGAATCACAATTGAGTTATCGGCGTGAAGAACTTCGCCTTAGTGCTACCGGTAATAGCCGCGATGCTGATCCTGGGCTGCAGCGGCGCGGGCCCGGTCGCGGTGGTTGGAGAGGGCCGACCTGTGGACCACGACGAGTTGCCAGATCTCGACTACATAGCAGACGATATGGTTGTCGCGCATTCTGCGCTTCCGCCGCTGCCCGCGGGCGAGTACACGTTCGAACAGGTAACGCAGGCTGAGGAACCCTCGAATTCCGAATGCGACCTGAGGTTAACTTACGAAGCTGGCGTGAAAGTGGATAGCGACAACCCTGACTATCAATATAGAATACAGATCGGGTCAGTTCGCAAGAGGATGGATCTGAATGCCTACTATGTCAACTGTGTGAGCATCGAACCCTCATATCAGCAACTTGTTCGTGAACTGGAAAATGCGCCCCCACGCGCCTCAGGCTTCTGCAAGAAGTCGCACGGAAAGAACATCTTGTGTGGTCTTGGCGGCTACACACGGGGCGTCGTCGTCGCGGTGTCAGCTCAAGGCTTCGGAGGACAAGAACTGCCGAGCGACGTTGTGGACGAACTCGCCAAGATGTACAGGGCCCAGTCGGGCCGCCTGGCGAGCTGGAACTGAATTGCCGGATGGTGCCGCCTTCGCCGAGTCGGGATTCGGCAGGTGCCGCCTCGGTCATGCGCCACTACGCGAGACGGTCAACCCGGTGATCGCCGAGCAGGCCGCGGTGTCGAAGATCGAACGGCGCCAGGATCTTCTGCTGGCGACGCCTTCGCCCGCAGAGCCTGACCACTCCTGACCTGATCACGGAGAGGCCGGTAGCAACGTAGCCGCGCCACGCTATCCGAGCCGACCCACGCGAGCTCAAGAGAGAGCCCGCCGGACCAGTCGGGGTCGGTCCGGCGGGGCGCCCGGGAGGCTTTCGTCCGGTCCCGATCGGGAGAAGGGGTCGGCCCGATAGTTGATGATTATCGATTCGCTCCTGCGGCCAATGCGGAGCTTCGCAACCCCTCCGTGATCGATCCGCGGAACGCTCAACATGTCAGATCGCATCCCACGGCCAGGGGCCGGCTGGCTGAACCCGGGCCCGCTCCAGGTGGTCAATTGTCCTTGCGGTCACGAGCACGCTGATTCTCTAGTCAAGCGCCTTTTCGTCGTACCCGATGCCGAGGACGGTGTTTTCACGCTCAGGAACCCTACTTCTCAAACCGGCTCTTCCTGATTCAGAGTGCATCCAGGCGTTCGGCGAGCTGTCCGGAATGGATCAGGGACCGCAAGATGTAGTGGCCGAGGTTGCGGAATCCGAGGGCGATGCCGCGTAGATGCTC
>NZ_JAKGCU010000033.1 GCF_021556435.1 Gordonia tangerina
CACGACTCAATCGACTACCGTGAGACACGACATCCTCCTTGATGTGATTTGGGATACCAAGCCCCTCGACCACATCAGGAGGATGTCTCGGCTCTCACACCTTTCAAGGAATTACTAGGAGGCCGGAGCTTGCGGAGGCCGTCACGAAGGGCAGTCGCCGCGACGATCATCCGCTCAGTGCGCGAGACCTTCGTCCTTGCTGCCATAGGCATCGCGCAGCTTCGGCTTGACCACCTTGCCGCCGGCGTTGCGTGGCAGTTCGTCGATGATGACGAGGTCCTTGGGCTGTTTGAAGCGGGCCAGGTTCTCGTTGAGAAACGGCTCGAGTTCGGCCAACGTCAGGTCGTCGACGCCTTCGGCGAGCACCACCACTGCGACCGGCACCTCTCCCCACTTCTCGTGGGCGCGCCCGATCACCGCGGCCTCGGTGATCTTGGGATGGGAGAACAACACGTTCTCCACCTCGGCGCAGTAGACGTTCTCACCGCCGGAGATGATCATGTCCTTCGCACGGTCGACGACGTAAAGGAAGCCCTCCTCGTCCTCTCGCACCAGGTCGCCGGAGTGGAACCAACCACCGCGGAACGCATCCGCGGTGCCCTGCGGATTCTGCCAGTACCCCTTCATCATGTTGGGTCCGCGGTAGACGATCTCACCGACCTCGCCGCGCTTGACGTCATTCATCATGGGATCGACGATGCGTGCGGTCACCGCCGGCACCACCTTGCCGACCGAACCGATCTTGCGCAGCGCGTCCTTGCCTTCGAGGATGCAGGTGATCGGCGACATCTCCGTCTGTCCGAAAGCGGTCATGTTCATCGCTTGTGGGAAGTTCTCGTTCATCGCGTTGAGGACCGTGTCCGACGCAGGCGCGGCGCCCCAACTGATGGTCCGCAGTTTGAGATCGCGCGGACGCGCCTGCTGCGCGGCACATACCGCCTGCCACTGGGCGGGCACCATGAACACCGAGGTCGTCCCCTCGCGTTCCAGCGTGTCCAGCATGTCGTCGGGATCGAAGGCGCCCAACGGGTGGATCACCGATCGGACACCGCGATAGAAGACCGGCGCGAACGCCGCGACTCCCGCGATGTGGAAGATGGGCGGCACCACGGATGCGACGTCATCCTCGCCGCTCTCCCCCGACGTGGCGATCACCGTCATCGCCTGCGCCTGGAGGTTCTGGTGAGTCAACATGGCGCCCTTGGGTTTACCGGTTGTGCCAGAGGTGTACATGATGAGGGCCACGGCATCCTCGGGTACATCGATCTCGGGCAGATCCGACGGGTCCTCGGTCAGCAGGGCCGCATAGTCGAGGTGGTCGGAGTCGGCCGGCCGATCGACCACGATGATGCCCTCGACGCCCCCGGCCGACGCGACGGCAGCGTCGATCAGCGGCGCCAGCATCGCCTCGGTCACCACCATCTTCGAACCGCTGTCGGTCAGCAAGAACGCGACCTCGGCCGGGCTCATCCGGATGTTCACCGGTACCGGGATCGCGCCGATCAGGTTGGCACCGAGAACAGCCTCGATGTACTCCGTGCGATTCAGCATCGCCATGAGCACGCGATCCCCGAATCGGACGCCGCGCCGGTGCAGGGCGGCCGCAAACGCGTGGGTTCGTTCCTCGAGTTGCCGCCACGTGGTCGCCCGGTCGAGGTACTTCACCGCGACCTGATCGGGCACCATGAACGAGTGTCGGCGGATCTGGTTGTTCCAATGGTTACGCCGTGAACGCATCGGCTCGGTGGTCAGTTCGCTGGTCTGTCCGCTGGCGGTGGCAGTCATCCTCGTCTGTTCCCCTGTCGTGAAAGTGTGGGGCCATCGGGTACCCCGGAATTGTGGCCTCGACCACACAGTAGGTCGGGCTGCCGGTGTTCCGAGGGCGAATCGGCGATTCGCCGGGCGCCCGTTGCCCCATGGTCGTCAGCCTTGGATCGACTTCACTTCCAAAAACTCCTCAAGCCCGAATTGTCCTGCCTCGCGGCCGATTCCGGACTGCTTGTACCCGCCGAAAGGCGCGTCGAGATTCATCCCGGCGTCGTTGACGGCGATCTGGCCGGCGCGGATCTTGCGCGCGACCTGCTGGGCGCGCTCCGTCGAGCCCGACCACACCCCACCGGCCAGTCCGTAGATCGTGTCGTTGGCGATCGCGACGGCCTCCTCCTCGGTGTCGTACGGCTCGATCGCCAATACCGGGCCGAAGATCTCCTCGCGGTGGATCGTCATCTCCGGTGTGACATCGGAGAACACCGTCGGCGACACGTAGGCACCCCCGCCCTCCGCAGGCTCGGTCTGGCCGCCGGTCACCACCCGGGCGCCCTCGTCGATGCCCTTACGGATGTAGCCGAGCACGCGTTCCTGCTGGGTGCGCGAGGACAACGGGCCCAGGACGGTGGTCTCGTCCGTCGGGTCACCCACCGTGATCGATTCGGTGACCGCCTTGGCGATGCCCTCGACCTCGGCCAGCTTGGCGCGGGGCACCAGCAGGCGGGTCAACGCCGAACACGTCTGGCCGGAGTTGATCATCGCCGCCTGCACGGCGGCCGGCACCGCGGCGTTCAGGTCGGCATCGTCGAGCAGGATGTTGGGGCTCTTGCCGCCGAGCTCGAGGGAGACCCGCTTCACGGTCCCCGATGCCAGTTCGCTCACTCGCCGTCCGGCGCGGGTGGATCCGGTGAAGCTCACCAGGTCGACGTCGGGATGAGACGCGATCGCCTCCCCCACCTCGGGTCCGGTGCCGAACACGACGTTGAAGACACCGGCCGGAAGGCCAGCCGCCTCGACGATCTCGGCGAGAATGATCGCGTTGAGCGGAGTGTTCTCACTCGGTTTCACGACGACGGTGTTGCCCGCGGCCATGCCGTAGGCGGCTTTGAGGGCGATCTGATGCAGCGGGTAGTTCCACGGCGTGATCGCTCCGATGACGCCGTAGGGTTCGCGGACGATCGTCGAGCCCCGGTAGCTCTGTTCGAATTCGAACTCGGTGACGATCGTGGCCGATTGGGCAAAGCTGTTGATCGGCAACGGAACCTGAGCGGCCCGAGCGAACGAGAGGGGTGAGCCCATCTCGCTGGAGATCACTTCTGCCAGTTCATCGGCCCGCTCGGTGAGTCCTTGTGCGATGGCACCGAGGTAGCGGGCGCGCTCGGACATCGGCGTGGCCGCCCAGCTGTCGAATGCCGCACGCGCGGCGGCGACGGCGCGGTCGACGTCGTCGGCGGAGCCGGCCCCGACCTCAGCGATGATCTCGTCGGTCGCGGGGTTGGTCACCGGCAGCAACGAACTTCCCGTCGCGGGAACCCATTGTCCGTTGATGTAGTGGTCCTTGTGTGTCCGCATGTGGTTCTCCTCAGTAGTCCTGATCGGTGTAGACGACGACTCCGCGCAGGTTCTTGCCCTCGGCCATGTCGCGATAGCCCTGATTGATGTCCTCGAGCCGATACGTCGTGGTCACGAGCTCGTCGAGCTTGAGGTGTCCGGTCCGATACAGGTGCAACAGCTTGGGGATCTGCGTGCGCGGACCGACCCCGCCGAAGATGGCCCCCTGCACCCGCTTCTGCAGCAAGGTCAACTCGAACAGATTGAGATCGACCTGCCCGTCCTGGAAATCGCCCATGCCGGTGACCACGACCTGCCCGCCCTTGGCGGTCAGTCCCAGGGCCTGCTGGACGTGCTCACCGGAGATCACCCCGACGGTGATGATCACGACGTCGGCCATGTGCCCCCAGGTGAGGTCCGGCAACTCGGCGATCGCCTCGTCCACCGTGGAGTAGGTGTGTGTCGCACCGAACTCCATGGCCTTCTTCTGCTTGAACTCGACCGGATCGATGGCGATGACGTAGCGGGCACCGGCGAACGCTGCGCCCTGGACGGCGTTGATCCCGACGCCGCCCACGCCCATCACCACGACGACGTCGCCGGGACGGGTGTCACCGATCTCGGTCGCCGACCCCCAGCCGGTCGAGACGCCGCAGCCGAGCAGCGCAGCCTTGTCGAGCGGGATGTCCTTCTCGATCTTGACCACTGAGGCCTGGTGGACGGTGACATAGGGCGCGAAGGTGCCCAGCAGGCACATCTGTAGCACCGGCTGCCCGTTGCGGCTGACCCGGTAGCTCTTGTCCGAGATGGCCTGACCCGACAGCAGTCCCGCGCCTTCGTCGCACAGGTTCTGCCGACCGGTGGCACACGCCGGACACGTGCCACAGGCGGGGATGAACGCCAAAACGACGTGATCGCCCTCCTCCAGCCCGGTGACACCCGGCCCGACCTTGGTGATGACCCCCGCTCCTTCGTGGCCGCCTAGGACGGGCATGAACGGCACTGGGCTCGAGCCGCTCTGCAGATGTGCGTCAGAGTGGCAGAGGCCAGACGCTGCCAGTTTGACCTGTACCTCCCCCGCAACCGGCTCGCCCAGCTCGACGTCGTCGATCTTCCATTCGGCGCCGACATCCTCGAGGATCGCTGCTTTGGTCTTCATTTGTCTGCTCCTTAGAACTCGGTGGGAACTCGGGCAAAAGCTCCGGCGCACGCACAGGTGCGCAGGACAGACGCACCGGTGACCCGCTTCGCACCGAAACCCAGCGTGTGACACCTGTCACTTCGGTCGTGGATGAGCGTATGGTCGGACTCTCGGGTGACAACAGGCCATCCGCGGCCAGAACCACTGCAATTGCGGCCATCTTCGAGCTGGACACTTGTCCCACAAAGGTGCAAGTCACAACGGTGGGGTCGTTGCCGTGATCTGGATGAGGCGTGATACTGCTCACAGGGCAGGGTGTGCGTCTGAGGAGAGGATGACAGCGTGACGATGATCGTCGAAGCCGGCGGGGGGCTGGACGACTCCGATCCTGCGGACCCCGTGTTCGCCCGCATGCCGGATCCGTGGGACCACCCCCGCACGACGGCCGGCGTGGCCATCATCTGCGACTGGGCACAGCGGCACGGGAGTGCGATCGAGCGTCTACTCGACGGCAGTGGGCTGACCCGCGCATCGCTGGGTGACGCCACCGTCCTGATCGAGGCGCAGCAGGAGATCGTCGTCATCCGAAACCTGCTCGATGCCCTCGGGCACCGACCGGCAATCGGGGCGCAGATCGGTCGGGAGTATCACCTGACGTCCTACGGTTACTACGGCTACCTGCTCCAGGCATGTGAGATCGTCGCCGACATGGTGCGCTGCGGGCTGCGGTACTCGCCGCTGACGTTCGCTTTCGCCACCATGACCGGTGAGTTACTCGCCGGCGAGCGGTGGTCGCTCGCCGCGCACACCGACGGTGTGCCCGACGACATCGCCGCATTCGTGATCGAACGCGATCTGAGCGCCAGCGTGCAAATGCAACGTGAACTGTTCGCCGGGACCGGCGTCACGCCGCTGCAGGAAGTGCGGTTCGCCCATCGCGTCGAGGATGCTGCGGTGCGTCGGGCCTACACCGAGGTCTTCAACGCTCCGGTTCGATTCGGTTGTACGCGTGACGAATTGATTTTCGAGCGGTCCTACCTGGACCTTCCGTTGCCGATGGCCAACCCGCACACCGCTGCGGTGATCATCGAGCAGTGCGAGCGGATTCGAGCAGAAAGGCTGCATGCCAACGGGATCGCCGGACGCGTGCGTGCCTACCTGCTCGATAGGCCGTCGCTGGACTGCACTCTCGAAGAGTGCGCTGCCGACCTGCACTACTCCGCACGGACCCTGCGTCGCGGCCTGACGCGTGAGGGCACGTCGTACCGCGCCATCCATGACGATGTGCGTCGAAGCCTCGCCCATGACCTCATGCGGGACACGAATCTGCCGCGTACGCAGATCGCCGAACGTTTGGGATATCGCGATTGGTCGAGTTTCTCGCGTGCGATGCGCCGGTGGGCGGGCACGGCACACGCACAATGACGTCGACGTCGGTTCCCCGCAGGAGCACCCACGGGGAACCGACGTCGCGCAGGGCCGGCCTCAGACCAGTTCGAACCCGTGGTACCCGGTCACTGCGATCCCGTCGAGGATCTGCTGGTAAGTGCCCACCCCACCGACGAACGGCAACGCGGCACGAGGTTTTCCGGGCACGTTGGCGCCCATGTACCACGACGGAGCCTGCTTGAGCAGCGTCATGTCGGCGGCGTCATTGGTCGTGTTGACCCAGTTGTCCTCGGCCGCCACGTCCGGCTCGATGCGTGTCAGGCCGTGTTCGCGCAGGTGGCTCAACGCAGCGCTGATCCACTCCACGTGGGTCTCGATGGACGTCACCATGTTCGACAGCACCGACGGGCTCTGCGGTCCGGTCACGGTGAACAGGTTCGGGAAACCGGCCGACATCAGTCCGAGGTACGTCCGCGGTCCGTCGGACCACTTGTCGCGCAGCGTTTGTGCGCCGTGGCGGATGTCGATCGCCGCCAGCGCCCCGGTCATCGCGTCGAAACCGGTGGCCAGGATGATCACGTCGAACTCGTGGTCGGTCCCCCCGGCCCGGATCCCGTGTTCGGTGATGCGTTCGATCGGTTGTTCGTTGACGTCGACCAGCGTCACATTGGGTTGGTTGTAGACCTCGTAGTAGCCGGTGTCCACGCACATCCGTTTGGCCGCGATCGGGTACGACCGAGGAGTCAGCTTCTCGGCCACCGCCGGATCGTGCACCTTGTCCTTGATGCGGTTGCGCACATACTCGGCGGCCCGGGCATTCGCCTCCTCGTTCTGCAGGAGATCGCGGAAGGACTGCTGGAAGCACAGGCCACCATCGTCGTAGCGCATATGCAGTTCCGAACGGATGCGCCCATCGTCGAGGTCGTCGAAGAACGGCGGAAGTTCATCGCCACAAGGTATTCCGCCGACCGAGAGTCGGCTCTCCGCCCGGAAGTCGTCGTAGTGAGTCTTCAGTTCCGCCAGTTCTTCGGCGATGAGCCGGTTCTGCGCGGGGACGGCGTAGGTTGGGGTCCGTTGGAACACCGTCAGCGAACCAACCGTGGGTGCGATGGCCGTGATTGTCTGAATTCCCGACGATCCGGTGCCGATGACCGCGACCCGTTTGTCGGCGAAATCCACCTCGTCGGTGGGCCAGTCCCAGGTCCAGTACACGTCTCCGGCGAAGTCGTCGAGGCCGGGGAACTCGGGAAGCAGCGGTTTGGACAGACATCCGGTCGCGGCGACGACGTAGCGCGCGGTGATCGTCGCCCCGCTGTCGGTGGTTGCGGTCCACATGTCCTGCGGATCGTCGAAATCGAGTGATACGACCCGAGTGTCGAATGAGATGTCCGTGCGAAGGTTGAGCTTGTCCGCAACGTGTTCGAGGTAGGCGAGAATCTCGGGTTGCGCCGCATAGCGCTCGGTCCAGTTCCACTCCTGCTGCAATTCGGGATCGAAAGAGTAGGAGTAACCGATCGATTCGATGTCGCATCGCGCGCCGGGATATCGATTCCAGTACCAGGTGCCGCCCACCTGCGGCCCGGCCTCGACGACATGGGCATCGAATCCCAGTTCGCGGAGTTTGTGAAGTTGATACAGGCCGGAGAAACCGGCGCCGATGATCAGTACGTCCCGGTCAGGCATCGCTGGTGGCCTCTTCCTGTGGCGCGCTGGTGTGCGCGTGATTACTGATGAAGGTGGTGATGTGGTCGGCGACGAGCGCTATGCCGGTCTGATAGCCCGGCAAGATGTTCGCCATCTGGAAGTAGATGTGCATCTGTCCTTCTGCCTCGGCGAGGGTGACCGGTACACCGGCCTTCTCCAGCGCCCGGGCGTAGGCCACCCCCTCGTCATGCAGCGGGTCGTATTGGCAGACATAGACCAACGCGGGTGGCAGGCCCGACAGGTCGGCGGCGCGCAGTGGTGATGCGTCGGGGTGGGTTCGGGCCGCGACGTCGGGCAAATAGTGGTCCCAGAACCAGATCATCGTGTCCCGGCTGAGCATCAGTTGGTTCTCGGGGTCCACGTAGGACGGCGTGTCGACATCGCAGTCGGTGACCGGATACACCAGGGCCTGATAGTCGATCTGTGGGCCACGGCGGTCGCGTGCCCAGTGGGTCATCACCGCGGCGATGTTGCCGCCGGCGCTGTCGCCCGCGACGATCAGCGGCGCGCCGGTTGTGGCGAGTTCGGCGAGATGTTCGGCAGCCCAGCACAAGCCGAGGTAGCTGTCCTCGATCGCGGTCGGGAACCGATGCTCCGGCGCCTTCCGATAATTGACGAGGACGACCGTCGACCGCGTGCGGTTCGCCAGATCGCGCCCGACATGGTCGTACTGCAGATCGATGTCACCCAGCACCCAACCGCCGCCGTGGAAGTAGACGATCACCGCTTCGGGTTCTCCCTCGGGAATGAGTGCGCGCACCCGGAACAGGCCGCCGTCAGCACCCTTGAGCTTGACGTTGCGGACCGCACCGACCTCCGGTCCCCGACCACTCATGCCGGCGAAGATGGGTCCGGTCATCCTGGCCAGTGCCGGTGTCTGTTCGCTGATCGGTGGCTGGCGTTCCTCGGCGAGTTGCTGCAACAGCCCCTGTGATACCGGTTCGAGCGGCATTCTTGTCCCCTTCTGCCTCGGCGGGGGTCGGATGACTCCCGCAGCCGAACTGTGATGTCGATCACCATCAACATAGAGCGCCGTTGGGTGCCGACAACAGCACCATTCGGGCCAACACTCGGCAATTCGGGCCACTCGGCACACCCCGGTAGGGTCGGGTCATGGAACTGAACGGGGTTGGTATCTGGAGTTCACCGCTGCGTTATGGCGATTCCGCGGAGGCGGCCGAGGCGGCGGCCGAGCTCGACGAGCTCGGGTTCACCGCGCTGTGGGTGCCCGATGTCGGTGGGCCGCTGATGGATTCGGTGGAGAACCTACTTGGGGCGACCACCAAGGCGGTCATCGCCACCGGCATCCTGAACATGTGGATGCATGAGCCGGCAGACGTCGCAGCGGCGCACGCGCGCCTCACCGCAGAACTCGGACCTCGGTTCCTGGTGGGACTGGGGATCAGCCACGCGCCGTTGATCGATGCCCAGGAGGCCGGTCGGTACCGGAAGCCGTTGGCCACCACCAAAGCCTTTCTCGACGGTCTTGACGCGGCGGCCGATCCGGTTCCGGTCGACAGTCGCGTCCTGGCCGCGTTGGGTCCCAAGATGCTCGCGTTGGCATCTGAACGCAGCCGCGGAGCGCACCCGTATCTGGTGACACCCGAGCACACCGCGATTGCGCGTGCGGCCGTGGGCGAGGGACCGTTGGTCGCTCCCGAGCAGACGGCGATCCTGGCGTCGGACCGCGATGAGGCGCGCGCTATCGGCACCAAGTGGCTCACCGGCTACCTCGCAATGCCCAACTACGCCAACAACCTCCTGCGCCTGGGCTTTTCCGAAGACGATCTGCAGACGGTCAGCGACCGACTGTTCGACGCACTGATCGCCTGGGGTGACGAAGCGGTCGTGCTCGACCGGATCGAGGCACATCGTGCGGCGGGCGCCGATCATGTCTGCGTCCAGGTCCTCCAGGCCGACCATCGCGCGATGCCCCGCGAGCAGTGGCGGAGATTGGCTGCCGCCCTGAGGTAGCGGGCGTCGGATGGAGCATTGCACGGAATGTGCGTAGCGTGGAACGCGGACTGCACCCGAGGAATATACCCGTAGGGGTATGCATTGGAAGTGTCATGAGCACTCGTGAGATCACCATCGACAATCTGCAAGAGACCATCGGCCAGGACGGCATCGTGCTGCTGGACTTCTGGGCGGGATGGTGCGGACCGTGCCGCCAGTTCGCGCCAGTGTTCGAGAAGGCGTCCGAGACGAACGACGACATCGTGTTCGGCAAGGTCGACACCGAGGCAGAGCAGCAGCTCGCCGGCGGGTTCGGCATCCGATCGATTCCCACCCTGATGGCCTTCCGAGATGGTGTCCTGGTTTTCAATCAGCCGGGAGCACTGCCTGCTGCGCAGCTCGACGAATTGATCGGCGCGGTCCGCGACCTCGACATGGATCAGGTGCGCGCGGAGATCGCCGCCGCCGAGAAGGAACAAACCAACAGCTGAGCGCTGGGGCGGGCCAGCCCGACGACGTGTGAGGTGAACGTGCCGATTGTCGGCACGTTCACCTCACTTTCGACGTCGAGTCGAAACGCGACCGTGGTCTGTCGGGCGAATCCGTAGGGTGGAGTCGTGGACGACTCTCGACGGTGTCTGGTGACCGGAGCCACGGGCTACGTCGGTGGCCGCTTGGCGCCCCGCCTGCTGGCCCGCGGACATCGGGTGCGGGCGCTGGCCCGCACCCCGGCCAAGATCGCCGATGCGCCCTGGGCCGCCAACTCCCGTGCAGAGGTGGTGCGTGGCGACCTGTCCGACCGTGATTCCCTGCTCGAAGCTTTCGTCGACATCGACGTTGTCTATCACCTGGTGCATTCAATGAGCACCGACGCCGACTTCGCCGACGAGGAGCGGCGGTCCGCACAGAACGTGGTGGCCGCGGCGTCTGCCTGTGGGGTGTCGCGCATCGTGTATCTGGGCGGTCTGCATCCCGAGGGTGTGGAGTTGTCCGAGCATCTGGCATCACGCGCCGAGGTCGGCGAGATCCTGATCGATTCGGGGATCGAGACGGTCGCGCTGCAGGCGGGCACCCTGATCGGATCGGGGTCGGCATCCTTCGAGCTGATCCGGCACCTCACCGAGCGATTGCCGGTGATGACCACACCACGGTGGGTGCACAACAAGATCCAGCCGATCGCCGTCGGCGACGCGTTGCACTATCTGGTCGAGGCAGCCACCGCTGACGTGCCGACGTCACGGACGTGGGATCTCGGCGGACCGGATGTCCTGGAATACGGCGACATGATGCAGCGATACGCCGAGGTCGCCGGCCTGCCCCCACGACGGATGATCGTCCTGCCCTACCTCACCCCCACCATCGCGAGTCGCTGGGTGCGCCTGGTGACCCCGATCAGGGGCAAGATCGCCCGCCCACTGATCGAGTCACTGGAATGCGATGCGATCTGCCACGAACACGACATCGACGATGTGATCGCCCCGCCGACCGGCGGACTCATGACCTATCGCGCGGCGCTGGCCGCGACGCTGCAGCGGGTGGCCCGCGGCGACAACTCGGTGGAGTGGTCGAACGCGACCGCCGACACATGCGCTGCCGAACCTCTACCCACCGACCCGCCATGGGCCGGAGAGGTTTCGTTCGGCACCGTCGATCGACGCGTCGAGGACCGGTCAGCCCCCGATCTGTGGCGGCGCCTGCGATCGCGCACGGGCACGCGCTGGGAGGTCGTGGCGGCCACCGAGCCGACGCATCTGCGGATGGGGACCGAGCGCGGACAGCCCGGCCGCGCGTTCGTCGATCATGCGATCACCGACAGATCCGCCGACGGACACGTCGGCGCCGAACTCGTCACGACCTCGACGTTCTTTCCACGGGGACTCGGCGGTCTCCTCTACTGGCGGATCGGCGTAGCGTTACGAGCGCTCGGGGCTTCGCGCTGGGACCCGTTCCGATGACAGGTTGTGCTCTGCCAACAGGCGGGGGTGAACCGGTCGGTGCACACAACGCCCGCTCCGACGTGATACTGGTAACGCCGAGACAAAATCTCGCACCACTTGCATACGCGACCAAGAACTGGAGTTGAGAAGAGAACATGAGCGCGGAGAAGCCGACCATCATCTACACGCTGACCGACGAGGCGCCGATGCTCGCGACCTACGCCTTCTTGCCGGTGATACGCGCGTTCGCCGATGCCGCCGACATCAACATCGAGACCAGTGACATCTCGGTCGCCGCGCGCATCCTCGCCGAGTTCTCCGATCTGCTTCCCGAGGACCAGAAGGTGCCCGACAACCTCGGCGAGTTGGGCCGGCTGACCCAGCTTCCCGAGACCAACATCATCAAGCTGCCCAACATCAGTGCGTCGGTCCCCCAATTGCTGGCGGCCATCAAGGAGTTGCAGGAGAAGGGCTACGACCTGCCGGAGTTCCCGGGCAATCCCAAGACCGACGAAGAGAAGGCGATCCGCGACCGCTACACCAAGTGCCTGGGCAGCGCGGTCAACCCGGTTCTGCGTGAGGGCAACTCCGACCGGCGAGCCCCCAAGGCCGTCAAGGAATACGCCCGCAAGCACCCGCACAGCATGGGTGAGTGGTCGATGGCGTCGCGGACCCACGTCGCGCACATGACCGAGGGCGACTTCTATCACGGCGAGAAATCGATGACCGTCTCCGGCGACCGCGAGGTCAAGATGGAGCTCATCACCTCCGACGGCGAGACCCTCGTTCTCAAGCCGAAGGTGTCGCTGACCGACGGCGACGTCATCGACAGCATGTACATGTCCAAGAAGGCGCTCGTCGAATTCTACGAAGAGCAGATCGAGGACGCCTACAAGACCGGCGTGATGTTCTCGCTGCACGTCAAGGCCACGATGATGCGGGTGTCGCACCCGATCGTGTTCGGACACGCGGTCAAGGTGTTCTACAAGGATGCATTTGCCAAGCACGGCGAACTGTTCGACGAACTCGGCGTGAACGTCAACAACGGTCTGTCCGACCTCTACAGCAAGATCGAGTCGTTGCCGAGCGCGCAGCGCGAGGAGATCATCGACGACCTGCACAAGTGCCACGAACACCGGCCCGAACTGGCGATGGTCGATTCGGCCCGCGGCATTTCGAACTTCCACTCCCCCAGCGATGTCATCGTCGATGCGTCTATGCCGGCGATGATCCGTGCCGGCGGCAAGATGTATGGCGCCGACGGGCGGCTCAAGGACACCAAGGCCGTCAACCCGGAGTCGACCTTCTCGCGGATCTACCAGGAGATGATCAACTTCTGTAAGACCAACGGGCAGTTCGATCCGACCACCATGGGCACCGTGCCCAACGTCGGGCTGATGGCGCAGAAAGCCGAAGAGTACGGATCGCACGACAAGACGTTCGAGGTGCCGGCCGCGGGGGTAGCCAACATCACCGACCTGGCCACCGGCGAGGTGCTGCTGACCCAGAACGTCGAGGAGGGCGACATCTGGCGGTTGTGCATCGTCAAGGACGCCCCGATCCAGGATTGGGTGAAGCTGGCCGTCACGCGTTGCCGCGATTCCGGGATGCCGGTGCTGTTCTGGCTGGATCCGTACCGCCCGCACGAAAACGAGCTGATCAAGAAGGTGCACAAGTACCTGCCCGATCACGACACCGAGGGTCTCGACATCCAGATCATGTCGCAGGTCCGAGCGATGCGGTACACGCTGGAGCGGGTCATCCGCGGGATGGACACCATCGCTGCGACCGGCAACATCCTGCGTGACTACCTCACCGACCTGTTCCCCATCCTCGAACTCGGCACCAGCGCCAAGATGCTGTCCATCGTGCCGCTGATGGCCGGGGGTGGTCTGTACGAGACCGGTGCGGGTGGATCGGCACCCAAGCACGTCAAGCAGCTCATCGAAGAGAACCACTTGCGGTGGGACTCGCTCGGCGAATTCCTGGCGCTCGCGGTGAGCCTCGAGGAACTGGGCAAGAAGACCGACGACAAGCGTGCGGTGCTGCTGGCCAAGGCGCTCGACGCGGCGACCGGCAAGCTGTTGGAGAACGACAAGGGACCGTCGCGGGCCGCCGGTGAGCTCGACAACCGGGGCAGCCAGTTCTATCTGGCGATGTACTGGGCTCAGGAACTCGCCGAGCAGACCGAGGATCCCGACCTCGCCAAGCGTTTCACGTCGCTCGCGCAAGCCCTCGCCCAGAATGAGGACGCGATCGTCGGCGAACTGAACGGAGCGCAGGGAGATCACGTCGACCTCGGCGGCTATTACTACCCGGACCCGGAGATGACCGCCTCGGTGATGCGCCCGAGCAAGACGTTCAACGACGCGCTGGCCGCCGCGCGAGACTGAGCCGAACGGGAACCACAAGCAGAACTGACATCCGCGGCGGTTACGACCGCCGTGGATGTCAGTTCTCGATGTGGTTGGAGACCGGGCGGGCCGTTCGACGCTGAGCGTTCGGCCCAACGTCAGACGGGCAGCTGCCCGCCGCTCGAGCGCCGCAGGTCCGAGAATGCCCGGATCGTCGTCGACAGTGCGGTGGCCACCGGCCGGGTGTCTGCGCTCCCCTCCTGGCCGACCTCGGACTTCGACACCATGACCACGTTGTCGATGTACGGCTGGATAGTGCTGGTGTTCTGCACGGTCGCGACGATGATGAGCTGGAAGCCGAACTTGCGGAACGCCGAGAGCGCCTGTTGCGCGAACTGCGGATCGGACTTCGAGAACGCCTCGTCGAGCATGAGCTGCGCGAAGATCGGGCGGTTGTCGGTACCGTCCGGACTCGCCAGGTTGAAGCTGAGCGCGCCGGCCAGGCAGAACGCCATCAGCTTCTCCTGTTCGCCGCCGGAGTTGTCGCCCGCGTTGCTGTAGGTGCGGATGGTCTCGCCGGTCACCGCGTCGTGTTCCTCGCAGTAGAAGTCAAAGCGGTTGCGCACGTCGAGGGCGTCGCGGGTCCACTGAC
The DNA here is from genome assembly GCF_021556435.1 of Gordonia tangerina. GTDB lineage: Bacteria > Actinomycetota > Actinomycetes > Mycobacteriales > Mycobacteriaceae > Gordonia > Gordonia tangerina. The sequence continues at coordinate 14,452 of NZ_JAKGCU010000033.1, forward strand.
GATCCTCCGGCGTCACCCCGGCCAGCCGCTCGCGCAGCAGCAGGATGTCCGCATACTGCTCCAGGATCGCCTGTTCGTCGCCGAAACTCACCGCAGTGGTGCGCTGAGAGATCTGCCTGGCCCGCTCGCTGAGATCGGCCACCGCAGCCAGATGCTTGCGTCCCGGGTGCAATCGCAGCCGGGTCCCGCGGTTGAACGCCACCGCGCCCAGGCCGGTGTTGACACGCTCGATCTGTTCGACGATGCGACGCTCCTCGGCGTCGGCGGCCATGTGCAGGTTGAGAATTGCGCCCGGGGCCTGTTCGGTGATCAGGCGACGCATCCGTTCATAGGCGGCCGGCAGTTCACGCTCGTCGATCCGGCGGCTCACCGCGACGTAATCATGGATGCGTTCGTCGAAGTCGTCGCTGTCGTTCGGGACCGCGTCGGGGAACTCCTCGTCGTAGGTGTCGAGGATGCGGGCCAGTTCGTCGCGGGACCGTCGCGCGTCTGCGCGCATCCGATCGCGGTCCTTGGCCACCAGCTTCAGCAGGTCTTGCCGATACGGCTCCGGCGCCAGCACATCGAGGCTCGCCCCGGATTCTTCGCGGAAGCCGTCCAGCGTCTGCTCGGCCTGGGTGGAGATGTCCTCGATGTCGAGCCGGTCGACGAGGTCGAGCAGCTGGGTGCGCCGTCGATCATGTCCGGCGATCTTGTCGCGCACCAACGCCGCCTGCGAGATCGCCCCGCGTACCTGGTCCCAGATGTCATCGGCCTTGCGCTGCAAGGCTTCCACATCGGGGTGCTCGTCCATCAACAACTCGTACTGTTCGGTGAGCTGCTCCACCCGTTCATCGGCCGAGTCGGTGTCGATCTCACTCCACTGGGTGAACTGTTCGCACACCCGGCGGTAGGAGTCGCGCCGGTGTTGCTTCTCGGTACGTTCGCGGTCGAGCGCCGAACTGGCCTCCCGCGCAGCGTTGTACGCGCGTTGTTCGTCGTCGAACTCGGCCTGCAGCGCGGCGATCTTCGCGTCGACGTCCCCGACGAAGATGTGCTGGGACGGACGCAGCGACTGCCGGTCGTCCTTGACCGCGAGCTTGGCCGAATCCTTGCGCAGACCGCGGTCGGTGACGGCCTTGGCGTGCTCGGTGAATTCCGTCGGCGATTCGACACACACGTAGTTGCCGAGTCGGGTGAGGATGGCCATCGCCTCGGCCGCACACGGGTGGCCCGGGTCCACCGACCGCAACGTTGCACCGAGCGTGCCGGGTTCGGGCGCCGGTGCAGTGCGATTCTCCGCGTGGTGCAGCTGGATCCGACCACGCATGTCGTGGGTGTTGACGAAACGCAACGCGGCTCGGAAATGCTCCGCGGGAACCAGGAGTCGTAACCCGGCCGAGCGCAGCACCTTCTCGACCGCCAGACGCCAGCGTTCGTGCTCGGGTCGGAGTTCGACGAGTTCGGCGACATAACGGAGTTCGGCTTCGTCGACCTGCAGGGCCTGGGCGATCACCCGGCGCATCTCGTGCTCGGCCCGCGGAAGCGCCGAACCGGCCTGCGTCACCCGTTGCAGTTCGTCGTGGGCGGCGTCGCGCTGGGATCGAGCGGCGACTTCGCGTGCCAGGGCATCGGCGTAGTGAGCCTTGCCGGCGTCGAGCTGCCCGTCGATCCGGGTGGCCTCCTCCATCAGATGCTCGCGCAGCGTCCAGAACTCCTCGGCATCGTCGGGGAGGTCGAAATCGAGCGCCGAGACCTTGGTGTCATACGAACTGCGCCGCGCCGCGACGTCGTTGCCGGCGCGCTGCGCGGTGGTCAGTTGTTCCTGTAGCGGTGCGAGGTCACCGGTCGATGTGGCGATCCGCGACAGCAGATGACTGTGGTCCTGGCGGAGCTGATCGTGTTGCGCGGTCAACGCGGCCAGATCGGTGTCGAGGCGGGCTATCTGGTCGTCGAGATCGGAGATCTCGGGCTCCGCGGTCCGACGTCGCAGGTTGTTGAGATACGCGCGGATCGACGCAGTGTCGATCGTGTCGAGCACCGAAAACGTGGCCGATTCGGCGGCGTAACGTTCGTGCACGGTCTCGATGCTGCCGAGGATGGTGCGCTTGCGCCGCGCTACGTCGAGTAGCTCACGAGCTTCGACCAAGGGGTCGATCTGTTCGAGGGCGTCGGTGATACCCACGATGCTGCTCGGTTCGTCAAGCATGAATTCCCGCACGAATTGCGCGAGGCCGCCGACGCTCTTGAGTGATTTGGCCTTTCCCAACAATTGTTGCGCGGCATCCGAACCGCGGATACCGATCAGCGAGTAGAGCGAGGACAGGTACTTGCCCTCTCCCGGCCCGCCTCGCCAGCCGAGATCCCGGAAGATGGCGGAATTGTGGTTGGCCCGGGCCCACTCGTTGCACACGTCGACGATGTCGATGTCGCCGTCATGGATGAAGTAGGTGCTCGAGGCGTCGGTCATTTTGCCCGCCGCCAGCCATTTCAGGACCAGGCCGGTGATGGCCTCGCCCGAGGTCGAGGTGTACGTCACCGCGATCGCGGCCCATGCCGGTCCCGAGCCACGCAGGTACATGATCTCGCGCTGCCCGCCGGCGCCGCTGCGGCGTTCACCCCACGCACCGCGGATGTATTTGCCGACTGTCCGGCGGCCACTGGACGAGCCGGCCGCGGTCGCGTCGCCGGATGCGTTGAAGTTGCGTCGGTGATCGGGTAGGAACGCCAATGAAATAGCATCCAGCAGTGAGGATTTGCCGCTCCCCGACGATCCGGTGATGAGGGATCCGCCGGCGCTGAACGGAATCGAGTGATAGCCGTCGAACACCCCCCAGTTGATCAGCTGTAGTCGCGACAGGTGGTACTGGTCCACAGCTCCGTTCACCACTCGTCTCCTTCGTCGTCCCCGTCGTGAATGTCCTCGCCGTGAATGTCCTCGCCGTGAACGTCCCTCTCATCGCCGGTGTACGCACTCCGGATGGCCGCATCGGCCTGATCCGGCGATTCGCCGATGTCGTCGCCGAGGTCGCCGGCACCGATGAACTGTTCGAACTGCCGCTGCAGGTCGGTGATCACCGACGCGGTCATCACCGCCGAGATGACCGGGCTCACCGTGAAGGTGTCCGGGTCGTCGCGGTGCTTGCGCAGGAAGTCCATCTCCTCGAGCTTGTCGATCGCACGCCCGATCCGCTTGTCGAACAACGCCAGATCGCGATCGATGGTGTTGGTGACGCCGGCGAAGAGCTCGTGGATCTCCTCCCGGGTGATCAGTACATGTTCGTCGCGGGATGCCCGCACGTACTTGGCCAGGTGCAACGCGAGGATGGCGTCGTAGGTGTGGATGGTCTCACGTTTGAGGATTTTTCGTCCCCACCGCGAGTCGTAACCGGCCTGTTCCACGAAGGCCACCTCGACTTCGTCGACGACCCGTAGCCGCAGGTCGAGTTCGGAGAGCCGAACTCGCAGTGCGTCTTGGTATTCGATCACCCATGCCCACAGCTGGGGCTGACGGTCGCCGCTCACGTAGCGACGGGTCAGCAGGTTCTGCAGCGCCCAGCAGGCCCGGTCCGGTAGGGCGCTGACGTCGCCTTCGAAACGCGGGGCGCCGGGTGTGTCGTCCGGTCGACTTTTTTCGACGGCGGGCAATTCGTCGAATCCGGTGTAGTCCTCGGACCGCTGGTCGCCGCGGTCGTCCCGAATGTCGGTGCTGTTACTCACGATGCTGCGTCGACCTCCGCGGTGGGGATGGGTTCGGTGAACGACAATGCGGGAACCTCGATGGCCTGATCCTCGCCTTCCAATGATCGGAACCGGATGATGGTCGACTCGGGACCCGCTGTGCCGGGCTGACGCAGTGCCCAGGACCACAGCACGATCACATGTGCCAGATAGGGTTCGTCGAGCCGGGCGAGGACGTCGGACAGTGTCGCGGGGCCGTCGGCGAGGGCCGCGTTGACGGTCTCGGTCAGCTCGACGGTGTCGACCTGCCCGGCGAGCGACGCAAACGAACTCAGATCGGCGCCGGCGGTGGCCGGGGTGGCCTGCGCCGGTGGCGTCCGATCGCGGATCTCGAAAGCGAGCCGGCCGATCGAGGTGACCGATGGTGTCGCCAACGGCAGCTCGTACGCGATGCGGCGGTCGGCCAGTGATGACTTGAGCAACTCATGCGCCGATGCGAGCGCGTCGTTGAGTTGTCGGGCGACGCCACGGCTCTGCTCCAGCGTGCCGGCGGCGACGAAGCGACGGATACGGCGGGCGCACCGCTGCCGGGTCCGGCCGACCTCCCCCATCTGTTGGGTCACCAATTCGAAGAAGTTGTCCATCACCGATCGGAGCCCGGGTTCGATGTCGGGCAGCTGGTCGGTCACCGTGGAGATATCGGCGACGAGTCGTTCGCGCTGGGTCGGATCCTGGATCATCTGGGTGAACGCGTGATACGAGGTGCTCTGCGACGACTCGAGCAGGGCCTCGTAGTCGTCGAACAGCCGGCGTTGCCGATCGCGATAGGCCAGGTCGGAGTCGTGCGGGTCATCGAGGAGCTGGGTCGTGATGCGGTCGAGCATGGCGCCGTACTGTCCGATGTCGGAGACGATCTGCTCCATCTGGTAGGCGATCGCACGAGCCTCGTCCTCGGCGCTACGCAGATCGGGTCGGCGTCGGCGACCGGCATCGAGGTCGGCGAGCTCGGCGTCGAGTTCACTGATCTGGTGTTCGATTTCCTCGCGGATCTGGCCCGGATCGTCGGAGACCTGGCCCGCCACGCGTCGTAGTCCCGCCGCGATGCCGTTGATGGACCCACCCGTGGCGACACTGTCGGCTCGCCGCAGGCGTCGCATGTAGTCGAGGACCGAACGCGCTTCGGCGGTCAGGTGGCAGATGTTGTGTCCCGTCGCCGCTGCCGGCTCGGTGACCCGGTGCACCCATCCTTGTTTGGCCCACAGTTTGATCAGCTCGAGACCGTCGGGCTGATCACTGACCCCGAGTTCGGCGAGATCGCGTTCGAGGCGCACCGTGAGTTCGGGTTCCGTGCGCCGGGCGCCGAAGTCGAGGTGACGTTCCATCAGCGTCACATACAGCGCCGAGTTGGTCGCGGAGAACAGTCGCACCGCCGCCGATCGCTGAATCGAGCGGTTGGCGTCCCACGCCTGCGCCAACGTCGGCTGCTCTGAGTTGTCCATCGCCGCCTCACCGGGTCGCAGGGAAAGAGGGCCCGAGGTAGTGTGCCACGTCCGCGCTCGGCACTCGCACGGTGCAGGGGGCTGTATGGCCATCGGCCGAGGTTGTCAGTGTGGTGCCGATGACCATTCGGACCGTCACCAGCTGTCTCGCAGGATGGCGGGTGCCCAGTCGGGCCAGTGCGCGTCGCCGACCAGCGTGCCGCCGGTGAACTCGGCCACGATGGCCGGCGCAACGCCGCTCGCGTTGTCGTAGACCGTCGCCTCGTCGGTGCACCCGATGGCCTCAACGGCCAACGGCCACACCCGTCGGTGGCGCGCGCGGATCTTGTCCTCGGGAACCGCGTGGCCACCCCCATCGACCCGATGTCGCACGCGCAGGACCGAGATGGTCTCCGGCACCAGGAGAACGTGCAGGACGACGACGTATCCCGCCGCGTGGGCGCGGCCGATGAGATCAAGCTTCGCGGGATGGGAGAACACCGTCTCGGCGATGAATGACCGCCCGTCGGTGATCAACCGATCGCGAGTGGCCGCCGCGACCTCGGCCGCCTCATACGATCGCGCCGCGGAGTCGCCTGGCCAACGCTGCCGCGCGATCAGATCGGCATTGACGAAGACACTGCGCGCCAACAGTGGCGCGAGCGTGAGTTCGACGAAGGTCGATTTACCGGCCCCGTTGGGGCCGATGACCAGGTCGAGACGTCTCACTCGTCGGCCACGTGGTGCACACTGCCGTCCGGACGGTATTCGACGATGCGGCCGGCATCGTCGAGGGCCACCGTCGTGACACCGCGGGCCACCTGCGTGGCGCGATAGTCTGCGTTCGCGAGATCTTCAGCGACCCGCGCCCGGATCTCGGCGTTGAACACCCGACCCTCATCGACCGTGAGGTCATCGACCGGTTGCGCCCCGCGTAGTGCTGCGCGCACCCTACTCAGTGCAGCCGACTCGTAGGCGGTCACCGCGCGTCCGACCCGCGCCCAGTGTTCGAGCTGTTGTCTGCCGGTTCGTTGTTGTCGGCGGCCCTCGCTGATCGCGCTGTCGATCAACTCGGCGTCAAACCGGGTCACCTTGTCGGCGGAGCGAGGCATGTGTGTACTCCCGTGTATCTGCGCTGGGCCGTCGCGGCTTTGACGTTCGTGAGCCGAGCCGTTCGTGAGCCGAGCCGCCCTCGCGCGGTAGCAATATGAAACAAGTGTAGCCAATGGCTACCGCGAGCGTCTCGCGTCGGGAGTACCGCCGCTGCACACGCACACCGCTGCGGTACGCACGGATCTCACTACGATGAGCGTCATGGTGATGGCAGATCGTCGCGAGGTGCAGACGGCGGCAGGTCCGATCACGGCGCTGACGGTCGTGGGGCTCGCCGAGAGTCTGGTCAACGGTCTGGCGCGGGTACCGCTGCGACGACCCTGGCAGGGGCCCGGTGGGTTGTTGGACAACCTCGGGCAGTCGGTGACCCGGCAGGTCGTCCGGTCGTTCATGGGCTACTCGATGGGTTTGCCGATCGAAGAGTTCCGGTCCATGGAGAAGGTGCTCGACGACATCTGCCGAGTGGTGATGCCGCCGTTCGTCGCGGTGAGCAACGGCGTCGAGATCACCGCCGACACCATCGGCGGAGTGCCCGGCCTCTGGTGTCGCGCCAAGGCCAGCTCGGACGCCTATGTGGACGACCAGGAGGACAAGCAGACGATCGGCGCCACCATCCTGTACCTCCACGGTGGCGGCTATATCGGGACGTCGCCGATCATGTATACCGCGTTCGCCGCTGCGCTCGTAAGACACACCGGCTTCGAGGTATTCATCGCCGACTATCGGATGGCTCCGGAATTCCCCTTCCCGGCCGGCGTACATGACGCGGCCGACGTCTACCGTGGCCTGCTCGACCGCGGGGTTGCGCCGGAGCACCTCGTGGTGGCCGGCGATTCCGGCGGTGGCGGCCTGGCCACCTCGCTGATCTCTCACCTGCACGATCACTCGATGCCCATGCCGGCGGCGGCCGCGCTGTTCTCGCCGGAGGTCGATCTCGATCTGGACCGCCCGTCCATCACCGAGAACGCGCAGCTCGACATCCTGCCGTGGAATGTACCGGTCACCCCGTATCTGCATGGTGTGCAGCCCAACGACTCCCGCGTCTCGGTCATCTACGCCGATGTCGACGCGGAGTGGTTTCCGCCGACCTTCGTGTGCTGGGGAGCCGACGAGATGTTCCGCGACGGCATCCGGGAGTTCGTCGACGTCTTGGAGAAGGCGGGCGTGCGAGTTGCCGCGATGGAGGAGTTCGGCATGTTCCACGTGTTCCCGATCCTGATGCCGTGGGCCGAACCGGCCAAACGAGTGTTCCGCGCACTGCACGAACTCGCCGCTGCACACGTCGCCCCCGACCCCGACGCCGAACAAACCCACTGAGCCGTCCCGTACGTCGGCGATACCCGACAGCGTCGCCGGCCGGGGGTTATCCCGCTGTTACCGAGGTCGCAACCGGGTTGCGGTGGACTCGAGCTGCGCGCTCGCGTCCCGCGCGCCGATTAGCGTCGGTGCCGAGGAGGTGGCCACGTGGCGCATGCGACATCGACAGACCCGTTGTGGCTGTTCGGAGATCAACTCGGCCGACACATTTTCTCGGCCGCCGAGCACGACGATCGCGAGGTGGTGTTGATCGAGTCGTCGACGGCCTTTCGCCGTCGTGGCGGCCACCGACAGAAAGCGCACGTTCTGCTGTCCGGGATGCGACATCTCGCCGACGAGCTCGGTGATCGCGCCCAACTCTGGCAGGCCGAGACCTACCGTGACGCGCTCGCTGCGCTCGGCCGCCCCGTGGTGGTGCATGAACCGAGTTCGCGAGCCGCAGCGCGATTCGTGCACCGACTCTGGGTCGAGGGACTGGTGTCGGAGATCCTGCCGAACCCATCTTTTGCGCTGTCCCGCAGTGACTTCCGCCAATGGGCAGGCGATTGCGAACGATTCCGCATGGAAGAGTTCTACCGAGACCAGCGTCGGCGGTTCGAGGTGCTGATGGACGGTGACGAACCATTCGGCGGTACATGGAATTTCGATCGCGACAACCGCGAGCCGCCGCCGCGTCGGCGGACTCTCGGGATCGACGATCCGTGGTGGCCCACCGAGGATGACATCGACGAACAGGTACGTGCCGACCTCGACACCATGGATGTGGCGTTCACCGGCGACGACGGCCCGCGACTGTTCGCAGTCACCCATGACGAGGCGCAGCGAGCGCTGGCCCATTTCGTCGGCCACCGGCTGGCCACGTTCGGCCGATGGGAGGACGCCATCATGGGCGAGGACTGGGCGATGTCGCATTCGCTGTTGTCGGTGCCGCTGAACCTCTCGTTACTCCATCCGCTCGACGTCGTCGGCGCCGCGGAGGACGCCACCCGGGCCGGCGACGTCGAGCTGGCGTCGGCGGAAGGATTCATCCGGCAGATCCTCGGGTGGCGCGAGTTCGTGTGGCACCTCTACTGGCACTTTGGATCCGACTACCCGTCCAGCAATCATTTGGATGCGCATCGATCGTTGCCGCGCTGGTTCCGTGAACTCGACGACGCCGCGGTCACCGCGCGATGTTTGTCCGATGCGTTGGCCGGAGTTCGTGAGCGGGGTTGGGTGCACCACATCCCCCGCCTGATGGTGCTGGGTAGCCACGCTTTGCAGCGCGGATACGATCCGGCCGAGCTCACCGAATGGTTTCGCGCCAACTTCGTCGATGGTTTCGACTGGGTCATGCCGGTGAACGTGATCGGCATGAGTCAGCACGCCGATGGCGGGCTGATGGCCACCAAGCCATACACGTCCGGGGGCGCCTACATCTCCCGGATGTCCGATCTCTGCGCCGACTGTGCTTTCGACCCCAGGACGCGAGTCGGCGAGAAGGCCTGCCCATTCACCGCCGGCTACTGGGCGTTTACCCATCGCCACCGGGAGATGCTGCGGTCCAATCATCGCACCGCACGTGCCGTGGCCTCGATGGGACGCCTCGACGATCTCGATGCATTACTCGAGCAGGAGCGACATCGGGATTCGTTCTGAGTTCTCACACCAGCGGTCGCCCGAAGCGGTTGCGCAACCGCACATCCCACAGCAGCGCGCGGAACATCAGTTGCGACAGCCACAACGGCTTGCGTCGTTCGCGCTGCACCTGACGATCGACATAGGAATCGAACCACTGTTGGTCGGTTGCGGACCAGGAGACCCGGAGTGCCGTCCGGAAAGGTTCGGGCAGGTAGCCGATCGTGCGCCGATACTTCGTCGGCCCGTAGCGCCGCTGGATCCACGGGTGCGCATAGCCGAAATGGGCGATGTCGAGCAGAAACTCACGGACCTCGTCGCCGATCTCGATGTCCTCGACCTGCCGATCCCAGTACACCTGGAACTGCTCGCGGTCGGCGGGCCACATCTCGGCCGGCATCTGCAGGGTGGTGCCGACGACCATGCCCTGACGGTAGAAGGTGTCGCGCTCGACACCGGTCAATGGTCCGTGCACGCGCTCGTAAATGTCTTCCCAACCGTAGTAAAGACAGGCCGCAACCCACAGCTGCAGTTCGGGATTCATGGCGTTGTACTCGACCGGACTGTCCCCGTGCGAGCGAACCTGGGCGTGCTGCCGATTGACGGCCTGGCGATAGCGACGTCGATCCTCGGCGGTGCCCATCGCGGCCACCGCGAGGTAGGACGCGGTGGTGCGAGCTCGTTTGATCGGATGTCGGTCGAGACGACCGCTCTCGACGGTGCTGTGTGCCACGCCGTATCCGACCGCGGGGTTGGCCAATTGCATGATCACGTTGGCGGTGCTCATCGTCTGCCCCATCGACAGCAGCGACCGTGCGAACATGCTGCTGTCCATCTGGTCCATCTCGGCGCGTGACATGCGCTGTGTACTGGTCATTGCCATACCCTATCTGACTACGTCTGTGTTCAGACTAGCGCCTGAGCATGCCGGAGTCGAGCCACCCGCGGTGATGAGAACCGCGATGGTGGCGAAAACCACCACCTGGCGGCAGATGGGCGGCGGTACACTCGGGTATGTCGATGATGACAACCGGACGAGGTGCGCCGTACCCGGACAGCGACAAGACGGCGCCTGGAGGTCCGGAAGTCGATGTCATGGCTGATATTGGTGTTGTCTGGTGTGCTGGAGGCCGTCTGGGCCACCGCACTCGGTCGGTCGGAAGGATTCAGCAAACCGACACCCACGATCATTTTCTTTATGGCACTGGTCGTTTCGATGGCGGGTCTGGCGTATGCGATGCGCGATCTGCCCACCGGCACCGCATATGCGGTGTGGGTGGGTATCGGTGCCTCGCTGACCGTCGTCATCGCGATGGTCACCGGCGCCGAGGCGGCTTCATGGCTCAAAGTGGGCCTCATCCTGACGATCGTCGCATCGGTGGTCGGGTTGAAGTTGGCACACTGATGAATCGGGCTGGACCGCGAAAGGACGTGCATTCGTGAGTGTTCGAGTGTTGATCGCCGACGTGTCGGTGTCCTTCCACGCCCCGTGTGAGGCGGTTTTCGATTACCTCAGCGACCCGGAGAACCGCCCGGACTGGCAGTCGAGTCTGCGTGCTGTGAACAACCTGACGACGCCGAGTGGCCGGGCCGGTGACGTCGGAACCAGTTGGACCGATGTCACCGTTGCCCCCTGGGTCGCCCCGCGACTGGAGGTCACCGAGTGCGTGGCGGGTCGACGTTGGGCGGAGATCGGTGCCTGGCATACGGTCGACGCCCATCTGTCTCTGGAGTTCTGCGAGACCTCCCGGCCCGGCACAGATGTCCGCGCACTCGCCCATCTGACCGTCCCGGTGTTCCTCGCGCCGCTGCTGCCGATGCTGCGCCTGCTGACGCCGCCGGCGCTGCGCAGCGACCTGCGACGCGCAGCGGAACTGGTCGGTGCGACCGCCTCCTCGGGTCAGTCGGCTGCAGACGCGTAACTGATCCGGATGGGCCGGATCACGGCACGGTGCGTGCTCCCGTCGGGGTCGAGAACCCAGACGGCTGCTGCGATGTGGCCGGTCGACACGAGACGTCCGGTCACATGGAGCACGGTCGGTTCGTCGCCGACACACACCGGCCGGACGAACCGCGTCTCGCAACCGGTGATCATCGCCCGGTGATCGCGAGCCCACCGCTGGGCATACTTCAGCACAATGGCAACCAGCAGCAGTCCATGTGCCACCGGCGCATCGAGTCCGGCTGCGCGCGCGGCGGCCGGTTCGATGTGGATGGCGTTGTCGTCGCCCGATGCCGCGGCGTAGCGTCGGACACGGTCGAGGGTGAGGTGCTCCTCGGCGTCCCACAGCGGGGCGTTGAGGTCGGTGTGAGACGCCACGTGACTCATCCGTCGGCCTCTTCTGATCGAAAGACCAGCGTGGAAGTGCTGTCGGCGATCGGAAGGGTCTCGTCGGCGGCATGGATGTCGCTGCGGACCGTGAGTTGGGTTGTGCCGGCGCGATGTCGCACGCTCGTGACGGTGAGCAGGCCGGTGAGCAGATCCCCGCGCCGAGGCGGTCGACGCACATGCAGCGCCTCGGATGTGTGCACGATGCCATCGCGCGGGACCACTCCGGCATCCATGGCCTGGTGGGCGAGTTCGACGCTCACTCGGAAGACGACGGACACGGGGGTCTCGGCCTCCGAAACGTCCACCACCTCGGCAAAAGAAGCGATCAGGGCGTCATCGACGGCCACCGCTACCGGTGTCCGGAAGACCATTCCCTCGACCAGCTTCGTGGCCATGCTTAACGCTAGCGAATCCGAATGCGCGGCACCAGGTGCGTTGCCGGCGAATGTCCCCCGTCGCCGATGTTGTGGCTGGGCTGATGGCTGATGGCTGGGGACTAGGGTGGGTCACCCCTCGTCGGGGCCGTTCGGGACCACCAGTGAATGGTCGAAGGCGTAGACGATCGCGGCGGCACGGTCGCGCAGATCGAGTTTGGTGAAGATGTGGTTGACGTGACTCTTGACCGTGACCTCGGAGATGAACAGGCGGGCGCCGATCTCGCCGTTCGTGTGTCCGCGTGCCATCAGCTTCAACACCTCGAGCTCGCGGTCGGTGAGCCGGTGGCTCGGGGACCGCCCGTGGTCGGGAGCAGAACGTCGAAACCCATGCAGGACACGAGCAGTCACCGCAGGATCGAGAAAAGCGCCGTCGGCGACGACCGCGCGCACGGCCCAGATCAGCGACTCCGCAGGCGAATCCTTGAGGATGAAGCCCGCCGCCCCGGCTCGCAGGGCCCCCGAGAGGAGTTGGTCGTCGTCGAAGGTGGTCAAGACCAGCACCGGCGGCGGTGCGGCCATGCGCCGGACCGCCGCGGTGGCGGTGATGCCGTCGACGTGGCGCATCCGCAGATCCATCAGGATGATGTCGGGGGTACAGGCGGAGGCGCTGGTGACCACCTCGCTGCCGTCACCGCACTCCCCGACGATGTCGAACCCGTCACGAGCTCGAAGTATTCGGCGCAGACCGGTACGAACCAGTTCCTGGTCGTCGACGAGCAGAACGCGGATCGGGTCGGCGTCGACCGCGACGGGATGCGTCGATGACATCAGACCGCCGTCCGCTCGACCGCCGCCGATTCGGGAGAAGCGGCCGTCGGGAAGACCGCGCGTACCACCCATTCATCGGCGTCCGGGCGGACATCCACCGCGCCGCCCAACAATCGCGCCCGCTGCTTCATCCCTTCGATCCCCGATCCGTCGGTTCCTGGCCGCGCGCCCGGCGCATAGGGGTTGCGCACGCACAGTGACACCTGGTCGTCGGCGCGCAGTGTGATCGACGCCGACGGCGTGGAAGCGTGTTTCACCACGTTCGCGAGTGATTCCTGGGTGATCCGGTAGAGAGCCGAGCCAATTGGGCCGGGGACGGTGGTGAGGTCACCGCTGCGATCGACGGACACGGTCAGACCGGCCTTCCGGTATTCGTCGATCAGATGCTCCACATCGCAGGCGCCCGGGGTGGGCGCGGCTTCGGCGCCGTCGGTGCCGAGGACCTTGACGATAAATCGGATCTCGGTCATCGCCTGGCGGCCGAGTCGCTCGGCGTCCTCGAGGGCCTCGAGCGCGTCGTCGCGATCACCATCCTGCAGGGCGCGCCGCGCGCCGGTGACGTTGAGCATGGTGATCGACAACGAATGTGCGATGACGTCATGGACCTCGCGGGCGATCCGCCGGCGCTCGTCGCCGGCCGCGCGATCGGCTCGCACGCGTTGGGCGCGCACCTCGTTCTCCGACAACAGTTTCTGATACAGCATCATGTATCCGACCAGCCATCCGCACAGGATCGCGAGCAGGTACGCGGCGGGTGACTGCAAATGATCGGTGACCCCCGCGATGACGATCACGGTGATCGACAGCGCCAGGACGGCGACGCTCGCGCGCAACGACTCCATCGCGGCGGCGATCGCCGTGGTCAAGGCCAGAAACAGCGGCGCGATGTCCAGTGACACCGGGTCCATCAGCATCAGCCCGGTCGACACGGCCGCCAAGATGTTGCATGGCAGTTTGCTCTGCAACCACAGGTCGAGCAGGAGCGATATCAGGGCGACGCCCGCACCCATCAGGGCCCACCAAGGAGGATCGATCGGCACACGCTGCGCGGTGGCACCGATGATGATCGTGAACGAACCGAGCAGCGTCACCGCGGTGAAGAGCGGCGGGTATCCCTCGCCGGCCAACTCCAGTCGGCTGCGTATCCACCTGATCGATGACCTCACCGCCACAAGGATAAGCGGTCGGCGGCCGGGGGCATCGCATTCTGGGTGGAAACCGACTCCACCCTCGGGTGGAGAACGGTTCCGACTTCGGGATGCAGATCGGCGATCGGCTGCCGCCTAGCGTCATCGGTACCGGCAGCGACCCAACCCCAGACCCGAGGTGAGAGCAATGTCCATGTGCGCCCGCGACTACCTGAACCGATGGTTTACCGAGACCACTTCTGTTCTCCCGCAGGGAATTGTGGTGGTCGGATTCAGCGATACGCAGAGATCGTGGACCGCGGCAATCACTGCGGCCGCCGCTCTCGACCGACGTAGTCGGATCGTACTGGCGATGGCCACCACCCGTCCACGACCGCCGAGGTCGGATACTTTCGGCTACGACGCGCTGCGCGCCGATTCATACCTGCTGTCGGAACGGGCGATTCTGGATGAGAAGCTTCGCGAGGCAAAGGAAGTGGTGCTGGGCCGAACGTCGGCGACGGTGACGACCGAGACCGTGGTCGCCGACCCGGTCCACGGGCTCGCCGAGGTCGCCGCGCGCGTGCGCGCGACTGCCGTGGTGGTGGGTATGGGCCACGACCATCCCACACCGCAGGTGCGTCGTATGGCTCGCGCGCTACCCGATGGTGTCTCGCTCTTCGCCACGGACGGTCGAGATCACGTGCGGGTCATACCTCGGGCCGCCGCGCGGTCGGCGAACCGCCGTCCGGTGCTTTCTCCGGTACCGCATGCGGCCGGGGCGTAAGGGCTGGACCGGACATCCCGACGGGCTCCGATGAGTATCCCCAGGTGACCGACGACCCGGCCCCGGCCTCCGGCAGCTGCCGGCCCTAGCCGGACGTGGTGGCGACCCCCTTCGGCGCCCCCGCAGACATGAAGCCGAAGAGATACCCGGCGATCCGGCGCATCTGGATCTCGTCGGCGCCCTCGGTGATCCGGTAACGACGATGGTGCCGGTAGATGTGCTCGAACGGCTCATGGCGCGAGTAGCCTCGACCGCCGAAGACCTGCATCGCCTGATCGGCGGCGTCGCAACAGAGTCGGTTGGCCTGGTAGTTGCACATGGAGACCTCCTGAGAGGCCGCGAACGGACCGTAGGTGTCCATCCTCCATGCTGTCTCCCGGATCAACGATCGCAGCATCGCCGCACGAGTGTGCAGTTCCACCAACGGGAACTGGATCGCTTGATTGGTCGACAGCTTCTTGCCGAACGGGGATCGCTCGTTGGCGTGCCCTACCGCCCGATCGATGCAGTACTGCGCCGCGCCGAGGCTCGAGGCTGCCTGACGGATTCGGTTCTCGTTGAAGAAGTGCTGGACGATCTGCAGGCCGCGGCCCTCCTCACCCATGATCGCCGAGTGGGGCACACGGACGTCCCGCAAGGTGATGTGGGCGTGATCGGTGGGCATGTTGAAGGTCCACAGGTACTCTTCGACAGCGAATCCGGCGGCCTGCGGGTCCACCAGGAACGCCGTGATGCCGCGAGCATCGCCGGCTTCGCCGCTGGTTCGGGCGAAGATTATGTCGCGGTGCGCGACGTGGATGCCGGTGTTCCAAGTCTTCTCACCGTTGATCACCCACGTATCGCCGTCGCGAACCGCGGTGGTCTCCATGTGGGTGGCATCCGAGCCGTGTTCGGGCTCGGTGATACCGAAGGCGAAAAACCGCTCTCCGGCCGCCAACGCCTCGACCCATTCCTCTTTCTGTTCGGGCGAACCGTACTCGAGCATCAGCAGCAAACCGACGTTGTTGCCCACGATCGCGTGTTCGTTCTGCAGGTCGCAGTGCAGGCCGAGCCCCTTGGCCGCCAGGTGCTCCCGGATGACGGCCATCGACAGATTCGAACCGTCGCGACCGCCGTACGCGGCCGGGAACGGATATCGGAAGTGTCCGGCTGCATCGGCACGACGACGTGCCTCCCGCAGCAGTGCCTCCCACTCGGCGCTGGGCAGACCACCACGGTCCCAGTCGGTGCGCGCATCCTCACGACGGTGGTCGAAGAACCGTATGTTGTCGTCGGTCTGCTCGAGCGGCACGATCTCGGCGGCGATGAACGCATCGAGTTCGGCCAGGTAGTCCGTCAGGGATTCGGGCAGTGCGAAGTCCACGGGTGAAACGCCCTTCGGTCGGCAATCGGGTTGGTCAGCAATCGGGCTGGGTGAGATGTTTGGGGTTGGCGACCGTGAGACGGTCGATCACCTCGGCGGCGACCACGGCGCGTACCGTGTCGTCGCCGGCGGCCAGCGAACCGCCGCGCAGTGCGTCGGCGAGTTCGGCGCTGCTGTACACGCCGAGTGGCGCCAGTCGTCGACGGCTCGCTTCGGCCTGCTGGGCACCGAGCAGTACCTGTCGGCGGACCGTGGCCAGCACGTTACCCGCCACCCGGGTCCGAAAACGCACCTGCGGAGAGATTCCGCTGTCGGCGGCGACCTCGTCGGTCAGGAAACCCGACACGGCGTCGAGCAGATCGAGCAACGCGGGCGCGGTGTGTGGACCCCCGTCGGCAGCAAGCGCGGTTTCCTCGGTGTTCAGCGGGTCGGGTATCGAGACAGGTGTGGTGATGCCGAGAGAGAGCAACGCATCGAATTCCTGCTCGGCACTGCGTCGTCCGATGGCGGCGAGTTCCATCGAACGTTCGGTACCGTCGAGATACCGATTGGCCTGCGAGCCGCAGATGAGGCCCCACCGCACCGTGGCGTAGAGCTCCCACCACCGCAGGGCGTCCTCCGTCGGACGCCAGCCCGCCACCTGCGCGTAGGCGTCGAGTAGATCTGCGCGCGCACCCATCCCGGCGACCGGGCGTGGTACACCGAACCGCCAGGCCTTGGCGCACAACCAGCCGAGATCCTCCATCGGGTCCCCGAGATGGGCCAGCTCCCAGTCGAGTACGGCCGAGATCCGATCCGGCGTGATCAACAAGTTGCCCAGCCGGAAGTCGCCGTGTACCACGGTGTCACTCGGAGCGGATTCGGGCCGGTGGCGATCGAGCCAGTCGATGGCGAGCACGAGTCCCGCCGGTGCGTGAGCGTACTCACGAGCGAACAGGGTGTGCAGCGCCTCGATCGGGTCGCCGATGTGGTCGAGGCCGGTCGAGGTCGACTTCATCGCGTGAATGCGGGCGAGTACGGTGCCTGCTTGTCGCGCGAAGTCATCGCGCACCGAACCGTAGGCGTCGTCACGCAGGATTCGTCGAGCGATGGACTCACCATCGACGAAACGCATGACCGCATAAGGGAACCCGAGGACGCTCTGCTCGTCGGCGGAGTCGCTGAGGTCGAGGACCTCGGGGACGGGTACACCGGCGACGTATGCGGCCCGGAGCACATCGACCTCGCTGCGCAACCCGCCTGCGCCGGGCGCGGCGGCCGGTGCGGCTCGCACGATGATTGCTTCGTCGCCGCGTTCGTCCCCGACCGTGACCGCGTACGTGGTACGGCTGGCGCCAGCAGGTACGACGCGAGCGTCCCGCAGCGTCACCGGTCGATCCCACACGGTGCTCAACCGTTCCGCGATACGCTCGCCCACCTCGGTCGGGTTGGTCGACCTCATCATGCTCATCCCGGTCACTGCTCGTGCCCCCTCACCCTTCGCGGTCCGACGATGCGACGCTACCCGAACCGACCGAGGGCTCCGTCGGTTACTCGAGAATCAACTGAAAGGAAGCCATTCCGGCCGCGAGGAACCCCGGGGGACGAGAATCGTGCGGTACTCCCCCGGCGTGCGTGTCATCTGCACCTGGTCGGTGACGCCTTGGTAGCGCCCGAGCGGCGTATCGGCCGTGAACACTTCCGGATCGAGGTAGACGTGACGGTCGTCGTCGCCGGAGCGCCCCGCCACCTGATGGGCGTACTCGCGGTCGAACACGCCCATGCCCACGATCCACAGCGCGGCCCGGGTCAGCGACACGTGCACGCGATAGCTCCCGCCCTCCTGTGCGCGTCGAGACAGCGCCTCCACGATCCCCGCGGTCATCAACCACGACACGATGTAGTCGTTGACGACCAGGATCGGGGGGAGCGCCGGACGGTCGCCTCCGCCTTCGTACAACATCATCCCGGCCAGGCTTCCGGCAGTTTGGTCGAAGCCTACCCAGGACGACCACGGCCCCGTCTCACCGTTGAGTGAGGCTGTCGCGTAGACGATGCCGCGGTGACCGGCGGCCACGTCGGCCGCCGACAGCCCGATCCCGTCGAGATAGCCCGGTCGCCGGTTGGCGTAGAAGATGTCAGCATCGGCGAGGAGATGGCGAAGGCGTTGCGCTCCTTCGCCTTTGTAAGGATTCAGCAGCGTGGAGCGCACTCCGACGTTGGCGCTGACGTAGGTTGCGTCGTGCTCGAGTTCATTGGGGCGCCACACGTTGAGCACGTCGGCTCCGTGCAGGGCCAAGGCCCGTCCGACTCCGGCGCCGGCGATCACATGGCCCATGCCCAGGGCGCGCAGGCCGTCCAGTGGCCCGGTGGCGCCGGCCGGGACGACGACCGGGTCTCCATCGGAGATCTTGGTGACTTCCACGAGCGGCATGTCGGCGAGAACGTCACGGAAATGCGGCTCGTCCAGGATGTCGGGGACCGTGCGCAACATCGGCATCACCACGCCCGCGTCGGCGCCGGCTGCCTCGAGTTCGATTCCCTTCCAGGACGCTATCGCCTCGGCGACGGCTTCCTCGTCGTCCGGCACACCGAGCAGCTTCTGCGCTGCGACCTTGATCTTGGGATAGGGGTTGAGCGGCATCATCCAGCGGTCGTCGGCGGTCCGATAGAAGCGGAATCCCAAGGCATTCGAGGGGTTCGACGGGGTGCCTGCAGGATAACCGTTGACCAGTTCCCAGCGACGATCGTAGAAGGGGCACAGGCGATGCGGGGCACTGCGCAGATCGACGGTGATGTCCTGCCCGTCACCACCGCGAACCTGCCATAGTTTGGCGATCGCAGCCGACTTCGCGGCCAGTGCGATCGCCGCCGCACCGCCCAGACGTAACGTACTGGGCACCACGGGATCGGCCCCTATGAACCTGATGGTGCCCCCGGTGTCGGTGGCGCGCATACCGATGGAGCCGAGCACATCCTCGAGTTCGGTCCGCGGATCGAAAGTGTCGTCAGTGGCAGGGTTCTCGGCGGCGGTGCGGAGCCGATCGGTCAGGCTGGTCAACGCTGCTCCTCGGTCGTCGGGTCGCGGTCGGAGTCATCACCGGCGAGCAGGTCGTCGGGGATCAACACCTGGCGTGAGCGCAGGTACTCCCCGATGGCCTTGCCGACCTGGTCGACGCGTGTGTTCGACGACCCGCCGGTACCCAACAGCCCTCGGATCACGAAATGCACCGCTTGCAGTTCCGGGAACTCGTGGCGGTCCACGTCGAGGTCCTTGGCCTCGGGAAGCAGCCTGCGAAGCTCATCGCTACTCAGAAAACCTCTCAGCCACAACCACACCCGCGGATCACGCGTCCAGATGCCGACATTGCTGTTGCCGCCCTTGTCGCCGCTTCGGGCGTGCGCCACCAGGCCCAGAGGGGCGCGGGTGACCCGATCCGGGAGCGGCGCCTCCCTGGGTTCGGGGTGAACGGGCTGCGCCACCACGTCGGTGGTCGGCGGAATCGCGGCCGCGACCCTCCGACCGTCGTCGAGAACGGCGCGATGATCGAGAACTGTCAACGGGAGCAGGCCCGGCCAGTAGTCGATGCGAGGTCGAGGGCTCGAATGCAGACCGGCCGCGCCGTCGTGATAGTAGCCGGGGATGCCCTGCAGATAGAGGCTCCCCAGACGGCGGGCGAGATCGGCCTCGGCGAGGGCGTCGGCGGTCGGCGCGGTGGCCATCACGCGAAGCGCCACGGTGGCCGCCCACTGCGACTCCGGGTCGGCTGCCGGAGTGCCGATGGGCGTCAGGTCCAGCGTCACGCCGTCGGGCAGACCGGGCATGAGCTGATCGCGGATCAGCGCGATCTTCTCCTCGATATGCGGTGAGGTCACGAACACGGTGTTGACGACGGAGAATCCGATGGGTCCGAAGATCGCGACCTTCGTGGTGTGTGGTGGGGGGCCGCCGAGCGCACCGGACACCGCAACGCGGTCGGGTCCGACGTCGCGGACCCGGAGATCGTCGAGGCGAACGGTGACGTCGGGATTGAGATACACCGGCCCCTGGATCTCGTACATGATCTGCGCGGTCACCGTGTCGCGGGTGACCGCCCCGCCGTCGCGTGCGTGTTTGGTCACGACACAACTGCCGTCCGCGGCGATCTCGGCGATGGGAAAGCCCGGCACGGTGCGGTGTGGGATGTCGAGGAATCCGGAGAAGTTGCCGCCGACGGCGTGCGGGCCGCATTCGATGATGTGTCCGGCCACGACCGCGCCCGCCAACGCGTCGAAGTCCGACGCATGCCACCCGTGCCACCACGCGGCCGGACCCACGGTCAGCGATGCGTCGGTCACACGACCACAGACCACGATGTCAGCGCCGGAGTCGAGCGCTGCGGCCACTCCCCAACCGCCGAGGTAGGCGTTGGCGGCGAACGGGGTGGCCGCCCAGTCGGCCAGCGGTGCGCCGCCATCGAGATTGTCGAACCGGTGCCCGTCGCGCCGCAGCCGCGGCAATTCGTCGAGGATGTTGTCCCCGTCGACGTGAGCCACCCGCAGTTCGACCCCTGCGGCGGCGATCTCGTCGCGCAGCGCGGCCGCGAGGCCCGCGGGATGGAACCCGCCGGCGTTGGTCACCACTTTGATCCCGCGGTCGGCGATCGCCGCCAGGTGTGGGCGTACCTGGTCGACGAAGTAGTCGACGTAGCCGCGGCGGGGGTCGCGCTGGTAGGCCGCCGACAGCGCGGCCAGCGTGATCTCGGCGAGGTAGTCACCGACCAGTACGTCGAACCGATCGCCCGCCATCGCCTCGTCGACGGCGCTACGCCGGTCTCCGAAGTATCCGGAGAAGTTCGCGACCCGAATCGGCTCGCGTGTCATGTTCGGCCCTCTTTCTCGTTGTGTGTGCCTGCTTGCCACGCTAGGTCGATCGAGCTGTCGATCACCATCATCAATGTGGACAGTGGCGTGTGACCGGATCGGTCATGGCCCTGGCGGCGTCGATAAGGTATGCGGTGTGGACCTGATCGGACTGCGCTACTTCGTCGCGGTCGCCGAAGAACGCAATTTCACCCGGGCGGCGGCGCGGCTGCACATGGCGGCATCGCCGCTGAGCCGGCGGATCAAGGACCTCGAGCGCGAGTTCGGTGCGGCGTTGTTCGTCCGAGCGCACCATCACATCGAACTGACCCGAGCGGGCGCGGCGCTGCTGCCGCGGGCACTCGATGTGCTCGAGCGGGTCGACGGCCTGGCCGACGTCGTGCGTGAGGCGGACGCGACGACGCCGCGACAAGCGGTGATCGGCATCGCCCCCGAGGTGTCGGCGACGGTGCGGGACACCTTTCTGGCCGATCTCGCCGCGGCCCATCCAGACATCGTCCCGCGCCTGTACCCGGCCAGTACCGAGCCCCTGCTGCGGGATCTGCGCGCTGGTCAGGTCGATCTCGCGCTCGTGCACGGCCCGGTCGGTGGTGCCGAGGTGGACAGCAGATTTCTCGAGCGGCAGCCGGTGGGTGTCGCCGTCGGTTCCGATCTCATCTCCGCCGGCCGTACCTCGATCACGCTGGCCGACCTGACCGACATCCCGTTCGCCTCGATCAACCACGACTCCGCGCCGGAGATCTATCGCAACCTCGATGATCTGCTCGACCGCCACGGGATTCGCAAGCGGATCACCTTGACCGGGGACAACTTTGCCGGACTGGCGCACCTGGTCGCGAGCGGTCAGGCATTCACCTTGGTCGGGTTGGGCAATGGCATGGCCAACCGGCTCTTCTACGGTGAGCCTGTTGCCATTCTGCCGATCGACGGGCTGCGCGCGGCGATCACCACGGTTGCGGCCTGGCGGTCCAATCGCGCGGGAGCAGAACGTCTGGTGGCCGATCTCGTCACGACCGCCGAGGCACTGGATCTCCAGGCGGCCGCATCCGGGATGGCGCCGCCTGCGGCGCGCTGAGATGGGGTTGTGAACTGTTCCTTACGTTGTGAGTAAACGTGATCGAATGTGTGTTTTGTTGAGTGGGTGAAGTTGGCTGAGTGGGCGCGGTCGCAGGGGGGTGCATCCGCAGACTGCGTATCGGTGGTTTCGGGAGGATCGGATGCCGGTGTCTGCTCGTCGTCTGGAGTCGGGCACGGTCTGGGTCGACGTTGCTGAGGTCGGTGGTGGTGGCCGGGTGGTGGTGTATGCGTGGGTGTCGTTCCATGATCAGCGCGCGGACTTGGATCGTCAGGTGGCTCGGCTCACCGAGTGGGCGACTGCGAATGGCCACGAGGTTGGTGAGGTGGTGTGAGGTCGGGTCCGGGGCTGAATGGGAAGCGTCCGAAACTGCGGCGGGTGTTGTCGGACCCGTCTGTCAGTGTGGTGGTTGTGGAGCATCGTGATCGTCTGGCGCGGTTCGGGGTGGAGTATGCCGGTGGTGGGTGTTGATGTCGGGGTGAAGGCTGACGGTCTGCTGGTTGTGGCTACCCCGGACGGGCGTGAAGTGGCGCGGGTCGCGGCGCCGAAATCGTTGACCGCCGCCCAGCATCGG
>NZ_JAKGCU010000034.1 GCF_021556435.1 Gordonia tangerina
GCGGCCATAGCGGAGGGGAAACGCCCGGTCCCATTCCGAACCCGGAAGCTAAGCCCTCCAGCGCCAATGGTACTGCACCCTAACCAGTGTGGGAGAGTAGGACACCGCCGAACTAACCTTCTCCGAAGGCCCCCAACACCGTTGGGGGCCTTCGGCATATCCAGAGCGCCCGGTGACTTCTGGCCAGCGACCCATTGTGGGTGGGATGGCGAACGTCGTGCAGCGGGAAGAACTCGGAGTCGCGACGAGCGGGTTGGCCGGGGACGAACCGATCCACCCGGCCGGAGTTCACACCACGCGACGTAGCACCCCCGCCGCGAGGTCGTCGTCGGCGGCCAACGCGAGCACCTCACCAAACCCGGCGACGAGGCAGTCGGCGAACAGCTCGAGGTCGGTGATGGCGGCGCCGTCGGAGTTCAGGCCCAGGCAGGCGGTGCCGTTGTGGGTGATCATCGTCGCCATCATCGCGCAGCCGGGTAGCGGTCCGAACGGGAACATCCGTTCCACCTTGGCGCCGGCGACGTAGGTGTCCCAGGGGATTCCGGGGACGTTGCTGGCCTGCAGATCGTTCTGGCTGGTGGTTCCGCTCAACTGCATGAGCAGCGATCCGGGTAGCCAGGCCATCACCGAGCCGAGGGTATTGAACAGGTCAACCGCGGGTTCGTGACGGGCGACGCGCACCTGTTCCCGGATGGTCAGCACACGTTCGAACGGGTCGGCGATCCCGACCGGTCCGGCCAGTCGGCCCACCGCGATGCGGTTTCCACCGGCGGGGTCCTCGGGCCGGCGCACCGAGATAGGGATCGCGACGGGGATCGCCTCGACCGGAGTGCCCATCTTCTCGTGGTACAGACGGAATCCGCCGATCAGTCCGGCGAGATAGACGTCGTTGATCGACGCCTTGGTGGCCGTGGCGGCCGCCTTCAGATCGGCGAAGGGAACCTCGAATGCGCTGAACCGCCACGACAGGCTGCGGTGCGCGAGCAGCGGGGAACCGGGTGGACTCGCCAAGCCCCGCAACCCGGGGCACAGACCGCCCGTAGCGCAACGCAGAACTCAAGGCGCGGCGCGGGTGTGCCAGGGCGCGTACTCCGGAGATGGCCACATCGAGGCGATGGGGGACCCGGCGGACCTCCTCGCCGAACTGGCGCCGCAGCAGATCGAGGGCGGTGATGTTGTCCGGCTCGGGGTTCGGCGGCTGCGGTTTGCTCGGATTGTGCTCGCGGGTCGGTGAATGCAACTGGGCGAGACCGAGGATGGCGCCCAGCCCGTCGGTCAGTGCGTGATGTCCCTTCAGGAAATAGGCGGCCTTTCCGTCGGGCAGACCTTCGATCACCGTGCCCTCCCACGGCGGGCGGGCGGGGTCGAGCGCGGTCATGGCGAGCTGCTCGCAGGTGGACAACAGCTCACGCATGCTGCAGTCTCCGCCGATCCGGATCCGGCGCAGGTGGTAATGCAGATCGAACTCGGGATCGATTGCCCAGCTCGGTGTTCCGGTGCCGAACGGTGAGTCGACCACACGCTGGCGGAACCGCGGGGCCATCCGGCTCGCCCACTCGTGGGCGGCGACCAGCCGGTCCCAATCCGGAGCGCAGTCGTAGATCTCCAGCATGCAGATGGTGCCGCGCATGCGCCGGTCGGTGTCACCTCGCCACATGATGGTGTCCACCGGGCTCATATGGGGCTCATTCGCCCAATCCAGCGGGCGATCACCCGCATCGCCGGCCTCAGCCGTGTCACTCATCTACTGTCTCCTGTTCGGACTCCGGGGAATCGTCGGTGAACGACTCGAGTGGCCAATCGGCGAGCGCGGTCACGAACATCTGCCGTACCTCCTCGGCGTGGGTGCCCATCTCCTCGGCCCGCCACTCGGTGGTGTCGACCGGCGGCAGCACCCGCACCTCCACGATTCCCGGTCGGATCAACTGCGAACCGCGCCACATCAATTCGCCGGTGTTACGCATCACCACCGGGACCACCGGTACTTCCGCCTGCGCGGCGATGTGGAACGGTCCCTTCTTGAACGGTCCGATCCGGGGCGTCGCGGACCGTGTCCCCTCGGGCGCCACCACCAGCGACATCCCGTCCTCACGGAGTGCTTTCACTGCCGGCGCCAGCTGTTCGATCGCCCGGCTCGGGTCGGCGCGGTCGATGAACACCAGTCCGGCCTGATCGAGGATCTGACCCACCACGGGCACACGCTGGACTTCCTTCTTGGCCACCCCCGTCGCATCCGATCGGACGAGGTTGATCATCACCGGAAGGTCCAGTTTGGACTGGTGGTTGAACACGAAAACGCACGGGCGGTCCGAGGTGAGGTATTCGCCACCGTCGAGGACCCGCACGTGCACACCGGCCAGCGACAACCCGACATCGACACCCGTCGGGAGGGTCTCGACAAGTGTCTGCGGGTTCCGACGCACCAGTCCAGCAGTGAAACCCACAGCGGCAGAGGCGATGAACGACCCGTAGAAGGCGCCGGTGCGGGCCAACATGCCGGCCCGGTTGTAGGTGGGGTTCTTCAGGTCCAGGATCGGCCACCCGCGGGCCTCGGCTTCGGCGCGCAGCAAACGACGGGGCGAGACGGCGGCCGGATGGCCGACCGACTCCAGATAGGGGATGTCCTCGTTGCCGTCGCTGTAGGCGAACGACGCGCCCAGGTCGATCTCGTGGTCGCGGGCCAACGCCCGCACGGCCGCCGCCTTGCCCGGCCCCCACAGTGGTCGGCCCAGAATCCTGCCGGTGAGCACACCGTCGACGACCTCGACGTCGGTGGCCAGCGCGTGGTCGGCCTCGATCTCCCGGGCGATCGGCGCAATCTGAAATCGAGTCGCCGACGAGGCGATCACGATCGTGTGCCCCATCTCCCGGTGCGCGAGCAGGATCTGCCACATCTGCGGGCGCAGCTTGGCCGCCGTCTCATGCTTGAACAGATCCTCACCGAACTCCAGCATCTCGGTGTAGGTCTTGCCGGCGAATGTCGGCTTCGTCGCCGCGAGTACCTCGGCGTAGTCCTGCTCGGACACCACGCCGCGCAGCCCGATCAGCAGGTAGTCGGCGAGCTCGCCGAGCCCGAACTCCATGCTGCGCATGCGCGCCCGCATGATGGCCGCGGCAGAGAAGCCCTCGATGAGGGTGCCGTCGTAGTCGAACAGCGCGGCCACCTTCTTGCCCGTCGGCGCCGCACGGATCGCGCGCATCCGGTCGGTGAATGCGCTCATCGGGCATCCTTCTGTCCGAGCGCCGGTTGGATGTCCTCGATCTCGGCGATACGAGCGAGTCGATCACGCATGAGGTTCACCTCGTCGAGCCATTCCTGACGGGCGGCAAGAAGGTTTGTGACACCTTCGCCGTGAATGAGATCGCGATTGTCGGCGAGGCGATAAGCGCCGTCGTAAAGGTCCTTGGACACCGAATCCTTGCTGCGCACAACGCCTTGTAATGACAGCTGTCTGCCGAGGCCCAGGCAGTCGGCGATCAGGTCGGCTTTGTCGCACGCGGCGGTGCCCAGCTGGACGAGCCGTGTGGCGGCCACCAGCTGCGCATCGAAGAATGGTTGCAGGGTCCGCCGCGCGAGCAGGGCGCCGGTGTGACCGTGTAGGACCTCATACGTCCACTCCTGGGTCGGTATCCGCTCGCGCCACTGCGGCGCGATCAGGTCGAGTTCGGCGGCGAGCCGGTGGAAGTACTCGTCCTTGACCGGAAAGAAGAACTCGAACTTGAGCAGATCTCGTATCCGCAGGGCTTCGCGCTGCGCCACGGCCAGCAGGCCTTCATCGGTGGCGTAGTCGCCGGTGGCGCGGACCTCGCCTTCGGCCACCGCCAGCATGTTGACCTCGACGATGGCCCGGTTCACGAAATGGTGTAGCGCACCGTTGCGGTAGTAGGCGGCGACCGCGCGGTTGTCCGGCACGATCGACCAGACCGGCTCGGACCCACCGTCGAAACAGCTCACCACGCCGTTGCCGGCCAGCACCCGCAGAGTCTGGGTCAGGCCCACCCCGCGACAACGCGCCGGGTCGGGTCCGGGTAGGCCGCGGCGCGCGATGTAGTCGAGCAGCGGCACCAGGATCGCCTCGATCTCCGCCAGGGTGTAGGCGCGGTCGGGTGCACCCAGCAGCGCGAAGCCGGCCAGCGATGTCGCCGAGATCGGTGTGGCGGAATTGATCTCGTCCATCACACGGAACGCGACCTTCTCCAGTCGGGCGCGGCCCTCGCCGGCGTCGTCCAGTGCCGAGCGCAGCGAGAACGGCGTGCCGAAGCGGACCCGCGCCTCGCCCAGATAGCTGCGCTGGGCCTTGGCGTATCGGAGCAGCCACCCGATTCCCTCGGGCTTCTTGGCGCCGCCGGCGTCCTCGGCGGCCATCGCGCCGATCTCCTGCAGCTGGTCGTAGACGATCGAGGTGGGCACGATGGTCACGTCGCCGGAGTCGAGCTGGGTCACCGCGTCGACGACGTAGTTGAGCAGGCCCATCATCGGCTTGCGCAGCTTGCCGGTGCGACTGCGGCCGCCCTCAATGTACCACTCCAGGTTGAACCGCTTCTCGACGATGTAGGAGAGATAGGACCGCATGGCGAACTTGTAGACCGGGTCCGACCCGAACTTCCGTCGGATGAAGATCATGCCTGCCCGGCGTGCGACCGGGCCCACCGGCCAGAACGACAGATTGTTGCCGCCCAGGACCAGAGTGGGTGGGAAATCGTTGCTGCGCAGCACTTTCGCCAACACCAACGGATCGACGTAGGACCGGTGGGACGGCAGGAACACCAGGCCGGTCGACTTGTTCAGAGTCCGCAGGGTGTTGAGCGTGTCCAGATCCACCGTGACATGCCACGCCCGTTCGTGCAGCCGGTCGAAGGTCGCGGAGAACACATCGTCCATCAGCCGGCTCTGGGTGGCCACGAAGCCGGACAGCTTGTCGACGGCCTCGGCCACCACGGTTTCGGTGGGCCGGCCGAGCTCGGCGGCCAGCTTCGCCGCACCGGCCTGGAAGCGTGCCGAACTGCTGACCTGTTCGGCGACCAGCTGCGGCACCTTGTAGCGGTCCCCGATGATCTGCCGCTCGGCCCGCTCGGCCGACAGGGATGCCTGGACGGCCACGTACTTCCCGAACGGTGCACCCTCGGCGAGGTCGCGGGCGTAGCGCTCACGGAGTTCCGCGATGGTCGCCGGCGCCCCTTCCACGACGCGCAGACTGTCTGGCCGCCGGCCGCGGATCAGCGGCTGCACCAGGCCCACAGGACGCCGCGGGTTCGACAGCACCAGCACATCGCCGAGCGTGACGCGGCGCTCACCCTGGCGGACCGCGGGCAGCCACACCGGCCGTACCGGCACCAGCGTCGTCGATGGCGGCAGTGCATCGAAGTCGACATCGTCCGGCCGGCGAACCGGGGCATCCGGGTGGGCGGTCGACGCCCAGTCGGTCACCGCCCGCAGCTCGACGGACGTGCGTGTCTCCGCCAGAACGACGACCTCGTCGGCCATGTGCACCACCCTCACGTCGTCACCGCGCGGCAACGCGGCACGTCCATTGTGGCGCGGGTCACATCTCGGCTGGTGGGCTTTGGCTCAGATCGGTCGGGGTGGAATGAGGCATCAGCTCTGCCGTCACCCGGTCAGTGAGGAAGCTCCTGCTCGGTCATCCGTACCGGCCGCTGCGGTAGGCGCGGCCGCAAGAACGTGGTGGCCGCGGCGATGACGATCGTCACCCCGGCCGCCAGCCACAGCACCTCGATTCCGAGGCCGCGGTAGGCGAGCGCACCCAGGATGGCGCCGACGGCGAGTCCGGCCCACAACGACAGGTAGCGCAGCCACAGCCAGCGTGGACCGCCCGCGAAGGCGTCGACGAGCCGCTGCCCCGCCTTGACGAGGGTGCCGGTCATGTAGGTGAGCCCCACAGTGACCTCGCCGTCGCGCTGGAACACCGAGTTCATCACCCCCATCGACGCCGCCATTACGCCCATCGACGCGGTGTCGAAACCCGCCTGCGCCACGGCCGCGGCGGCCAGCAGGACGGTGCACACCAGCCACAACACGCCCATCCGCGAACTGCTCACCCGGGCGGCCACCGCGCCGACGATGACACCGAGGAAGAACGCCCCCACCAACCCGGCCGTGATCCCGACGACCTCCCACCGGAACTGCGCCACGCCCGCGGCCATCCGGGTCGTGTTGCCACTCATGAACGACAGGAAGTAGCCGCCG
The DNA here is from genome assembly GCF_021556435.1 of Gordonia tangerina. Classification (GTDB taxonomy): domain Bacteria; phylum Actinomycetota; class Actinomycetes; order Mycobacteriales; family Mycobacteriaceae; genus Gordonia; species Gordonia tangerina. Next base: position 6,206 of record NZ_JAKGCU010000034.1, read on the forward strand.
AGGTGGACGAAGCCGATCGCATCCACGAACCCGGCGATCCCGGACAGCACGATGGCCAGCCCCAACTCGCGTCGACGAAACAGCCGCACGGTTCTCCCTTCCTGCGCCCGGTGCGCGCCGCCCATTCTCCCCGCTCGCTGCCGTCCCCGTTCATCCGCCGCCCATCACCCGAGTCGCGGCCGCCTGAAGACCGAGCTGAGGCCGAAGGACCCTGCCGCCACCTGCGCCGGAGGAGGAGCATGAAGGGGTGAGCAACGACGCCCTCCGGATGACCCAGTCGGACATGTTCTCCTGGCACATGGAACAGAACCCCATCCTGCGGTCGACGGTGGTGTTGGTCGTGCTGCTCGACGCCTCCCCGGACTGGGAGCGGTTCCTCGCCACGGTCGAGCGTGCCGCTCAGGTGCTGCCCGCGATGCGTCGCAAACTCGTGCCCGACCGTGGGCTCGCGCCGGCACGGTGGGTCGACGACCCCGATTTCGACCTCGGTTGGCACGTCCGCCGCGTCGACGCCCCGCATCCGCGGAATCTGGCCGGCGTCCTCGAGGTCGCCCGCACCGCCGGCATGTCGGCCTTCGACCCGGCGCGACCCATGTGGGAGTACACCCTGCTCGACGGCCTCGAAGAGGACGCCGCAGCCGCCGTGGTGATGAAGTTCCATCACTCGCTCACCGACGGCGTCGGCGGTGTCCGCATCGCCGCGGAAATCCTCGATTTCGAGCGGTCCGGCACCGAGCGGGACCCCGTCGCCCACACCGAGGCGGTCGCGGCCGCCCCCACCGTCATCGACACCATTGGCTGGTACGCGTCGTCGGCGTTCACGGTGGCACGTGAATCGGTGTCGTCGGCGGCCCGGCTGGGCGGGCGGCTGCTGATCCGTCCGCTGCGGGCGGTGCGCGACGTCGCCGGGACGGCTGTGTCCATCGCGCGCATCGTCGAACCGATCACATCCACGGCGTCTCCGGTGATGACCGACCGCAGCACGCGGCGACATTTCGCGACGATGGAGGCCCCGGTCGACGCGCTGTCCGCGGCCGGAGAAGTCGGCGGCGGGACCCTCAACGACGCCTTCCTCGCCGCGATCGTCCTCGGCATGCGCGACTATCACCGACGCCACGATGCACAGATCGATCACCTGCGGGTCACCATGCCGATGAACCTGCGCTCCGACGACGACCCCCTCGGCGGCAATCGGATCACGCTGTTGCGCTTCGCGATCCCGTGCGACGAAGGTGAGCCGTCGAAGCTCATCCAGCGCATCCACGACATCGTCGCGGCCTGGCGGGTGGAGCCCGCGGTGCCGTTGGCCGAACCCATCGCCGGAGCGTTGAACGTGCTCCCCGCATCCGCGGTGGGCGCGATGCTCGAACACGTCGACTTCCTGGCCTCCGACGTCCCGGGATCGCCGGTGCCGCTGTATCTGGCGGGCGCGAAGATCACCCGCCAGTACGCCTTCGGACCCACCATCGGCGCCGCCTTCAACGTGACCCTGCTGTCCTACGTCGGCGACTGCTGCATGGGCATCGACGTCGACGACGCCGCGGTGCCCGACCTCAACGTCTTGCTCGACAGCCTCGACGCAGGATTCCGTGAGGTGTGCGGCCTCGCGGACGCGTAGCGCCGCACCCGATCAGCCGACTCGTCCTCAGGCAGAGGAACCGCCGGCCCCGGACGCCCGCTGCGTCGCGCGATAGTGCGATGGCGTCACCCGGTAGGTCGCGACAAACGCTTGCCGCAGTGCCTCGGTGGTACCGAACCCACACCGGCGGGCGATGCCGGCGACGGTGAGGTCGGACTCGACCAGGAGGTTCGCCGCTGCCTCGGCACGCACCCGCCGCACGAATCGGCCAGCCGTGAGCCCGACCTCCTCGGTGAACAATCGGGTCAGGTGGCGCTCGCTGAGCCCGACGTGGTGCGCCAGCACGGTCGGTGACAGATCGGCATCCAGGTGCGTGGTGACATGGTCGACGACCCGGCGGACCACGGAGTGCATCGGCACCGGCGCAGTGGTGAACACGCTCATCTGCGCTTGGTTACCCGGTCGCTGCAAATAGGTCACCAGGTCGCGGGCGACGTCGCGGGCCAACGCCGCCCCGGCATCCGCCTCGATGAACGACAAGGTCAGGTCGAGTGCCGAGGTGACCCCGGCCGACGTGTAGGTGTCGCCGTCCTGGACGAAGATGGGCACCGGATCGAACGTGACGTCCGGGAATCGCTGCGCCAGATACCCGGCGTGATTCCAGTGTGTCGCGGCTCGCCGATGGTCGAGAAGCCCTGCGCCGGCGAGTATTCCGGCCCCGGTGCAGACCGACGCCACCCGGCGCGATTCGCGCCCGAGCCGCCGGACATGGCCGAGTAGACGGGCGTTGTCCATGGCGTCGACGTAGCCGATGCCGCCGCACACGATCAACGTGTCGAGCGGTCCGCGCACCCGCTCCAGCGCCACTTCGGCATTCACCGTCAGGCCGGTCCCGGTGTGGATGGGTCCACCCCCGGGGGAGGCGAGTCGAGGCTGGTACACCGCACGTCCGTGGAGGTGATTGGCGATCTGCAGAGCAGACACGACACACGCGATGTCGAGCAGTTCGGCTGCGGGATAGCCGACCACCACGATGCGCCGAGGACCCTCGTGTCCGTCCACATCCTCAGTATCCACGCCGCGGTGCATGTCTGACAGCCACGCTTGCCAGGATTTCGGACACGGGTGCCGGTCGTGCTCGCCTTCGCGGCCCGAAGGGTGCACGGTCGGAACATGACCACCATTCGTCCGCTCGCCATCGCTGTCGGCCGATTCGCCCTGATGTCGACACTGGTGATCCTGCTGGCCGCGTCCGCGATCGGTATCGAACTGTTCGCCACCATTCCGGTGATGAAAGCGGCTGCTCGACAGGTCTATCCGACTGCACAGCCGGATGTGCCGGTGACCGTGCCCCGCCATGATCCCGGTAAACCTACGGTGGCGATTCTCCTCGGTTCACACGGTGCCAACGTCGCCGACACCCTCGCGCCGTTCGAGGTGTTCGCGAGGTCGGGGTCGTTCAACACCTATCTCGTCGCCCCGGCGGCTTCCGCCGTCACCCTCGGCGGTGGATTGTCGGTGATGCCGCACCACAGCTTCGTCTCGCTCGAAGCGGCCGACCCCGACGGACCCGACGTCATCGTGGTCCCCCAATTGCATGGTGACCGGCAACCCGTGAACGACTGGATGCGACAGCGCTTCCGGGACGATCAGAGTGTCATCGTCATGAGCGTGTGCGCGGGCACCGAATCCCTTGCGGAGACCGGGATTTTGGCCGGGCGGCCTGGCAACGTCGCACTGGCTCAAGCTCATCGGGCTCGGTCGGTCATTTCCGGAGATCGACTGGGTCGAGGGCGTTCGATTCGTCGACGACGGTCGCGTCGTCACCACCGCGGGTGTGCTCTCGGGTATCGACGGCTCGTTGCGGCTGGTGGAGCGGTTGGCCGGCGCGGACACCGCGCGACGTGTGGCCCGCGAGATCCGCTGGTCGGGATACCTCCCGGGTGAGGACATCGCCATCCCCCAATCATCGCCCGGGCCGGGCGATCTGCCTGCCGTGCTCAGCGCGGCGTTCCGCTGGGATCGCCCGCACGACGCAGTGCTGGTGTCATCGGGGATCGGAGAGACGGAGTTGTCGTCGGCGTTTCGGCCGTATACCGAACTCTCCTACCTCGCGACACTTGAAACCCTTTCTGCCACTGGCGCTCCGGTCACCACCGCGCACGGGGTGACGGTAGTGCCGACGCGGTCGGTCGACGAGGTGTCGGGGATCGACCGGCTTGTCGTACCCGGCCGCGACGCAGCCGACCGTCAACTCGGCGACCACGGACAGCAACTCGGATTCGACGTCGACTACCTCCACACGCGCGACGAATTCGCCTACGACGGCGCGATCCGCGACATCGCAGCACGCTACGACCGCGCCACCGCGCGGTGGGTGGCCAAGAGCCTGCAGTTCGACACCAGTGCTCACGACGACGGCGGGACCGCCTGGCCATGGCGGCTCACCGCGGTGGCGCTGGGACTTTTCCTGCTCATCGCCGCGGGGATGGCGATCCTGGGCGGCGCCGCGTTCCGCGCGGTCACCGCACTTCGCCACCGTTCGCGGCCCGTCGACGGATCGTCGTCGGCGACTCCGACCTCAGCAGATACCGAAACCACGGATAAGGAGCCGGTCCCATGACAACCACATCAGGCGAGGGCGACGGATCAGGATTGATCATCATCGCCGGCCACGAACTCGTCGACGCCGAGATACGCGACGAGACCGTGGCCGCCTACCGCGATCTGATCGCGCGCGCACGTGATGCGGATGGCTGCATCCACGCATCCATCACCGCCGACTCCGTGGACCCGGAGCGCATCATCACCCTCGAGATCTGGCGCGACGCGGCGGCCCTGAATCGCTGGCGTCGACGCGCCCGGGGCCCGAAGACGGCAAAACCCACGGTTCTCGCCGTCGCGCGATACGACGCTGTCGACACCGGGCGTTCGTTCTAGGGTCGTCAGCCCTTTTGTCGGCGCCACCGCATCGCACACACTGAGGTGGCAGTACGCGAGATCCTCGGCTTCGGCGACGACGTTCCTGCCCGAGCTGTCGTATTCGCATCGGTCCGTTCGTGGAGTAGGTAGAGGCAGCCGATCGGCCGCCACCGACGAGAGGAATCCGAAAATGGCTCAGTACATGCTCTCCGTGATCGGCGACGTGAGCGTCTATGACATCCCGCTGGAGGACGTCCAGGATCAGATGGCAGTGACCAGCAGGTTCAACGACGAACTCAAGGCCGAGGGTGCGTGGGTCTTCGCCGGCGGGCTCGGGCGTCCGGACGCCGCCACCACGATCGACAACACCGGTCCTGACGTGATAGTCACCGACGGCCCGTACGCCGAGACCAAGGAGGTGCTCGGCGGATTCTGGGTCGTCGAGGCCGCCGACCTCGACGCCGCCCTGAAGATCGCGTCGCGGGCATCGAAAGCCTGCGCGGCCCGAATCGAGATCCGGACGTTCGACCAGGCATGACCGCAGATACTCGCGCGCGGATCGAGCGGATCTACCGCGAGGAGTACGGCAGAGTCATCGCCTCGCTCGTTCGCCGCTTCGGTGATCTCGACATCGCCGAGGACGCGGCCGGCGAGGCGCTGCTCACCGCCGTCGAGCGGTGGCCGACCGGCGGCATCCCGCCCAACCCGGGCGGCTGGCTGACCACCACGGCCGGTAATCGCGCCATCGATCGAATCCGCCGGGAATCGCTGCGCGACCGCAAGCACCAGGCCGCCATGATCATCGACGACCCCACCCCGCATCAGCCGACCGGACCGGTCGCCGACGACCGTCTCCGGCTCATGTTCACCTGTTGTCATCCGGCGCTCGCACCGGAGGCCCGAGTCGCGCTGACCCTGCGCCTGCTCGGCGGACTCACCGTCGCGGAGATCGCGAGCGCCTTCCTGGTCGCCGAGGCGACGGTCGCACGGCGCATCACCCGTGCGAAGTCCAAGATCAGGACGGCGCACATCCCGTTCCGAATACCCGACCGCGACGACGTCACCGACCGACTCGACGGAGTGCTCACCGTCATCTACCTGATCTTCAACGAGGGCTACCTCGCGGCAGCCGGAGCTGACCCGATCCGGTCGGACCTGACCGCCGAGGCGATCCGGCTCGGCCGCCTCATGCGCGAGATGTTGCCCGACGACGGTGAGGTGGCCGGGCTGCTCGCGCTCATGCTGTTGACCGACGCCCGCCGCGCGGCCCGGATCGCCGACGACACGTTGGTGACTCTCGACCAGCAAGACCGAGGGCGGTGGGACCGCGCGCTCATCGTCGAAGGGCACACCCTGGTCCGCGAATGTCTGTCCCGGGTGGAGATGACCGGATCGACTCCCGGGCGCTACCAGATCATGGCGGCCATCAACGCGGTCCACACCGACGCCCGCGACACGCGTGACACCGACCTGGGTCAGATCGGCGCGCTCTACGACCAGCTGCACGCGATCGAACCGACACCGATCGTGGCGCTCAATCGTGCGGTCGCCATCGCCGAACTCGACGGTCCCGCCGTCGCGCTGGCCATCGTCGACGGTCTCGCACTCGACGGTTATCACGCGTGGCATGCGACGCGTGCGGACCTGCTGCGCCGACTGGGACGCGATGCGGACGCCCGAGCGGCATACGGCGCCGCGATCGCCGCGACCCGGAACCCGGCCGAGCGGCGGTACCTGGAGCGGCGGCGCGACGCCTAGACCCGGCGGAGGACGCGCGGTCGCATGCCGGACAATGAACCGAGTGTTCGACAGTCTGCAGCCCCCGCACCCCATCAGGGATCTCCGCCGATGACCGCTCCATCGCGTCCCGCCCAGGCGATGACGATCTGGCTGGTCGGCCTCGCGGTGTACTTCGTGGCCGTGCTGCACCGGTCGTCGTTGGGTGTCGCGGGCCTGCTCGCCGCCGAACGCTTCGACATCAGCGCATCCCAACTGTCCACCTTCGTGGTGCTGCAGCTGCTGATCTACGCGCTGATGCAGGTGCCCGTCGGCCTGCTGGTGGACCGGTTCGGTCCGCGTCGGGTGTTGCTCACCGGCACGCTGATCCTGACCTCGGCACAGTTGAGCTTTGCCTTCGCCGACAGCTACCTGTGGGCGCTGTCGGCGCGCTTCTTCGTCGGCGTCGGTGACGCGATGACCTTCGTGTGCGTGCTCCGGCTGGTCACCACGTGGTTCCCGATCCGGCGCATCCCGTTGATGACGCAGCTGACCGGGGTGCTCGGACAGCTGGGCGCGGTGGCCGCGGCGGTGCCGATGACCTGGGCGTTGTCGACGCTGGGCTGGACACATGCCTACATCGCGACCGCCGCGCTCGGCGGCGTGCTGCTCGTGGCGACCCTGGTCGTGGTGCGGGACTCGGCCGAGGCGCGCTCGGTGTCGGGGCCAATGCTGGGGTTGACGGGGATCAAGGACAGCCTGAAGGCGTCGTGGGAGCATCCGGGCACCCGGCTCGGATTCTGGATGCACTTCTCCACCCAGTTCAGCGCGACGGTGCTCGGCCTGTTGTGGGGTTATCCGTTCTTCGTCGAGGGGCAGGGCTTGAGTTCGGCGACCGCCGGTCTGCTACTGACCGTCATGGTGCTCTCGATCATGGCCTTCGGGCCCACCTTCGCGTGGCTCATCACCCGCTGGCCGTGGCATCGGTCGACGTTGGTATTGCTGGTGGTGGCGAGTATCGCGACCACCTGGGCGGTGGTCCTGGCATGGCCCGGGGCGGCGCCGTTGTGGATGCTCGTCGTCCTGGTGGTGATCTGCGGGATGGGCGGTCCGGCCTCGATGGTCGGCTTCGACCTCGGTCGCACCTCGAATCCGGTGTTCCGGGTCAGCACCGCCACCGGGATCATCAACCAGGGCGGATTCCTGGCCAGCCTCACCACCGCCGCCCTGATCGGTCTGCTGCTCGACTGGCGGACGCCCGACGGCGTGTCCGGCTATCCCGCCGAGGCCTTCACCTGGGCGATGTCGGCGCAGTTCGTGCTGTGGGCGATCGGTGCGATACAGATCTGGCGCTATCGGCGCAAAGGCCGTGCGCGGCTGCTGCGCGACGATCCGGAGCTCTGGTCTCAGCAGTCGGGCCGCCCGGTACCGAACTGAGTCGGTACCGGCTCGTGCCCGCCGCCGGAATTCATCGCACCCAGGTCGACGCGACGTCACACCGGTCCGAGGTTTCGCCGGACCCAGGACCAATCGATGCGTTCCTGTTCAAGCCGCACACGCTCGCCGAGGGCGTCGGTGACGAGGTCGGTGTAGAGCTCGTGCTCGCCGCGGGTCAGATGCGTGAGATCCGACGACGCGGGGCGTTGTTCGGTGACCCAGCGGTCCCGGTGCGTCATCAGGGTGTCCCGATCCATCAGCACCGACTCGGTCTGCGGCAACCAGGCACGCATGCGGTCGAGGATGGCGAAACCGTGGGTATCGAGGTCACCCCAGTAGCGGATGGGGACATCGGCAAGCCAGGGCAGGCGACCGATTCGATCGACCTCGAAACCCTTGCCCCACAGCACCACACCGTCGTCGGGGACGTCGACACTCAGGTAGGTGATCTCGTTTTCGATCACGAGTGCACTGCGCGGCCGCAGCTCGAGCCGCGCGAGTTCGTCAGCGCGCACCGTCAGCTCGGTCAGCGGCGCGGGCAACCCCACCGACGCCGCGAACCGCAAGCGCACGAACTCGGGTTTGCCGTGCAGGCCGAGATCGGCCAGGAAGCCCGACGCCGACGTCGACACCCCGAGCATGGCGGCAAGGACCGCACGGTGCCGTTCGGCGAACTTGGTGTCCACACCGGGCGCGCTGATCTCACGCAGGTACCGGCGAGAGGAGCGATACTCGTCGAGCCACGCGTACGCGGCGATCAGACGTGCCATCTCGTCCGCCAATTCCAGTGCGCGCAAGGGATATCGGACCATCCACGTGCGGACCGCCGGGTGCGCGGCGGCGAGATCGAGGAGCTCGTCGTACCGCCGGACTGTCGCCGTCACGCCCAGCAGCGTCCACGCCTGCTCGAACGAGGACACCACGGCGCGGGCCGGCACCTGGTTACGGCCGACATGGCGCCCACCGACCGACTGCCACTGCAACGCAAAGCGCCGATCGTCGCGGCGTCCCGTGTCCAGGGCCGTAACCCAGTCGCGGGCGGCGCCGAGGTCCGCGCCGATCTCCGACGCCGTGGGACCGCGCAGTGGAGTCACGATGGGATCGAACGGTTCTCGGTTGGCATGAGACCGCAGCAGCGATCCGTCATCCCACCGACGTCGGACCTTGGCGGCGATGTCGTCGGGGGTGGTCCAGCGTCGGCTCACTTCAGTCGTCCGTCGCGGCGCGACCGGTACTCCTCGATCGTCATCGTCTGCAGGCGGGAGAAGGTGCCGGTCGGGTTGTCGACGAAGCCGATGGCTTTCACATACGGCTCGATCACGTGCACCTTCTGCAACGGGGTCACGATGAGCAACTGAAGGCCGAGTTTCGCGAACAGATCCAATGCGTATCGGGTCGAGACGTCCGAACCACGACCGAATGCCTCGTCGATCACCGCAAACCGGAAGTCGCGGGATTTCTCCACACCCCACTCCAACCCGAACTGATACGCCAGCGACGCCGCGAGGATGGTGTAGGCGAGCTTCTCCTTCTGGCCACCGGATTTACCGTCGGAATCGCTGTAATGCTCCCACTCGACGTCGGTGTCGACATCACGCTCGGACGCGGAGAACACGAACCAGTTGCGGACATCGGTGACGCGTCGGGTCCAGTTCTTGTCGGAATCGGCATGCCCGTCACGGCCGCGGAACCGTTCGATGATCCGCTTGACATCCAGGAAGCGTTGCTCGGAGTACTGGTCCCCGTCGACGGCGAGGCTGTCATTGGTCAGGTTCCGTAGATCGGAACGGAACTGTGCCACATCCTGATTCGTGGTGGACTCGCGTTCCAGACGGATATAGCGGCCGGGGTTGTAGGGCACCGCCCCCAGCGCCTCGTTGATCCGGGCGACGCGCTCGTCGATGGACGCGGCCTGTCGGTGCAGCCAGTTGTTGAACCCGGCGAGCTCCTGGATGGCATTCTTGTTCAGCTGTTCCTTGAACTCGAACTCGAAGCGCGGCAGGTCGTCGGTGGCGACCCGTTCGCGAAATGCGACGAAGTCGGCGCGGGCATCGACGTTGGCATCCATGTCGGCGCGCAGGTCGGGCCAACGACGCAGCACCTCGGCCATCTGCTGGGCCATGCTCTGCCCGAAACCACCGAGTTCGCGGGTCAATCGCTCGATCCGCTGATGCAATGTGGACGACAGCGAGTTCTCCGCGGCGGCACAATCGGCGGCGCGGGTCGGCAACGATCCGCTGAGTCGTTGTGCCAGAGCCTCATACGAGGCGCGCGCAGTGGTGAGGTCGGCATCGGAGTGGTCGGCGATGAACTCGTCATCGCGCTTGCGGTGCTGCTCGGCCTGATGGGTGGTCGCAGCCGTGGTGGCCAGCTTGCCGGTGAGCTCGTCGATGGTGGTGGCCACTTGTGTCGCGAGTTCGCTGTTGCGTTCCAGCGCCGTCGTGATCTCCTGCAGCCGTGAGGAACCCGACTCCAGCCGGGCCCGTTCGGCCTCGCACTCGTCGGCGCGGCGTTGGGCTTCCTCGACATCGAGGTCGGCCCACGAGTGGAAGCCGTCGAGGCGGGCGAGCGCCTCCCGGCGGGTCTGCAGCGCATCCCGTTCCTCCGACAGCGAGACCACCTCGGCGGCGGCCGCCGTCCGCTGACGGTCCAGATCGTCGAGATCCTCACGCAACGCGGCGATCTTGCGTTCATTGGCCCAGCCCAGCACCCAGCGGCGCGGATCGTCGACGCGGTGCCGGTCGTCCTTCTCGTGCCGTCCGCCGGAGCGGACCTGGCCCTCGCGGGTGACCGCCCGTTTCGCCGCGCGGAACTCCTCGAGTGTTGCCGCACACTGATGGTCGGCCCGTTTGATCAGTTCGTCGCGCAGGTAGTCCCCGAACGGGCCCTGTTTGATCTCCAGACAGTCGGCGAGCAGCAACGTTCCAGAATCCTGACGCTGCAAAGGAACCCGCCGCGCCGGCACCCGCTCGTAAACGAGTTTCGCGCCGACGGTGCGCCCACCGGCGCCCTGGAAGGTGAGCCGTCGGCCGTTGACCCACTGCGTGACCGCCTCGTAGTGCTGTTGCGGCACCAGTAGCGACAATGCGAACCCGCGCAGCACCCGCTCGGCCGCGCCCCGCCATTCCGCGTGCTCCTCGTCGACGTCGAGAAGCTCACCGGCATAGGGAAGATCGTCATGCGTCAGCCCCAGATCGATACACAGCTGATCGCGCAGCTGTACCTGATCGGGTGGGAGATTGCTGGTGCGGTTGGCGAGGTCGTCGAGTTCGTCGCGGATGGCGTCACATCGGCGAGCCGCGTCTTTCTCGCGTCCGATGGCATCGGCCGTCGACGCGTCGAGGGTGTGTTTGGTCTCGGCCAGCCGCGGTCGCTCATCGGTGATCAGCCCACGCAGGGCGGTGAATTGTTCGGCGGTGGTGACCGGTTCGAACGCGGCGTCGGCGACCGTCGAATCGAACAAGGTGCGGCCGTGCCGGCGTTTGCGCACGTCATCGCGGGCAACGGCGGCGAGGCGTTCCAACTCGCCGACCCGGTCGCCGCCGGCCCGGGCACGTTCCTCGATGAGTGACTCGCGTTCGCGGCTCAGATTGCGTTGCTGCGCTTTGGCGTCGTCCTGCTCGCGCAGCAGACGTTCACCCTCGGCGGTGAGGGTGGCGATCTCGCCGGCGAGCAGCCCAGAGCGGTGTTCGGCGATGAACAATCGCACCGCCGCGCGTTGCAGGTCCAGGGCGTCGCGCTCGGCGAGGGCGGCGTCGTACTTCTGTACGGTCGCCACGATCGGGTCGAGCACCTCGAGCTGTTCGCGGGCCCGCTTGACCGCGTCGTAGGCCTTGGTGAGGTCATCGAAATGGGCGATGATGTCGCGAACACGGTCGGTGGAGTCGCTGGGTTCGAGCATGTGGCCGCGGACGAAGTCGTTGAGATTGCCCACCGACTTCATCGACACGGTCTGATGCAGCAGTTCGAGGGCCTGCTCGGACCGGATGCCGAGCAACCGCCGCAGCGATGTCGAGTACTTGGGGAACTCGTCGACCACGTCGGCGCCGCCCGACCGCAACCGCTTGCGCAGGTCACGTAGGTCGGAACCGAAGTCGGCGAAGTCGGTGGCGATGGCGAGCTGTTTGGTCGCGGTGACGTAGAAGCGATACGGCTGCCCCGCGCTGTCGCGCTGCTGGAATACCTGTGCGAGGGTGACGGTTTCGTCGTAGCCGGGGTTGGTGAACACGCCGAGGATCACCGAGTAGGTGCTGCGGTCCTGACGCAACCCCTTGGCACGGGACCGGCCGGTCGCCTCTTGGCGCTCCGACTTGTAGTGGCCCTCGACATAGGAGCGTAGTGTGCGTTCCTTGGCCTCGGCGCCCGCGGCCTTGTTGTAGGCGATCTTGTGTGCCGGCATCAGCAGCGTGGTCACCGCATCGACCAAAGTGGACTTGCCCGAACCGATGTCGCCGGTCAGCAGCGCGGTATCGGTGTTGGGCGTCAGCCGCCACACCTGCCGATCGAAGGTTCCCCAGTTCAACACCTCGACATGCTGTAGTCGGAATCCGGCCCCGCCGTTTGGTGCGGCAAGTTCGACTGACGAGAACAGCCCCTCACTCATCGGCGCTCGCCGTTCCGGCGTACTCGCGCAACTTCCCAGCGAAGTCCGACAGTGTTTGCGCGTCGATGTAGGCCTTGATGATGCGTCGCACCTCCCACTGGTCGGTCTGCCCGCGCAGCTGCCGCAGGAACCCGAGTTCGACGGTCTTCTTGATCGTCGTCTCCGCCTGGTCGACCAGCCGAGCCTCGTTGGTGGATTCGGCTTGGAACAGCCGCAGCATCTCCACGATCTGCTCGGTCGACAGTACGAGTCGTCCTTCGCCGCCGGTGATCTCGAACTCCAGCAACCGTTTACGCAGCAACACCAGCAGCAGGCTCACGTTGTAGGTCAACGCACGTCGACGCACCAGCCTCGGAAGTGGTTCGTCACCTTCTTCTTCCGGGCGTGACCGCAGATAGGCGTAACCTTCGGAATCGTCGACCACCACGTCGACGCCGATGGTGGCGAAGTGATCGCGCACGCCGGCGCCCGAGCGTTCGAGGGTGCCCCAGGTGTCCTCGTCGGACTCGCGATACACCACACCCTGCATCAGCCGGATGATCGCGCTTGCGACGGTGCGTTCGTCGGTCATCGTCGTCTCACCGTGACTCTCGGTAGCCGTGCCCGTTTGGTGGTCTCGGGATCGTCGGGGTCGGGGTATTCCAGCAGCGTCTCGTCGGTGTCATCGATGTCGACGCTGACGTCGTCGTCGTTGAGTGCAAGGTAGCCGACGATCTCGGCCGCACCCTGCTCGATCGGGTACATGTCGATGACGTCGGACAGCAACGCCGACGATCGCTCCGGCAGGATGGCGCGGATGTTGGCGGCCAGCCGGGCCTGGTCGACGAACGTCTGGGTGAACAGCAGGTCCGCATCGACTTGTTCGGTGGTCTCATCGATGGTGCTCTCCACGGTCACCGCAGCGGGCTGCTGGTACAGCGGTCGCTCGAAGGGTAAAACGATCTCGATACCAGGCTGATCGACTTCGAGTCCGAAACGTGTTTCCCGGCCGCGGATCTCGAGGGCGGTCGCCTCCACTGACCGAACGAGGTCGAGGACGCGGCGGTTCTCCAGCCACACCTGATCGTCGAGGAACCGCCGCAGTTGTTCGGAGATCTGGCGCACGGTGCGTTGCGTGCGGTCGGCGGCTTCCGACCAGTCGTGGTGGATGCCGCGGATGCGGCGGTCGGCATCGACGATGTCCAGCGAGGACACCGTGGCCAGTAGGTCGGACAGCTCGGCCTGCCGGGCGTCGGAGAGCAGGAACTCGTAGAACGACGCGAAGCTGCGGCCCTGGTCGGAACCGGCGATCTCCGAGCGGCTGCCCACCAGCTCGGCGAGCAATTCACCCTTGGGGCCGTCCCAGGACGCGATCTTCTCGCGGGCGGCGCGGTCGAGGAGTCGGAAGTTGTCCTCGACCTCCCGAAAGTCGGAGAGGAGTTCACGCGCGGTCGCCGACATCTGCTGGTAGCGGTCGCGAACGCCGGTCTCATCGAGCACCGAGACGTCGCCGGATTCGACCGCCTCGATCTCGGCGTCGATCTCGGCGCGACGGCGACGCAGCTCGGCCAGCCGGATCTCCGGGTCGGCCTCGGTGCCGTGCACGATCTGTCGCAGCAGTTCGACGACGGTGTGCAGGCGCGATTCGGTCCCGACAAACGACCGCCCCTGCAGCGAGACCACCCAGGCGTAGGCCTTCTCGAGGGCGGGGGTGACCTCATAGTGCACCTCGTCGTCGCCGGGCGGATAGAAGCGACGCAGGAACCCCGCCTCGGTGGCCGCCCAGTCCTCGAGGTAGGCACGTGGTTCCTTCGGGAACCGGGGCTGGCCGTCCTCGGTCGGTGACGTGCCGTTGAGTTCGTAGAGCAGGTCGTCCAGGGCGCCGGCAAGCTCACTGGCCGAACTCGCTCCGCGATTGCCCTCGACGAAGAAGTTCCCGAGAAACGTCAGGATGAGCGGCGAGTTGTGGGCACGCAGCAGCCGCCAGGCGGGATGTCGATCCCACAGGCTGCCGAATGCGTCGAAGTCCACGGGTCAAGGGTAGGCAATGGGGCCGACAGGTAGAGGCCGACGTCTGGTACGTCATTGATCAGTGCTCGATCCAAGGGGGTGGTATCACACTGGTATCGTCACGGAGGTGGGTATGACACTGCGGACCAGTGAGGCGCAGACCGAGGCTCTGCGAAGACAGGCCGAAGCCGAAGGCCGTTCCATGCAAGCGGTCGCGCTGTCGGCAATCGACGAGTACATCGCGCGTCGCGAACACAAGACCAAGGTCGATGCGGTTGCGCGTCGGGTTGTCAGCGAAGAAGCGGGCGTGTTGGAGCGACTCAAGGACGCATGACCGAGTATCTGGACCTCGAAGACGTGCTCGACGTAGCGAGACTCGCGCTCGGCGCACCTCCCGACATTCGTGACTACGGACTGCTCGAGTCCGCACTGGCCCGACCTCGCGCCTCGGTCTTCGGCGAGGACGCATACCCCGACCTCCACCTCAAGGCAGCGGCGCTGTTGCAGTCGATGACGCGCAACCACGCGCTCGTCGATGGCAACAAGCGAACTGCCTGGGCGGTGTGCCTGACATTCCTGGGCATGAACGGGCAGTGGATCACGGCGTCGGAGAACGACCGTTTCGCATTCGTCATCGACGTGGCGACCGGTGGCGTGGACGCACTTGATCGCATCGCAGATCAGCTGCGGACCTGGAGTCAACGTAGCCCGTGACCGGGGCAGCATCGCCTACACAGGCATCAACCGCAGCGTCGTCTGTGCTGCCTCGTCGCCCACCATCCGGTCGACCGAGCCGGATCCGGGCCCTCCGTACTTCGCGTGATACGACGCGTCGACCGCTTCCCGAAGTCGGCCGACGAGCGCACCTACGTCGGTGACTGATACGTCGAGCTCGTCCGCGCCGAGCCGCACGCGAGCCATGCCGGAAGCCGATGCGTGGCCATACCAACCGGACTCGCGCCGATACCAGGTGCGGACATAGACGGCGTCCTCGGACCGCACCACCCAGACTGGCGTGAAGCGCAGCAATCGGCCATCGGGGCGGCGTGCGGCGATCTCCAATTCCCGCATGGCCTCGACGGTCGACAACATGTCCAGCGACCAGCGTCCGCTCATGCCGTCAGGGTACCGACCGCCGGACGACGTGCAGGTGGCTCCGATGTGCGCGACAGTCAGAGCAGCAGCACCCACACGAACCGCAAACCGATGGCGGTGAACCCGAGGATCGCGGTCGCCACCAACCACCGCTTGGCGAGTCGATCGCCGGCGGAGCGGTCGCGACCCGGACGCAGGTAGACGTACGCGGCCGCGATCGCGCACGCGGTGGCCGCGATGCCAGTACCGAGAACCAGGAGCAGCATCACCACGTTCACCGTGTTGTCGAGTTCGCCCATCGGTCACCTTCCTGACGTGACGACCACTCCAGGATGCCGATATCGGTGTGGCAATGGGTGATTTCGGCGGGCCGCACTACCGAGTGGCGTCGGCCAGTACCGAGGAGCGATGCGCGTCAGGACGATTCCTCGACGACCCCGCGCAACCCGTCGGTGCCGAACAGCGGTTCCAGCATCGAACTGAAATCCGGTCCGCGGCGAAGCATTTGACCGCCATCGACATTGATCACCTGCCCGGTGATCCAGCCAGAACGCTCGCTGAGCAGAAACGCCGCCATCCAGCCGATGTCGTCGACCTCGCCGATCCGGGGCAGCGGGGTGTTGATGCGGTAGTCCCCGCTGAGTGATTTGTCGTCGAGCACTGCGGCCACCAGGTCGGTGCGCACCAGGCCGGGCCGTATCCCGTTGACCCGCACACCACTTGTGCCCAACTCGTCGGCGGCCAAGGCCACCATGTGGTCCACCGCGGACTTGGTGACCCCGTAGGCGCCGAACCACCGATGAGTATTGCTCGCGGCGATCGACGAGATCGCGACAAACGACCCGCCGCCGGCTCGAACCAGTTCGCGCGCGGAGTGTTTAAGCGTGAACATGGTCCCGTTGACGTTGAGGTCGACGGTACGCTTCCAGGCGTCCGAGTCCATCTGGGTGATCGGGCCGATCGTCTCGCTGCCGCCGGCGCAGGCCACCGCGCCGTGCAGGCCGCCACGACCACTCGCGGTTCGGACCGCTTCCGCGATCTGCTCCTCGTCCGTGACGTCAGCGACATGGGTGTGCACGGAGGCACGTCCCGACGACGCGTTCAGTTTCGCTGCCGTGTTCTCGAGACGCTCGGCAGTGCGACCGACGATGGTGACGGTGGCGCCGCACTCGACCAACACGGATGCGATCCCCGCGCCAATGCCGGTACCGCCGCCGGTCACCAGGACCGATTTTCCTGTCATGTCCACCCGACGCATTAGAACGTGTTCCATCACTGGCGTCAACGTCCATTGCACCGAATCGACACA
This sequence comes from Gordonia tangerina, assembly GCF_021556435.1. Classification (GTDB taxonomy): domain Bacteria; phylum Actinomycetota; class Actinomycetes; order Mycobacteriales; family Mycobacteriaceae; genus Gordonia; species Gordonia tangerina. The sequence goes on from NZ_JAKGCU010000034.1 coordinate 22,856, forward strand.
TCGTGTGCTTGCTGCCGCGTGGGCGGTCTAGTATCAAAACAAGAACAGGTTCTAGTAAGGTTTCGGTGCCGAAGGAGTACGCATGCACACCCCGATCTGCGATGAGCTCGGTATCGAGTTCCCGATTTTCGCATTCACCCACTGCCGCGACGTGGTGGTTGCTGTCAGCAAGGCCGGTGGTTTCGGCGTACTGGGTGCGGTCGGCTTCACGCCCGAACAACTCGAGATCGAATTGAACTGGATCGACGACCACATCGGCGATCGCCCCTATGGTGTCGACATCGTGATCCCCAACAAGTACGAGGGCATGGACGCCAACATGTCGACCGAGGAGCTCACTACGATGCTCCAGTCGATGGTGCCTGCCGAGACCCTCGACTTCGGTCGCAAGCTGCTGCTCGACCACGGCGTCCCGCTCAACGAGGATGACGACAATTCCCTGCAGCTACTCGGTTGGACCGAGGCCACCGCGACGCCGCAGGTGGAGATCGCGCTGCAGCACCCGAAAGTCAAGCTCATCGCCAACGCGCTCGGCACCCCGCCGCCCGACATGATCCAGAAGATCCACGATTCCGGACGCAAGGTGGCGGCGCTGTGCGGCTCTCCGCAGCAGGCGCTCAAGCACGCCGAGGCCGACGTGGACATCATCATCGCCCAAGGCGGCGAAGGCGGTGGCCACTGCGGTGAGGTCGGTTCGATCGTGCTGTGGCCGCAGGTCGTCAAGGCTGTCGCACCGCGCCCCGTGTTGGCGGCGGGCGGCATCGGCAGCGGACAGCAGATCGCCGCCGCACTTGCACTCGGCACCCAGGGAGCATGGACCGGATCGCAGTGGCTGATGGTGGAGGAGTCGGAGAACACTCCGATCCAGCAGAAGGCCTACATCGACGCGGGTAGCCGTGACACGGTGCGCAGCCGCTCGTTCACCGGCAAACCGTGCCGGATGTTACGGAACGACTGGACCGAGGCGTGGGAAGACCCCAACACCCCCGACCCGCTGGGAATGCCGTTGCAGTACATGGTGTCCGGGATGGCGGTCGCCGCTACCCACAAACATCCCGACGAGAGCATCGATGTCGCCTTCAACCCGGTCGGCCAGGTGGTCGGGCAGTTCCAGAAGGTGGAGAAGTCGTCGGCGGTCATCGAACGATGGGTGCAGGAATACATCGACGCAACGTCGTCATTGGATGCACTGGCCAACGTCGCCCCCTGATCCCCCGGGGAGCAGGTGAGGCTCAGAGGCGGCCGAGCAGTTCTGCCTTCTTGGCGGCGAATTCCTCGTCGGAGAGGATGCCGCGCTGATGAAGTCCGGCCAGTGACTCGATCGCGTTGATGATCGCGGTCGAATCGCCGGGGTCCTCACCGGCGGAGGGGGCAGGGTACGTCGAGTCCTGCTGCGGAGCCGAGTGCGCGGAGTTCGACGGTTGCTGCGGCGGATTGTCCTGTACCGGTGCATCGACAGACCCGGCGGCGGGTGCCCCGATGCCCACCTCCGGCAGACTGGAGACGTCGAAGGTTCCGTACTGGCTGGTGAACAGCAACGATCCCGCCGACCCGCCTTGCTGCTGTTGCACGCCCCCGATGTTGTGGTCGCCGGTGTCGAAAATGCGGACCACGCCGGAGGTGTCGACGGCCAGTCGGCGGGTACTCGGGAAAATCGCGTAGCGAGATTGGTTCTGTCCACCGGTCGAACTCGGCACCCCGAGTTCGGCCGGCCACCAGTTGTTGGACCCGAACACGCCGGCGCTGCCGGCCGGCAGCGGCGGGAAAACCTGGGTCGTGGCCAGCAACTGGGACAGCTCGTTGCACAGTGCGTCGACGCGCGCCTTGAGTGCATTGTCGAACATGTTGCCGACCATCGTCATCCCGCCGCGCATCCACTGGCCGGAACCGCCCAACTCGGGGACCGAGAACTGGGCCATCGTGCCCCCACCCGCGTTGACGGCCACCAGCATGGACACGACCGCATCGCGTGAGAGACCGTGGCGTTGTGCCACATCATTGACTGCTGCGTCGGCTTCAGGGGTGAGGGCCTGGTTCATGTCGGTGATTCCTTCGTCGGGCGATGCCGGATCCGAGGGTACAGGGATCGGTGTGGTGCGCATCGGCCGGCGACGCTTCGACCCCGGTCAGAGGGTTGAGAGCACTTCACCGGCGACCCGGTGACCCGATTCGATGGCACCTTCCAGGTAGCCGGCGTGCTCACGGGCGGTCTCGGTTCCGGCCCAGTGCAGGCGACCGACCGGGTCGGATGGCATCGGGAGGAATCCCTCGGTGGTGCCGATATGTGGCAGTGCCAGATAGCCGCCGCCCACAAACTCGTCGAGGTGCCATGATTTCTCGTGCCAGTCGGACGGCGCGGTGACCTCCGGCCCGAGGTGGGCCGCCAACGCCCCGAGGAGCGCGCCTTGTCGCTGCTCGGTGGTCAGCTCGTCGAGCTCACGCGCCTCCGGGCCGGCGACCAGCAAGCAGAGATGACCCGGACCCTCCGGTGCCGTGGTGTCGTAGACCGCTGCGCCGGGGTGTCCGAGCATCATGAACTCGGCTCCGGAACGTGCGTGCCAGAACGGTCGCGAATACACCGCGATGGCCTTGTAGACCGAACCCATGTAGGTGTTGTGCTGCAGAGCAATGCGGGTCGGCGGAAGCGCTGGGTCCATGTCGATGGACGCGACCACGGGCGGCGGGACGGCGACGACGACCCTGTCGGCGACCACGGTGAGGGCGTGCGTGCGCAGAGTCGCGGAATCCGCGGTTTGCGAGATCGCGGTCACCCGACAGCCGGTGTGTACCCGAGAGCCGAGTTCCTCGGCCAAGGTGTCGGTCAGGGTGCCGACGCCCTCGAGTACCAATGACTCCTGAGCGCCGCCGCTGCTCGACAGCATGCCGGTCAATCCGCCCTCGTGACTGATCATCGGGGTGAGTGCGTGAACGGAGAGTCGGTCGGTGTCGGCGGTGGACGCCACCGCAGCGATGACCTCGAGTAACCGCCGGGCGCGTCGACCAGGCACGCGGCGAATCCATCCGGCGACGCTTGACGAGTTCCAGCGCTCTGGCATCCCGAGTCTGGCGAGGGTACCCACGATGGTCAGTGCCGCCGCTGCGGTCAGCACCGACCCAGACGCCGCCGACACCGTCCGCGGGCCGTCCACAATCACCGGTATCCGACCCGTGCGCATCGGAAACACTGTGGCGTTGCAGTCCGCCGCGAGCCGCGTCAACCGGTCGTGTCCGTGGCCGACCCACTGGCCGCCGAGGTCCAGACGAGAACCGAAAATCGATGTCGCACTGAATGCCCGGCCACCCACTCGATCGGCCGCCTCCAGAATCACGACGTCGACGCCGCGCCGGTGTAGTTCGGTCGCGGCCGTCAGTCCCGAGAGTCCCGCCCCGACGATGGCCACGGTCGTGTGGATCTGAGCCGGTTCCGTCATCGCCGCTCAGTCCTCACCGGCCAGGATTTCGACCGCGGCGCGTCGGCCGGATCGGATCGCGCCGTCCATGTACCCGTTCCACACATCGGAGGTTTCCGCACCGGCCCAGTGGATCCGACCGACCGGTGCCGCGAGCACGCGGCCGTACTGCGTCCACACGCCGGCGCCGAGTCGGCCGCCATAGCATCCGCGGGTGAACTCCTCTGCGGTCCAGTCCTGTTCGATTACCTCGGTGGGCCCGGCGGCTCGTGCGCCGAAGTAGGTGACGAGGTTGCCGACGATCCGGTCGCGCCGCTCGTCGGCGGAGAGTTCCGCGGCACGACGAGCGTGTGCGCCCTCGAGGAAACCGACGATGACGCCGCATGATCCGTCCGCTGGGGAGTTGTCCAGGGTCACGTTGAACTCATCGTCGAGGCTCAGCACGAATCCGTTGAGTCCCTCCTCGCGCCAGAACGGTGTCGGGTAGGCCACGTGGAACTTGATCACCGAACCGGCCGGGATCTGTTGGGTCAGTGCGTCTCTGGCGGCAGGCAATGGCGGGGTGTAGCGAATGCGACCGGCCAGGGTCTGGGGGACTGCGACGATCACGTGCTTCCCGTGAATCTCGCCGCCCGCGAAACCGACCACCACGCCGTCGGTGTCCGCTCGGATGTCACGCACCACGGTGCGCAGGCGGACCCGGTCACCGAGGTCCTCGGCCATCCGCTCCGAGATGCGATGTGTCCCACCGACAACCCGTGACTCCTGGGCGCCACCGGTCGTCGTGACCAGGGACTCGAGGCTGGTTCCCGACTTCACATAGAACAGGAAGTGCAGCAGCGAGAGCTCCGGTGTCTCCGCGGAGAACAGTGCCGGTACCAGGACGCGGAACAAGCGTAGTGCAAGCGTGTCGGAGGTGTTGGTGCGCAACCATTCGTCGAGTGTTCGGCGGTCCAAGTAGTCTGCGTCGGTCGTCTCCCAGGGGGCTGACGTCAAGACCGTTTCGGCCAGCGTGGTGATCTCCTCCCAGAGTCGCCCGACCTCCACAGCCGACTCCATCGGAAGCCCGAAGGTGTCGTCGGCATATCGCACGACCGCTCCGTCGTAAACAGTCAGCGAGTCGCCGTCGTCGTAGGTGCGGAACGTCTCGAGGCCGAGCTCGTCGATCAGTTCGAGGACGGCATCCTGGGTGGGCCCCACCCACTGTCCGCCCAGCTCCACCGGTACCCCGTTCGCGAGCGCCCCACCGAAGGTGCGGCCGGCAACCCGGTCGCGCGCTTCGAGGACTGCGACAGTGCGACCGTTGGCGACCAGTGACCGCGCTGCGCTGAGTCCGGCGAGCCCGGCTCCGACCACCACCACGTCGACGTTATCCATGGGATTCCCTTTCGGCGCTGATCGGCTCGGGGGGATGTGCACCCGAGCCGCAAACTCAGTCATACGTATGACTTGAAGCGAGTGTAGGGGAGGTCACATCGGTCCACAAGGGTTGATTCAGCCGGCGGATCGCACCGACGCGAGGTCGGTGATCATCCGGATCAGGGCCTCCACGTCCGCGCTCGCCCGGTCGGAATCCGGCGCGATGACGTGCTGGACGATCAGGCCGTCGATGCCGGCCACCAAGACGCGGGCGAGTTGGTCATAGGGCACGGCTGCGGTCTCGTCCGCCCGGGCTGCCGCGCGCCGACACCAGTCCTCGACGACCTGGCAATACCGCTCGTACTGCCAGCGCGGCAGGTCTTCGAGACCAGGCGTGCGCAAGGCGTAGGTGACCAACTCGAGCTGCAGCAGCTGGAGGTCGCGATGGTCGATCACCAGCACTGACCAGAAGTTGCGCAGTCCGTTGCCGATGGCGTTGCCCAGGCCGGAGTCGATGTCGGCTGAGTCGCGCAGCACATCGGCGATTTCGTCGACGACATCGGAGATGACCGCGTGCAGCAGGCCGAGCTTGTTGGGGAAGACGTACTGAAGAGTGCCCAGCGGGATGTCTGCCTCGTTGGCCACCGCACGCATCGTCAGCCGCGTGATGCCCTCCCGCATCATGACGGCGCGGGCCGCGGCGACGGCCTGCCTGGTACGGACCGATGACTCGACGTAGGGCATCTCTCACCTTCGGGCGACGTGCCCCGCCGATAGTGGAGAGGCCGCTGTGATCAGCCTCAGCAATAGCACAGGAGATTGGGTGGCGGGATGCTCACCGGTGGAGGTGTCCGCCGCCGCTGCCGGTGAGAAGCTCCAGATCGATGTCCCATGCCCGGTGCCGGAATCGGCGGAGGACGGCACGGGCGCCAAACACGAGAAGGGCGATGAGGGAGAGAACCGCCAGGTAGAAGGCGACCGCCGTCAGCACCGAACCCAGCGCGGCCTCGACTGCGGTCAGTGGGGCATGGGTGGCGTCACCTGCGTCGTCGACCCACAGGTCGAAACGGTCACCGGCGTTGATGCTGCCGTCGTCGACATCGACGCTGCCGTTGTGCGGCACGGAGTTGTAGGTCCATCGTGCGGTCACCATCGCGCCACCGCCGGCCTCGGTGACGATTGCGGACGCGTCGTCGACTGCGGTGGCCTGGACGGTATGGATGGTCTGGGCCTGGCGTTCCATCGCGGCGGTCTGCGCGGCATGGACCTCGCTGTGCACGAGGAACGAGAACGGGATGGCCACCAGCGCCAGCGCGGTGGCCAGGCAGAGCGTCAAGGCCTCGATGCGGTCGTTGCGCCGGACCAGTGGATTGCGACTCAGGAGTCGTGCGATCGGCCAGCAGCGCGGCGTCAGCGCCGGTGACACTCGCCCCCGGGCCGGATTGGTTGCACGACGCACCTATTCATGGTGGCACCGGATTCGGTCGGAATGCCAGTGGGAGGCCTTCACAGGGATGAACATCACAGGACGATCTCACCGATGACGTCGCGATATCCGATCCGGCTGTCGCGCTCGGTGAAGGGCTGAAGCGGCGCGCTGGTGCTCGTACACCCGACGGCCATCGTTGATCACGAAATGGTCGCAAATCGGCGATTCGAGTTGACAGACTTTGTGAAACACGTCACCCGGCGTCGCCGGGTGTGAATATCCAGCTCAGGGCGGCAAAACGACGGTTCGTGCGGCGGGAGATATTCCCGGTTTCAAGCGTTTTAATCGCCGTTCACTTGGACAACACACAGGTATGTATATCAATCTGTTACCTGTCACGAGGCAGGCGACGGTCTGCCCAGCACGAGAAAGTCGAATAGCTATGCGGAACCACACCGCATGCGCAATCCGCGGACTCGTGTTGGCCATCGGGGCCATCACCGCCGCTGTCTGAGCGATCTGCGCCAGACAACCCGCTTCGCCCGGGTGTTGCGCCATGCGCGCGACGACTACGTCGTCCACATACAAGTCCACTCACAGCGCTGACCGAGCCGGGAGCCCACGCGTGCCCCGGATGTGCAGTGCTGCCGGCCGACATGCGGCCGCAACGATCAGGAACCACTTCACATGTCTGTTTTCACCACTTCGCTTCGTCGTGTCCGGGGCGTCTCCCGCGCCCGGACCAGCCACGTCGTGGGCGCCGCAACGCTGGCCATCGCCGCTGCGGTGACCGCAGGATCCATCGCTGTGGACGAGCCTGCCCGGGCGGAGCAGCCGATCACCCAGACCGCCCACACCATCGACCTGGGTGACAACGCCGAGACCCCGGCGAAGTCGTCGACCACGACCCCAGCTGTGGCGCCGGCACCCGCGCCGGTGCCGGCTCCGGCACCTGCGCCCAAGCCCGCACCCAAGCCCGTGTATCCGGACAACCTCGATGGCTGGATTCGTGAGTCGCTCGACATCATGCGGGCCAACAACATCCCCGGCAGCTACGACGGTATCTATCGCAACATCATGCGCGAGTCGACCGGAAACCCGCAGGCCATCAACCTCTATGACTCCAACGCCGCCGCAGGAATCCCGTCGAAGGGTTTGCTGCAGGTGATCGACCCGACCTTCGCCGCCTACCACGTCAAGGGAACGGCTTTCGACGTCTGGAACCCGGTCTCCAACATCGTCGCGGCCTGCAACTACGCGGCCCACCGCTACGGGTCGATGGACAACGTCAGCTCGGCGTACTGAGGTTTCGTCCGACGCGTTCGTCAGCTCAGGCCCACCAACCGCTCCGAGGTCTCCCACAACCCGTCGATGAGTTCCTGCTTGCGCGCCTGCGGGTTCTCTCGACCATTCGCCCGGTGACGGCTGAAGTACACGCCGTTGATCGTCGGGTCGGCACCCCGGTTGGCCAGGGCGATCAACGGTTCGGCGCCCCGCTCGGGAGTGATGGTCCCGACCTTCTTGAGCGGTGTGCGATAGAGCAGGCCGACAAAGAACGAATCGCGACCGAAGCTCGTCGCAGCAGGTCCGGGGTGTACTGCGGCAGAGACGATTCCGTCATCTCGCCAGCGATCGGCGATGCCGCGGGTGAAGAGGATGTTCTCCAGCTTTCCGGTTCCGTAGCAGCGTAACTCGAGTGCTCGGCGTCGGTCGAAGTCGAGGTCGTCGAGGTCCACCTGGCCGGCGAGATTGCCGATACTAGAGGTGTTGAGCACCAATCCACCGCCGTCGGCGGCGAGGGCATCGTGCAGCAGGTTGGTCAGCAGGAAGCTGCCGAGGTGGTTGATCTGGAAGTTCGGTTCGTGACCGTCGGCGGTCCGCTTCTTCGGATCGAAGGTTCCGCCCGCATTGTTGAGCAGCACGTCGATCGAGCCGACTCGGTCGCGGATCTCACCGGCGAGCCGGCGCACGTCGTCGAGCTTGGCGTAGTCCGCGGTCAACGCGGTGGCGCCGGCCTGCGCGGCGACCGCCTCGGTCTTGTCCGCCGAGCGACCCACGACGATGAGGTCCACACCCGGGCCTGCGAGTGCGCGCGCGGTTACTGCACCGATCCCATCGCTGGCCCCGGTGATCACGATGGTCCGCTGCTGTGGCACGAGTTCAGTCCTCCTGGTCGGTTTCCGACGATCCCCCGGCCGACAATACGGACCGGACGGTCACGGCCGAGGTGGTATTGCGGCTATCGGCCACAATCGATGGCGGCGCGGCGCTGGTCGGCGGACGACCGTCCGATCGCCTGGGATGACGATGATCAATCGGTCAGCACCACCAGTTCCCGCGTCGCGCGTGTCATCGCGACATAGCGATCCACCGCACCGGTGAGTCCGCTGCCGAACGCGTCCGGGTTCACCAGCACCACCAGATCGAACTCCAGTCCCTTGGCCTGCTGCGGGGACAGTGAGCGGATGCGGCCGGAGGCGGCGAAGTCGGGGGCGCCGATCACACAGGCGGTCCCTTCGTGGTGTGCCGCCGACCAGCGGGCCACAACCTCATCCAGCTCGGTCACCGGGCCGGTCACGACCGGAATGCCACTGACGCGGATCGATCTCGGTACGTTGGCATCCGGCAGCGCCGCACGGATCACCGGCGCCGCCTCGGCCATGATCTCCTCGGGCGTGCGATAGTTCACCGTCAATGTCGCCGACCGGACGTCACGAAACCCGACGCGAGCCAGCCGCTGCGACCACGACTCGGCAAACCCGGCGCGCGCCTGGGCGCGATCGCCGACGACCGTGAAGCTACGAGAAGGGCAACGCGCCAACAGCATCTGCCACTGGGCATCGGTGAGTTCCTGGGCTTCGTCGACGATGATGTGCGCATACGGGCCGGACAGCGGTACCGCCTCGGTGTCCGACGTGGCGTTGGCGTCGCCGAGGATGTCGCGCAGATCGACGCTCCGCAACATCGACATCAGTCCGTCGCCGTCGTCATAGGTGTTGGACGCCAACAACTCGTCGACCACCCGATCCATCCGTTGGTGGTCGGTGTGGCGGGCGGCCGCGGTGCGCCGCCGTCGCTGCGCAGCCATCGGGTCGCCGAGCCGTCGGCGCGCGGCGTCGAGCAGCGGCAGATCCGACTCCGTCCAAGCGGCCGCGTCGGATCGTTGCAGCACCGCGATCTCGGCGCGGCTCAGGTGCGGGGCGCACAGCCGGAGATAGGCAGGCACCGACCAGAGGTCGCTCACGAGATCGGTGTAGTCCAGCATCGGCCATGCGCGGTTCACCGCTGTGGTGAGTTCGTCGTTGTCCGCCAAAGACTTCCGCAGTTGCTCGGCGGGCACGTCATCGTCGTGTTTGGCGATGACGAGGTCCACCAGCGCTGCCCACACCTCGTCACGAGCCTCGTTGTGCGGTGTGCCCGACTCGGGTGCCCCGAATGCCTCGAGCCACTCGGCGCGGGTGATCTCGACGTCGGCCCAATCGGTTTCCACGGTCATCGAGTCGGTCGGCGGAGCCTCGTAGAAGCGTACGGCCGCTTCGATGGCATCGACCAGCGCCATCGAGGATTTCAACCGGGCGACAACGTGGTCGCTCTCGGGCACCGCTGTCGCGCCTTCGGGCAGCAGGTCACGCAGGGTCACCGTGTGCACGCCCTCTTCGCCCAGGCTCGGCAGGACATCGGCGACGTAACCCAGATACGGCTCGTGGGGGCCGACCACCAAGACGCCGCCCCGATTGCCGGCCAGTCGCGGATCGGCGTAGAGCAAGTATGCGGCACGATGCAGCGCGACGACGGTTTTGCCGGTGCCGGGACCGCCGTCCACCACCAGTGCGCCGCGTGATTCCGCGCGCACGATGGCGTCCTGGTCGGCGGCGATCGTGCTCAGCACGTCACGCATGCGGGGTGATCGGTTCGCCTCGAGGCCGGCGATGAAGGCGGAGTCGGCGTCGAGGACCAGCGACGGGTCGGTGGCGGCGTCGGGGCGCAGCGCCTCGTCCCAGAAGTCGACGATGCGGCCGCGCCCCCATCGGTACCGGCGGCGGCTGACCAACCCCATCGGCCGGGCCGGGGTCGCTGAGAAGAAGGGTGCGGCCGCCGGTGTGCGCCAGTCGATGAGGAGTTGCCGTCCCGATCGGTCGGTGAGGCCGATCCGGCCGATGTAGTGGATCTCGGTGGTGCCGTCCGGTTCGGCTACGACGATTCGGCCGAGGCAGAGATCGAGCCGGAAGCGGTGCAGGGTGCGCAGGCGGCCGGTCAACTCGTGGATCTCCAGGTCACGTTCGACCGCCTGTTTTCCCCGTCGTCCGGCAGTCCTGCGCACGGCGTCGAGTCGATCGGACAGGTCGGTGATGAGTGCGTCGAGGCTCACCGACATGGTCGCGAAATGGCGCTCGTCGTCGGCGATGACCTCCACGGTGGACTTTGTCGGATCGGCGGTGTGGAAGATGGCGACGTCACGGGTCTCGGGGTTGCGTGGTGGCATTCGGGCGGCTCCGAAGGTATGACCGGCGTGGTCAGGTGTTGGTGGAGTTGCGGTTTCGGCACAGGACCGCAACGTCGGGAACGGGTCGGCGTGGGGTTGACACCTCCGCGACGTCGGGCAGGGCGGGGCGGAGACGACCATTGTGCAGGTCGACCCGGGTCTTGCGGCAAGACCCGGGTCGCGCGGTATCGTGAAAGGGGCAGGGGAATCCGGCGATCGGGCCCGAAGCGTGAGCGGTCTTCACGAGGCGGGGTCGTGCGGCCGGTCGGCCGGGGCCGCGGTGGTTTACAGGGGCGAGGACGCCCACCAACCCGGAATCGGTGTCATCGGTGGTTGTGGCGATGTCGCCTGCGCGGGGAGATGCGTCGGTACTTCGGCCGGAGTGCCCGCCGCACATGCCCTTTCATCGGCGGTGGTGTGGGGATATATCGCGGCGAAGTCGTAGCGCGTGACATGCCAGTCGCCGAAGACGTCGCCATGCGGTGTCCGAGCCGTCCCGCGGATGTTGCTCGGTGGGACCACACCGCCCCGCCGGAAGTCGATCTCGACCGGCCGGGGCGCATCCAGCCGTCCCGACCACTCGTCGTCGGCGACCTGAACTGACCGATACCCATAGCGGCACAGAACGATCCGAGTCCAGTCGGCGTCGTCGACACGCCGCAGACCCGTGAAGAACGCGCTCCCGACACCGGGATGCGTAGCCGAGGTCTCCGCCGGATACACCTCGATCATCTGGGCGATGTTGGAGGGCGCGGCCTCCTCGAACCCGCGATATCCCCACTGCACCGATCGTCCGGCGTTGGCGAGTTCGAAGGATTCGACGAACGCCCGGACGAATGTGCCCTCCTGCCCGGAGACGTCGAAGACCCCGTTCGGCAACCATCGGAAGGTGACGTCGAAGCCGCTGGGGATGTCCTCGGATGGCATGGGTACGGCCCGCGGTGCCGGGTCGTCGGGGGTGTTGCCGCATCCGCCGAGCGTGAGCGCGGTGACGGCGGCGGCGAGCAGCGCGAGTACGCGATGGCGACGATGTGTTCGCATCGGCGGTCCATCCCTTCGGGCGGCCCCCCACTCGGCTTGACTGCAGGATAGGCGCCCGACCGGTGCGGATTGCGTGGCCTGCGGCATCGGATCGGCCTAGAAAAGGCAACGAAATCGACACGACGGTCAGGTGACCCTCACCTGGCTTGCAGTCGACGACGCGGTGTGTCCGGCCGACGTTCGGCGGCCACGCGGGCGAGCACCTCGCGGAAGGCGACCACGGCGGGATGACCGCCGCGCCCGGCGCGCACCGACGTGTACAGGATGCGCTCGGGATTGCCGGTCAGCGCAGCGAGTTGCGCGCCGGCCAGATGCTCGGCCGCGATCAGCGCGGGCACGAAGGCCACCGCATGACCGGTGCGGACCATCTGGGCGTGCAGCAGCGGGTCGGGGCCCTCCATCCGGACCCGCGGCTCGAATCCAGCTCCGCGGCACATCGCCCGCGCCCAGTCGCCGCTCGCGGTGCCCGGTGGGTCCAGCGCCCACGGCGCGTCGGCGAGGTCGGCGATCCGATCCGGTTGTTGGGCCCATGCGCCGTGTGAGGGCACCGCGAGGAACAGCGGGTCACGGACGAGGTCGGCGCGATCGGTTCCGGCGCGGACGGGGTCGGGCAGATCGGGGTATTCCTCGCCGAGGATCAGGTCGAAGTCGTGGGCCAGCAGGCCGCTGAAGGCTTCGTCGACAGCACGCTGGGTGATCTCGACCTGCAGTGATGGATACCGCAGGTTCAGCAGCGTCAGTGCGGGCGGTGCGATCTCCAGCAGCACCGTCTGGAATGACGCCACCCGCAGTGTGCCGCTGACCTCGGGTTGGGTGGCGGCCAACTCGGCCTCGGCCAGCTCGAGCTGTGCCAGCACGAGCTCGGTGTGGCCGACAAGTGTCACCGCGTCGTCGGTCAGCCGGACTCGCCGCCCGACGTGTTCGAGCAGCGGCACGCCCACTTCGCGTTCGAGGAGCGAGAGCTGCTGGGAGATGGCCGACGGACTGTAGGAGAGTGCGTCGGCGACCTGCGCCAGCGTGCCACGCAGGTGCAGTTCACGCAGGATGCGCAGGCGCGTCACATTGAGCATCGCCATATCTTAAGTAGAAGTGACTGGTTATCGGTGAAAACATTCACTGGACTGATCGTATAGCCCAGGGTGATGCTGGCGTCATGAAAGCCATGACGACGCCCCGGAACGCAGTGCTGCGCCGTGCCGACCAGACCGGTCCGGCTGTGCTGATGATTCTCGGTTCGTGTGTCTCGCTGCAGTTCGGTGCAGCCCTGGCCGTGCAGATGTTCGATGGTGTCGGACCGCTAGGCGCCACCACTCTGCGGCTGACGATCGCCGCCGCCATTCTGCTCGTCGTGATCCGCCCGGACGTTCGGCGTTGGACGCGGAGGCAGTGGATCGCGGTGGTGGCTTTCGGTGCCGCGATCGGGGCGATGAACGGGGCCTTCTACTCGGCTATCGACCGCCTTCCGCTGGGGGTGGCGGTGTCGATAGAGTTCACCGGCCCGCTGATCCTCGCCGCGGTGCTGTCCCGCAGTCGGACCGACCTCGCGTGGGTGTCCCTGGCGGTGGCCGGCATGGCGCTGCTCGGTATCGAGCTATGGGGCCGGCTTCGCCGGTGACGCGGAGATGCGAAGGTTTGCCGTGGTTGAGTCGGGTGGACGGGCGATACTGGTGGGTGTGTCACGTTGTGAACCCGTTGATCTCTAGC
>NZ_JAKGCU010000035.1 GCF_021556435.1 Gordonia tangerina
CCGCAGAACTCAACGCCCGACCCCGCAAACGACACGGCTGGCTCACGCCCGCCGCCAAACTCGACGAGCTACTACGATCAGACCCGTCCGATCCTGTTGCAGCGACCGGTTGAATCCGCCGATGCCGTCGACGAAAATGAGGGTTCTCTCGGCGAATTTTTGGGTTCTGTCGGCCTCCGTGCTGGGCGCGTTCGGGAGGTGGGGTTGCGGAGTCAGTGCGTGGGCTTGGAGGCGCCCACCAGCCACATCGAGAAGTACTGCGAGCCACCGCCGTAGGCGTGACCGAGGGCCTTGCGGGCGTCGGGGACCTGATGGTCGCCGGCCTTGCCCATCACCTGGATGGCGGCCTCGGCGAAGCGGATCATGCCCGATGCGCCGATCGGATTCGACGAGAGCACGCCGCCGGACGCATTGAGCGGGATGCGGCCACCGATCTCGGTCTCGCCGGCCTCGGTGAGCTTCCAACCCTCCCCTTCGGCCGCGAACCCGAGGCTCTCCAACCACATCGGTTCGAACCACGAGAACGGCACGTACACCTCGGCGGCATCAATCTCTTCGACCGGGTTGTCGATACCTCCGGCCTTCCACAGAGCGGCCGCCGCATCGCGGCTGGCCTGCGGGCTCACGACGTTGCGGTGGGCGAACGACAACGGTTCGGTGCGCATCGCGGTGGCGTGAATCCACGCAACCGGGTTGCCGGCTGCCACCGCGGCGTCGGCCACGTCCTCGGCGCCGATCACCACCGCGCAGGCGCCGTCCGACGACGGGCAGGTCTCGTCGTAGCGGATCGGGTCCCACAACATCTGACTACCCATCACCTTCTCGACGGTGAGGTCGGATTGCTGCAGATGGGCCAGCGGGTTGAGTGAGCCGTTGCGCCGGTCCTTGGCGGCCACCATCGCGCCGATGTGCTCGGGGGCGCCGGACTGCCGGATGTAGGCACGCACGTGCGGTGCGAAGAAGCCGCCCGCGCCGGCACCGACGGGTTTGGTGAAGGGCACCGGAATCGACAACGCCCACATGGCATTCGACTCCGACTGCTTCTCCCAGGCGACCGCCAGCACACGCTTGTGTACCCCCGCGAAGACCAGCGACGCGGCGACGTTGGCGGTCGATCCGCCGACCGATCCGGCGGTGTGCACGCGGATCATCCGCTTGCCGACCGCGCCGAGGGCCTCGGCCATCGCCAGTTCCGGCATCATCGACCCCTCGAACAGGTCGGGCGCCTTGCCGATCACGATGGCGTCGACATCGTCGATGGATACCTGGGCATCGGCCAGGGCGGCGTCGATGGCCTCCCGGCACATGCCGGCCATCGTGACGTCGTGACGCTTGGCGACGTACTTGGTCTGGCCGGTGCCCAGGACTGCTGCGCGATTGTTGTGTGCCATCAGTTCTCGTCTCCTGCCAGGGTGACCACCATGTTCTGCTGCAACAGCGGGCCGCTCGATGCATGGGCCAGCGCGGTACCCGCGTTACCGGTGAGGATCTCGTGGGCGGCGTAGCCAACCCGCTGTAGTCCGGCGGAGAACAGCGAATTGCCCGCCAGTGAACCGCCGGACGGGTTGATCCGCACGGACTCCGGGAGGTCGAGTGCGTTGCGCACGATCAGCTCCTGATGGGTGAATGACGCGTTGATCTCGGCTACGTCGACCGCACGGTTGCGATCGCCGAACGCGGTGTCGCCGGCGAGTTTCGTCGACGGCGAGATCGTCAAATCCCGTGCACCGAAGTTGGGTGTGTCGATGCGATGATCCCAGCCGGTGACGAAGGCGGGGTTGGCGACGAGCTCTTTCGCCTTGCGCTCGCTGGCGATGATCACCGCCGCGGCGGCATCAGTGTAGGGCGCAATGTCGTGTGCTCGTAGCGGATCGGCGACATACTCGGAGCTCATGAGTTCGTCGACCGACGCTCCGGAGGTGCGCGCGGCCACCGCCGCCATGTCCTCTTCGGACCAGGTGCCGGCGTCGATCCCGGCGCGGGCCTGCAGGGCGCCCAGCGAACGGGCGTCGGGCCACAGCGGCCCGACGGTGTACGGGTCGAGCTGCAGGGCGAGGGTCTGATCCATGTTGCCGGCGGTGGACTTGCCGAAACCGTAGGCCAGGGCGAGGTCGACCTCTCCGGTGGCGATCTTCACCCACGCTTCGTACAACGCCCAGGCGCCGTCCATCTCCACGTGGGACTCGTGGATCGGCGGCATGGCGCCGATCGAGTCGATGGCCGAGATGAACGAGAATGCGCGGCCGGCAAGATAGTCGGACGAGCCGCTGCACCAGAATTCGATGTCGGTGCGGGAGATGCCGAGGTCGGCGTAGAGCTTGTTGAAGCACGGGATCAACATCTCGACACCGTTGGTGGTGCCGTGCGTCCCGACGATGTTCGGGCTGTGCGCGAACCCGACGATCGCAATCCGGGGGAGGGTCATTGCAGACTCCTTGATGGAAGTGGTCCGGTCATAGACATGCTGTCGCTCAGAGGAACTCGCGATACGACTCATAGTCGGCGTCGGGTTCACCGGTGGGCCGGAAGTGGCTGATGCTGCCCATGGACAGTTCACGTTCCTCCTCGGGCTGCCAGACCGCCTGCACCCGCATGCCCATCCGCACGTCGGCGGCCTCGCAGTCGAGGATCAGGTGCAGGAACGGGATGTCGGTGCCGTCGAGCAGGACGTACGCGGCCACATACGGCGGCTTGATGCGCTGCCCCTGGAACGGGACGTTGACGATGCAGAAGGTCGTCACGATGCCGGTGTCGGCCAACTCGACTCGCTCCACCGCAGCCGAACCGTCGGACGGGCTGACCGCCTTCGGTGGGAAGTAGACGCGCCCGGCGTCGACGCCGGACCCGATCCGCGACCCGTAGAGCTTGCCGGCCTTGAGACCTTCGAGATACCAGGACTCCTCCTCGGTGGCCGAGTGGACGATCTCGGTGCTGATGGGGGTCGGCATGACGATGAGTTCGTCGTCGGAGTTGTCGGCCTCGTTCGCCGGTGCCGCCGCGGCGGTGTCACCGGGCACGAAGTGGGCGATGTCGTCGATGCGGCCGATGCGGGCCGCCTTCCAGACGGCATGTACCCGCAGACCGGTGGAGATGTCGGCGGGCGAATCGACCGCCACCGCATGCAACATCGCGGTGTCCGCACCGTCGAGGGTGATCAGCGCCCACGCGAAGGGCTTGTCGAGGGGTTGCGGCGTGAGCGGCTGCGGCTGCCACGACCAGGTGAGCACGGTGCCCACCGAGGCGACGTCTACCAGCTCGGTGGTCTTCGCGCCGCCGATCGGGTCGAACTCACGAGGCGGCACCGATACCGTGCCGTCGCTGCTCTTCGATCCGATGATGCGGCCGTCGCGGAGGGCGAGGGCGAACTGGCTCAGGACGGGTCCGAGCGACCGTGTGTAGTCGAAGGAGTTCTTCAGCGGTGCCGACAGGATCTCCGACTGTGGCGCGGGGACCTCGGCGACCGGACTCGCCGGGGCAGGGCGGGGTGCAGTTGTGCTGGTGCTCACCCATCGAGTAGAACACGTTCTAGTATTGAGGCACAAGATGCACGTCACAGACCCGCGGAGGATGCCCACGTGAAGCTCGGACTGCAGCTCGGATACTGGGGTGCCGGCCCCATCGACAATGCTCCGGAGCTCATCGCGGCTGCCGAGGAGGCTGGATTCGACGCGGTGTTCACCGCCGAGTCGTGGGGGTCGGACACCTATACCCCGCTGGCCTGGTGGGGTGCGGCGACCGACCGGATCCGGCTCGGCACAGCCGTGTCGCAATTGTCCGCGCGGCCGCCGACGTCGCTGGCGATGGCGGCGCTCACCCTCGACCATCTCTCCGGTGGCCGCCACATCATCGGTCTCGGTGTGTCCGGGCCGCAGGTGGTCGAGGGCTGGTACGGGCAACCGTTCGGCAAGCCGCTGGCGCGCACTCGCGAGTACGTCCAGGTGGTCCGGGACGTACTCGCCCGTGAGGGCAAGGTGTCCAACGCGGGCCCGCATTATTCGTTGCCGTACCCGCCCGATGCGCCCGGTTCGACGGGACTCGGCAAGTCACTCAAGCCGATCACTCATCCTTTGCGAGCCGACATCCCGATCTGGCTCGGCGCCGAGGGGCCGAAAAACGTGGCGCAGACCGCGGAGATCGCCGACGGGTGGCTCGCGATCTTCTACAGTCTGCGTCTGGCCGATCAGTACGAGGCGTGGCTGGCCGAAGGATTCGCGCGTCCGGGTGCCCGACGCACTCGTGACGACTTCGAGGTAGCGGCGACGGTGCAGGTGGTGATCACCGATGACATCGCAGAAGCCGTGGAGCGGTACCGACCGTCGACGGCACTCTACGTCGGTGGAATGGGCGCGAAGGAGAAGAACTTTCACGCCGAGCTGTATCGGCGGATGGGCTACGGCGACGCGGTCGACGAGATCGGCGCGCTGTTCCGCGAGGGCCGCAAGGCCGAGGCGATGGCTGCGGTCCCCGACGAGATGGTGCGCGAGACGATGATCGCCGGCACCGCCGATGAGGTGCGTGCTCAGATCAAGCAGTGGGAGGCCGCAGGCGTGAGCATGTTGATGGTGACCGCGCGCGACGTGGAGACGATCCGTCAATTGGCGACGCTGGTGTGACCGGCGGCAATATTCTCGCGCGCCCAGCGATCACCCGCGCGTGCAGTTTCACGCGCGGTTGATCGGCGGGCGCGCGAGGACCACGCGACCTACCGCACCCGGGCCAGCGATCGTTGTTGGGCCTGGTGACTTGTTCGACGCAGCTTGCGCTTTCGTCGTCGAGTACGTGCGGCGAGTCGTGCCGGGGAGATCGGCTTGCGCCGAACCGCCGCGTCCGCAGCCGGTGGTTTGGTTTCGGCGGGTTGTGGGTCCTCGCTGATCGTGCCGGCCCGTAGGTAGTGTTCGAAGAGTTCGCCGACTTCGTGGATGCGGTTGACCTGGGGTGATGCGGGCGGTTTGCCGTCGAGTGGGTTCAGTGACCATCCGGCGCGGCCGGCGTCGCGGCCGTGGCGGATGATGCGGGTGGTCCATTGTCCGGGGTTGGGGCCGACCATCCGGTTGTGTGGTGGGCAGGCCGGTGCGGTGGTGTCGATGTCGGTGGTGCCGCCGTCGGCCCAATCTTTGTCGGCGTGATGTATTTCGACGATCGCGCTCGGATGTGAGCAGCCTGGTTTGGAGCATCCGCCGCCGCCGTCTTGGGCGAAGTGCATCAATCGTTGCGCCTGGTTGGCGAAGCGTTTGGCGGTGCCCAGATACAGCGGCTGTGCTGTGTGGTCTGTGAATACGGCGAGGTGGAATTGCGCCTCGGCGGCCATTTCGATGATGTCGGCGATGGGTAGTTGGGTGCCGGTCGCGGTGTGCCCGAACCCGGCACGATCCCGCAGATCGGTTTCGTTGACCTTGACGATGATGTGTGGCGGCAGACCGCGGTGGCTCTTGCCGAGTACCCCACCGTCGAGGACCAGCTTGAACAGGGCCTCGAGGGCGTCGTGGTTGTGTTGTCCGGTGGAGCGATGGTCGCGGCCGGCAGCCTCTTTCAGCGCCTCGATGTCGGCGTCGGTGTTCGCGCCCTGCGGCGACTGGTCGTCGTCGGGGTTGTTCATTCCCGGAGCGGCCATCTTCGCCAGAATCACATCCAGCATGGCACGTGCTTTCGGGGTGAGCGCACCGTCGATCTCGCTCATCGATTGGTCGTCTTGATCACCGATGAGTACCGAACGACGCCGGGCACGGTCACGTTCATCGGCCAAGGTGCCGTCGGGGTCGATCCGACCCAATAGCTCGGCGCCGGCCTTCAGGATCTGTTTCGGTGTCAGCGTGCGGGCGAACTCGGCCAACATCGCCTCGGCCTTCTCGGCAACGTCGAGTGGCACCGAGCGGGGAATCTTCTTCACCACTTTCAGCACGGCATCGACGTGGGCGGGGGTGGCCGCGCCGTCGGCGACCACCGCGGCCAACGCTGCATAGCGGGGTGGGGTGAGTTCACCTTGTAGGGAACGGAATTCGGTCAGGGCCCGCATGTGTCGCATGCGGCGGCGGTGATCGGGGATACGCAGATGGTGGGCCATCATTTCGCCGATGTGGCGGTAGCCGAGTTGTCCGGGCACGCCGCGGTCGTTGCAGTCCATCATCCGGCGGTGCCCGATCAGACTCATCCGACGATGGGCACGCTCGTGTTGTTCGGCCACATCCAACACCGCGTCATCCATGGCAGGGGTGGTGTCGACGGCATCGATACGGTCGAGCAGGTCATGCAACTGCGCATACAGCTGCTGCACCTCACTGACCTGATCCGTGCCCGACACTGAATCCCCCGACTGTCGTTCGAACGTATCTTCGAGAGTAGCCCCAAACTTTGATGCCTGCAACTGTCAATTTCCCGCTACGTCGGCGACAGTGCGGAGGGTCGTGGAGTCACACCCGACCTCGCGTTACGAAGAGTCCGTGATCCTCGTGGGAACTTCGGCCAGGATCGCCTCGGCGGACCGTAGAGTGAAGTCGCGCAACCACTCTGCAGGCCGGCCACGGTCGGGGAGATGTCGTCGTACGGCCGCGTAGGGCAGGTCGACGAGTGCGAACGTGACCCGATCCATCACCTCGGCATCGGATGAGCCGAATCGTCGTCGAGCGTATGCTCGCACGACTTCGCGTGTGTGGTGATTATGCGTCCGGAGTTCGGCGGCGAGTGTATCGGGCCAGGAGCGCAGCAGGTCCTGTTTGTCGTATTGCAGCAACAGTGCGGACTCGCCGGGATGCGCGGCCGTCCAATCGAAACAGTGCGCGACCGTGGCCTGGGCGGCCTCGGTGACATCGTCGAGGCTCAAGGCGGTGACGATGCCCTCCTGGTATTGCGCGATGGAGCGCAGCCACAGCCGGGCCATCAACTCGTCGCGGCTGGCGAAACGGTGGTACACCGACCCCGACGGTGCGCCGACCCGGCGGGCGACGGCGGACGCGGTTGCCACCGCCGGGCCGCCCTCGACCACGAGTTCGAGTGCGGCGTCGAGGATCTCGTCAGCGCTGAACTGCGGTTTGCGACCCACGGCCCCGGACCATGCTCGTGCCCTGCGCGGCGGCGACCACGCGCCTGGTGCCGTCGTCGTCGATGACGCTGATATCGCACCGGGCGACGGCTTTCGTTCGGCCCGCGTGGACCAGGGTCGCGTGGGCGACCAGTTCACGCCCGCCGCGGGCGGGGGAGAGGTACTCGATCGAGAAGCCGCTGGTGACGATGTCCGGACCGAGAGCGAGCGCGGCGGCGTAGGTCAGTGCATTGTCGGCGAGGTAGCTCAGCACCCCGCCGTGGATGTAGCCGTACTGCTGACGCAGATCGTCGCGGACGTCGACTGCCAGTGTGACGCCATCGTCGCCGATGTGAGTCAGGCGTGCGCCGAGCATGCGACTGAACGGCTGGGCGTCAAGCACTGTACGTGCCAGATCCAGGTCCATCATTTATCAGAGACTTCTCTCCATTATCGCGCGTGTCAAGGGTGCGCTCGAGCAGAATCCATCCGTGGATGGATTGACATGCCCGTGTGCCGGTAGCAGGGTCGAACTGTGGTCAGGACGCTGAAGAATGACTGGTCGGGGCAGATCTTTCCGCACGCCGGCCGTCGCAAACCGCTCATCGGTGACCTGGGAGTCTCGAGCCCCAGACACCCCATCCTGGATTTGCTTGCGTGGGGCGCCGACCTCGGCCCCATCTTCGAGATGCGGATCTTTCGGCAGAACTTCGTGTTCGTGTCTAGTGCAGAGCTCGCCGCCGAGCTCTGCGATGAGACGCGGTTCTGCAAGGCGCTGCCACCGGCGATCACTGCCCTGCGGCAATACGCCGGCGACGGGCTGTTCACCGCCGAGAACGACGAACCCAACTGGCAACTGGCACACGAACTGCTGATGCCCGCGTTCACCAAGTCGGCAATGCAGTCGTATCACCCGATCATGCTGGCCACCGCCGATGAACTGTTCGCGTTCTGGGAACGGCAGGCCGGACCGGTGGACGTCACGCAGTCGATGACGAAACTGACCATGGAAACGTTGAGTCGTGCGGCGTTCAGCCACGACTTCGGGTCCTTCACCAGTCAGCAACCGCATCCGTTTGTCGGCGCCATGATCCGAGCGTTGGAAACCGGGCGTCGCAAGGGTGGTCTGCTGACGGCGCCCGGAGGCGCGCTGCTCGGCAGGCTCATCGATCGGCGCAACGCGGGCCAGCAGGCGTATGTAGATGAGATGCTCGACGACCTCATCGCCGAACGTTCGGCATCTTCCGACGATCACGATCTGCTCGGCATCATGCTCAACACCTCTCACCCGGAGAGCGAGGAGCGACTGTCACCGTTGAACATTCGATATCAGATTCTGACTTTCCTGGTGGCCGGCCACGAAACCACCTCGGGTGCGCTGTCATTCACGCTGTACTACCTGTCGCGGAACCCGCATTGCCTGGCGAAGGCGCAAGAGGAGGCCGACGAGATCCTCGGTGACGACTCGGACGCGGTGCCGACCTTCGAGCAGATTCCGAAGTTTCGCTACATACGCCGATGTCTGGATGAGGCACTGCGCATTTGGCCGACGGTGCCGGCCTTCGCCCGCAGCCCGCGGGGCGAGACCATGCTGGCCGACGCCTACCGGATGCGGCCGCAGGACTGGGCGATCATCGTGCTCGGCTTCGTTCACCGAGATCCGTCCGTCTGGGACGATCCGGATGTCTACGACCCGGATCGATTCCTCCCGGCCAACGTCAAGAAGCGTCCCGCGCACAGTTACAAACCGTTCGGTGCCGGGTTGCGGGCCTGTATCGGCCGCCAGTTCGCGCTGCATGAATCGGTACTGGTGCTCGCGCGCATCCTGCATCGATACGACCTCTCCGGTGACCCCGATTACGAACTCGCGGTGGACGAGCGGCTCACCATGGTGCCCAAGGGGTTCGAACTCGATCTCGTGCCGCGACGTGCGCCCGCCCTGCTGCGGTGATCCGGCCGCCAGGTCACCAGAAGCGCCAGTGCGAGCAGGATCTCGGCGATGTCACCCCAGTAGTACATGAGCGTGCCACCGGCACGGATCTCTGCGGCCGGGGCGTCGATCGCGACAAACCATCCCGCGTAGAGCAGCTGTGCGATCACGGCGTGTCCGAAGATGGCCACACCGAGTACCACGAGCCGGGTCCGCACGCCGGGCCGGTGTGGCCCGGGGTCGGGTCCGGCGATCATCCAGGCGAACAGGTATCCGACCACGAAGAAATGCACGTGGATCGCGGAATGTACGAGGTTGTTCCGCTCTGAGAGACCGAAGAGGCCGGTGAAGTACAGCGCCGCGAGACCTCCGATGTTGGCTGTCAGCAACACGATCGGATGAGTCATCACACGCGCCGGTGTGGAGCGGAACAGTCGAGTGATCGCGGCGCCCACCGACGGCGGCACAGATCGCAGCAGCAAGGTCAACGGTGCAGACAACACCAGCGCCAGCGGGGCAAACATTCCGATGAGCAGGTGGCCGAGCATGTGGTCGGCGAACCCATCGGATGTCGCCGGCCGGGCGGCGACCAGCAGTAAGGCCAACCCGGTCAGAAATCCGACCGTGCGCCGATGATCCCAGCCGCGGTTCTCACTGTGGCGCCGCCGCGCAGCGAGAACATACGTGGTCCCGGCAAATGCCGCCAGCACCAGGACAGCGATGGTGCCGGTGGGAACTGCGGTCTCGGCGCCATGTGCCAGCGTGTTCATTGTCCTGCGAGTGAGTCGACGCCAGGAACCGGTCGAGCGGTGCGTTGCAGTAACCATCCGCCGACAACGAGTAGCGCGCCCAGGACCAGGAACCCGAGATCCCACAGCAGTTGGTGATCACCGCTGCGGACATGGTGAATCCGCAGGATGTGGTGGTCGATGACTCCCTCGACCAGGTTGAACATGCCCCAGCCGACCAGGACCCAACCCCACAGTGCCCGTGACGTCCACAGCCGGCGGCGGGCGTCGGTGACCCGGCTGTAGAGCAATGCCAGGCCGATGAGCACGGCGAGCCAGGTGAACGTGTGGAACAGCCCGTCCCACACCGTGTTGATCTGCAACCCGTGCACGGTGTCTGCCGAGTAGTAGTCCACACCGAGCCGATCGTCGTCGGTACCGGTCAGCATGTGGTGCCACTGCAAGAGTTGGTGCAGCAGGATGCCGTCGACGAATCCACCGAGACCGACGCCGAGGACCACGCCGGGTAGGGCAAGGCTGCGTGTCGATTGCTCGTGCGCTGCCGGGCCGGCTTCCGGGTCGCCGCGGGTCATGTTTCCTCGTCGAATCCCGGTGTGCGCTGTGCGGCCGCGACCGATCCGCCCGCCTCGTCGGCTGACTGCCCGCCACTCGTGGTGGTGCGACGATCGTCGGTGCCGTCTGGCTGTCGCTCGTCTTCGGCCACAGCGCCCGCCTCGGGTGTATCGCCGAAGTCGGGTTCCTCCTCGGCGAGGCGCTCATCCAGCGTTTCGCCTTCGCGCTGCTCGCGGGCGGTGACCCCGGTGCGGTCGGCGGCTGACCAGCCCTCGGGAGGATCCATGCCCTCCTCGAGCGGGTCGAGCTGCAGCCGGTCCTCATCGAGATCCTCGGCGTCGACCGCGGAGGCGAGTTCGGGGTTCACCGAATCGGCCGGGTCGGGAATGTGCGGTTGGTCGTGTTCTGCTGCCATCGGTACTCCTCTCATCGCTGCGATGAGGGGGATACCCGAACCGGCATGGCGCCAACCATGCCGACGCCGGCGGCTCGACCGCGGTCATTCCCCGGTGAAGACCGGCTTCTCCTTGTTGGCGAACGCGCGGGGACCGACCTTGGCGTCTTTGCTCTTGAACACCGAGATGCCCAGCTTGGATTCGATCTCGAAGGCGTCGAGTTCGTGCATGCCCTCGGTGTCACGCATGGTTTTGAGGATTGCCTGTACGGCGAGCGGGCCGTTGGCGGTGATGGCCTCGGCGATCTCGAGCGCCTTGTCCAGAGCCGATCCGTCGGGAACCGTGTAACCGATGAGGCCGTACTCCTTGGCCTCGGCTGCGGTGATGTGGCGTCCGGTCAGCAACAGGTCGGCGGCGATGGTGTACGGGATCTGCCGAGGCAGTCGCACCGCGCTGCCGCCGAGCGGGAACAGCCCCCATCGGGCTTCGGCCACACCGAACTTCGCGCTCTCGCCGGCCACCCGAATGTCGGTGCCCTGCAGGATCTCGGTACCGCCGGCTATGGCCGGGCCCTCGACCGCGGCGATCAGCGGCTTGGTGAGGCGCCGTCCCTTCAGCAATGCGGGCAGGCTCGCCGGGTTCCAGGTGCCCTGATCGGCGGTGTCCCCGGGGGAGTTCTTGTTCATCGCCTTGAGGTCCATGCCGGCGCAGAATGCGCCACCGGCGCCGGTCAGGATCGCCACGCGGATGTCGGGGTCGTCGTCGACCTGATCCCAGGCCTCGACCATGATCCGCATCATCTCCGCCGACAGTGCGTTCCGTGCCTGCGGACGGTTCATGGTCACGATCAGGACGTGGCCGCGCTTCTCGACGAGGCAGTCGGGAGCGTGGTCGGTGGCGGCTTGCGAACCGGCAACTGTGGTCATCGTCGTTCCTCGCGAATCGGTGCGGATTGCTGCTTGCTCAAAACGATAACACGTTCTAATTTTGAGCCATGGCCTACACGATTGCCGACCTCATCGAGCATGCCGTCGATTTGATGCCCGAGCGCATCGCCCTGGAATCCGGCGACCGCACTCGCACATACGCAGATTTGGAGGCGCGCTCCAATGCGTTGGCCCACAAACTCCGCGAGCTCGGCGTGCAACCCGGCGACCGAGTGGGTCTGTACAGCCGTAACACCATCGAGGCGGTCGAGTCGATGGTCGCGATCTTCAAGGCCCGCGCGGTCATGGTGAACGTGAACTACCGCTACGTCGAGGCCGAGCTCGAACACATCTTTACCGACTCCGGGATGAAGGTCCTCATCCACGAGCGACAGTTCTGCGAGCGGGTGTGCAACACGTTGCCGAATTGTCCGTCGATCGAGCATCGGATCGCGATTGACGACGGCAGCGATGCTTCGTTGAGTTGCAGCGGTTACGAGGACACCATCCCCTACGACGATGCGATCGCGGAGTCGTCGACCGAGCGCGACTTCGAGAAGCGCACCAACGACGACCTGTACATGCTCTACACCGGTGGCACCACCGGAAAGCCCAAGGGTGTGGTGTGGCGGCAAGAAGACGTGTGGCGGGTCCTCGGAGGCGGGATCGACTGGTACACCAGTGAACCCGTGGCCGATGAGTGGAAGCTCGCGCAGGACGGCGCTGCGGGCGGGCAGCTGGTGCGCTACCCGATCCCGCCGTTCATCCACGGCGGGTCGCAGTGGGCCATCTTCCAATCACTGTTCGCAGGCGGAAAAGCGGTGGTGTACCCGGAGTTCAGCGGCAGCGCCGCCTGGGACATCGTCGAACGTCACGGCGTGAACGTCATCTTCATCACCGGCGACGCGATGGGTCGGCCGATGATCGAGGCGTTGGCGGAAAAGGACGAACACGATCTGTCCTCAGTTGTATCCATCGCGTCGTCGGCATGCCTGTTCTCGCCGACCATCAAGGATCAATTCGTCGACCGGTTCCCCAATGCGGTGATCGTCGACGCGATCGGGTCGTCGGAAACGGGTTTCGGAGGTCTGAGTGTGGTGGCCAAGGGCGCGCCACACAGCGGTGGACCACGCGTGAAGGCGGACAGCGAGACCCATGTGCTGCGCGAGGACGGCACTCCGGTGGAGGCCGGCAGCGGTGAGGTGGGTGTGTTGGCCAGGTCCGGGCACGTGCCGCTGCGCTACCACAACGATCCGGAGAAGTCGGCCAAGACTTTCAAGGAATTCAACGGGATTCGGTATTCGCTGCCGGGCGACAACGCTCAGCTGGAGGCGGACGGCACCATCACCATGCTCGGGCGCGGTTCGGTGTCCATCAACACCGGCGGCGAGAAGGTGTTCCCCGAAGAGGTCGAGGGGGCACTCAAAGCTCATCACGACGTATTCGACACCGTCGTCGTGGGAGTCGCCGACGATCGCTGGGGACAGCGGGTCGCGGCGGTGATCGCCACCCGAGACGGCGCGCGTCCTTCACTTGCTGAACTCAACGACGTCGTTCGCAAAGAACTCGCCGGCTACAAGTGTCCGCGCAGCGTCTGGTTCGTCGATCAGATCAAGCGCTCGCCCGCAGGTAAACCCGACTACCGGTGGGGTGTCCGTGTCACCACCGAACGTTCCGCCGACGAGGCGCTGTAGCGCCGGAGATGAGCTGACATGCGTACCGAACTCGCCGAACGTTTCGGCATCGACTACCCCATATTCGGCTTCACCCCGAGCCAGCATGTGGCCGCCGCCATCAGCCGCGCCGGCGGCATGGGCGTGCTGGGGTGTGTGCGATTCAATGAGGCCGACGAGCTCGACGAGGTCCTCGAGTGGATGCACGAGAACACCGACGGAAAACCCTTCGGTGTGGACATCGTGATGCCCGCGAAAATTCCCACCGAGGGCAGCCAGGTGGACCTGGACTCGATGATCCCGCCCGAGCACAAGGCGTTCGTGGAACGCACCCTCGATGACCTCGGTGTGCCACCGCTGCCCAACGGCGAACGGGTCAACGCCGGTGTGCTCGGCTGGCTACATTCCGTCGCGCGATCCCACGTGGACGTCGCGATGGAGCACACGCGAAAGTACGGGCAGATCAAGCTGATCGCCAACGCCCTGGGGTCCCCGCCGGAAGACGTCATCGCGACATCCCATGACAACGGCCTGCTCGTCGCGGCGCTCGCGGGGGCGAAGGAACACGCGCTGCACCATGTGGAGGCCGGGGTCGACATCGTGATCGCCCAGGGCTATGAAGGCGGTGGCCACACAGGCGAGGTCACCTCGATGATTCTCTGGCCCGAACTCGTTGACGCGTTGGGTGACGCGGCGCCGGTGCTGGCTGCCGGCGGTGTCGGTAGTGGCCGGCAGATCGCCGCGGCGATCGCGTTGGGCGCGCAAGGCGTGTGGATGGGCACCTACTGGCTGACCGCCGCCGAATACAAGCTCGGCATGGCCCCGGACGCTGACGGGCCGTCGACGGTGCAGAAGGCGCTGCTGAAGGCGACGTCGCGGGATACCGTGCGTCGCCGCATCTACTCCGGCAAACCCGCCAGGTTGCTGAAGACGAAGTGGACAGACGCCTGGGACGCCGACGGCGCGCCGGACGCGCTGCCCATGCCCTTGCAGAATCTGCTCGTCAGCGAGGCGCACGCGCGGATCTCGGCCGCCGACGATCCGGAGGTGGTGGCGATGCCGGCCGGTCAGATCGTGGGACGTTGCAACGAGATCACCCCGGTCGCCGCACTCATCGAGGATCTGGTTACCGAGTATGAGCAGGCGGTGGCGCGAATGAACACGACGTTGTCGACGCCGGTGAGCTGAACGTCCGTTTCGTCCGTGGGTGGATCGGCTATCTGTAGCGTTGTGCAACCGAAGGCCGATAAGCCTCACCCCGAGCGAAACGGACACCGATGACCCACCATCAGGCCAAGCAGACCGTCGACCGCGTCACCGACAGCCCGTGGTTCGAGCGGGCAGCGCGCGCCGGTTACCTCGTGACCGGTCTGCTTCACCTGCTCATCGCCTACATCGTGATGCGCATCGCCTTCGGTGGAGGCGGCAGCGCCGACCAATCTGGGGCGTTGGCGGTCTTCGCAGGTGAGCCCGGCGGGCAGGTGGTGCTCTGGGTGGCTGCGGTGGCCTTTGCCGCGCTGGCATTGTGGCGACTGGCCGAGGCGATCCTCGGTGGCAAGGCCAACGACCCGGATTCGTCGGACGGCGGTCTGAGCGAGTGGTTCGACCGCGGAAAGGCGCTGGCGCTGTTCGTCCTGTACCTGGGCCTGGCATGGTCGGCGATCAACTTCGCGACGGGCGGCGGGCAGTCCAGTGGGCAGCAAAATGCGGGCATGAGCGCACGACTGATGCAGCACACCGGTGGCAAGGTGGTCCTGGTGATCGTCGGCCTGATTGTCATCGGCGTGGGCGCATACTTCATCTACAAGGGAGTCACGAAGAACTTCCTCGACGATCTCCGTCGTGGTGGTGGAACCGCGGTGACGACGACGGGGGTCATCGGGTACACGGCCAAGGGGGCGGTGATCGCCGGCGCGGGAATACTGGTGATCGTCGCAGCACTCCGGGCCGATCCGTCGAAGGCTGCCGGCATCGATGCGGCGATCAAGACCCTGGCGGGCCTGCCCGCGGGCCAGATCCTGTTGATCCTCGCCGCCGTTGGCCTGGCCGCGTACGGGGTGTATTGCTTCGTGATGTCGCGTTGGGCGCGGATGTGATGGTCACGCTGTATCCGGCTGCAGGTTCAGCGAGCAGCGGCGGCAATCATTGCGGTGCCGACACTGTGGCGCCGCAGAGATTTCGTCGTCCTACGGCGAGGCGTCAGCGGTGACCGCGTACCTCCCGCCATGTCGAACCCAGGTGGGCGGGCCGGCTGATTCCCGGAGTTGACGTTTGACCGTCTTGAAGGTGGCCGTGTCCGGTAGTTCGCGGGTCAGGCGCACGCGGTGCGGCCACTGTTTGGGTCCGAGATCGCTCTGGCGGCTCAGGAAGTCGGTGAATTCGTCGGCGTCGAGGCTCCGGTCGACCACCAGCACCGCCTCGATCTCGTCGCCGATCTCCACCGCCACGCCGTATACCGCTACCTGACGAACCATCGGATGCCTCAGTAGGATTCGTTCGATCGGTCCGGTGCCCAGGTTCTCGCCGTCGACGCGCAGCCAGTCGCCGAGCCGCCCGGCGAAGTGTAGGTAGCCGGCTTCATCGACCCAGGCGAGGTCTCCGGTGTGATAGACGCCGCCGCGCATCCGGTCGGCGGATGCGTCCGGATCGTTGTAATAGCCGCTGAACAGGCCTGGGCCCGAGGAATTCACGATCTCACCGACCTCGCCGACGGGTACCGGATCGCCGGATTCTGGGTCGACGACGGCGGTCGGCGCCCGCAGCGGACCCAACGCGTCCGGGGGAGTGTCGGGCGTGCGGGTGATGGCGACTCCACCCTCGGTGGAGCCGAATCCGTCGACGACCCGACATCCGAATCGGTCGGCGAAGCAGGCGCGGTCGGCTGCTGATGCCTCGTTGCCGTACATGATGCGAAGCGTGTTGTCGGCGTCGTCCGCTCGTTCCGGGGTGCTCAAGATGTAGTTCAGTGGCTTGCCGACATAGTTGGCAAAGGTCACTCCGTACCGTCGCACGTCGGGAAGGAAACCGCTCGCGGAGAAGCGGTCTCGGAGTGCGACGGATGCGCCGCCGGCCAACGCCACCGACCACCCCGCGATGACGGCATTGGAGTGGAACATCGGCATCGACAGATAGATGACATCGTCTCGGCCGATGTCGAAACGGTCGGCGAGCATTCGGCCACTCTCGGCGAACTTCCGCTGGGTGCACCGAACGGCCTTTGGATCGCCGGTTGTCCCGGATGTGAAGATGAGCATCATCATGTCGTCGGGTGCGGGGGTCTCGACGTCGCCTGGGTCAACCCGGCGGTTGGCCTCTCCGCCGAACCGGCGGTGCGGGTCGTCGATGACCGGGATCCCCACGTCGACGCCGTCGAGGAGGTGGCGGCTTGCGCTGTCGGTCACCACGATCTGGCAGTCGGCACGAGCGATGTCGGCGGCCAGGGACTCGCCGCGGCGAGTCGTGTTGAGACCTACCAGTACGAAGGAACCCAGCGCGGCGGCGCCGAGGAGAACACTGAACTCGGGGGTGTTCTCCATCAATACCCCGACGTGCGGGGGTGCGTCGTGCGGCAACAACTCGCGCACCGCAGTTCCCCACGACCGTGATGCGGCGACATGGTCTCGCCAGGACATGAACCCGTCGTCGTGGTGCAGGCCGCGGTCGTCGACGTCGTCGACCGCGTGGAGCAGGTCGGCGAGGGTCACGCCGGGGTGGCGGCCAGGTCGGCGCCGATCGCGGCAAGCACCACCGGTGCCGAACCGAGGGTGAACTCGTTCTGCTTGGCGCGTAGGAAGTACCGATGTACCGGATGGCTGGTATCCAGGCCGACGCCGCCATGCACGTGCACGGTGGTGTGCGCGATCCGATGTCCGGCTTCGGCGGCCCAGAACTTGGCGGTCGAGATGGCGGTACGCAGATCGGTCTCGCTGCCGGTGGGGGCGTCGGAATGGAAGTTGGCGAGCATCCACGCCGCCTGGATGGTGGTCAGCGACAACCCTTGGGCATCGATGTAGCCGTCGGCGAGCCGCTGGGCGACTGCCTGGAACGAGCCGATCGCGCGACCGAATTGTTCGCGTTCCCGGGCGTATTCGGCGGTGAGTTCCAGGGCGCGGGAGATGATGCCGGACTGTTCGGCGCAGACGGCCAAGGTCAGGCGTTCGGCGACATCACGTACGGCGGCCACCCCACCCTCGAGTACCCATGCGGTGTCGACGACTGCTTCGGTGAAGTCGACCTGACCGGTGGGGATCTTGCCGGTGGACGACTCGGCGCGGACGGTGACACCGGCTGTCTCGCGGGGCACAAGCACCGCCAGCGGTCCGTCGGGCCCGGCCGCGTTGACCACGAAGACGTGCGCGGCCTCGGCGTAGGGCACGTTGATCTTGGTGCCGGTGATCGTGATGCGTGCGTCGTCGACCACCGCGGTGGCCGTGGGTGCGGCCACGTCGACGCCGAGATCCTCCTCGAAGGCAACCGTGAGGATCTGTTCGCCACCGGCTGCCGGGCCGATCACCGAATCACGCAGCGCCCGAGAGCCGCGGTTGGCAGCCACCGGTAGGGCGGCGCAGGCGTGCGCGGCGAAAGGCACCTGCGCGATCGCGCGGCCGAGTTCCTCGGCGACGACGGTGTTCTCGATGGCGCTCAGGTCGCCGCCGCGTTCGCCCGCCAGCGAGGATGCGACCTCGAGGCCGAGCAACCCGGCCGCGCCGAGCTCGCGCCAGAGCTCGGCGTCGACCGGGGCGCCGGATTCCTCCAGCGTGGCGACCCGTTCGGGGGTGCTGATCGTGGTGACGATGTCGCGAGTGAGTCCGCGGACGTCGTCGGCGGTCTCGGGGTAGGTGAAGTCCATGGTGGGGGCCTTCTTTCGGGAGGGTGAGTTCAGCGCCGAGCGGCGGGGAGGCCCAGGGCGAGCATCCCGATGATGTCGCGCTGGATCTCGTTGGTGCCGCCGCCGAAGGTGAGGATGAGCGAGGTGCGCTGGAAGCGTTCGAGGCGGCCGTTGAGGTGAGCGCCCGCGGACCCCTGACGCAGGGTGGCCGCGGGCCCGACCACCTCCATCAGCAGTCGATAGGCCTCGGTGGCGAACTCGGTGCCGAACACCTTGGTCGCCGACGCGTCGGCGGGACTCGGCGACCCGCCGGAGGCGGCGATGGAAGCGATCTTCCAGTTGATCAGCTTCAAGAACTCGACCTTGGCGTGCACCCGCGCGAGGTTGGCCTGCACCCACGGTGCGTCGATGACCCGCTGGCCGTCGCCGGTCTTGGTGTGCTGGGCCCAGTCGATGGTCTCGCGCAGCGCGGTCTGGATCGGGGCGGCGCTACACAACGCGACACGTTCGTGATTGAGCTGGTTGGTGACCAGCGACCAGCCGCCGCCTTCCTCGCCGACGCGGGCAGTGACCGGCACGCGGACATCGGAGTAATAGGTGGCGCTGGTGTCGACACCGGCCATCGTGTGCACCGGGGTGTAGTCGAAACCGTCGGCGGTGGTGGGCACGATGATCATCGAGATGCCCTTGTGCTTCTTGCCGCCGGGCTCCAGGGTGGTGGGATCGGTGCGGCAGGCCAGCCAGATGTAGTCGGCGTAGGGGACCAGACTCGTCCACATCTTCTGTCCGTTGATGACGTAGTCGTCGCCATCCCGGATCGCGGTGGTGCGCAGCGCGGCGAGGTCGGTGCCCGCGCCTGGTTCGGAATAGCCGATGGAGAAGTGCAGCTGACCTGCGGCGATCTTGGGGAGAAAGAACGACTTCTGCTCTTCGGTGCCGTAATGCATGATCGTGGGTGCCACCGAGTTGATGGTCAGGAAGGGTACCGGCGCGCCGGCGATCGCCGCCTCGTCGGTGAAGATCAACTGATCCATCATCGAGCGGTTCTGACCGCCGTACTCGGTGGGCCATCCCAGCGCGAGCCAGCCGTCGGCGCCCATCTGGGCGACCACGTCGCGATAGGCGTCGCCCTCACCGAGTTCACCGCCGTCGCCCCCGCTGAGCGCGGCGCGGCGTTCGTCGGTCATCAATCCGGCAAAATATGACCGGAGCTCCCGGCGGAGGTCGGCCTGTTGATCGGTGTAGGCGATACGCATCGGGGTCTCCGTGTCATAGTGGACAGCCGTGTGGCGGCGGGCACATGCTCGCCAACTTCTGAAACACGTTCTAACCTGTAGATCACAACCCGTCAACCAGACGAAGAGTCGGGAGAAGGAGTTCGGTATGCGAATCAAGGCAGATTTCGACCTGTGCGAGTCCAACGCCGTGTGTGTGGGTATGGCGCCGGACGTCTTCGACCTCGACGACAACGACTACCTGGTGATTCTCAAGGAAGATGTCACACCCGAGCGTGAGGAGGAGATGCGCCAGGTGGTGGCCAGCTGCCCCAAGTCTGCGCTGTCGCTCGAGTGAGTCCGGCTGGGCAATTCTGACCAACCGGTTCCGGTTGCCGCGCGTTCGTGCTAGAACAGGTTCTAGTTTTTGAATCCTTTGGGAAAGGGTGAGGCGTGAGCCGGTCGTTGGACGGACGTGTGGCGGTGGTGACGGGTGCCGGTGGCGGACTCGGGCGTGCGGAGGCCATCGGCCTCGCCGCCGAGGGGGCGACGGTGATCGTCAACGATCTCGCCGCGTCGCTGGACGTCAGCGACGTGATCGACGTGATCGGCTCCGCCGGTGGGCGTGCGGTCCCGGTGGCCGGTGACATCGCCGACTCGGCCACCGCCACCGAGATCATGCGCACCGCCACCGGTGACCTCGGCGGTCTCGACATCGTGATGAGCAATGCGGGCATCACCCGCGACAAGATGCTCTTCAACATGACCGACGACGAGTGGGACCTGGTGATCCGGGTGCACCTCCGGGGGCATTTCCTGCTCAACCGCAATGCCGCAAGCCACTGGCGCAGCGCCTCCAAGGCGTCCGGTGCGCCGGTCTACGGTCGGCTGATCAACACCGCATCCGAGGCCGGTCTGCTCGGCCCGGGCGGGCAGGCGAACTACGCCGCCGCCAAGTCCGGCATCATCGCGCTGACCGTCTCCGCCTCGCGGGCGCTGGCTCGTTACGGGGTCATGGCCAACGCCATCTGCCCGCGCGCCCGGACGTCGATGACGTCGGATGTGTTCGGTGACGCCCCGGCCGACGGGGTCGACCCACTCGGACCCGAGCACGTCGTCACCTTGGTGAAATATCTGGCCGGGCCCGACGCCGCCAACATCAGCGGGCAGGTCTTCGTCGTCTATGGCGGCAAGGTGATGTTGATGGCCGCCCCGACGGTCGAGGAGACCTTCAGCGCGGTCGGTGATGCGTGGGATGACGCCGACCTGACCAAGACTCTGACCAGCTACTTTTCCGGTCGAGACGCGGCACGGTCGTTCTCTGCGAGTGAACTGGTCGACTGACCAATTATCTCGCGCAGTGCGTGATAGGTTCGCGGTGTTCGACGGGGCGGGCACTTTCGGCGGGTAGCAACCCGGGGGGTTAGGAGTGTTGGTGTTCGAGAAGCTCGCGACGCCCATGGCAGGCGTTGGAGACTTCGTCGCGCTGGGGGTGGAATCGTCTCGGGAGCTGCTTCGTCGTCCATTCCAGTGGCGTGAGACCGTCGAACAGTCGTGGGCCATCGCGCGGGTCTCCATGGTGCCGACGCTGCTGGTCGCCATCCCGTTCACGGTGCTCGTCAGTTTCACGCTGAACATCCTCTTGCGCGAGATCGGCGCCCAGGACCTGTCCGGGGCGGGTGCCGCCTTGGGCACCATCACCCAGATCGGACCGATCGTCACCGTGCTCATCGTCGCTGGTGCGGGTGCCACTGCGATCTGCGCCGACCTCGGCGCGCGCACCATCCGTGAAGAGATCGACGCGATGAAGGTGCTCGGCATCAACCCGATCCACCGACTCGTCGTCCCGCGCATCATCGCCTCGACCGGCGTCGCGATCCTGCTCAACAGCCTGGTCTGCACCATCGGCATCGGCGGCGGATTCATGTTCTCGGTGTTCCTGCAGGACGTGAACCCGGGTGCGTTCATCGCGAACCTGACGTTGCTCACGGGCTTCGGCGAACTGATGATCTCCATGGTCAAGGCCGCATTGTTCGGCCTGTTCGCCGGGATGGTCGGCTGCTACCAGGGGCTCAACGTCAAAGGCGGCGCCAAAGGTGTCGGCGATGCGGTCAACGAGACCGTCGTTTATTCGTTCATGGCGCTGTTCGTGGTGAACGTGGTGGTCACCGCGGTCGGTCTCAAGGCGACGGCGGGCTGAGCGATGGTTCTTCCGTTCACCACCCGCCTGCGCAGCGCCCGGGTCGCGGTCAAACGCGCCGGCGAGGACTGGGACCAGATCGGCGATCAGGCGCTGTTCTACTGGGACAGCATCATCGCCATCCCGCGTGCCCTCAAGCACTACAAGAAGGAGACGCTACGGCTGATCGCCGAGATCTCCATGGGTACCGGCGCGCTGGCGATGATCGGCGGCACCGTGGTGGTGGTCGGCTTCCTGACGCTGTTCACCGGCGGCACCATCGCGGTGCAGGGTTACAGCTCGTTGGCCAACATCGGCGTCGAGGCGCTCACCGGCTTCTTCTCCGCGTTCATCAACGTCCGCATCGCGGTGCCGGTGATCGCCGGTATCGCCCTGGCCGCCACCATCGGCGCCGGCGCGACCGCGCAACTCGGCGCGATGCGGGTCAGTGAAGAGATCGACGCGCTGGAGACGATGGCGATCTCGTCCATCCCATACCTGGTCAGCACTCGGATCGTTGCCGGCCTCATCGCGATCATCCCGCTGTACTCACTGGCCTCGCTGGCCTCGTTCCTGGCCAGCCGGTTTGCGACGGTGTTCCTCTACGGGCAGTCGCCCGGCGTCTACGACCACTACTTCAACACCTTCCTGATCCCGTCGGACATCCTGTGGTCGTTCGTGCAGGCGATCTGTATGGCGGTCGCGGTGATGCTGATCCACACCTACTACGGCTACAACGCCTCGGGCGGCCCGGTGGGTGTGGGCGTGGCCGTCGGCAACGCCGTGCGGGCATCGTTGGTCGTGGTCGTGGTGATCACCCTGCTCACCTCGCTCGCCATCTACGGCGTCGACGGCAAGTTCAACCTGGCGGGATAGGGCCGGAACAGACATGGCACGACGACAAGAGCGCAGCAGAGGTGTTCGGCGTACCGCCGCAGTCATCATGGTCGGCGGACTCGTCGCGATCATCGCGGCCGCCTCGGGACAGTTCCTCGGCTGGTTCGGCTCCACGCAGACGGTGACCGTGCAGGCGCCGCGGGCGGGACTGGTGATGAGCCCCGACGCCAAGGTCCGGTTGCGTGGGGTGCCCGTCGGCCGAGTCGAGGAGATCGACACCGGCGGGGACGAGGCCGTCCTGACGCTGAGCATCGACTCCGACCAGATGAGCCAGATTCCGGGCAATGTTGGTGCCGACATCAAGTCCAACACGGTGTTCGGTGCCAAGGCGGTCAATCTGGTGGTGCCGGAGTCGGGGCCGAGTGGTCGGCTCCAACCCGATCAGACCATCACCGCCGACCACGTCGTGGTGGAACTCAACACCGTGTACCAACAGCTGGTGAACGTGCTCGCCGAGCTGCAGCCGGAGAAGCTCAACTCCGTTGTCGGTGCGGTCAACACCGCATTGGCCGGGCACGGCGACGAGGTGGGGGCGGCGCTCGAGCAGCTGTCGAACCTGCTGGCCAAGACCAACAAAGAGCTACCCGAACTCAACGAGCTGATCCGGCAGACCGCGGCCACCACCAATGTGTACGCCGACGCGATGCCCGACCTGATGCGCACCGTCGACAACGTGACCTACCTGGGCAACACCCTGGTCGCCAACTCCGCCAATCTCGATGCACTGCTCATCAACGCGACCGGGATGGCCGACACAATCAACGGCGAACTCGCGCCGTCGAAGCAGACGCTGATCTCCGCACTCACCAACCTGGACCCGGTGTCGCAACTGTTGGGCTATCAGTCACCGGGTATCGAGTGTTTTCTGACCACGTCGGCGGTGTCGGCGGACCTGGCCAAGCCCTACTTCGGCGGCAAGAACGGCAACCTGTTGCTGTACGCCGGTCTGTTGCCCGGCAAGGAGCCCTACACCTACCCGGAGAGTCTGCCCCGCGTCGATGCGGCGGGTCCGCCGACGTGTGCGGGCGGCTTGAGCGACCCGACCACCAAGGTGCACTCCGACTTCTATGTGACCGACAACGCGCCGGTGCCGTATCAGCCCCGGACCAAACCGAAAGCCAACCGCGAGAAATTGTTCCAACTGCTGTTCGGGGAGCCAGGGCGTGGATAATCGTGCGCGCGCGTTTCGCGCGACCGTCATCAAGCTCGGTGCGTTCGCCATCGTCATGGTCCTGGTGTTCGTCGGGCTCGTGGTGGTCTTCAGCAACTATCGGTCCGGCAAGTCCGACGACTACCGGGCAGTGTTCACCAGTGCCTCGGCGATGAAATCCGGCAGCAAGGTCAAGATCGCCGGGGTGGAGGTCGGCCAGGTGTCGGGGGTGTCACTGACCCGCGACAACGATGCCGAGGTCGAGTTCTCGGTGGACCGCGAGTACCGACTCCCGTCGTCGGTGCGCGCGCTGATCCGCTACGAGAACCTCACCGGCGACCGGTATCTGGAGCTCGAACAGGGCAGTGGGTCCGCCGGTGAGTACCTGTCGCCCGGTGATCAGATCCCGGTCGATCAGACCGAGCCGGCGTTGGATCTCGACAAACTCCTCGGCGGTTTCAAACCGTTGTTCCGCACGCTCGATCCGGATGAGGTCAACGAGTTGTCGGCCTCGATCGTGGCGGTGTTCCAGGGGCAGGGCCCGGCGTTGAACAAGTTGCTGGCCGACACCGCGTCGTTCACCGGCGCGCTCGCCGACCGCGACCAATTGATCGATCAGGTCATCGACAACCTCAACACCACCCTGAGCACCCTCGACGGTGACCGGACCGGCCTCGACAGCAGTATCGATCAACTGCAGCAGTTGGCCTCGGGGCTCGCCGAACAGCGTGGGGTCATCGGGAACTCGCTGACCCAGACGTCGAAGGTGACCAACGGTCTGGCCGACCTGCTGCAGACCACCCGGCCCGACCTCCAGCAGATGGTCGCCAACACCGGCAGCACATCGCAGGAACTGCTCAACGCCGAACCGTATCTGCGGTCGCTGATCCCGCGGTTGCCCAACGACTACAAGATGCTGTCCAACCTGGGCTCCTACGGCGCCTGGTTGCAAATCTACTTCTGCCGAATCCGGTTGCTGCTCACCGGTCCCGGCGGCAAACAGTACTTCTTCACGTCCAACGACGTGATGGGTGACACGACCAAGGCAGGCGGGAGGTGCGCGGCGCAATGACCGGACCGTTCGGCAGGCTCTTCAGCAGCCAGCGCAGCGAGTCGACGGAGGCCGAGGTCTCCCGCGAGGCCAAACGTGGCGGACGCAGCCGCGCCGGTATCGGCGTCATCGGCGTGGTGGTGACCACTCTCGTCGTGGTGGTCGCGATGCAGATGGACAACCTGCCCTATCTCCGCCCGATCAGTTCCTACACCGCCTATTTCGACGACGCCGGCGGCCTGGTCACCGGTGACATCGTGACGGTCGCGGGCGTCAACGTCGGCACCGTGCAGAACATCGAACTCGCTCCGACCGACGACGGCACCAAGGCGGCGGTGACGTTCCGGCTGAACGACACCGTGGTCCTGGGCACCGAGACGCAGGCGGCCATCAAGACCGAGACGGTGCTCGGTCGGCGGAATCTGACCATCCTGCCGCACGGTACCGGCCGGATCGAACCCGGTGGAGAAATCCCGAACGGCAACACCGTCGCACCCTATTCGCTCACCGATGCCCTCGACGACGCCACCACCACGCTGTCGGAGACCGACACCGACCAACTCAACGAGGCGCTGACCACAGTGTCGGCGGCGTTCGCCGAGACCCCCGACCAGGTGCAGGACGCGGTCGACGGAGTGGGGCGGTTGTCGAAGGCGATCGCCGACCGCGATAACACCCTGCGCGAACTGCTCGCCAAGGCCAATGGCGTGACGAAGATCCTCGGCGACCGCAACCAACAGATCAACTCGCTTCTGGTGGACACGAATTCGTTGCTCGGCGAGCTGCAGATGCGTCGTGCGGCGATCGCCGAGCTGATCACCGGCGCCCGTGACGTGTCCGCGCAGATCAGCGGATTCATCGCCGACAACAACGAACAGCTGACGCCCACGCTGGAGAAACTCGACGGTGTGCTCGACATCCTGAACGACAACGAGCAGAGCCTGCGCGAGACCATCGACCGGCTCGGACCGTACGCGAACGCGCTGGGCGAAGCCGTCGCCAACGGTCCGAACTTCGACTCTCTGGTGGGTGTATCAACCTTCGGCGACTACACCGCGACCTTCCTCAAGGTGCTGCAACAGAAGTACCCGGAGGCAGCGAAGGCATTCAGCTACAGCGGATTCCCGCTGCTGCCGAACGCCTGGAGCGAAGCGCCACCGGCCGGCAGTCGGCCAGAATCGCCCAAGCCCCCGCCCGCGACCTATCCGACACCACCGCCGACGAGTTCGAGATCAGGAGGCTAGCGCGATGACCAAACGTGTCCTCCAGGTGGTCGCCGGCGTCGTGCTCATCGCGCTCGTCGCGGTCGCCGCCTACCTCGGCTTCACCAAGGCGACGACGAAGTCGGTGACCGCCTACTTCCCATCGGCCACCGGCCTCTACAACGGAGATCCGGTGCGGGTGCTCGGCGTCGACGTCGGCAGCGTCACCTCCATCACACCCCGCGAAGGCGATGTGCGGGTGCAGATGTCGATTGACCGTGACACCCCGATCCCGGCGGACGCCAAGGCGGTCGTGGTGGCCCAGAGCCTGGTCTCCGGACGTTTCATCCAGCTGACCCCGGTGTACTCCGAGGGTCCCCAGCTCAACGACGGCGACGCCATCCCGATGAAACGCACAGCCGTCCCGATGGAGTGGGACGACGTGAAGAAGCAACTCGGTGAGCTGACCGAGGCGGTCGGTCCGCAGGGGGCCGAACCGGGCACCGCCGCCACCGCCATCGACGTGTTCGAACAGAATCTCAACGGCAACGGCGCCGCGATCAACCAGTCGATCACCGAATTGTCGGACGTGATGGACACTCTCGCCGCCGGACGCGGAGACCTGTTCGCGACCATCCGCAGTCTGCAGAAACTCACCGATGCGCTGTCGGACAGCCACGAACAGCTCGTGCAGTTCAACGGGCGCATCGCCTCGGTCAGTGATGTGTTGGCCGACAACACCGATGCGCTCGACGGTGCGCTGCACAACCTCGACTCGGCGATGACCGACATCCAGGGCTTCATCGCGCAGAACAAGGATGCGTTGACGACGTCGGTGTCCGATCTCGCCCAGACGACCTCGATCCTGGCCGACAAGGACGAACAGCTGCGGGGCCTGCTGCATTCAGCACCCAACCAGCTCGCCAACTTCTACAACATCTACAACCCGCTGACCGGATCGCTCTCGGGTGTGTTCGGTCTCGGCATGGGCAACAACCTCATCACGCTGCTGTGCGGCACCATGGACGCCAACAACCGGCCGGGCCAGAGTCAGGCCGACGTCGAACATTGTGTGGATGTGCTCGCGCCGATGCTGTCGACCATCGCCGTGGCCTACCCACCGTTCATGACCAACCCGGTCA
Source organism: Gordonia tangerina (assembly GCF_021556435.1). Taxonomy (GTDB): domain Bacteria; phylum Actinomycetota; class Actinomycetes; order Mycobacteriales; family Mycobacteriaceae; genus Gordonia; species Gordonia tangerina. The sequence goes on from NZ_JAKGCU010000035.1 coordinate 26,904, forward strand.
CCGGCATCAACGCCACTCCCGATCAGATCACCTACCAGAACGCGAGTGTGAAAGCGCGCGCGCAGGCCGGGGTCCGGGCACAGGACGCCCAGACGCGACGAGACAACGGCGGCGGTGCCCTCGGTGATCTTCTCGTCCCGTGGGGAGCCGAGGGATGACCGGGTCGATGATGCGGCAGGTGCGCCTGCTGGTGGTGTTCGCCACGGTGATCGTGGCCGCCACCGCGTGCGGATTCTCCGGGCTCAACAGCCTGCCGGTACCGGGCGCGCAGGGAACCGGCAACGGCGCTTACCAGATCAGCGCGGTGCTGCCCAATGCCGCAGGGCTGGTGAGCAACGCGCCGGTGATGATCGACGACGTCACCGTCGGCTCTGTCGGTGACATCGAGGTGCGGGATTGGAATGCCGAGCTCGACATCCGTCTCGACAAAGGTGTGCGGATACCCCAGGGTTCACATGTGATGGTCGGGATGACCAGCGTCCTGGGTTCGACCCACCTGCAGATCGTCGAACCCGACTCTTATGACGGGTACATGGCGCCCGGGGACCAGATCCCGCTGCCGGCCTGCCCGGAGTCGCCGAACATCGCGGCGCCGACGACCGCCCCGCCGGAGCCCGACATCAACTCCGCACAGCAGGTGCCAGGGTGCTCCTATCCGACCACCGAGCAGGTGCTGAGCTCGCTGTCGGTGGTGCTCAACGGTGGTGGGCTCTCGCAGTTCGGCGACGTCGTGCACGAGATGGATGCCATCTTCGGTGGTCGGCAAGAGCAGATCCGCGCCCTCGTGCCGCGGCTGAATGTGCTCGTCGCCGACCTGAATCGGCAGCGAGGCAACATCATCCGGGCGATGGAAGGCCTTGACCGGATGACCGCCGCGATCAACGAACAGACCCCGACGGTGGAGAAGGCGCTAGCGGATGCCCCGGCGATCCTGTCGCTGCTCAATGATCAGCGACAGCAGTTCGTCACCGCACTCGATTCGCTGGGCCGGCTGTCGAAGACCACCAACGACGTGCTCGACGCCAACTCCGACGACATCGAGACCATCGTCGCGAATCTGGGCCGGGTGCTCGAGCAGACGGCCGCCGCAGGCCCGGCACTGCCCGGGTCGTTGAAGATCCTGCTGACCTTCCCGTTCCTGGAGGAAGCCATCCCCACGATCGTCAAGGGCGACTACGTGAACTCGGATCTGGTGCTGGACCTGACCTTCGAGAGTCTCAACAACACGATCTTCCGGTCGGTCGGCGCCGTCGGACCCGAGGCCGTCGCCGGCACACCCGCCGGTGCCGCCAAGCGCGGGCTGGACCCGTTCACCTCACCGCTGACCCCGGGCGGGGAGCGACGTCCGGACTCCGACGAGCCCGTTCCCGCGCCGGCCGCCACGCCCAGCGCAACGACACCCCAGCGTGGTTCGGGAGGTGGCAACTGATGAAGATCACGCGGTTCGTCCGCATCCAGCTGATCATCTTCGCGGTCGTCACCGTGGTGGCGATGGTCGCGATGGCGATCTACTACGTGCGGATTCCGTCGATGGTCGGCATCGGGCGCTATCAGGTGGAACTCAACCTGCCCAGCACCGGTGGCCTGTATCAGAACGCGAATGTCAGCTACCGCGGCGTCAACGTGGGCAAGGTGGAGTCGGTGCGGCTCACCGAGAACGGTGTGCAGGCGACACTGTCGATCGACAGTGACACCAAGGTCCCGGCGTCGTCGCAGGCAGCGGTGCGCAGTGTGTCGGCCGTCGGCGAGCAGTACGTGGAGTTCACGCCGCGTGACGACGGACCGAGTGGAAACCTTCACGACGGGTCTGTTGTCACCAGCGACGATGTGCCGGTGGAGATCTCGTCGGTACTCGATCAGGCCAATGCGCTGCTCGACAAGGTCGGGGACACCAAACTGCGCGCACTGATGGACGAGGCGTTCACCGCCTTCAACGGCACGGCCGAGGATCTGCGACGGCTGCTCGACTCGATGATCCTGTTGGTCGACGACGCGGACAAGAACTCCGATGTGACCATCGACCTGGTCCGGCAGGCGGGCCCACTGTTGGCGACGCAGTCGGCGACCGCAGACGACATCCGCTCGTGGACCGCCGATGTCACCGCCGTCACCGATCAGCTGCGCGCCAACAACCCGGAGATCACCGATCTGCTCGAGAAGGGGCCGACGACGGCGTCGCAAACCGAGCAGCTGTTCGCCTCGATGGATCAGACGCTCCCGCTGCTGATCTCGAATCTGGGTGTGGCGTCGAAGACTCTGGCGGTGTATCTGCCCAACCTCCAGCAGATCCTCGTCATCTATCCGCGGCTCATCGACGCCCTGCTCACCTCGCTCAACGCCGGTGATCCGCGATACGGCCCGAGCGTGATGTTCTCACTCGGCTTCCAGGATCCGCCGCCGTGCACGGTCGGCTTCCTGCCGCGCTCGGACTGGCGATTCCCGTCCGCGCAGACGGCGCGGGAGCTCCCGCCGGGCATGCTGTGCCGGGTGCCGCAGGACGCGCAGGTGGCGGTGCGCGGCGCGCGCAACTATCCGTGTGTGGAGTTCCCCGGGCGACGGGCACCGACCCCGGAGGAGTGTCGCACCGGTTACAAGCCGGAAGCCGGCACGAATGATGCCTTCCCGAACGGATTGCCCGGTGTTCGGCTGCCCAACGAACCGGCCGGTTACACCACGCCGGGGACACCGGCCGACCACGAGCCCGGGCCGGCCGTCTATGCCACCAGTTACGATCCCGAGACAGGAGATTTCATCGGACCGGACGGAAAGACCTACAACGCCGGTACCGGACAGAATTCGCAAGGACAAGACAGCACATGGCAGAGCCTGATAACGAAGACCGTCGAGGGCTGACCCCGCCGGCCGGGCAGACCGGGCCGGTGCGTCGCGCACCGCTGCGGCGGCCCCGGCGGCCGGGCGCCCGAGAGACGAAACCCGACGTCGGCGGCGAGAGCCCACCCCTGTCTCCCGATGAGCGCGAAAGTGGCCCTCTGGTCCCTGAGGAGCGAGCTCGCGAGCGTCACGAAGGGCCGGCCGACGAATTCACTGACCGCGGCGCCGGTGACATCGAGGCCGACCCGACCGAGGTCGAACAGCGTCTCGGCTATCGGGCACGGCGCAAACGGCGACGCTCGACCACCCGCCCGGCAGCGCCGAGCACGACCGACAGCGTGCGCTATCGCGGTGCCCGGCGTTCGCGTGGCTGGATTGTCGGTGGCGCGGTGGGTGTGGTGGTCCTCGTGGCGAGTGTGGTCGCAGCGGTGGTGTTTGCCGTCGGCATCGGCCGGATCACCGACGAACAGGAACTGCGCCAGGAGTACTCGACGTTCGCCCAACAGATGGTGGTGAATCTGACGTCGCTCAACGCCGACAACGTCGACGACGCGATGGCGACGTTGGAGGACAAGACCAGTGGCCGCGCGCATCAGCAGATGCAGGACTCGATGAAGCAGGCGGTGAGCCTGGTGCGGGATCAGAATCTCGACACCAAGTCCACCGTGATCTCCGACGCCGTGACACAGGCGACCGCCGACGAGGGCACCGTCATCCTGGTGTACGGCTGGCAGATGAAGCCGGAGAAACCCGACGAGCAGACCATCGTGCAGACCTTCCGCTGGCGCGTGCAGATCACGCGGATCAACGATGAACTGAAGATGACGAATTTCGAGTGGGTGACCTGATGCAGCTCACCACACGTAGATTGCTCGTGGCGGCCGCCGTCGTGGTCACCGTCGCATGTGTCTGTGTCGCAGGCTTTCTGGGTTATCGCTACAACGAATTGCGGCTCTCCGAGCAGGCGCGTGATTCCTCCTTGGCGGCCGCGAAGGGATATGCGACGACCATGTTCGGCTACACCCCCGATAACGTCGAAGAGCATGTCGCGCAGTCGAAACAGGTGCTCACCGGAGCAGCCAAACCGACGTACGAAGACCTGGTGACCAAGAACAACCTGGTGTCGGAGGTGCAGAAGCAGTTGGTCGTGTCCGAGGTGACGATCCAAGACGCCGGGGTGGTGACCAACACCGCCGACACGTCGCAGGTGCTGATCTTCATGAACCAGTCGGTGACGCGCGGCGGAAAAGAGCTCGTGCGAGTCGATCCCAGCCGTCTGACCTTCGACATGGTCGAACAGGACGGCCGATGGATGATCACCGGGATCGACGTGATCACCGACGATTCGTTCCGCAGCCGGATCGAGCAGACCGACACGCCACCGCCGGGTGCGGTCCCGTTGCCGGCCCCGAGTGCGCCTACATCGCCGACGCCGGCGGGCTGACCTTTTCGTGTATGACGTGGTTCTCGCGACCACCGGTGGTCGAGTAGGCCGACGCGCTAGCCGAGGTCGTATCGAGGTCACGTGAGGTGGTCTCGATACGCGACTCACTCCGTTCGCCGCTACTCGACCACCGGGGTAGCGTTCGCCGCTACTCGACCACCGGGGTTCCGCAGCACAACACAGAACCGGGGTCGACGACCTTGTGGCCGCCGACCCCGGTATCCCCTGTGAGAGATCAGGCTTGCGAGGTGTAACCCATCGGCATGAGGATGGACTTGTGTTCCAGGTAGGATTCGAGGCCTTCGCGGCCGTTCTCCCGGCCGATCCCGGAGTTCTTGTAGCCGCCGAACGGTGACGCGGGATCGATGGCATACCAGTTGATCCCGAGCGTTCCGGTGCGGATCTTCTTGGCCACCTGCACGCCACGCTCCACATCCGCTGTCCAGATCGAACCGGCCAGACCGTAGTCGGAGTCGTTGGCGATGGCGATCGCCTCGTCGACGTCGTCGTAGGCGATCACACTGATGACCGGGCCGAAGATCTCCTCACGCGCGATCGTCATGTCGTTGGTGACACCGGTGAAGATTGTCGGAGTCACATAGAAGCCGTTCTCCAGGCCCGCTGGGCGGGTGCCTTCGAGAACAGCGGTCGCGCCTTCGGCTTTGCCGGTGGCGACGTAGCCCTCCACCTTGTCGCGTTGCTTTTCGGTGATGATCGGGCCGAGCATCGTGCCCTCGGCGGTCGGAAGGCCCGGCGTGAACGTCTTGGCGGTGTCCACCATGGCGGCGACGATCTCGTCGTGCCGTGACCGCGGCACCAGCACCCGGGTCTGGGCGACGCATGCCTGCCCGGCGTTGATCAGGCCGGCGGAGAACACCAGCATGTGAATGTTGGCCGCGAGATCGACATCCTCGAGGACGATGGCCGCCGACTTACCGCCGAGCTCCAGCGAACAACGCTTGAGGTTCTCGCCGCAGCGCGCGGCGATGGCGCGACCGGCGGCCGTCGACCCGGTGAAGGTGATCTTGTCGACGTCGGGATGCTCGACGAGGGCTTTTCCGGTCTCCGGTCCGCCCGGCACCACCGATATCACTCCTTCGGGTACACCGGCTTCGACGAAGAGCTGCGCCAGCAGGTTCGCGTTGAGCGGGGTCTCCGGAGCCGGTTTCAACACGATCGAGCACCCCGCCGCCAGCGCCGGGCCGAACTTGTTGCACAGCAGGAACAGCGGCACGTTCCACGCGATGATCGCGCCGACGACACCGACCGGCTCGCGCGTCACCAGGGTCTCGCCGAACAGGCCGGTGCGTGTCTCCTCCCACGGGAAATCGGTTGCGGCGCCTGCGTAACCCTGTAGCACGCCGGTCGCCGGTAATTGTTGCAGGGTCGCGACGTCGGTGGGAGTGGCACCCATTTCCGCCGAGACCAGATTCGTGATGTCGCCGGTCCGCTCGTTGATCAGGTCGGCGGCGCGATTGAGCACGGCCGCGCGTTCGGCGGGTGCAGTGGCGCTCCAGACACCCGAGTCGAAGGCGGCACGCGCACGGGTGACCGCGGTGTCGACGTCGGTCTCGTCGGCGAGCGGAACCGAGCCGACACGTTCGCCGGTGGCGGGCGAGAACACCTCGAGCGTCTCGGTCGAATGCGGGTCGACCCACTGGCCACCGATGAACAGTTGCGGCTGGTCGCCGGCGCCGACAAGGGCGGATGCCGGACGGGACTCGACGGTCTCGGTCATAGATGTGCTCCTGAGTCGGGTGTGAACTACTCCACACCTGATACTAGAACACGTTCTAACTTTGTGGCCAGGGGCGTCCCAGGCGCATCGGTCACCGACCGAAGCGGATCATCGCGGTCAACCCCTCGACGACGTCGTCGAGCACCGCGAGTTGGGCCGTGACGGTGTCGCATTCGAGCAATCGCTGTCGGTCCGCCGGGCCGATCGGCAACCGCAGTGTCCAGGCGAACAACCCGTGCTCGACGACGTCGTCGACGTCGAAGTGCGGCAGACCCGCCGGGACCGCCTCCGGCCGTGTCTGCGCGACCTCGGTGACGAAGTCGGTCAGCCGGTCCCGCAGGTCGATGATGCGCGGGTGATCGTCGGCAGTGATGGCGGGTTCGGGCAGCCGCTCGGTGACGGCTCGTGGATAAGGGTCGTCGGGCAGCCATTCGGTCACCCGGAACCGCCCGGCTCCGGTGCAGGTCAGCGATGCCTGGCCATCGGCCTGCCGCAGCACATTGTCGATGCGCGCATACGTGCCGACCTCGTGGCGCACGTCGCCGCCACCCACCTCATGGCCGCGCGCGATCAACACCACACCGAAGAACCCGGCACCGTCGGACCGCTCGGCGCGACCCAGGCAGTCCGAGAGCATCTGCCGGTACCGTGGCTCGAAGATCCTCAGCGGCAACGGTTCACCGGGGATCAGCGCGGTGCCCAGCGGGAACATCGGTGTCACCGGCGGACCCTCCGGCGTCACAGGGCGGCCGTCATCGGTGTGCGAGGTTCGACGCCACCGTCAGGTCGACGGTTTGGCGTCGAGCACGACCTCGAACTCGAGCAGGTCGGCTCCGCTGGCGACGGGCTTGGCGCGCTCGCCGGAGTGTGCCTCGCGGGCGGGACCCGACGCCCACGCCTGAAAGTCCTCCTCGGTCTCCCAGTGCGTGACCACGAAGTAGCGGTCGTCGCCCTTGACCGGACGCAGCAGTTGGAATCCCAGGAAGCCCTTCGATCCGTCGACCGAATGAGCCCGATTGGCGAATCGCTTCTCGAGTTCGGGGCCGGCGCCTTCGGGGACCGAGATCGCGTTGATCTTCACAACAGACATGGCCACACCCTACTGGCATGCTGGAGGACGTCATCAGCAGTTCGTATCGGAGGCGGAGGTTCGTGATGGCGCGGGAGCGATTGACGCCGGGTCCGGAGCATCCCATCACCGTGGCGCCCGCGGATGGGCGGGTCGTGGTGCGCGCGGGTGACGCGGTGGTCGCCGACAGCGTGACCGCGCTGATCCTGCGGGAGGCGCACTACCCGCCGGTGGTCTACCTCCCCTTGTCCGACGTGGATTCATCGATGCTGCGTGAGAGTGCGACCACCACCTACTGCCCGTTCAAGGGGGAGGCGAACTACTACGACCTCGTCGTCGACGGCGGTGTGTTGCCAGATGCGCTCTGGGTGTACCGCGATCCCTACGACGCGGTCGCCACCATCGGCGGTCACGTCGCGTTCTACCCGGATCGGGTGCAGATCGAGACCGGCGTCGCGCGGGTCGGCTAGTTCGTCGCTGCCATACCCTGGAGTTCGTGACGACCGAGTACGTGGCGGGAACGGTGAGCAGGTCGGGCGATGCAGCGCCGGCAGTCCGGGAGACCGGGTTGCGTGATCATGGCGGGCCGGTCGACGTCGACGGACACGATGTTCGTGGAGTCGGTCCGATCGTGTTGCTGCACGGACTGATGGGGCGCGGACGGACCTGGCGTCGACAGATTCCGTGGCTACGTCGCCACGGCCGCGTCTTCACCTTCGACGCGGCCTTCCACACCGGCGCCGACGTCGCCGCACCCGACGATGTCGCCGAACTGAGTACCGAACGCTTTGTGGCCGACCTCGCCGAGATCCTCGTGTGGATCGATCAGGGGCCTGCGGTGCTCGTCGGCCATTCCATGGGCGGGCTGCACGCCTGGTGCACGGCGGCGGCGTATCCGGAGATGGTGTCGGCGTTGGTCATCGAAGATATGGCGCCGGATTTCCGTGGCCACACGACGCGGGACTGGACACCGTGGTTCGACTCCTGGCCGGAGCGATTCGGCTCTGTCGAGCAGGCCCAGCAGATGTTCGGTGAGGTAGCGGGGCGCTATTTTTTCGAGGCTTTCGACGACGGCCGGCTGCACGGCGATCTGCAGATCTGGACCGAGCTCGCCGAGGAGTGGGCCCGGCGCGACTTCTGGTCGCAGTGGCGGGCGGTCGACGTACCCAGTCTGCTCATCGAAGCCGGCAATTCGGTGACCCCGCCCGGGCAGATGCGCACCATGCGTTCGCTGCAGCAGTATGCCGACCATCTGTGCGTGGTGGGTGCGGGACATCTTGTGCACGACGACGCCCCGGACGTCTACCAGGGTGCGGTCGAGGCGTTCTTGTCGGCGTTGCCGAGGTGAGTGTTCTGGCGGCGGGTGCTGTGGTCTCGATACGCTGACTCGCCTAGCGGCTCGTCGGCTACTCGACCACCGGAGGGCGCGGGTCGTCGGCTACTCCCTGGATCGAGTAGCGAGATCGACCACCGGAGAGGTGGCTCCAATCGCTGGTCGATCTGTAAGGAAGGTTAGGTGAGGTGGCGTCGCTGACTGGCGTCGTGGGCGCTGGGTCGGGACGGTTTCGGGTCAGGACGCTTTCTCGAGGTGGACCTGGTAGCCGAGTTGTTTGAGTTG
>NZ_JAKGCU010000036.1 GCF_021556435.1 Gordonia tangerina
GCGATCCGCGCCTTCATCGACGGCTGGAACGACCGCTGCCACCCATTCGTGTGGACCAAACCCGCCGAGGAAATACTCGCCGGCGCGAAACGTAAACCAACTTCAGACGCGCAACACTAGCCGAGTGTCACAAAGGGCTCCAACATAATTCAATAGGTGCGTGGCTATCGCGGCCACAACGAACCAGTGCCGGGTCAGGGGAAATCCTCCGACCCGGCACTGGTTCGTATAGTTCACCCTTGACGAGACTTACAACGTAAGGGTACAGTCATCCAGACTTCAGCCATACACCGTAAGGTTGATTCGCCGCCCATCGATCGGAGTCACGCCATGACCGCACCGAGCACACCTCGCCACGAAACCTCCGTACGTTCGGCGGCCCGCTGGGCCGGACTGGGGTATCTGGCCATCTTCGCCCTGGCTATGTTCGCCAACTTCTTCGTGCTAGAGCGCGTGTTCGATCCCGCCGATGCGCAGGCGACACTCGACGGAGTCGCTGCGAACGGAGGCCTGCTGAGGTGGGGGATCATCGCGTTTGCGGCCGTGTTCCTCGTCGACATCGTCGTTGCGTGGGCTTTGTACGTGCTGTTCCGCCCGGTCCACCGAGATCTGTCCCTCCTCGCCGCATGGGCGCGGCTCACCTACACCGTGTTTCTCGGTGTCGGACTGGTCTTCGCGGTGGCCGCCCTGCTGATAGCGGAGAACTCCACCGAAGCGACGGCCGCGGACGTGCAGCTCGCAATGCGCTCGTTCGAGATGACGTGGCTGATCGGGTTGACCGCGTTCGGTGTCCACCTGATCGTGTTGGCCCGCCTGATGTCGGTTTCCGCCGGCGCACCCCGGTGGCTGACCGTTGCGCTCGCAGTGGCCGGTGTCGCCTACATCGTCGACACCGGTGCACACATCCTGCTGGCCGACTACGCGTCCTATGCCGACACCTTCCTGGTGATCGTCGCGCTGCCGTCAGTGGTCGGTGAACTCGGTCTGACCGTGTGGCTCCTGCGGATCGCCGCACATCGGACAGCCACGCCGGCCGCGACATCGCTCGAGGCCGAGCGGGTCTCGACGACGGTTTCCTGACTCCGCAGCGCCTCACCGCGCGGCACCAGGCGCCCAGGGCCCCTCCGACATGCGGAGGGGCTCTGAGTGTGTGCAATCGTCCCGTTCCACCCTTAACATACAACCACTTAGTTGTATGTTTGAGAGGTGACCGACGAGGACGAGGAACGAGCAGACGCCCTCTTCCATGCGCTCTCCGACCGCACCCGTCGCGACATCATGCGTCGGGTGCTGGCAGGAGAGCATTCGGTCTCGGTGCTCGCGGCGAAGTACGACATGAGTTTCGCCGCGGTGCAGAAGCACGTCGCCGTGCTCGAACGAGCAGGCCTGCTGGTCAAACGGCGCAGTGGCCGGGAACAGTTGGCATCCGGCGACGTGTCAGCGGTGCGCGCGGTATCGGACCTGTTGACCGACCTCGAACTGGTATGGCGGGGCCGAGTGGCGCGAATCGACGAACTGATCGAAACCGAAACACCATCGAAGGACTGAATCATGCCTGTCACCAATGTGTCTCACGACATCGACACCCGCACCCTGACCATCACGGCGGAGTTCGCGGCTCCGGTCGAGCGGATCTGGCAGATCTATGCCGATCCTCGTCAGTTGGAGAAGATCTGGGGTCCGCCGTCGTATCCGGCGACCTTCGTCGAGCACAGCCTGCAACCCGGAGCCCGCGTCACCTACTACATGACCAGTCCGGAAGGGGAGAAGTTCGCCGGTTATTGGGTGATCCAGACCGTCGACGAACCCACCGAGCTGACCTTCGACGACGGGTTCGCCGACGACGAATTCAATCCGGTCGAGTCATTGCCGGTCTCGCGAAACGTCTATCGATTCCGCGACGAGGACGGTCGTACGGTGGCCACCTACACCAGCACCTACGAAACCGCCGAGGGACTGCAGAAAGTCCTCGAGATGGGAATGGTCGAAGGTGCATCCAGCGCGATCAACCAGATCGACGCATTCGTGGCCGGCGCAGACAGGTAGTCACCGCCGCGGCCGCGCGTCGAGGATCACCGCAGCGGTCGCCCTGACGGTTCGGTCCGGGTCCGTGGTCAACGCGACGAGTAGCCCGTCGGCCGTCGGGGAGTCAATCTCACCGAGCGCCTGAGTGATCCGCAGTCGTGATCCGGCGTCCGCCGCCGCCAGGGCATCTCCGAGGAGCCGGGCGGCGTCGGTGCAACCGTGAGCGCTGAGACGGCCCAGCGCCTCGGCCGCTTCGACATCGCGTCGCCCGGTGTTCACCATCGCGACCAACACTGACGCCCCGGCGGGATCGCCGCGCTGGGCCAGCGCGATGGCCGCGCGGTCGCGAACGTCGGCATCGACGTCGTCGAGAGCGCTGCGCAATGGTGCCGTCGCTTCCGCGACGTCGATGCCCGAGATGGCCAGGACCGCACGGCGTCGGATGGTGACCTCGGTCGATCGGAGGCCGGTGACCAACCCGTCGAGGGCACGAACACCGGTGCGCGCCAGGGCCCAACGAAGAGCACCGGCGACATTCACGTCTGCCTCGGCGAGGACCGCGGCCACCAGATCGTCGACCGCGATCGCGATGTCGTCGGTGGGTGCGAGCACGGCCTGCTGACGTCGGGCACCGGAGTCGGACTCCAATGCGCGGGCCTGGGTGACGACACGTACGACGTCCGCCCAGTCGTTCGGTGCATGGTGTTGCACCCGTTCCAGGCGGGCCAGCAACTGGCGTTCGGCCTCGATCCGCTCGCGCGTCCGGGAGATCACGTCGTCAATGAGGTCGTCCGGGGAGAAATCGGGTTCGGCGAGAGCCTCTTTCACCTCCTCGAGCGTCAGCCCCAGCGTGCGCAGACTCTCCACGTGGAAGAGCCGGCGCACGTCGTCCGCCGAGTACTGGCGGTAGCCGCCAGTCGTGCGGCCGGTGGGGGTCACCAGCCCCAACCGGTGATAGTGGCGCAGCATCCGCGCACTGACACCGCAGCGCTGCGCCACCTCGCCGATCAGCATCTGCGCAGCCTACGCTTGCGCACCCACCGACACCCGCCGGGCTGCGTCGACCGACAGAACGAATGCCGAATCCGGATCACGGATCAGGCGTTCGGTTGCCGCAGCGTGCGCGCGGACGTGCTCGTCCGCGTGGGATGCGGCGTCGGCCACGACCTGCTGCGCGGCCTCGCCCAGGGCCAACAACGCCCTCGACAGACTCAGTTGCAGTTGGTCATCTCCCCGCCCCAACTCGATGCCCAGCTGCGCGGCGAGTGCGCGTGCGTCGTCGTCATCGTGACCGTGGTCGACCAACGAGACCGCGGCCCGCCAGGCGGTCCGTGCCACCTCGTCGTCGCGGTCGTGGATCATCGCGGCGACGTTCGAGAACACCTGTGGATCACCGATCTTGGACAGCGTATGCAGGGCCTGAGCGCGTGCGCGCGGATTGTCGGAGGTCAGCTCGCCGACAAGCCGGACGCGCACCGGTCCGGATGGCAACCTGCACAACGCCCACGTCATCATGTCGCGGACAAAGAAATCCGGCTCCACCCCGCTGCGCGCCACGAGGATGTCCAGAAATTGCTCGTCGGCACTCGTTCCCGCCGTCAGCGCAGCCTTCAGCCGCGTGGACGCGCTCGCAGCGTCAAACGCGCCGCTCACCTGGTGGTACTGGTCGTTCGTGATCATCACGATCACCTCCTTCACCGACCATCCAACAGGTTGTCACGGTGTCAAGGTCAAGCGTCGGCGTCACATGGACGTTCTCGGATACGATCCGCACAGACCAGCGCTCGTGTCGGGTGGCAGGAAGGCACACCATGGTGGACGCAACACTGAGCACCGACTACCTGGTCGTCGGTGCAGGCGCGATGGGGATGGCGTTCACCGACGCGCTGGTGGCTCATTCCGACGTACACGTCACCCTCGTCGATCGCCGGCACACGGCCGGCGGGCATTGGCTCGACGCTTACCCCTTCGTGCAACTGCATCAGGCGTCGGTCTTCTACGGGGTGGCATCCACAGTATTGGGCACCGGCGCCGTCCAGCAGGGCGGTCCGGAGCGGGGCCTCGGCGAACGCGCTCGACAGTCCGAAATAGTCGCCTACTTCGACGACGTCGTGCGACGACTGGTCGCTTCGGGGCAGGTCACCTTTCTCCCGACCAGTGACCATCACTGTGCTGACGGCACCCAACTGGTCACGTCGCGGGTCTCCGGTCGCACGTGCTCGATCGATGTCCGCCGCCGGGTGGTGGATGCGACGTACTCCGCGCCGACGATCCCGGCCACCACTGCGGCCCCGTTCACCGTCGCCGACGATGTGCCGGTCATCCCGGTCGGCGAACTGGCACGACTGTCCGACACCGACGCCATCGTGTGGTTGCTCGGCCACGATGTCGATCCCGACCGCATCATGTGGGTCCGCCCGCGCGAACCGTGGATGTTGAATCGGTCTGTGGTGCAGCCCGAGACCATCGAACGGGTGGTGCGGCTCGGACACATCCGCGCGGTCACCGCGCACGAGATCGTTCTGGAGCGCGGGTCGGTGAACCTGCCGCCGGATTCCGTGGTGGTGCACTGCGCGGCGTCGGGCCTGCGTTATCGCCACTCGTTCCGATCTTCGGCACCGACCGGATCCGACTGCAACCGATCCGGGCCGGCTTCCCGTGCTTCAACGCGGCCCTCGCCGGCTATGTCGCGGCCACCCGCGACGACGACCGCGAACGCAACCGGCTGTGTCCGCCGAATCGGCTGTCCGACAACCCGCGTGACTGGATTCACATGCAGTCACGCGGCAGCATCGCCAGCCGGACCTTCACCGCCGAAACCGATATCGCCGCGTGGGCCGACCGATGCGCGTTGAACCCGTCGCGCATCGACCCGTCGGTGCGCGACACCCCGGAGATCCGTGCGGCACTCGCCCTGCTCGCCGAGTGCTCACCGGACGGCCTGGATCGTCTGGCACGGCTGGGTGGCGGATCGGCGTGACGAGCCGTCTTCGGCCACAACGGATCCGTCAGTCCGGGTCGGCAAAGACCGGCGCGTGCCGCGCCATACCGGCATGCACCGCTTCGAGCTGATTGGGCGAACCCATCAGACCCACTTGCAGCTCGCTCTCGAGTCTCAGTGCGGCCGCCGAATCAGCCCCCGACCACGTGCGGTCGTAGAGGTTCTTCGCGGCACGGATCGCGTGGGGCGACTTCGCCGCGATCTCGTGGGCGAGTTCGAGTGCCACGGTCAGCGGATCGGAGACAGCGCGCGTCACCAGCCCCATCGCCTGCGCCTCGGTTCCCGAGACGATCCGACCGGTGAAGGTCAGCTCCTTCGCAACATCCGCCGGGAGAAGCCGCGGGAGGGCCTGGGTGATACCCATGTCGGGGACCAGCCCCCACTTGATCTCCATGATCGACAGCCGGGCGTCGGGGGCCGAGTACCGGATGTCGGCACCGAGCGCGATCTGCAGCCCACCACCGAAACAGTTGCCGGTGATCGCCGCGATGACCGGGGCGGGTACCGACGCCCAGTCGACGGACACGCGCTGTGCCCGATTGGCGATGCTGTCGTCGTCGCGGTCCAGCAATGACGACGCACCACCGCCCTGACCGAGACTGGTGATGTCGAGTCCCGAACAAAAGCTCTTGCCGGCTCCGTGCACAACGACCGCACGCACCCGCCGCTCGTCGCGCAGAGTGGACGTGACCTCCAGCAGGGCGTCGAACATCGCCCCGTCGAGCGCATTGTGCTTGTCCGCCCGATTCAGGGTGACCTGCGCGACGCCGGCATCATCGATGGAGAGCGTGATCCTGTCTTCATTCATCGGCGCGATGCTACGGGGCCCGCCGAGGCGCGTGTGGCCAGACGCCCATATTGGCCGGGTGCGCAGGTTTGTGGCCCCGCAGACCCATGGTCGACCCGTAGGCTGGCACCCGTGACGGACACGACCTGGCATCTGACCGCGTCCTCGGGTTCGGTAACCGTGTACACCGATGTCGCCGGTCGTGCGGCCCGTGCCGGCCACCGCCTGATCATCGAGATGCGCGAGTGGTCGGCCGACGTCACCTGGGCGGCCGGGGTGCCGGTCGGGCTCGAGGCGGTCGTGCTGGTCGACTCGCTCACGGTCGTCTCCGGCACCGGCGGACTGACGCCAATGACGGGCGCCGAGCGAGCGGTGGCCCGGGTCAATGCGCTGAAGTCGTTGGAAGCGGACAAGTTCGGCGAGATCAATTTTGTCGCGGAGGCGATCACCGCGACCGATGAGGGTTTCCGTGCCCACGGGACCCTAACCGTCCACGGAAGACGCCGCGCCCAGGCCGTCGAACTGCTGGTCACGGAGACCGATGATCGATGGGACATCAGGTCGGAGACCATCCTCGCGCAGACCGACTTCGGCGTGCGCCCATACTCTCTGATGATGGGTTCACTCAAGGTCGCCGACGAGGTCCAGGTGATCATCGACGTGTCCTACACCAAGGAGTGTGATGTCCCGCAGTAGCCGCGGCGTCATCGGGCACTGACCGAGATCGTCTGGCTCAGTGTGTGGGTGCCGCCGGCCGGCACGACGATCGAGTCCGGACCGGCGTTGGCCGCCTCGACACACAGAAACTCATGCCAGTGCGGACCGACGTCGGTCATACCCGCAGCGCCGTACTCACCGGGGTTCCACACCACCGCGCTCCGACCACCGCGTACGGTCACCTCGATCACCCGTCCCAGCCCGGGATCTATGAGCCGGTACCGCCCGCCCGCTGCGGGGTAAACCCGGTCGCTACGCGGGTCATCGCCAGGTAGCACCCAATCGCCTTGCTGAGCATGCGATCTCATACCATCGAACTTGTCGAGGTAGCTCAGCCCGTCCAGGCCGCCGACCCGTACCGACCCGACGTCTGCCACCCGGAAGTAGTTGTGGAAGGCCTCGGTCATCGTCACCGGTTCGGAACTCGGATTGTGCGTGCGTAGTTCGTGCTCCAGGGCGGCACCCACTCGCACGGTCAGCTGCGCCTGCAGAAGTGTTTCGGGGATCTCCTGCGGTGCCAATACGAGCTCGACACCCTCGGATCCGTTTGCCCGCCCACCGATCACATCCCACCGCGCGGTGCGGGCGTATCCGTGTGACGGCGCATCGTCGGGCTGTCCCTCGCGCGCGAAGTACGGCCAACACAGTGGCACGCCGCCTCGAATCGGGGTGGGCGGTGCGGCGAGCAGGGGAGACAGCCAGATGACGTCGGCGGTAGCGTCCGCCGGGAGGAATGACACGACCTGCCCACCGAACAGGGAGATCACGGCGACCGCCTGCGGTGTCTCCACCACGACCGCGTCGAGCCCGTGGAAAGTGTCGTACCGTACGCCGCCGATGTCGTCAGATGTCGTCACATTCCCAGAATGTCACAGCGTGCCACACCACAGTGCGGCGTAACCGGGTCGAGTCGTCTCCGCCGCGCCGAACTCACGTCACGGTTCCTCCGGCGGCGAGTCGTCGTGGGATCGCGCGTCGTCACGCTCGTGCCGACCGAACTTCACATCGATCTCCTGGAATCCTTTGTGGCGCTGCGCCTGCGCTTGTGCCTGATACGCGGCTCGATCACCCCGGGTCAGTACCACGTTGTCGGTGAACGGCGTCAACAGCGACCGCGGGTACAGGCGATCCACGCGCACTGCGTTGATCTCCATGCACACCACGGCCATCACCGATGCCAGGTACAGAAAGGCGAGCAGACCCAGCACAACGGCGAACACCCCGTTGGTGGCGCTGGCGTTTGCGATGACGCGTTGGACGAACACGCTGCCAAAGGTCTGCAACGCCTGCCATCCGATCGCGGCGACGATCGCGCCGGGCAGCACGTCACGAACACTCACGTCGCGGGCGGTGCCGAACCGGAATCCGACCACGAAGACCCCCGCATACAGGATCACTGGCCCCACGATCGCCAGCACACGACCGTTACCGACGAGGTCGATGGAGGCAATGACACCGTTGAGGACGGTCAGTCCGATGACTGCCAGCCCCACCGTCGACAGCAACATCGCACCTTTGAGTCGCGCCTGGATCGGATTGGGTCGTTCGTTGCGCGGCACCGCCCACACGATGTTCATCGCATTCTGGATGGCGACGGACACCCCGAGCGCGCCATAGATCGCACTCACCACACCGATGGTCACCGCGGTCGCCGACCCGCTGAGTTGGCCCTGCTCGCCCAACTGTTCACCGACCACCGGGATCTGCGAGAGCGCCGAATCGACAATCTGCCTCTGGAGTTCAGGATTGCCCTCGAGGACAAAACCGAGCACCGAGGTGAACACCAGCATCAGCGGGAACAGCGAGATGAAACCGTAGTAGGTGATCAGTGCGGCAAGGTAGCCGCCCTGATCGTCGAAGAATTTGTACGCGACAGCGAGGGGATACCCCGTCTTGGGGTAGCGACGCTGGAAGCCGTCGATGCGCGCCGCCACCGACACCCTGCGCCACCTTTCGTCGAACCCAGAGACCTGATCCGGTCGGCTGGTTCGTTACGCCGGGCGGCTCCGCTGCGGTGAGTGTATGTCCTTCACTATGTCGACGCACGGCACACGCCGAGTGTCTCGGGTAGAGCCGATCAACGCCTGACCGCACCTCCCGGGTCGTGCGCCGGTGCGGCTGCCGATGTGTGAACTCGATGAGCAGGTGGGCCGCCAGCTCCAGCTTCTCGCATGAACCCCAAGGCGTCTGCGACTTCGCACGCGTCGCTTATCACTTGTTGCAGCATCACTGTCAAGCGCGATCGCCGGCGTCACGCCAATGCACCGACCAAGAAATCGACTTCGTCTGCGAGCGCCTTCTGCTGCCACGGACCGAGATACACATCGAAGTGGTCGACGGGATACTCCAGCACGGTGGTTGGGCCGCCGGCGCGACGGGCCGCCCTGCGGGCGGCGTGTGGGGGAGCCACTCGGTCCTCGCTGCCGATCTGCACGAGCGTCGGACAGGTGATCTTCGGCGCGTGTGTGACCGGCCGGTTGAACGCAACCTCCAGCGAGGTTCGCGCACACACCTCATTGCGCCAAGTGGGGCCACCGATGGCCTCATAACCCTCCAGCGCGCCGGGAGCGGCGAGCACAGCGAGCGAGCCCGGCTGCGCAGCCAGCGGGATCTGATGCGGCGAGCCGCCGGTCAGCGTCTGAAGCACGTCCCGCAGTCCGTGGCCGATCAGCTTGAGCGGCGCAACCGGTCCGGCGCAGCGAGCGATCTGCCACACCGCCGCCGCGCCGTCAGGTGCAGGCACGAGTGACACCACCGCGGCGACCCGCGGGTCGACTGCCGCGACGGCAAGGACGTGGCCACCTGAGTAGGAGGTGCCCCAGAGCGCGATCCGGTCGGGGTCGACACTCCGCAGCCGGCGGGCCGCGTCGACGGCGGCGTGGTAGTCCTGACGCTGCCTCCGGTAGGACACGGCTTGGCGAGATGTGCCGTCGGACGCGCCGAAGCCGCGGTAGTCGAATACGAGCGAGTCGATGCCGGCGTCGGCGAAACCCTCCGCGAAATCGAGCAAGGCGGTGTCACGCGTTCCGCCGAAGCCGTGTCCGATCACCACACACGGCCGCCTCCCTTTCCTGGCGAGGCCATCGGAGGTGGCTCGCACATGCCATGCGGCACAGCGCACCCCATGGCTGGTGAACGTGATGTCGGAACGCAGGGCACTCATGATGCGACAGCGGCGGTCTCGAGCCGAGTCGACTCGAACTTCAGCGCGGGGTCGGCGACCGGGCCGTGCTCGAGACGCTCGATGTCGGCCTCGTAAGCCATCTTGACGGTCCACGGTCCGGCGGTTCCGGCCTTCGGAAACGTCCCGATACGCCGCTGCACGTATCCCGAGCTCATGTCGAGCAGCGGAGTACGCTCCATCGTCGAGTCGGTCAGCACGGGGGTCACGACGTCCATACCGTGCTCGTCCATGTGAGCGAGGAGCCGCATCATATGGGTGCAGATGAGGTCCACCTTCAAGGTCCAGGCGATGTTGGTGTATCCGATCGCGAACACGAAATTGGGGACACCACTGAGCATCATCGCCTTGTACACGACCGTGTCGGACACATCGACCTGCTCGCCGTCGACGCTCAGGTCGATGCCGCCGAACGGCATGATGTCGAGACCGGTGGCGGTGACGATGATGTCGGCGTCGAGGTGCTGTCCCGATGTCAGCGCGATGCCGGTCTCGGTGAAGGCATCGATGTGGTCGGTGACCACCGAGGCCTTACCGGATGAGATCGCAGTGAACAGATCACCGTTGGGCACCATGCACAGGCGCTGATCCCACGGGTCGTAGCTCGGGTTGAAATGTGTGTCGACGTCGTAGCCCTTGGGTAGGCGCCGCTTCACGTCGGCCATCAGCAGCTTGCGAACGACCTTCGGCGCGCGCTTGCTCGCCTTGAAGATGCCCCGGTTGAGTGCGATGTTCTTGCGCCGGATGATTCGGTAGGCCTTGTCGGGCCCGACCAGCTTGTTCATCGTGTTCGCGATCACGTCTTCGCCGGGCAGGGACAGGACATAACTCGGGGAGCGCTGCAACATCGTGACGTGGGCGGCCTGTGCGGCCATCGCCGGGATCAGGGTGACCGCGGTGGCGCCGCTGCCGATCACCACCACCTTCTTACCTGTGTAATCGAGATCGTCGGGCCAGTGCTGGGGGTGGATGACCTGGCCGCGGAAGGTGTCACGGCCCGGGAACTCAGGTGTGTAGCCCGCCTCGTAGTTGTAGTAACCGGTCCCGGAGTAGATGAATCGCGCTGTGTACGTTATGGGGTCGCCGGTCTCGGCGTCGGTGGTGCGGATCGTCCAACGTCCGGTGGCCGAGTCGAAGTCGGCGCCGTCAACCTTGGCGTTGTAGCGGATGTGCGCGCGGATGCCGTTCTCGTCGACGGCCTCGTTCAGGTAATCGAGAATGACGTGCGCGTCGGCGATGGACTGTCGGTGTGTCCACGGCTTGAAACCGAATCCGAAGGATGGCATGTCCGAATCGGAGCGGATGCCGGGGTACCGGAAGAGGTCCCAGGTACCACCGAGTGCCGAACGACCCTCGAGGATCGCAAACGACGTGGACGGACGCTTTGTCTTGAGATGGTAGGCGGCTCCGATGCCGGAGATACCGGCGCCGATGATGACGACGTCAAAGTCGGTGTCGGTGGGCGGTGTGGTGGGGACCATCGCAAGGCTCCTTTGTGATCTCCGTCGATCGTGACCGTCATCACGGTATGGGAACCAAGGACCGCGATCTATGGTGGTTCACACATTGATTGCGTCCCTCTATGGAAGATCCGACATATGCTGGGTTGATGGCTGATGTCGACGTCTCACTGATCAGCGACATCGCCGGGCGCATGCTCGAGGAACTCGACGATCTGGTCGACGCGATGAATGAGTCCGTTTCCGAGATCGTGCCCAGTCTCGCCGCAGATCGTGCCATCACCGAGGAGATGTCTGCGAGCAATCGGGCCAACATCGAGAATGTACTGCGAAACCTGCGTGACGACCCGAGCGGCCCACTGCCGGACACACCGCCGACCGAGGCTCGCGAGATCCTGCGCACAGTTGTGCGCCGTGGGCTGGAGCTCGATGTGATGTTTCAGTCGTACCGGCGTGGACAGACCGCGGTGTGGCAGCGTTTCATGCAGATCGCGCCGATGGTCGTGCCCCCGGGCCCGGAACTCGTCGCCGTCATCGAGCGATTCGCCGAGGCGATGTTCACCTATGTCGACCGGGTCCTGCTCGATCTGGTGGCCGAGGCGCAACGACTGCGCGAAGAGATGCTCGGGGGCGCACTCGCCCGGCGGACCGAGACCGTCCGGCTGATCTTGGACGGCGCACCGATCGACGAGCGGGTCGCGACGGGACGGCTGGGCTACGAGGTCGCACGTGACCACACCGCAGTGGTGTTGTGGCTCGACGATCCGGTCGGAGATGACGGCACCCTGGAATCGGTTGCGGCATCTCTGGCCCGTGCCTTGGGGGCTCGACCACCGCTGAACATCTCCGCAGGCGTTCGCACGATGTGGGCGTGGTTACCGAGGGAAGGCGACGCAACCGTCGATCGCCTCCGCGATGCGGCAAATGCGGCACCCACGGGCGTACGAGTTGCCGTCGGGCCCACCCGCTGGGGGCTAGCGGGATTCCGGTCGTCGCACGCGGACGCCCTGGTCGTCGAGCAACTGGTCGCCGAGAATGCGGGTGGCGACCGTCTGGTCACCTTCGGTGACATCGCACCCATCGCGGCTCTGGCGCGTGACGAACGGGCCGCCAGTCAGCTCGTCTCCGACACGCTGGGTGCACTCGCCGCCGACGGCGAGCGTGCCGACCGTCTGCGCACAACGCTGCGGGTGTATCTGTCCGAGGCCGACAACGCGTCGACAACGGCGGAACGCCTGCACACGCATCGCAACACCATCTTGCAACGCGTCGGCAAGGCGACCGAATTGCTCGGGCACCCGCCCGGCGAACGCCGATTGGCGGTCATGACCGCGCTCGACATCGTCCATTTTCTCGGCCCGCGCGTCCTACCGGGCGGGCCGCCCACTACGACGGCTACTCAATGGGGGTGACCGCAGCTGCGCGAATGACGTCATGATGAACTTTGGGTTCAGCACATTGACCCCTTACTTCGACGTATGTGAATATTGACGCATGTCGAATCAAGAGCTTGTCCTGACCGCCATCGGGGGCGGTATGACCCCGGAACGGGCGGGGTCGTGGGCGCCGGCGCTGAAGGCGCTCGGGGATCCCGTGCGGCTGCGCCTCCTCGGCGAGGTCGCCGCCTCGCCCGGTGGCGAAGCGTGCGTCTGTGACATCTCGGGTCCTTTCGATCTGTCGCAGCCGACGATCTCACATCACCTCAAGGTGCTGCGGGAAGCCGGACTGGTGACCAGCGAACGACGCGCCACGTGGGTGTACTACCGCGTCAACTCCGACGCTTTGGCACAGCTCGCCGCCGTGCTGAGCGACCTCGCGGCCGTGGTGGGAGAGCCGACATCGTGTGAGGTTGCCGAGTGAGCGCGACAGACACCGCAGTCGCCGGACGGTTGTCGGTCGTGGATCGATTTCTGCCGGTCTGGATCGGGGCGGCGATGGTGGCCGGCCTGCTGCTCGGTCGGGGCGTCCCCGGTCTCGGCGACGCGCTCGCAGCGGTGGAGATCGACGGAATATCACTGCCGATCGCCCTCGGCTTGCTGATCATGATGTACCCGGTCCTGGCCAAGGTCCGGTACGACCGACTGGACTCGGTGACCGGAGACCGGCGCCTTCTGATCGGCTCTCTGGTGTTGAACTGGGTAATCGGCCCGGCGCTGATGTTCACGTTGGCGTGGCTGCTGTTACCGGATCTCCCGGAGTACCGCACGGGTTTGATCATCGTGGGGCTCGCGAGATGTATCGCGATGGTCATCATCTGGAACGACCTCGCCTGCGGCGATCGCGAGGCGGCCGCCGTCCTCGTCGCGTTGAACTCGATCTTCCAGGTCATCATGTTCGCCGTCCTCGGCTGGTTCTATCTCTCGGTGCTGCCCGGATGGCTCGGACTGGAGCAGACCACGATCGATACCTCCCCTTGGCAGATCGCCAAATCGGTACTGATCTTCCTCGGCATCCCGCTGCTCGCCGGCTTCGTGACCCGCCGTCTAGGGGAACGCGCCAAGGGCCGGGAATGGTACGAGAGCACGTTCCTGCCGCGACTGGGACCGTGGGCACTGTACGGACTGCTGTTCACGATCGTCATCCTGTTCGCATTGCAGGGCGAACAGATCACCTCCCAGCCGTGGGATGTGGTGCGAATCGCGGTGCCGTTGTTGATCTACTTCGCGGTGATGTGGGGCGGCGGTTTCGTCCTCGGCGCGGTGATGGGCCTGGGCTATGCGCGCACCACCACATTGGCGTTCACCGCCGCGGGCAACAACTTCGAACTTGCGATCGCGGTCGCGATCGCCACCTACGGCGCTTCGTCCGGTCAGGCGCTGGCCGGAGTGATCGGGCCGCTGATCGAGGTCCCGGTGTTGGTGGCGCTCGTCTATGTCTCACTCGCCCTGCGCAACCGCTTCACTGATCTGCGCCAGCCGTCCCTGGATCAACCGAAGGAGTCTGTTCGCGATGTCTGAGAAGCCGGCTGAGCAACGGCCCAGCGTGCTGTTCGTCTGTATTCACAACGCCGGCCGCTCCCAGATGGCGGCGGGCTTCGTCGCGGCGCTGGCCGGCGATCGGATTGAAGTCCGCTCGGCCGGGTCTGCGCCCGCCGAGACCATCAATCCTGCCGCCGTCGATGCGATGGCCGAGCTCGGCATCGACATCTCGGCCCAATCACCCAAGATCCTGACTTCGGAGACGGTGGAAACCTCCGACGTGGTCATCACCATGGGCTGCGGCGACGCGTGTCCGGTGTTTCCCGGTGTGCGTTACCGCGATTGGGCTCTCGACGACCCCGCCGGCAAAGGGGTCGACGCGGTGCGGCCGATCCGAGACCGAATTCGCGAGCTGGTCGTCGAACTCCTCGAAGAGTTCGACACCGCCGGCAAGCAGGCCTCGCGGTGAGTCAACCGCGGTCGGTGCTGTTCGTCTGTGTCAGCAATCGGGGCAAATCGGTGATGGCCGAAGGCCTTGCACGGACGTTCGTCGGAGGATCCATCGCCGCTTCCTCGGCGGGAACCGCGGCCAAGATCGGTGCTGCGCCCAATGATCTGTCGGCGGAGGCGCTCGCCGAGGTCGGCGCCGACATCACCGGACATACACCTCGTCAACTCACCGACGAACTCATGCGATCCGTGGACATGACTGTCATGGTCGGAACGTCGGCCGTGATCGATGCACCGGAAGGCATCGTGGTCGAGGTGTGGGAAATCGACGAACCGTCGTTGCACGGCATCGACGGGATCGAAAGGATGAGACGCATCCGCGACGAGTTGATCGATCGGATCAAAGACCTGTCGCGACGACTCGCTTCCTGATCCGGGCGGTGGAGCAGATGGCCGCCACCGCGGGCATCCGCTCCACTCATCAGGTCAGCAACACGCGGCCCGGGTATCGGCCGAGCTGTCGGCGGCCACGGCGTCGCTACTGCAACAGACCGAATCGCAAGTGATCTGCTCCGTGACGTCGTTCTGCGCCGGGCCGGCCTGCCTCGAATCGTTGTGCGCCAACTGTTTGGGGCTGTCACCGAACCGATCGGCGTCGGCGAGCACGGTGTAGACCTCCCACTTCTCCTCACCCGGGCCGGTCACCCACACCTTGTCCTGCGTGGCGAAACAACAGGTGGTGTTCATCTCCTCGTCGGTGAAAAGACCTGCGCTCGAGAGCCGCTCGATCTCGGCATGCACCTGCTCACTCGTCTCGACTTCCACGCCCAGATGGTTGATCGAGCCACCCCGCCCGGGGTTCTCCAGAAGTACCAGCTTCAACGGCGGATCGGCGATGGCGAAGTTCGCGTATCCCGGCTTGAGCTTCGCCGGTGCAGTGTCGAACAGCTTCGAGTAGAACTCGACAGCTTGATCCACATCGTCGACGTTCAGAGCGAGTTGCATGCGGGACATGACCTACCACCAATCTGGAGTGAGACATATATCGAATTACCGGACAGAATCCAGAGTGCCACCTTTTCGACATATGTCAATACACCGCGTAGGGTGAGTGGATGCCGAAGTCTCTGCCCGTCATCGATGTCAGCGCGCCAATATGTTGCACACCCGTCTCCGCGGCCCCCGTCGACGACGCGACTGCCCTCGAGATCGCACTGCGACTCAAAGCGCTCGCAGATCCGGCACGCATCAAGTTGCTGTCGATTCTTCTCGCCGACAACGCGGATGGGATCTGCACATGTGACCTCGCGACCGGCCTCGGGCTGACCGAGGCCACCACCAGCCATCACCTCGGCCAACTCCGTAAGGCAGGCATGGTGACCCCAGAGCGACGCGGGATGAACGTCTACTACCGGGCGCAGCCCGAATCGCTCAACGCGCTGTGCACGGTGCTCGGGACGTCGCCGAACTGCCGCTGATCCGGACCGCAATCTCCTCCGGTGGCGGGGAACGCGCGCCTTGATCCGTGCGGAACTGCGGGGACGCATAATCCAGTTGCCGGCCTGCGGGAAGTCGGTTGAAATCTCGTGTTCGCTGATACCCCTCGCCCCGAGGGGGCAGCTTCTAGGGGTGTCGGCAGCGTCGGTCGCGATAGAGGTACATCACTCCGGCGCGCGGTGTCGCCGACGGTCTGCAGAGGCCTGCGTGTGCTCGTCGCAGCCGTGCACGCAGAGCGTCGCCGACCGCCAGGGTCTCGGGACAGGTCAGGATTGGCGTGGCAGTTTCTGGGTGGGTGCCACTCGGGCGGGCGCCGAGCGGATCGTGGACTGGAGTGCCGTCCCTACCCAGTGCTTCGACGGGTTCGGGACGACGACACTCGGCGCGGCGGCCGCGGGGATCGTCACAAGGGGATGGCTCGGCTGTAGGGGATGTGACGTCGTCTGAGTTGCCGGCGCGCGAACAGTCGGCTGCCGACCCATCCCGGGACGACGGTTCGAGCGCGGTCTCGTCGGTGAGAACAGTATCGCCCGTGCAACTTTCGGCGTCGCCCACTCGTATCTCGCACCCGCGGGCGCTGTCCTCACCGACACCGGCTTCATCGATGCCGGGCTGTTCTCTGGGCGCTTCGGCCGATGTCGCTTCCGCCGATGTCGCTTCCGCCGATGTCGTTTCGGGCGGTGTCGTTTCGGGCGGTGTCGTTTCGGGCGTGGTTGTTTCGGGCGTGGTCGTCGCTGGCATGGTCGGGCCGTGTGTGGCCGTGGTCTCGGGTGTGACCTTGTTGTCGTCGACCGCGGCCGACGGGGTCGCGTTGGCGGCCTGCTTGCGGGTGCGGGCGGTGCAGGTGTCGTAACCGCATGCGCATTCCAGGCGCACGTCGGGGACGCTGTGGATTTCGGCGAGGGCGATGGCGCGTCGGTGTCCGACGCGGCGCGGGTCGCGGCGGCAGACCCGTTCGGCGATGAGGTCGGCGATGCGGTGTTGGAGGTGGATGGCGTGTTCGGCGCTCAGGCAGGCCGACATTTGCATGTGGCCGAAGGCTTCTTTGGCGAAAGTGACGTTCTGGAAGGCTTGAGCCACGTCCTCGCGGGCCTGGGCGTGGGCGTCGGGGTCCAGACTGATCAACGCGCTGTCGAGTTCGTCGCGCAGCACGGTGTCGGGAGTGGGCCGGTAGGCCAGTTCCAGGGCGATGTCTTCGAAATCGACGGGCGCGTCGGCCGGATCCTCGGGTGTCTTCTCGTCAACTGTGTCGTCCGTGGAGCCCGGGTCGTCACCCGTATCCGTGTCGTCGGTGCTCGCGTCGTCGTGGGCGCCGGTCTGCCCGTCTGTGGCGGGTTCGTCATCTGTTGTCGTGGGGGTGGGTCGGGGGCCGAGCGCTTCGTCGAGGATGTCGTTGAGGCGTGGTCGCAGGTTGCCTTTGGGGGCGGTCTGCGAGCTGGTGGCCAGTTCGGTGACGCGGTGGGTGCTGAAGTCTCCGGCGAGGTAGGCCAACCGGATTTTGGGCAGGTCGGCCAGCATGTGCGCCAGTGAGGCCCATTCGCCGGCTTTGCCGCGGGTGATGCCCAGTTGCAGGGAGATCTCGCCGATGGCGTATTTGTGGGCTGTGGTGTGGGAGCTGGAGTTGGCGTGTGGGCCTTGTCCGTTCATGCGGTCGTTGTAGGCGCGGTCGCCGATCATGCCGGCACCGAGCACGGTGCGGGCCTCGGATTGGCGGCTCAAGCGCAGCGTGTCGCGCACACCCTCGGCGTAGGCCATCTGTTCGGCGACACCATCGAGCGGCGCCGACAACACGGTGTCATCGGCGTCGTGATCGGTGAAGGAGAACACCAGACGACCCTTCTTTTGAGACGGCGGCGGCCAACGAATCAGGAACTACAGTCAGGCTAACGATGGGATCCGACAACAACGGTCCACCAGCATCGGAGGATGCGGCACCGGCGCGGCGTCATCGAACAAATCCAGAGTATCGACGGGGTACGACACGTTCGGTGCCACAGCGGCAGATCCGCGACTACAACCCACCAAGTCCTCGGCCGGACAATCCGATTCGCCGGGAGCGGTTCGAGTGCGCGTCACGGCTCGACGCTCGTTCTCGTGCAATGTGTCGCACTCTTGTCCAGTGGGTATCCACATTCGGCGTTACCTCTGGCTGTTGTTGTACTGGAAAGCGAGGATCGACACCAACATGCGCGCGATCACGTACTCCCGCTTCGGCGGGCCTGATGTCTTGGAGCTCACCGAATTGCCCGAGCCCAAAGTCGGGCCGGACTCAGTGCTGGTGCGAGTCCATGCCTCGAGCGTGAACCCCGTCGACTGGAAGGTGCGAGAAGGACACCTCGACCCGATCATGGACAGCGTATTCCCAGTCATCCCGGGCTGGGACGTGGCCGGAGTCGTCGAACAGGTCGGCCTGGACACACCCGAATTCCGCGTTGGCGATGAGGTGTTCGGCTACGTCCGCAAAGATGTGGTGGGCGGGACCGTCGCCGGCGGCACGTTCGCCGAGTTGGTCGCAGCGCCGGTCCGAACCCTCGCACACAAGCCGGCCACCTGGTCGTTCGAGCAGGCGGCTGCGGTACCTCTCGCCGGCCTTACGGCATATCAGACGACCCACCGCGCCGGTGTGCAGCACGACCACACGGTCCTCATCCATGCTGCCGCGGGTGGAGTCGGGTCGTTCGCGGTTCAGATCGCCCGATCGATCGGCGCGCGGATCATCGGCACAGCATCGGAGGACAACCACCAGTATCTGCGCAGCCTGGGCGCAGAGGCCATCACCTACGGTGAGGGCATCGTCGAACGTGTACGTGAGTTGGCACCCGAGGGTGTCGACGTGGTCCTGGACTATGTCGGCGGCGACGCGCTCGACCCGGTGCCCGACGTACTTCGTGACGGCGGAACGGTCGCCTCGATCACCGATGCCCGGGCGCGCGACGAGTTCGGCGGTCACTACATCTGGGTGCGCCCCGACGTCGCTGACCTCACCGAGCTCGCGCGCCTCGGCGACGCGGGCGAACTCGTGCCCGAGATCGCGGAGGTCTTCGACCTCGCCGAGGCCGCGGCCGCCCACCGGCGCAGCGAGTCCGGCCATGTCCGGGGAAAGATCGTCGTACGGATGTGACGACACAGTACGACTGTGGATACGCGACGCTTTCGTCGAGTCTGGTCACAACGTGTCGGCATCCGGCCGATTGGGTACCCGCATCAGGTGAATGACCGAGGGTTGATCGTGATCGGCAGCGGACCTGCCGGCGTCGCCGCCGCTGCGGCGTTTCGCGAGTATTGCGACGATGTGCCGGTACGGATGCTCACTGCCGATGTGGATCGGCCCTACTTCCGTCCACCGCTCAGCAAGGAGTTCTTGCGCGGCGAAACCGAGGACGTCAGCAGGGACGGTGCCGAGTGGTGTGCCGATCATGGCGTGGAATTGTTGACGGGCACGCGCGTCGACGCGATCGAGGTCGAGCAGCGCGTCGTTGTCGCGGCGGGCGCGCGGTACCCCTATACCGAACTGATCCTCGCGTGCGGTGCCAGTCCGACGCCGCCGCCGGTGCCCGGTGGAGATCTCGCGCACATACTGCGGTCACAGCGAGACGCGATACAACTGCGAGATGCGGCGCGTCGGGCAGATTCCGCGGTGGTCATCGGCGCCGGATTCATCGGGTGCGAAGCAGCGGCATCGCTGGCGATGCAGGGTCTTTCGGTGACATTGGTTGCACCAGACGAGTTCCCGCAGCAGAAACGCCTCGGCGCCGAAACCGGTCAGAGATTGGCGGCGCTGGTGGAGAAATCCGGCACTCGGTTCGTCGGAGACACCAGGGTGCAGGAGATCACCGGCGACAGCGTCGTGCTCGACGATGGTGTGTCCGTGCACGCCGATCTCATCGTCGCGGCCACCGGCGTCGCACCCAACAGTGCTATCGCCGAGACCGGCGGGCTCGAGGTCAAGCACTCCCGCATCGTTGTCGACGCCGGGATGCAGACCTTCTGGCACGGCGTCTTCGCGGCCGGCGACGTGGCACTGGGCGTCAACACCACCGCGCGACGCCCGATCGCCATCGAGCACTGGCAGGATGCGACCGATCAAGGTGCGGTCGCCGGTCGGCGTGCCGCAGGGGCTGACGCGGCCTGGTCGCAGGTCCCGGGGTTCTGGACGACCATCGGCGACGAGACCCTCAAGTATCACGCGTGGGGTGACGGATACGACCGCAGTCGACTCGTCGACCACGGCTCGGGTTGCACCGTCTGGTACGAGGCCGACGAAGCCGTCGTCGGCGTGCTGACACACAACGCCGACGACGACTACGACCTTGGGGAGAGGCTGATTCGCGACCGGAAGCCGGCGCCGGTCCCCATGCAGTGACCGGGTGGTCGCCGACGTGCTCAGCGGTGACGGTTGCCCGACCGTTGCTTGATGGCTCGTCGCATGCGCGCGATCTCCTTCTTGTTGTGTCGTTCCCGCTCGGCGCGAAGGCGGGCGTCGGAACGGGAGGCGACGTAGGCGTTCTCGCGGAGAAGTCGACGGTAGCTGTCGAGGCGGCGCTGGGGGATTTCGCCGGAATCCACGGCTGTCAGGACGGCGCACCCTGGCTCGACGGTGTGTGCGCAGTCGGTGAATCGGCAGTCGCCGGCCAGTTCGACGATCTCGGAGAAGGTCTGGTCGAGCCCCTCGTCGACCCCAAGAACGCCAACACCCCGCAGTCCAGGGGTGTCCAGGAGGACTCCGCCCGTGGGCAGTGGCAACAATTCCCGCCAGGCGGTGGTGTGGCGGCCCTTGCCGTCACTGCTGCGCACCGCCCCGGTCGCCAACCGGTTCTCGCCAAGCAGACAGTTGCCCAGAGTGGACTTGCCCACTCCGGACGGTCCGAGCAGAACGACCGTGCCCGACAGCGCGCCGACCACGGTGTCCATACCCTCACCGGTCGTCGCGCTGGTGACCAGCACCTGCACCCCGGGCGCGACGCCCGACACCTCGTCCAACGCCTGCGGGACGTCGGCGCATCGGTCCGCCTTGGTGAGCACCACCACCGGAGTGCCGCCGCTTTCCCAGGCCAGCGCCAGTATCCGTTCGATACGTCCTGGCTTGATCGGATCGGCGAGAGAGACGACCACCACAACGGTGTCGACATTGGCGGCCAAAACCTGGCCCCGTGAGGTACCCGCCGCGGACGCTCGGACCACGGCTGTCCGACGCGGCACGATCTCGACGATTGTCGCGGCGTCGATCCTGGTGGACGGTCGGAGTGCCACCCAATCTCCGGTGCAGGGTGTCAGCGATTCCGCTGCGGTGGATGGGGGAGATGCTGCCGCCCGCACCGGGCCGGTCTCGGCGACGACGTCGCAGTGCCCACGCTCGGCGCGCACGACCCGGGCCGGCACCAAACCGTGGGCGCGGTGGCCGGCGAACGACTTCTCGAGGTTCGTGTCCCAACCGAAGTCGGCGACGGTCATCTCGGGAACGGAAGTGAAATGGGTTGAGGGTTGATGGGTTTCGGGTTCAGGAAACACGGGAGATACCTTTGCCGGAGGGGCCTCCCGAGTCGGTACCCACGCCTGGCGAACTCAGACGGAACGAGCAGGATTCGTGGTGCGAGTCAGGATTGAGCCCGGGAAATGAGGACGAATGAGTCGCTGCACTCGGCAGCCCTACCGGCGGTCATCAACGCACACTCCTGGATCATGGCGGCGGACCCATCGCCTGCCGCGATGCCCACTCTAACGCCGCCCAATCGGATTCTCCACGGGTTTTCGCGGGTGTTCCCGCGCGGCAGTTCTACAAGGGTCAGGGGTGAGCCACGAATATCGAGGGAAAGTTTGGGTGGTTTCCCTGATTCTCTGAGCGGAGTCGCTACGTCACCATCAATGCATGTTCACTTCGGTGGCGGGATGGACGGTTCGCAATCGTTGGTCGGTGGTGGCCGGGTGGGCGGTCGCGCTCGTCAGTTGTGTTGTGTTGGCAGGGATCTTCGGCGGTGACTCGATCACGAACTTCGCCGACGACGAACGAACCGAATCCGGCCGAGCGCTCGCCACTCTCAACGCCGCGGCCGGGGGATCGGCGGCC
Organism: Gordonia tangerina; assembly: GCF_021556435.1. GTDB lineage: Bacteria > Actinomycetota > Actinomycetes > Mycobacteriales > Mycobacteriaceae > Gordonia > Gordonia tangerina. The sequence goes on from NZ_JAKGCU010000036.1 coordinate 22,101, forward strand.
GACGAGGCGCGCGTCGTTGTCGCGACCGCCCCGACCGTGCCCGGGGGCGTGCGAAACCCGGCGGTCCGGGCCGAGGTGGACGCGCTCCGCCAACGCATCACCGCCGTCGATCCCGACACGCAGATGGCAGACCTCTACACTTCCGACGTCACCGGCGACACCGCGATCTCATCGGATTCCACCGTCGGCTACACCACGCTGACTGTGCCAGCGCATCCTGATGGCGAGCGCGCGGATCTCGTCGCCGAGATCAAGGATGCATCATCACAGTTCGATGCCCCGGACAGCCGTGTGAACTTCGCGGGTGACTGGTTCGCCGACGAGGCACCGGCAGGCATGGGCGAGGCGATCGGCATCGGTCTGGCGATGATCATCCTGCTCATCGCATTCGGGACGGTCATTGCCGCGGGACTACCCCTGGTGACGGCGCTGTTCGGTGTCGGGGTCGGCGCGTCGGTACTCCTGCTATTGCAGAACGTGGTGGATACCCCGAGCTTTGCGGTGTCGCTTACCGCAATGCTCGGAATCGGGGTGGGCATCGACTACGCATTGCTCATCCTGACGCGGTTTCGCGCTGCCCTGGCCGATGGCTGCGCGGTCCCCGACGCGGTGCTCGCCGCCATGAACACCGCCGGGCGATCGGTCGCCTTCGCCGGGGCGACGGTCACCATCGCCATAGCCGGTCTGCTGACCCAGGGTGGAGTGATCGGACCAACGATGACCCTCGCCGGGTGCGCCGGTGTGCTCGCGGTGATGCTGGCCGCCCTCACGCTGTTGCCGGCGCTGCTCGCGATCATCGGCACACGCGTCAACAAGCTCGCGATTCCGGGATTGCGGACCCGCCCCGGAGCCGACGGCGCGTTGGCCCAACGCTGGAGCCGGACCGTGCAGCGGCATCCATGGGGCGGGGTGCTGGTGGCCCTGGCGATCCTCATCGTGCTGACCATCCCGGCATTCGACCTGCGACTCGGCTTCGGCGATGCCGGCAACCGGCCGGCGCAGGACACCACCCGAATCGCCTACGACGATCTCGCCCGCGGTTTCGGTGCCGGCGCGAACGGGCCGCTGTACCTGGTCACCGAACTGCCTGACGGCGCCGGGGGAGTCGCCGAGCTCGATGCACTCGCCACCCGGCTCGAGGGCACCGACGGGGTCGCGACGGTGAGTCCACCGATCCCGCTGGGTCGCGTGGACGGCACTCCGGTGGCGATGCTGTCGGTCACGCCGACGACCGGCCCGCAGGATGCGGAGACGCTGGACCTGGTGCATCGCATTCGTGCCGATCTCGTCCCGGAATCCGGATTGACAGTGGAACTCACCGGCGCCGCCGTCGGCGGCAGCGACTTCGCCGAACTCACCCTCGACCGGCTACCGCTGATGGTCGCGATAGTGCTGATCTGCTCGTTTCTGCTGTTGGCGTTGGCTTTTCGATCCCTGGTCGTCCCCACCAAGGCGATCGTGATGAACCTGCTCTCGCTGGGTGCCGCGTTCGGTGTGATCGTCGCGGTGTTCCAGTGGGGTTGGGGGATGGAACTCATCGGGATCGGCAAGATCGGTCCCACCGAGGCCTGGGTGCCGATCGTGCTGTTCGCCGTCGCCTTCGGTCTCGCGATGGACTACGAGGTGTTCCTGGTTTCACGAATCCGCGAACGCTATCTGGCCACCGGCGATCCGACGACCTCGGTCACCGAGGGCCTCGCGAAGACGGCGCGAGTGATCACCGCCGCGGCCGCGATCATGGTGTGTGTGTTCGCGAGCTTCGTGTTCTTCGACGACCGCGGCCTCAAGGCGATGGGGCTCGGGCTGGCCACCGCAGTGTTCATCGATGCGACGGTGGTGCGAATGTTGTTGGTGCCCGCGACGATGGAGATCCTGGGTCGTTACAACTGGTACTGGCCGTCGTGGCTGTCGCGCGTGCCGTCCCTCGACGGGGTGCATCGAAGCGCCGTCGAGCCCGATGAATCCCCGGCCGTGTCGACACGCGCCGACGTCGGATAGACAGCGCGTCCATGCCGGTCGCCGGCGGTGTGTTGGTCATGTGGCCGAGCGCTCCTCGGAACGGTACCCCTTATTGCTCAACCACTGTCGCGCACGACCACGTTTACGTTCGGCGGAGAACATGCGATATCGGATGAATTCGTAGCCCGAGTCGAACAGCACGTCTTTGAATCGACGAAACGCGCCTTTGCCGGCCAGCGCGATGCTGAGCTTCTCGACGAGCGCCTCGTCGACCACCGAATCGAGGAAGTCCTCCATGTCGCGGTAACCCGACCGAGATCCGGTGTTCTCGACAAAGAACCAGCGGTCGGAATCCTCCAACTCGTCCTCATCGAACATGTCGCTGCCCACGTCGTCGAGCATGCTCTGCTCCCACGGCATACCGGTCTGGAGGTCGATGTACCCGTCGCCATTGCGCAGATCGCCCTCGAGGAGATCGGCGATGTCTTCGAGAGTCACAGCGATCGGTCGGAGCATGGGGGTGGGCCCGCCGAGGACGCCCTCGAGCTGCGCGGCGAGCTCGTCGTCGCCGTCCCAGCCCCGGGCACGCAGCGCGTTGGCACACTTGGCGGCCACGTCGTCGGCCCCGGCCACCTTGTTCTCGACGGCCGAGGTCACCGCGTCGCCGACGTATTGCAGGACCGCATGCACGGGGCGTTGCTTCAACAGGTCGACGAGTTCCGGGCCGGACGCGGCGACAGCTCGCCGGAGTTCCTTCAACGACGCATCGTCCCACGCCCGCCCAGACTGGTCACCGGTGTCCGGCGAAGGCGTTGTGGGCCTGCCAGATTCGAGTCGCTGCCGCAGCCACTCCGTCACGTCGCCGACTGCCGCAGTCGCGATCGGGGTTGGATGCCCGGTGAACCCATGCGGCACACCAGGGTAGATGCGGATGTCGACATCGTTGTCGGCGAGCGCGAGCCGAGCGGCCATGGCGATGTTGTCGTCGAGCAGGACGTCGCGCTCGCCGACAACAAGCAGCACCGGGGGTAATCCCGACAGGTCGGCGAAGGCGGGCGAGACGTCGGGGATCGTCCGGTCCGATACGCCGCCCACATAGGCTTCGAGAAAGTACTCGTCCGAGATCAACCGGCCGGCCGGCGTGGTGGCGCTGAGGTCCCAGGTGCCGAAGTGCAGGGCGGCGCCCGCGACGTGGTGTGCCAGTGAATGATCGCGCAGCCGGAGCAGCGTGGTCACCGCAAGCGTCGCGCCCGCCGAGAATCCACCGATCGTGATGCGGTCTGTGCCGAAGCGGTCGTGGGCGCAACCGATCAACCACCGCATCGCGGTCTCGCAGTCGTCGGGTGCGGCCGGCCACGGGTCCTCCGGCGCGAGGCGATACTCAACACCCACGACAACGATCCCGAGATCGTCGGCGAGCCGGCGGTTGCGGATGTCGTCCTGGACGGCGGAGCCCAGATAGAAGCCGCCGCCGTGGATATTCAGGTGCACGCCGCGCACCCGGCCGTCGGTGGGTGGAATGATCCGCACGGGCACCGACTGGGCGTCGACCTCCACTGTCTCCACTATGGCGTGTGCGTCGGGAACGGCACGCACCTGTTTGCGACGGGCCGCCGCGAGTTCGTCGCCGTCGCGTGGCCCGCGACCGGTCGGCGTGTCCCGGTAGTAGGCGAGTGACTCGGCGAGATCGCCCTCGGGCACCGGAACTGTGATGTCGCTCATCCGCAGTTGCATGCGAGCACCTCCTCCGAATCCCTTCTACCCGGACAGCGGGCGAGCATTCAACGTGTGGTGATGAGTCGGGAGCAGCACCGCGTTTTTTCAGCCGGATGGCGCTCACCGACCTGGGCGACCAACAGTTGTGCACACCGCCCGGAGGCCACCTCGATCTCCCGTACCGTGAGCGTGCGGATCTCGACCCGTCGGACGCTCAGACAGGAGACTTGCTGTGGCCAACAATCAGTCGCAGGCCCCATGGCCGCTGAAGGCTCGAGCAATCAGCGAATCCACCGACCACGGCATTCGCGCGGTGCGCGCACACGACCTCGCCGGCTTCGCAGAAGCCCTCGAACAACTCGCCATCCACCCCGAGGCCCGCGAGGTCCACGCCCACATGGTCCGCGAACTCATCGAGACCCGATACCAGGACGGTGTGACCGGTGACGATGTCGCCGATGTGCTGTCCCGCACGGTCGGCGACTCGGGCGCCTGGCATGCACCAGTCGATCCGTCGGCAGTGGTGGTGGTGCTCACCGGCAGTCTGGGCGTAGCCGAACGTTCTGACGATGACGGTCCGCCCGCGACCATCCCGCCGGCCGAGCTCAACGGCGCGGCGATCCTGGTGATCGCCCACCTCGCGGCCGATGCCGCAATCGATCATCAGCAGTATCTGGTGCGTGCCATCGAGGAGATACGCCGCGCTCAGACGGTGGAGATGCCCTGAGCAGTTGCGCAGCAGCCGTCCGGTCGCCGTCCGCTGCCGTCGCCGACGCTGCTCGGTTCGCGCCCTATCTGTTGTCCTGCGCCGGACACCAGTGTCGGTGCCGTGTCGTACCGTCAGCACCATGACCACTTGGGACGCGATCACGGCTGCCGTCGGCCTCGCGCTGGGTGGCGAGCCGGACCGGGGTCGTGAGGAGTTGATGGCCTGCTGGATTGCCACGGGTGAATCCGATGCCGGGCAGCGATGCGTCATCGCGCACTACCTCGCCGACCTTCAGTCGGAACTGGCCGACGAGGTGATGTGGGATGAACGAGCGTTGGACGCGCACTCCAGGATTCAGGGCTCGGAGCTCGCGCACGTGGGTATCGACGATGCCCGCGGCATGGCACCGAGCCTTCATCTGAACCTGGTAGATGGCTATCTGAGGCAGGGCGAGACCGCTGTGGCGCGCCAACATGCGACCGCTGGTGTCGCCATGGCCGATTTTCTACCTGACGACGGCTACGGGCGGCTCATCCGTGACGGGCTCGATCGACTGACGACGCGGATCGACAACGTGTCGGACAACCACTCGACGTGACCATGTTCGCACACATGTGCGAACATGGTCAGGTGACTTCGCGCAGCAAAGCCGGACTGACCGCCGATGATCTCGAATCCCTGTCCTCGAGTCTCGCCGCAGGCAAACGGGTCACCGTCTACCTTCGCGATCCGATGCCTGCCCTCGGACTCGAGGCCGGGGTATCGGCGCGCGTCTTGTCGATCGACGGCACCACCGTGATCGCGAGCCCGAAAGGTGTGGACGATCAGTTGCCGTTCGAAGCCGAGGAACTCCATCGGACTCGGGCGGCGGCAGCATCTGCCACCGCCCCGCGACCGCGCGCATCGTCGTCGGGGCGCGCAGCTCCGCCGGCGGCACCGGCGAAGTCACCACGAAGCGCACAACACACGGCCAAGCCTCCATCGGAGTCGGGGTCGGCGAGGTCTCCCCGCGAGTCGGCACCGCCGAGCGTGACAGCCAAGACGACCCGCCGCGCCAAGCCGGGCACAGCAGCCGTCAGTGTCACCGTGACAGCGGTCGATGCGACCACCTGGAAGGTGTCGGTGATGCATGGCACCAAGAAGCTGGGCAAGGCCACCGAGGTGACCGCCGACCGGGTGGCGAACGCCATGCGGGAACTCGGCGACACCACCGCCATCTCAGCGGTGGACGACGTGATCGAGTCCGCACGCGCTGCCGCACAGAAACGCATTGACGAGCTCAACGACGAACTCGAGACGGCGCGCGCCGCCTTGGCTCAGCTCGACGATCGCCTCGGCAACAGCAGTTGAGACAACCAGTGTCAGGCTGACTCCATTGCCCGCTTCGCCTTTTCCAACGCGGCGAGCGTACGCAACACGGACTCGCGTTTCGCCGTCAGATCGGACACCTTCGCCTTGCCGCCAAGACCGGATTCTTGCTGCGCGACCGCGAGACGGTTCTCGATGTCCGTGAGCTGCGCCAGCAGGCCCTCGGCTCGGTTGACGAGTTCGGCGCTGTCGGGGCGGGAGACATTCGTGGGTCGGGTGCCTCCGGACGCGGCGACCCGGGGCTTGTCAGCCGGCGCCTTCGCGGCGGTCGTCGCAGCGGGGGAGGCGGATCGGGTGACCGCGGTTCGCTGCTTGGACCGTGACGCTCCCCGGGCCGGCGTGTGGGTACGGGTTCGGGTCAGCTCTGCCGACGCCGCGCCGGCCGCGACCCGGTGCGCGCGCTCCTCCTCATCGTCGGACTCCACCGAGCCACCCAACGGACGCAGACCGTAGAAGCCGACGAACTCACGAGCCGCGGCGATCGTCTGCTCTGCGGTGCGACAGCGCCCGCACCGCGGTTCATCGCGGAAGTCCGCGACGTCCTCGTCGGACGAGCACCACACGCATTTCTCGGTGGTGACGTCGGTCATGGAAGCACTGGTAGCGAGGGAAGACACGGGTGAACATAGTACGACACATGGCTTTTCGCTTCGCGTCGGGGGTTTCGCTGCACCGTACCGCGGCGGCCGGTTATCCGGACCGAAGCTGATCCGGGTCCCGGTAGGTCACCACCAGCGGAGCGTGATCAGACAGGCGGTCGGCCGGCGACAGCCCTTTGTCCACCACGACATATATCGCCCGGCGTGCAAGGCCGGGCGTCGCGAGCTGGTGGTCCACACGCCAACCCACATCCTTGGTGAAGGACTGACCGGCCCAGCTCCACCAAGTCAGTGGCCCGGGTCGTTCGCCGTACACCTGTCTCACCACGTCGACGAGCCGACGCGTACCCAGGATCGAATCGAACCAAGCCCGGTCTTCGGGTAGGAAGCCGTCCATGGTGCGAGCGGCACGCCAGTTCGTCACATCGTGTTGTGTGTGGGCGATGTTGAGGTCGCCGGCAAGCAGGAATTCGCGCCCCGCCCGCAGCGCCGCGAGACGGCTGCGGTCGAGCTCGCGCGCGAACGCCGTGAGGAAGCGCTGCTTGCGCGCATACTTGGCGCCGCCGTCGGGCGCGTCGCGCATCGCCCCCGGCCGCTGACGGTCTCCAGGCAATCCGCCCTTCGGTAGGTAGAGACAGGCGATCGTGACGGGCCGGTCGGCCAGGTCGACCTCGATGTAGCGGCCGTGGGTGGCGAACTCGCAAAGTCCACGCGCGCGCGGTGGGTGGGTCACCCACGTCCGCACGGCCGCGGGCGACAATCGTGTGAGCACGGCGACCCCGTTGCGACCGGCCGAGGACCCGACATCGGCGGCCACCGAATAGCCGGGGAAGTCACCGAGGTCAGACATCCGACAACGTAATTCCTGAATCGCGACAATGTCGGGGGACCGCTCGGCGAGCCAGCGATCAAAGCCACGACGACGCGCCGCCCGTATCCCGTTGACGTTGAACGAAACGACCGTGAAGGACATCAAGCCATCTTGCCAATCCTTCATTCTCGGGCAAGTAATTCAGTTTGCAGCTATGCCCACTTCACTATGGTAATTGTGGGTTGTCGGGGTTTCAGTTCCGGATTGCTCGAAGACATCTGACCCGAGTTGCGCGCATTCGGTTCTCAAAGATGTTCCTGTGCAATCTGTTGGGACTCGCAAGCTTCCGGCGCCCGCACGCGCACATCGATCATCATTCAGAAAGGCATATCCATGCTCATCGGAATCTTCGAAGCAATCAGAGACCTGCACGTCGGTGCGTATGATTTACTGCTCGCGCTGCTTTCCACCGGTAGCGCCGGCAGTAGCTAGCACGATCACGTCCCGCAGAACGTCTGGAAACTGTCACTGAAGGACGCCGGGGCTGGCCCAGCGAAGTGCTCCCACTCGGTGCGCGGCTCGAACGGATGCGTGACAGCGTCCATCAAGCGCTCGAACGGCGTCAGGTCGCCGTCGGTGGCGGCACGTAACGCGAAGTCCACTTGGTGGTTGCGCGGGATGTAGAGCGGATTGATGCGGTCCATCGCGGCAGCCGTCTGCGCTCGATCGCGCCCGAGCCGATCCAGAGTTGCATGCCAGCGGTGCAGCCAGGGGTCTACGTCCTCGCGGGGGATGGCGTCGACCAGCGCTGTCGGGTCGCCTCGAAGCTCGGACGCGAGTGCACGGAAGGCTCCCGTCCAGTCGGCACGGTGGGCGGCCATCAGGGTCACCAGGTCGTCGACGAGTTCTGGCTCGCCGAACGCGTCGGTCAGCCCGATCTTGTTCGCCATCCCGGCGAGGAAATGCTGCTGATACCGGGCGTCGAAGGTGGACAACGCCGCGGTCATCACGGCGATCGCCTCGTCGGCCGTCGGACCGGCCAACGGAAGTAACGTTTCGGCGAAACGCGCCAGGTTCCACTTCACGACGTCGGGCTGATTGGCGAAGGCGTAGCGTCCGCCGTGGTCGATGGAGCTGAAGACCGCCGCCGGGTCGAACGCGTCGAGGAAGGCGCACGGACCGTAGTCGATGGTTTCACCGGAGATGGTGGTGTTGTCGGTGTTCATGACGCCATGGACAAACCCGACCAGCATCCAGTCGGCCACCAGGGCCGCCTGCCGCTCGAGCACCGCCTCGAAGAATGTGAGGTAGCGGTTGCCACTTCCCTCGGGCGCGAGCCCTAGCAGGTCCGGGTAGTGGCGATTGATTGCGTAGTCGGCCAATGGCTGGACCAGCTCGGTGTTGCGGGCCGCGAGCTCGAAGGTCCCCACGCGGAGGTGGCTGGCGGCCACACGGGTGAGCACAGCGCCGGGCTCGAGGCGGTCGCGGCGCACATCTCGGCCGGTCGCTACGACTGCGAGCGACCGGGTGGTGGGTATACCCAGCGCGTGCATCGCCTCGCTCACCAGGTACTCGCGAAGCATCGGACCGACCACCGCGTAACCATCACCGCCACGGGAGAACGGCGTCGGACCAGAACCCTTGAGCTGCAGGTCGACTCGATGGCCGTCCAGGTCGATAAGTTCACCGATAAGCAATGCGCGACCGTCCCCGAGCAGCGGGGCGTAGTTGCCGAATTGGTGACCCGAGTAGGCCGTGGCGACCGGATCGGCGCCCGCCGGTGCCGCCGCACCCGACAGGAGCGCGACGCCGTCATCTGCGCGCAACGCTGCCGCGTCCAGCCCCAAGGCCTCGGCCAGTTCGTCGTTCAGCACCAGCAGCCGGGGGTCGGGCACGTCGGCGCCCTTCCACGCCACGGTCAGCGGCGACAGTTCGTCGGCGAAAGTGCGCTCGAAGCCGGTGATCGCGGGGCTCGTGCGGGTGGGGGAGTCGGGACCTGCAGACACTGCTCCAGGATAACCACAGGTGGGCTGGCCAGTGGATGTCCGCAGCGGAGGTCGTCGTCCGCAGCGTCGAGAAGGCACCCGTACAAGCCATTGCCACGCTTCCCGCTGTCTGGACTGTGGTGGCCATCGCTGTCGCAGTGATCGGCGCCTCGCATAGTTGGTGGGGGCTGCTGTGGCCGCGATTGTCTTCGTTGCCATCGGTTTTACGATTTCGACCGGCGCGACACCCCCTGAACGATCCCCGTGGCATAGCGATCCCGGCATGCGCGCCGATGCACTTTTTGTGATACACACGTATCACGAAAGGTGGTGGCCCATGATTGACGCGAGATGGGCTGCGTTGTGGATGGCGTCGGCAGCGCAGCTGATGGTGGTGCTCGATGTGTCCGTGGTCAACATCGCACTGCCGGCGGTGGGCGACGACCTGAGGATGACCGATGCCGCGTTGCAGTGGGTTGCGAGCGGCTACGCACTTGCGTTCGCCGGGGGATTGTTGGTCGGCGGTCGGTTGGCCGATGTGTATGGGCTGCGACGGGTTTTCGTCTTCGGGCTCGGGGTGTTCATCGCGGCGAGTGTGATCGGCGGGCTGGCGGTGTCGGGGGAGATGCTGATTGCCGCTCGGGTCGTGCAAGGGGTGGGCGCGGCGATCGCGTCACCGGCGACGTTCACGATTCTCACCCGCACTTATCCCGAGGGGCCTGTGCGGACCCCGGCTACAGCCCCGTGCAGGCCGGCTTGGGCTTCCTCCCACTCACTTTCGTCACCATGGTCGTCGGCGTCCACGTTGTTCCGCGCCTGATGACACGCCTTCCGGCCCGCCATCTCATTCTTGCTGGCGCACTCGTCGCGGGCGCAGGGTTCGTGTGGCAGGCATCGGTGTCGCTTGACACCTACCTCACGACCATCGCCGGGCCGGCAATCATCATCGGCATCGGTGGCGGCTTGATGAGCACCCCGCTGGCGACCGCGGTCACCAGTGGCATCAACCCCTCAGATGCCGGGGCCGCATCCGGACTGATGAGGTTCCCCCCGAACCGTAGAGGCATCGATAATGAGGAGCACGATGCCAGAGAAGCGGAAGAAGTACGACCGGGAGTTTCGTGATGGGGCTGTCCGGATCGTCGAGGAGACGGGTAAGTCGATCGCCCAGGTCGCCCGAGACTTGGGGGTCAACGAGGGCACGTTGGGCAACTGGGTCAACCGGGCGCGCGCCGAGCGGGAGGGCAGCGGCGAGCTGACCCCTGATGACGCTGCTGAGCTCAAACGGTTGCGTGACGAGGTCGCCGAGCTGCGGATGGAGCGTGATGTCCTCAAGCGATCAGTGGTCCTGTGGGTGAAGGAGGCGACGAAGTGAGCGTGGCGCGCTTTATCGCCGACCAGAGGACCAAGTACCGGGTGCCACACGCGGTGAGCTGCCGGCTACTCGGGTCAGTGAGGCGTGGTTCTACAAATGGCGCAACCGGGCCCATTCGCCGGGTGCGGCAACGGGTTTGCACACCACCCGTGACTACCGCCGGGACACCATCGACCGGGCCGTCGCGGTGGCCTTCGACAAGGCCCGCGGGCTGCACGGGTCGCCGCGCCTGCATGCGGATATGCGTGCTGACGGGTGGACGGTGACCGAGAAGACTGTCGCTGATTCGATGAGCCGCCAGGGCCTGGTGGCGCGGCGGATCCGTCGGCGCAGCGGGCTGACCCGCCAGGACAAGAGCGCGGCGAAGTTCCCCGATTTGTTGTGTCGCGATTTCACTGCTCAGTGTCCCGATGAACGGTGGGTCGGCGACATCACCGAGATCCCGACCGCGGCGGGCAAGTTGTATCTGGCCACGGTCATCGACCTCTACAGCCGTCGGTTGCTGGGTGCGGCCACCAGTCGCCACCCGGATGCGGCGTTGGCGTGTGCGGCCATCGAGATGGCGGTCGCCACGCGGGGCGGTAAGCAGGCGATATGGCGTGACGACGATGCGCAGAAGCTGATTTTCCACACCGATCGAGGGTCTACGTACACCGCGAAGAAGTTCACCAAGCTGTGCCGCCGGATGGGTATCCGGCAGTCGATGGGGCGTGTCGGATCGTGCCTGTTAACCGGCTAATCCGGGGCCCAGGGCTACGGTGAAATGAACACGCCGCCAACAGAAGATACTTGACCGGTGCTGACGGTAGGGTTACACCTGTCTCATGACGGATCGGCAACCGCTGTATCTGGAACCTGGCACTGAGGTTGCCTGGCAGTTGGCCGGTGACCATGCCGGAGAGTACGTGGTGGTCAACGATTATCTCGGCTATCTGGCCGATCGAAACTACTCGGCGCGCACGTTACGGGCCTACGGCTACGATCTGTTGGCGTTTTGCAGGTGGCTCGACGAGTCTGATCTTGCGTTGGAATCAGTAACTACGACATCGCTTCTCGACTTCATGCGGTTCTGTCGGCAGGCGTCGATTCCGGGCCGCCCGGCCAATGTGTTGTCGATGACTGGGCAACGGCTCGATCGGTACTCGCCGACCACCATCAACCACCGACTCGCGGCGTTGACGGGGTTGTTCACCTATCGCAGCATCACCGATCCTGACCTGGTCAATCCGGTCCCGAGTGGGCGTGAAGCACGCCGCGTCACCGCCGAGGAACGCAACGCCCTGCTCGGTCATCTGGTCAAGCCGAAGAAGCGGTCAGCGTTGCGGCTACGCGAACCGCGTCGGCTCCCTCGGGCGCTGGATCGTCGCGAGACCGCAGATCTGGTGGCGAGCCTGCGCACCTGGCGGGACCGGTCGTTGGCCGGTTTGATGTTGTTGTCGGGGTTACGCTCGTGCGAGTTGCTGACCCTGGATGTGACCGATGTCGATATCGGCGCCCGCTGGGTTCGGGTTCTGGGCAAGGGCGGCAAGGAACGCCGGGTGCCCCTCGATGTTGAGGTGGCTGGCCTGATTCACACCTACGTCCTCACCGAGCGGCCCGAATCATCCAGTAGCCGTTTGTTTCTAGTGGCGAAGGGACCGCACCGGGGTCAGCCGCTGACCGCGGCCGGACTACGCACGATCTTCCGCTACCACCGCCTCAAATCCGGCGTGACCGCCGGCCACCCCCACGCGCTGCGTCACACCTTCTGAGGTTCCCCCCGAACCGTAGAGGCATCGATAATGAGGAGCACGATGCCAGAGAAGCGGAAGAAGTACGACCGGGAGTTTCGTGATGGGGCGGTCCGGATCGTCGAGGAGACAGGTAAGC
>NZ_JAKGCU010000037.1 GCF_021556435.1 Gordonia tangerina
CACGATGTTTAGACGCGCCACATCGTCGAGCGGTTCCGCCGATCTTTTCCCGACATGATCGACCCCTTTACCCACCGCATCCACATGTTCGGCGGAGATCGCCCCATCGGCGGCATGCGCGCCCAGAGTGGGCAGCTGCGCACGGGCAGTGGCGATACGGATCAGACGGGACGCGACCGCCGGCGCGAGCCCCATCACGATCAACAGTTCACTGAGTTTGCGGCCGTGGTCGCGGGCCACACCCAGTCGGTCCAGATGGCCGACCACCGTCGCAGCGTGATGGTCGATCAGATTACGCAACGTGACCAGAGCGGTCATCGCATCGAACGCTGCACGCCCCGACATATCGGCGCCCAAGTGCAGGTCGCGAACAGAATCAGTGATGGTGGTGAGATCCCCCGAAGCTCCCATGACTCCACTATGGTCGAACACCAGTTCGATGTCAAGGAGTTTCTTGAAGATAGTGCAGAAGATTTTTGAGCGGGTGGGGTGGTTTCGATACGCGGCGGGCTCGCAGGCTCGCACGCCGCTACTCAACCAACGAGGGGGCGGCGGGCTGAGGCACTCGCCTCATGACCCCTGTGCGGCCGCGAGACTTGGCGAGGGGTTCCCCACCCAACCGCTCGTCGGCCGTCATCGACCGTCCGTCGCACAGTCTCACTACTTCGCCGTGTGACCCACAACACCCTATTCTGCTGTGATTTGCACCTCAATACGCTTGCCAGTCGAGAGTCATCACAGACATTCAGGAGGTAGGCGTGTCCACGATCGAACATCCGCCCGGCTCGGCGTCGCATTCGCCGACCGGCGAGCAGTGGCTGGAAGTCCAGGCCAGCACGGAATTCCAAGACCTGCGGCATCGACTGCGCCGGTTCGTCTTTCCGCTGACGGCGTTCTTCCTGCTGTGGTACGCGCTCTATGTGCTGCTCGGGGCGTTCGCCACCGACTTCATGGGCACAAAGGTTTGGGGCGATATCAACATCGGCCTGATCCTGGGCCTGCTGCAATTTGTCACGACCTTCGTGATCACTGGGCTCTACGTGCGGTTCGCCAACCGTGACCTCGACCCGCGGGCCACCGCTATCCGCGAGAAGATGGAAAGCGAGATCAGCGCATGACCACGATCAATATGGCTGCGTCCGTCGGCAACCCGGTCGCCAACATCTCCATCTTCGTAGCGTTCGTCGCCGTCACCATGTACGTGGTGATCCGGGCGAGCAAGAACAACAAGTCCGCAGCTGACTTCTTCACCGGCGGCCGTGGCTTCTCCGGCCCACAGAACGGCATTGCCATTGCCGGCGACTATCTGTCGGCGGCCAGCTTCCTCGGCATCGCCGGCGCCATCGCCGTGTACGGATACGATGGCTTCCTCTACTCCATCGGCTTCCTGGTCGCATGGCTCGTCGCCCTGCTGCTGGTGGCCGAATTGCTCCGCAACACCGGCAAATTCACCATGGCCGACGTGCTGAGCTTCCGACTGCGCCAGCGTCCGGTGCGGTTGGCCGCGGCCATCTCCACGCTGATGGTGTCGCTGTTCTATCTCCTCGCCCAGATGGCCGGCGCCGGCGGTCTGGTGGCGCTGCTGCTCGACATCGAGAGCCGCGTCGGCCAGTCGATCGTGATCGCCATCGTCGGTGCGCTGATGATCGTCTACGTCCTCATCGGCGGTATGAAGGGCACCACCTGGGTGCAGATCATCAAGGCCGTCCTGCTGATCACCGGTGCCGCGGTCATGACGTTCATCGTGCTGGCGAAGTTCGGTATGAACGTGTCCAGCATCCTCGGCTCTGCACAGGACGCGATCACCGGATCGTCGGATGAGAAGGTCGCCGCCCGTGACGTTCTCGCCCCCGGCGCCCAATACGGCGGATCGCTCTCGTCGCAGATCAACTTCATCTCGCTGGCGATCGCCCTGGTGCTCGGTACCGCAGGTCTGCCGCACGTGCTGATGCGCTTCTACACAGTGCCGACGGCCAAGGAAGCACGCAGGTCGGTGGTGTGGGCCATCGCGCTGATCGGCGCGTTCTACCTGTTCACCCTGATTCTCGGCTACGGCGCCGCCGCATTGGTCGGCCCGGACGAGATCATGAACGCCGCAGGCGGACAGAACTCGGCAGCACCGCTGCTGGCCTTCGAGCTCGGTGGCGTGGTGCTGCTCGGCATCATCTCGGCGGTGGCCTTCGCGACCATCCTCGCCGTCGTCGCCGGCCTGGCCATCACGGCATCTGCGTCGTTCGCCCATGATATCTACGGCAGTGTCATCAAGCGCGGCCAGGCTAGCGAGGACGACCAGGTGAAGGTGTCGCGCTACACCGTTGTGGTGCTGGGCATCATGGCGATCATCCTCGGCATCCTGGCCAACGGTCAGAACATCGCCTTCCTGGTGGCCCTGGCGTTCGCCATCGCCGCAGCCGCGAACCTGCCGACGATCCTGTACTCGCTGTACTGGAAGCGGTTCAACACCCGCGGTGCGCTGTGGAGCATCTACGGCGGCCTGATCTCGACGATCGTGCTGATCATCTTCTCGCCGGCCGTTTCCGGATCGGCGACCGCGATGATTCCCGGCGCCGACTTCGCCTGGTTCCCGCTGTCCAACCCCGGCATCATCTCGATCCCGGTCGGCTTCCTCCTCGGCATCATCGGCACGCTGACCACGCCGAAGGATGCCGGCACCCCGGAACGTAACGCGGAGATGGAAGTTCGCTCGCTGACCGGTGTCGGTGCGGAAAAGGCGGTCGCGCACTAGGTTTCGCGGGGATCCGTTCCACCGCTTCGTTGGCACCGAAGGCCAGGATCAACGCAGGTCGGCTCGGGTCGCGCGGGTTGGCTCGGATCGCGCGGGTTGGCTCGGATCGCGCGGGCGGTCGACGACCTGCGTTTTCTCGGCCGACCCGCGCGGGGCCCCTCAGCTCTCCTGAATCCGCGCGAACGGCTGTGCCGCTTCAAGTTCGAACGCCAGCTCCAGCAACAGCCGCTCCCGCCCCAGGTCGGCGCCGAAGTGGATGCCCAGCGGCCGGCCGTCGGAGGTCCGTCCCAGCGGTAGACTCATCGCGGGCGTGCCCGACGTATTGTTCGCAGGCGTGTAGGCGACGTAGTGCACGAGCCGCTCGAAGATCACGTCGAAGTCGCCGCCGGGATCGAGGTAGCCGATCCGTGGGACGGTGTGCGACAGCGTCGGCGACAGCAGCAGGTCGAAACGGTCAAAGACGGTGCGGAACTTCGCTGTGGCCCGTTTGAGCCCGATGATCGTCGCCGGGGTGCGCCAGAACGCCCGCGCGTATCGCCGCGCAAGTCCCCGAGTGAACGGGTCCAGGGCCGCTTTGTCGAAGTCCTTGCCGACCATGAGTTTTCCGGCGCGGTCCATGGTGAAGGCGAGCATCGACCAGTAGTCAGTGAATTGCCGGACGAAGGTCTCGTCCAGCGGGACCGGGGTCGATTCCACGTGGTGGCCGAGCGACGTCAACAGTTCGACCACCTCGGTCATCGCAGTGGCGGTGTCGTCGTCGATCGGGGCGCCGGTAACGGTGTCGGTGATCAGTCCGATACGCAACCGGCGCGTTCCCGGCCCTTCCACCAGCCCGACGCGGGGCAGGCCTTCGGGCGCGCGGAAACGGTCGGCATCGTCGATGAAATGCGCAGTGTCACGCACGGTTCGACTCAGGATGCCGTTGGAGATGATATCGACTGGCAGGATGCGTCCGGTCGGCGACGGTTCGACACGCCCGCGCGACGGCTTCAGCCCGACCAGCCCGCACGCCGCAGCCGGTATCCGGATCGAGCCGCCACCATCGTTGCCGTGCGCCAGCGGCAGCGCCCCGGCGGCAACCAACGCGGCCGAGCCTCCCGACGAAGCGCCCGCCGAATAGTCGGTGTTCCAGGGGTTTCGGGTGGGTTCGCGGTCGACGAACTCCGTGGTCGCGGTGAGCCCGAAGGCCGGCAATGTCGAGGCGCCGACGATGTTCACGCCGGTCGACAACAACTGCTCGGTGAACGGCTCGTTGCCCTTTGCCGGCAGATCGGGCATCGCGGCCGACCCGTTGCCCACGGGCAACCCCTCGAACAGGGTGTTGTTCTTGATGATCGACGGGACTCCGGCGAACGATCCGCCGGGGATGCCCTCCCCGACCGCTCGTTTGCGGGCCCGCTCGCGATCGTCGACGGCGACCGCATTCAGATGCGGCTCTACCGCATCGATGCGGGCCAGAGCGGCCTCCAACGCCTCAGCGGCCGATATCTCCCCGCCGGCGATCGCGGCGGCGATGCCCACCCCGTCCCGATCGCCGAGAGCATCATCGCCGAAGGCATGCACGTGTCGCATGCGCCGACCCTAGCGCGATGTGCCGCGCGATTCGGTCATGCGCATGACATCGGCGGCCAGCGTCGCGGCGTAGGTGTCGTCGAGCCCCAGGCCGAACACCGCGTGGTGATACAGGGGCGCGATGACATGGTCGAGGATCTGCCGCACCGACGGCGTCGCCTCGCCGCGCTGGGCGGCCCGATCCACCATCTGTTCGGCCTGTTCGCGCCGGATCTCCCAGCACGGGCACTCCTCCACTACGTCATCGCGGGCGAACACCATCGCCCGGAGGTAGGCGCGGCGCTTGGGCCGGCCGATGTCGGCGGCGATGATCCGTGACCACTCGGCCAGATCAGCGCCGAGATCTCTGGTGTCGGGTAGCGGCTCACCCTGGGTGAGCGCTGCGACGGCCACCTCACCCAGCAACGCCTCGATGGAACCCCATCGCCGGTAGATACTGGTCGGATTGACCTCGGCCAACTCGGCGACCTCGGGGATCGTCATGGTGTCACGCCTACCTGCGCCCACGAGCTGACCTACCGCGGCATAGACCGCAGACTGCACTCGCGCGCTACGTCCGCCGGGCCGACGCGCCCGATCACCCGCGTCCGGACGCGATGCGGCGGCATGGGAACTACTCATGCGATCCATTATTGCAAATCAAGTTGCTTTAGTGGCGGCCTCTGGATACGTTGAATCTAACGCAAATGTCTTTGCTTTAGGAGTGGCGATGCCCCGGTTACACCCGCACCGCGCGTTCTGGGTGGTCACCGCCACGTTCGTGATGGTGCTCTTTTCCTCTGCGGCACCCTCGCCCCTCTACCCCGTTTATCAGGAGCTGTGGGGCTTCTCCGCATTCACCCTCACCGCGGTCTTCGCCATCTACGTGGCGACGATGCTGATCAGCCTGCTCACGGTGGGCGCGCTCTCCGACCACATCGGACGACGTCCGGTGCTCGCGGTGGCGCTCGCGTTGCTGATCGCGAGCATGGTGCTGTTCGTCGTGGCCGACAACGTCGGCGTTCTGATGGCCGCACGCGCCCTGCAAGGCCTTGCCACCGGCGCCGCGATGGGCACCCTGACCGCGACCGTCGTGGACCTGCAGCCAACTCCCCGCCTCGGCTCTGCCATCACCGGCGCCGCGCCGGCCATCGGACTCGCCGGCGGCGTCGCGATCGCCGGACTGCTGGTCGAGTACGCACCGGCACCACGGTTCCTCGTCTACGAGGTGATCCTCGGACTGTTCGCCGCGCTCCTCGTAGCGTTGCTGGTGGTCCCCGAAACCTCCGAGCGCGTCGGCTTCACCTCCCGACGGCACCTTGTCGCCACCCTCTCACCGCAGGTGACCCTCCCCTCGTCGGTCCGCCGGGTGTTCGTCGCGGCGGTGCCCGCGCTGGTCGCGACGTGGTCGCTCGGCGGGCTCTACCTGTCGCTCGGGTCGTCGGTGGTGGCGCGGGTCTTCGGCGTCGAGAACCACGCCGAGGCAGGCGTGCTGCTGTTCACCTTCTTCGCCTCGGCTGCGGTCACTTCTCTGCTGATCACCGGTCGCGAAGCCGCCACCAAGCTGGCCTTCAGCTATCCCGCGCTCACCGGTGGTGCGGTCATCTCCCTGTCGGGCGTGCTGTCCGAGGCGCTGCCGCTATATGTCGTAGGTTCGATCGTGGCCGGATCCGGATTCGCCGCGACCTTCCTCGGCGCACTGGACAGCATCGTCGCGGCAACCCCGACACAACAACGCGGACAGGTCTTCTCATCGGTGTTCGTCGCCAGCTACCTCGCGTTCAGCCTCCCTGCGGTGGTGGCCGGGCTCGTCGTGTCCCATGCGGGCCTGCAGGCAACGGTCGTCGGGTACGTGGCCTACGTCCTGACGCTGGCGATCCTCGGCGCGCTCGTCAACGCGGTGCGACGCCGGTCGACGCGACGCGACGCCTCAGCAGCAGAGGCAGCCAACCACGCGATCGCGGCGCCTCGCTGAGGAGCTCGCACACACGCAGTCGCTCGGTCCCGAACGTCACGTACCCGCGTCGGACTCCCGAGCACCGACGATCCGCGCAGCCATATCTGCATGGAACTCACCGATCTGCTCGGGTGTCATCGCACCCGATTCCCGGTACCAACGCGCGACGTCGACGCCCATCGACAGCAGCAGCGTCGTCGTCGCCTTCGGGTCGTCGACGTCGAAGGCCCCGTCTGCGATACCCGCGCCCACAATCGCGCCGACTCGTGCGGCGACCTCCTTGCGCATGACCTCGATGGCCGCGCGATGCTCGGGCGAGAGCGAGTCCAACTCGTAATTGACCACCCGCGACCAGACGTGATCGCGGGCGTGGTGGGCGGCGAGCGCACCGATCACGGCCCGCAACCGGAGGGCGGGCGACTGCTCGGGGGCGTCGGAAGCGTCGATCAATCGCAGAAACGACCGATGCCCGGCGTCGGAGAGCTCGTAGAGCACCTCTTCCTTGGACTTGAAATGCACGTACACCGCCGCCGGACTCATCTGCGCGCCGGTGGCGATGTCGCGGGTGGTGGTCGTGGTGAACCCCTTGGCGGCAAAGGCCTCCACCGCGGCGCGCAGCAACCGTGAGCGTGCCGCGACGGCACGGGGCGGCGGTTCCACGACAGACATGTCCCCGTTCTCCGTTCTCGACATTTCGCCGGTTGCACGGCTCCGGACATTGACAGGGGCCGCGGGGCGCGGCATAGTGCACAGTATCACTAAGCAAGCGCTTAGTCAGCAGCCGCGGACAACCGGCCACCGAGTTCCGCGACCGCACCCCACATCCCCTGACCAGGAGTAAGACAGAACTCATGCAGCTGACATTCAGTCCCGAAGAAGAGGCGTTCCGCGATGAGTTGCGGGCGATCTTCGCGAAGGTTCCCGAAGATCTGCGGCGCCGGTCGGAAGCGGGCAAGCTGAACTACCCCGACGACCTGGTCACCACCACGCGCATCCTCAACGAACACGGGGTCGCGACGCCGGGCTGGCCGGTCGAGGCCGGTGGCCGCGACTGGACTCCCATTCAGAGCCACATCTACCGCGAGGAGATGAGCCTGATGCATGTCCCGGACCTGCTGCCGTTCAACGTCGGCATGATCGGCCCGGTCATCGCGCAGTTCGGTTCGCCAGAGATGAAGGAACGCTTCCTGGCCAAGACCGCCAACCTCGACATCTGGTGGTGCCAGGGCTTCTCCGAGCCCGAGGCCGGCTCGGACCTCGCCTCACTCAAGACCCGCGCGGTGCGCGATGGTGACCACTACATCGTCAATGGCCAGAAGACGTGGACCACCCTCGGCCAGTTCGCCGACTGGATCTTCTGCCTGGTGCGCACCGATCCGGACGCCAAGAAGCAGGCCGGCATCAGCATGCTGCTGTTCCCGATGGACACCCCCGGCGTGGAACTGCGGCCGATCCAGTTGATCGACGGCAGCTTCGAGGTCAACGAGGTCTTCTTCAACGATGTCCGCGTGCCGGTAGAGAATCTGGTCGGCGAGGAGAACGAAGGCTGGACGCAGGCCAAGTTCCTGCTCGGCAACGAGCGCAGCGGCATTGCGCGGGTCGGCTACACCAAGACCAAACTCGCCAAGGCCAAGGAACTCGCACGCCAGATCACCACGGCGTCCGGCGGCACCCTGCTGGAGGACCCGCTGTTCGCAGCCCGGCTGGCCGAGTTGGAGAACGACCTGCTCGCCCTGGAGATGACCCAGTTGCGTGTGGCCGCCTCGTCGGCGGACGGAAAGCCCAACCCGGCGTCGTCGCTGCTGAAGCTGCGCGGCAGCCAACTGCAGCAGGACGCCATGGAGTTGCTCGCCGACATCGCCGGCGCCGACTCGCTGCCGGTTGCCGGTCTCGATGCGTCGGCCGCCAACGGCACCGCCGACGTCACGTCGCCGGAATGGGCACAGCTGTCCGCGCCGACCTACCTCAACTACCGCAAGGTCAGCATCTACGGCGGATCGTCGGAGGTTCAGCGCCAGATCATCGACAAGGCCGTGCTGGGTCTCTGAGCCAAGCGCCGCCTCACTACTTTTCACGACTCACGAGAACCTGGGAACCATTCATGGATTTCGAACTTTCCGACGAACAGACGATGCTGCGCGACACCGTGCGCGAGGTGCTGACCCGCAAGTACGACGTCGAGACGTTGCGTAAGGTCACCGACACCGAACTCGGTTGGGACAAGGGGGTGTGGAAGTCGTTGGCCGACATCGGCATCCTCGGCCTGACCTTCCCCGAGGACGACGGTGGCATGGGCGCCGGTCCGGTGGAGTTCACGAGCGTCATGACCGAGATCGGTCGCGCCCTGGCACCTGAGCCCTACCTCGACTCCGTCCTCGTTCCGGGGTCGCTGGTCGCCGCAACCGCCGACGACGAGACCCGCGCCGAGCTGCTCGGCGGGCTGGCCTCCGGCGAACTGCTGATGGCATTCGCCCACCTCGAAGCCGGCGACCGCTGGCCGGGCGCGAAGGTGGCCACCACCGCCACCGACGGCAAGCTCAATGGCACCAAAACACTTGTCGGCCACGGTGACTGCGCGGACAAGCTGGTCGTGTCGGCGCGCACCGACGACGGCGTCGGGCTGTTCCTGGTCGACGCGAACGCCGGCGATGTCACGCGCACCCCGTACCGTTCACATGATCGCCGTCGCGGGGCGCAGATCGAGTTCGCCGACGCGGCAGCGGTGCGTCTGGGCAGCGGCGACGCCACGCAGGTCATCGCCGACGCCGAGGTCGGCATCCAGACCGCCCTGTGCGCCGAGGCCGTCGGCGCAATGGAGCGTGCCCTCGACCTCACCGTCGAATACCTGAAGACCCGCAAGCAGTTCGGTGTCACGCTGTCACAGTTCCAGACACTCACCCAGCGCGCCGCGGACATGTACGCGCAACTGGAACTGGCCCGCAGTATGAGCCTCTACGCGACGACCGCATTATCCGACGGCATCTGCGATCCAATCATCGCCTCGCGGGCGAAACTGCAGATCTGCCGCTCGGGCCGGGCCATCGGCCAGGAAGCAGTGCAGATGCACGGCGGCATCGGCATGACCGCCGAGTATCCCGTCGGCCACTACCTCAGCCGACTCACCGCGATTTCGCACACGCTCGGCGATGCCGCTGACCACGTGTCGGTCCTGGCCCGCTCAGTCGGCGACCACGAGATGGTGATGGTCGGCTGAGTCGATTCGACACCTGAC
This sequence comes from Gordonia tangerina, assembly GCF_021556435.1. GTDB lineage: Bacteria > Actinomycetota > Actinomycetes > Mycobacteriales > Mycobacteriaceae > Gordonia > Gordonia tangerina. Next base: position 9,487 of record NZ_JAKGCU010000037.1, read on the forward strand.
CGTCCAGGCTCCTGCCGCCCTTTCCGGGAGTTATCCCGATCGGCCGGCAGGGGCCTGGGCGTTATCGGGCGCCGCGCCTCGTCTCGGATCGCTACTGTTTCTCCCATGGACCAACTGCGCGACAACCTGGGCGATGCCGCCGCCTACAGCCTCGTGGGAATCGCGTTGCTCATCGCGGGGTTCGTGGCCCTGGACCTCGTGACCCCCGGCCGATTGCGCAATCTGATCTGGCTCGACCACAACCGCAACGCGGTGATGCTGGCGACCGCCCAGGTCATCGGTCTTTCGATCGTCCTTGTTGCCGGCGCACGCGATTCGCTGGCGCTCGAACTGTGGCGAGGAGTGCTCTACACCGCCATCTATGTATTGCTAGCGATCGCAGTGATGATGTGGTCGTTCGTTCTCATCGACTGGCTCACGCCCGGCAAACTCGGCACGCTGCTGCTGGAGGACGACGGGCACCCGGCGGGGTGGATCTGTGGCGCGGTGTTCATCGGGATCGGCGCGGTCATCGGCGCTGCCATCGGCTTGTAGTAGCGCTCGCGCGTTCCGAATCTGGTCAAGCGTGTCCGCCGGCATCACCGCTGAGCGCGCTCGGATGGATTATCCAGCCGATGGCACCCAACCGTGATGCTCGCGGACATCCGCAGCCCCAGAGACGCCATCCGCCCACTATTGACTCGTAGACAATTGCCTATTGACCACCAGACAACAAGCTCTTAGTCTCGTGGCAATCGCATAGCCACTCACCGAGGAGAAACAGCATGGCCGCGCCCCTGATCGAAGAATCCATCGTCATCACCGCCTCTGCCGAGGACGTCTGGGCGGTGATCTCCGACCTCAAGCGCATGGGCGAGTGGAGCCCGCAGTGCAAGAAGATGATCATCCGCGGCGGCGCCGTGGGCCTGGGCACCAAGACCATCAACATCAACCGTCGCGGCCCGCTCGTGTGGCCGACCACGTCGAAGGTGGTCCGGTTCGCCCCCAACCGTGAACTCGCGTTCCGCGTCGCCGAGAACCGCACCGTGTGGAGTTACACCATCGAGCCCACGGACAACGGTGTGACGCTGATCGAGAAGCGGGAGGTCGGCAACGGCACCACTGCTGTGTCGTCGTTCCTGGTGGACAAGGCCATGGGTGGTACCGCCAACTTCGAGGCCGAACTCAAGCTCGGGATGGCCGAGACCCTCGGCAAGATCAAGCGCGAAGCCGAGGCGTCGGCAGCGCGCGCTGCCTGAGCAGGTAGTCGGACCTCGCTGGAAGCCTTTTGCCGCTAGGTGACGGGCATACACCGCTGGCCGAGCGCCTTTCATTCGCTCGTCGAGCGCCCTTCATTCGCTGGTCGAGCGCCCTTCATTCGCTGGTCGAGTAGCCGCCGAGCCGCTAGGCGAGGGGGTGTATCGAGACCGCTTCTCGCGCAACTGGTCTCGATACGTCCCTCGCCTAGCGGCTCGGAACTACTCGACCAGCAGAAAGAGCGGCTCGGAACTACTCGACCAGCAGACAGAAAGAGCGGACGCCAGGGCGGCTATTGCTCCGCCAACTTCTGCACCAGCGCGGGCAGGTCGGCCACCGAATCGATCACGTGGTCGGGCACCGGCCCGAATTCGTCGCGTTGTAGCGCGCGCAACGCCTCGTCCCGGAACTTACCGGTACGCACCAGCACACCGATCAGCGCGGCGGCCTGCGCACCGAGGACGTCGTTGTGCATGTCGTCGCCGACCATGATCACCTGGTTTGGTTCGAGCTGCATCAGGTCAACGGCGGCACGGAAGCCGAGCGGGGACGGTTTGCCGATCGCCTTGATCTTGCGCCCGGCGGCTTTCTCCAGTCCCTCGAGGTAGACGCCGGTGTCGATGCTGAGCCCCCCGGCCGTCGACCATGTCATCGACCGATGCATGGCCACCACCGGCACACCGCTGACCATCGATTCGAGCACCTGGGACAGTGACCGGTGATCGAACACCGGTCCGGCGCCGCCGAGCACCACGACTTCGGCCGACGCGGGGTCGTCGGTGAGCTCCACACCCGTCATGTCTTCGGCGATGGGTCCCTCGTTGAGCACCCAGACCCGCTTGCCGGGGTGGTTCGCGGTCAGATACTCGGCAGTGAGCTTGGCGGCGGTGAGGATCTCCTCGGGGGACACCTCGAAGCCACACGCGTTGAGCGCCTCGGCGATGTCACCCCGCGACCGCGAGGTGGTGTTGGTCAGGAACATGCGCGGATAACCCCGCTCGTACAGTTTCGCGACCGCGTCGACCGCTCCCGGCAGCGCCTTCCACGAGGTGACCATCACCCCGTCGATGTCGAGCAGCAAACCGAGCGCCATGGTGTTTGAATCTAGTCCCGTCGACGGCACCCTGCACGGCCGGCCGACGCGAGATGGCATGCTGAGCGCATGCGATCGGTGTCCGACCACCAGGCCGTCGTCGCCGCACTCTTCGGCGACCCCGTGTCCGAGACCGTGCCGGTGGCCGCTGCGCTCGGCGCCGTCACGACCACTGAGATCCTCGCGTCGTCGGCGTTGCCCGGCTTCGACAACTCGGCAATGGACGGCTACGCCGTGCGTGCCGGCGAGATCTCCTCCGCCACCGAGCAATCACCGGTGACACTGCCGGTCGCCGAAGACATACCCGCGGGACGCACCGACCGGCTGACGCTGACCCCCGGCACGGCGCATCGCATCATGACGGGTGCGCCGATGCCCGCCGACGCCGACGCCGTGGTGCCGGTGGAGATGACCGACGGCGGCGTGGACCAGGTGACGATCCGCTCCTCGATCCCCGCTGGCAAGCACATCCGTCGCGCCGGTTCCGACATCGAGGCCGGCCGGCCCGCCATTGCCGCCGGCACCCGGATCGGTGCACCTCAGGTCGGCCTGCTCGCCGCGCTGGGAATCACCGAGGTCGCGGTGCTCCGGCGGCTGCGCGTGGTGGTGCTCTCGACCGGCTCCGAACTCGTCACCCCCGGTCAGCCGCTGCACCACGGACAGATCTACGAATCCAATGGGCCGATGCTGACCGCGGCGGCCACCGAAGCCGGCGCCGAGGCCACCCACCTGCACTATGTGACCGACGACGTCGACGCGTTCCGCACCCGGCTCGACGAGATCAGCGGCTGGGCCGACGTCATCATCACCTCGGGCGGGGTCAGTGCGGGCGCTTTCGAGGTGGTCAAGGATGCGCTCACCGACAGCGACGACATCGAGTTCGTGAAGGTCGCGATGCAGCCCGGCATGCCGCAGGGCTGCGGCCACTACCCCGGGCCCGACGGTCGCCGCGTACCGATCATCACGCTGCCCGGCAACCCGGTGAGTTCGCTGGTGTCGTTCGAGATGTTCATCCGGCCCGCGCTGCGCGCGGCGATGGGGCTGCCGGAGGACCGTCCGACCCGAACGGCCCGGCTGAGCGCCGACGTGGTGTCGCCGGCCGGCAAGCGACAGTTCATGCGCGGAGTGCTGCGCAGCGACGACACCGGCGCGGTTGTCGACCCCATCGGCCCACCGGCCTCCCATCACCTGCGCTATCTGGCGCAGGCGAACGCACTGATCGACATTCCCGAGGATGTCGATGCGGTCAGCGAGGGTACATCCGTCCAGGTGATCGAGGTGTGACGTGCTCGCAGCGGGCCGCCGTCACGCTGACCGACGGGCTCGACACTCTAAGCTGGGGCGAGCGGGCCGTGACATCGCATGTGCCCAGTCGACTAGCAGGAGGTTGATGGTGGCCAGGCGCCCGCGGCCGAACGGAACGCGCAGCGGACCAGGACATCTCGTCGACCTCGCGCGGGAGACCATTCCCCCGGTGCATTCGGCGGGTATCCCCTTCGTGGTGGGACCGGCCACTGTCGCCTTCCTGGGCCGACGCCATCCGTGGATCGCCCGGCCTGCCGCACTCACCGCAGCGGCGTGTGCGCTGTTCTTCCGGCATCCACCACGCGTGCCGCCCGCCGACGCGGGCGCGGTCGTCGCCCCCGCAGACGGCACCATCTCCCTGGTCGACGCGGCTGTGCCGCCACCGGAGTCGGGCCTCGGCGATGAGCCACTGCCCCGCGTGTCGACCTTCTTGTCCATCTTCGACGTACACGTCCAGCGCGTACCGGTGGCCGGTCGGGTGACGTCGGTGACGCACACACCCGGCGCTTTCGTCTCCGCCGATCTGCCCGAGGCCAGTTCGGTCAACGAGCGGTCCACGATGACGTTGCGCTGCCCGGTCGGCCAGACCGTCCACGACGTCGCCGTCGTCCAGATCGCGGGACTCATCGCGCGGCGCATCGTGTGCGAACCCGTCGTCGGCGACGAGTTGGCCATCGCCGACACCTACGGCCTGATCCGATTCGGCTCCCGCGTCGACGTCTACCTGCCCGCAGGCACGATTCTGAACGTCCGGGTCGGCCAGCGCGCAGTGGGCGGCGAAACCCTGTTCGCGACGCTCGGCTGATCGCATGCCTCCCGCCCGCAGGTCCGAACGTCCGACTCCCCACCGAACACCGAGTTCCCACCGAACGCCGAGCGCGCATCCGACGCGAGGCGCACGCACCACCGTGTCCACCGCTGCCGCACCCGAGCGCACCGGATTGCGCGGTCAGGCTGCCGCCGGACGACTCTTCGTGCCGTCGGCGCTCACGATCCTGGCGATCTGCGCGGGTCTCACCGCGGTTCGGGTCACCGACGCAGGTCAGATCGATGCGGCGATGGGTCTGGTCGTGGCGGCCGCACTCCTCGACGGCATCGACGGCCGTGTCGCCCGGATGATGGGGGCGACCACCCGGATCGGGGCGGAGATCGATTCGCTGGCCGACGCGATCAACTTCGGCGTGGTACCCGCCCTGATCGTCTACCTGTATCTGACGCCCGACAAGGACATCGGCTGGGCGTTCGCGCTGATCTACTGCTGCGCGATCGTGTTGCGGCTGGCTCGCTTCAACACGCTGATCGACGACGACGAGGCGCCCGGCTACACCCGCGACTTCTTCGTCGGTGTCCCGGCCCCGGCCGCGGCGATCATCGCCCTGCTGCCGGTCGGGCTGTCCCAGCAGTTCGGGTCTGGCTGGTGGACGTCGCTGCCCGTGGTCGGCGGGTGGCTGGTGTTCGTGGCTTTCCTCGCGGTCAGCCGCATCCCGACCGCGTCGCTGAAGACCGCGTCGATTCCACCGCGTGCATTGGCCGGATTGTTGATCGTCGTCGCGATCGGCGCCGCTCTGCTGCTGACGTTCCCCTACACCCTGATGCTCATCGCGATCGGCGGATATCTGCTGCACATCCCCTTCGCCTGGCGCAATCAGCGCTGGGTGGCATCGAGACCCGAACACTGGGAGGCGCACCCGTCGGAACGTCGGGCCGAACGGCGCGCGATGGCCCGCTCACAGCCCCGACGCCCGCGATTGACGTCAACGAACCGGTCGCAGGCTCGGCTGGGCTTGCGCCGCCCGACCGGGACGATCGAGCCCACGGCCTCCGGTGTAGACCAGGGCCACGACGTCGAGGAGCGCTGATGGCCGGCCACGTCCAGCTGACGCTGACCGCACGGGTCAATCCCGCCGCGGGTGAGGCGCGCCGCGGGATCGTCCGGGTGCATCCCGAAGTGCTCGCCGCGCTGGGCCTGCGCGAATGGGATGCCGCGTCGATCACCGGTGCCCGCGTCACCGCTGCGGTCCTCGCCACGGCCGGCCCGGACACCCCGCCGGGCACCGCATTGCTCGACGACATCACGTTCGCCAACGCCGGCATCCGGGAGAACGCATCGGTGGTGGTGGCGCCGGTGACGGTGCACGGCGCCGGACAGGTGACCGTGTCCGGCTCGGCATTGGCCGCCGGACAGGTCGACGAACCCACGTTGCGGCGCGCACTGCTGGGCAAGGTCGTCTCGGTGGGCGACTCGGTCTCATTGCTGCCCCGCGACCTCGGTCCCGAACTGACCGCGACGCCGGCCACCCGTGCGCTGGCGGTGTCAGTGGGGATCACCTGGACCAACGAATTGGTGACGGTCTCGGCTACCGAACCCGACGGGCCCGTGAGCGTGCAGACCAACACGGCTGTGATGTGGGCGGGTGAACGTGGCACCGGTGGCACATCTGCGCCGACGCCCCCGCCGTCCACGGCACTGGGATTCGCCGCGAGCGCACCGCTGGAGCCGACGGCGGCGCGGTCGACGACGTCGATGGGCGTGGTGTCGCACCGCGCGTCGACCGGGCCGCTGGTGCGCCCGGTGTCGACGCTGGTGGGCGTGGACACCCAGGTGGCCCGGCTGACCGAATGGCTGTCGATCACCCTCGACGAACCCGAGGTTCTGCACACCCTCGGTGCCGCGCCGCGCCTCGGGGTGCTGATCACCGGGCCGCCCGGCGGCGGCAAGGCCACCCTGGTGCGTTCGGTGTGCACGGAGCGACCGCTGACCGTGGTGGACGGCCCGACGGTCGGGGCGTTGGAGAGCGGGGCCCGCCTGGCTGCGGTGCGGTCGGCGATCGCCGACCTCGCCGAGACGGGCGGGGTGCTGATGATCACCGACGTCGACGCCCTCCTGCCCGCACCCCGGGAATCCGCGGCCGCCGACCCGGTGTCCACCTTGATCCTGGACGAACTGCGTGCCACGGTGGGCGGCGGCCGTGTCGCACTGATCGCGACCACCGGGGAAGCCGTCCGCCTCGACAGCCGCCTGCGCGACCCTGCCCTGTGCGATCGCGAACTCATCGTCGGACTACCCGACTCGTCGACGCGTGCCCGACTGCTTGGCGTCATTCTCTCCGACGTACCCACCGAGGGTCATCTCGACCTTGACCTGATCGCCACCCGCACACCCGGTTTCGTCGCCGGTGATCTCGCCGCCCTGGCCCGCGAGGCCGCGTTGCGCGCCGCGGCCCGGGTGACCTCGGCGGATGACGAGGAACGGCCGGAACCGGCGCTGCGGACCGACGATCTGCTGGGTGCGCTGGCGGTCATCCGCCCGGTGTCGCGGCTGGACTCCCCGGAGGTCGCGGTCGGGTCGATCACGCTCGACGAGGTCGGCGACATGGTCGAGACCAAGCAGGCACTCACCGAGGCGGTGCTGTGGCCGCTGCAGCATCCCGACACCTTCACCCGCCTCGGTGTCGCCCCGCCGCGCGGAGTATTGCTGTTCGGACCACCCGGCTGCGGCAAGACGTTCGTGGTGCGAGCGCTGGCCGCCTCGGGCCGGCTGTCGGTGCACACCGTCAAGGGTGCGGAACTGATGGACAAGTGGGTCGGGTCGTCGGAGAAAGCGGTGCGGGATCTGTTCGCCCGCGCCCGCGAGTCGGCGCCGTCGCTGATCTTTCTCGACGAGATCGACGCGCTGGCCCCGCGTCGCGGACAGTCCAGCGACTCAGGTGTCGGCGACCGGGTGGTGGCGGCGCTGCTCACCGAACTCGACGGCGTCGAACCGCTGCAGGACGTAGTGGTGCTCGGCGCCACCAACCGCCCCGATCTGATCGACCCCGCACTGCTGCGCCCCGGCCGCCTCGAACGACTCGTGTTCGTCCCACCACCCGACGCCGCGGCGCGCGCCGACATACTGCGGGCGTCCGGTCGCAACGTGCCGTTGGCCGACGGCGTCGACCTCACGGCACTCGCCGACGATCTTGACGGCTACTCGGCCGCCGACTGTTCGGCGCTGCTGCGCGAGGCCGCCCTGTCCGCGATGCGGCGCGACATCGACGCTGCGACCGTTGGTCCCGACGACATCGCCGACGCCCGCGGTCGGGTGCGGCCGTCGCTGGATGCCGCGCAGGTGGCGAACCTGCAGGCGTTCGCGCAGCGACGTGCCGACTGACCCGCCGCGCAGTGAGGTGAACGTGCCGATATCCGCAACGTTCACCTCACTCGGTTCAGGCCCCAGTCCCGCTCTCCGTGCTGGGGGTCGTGGTCTGCCCGTCCTGACCGGGAAGTTGGCCTTGTTGTCCCGGTACCTGCCCCTGCTGGCCCGGCATCTGCCCCTGTTGACCCGGCATCTGACCCATGCCGCCCTGTCCGTCGGGCATCTGGTTGAAGCCGCCCGGCCCGCCGAAACCGCCGCCGCGCTGCATGTTCATTCCCGGCCCCTGATTCGATGACGATGAGTCGCCGACGACGTAGCCGGCGCCGAACCCGATGAGACCGAACACCACCGCAACCCCGATGCCGCCGGCGATGACCGCGTTGCGCACCTTGTCGCTGACGCCATTCGCCTGGTTCGGCGAATTCGGCTGATTCGGATACATCGGCGGTGGGCCGGCGTAGGGCGGGTACGGTCCGTTCGGGGGGACCGCACCGGCCTGTGTGATCGGTTCGGTCGGGGCGTTGTGCTGTGCCGCGACGTCGGGGCGATCGGTCGGCTGCGGATCCTGCGGTTGTTGCAGGTCGCGGGGAGCCTCGGTGGTCGTCGCGTCGGTCGTCGGGTGTGGTGTGGACATCGTCGTCTCGCTTTCGTGGACGTGAAAAGTGACATCCACGGTGCGGACGGGGTCTGTCAGCGGACTGCCGCGAGACTGTCAGTTGGCTGTGAGGTCGGGCGATCGTGCCTTCGTGACATCCCTCCGCAAGCTCCGGGATTCCTCAGGCACCAGGGGACATCACTCCACAGAGACCTGATAAAACACCGACCCCGGCCCACCGGCGGCGCCAGGGGTACTGCCGACCTGCACCCAGTAGTCGGTGGCGTCCTTGGTCGCCGAGAGCACCACCACCCGCTGACCGCCCTCGGTGGTGCGCTGCGACTCGGTGAACCCGGCATCGGTGAGAGTGGACACCGCGGCGTCGAGGATGTTGCCCGCACCGGCCGCGCCCTGCACGGTGACCGCCCACCCGTCGGCGCGGGTGCCGTCGGCGGTCAGCACCGTGCCCTCCACGAGCGGGACCTGCGCAACCGGGAAATCCTGCGGTAAGGCGGCACCGGGCGGACGATCCTCCTCGACCCCACTACACGCGGCGAGAAGTGCGATCAGTGCGATCCCGGCCACCAGCACCGACACCATCCTGTCGAAGCGGTTCATGTTCGCAACGGTAAAGTAGTCGACGCGGGCGATGCCCGTGACACCCCGCCCAACAGTTGAAAGACGGTGTGCCCACTTGATCGGTGTACTGGTTGCGCTCGCGCTCAGCGCGCTCTGTGCACCCCCGGTGATCAAGTGGCTGGGCACGCGCGGCTTCTATGTCCTCGCCCTTGCCCCCGCCGGCGCACTCATCTGGGTGATCCTGAACTGGCCGACTGCCGGCGAACCACCCCGGGTGGAGACCATCGAGTGGGTACCGGTCCTGCAGATGGACATCGTCACCCGCTTCGACACCCTCAGCGCGATCCTGTCGGTCCTCATCCTCGGTGTCGGTGCGCTGGTGCTCTGCTATTGCGCCCGCTACTTCGACGACGCCCGTCCCCGGGTCGCCGTCTTCGGCGGCGAGATGATCGCATTCGCCGCGGCCATGTTCGGCCTCGTCGTCAGCGACAACATGCTGGTGCTCTACGTGTTCTGGGAGCTGACCACCGTCTTGTCGTTCATGCTGGTCGGCTTCTACGGCATCCGTGCGACGGCCCGTCGAGCCGCCACCCAGGCGTTGCTGGTCACCACCGCCGGCGGTCTGGCCATGCTGGTCGGCATCATCATGCTCGGCGAACGCACCGGCAGCTACCTGCTGTCCGACCTGCTCACCAGCCCACCGGCCGCCGGGGTCTACGTCGACACCGCGGTCGTCCTGCTGTTGATCGGCGCGCTCAGCAAATCGGCGATCGTGCCGTTCCACTTCTGGCTGCCCGGCGCGATGGCCGCGCCCACTCCGGTCAGCGCCTACCTCCACGCGGCGGCGATGGTGAAGGCGGGTATCTACCTGATCGCGCGGCTGGCACCGGCGTTCTCCGAAACCCCGAGCTGGCACGTCACCGTGGTGGTGCTCGGCATGATCACCATGGTGTTGGGTGGCTGGCGCTCCCTGCGCGAACTCGACCTCAAACTCGTCCTTGCCTTCGGCACCGTGTCCCAGCTGGGATTCCTGGCGGTCCTCGTCGGTATCGGCGACGCCAACGTGGCGATGGCCGGCATGGCGATGCTGGTGGCCCATGCCCTGTTCAAGGCGTCGCTGTTCATGGTCGTCGGCATCATCGACCACTCCACCGGCACCCGCGACATCCGCAAGCTCGCGCGACTCGGACAACGGCTACCTGTCCTCGCGCTCACCGCGGCCGTCGCCGGTGCCAGCATGGCCGGCTTGCCGTTCACCATCGGCTTCGTCGGTAAGGAGACCGCCTTCGCGTCGGTGTGGGACTCCGGCGCCTACCTGCCCTGGCAGTCGGAGACCATCGACATCGTCCTGCTCGTCGGGTCGGTGATCACCTTCGCCTACACCTGCCGCTTCCTGTGGGGCGCCTTCGGACGCAAGGTGCGCGCCACCCCGAGTCCGGCCGTGGCCAATATGCACCCGCCAGGCGCGCCGTTCTACTTCGCGCCCGTCGTCCTCGCCGCCGCCGGTGTGGTGGCCGGTTTGCTGAGTTCCCAGATCGGCCCGCTGTTCGAGCCGTACGCCGAGACACTGCCCGCCTACGGCCACGAACTCGAGCATCTCGCCATGTGGCACGGCTTCGGTCTGCCGGTCGTGTTCTCCATCATCGTGGTGGTCGCCGGGGCGCTGCTGTTCCTGATCGTCCGGCAGCTGCGCGGTCAGCTGTTCCGCTACCGGCCGTTGCTCAACGCGGACCGCATCTACGATGCGACGCTGCGCGGCGCCGACACCCTGTCGCTGATGATGACCCGCAACACCCAGCGCGGGTCGTTGCCGATCACCCAGGGCGTCATCCTGTCCACCGCGATCATCTTGCCGACCGCGGTGCTGGCGTGGGGTGGCCGCAACCAGCTGGAGTGGCGTGGTTTCGACTCGGCGGTCCAAGCCGTGATCGGCGGCATCATCGCGGTGTCGGCGCTGGCCGCCATCATCCTGCGCAACCGGCTCGCCGCAGCCCTGGTGGTGGGCCTCACGGGCTACGGCGCGGGCATGCTGTTCGCCCTCTACGGTGCGCCGGACCTCGCGCTGACGCAGTTCCTGGTCGAGACGCTGACCCTGGTCATCTTCGTGCTGGTGCTGCGCAAACTGCCCGCCGAACCGGAACCGCGGCACGCCACCGGCTTCAAGCCGCTGCGGGCGCTGATCGGTATCGCGTTCGGCGCCACCCTCGTGGTCATCGGACTGTTCGCGGCGGCCGCCCGCTCCGAACAACCGGTGCAGGTCGACATCCCGGAGGCCGCCTACGAGTTCGGCCACGGCGCGAACGCGGTCAACGTCCTGCTGGTCGACATCCGCGCCTGGGACACCCTCGGCGAGGTGTGTGTGCTGATCGTCGCCGCGACCGGTGTGGCGTCGATGGTGTTCCGCAACCGCCGCTTCGGCGCGGTCCCCCGCGTCGCCGACGCCGCACGCCTGCAATCGGGCACCAACGGCACGGATGTCGACGAGCCGATCCCGCCCGACCGCACCCGATGGCTGCTCGGCAGCGACTTCCGCGATCCACGCCACCGGTCGATGGTGCTCGAAGCCACCACCCGACTGATCTTCCCGACGATGGTGGTGCTGTCGGTGTACTTCTTCTACGCCGGGCACAACGCGCCGGGCGGCGGCTTCGCCGGCGGGCTCACCATGGGCCTCGCCCTGGTGTTGCGTTACCTCGCCGGTGGCCGCTACGAACTCGGCGAGGCGTTGCCGGTGGAGCCGGGACGTGTCCTGGGGGCCGGGCTGGCGATCTCCGCGGGTACGGCGGTGACGTCGATGTTCCTGGGTGCGCCCGTGCTGTCGTCGGCGGTCTTCGAGATCACCCTGCCGGTGCTCGGTGACGTGAAACTGGTGACGGCCCTGTTCTTCGACCTCGGCATCTACCTGATCGTCGTCGGCCTGGTCCTCGATGTCCTGCGCAGCCTCGGCGCGCGCCTGGACGTCGAGACCTCCATCGCGGACAACCAGCCCATGCGCATCCGTGCCGACGCCGAGGAGGTGAGCCGGTGAGCATCAACCTCGGTTTCCTGATCGTCGTCGGCGTGCTCGCCGCCTGCGGCGCCTACCTGCTGATGGAACGCAGCCTGATCCGGATGCTGTTCGGGCTCCTGCTCTGCGGCAACGCCATCAATCTGTTGATTTTGGTGGTCTCCGGCGGCATGGGCAATCCGCCGATCATGGGGCGGGCCTCGGAGAACCGCGCCCACGACGCCGATCCCCTGGCCCAGGCGATGATCCTCACCGCGATCGTCATCACGATGGGCATCGCGGCATTCGTCCTGGCGCTGGTCTACCGGCTGTACGTGATCAACCGCGACGACGTGGACGTCGAGGACGACCCCGAGGACCGCAAGATCGCCACCGGTTCGCTGCAGACCGCGCCCGACCGCGACCGCAGCGACGACCCGGTGACCCTGGCCGACACCAGTGCCGGCGATTTCTTCGACGATGAGGGCAATCCGCTGACCCGAGAGGAATTCATCGAACGCCACCGCGGGCTCATCGAAACCGACCTGATGCCCGAGGACGCCGACGTCATCGACGAGGTCGGCCCCGACGAGCCGGGCGCCAACGGACACGAGAATTCGGGGTCGGACCGCGACGGAGGTGGCCGATGACACCGCAACCGTCGTGGGTGCCGGTACTGATCGTGCTGCCCACCCTGGTGCCGATCATCGCCGCGGCGCTCACCCTGCTGCGCGGTCGCAGCCCACGCTTCCAACGCCCGATCACCGTCGGCGCCATCCTCACCGCGTTCATCGCGTCGTGCCTGCTGCTGTATCTGACCAACGAGAACGGCACCTTCGCGGTCACCATCGGCGGCTGGGGCGACAAGGGATTTCCGAACGGACCACTCGGCATCACATTGGTCGTCGACCAGCTCGCGGCGCTGATGCTGGTGGTTTCGACGATCGTGCTGCTGTGCGTGGTGGTGTACGCCATCGGGCAGGGCATCCGCGACGGCACCTCGCATCAGCCGGTGTCGATCTTCCTGCCCACCTACCTGATCCTGACCGCCGGCGTCTGCAATGCCTTCCTCGCCGGCGACCTGTTCAACCTTTACGTCTCGTTCGAGGTGCTGCTGGCGGCGAGCTTCGTGCTGCTCACGCTCGGTGCCAGCGCCGAACGGGTCCGGGCCGGCGCCTCCTACGTGATGGTGTCGATGGTGTCGTCGTTGATCTTCCTGTCGGGGATCGCGTTCGCCTACGCCACCACCGGCACCCTCAACCTCGCCGAGATGGCCGCACGCCTCGACCACGTCCCCGACGGCACCCGCAATGCGCTCTACGCGGTGCTGCTGGTGGCGTTCGGCATCAAGGCCGCGGTCTTTCCGTTGTCGAGCTGGTTGCCCGACTCGTATCCGACCGCACCCGCTCCGGTCACCGCCGTCTTCGCCGGCCTGCTCACCAAGGTCGGTGTGTACGCGATCGTGCGGGCACACACGCTGCTGTTCCCCGGCGGCTCGATGGACACGATTCTGATGATCGCCGGTCTGCTGACGATGCTGGTCGGCATCTTCGGCGCGATCGCGCAGTCCGACATCAAACGTCTGCTGTCGTTCACCCTGGTCAGCCACATCGGATACATGGTGTTCGGGATCGCGTTGTCGTCGCAGTTCGGGTTGTCGGCGGCCATTTATTACGTGGCCCACCACATCCTGGTGCAGACGACGCTGTTCCTCGTCGTCGGACTCATCGAACGGCAGGCGGGGTCGTCGTCACTGCGTAGGCTCGGTGGGCTGATGGCCAGTCCGGTGCTGGCCGCGCTGTTCTTGATACCGGCGCTCAACCTTGGCGGCATCCCGCCGTTTTCCGGTTTCGTCGGCAAGGTCGCGCTGATCGAGGCCGGCACCCAGGACGGATCGGTGCTGGCCTGGATGCTCGTGGCGGGGTCGGTGGTGACCAGCCTGCTGACCTTGTACGTGGTGGCTCGTGTCTGGACCAAGGGTTTCTGGCGGCCACGCGCCGACGCGCCGGAAGGCGACCTGTCCGATCAAGGTCCGTCGGCGTTGATCGACGAGAGCACCGACGGCGCCTTCGACGACCGCGACGACGTCGGGCGGATGCCGGCCGGGATGGTGTTGCCCACGGCTGTCATGGTGATCGCAGGCCTGGTGTTGACGTTGTGGGCCGGACCCATCCTCGGCTTCACCGACCGCGCGGCCACCGACATCACCGATCGCGGCATCTACATCGAGGCGGTTCTGGGAGGTGACCGGTGAACGACGGACCCGAACAGCAGCAGGACGGACGCCGACCCGTGCCGGTGCGGTCGCGCATCATCACCGCCCGCCGAGTGTCGTTGCTGTTCCTGTTCTGGCATTCGGTGACGGTGTTCGTGTGGATGCGCGAGCACATCCACATCCCCCGTTGGTTGGGCAGCGACTCACGAGAGGTCGCCGTCCGACTGTGGACGCTGGCCTGGCTGACCTTCGTGTGGGTGTTGCTGTGGGGCACCGTGTCCTGGGCCAACATCCTCGGGGGCCTGGTGCTCGCGATCGCCATCGTCACCCTCCTGCCACTGCCCCGGGTGCCGGTCGAAGGCCGGATCCATCCCATCGCGGTGCTGGTCATCCTGGTGCGGTTGGTCATCGACTTCTTCGTGTCCAGTGCACAGGTGGCGTGGGCGGCGATCAGACCGGGCAAACCACCGCTGGGTGCGGTGATCCGGGTGCGGGTGGCGATCAAATCCGACATGGTGCTGACGCTGGCCGTCGACTATCTCAACCTGGTCCCCGGCACCATGGTGCTCGACATCGACCACCGACGACGCATCCTCTACATCCATGTCTTCGACGTGCGCACCGAAAAGAAGGTACAAGCCTTCTACGACCAGGTCGCGTTTGTCGAACGGTCCTTCATCCGGGCGTTCGAGCGCGACAGCGAATGGCATCCGAGTCCGTATCATGGCCTCGACGACGAGTACCACCGGGTCCACGACATCGGTCGCGCCGAGACCGAGAACCCCGACGTGGTCGACGTCCCACCGACCGACGGGGGCCGCCGATGACCTACGTCTGGATCACCGTCAGCGTGCTGCTGATGATCGCCGCGGTGTTGACCACGGTTCGGGTGTTGCGCGGACCGTCGTCGCTGGATCGGCTGGTCGCACTCGACACCATGATCGCCCTGTGCATGTGTGGCCTCGCCGCCTGGGCGGCCTACAGTCGCGACTCGACGGTGGTCCCGGCGATCGTCGCGCTGAGCTTGTTGAGCTTCACCGGTTCGGTGGCCATCGCACGTTTCCGGGTGAGGGACGACGAGACATGATCGGCGACATCATCTCCTCGGTGTTCCTGGTACTCGGTGCAGCATTGGCGCTGACCACCGCCATCGGCATGCTGCGGTTCAAGGACACGCTGAGCCGCATGCACGCCTCCACCAAGCCACAGACCTTCGGGTTGCTGCTGATGCTCATCGGCGCGATGATCCGGCTCGGCCAGCACGTCGACGTCGGCATGCTGGTGCTGGCCGGACTGTTCGCGCTGATGACCGCCCCGGTGATCGCCCACCGCATCGGCCGATTGGTGTACCAGGAGCAACGCGCCCGCGACGGACTGCTCAGTCGCGACGACATGGAGAACCCGGCACAGGACTAGCGTGGCGGTCGGCTCGCGCCCCGATCCTCGGATGGGTCTGCCAGAGTGCCGTAGATCTGAGTCACCTGGTGACCCAAATCAACGGCACTTTCGCCGCCGGCGGGGAGTGCGGGGGTTGCGGCGAGTGGTCACGACAGCTCGGTGACCACCGACCGGACCACCTCGCGCAAGTCGCGGGTTTCGCGGTAGGCGTGGCGTTGACGCTGATAGCTCGCGCCGTGCGCAGCGATGTCGGCGACGTGCGCGAGCTCGGTGGCACAGTTGAGGTCGCGGGCGATGGGTTGCAGCCGCGTCAGCAGGTCGCCGAGATCGTCGGTGACGAGCCGTTCGGAGCAGTCGGAATCGAGGATGACGATGGCGTCGAGACCGTACCGGGCAGCGCGCCACTTGTTCTCCTGCACCAGCCACGGCGCCATCTGCGGCAACGTCTCCCCGGCCGCCAACCGCCGATCCAGCTCGACCACCAGACAGTGGATCAACGCCACCACCGCGGCCAGGTCGGCGACGTTGGTCATACCGTCGCACACCCGCACCTCGATGGTGCCCAGATGGGGTGATGGCCGAATGTCCCACCGGATCTCGTTGATGTGGTCGATGATGCCGGTCATCTTCTGGTCGGCGACGAACGACTCGAACTCGGCCCAGGTCGCGAACTGGAACGGCAATCCCGCAGTGGGCAGCTGCTGGAACATCATCGCGCGATTGCTCGCATATCCGGTGTCTCGCCCGGCCCACATCGGCGACGACGCCGACAAGGCCAGCAGATGCGGGTAGTAGTTCAGCAGGGCGCCGAGGATCGGTAACACCTTGTCGCGGTGACTGATCCCCACGTGCACGTGGACCCCCCAGATCAGCATCTGCCGCCCCCACCACTGGGTGCGTTCGATCAGTTCGGCGTACCGATGACCTTCGGTGAGCAGTTGGGTCGACCATTGGGCGAAGGGGTGAGTACCCGCCCCGTAGAGGTCGACGCCCAACGCTTCGGTGTGCTCGCGCACCGAAGCCAGCGTCTCGGTCAGATCCGCCATCGCCTCCGGGGTGTCTCGGCAGATGCCGGTGACGATCTCGACGGTGTTGCGCAGCAACTCCTTGTGCACCTTGTCCCGCCGGGCCGGGCAATGCTCCG
Source organism: Gordonia tangerina (assembly GCF_021556435.1). Lineage (GTDB taxonomy): Bacteria > Actinomycetota > Actinomycetes > Mycobacteriales > Mycobacteriaceae > Gordonia > Gordonia tangerina. The sequence continues at coordinate 26,173 of NZ_JAKGCU010000037.1, forward strand.
ATACGCGCGTGAACAGGTCCGCGGCCGAATTCGACAGGTCACCGGACACCTTGTCGGTGAGCGCGAACTCCCATTCCACGCCCAGCGACGGTGTCGGTGAACCGTTGAACTCGATGGGGGTGACCATCACAACAGCCCGGTGGAGCGCACGTCAGTGCCGATCGGGGTCAGCGGGTCCGCGTCACTCGTGCGCTTCGATGACGCCACAGGCCACACGGCTGCCCGCGTCACCGGTCGACATCGTCTGCTCGTCCGGGGCAGGCGCGTAGCGGGTCGGGATGTTGGCGAAGTTGTCGGCGCCCTCGTGAATGATGATCGACTTGCCGACGATCTGCTCGAGGTTCACCGAGTCGGTGGTGGTGACGGTCTCCGCCGTGCCGTCCTCGAGCACATTGAGTGAGACCAGATCACCGCTGGCCGGGTGGCCGGTGTTGCCGTCGACCTGCAGATGCCCCCCGGCGCTGGAGAATGCGCTGTCGCCGCCGGTCTCGCAGACCCCGTTCTCGTGGATGTGCATGCCGTGGAAGCCTGCCTCGATACCGCTGTCGGCGCTGAGCCGCACGGTGACCTTGACCGACGACCCGCTGGGCTCGAAGGTGGCCTCGCCGACGTCCTCGCCCTGATCGTCGACGAGTCGTGCGGTGGCGTCCTCCTCGGGCGACTGCCCGATGCCGTCGGCGTCGTCGACCTCGCCGGGGGGCGCCTGATTGCCGGTCACCACCGAGGGAGTGGTGCCGGGTACGTCGGTGGGCGGCTCGTCGGGAGTGCAGCCGGCCAGCACTGCGCCGGCGATACCGGCCGAGGCGAGCACGGCGAGCGTGCGGCGAATCTGAAGCTTACTGGCGGTCATGTCACTCCTTGATCGTCAACGGGCCGAAATCTGTGGGTGCTCATCGGAGTTCGTGGTCATCGGGTTCGCGGGTGTGGTGACCACCCCTCGGATCGTCGAGGGAGATCACCGCGTGACCACGATGACAGGCATACCGTCCGGGCATTGGGTGAACGACGACGGACGCGGGTCGACACTGGCGTCACCGCCGAGCGCATCCGCGACCTCTTCGGCCGCCGACTGCTGTCCGGTGTCGTAGAAGATGGTGTTCTCGGTGATCGACGCGGTCGACAGGTTCCCCGGTTCGTCGGTCTGGAAACCTGCGGCCTGCAACGATTCGGTGATGTCGGCGGCCAGACCCGAGATCGACCCGGCGTTGAAGACGCACAATTGTGGCGTATCGGCCGATGCCGTCGCCGACGACGAGGCGGCCGCGCTCGCCGACGACTGCGTCGTCGCGCTGGTGGCCTGGCTCTGCGCCGCCTCCAATTCCTGCTCCGGATCATCGCCGCTGGTGGCCGCGGAGTGCCAGCCCAGGCCGAGAAAGACAATGGCCACGGCCAGCAACATCATCGCCCCCGCCCGCAGCGGCAGGCGACTCGGCTCGTGATCAGCGTTCATCACCGAGAACCTTACTTCACATCCGATGACGGGCCCGTCACGGTCACGGGAGTCACCGACGTGGTCGGGTCAGGTGATCTCGAAGCCCAGGCGACGCGCCGCGCGGGCCTTCTGGCGCGACGCCCGCAGCCGGCGCAGCCGCTTGACCAGCATCGGGTCGGCGGCCAGCGCCTCGGGGCGATCGACGAGCGCGTTGAGCACCTGGTAGTACCGGGTTGCCGAGAGTCCGAAGAGCTCCTTGATGGCTTCTTCTTTGGCCCCGGCGTACTTCCACCACTGCCGTTCGAACGACAGGATGTCGTGGTCGCGACGGGACAGCCCGTCCGGCCCGACCTCGTGCGGATCGACAGGGTTCGTCGTCTGTTCGGCGGATGAATCTGCGGGTGTGGGTTGATCGCCCTGCTTCTGGCTTCGCGCAGCTGCGCCGTCCATCTCGCTCCCTCAAGATCGCCTCGTGCACATCACATCACCGCTCGCCCGGCGGGCGCTACCCCCGCCCCACACCGGTCGACACCACCGACCGGATCCTCGAGGCCCGGACAAATCACAGCAATGTGGTTCGCTGATCATCTAACCACGATCGGCGGCCCCGTTCGCGATGTGACTCGCCACGAGAAAGGGGCGTGGGGCCGCTGGGTAATCTGTCCCACATGGCAATTCTCCCGATCTGCATCGTCGGCGAACCGGTGCTGCACCATCCCACCGAGCTCGTCGAACTCGATGCCGACCGCCGCCCGTCGCCGGAATTGGTGACACTACTCGACGACATGTACGCAACGATGGACGCTGCAAACGGGGTCGGGTTGGCCGCCAACCAGGTAGGGGTCGGCAAACGCATGTTCGTCTACGACTGCCCGGACGGTGAGCGCTACACCGCGACGCGTCGCCGCGGCGAGGTGATCAATCCCATGCTGGAGACCTCGGAGATCCCGGAGACCATGCCCGATCCCGACGACGACGTCGAAGGGTGTCTGTCGGTGCCGGGTGAACAGTTCCCCACCGGCCGCGCGGACTGGGCCCGGGTCACCGGTGTCGACCGCAACGGCGACGAGGTGTCGATCGAGGGCAACGGATTCTTCGCGCGCATGTTGCAGCATGAGGTCGGTCATCTCGACGGGTTCCTGTACGTCGACGTGCTGATCGGACGCAACGCGCGGGCGGCCAAGAAGACCATCAAGCGCAATGGTTGGGGTGAACCCGGCCTGACCTGGCTCCCCGGCAGCGTCGACGATCCGTTCGGGCACGACGACGAAGACGACGACTGAGCGACAACTCCCGGTGACGACACACCCGTCCGACGACCCGGCGTCCGGCCACCGCATCCCGTTCGTGGGTGACCGCGTCGTCATCCGATACCGTCTGGGCGACGCGACACCGGCCGATTGGCGCGGCGGTTCTGGTGCCGCACTGTCCGATGTCACCGGGGTGCTGCTCGACGACGGGGACCCGTTGGTCATCGACCGCGATGGCCCACAGCCGATCCCCCGCACGGCGGTGACCTCGATTCGCGTGCTGTCGCGGATGACGGTGCGCAACTCGCAGATCCGCAGTCTGGAGGCCGCGGCCGCGGCCGCCTGGCCGGGCACCGAATCGGCGATGCTCGACGGATGGTTGCTCCGCGCGGGCGGCGGATTCACCCGCCGCGCCAACTCGGCGGTGCCTCTCGAGTTCGGCGCGGGCACCGACGCGGCCACCATGTCGGCGCTGCGCGGTTGGTACGCGGAGCGCAACCTGCCGACGGTGGTGGCCATCCCCGAGCGGCTGCTCCCGGCGGGGCAGGTTGTCGGACAGCCGCTGGGCGACGAGATGCAGCTCCTGGCCGGTGATCTCGACGTGATCCACACAGAGCCGACAACCCCGGCCGAGCAGGTGGGGCTCGACGACTCACCGAGCCCGGCATGGCTGCATGCCTACCGGGGTCCCGACGTCGATCTGTCAGTCGCGACTGCTGTCGTCGGCGCGTCGGAGGGACCGGTGGTGTTCGCCTCGAGCGGCGACGGACCCGACGCGATCGGACGCGGCACCGTGACCGGGGGCACCGACGGCACTCGGTGGCTCGGCCTGACCGTATCGTCGGCGACTCCCGGCCAGGCCGATGCGGTGCTGGCGGCGCTGGTCGCGTGGGGCGCCGACCACGACGCGCAACGTGCTCATGTACTGGTGCACGCCGCCGATCGAATCGCCGGCACCTGGTATCGGACGACGGGTTTCGGTCTGCATCACACCTCCCGCTATCTCGCCCTGTGATCGAACGACTTAAGGTGAGCGCGTGACAAGGACGAGGGTGGCGCGACGACGCACCATCGCGTCGGTCGTCGGGATCGTTCTCGCGATCGCCGCGGCGGTCCTCACCTGGTCGTTCGGCAGCTCCGACGACGCATCGCAGGCCCCCCGGGGTGTCGCGGGCAATGCCACGGCCACCGGAACGGTGGCAGCCGACATCCCCGACCACGTCATGGCGACCCTCGCTCTGATCGACGCCGGCGAATGGCCGGAAGCGGCCGATGCACCCGGCACCCGCGGCGGTTCGGTCTTCCGCAACAACGAGGGCCTTCTGCCCGCTACGAGCGCCGGCGGACGCATCGACTACCGCGAGTGGGACGTCAATCCCAAGGAACCCGGCCGCAGCCGCGACGCCGAGCGCATCGTGACCGGCAGCGATGGCAGCGCCTGGTACACCGATGACCACTACCGCTCGTTCGTCCAGATCCGGGGACCGGACCAGTGAGTCCCGACGCAGCGCCCACACCCATCGGGGTGCGGCGGTTCCTGTTCGACGCGGGGCGCGCCGGGCCGGTCGTCGGCGTCATCGCCGACGGAAACTGCCCGGCGATGCCCGCGCAGACTCGGCTACGGCATGTCGACGGCCGCGCAATGCCGTCGCTCAGCTCACTGCTCGACGAGTTCGCACGGGGGTGGGGTTTTCCGCCGCATTTCGGTCGTAACCGCGACGCCTTCGACGACTGCATGCGCGACCTCGATGCCGATGCCCCAACCGACGGCTCGCTCACGGCGCTGGTGACGGTGGTCGATCATGCAGAGAGCCTGTTGCGTCGCGACCCGGGTGACCTGCGATGGCTTGCCGATTCGCTGGTCTTCTATCGCGATCACTACCGTGACCGCGACACACCGTTGCCGTTCGCGATGATCCTGCTGACCCCACCGGCACTGACGAGCTGGGTGACGCAACGGTGGCACGACGCGGGGGCTGTGGTGGCCGAGATCGCACCCGACGCCGACGACGACACCGAGGACTGACTGATGCGCATCGCCACCTGGAATGTGAACTCGATCCGCGCCCGTTCGGAGAGCGTGGTCGGCTGGCTGGAACGCAACGACGTTGACGTGCTGGCGATGCAGGAGACCAAGTGCCGCGACGACGAGTTCCCGGTGATGAGTTTCCTGGCCGCCGGCTACGACGTCGCACACATCGGCACCGGCGGCTTCAACGGCGTCGCGATCGCCTCACGGATCGGGCTCGACGAGGTCGAGACCGGCTTCGAGGGGCAGCCGTCGTTCGGCGCCGAGTACACCACGCCCGCACGGGAGGCACGCGCGATCTCGGCCCGCTGCGGCGACGTCCGGGTGTGGAGTCTGTATGTGCCCAACGGCCGGGCCCTCGACGATCCGCATTACCGGTACAAACTCGACTGGCTGGCGAAGCTGCGCGACATCTCGTCGTTGTGGCTGGCGCATGATCCGGCCGCCCAGGTGGTGCTGGCCGGCGACTGGAATGTGGTCCCGACCGACGATGACGTCTGGGACCCCACAGCGTTCGAGGGACACACCCACGTCTCCGACGTCGAGCGTGCCGCCATCCAGGCCATCGGTGATGTGGGCTTCCGCGACTCGGCACTCCCCTACGCCGACGGTTACACCTTCTGGGACTACACGCAGTTGCGTTTCCCGCGTGACGAGGGCATGCGGATCGACTATCTGCTGTGTTCACCGGCGTTCGACGATCGGGTGCGCGGCGCCTGGGTGGACCGCGAGGCACGCAAGGGCAAGGGCGCCAGCGACCACGCGCCGGTGGTCCTGGAGTTCTGATTGCTCGGCCGGTCATGGGCCTGCCTCCGATCTGGATGCTTAGGTTAGGCTGCACGCATGACCCGTGCGTTGCGTGTTCTGCTCGTGTCGATCGCCTCTCTGGTGGTGGCGGCGCTGGCGTTGAGTGCCTGTAGTTCGCCCGACGAATCGGCCGACGAGGGCGCCCCGATCCAGGTCAACACGTCCAAGGGCTCGGTCACCATCAACGGTGTGCCCAAGCGGATCGTCACCCTCGGCGCACAGTGGATCGACGTCACCCTGTCGTTCGGGATCACCCCCGTCGCCTACCTCGACAACATCCAGGTGCTGACCGGCAATCCGGCCCCGTGGGCCAGCGATCAGCTGCAGGATTCCACCCCGATCAGCACCGACGACATCGTCGCGCAGGTGGCCAAGGCCGAGCCCGACCTGATCCTTGCGACGTCGTACATGGCCGACGGGCAGCCCGAGATCTATGACAGTGTCTCGAAATTGGCTCCCACCATCCCCGGCATCACCGGCAAGCAGATCGACCCGTGGCAGGACATGGTCACGTTCCTCGGCACGGTGCTGCGCGAACCCGAGAAGGCCAAGGAGATCACCGCGGGCGTCGACGAGAAGATCAACGCCGCCAAACAGGACATGCCCGGTCTGAACGGCAAGACCTACACGATGGCCTACATGTTCTCCAACGATCAGATCCAGGTGATGGCCGATCCCGACGACGGTGCCACCTACCTGTTCTCATCGCTGGGTATGACCATCGCGCCGCAGCTGGTCGCGGAATTCCGCAAGAACGGTCAACCACGCTTCCCGATCTCCACCGAAAACGTCCCGATGCTCGATTCGGATCTGTTGGTGGTCACCGCCAACACCGACCAGCAGATGAACGCGCTGGAGAAGCTGCCCGGGTATCAGGGCCTGCGTTCAGTTGAAAGTGGTGCAGTCAGCCGACTGTCGGTCGCCGAGATCGGCGGCCTCAACGAGCCGACGCCGCTGTCGATCCCGTACGTGCTGGACAAGATGTATCCGGCGCTGCAGCGTGCCGCCGCCTGACGTCGGACTCATGAGCGAGCGCACCCCACATACCGTCTACACGCTGGCGCCCGGAGCCCGATTCCTGCTGGGCGGCGGTGGTGTCGCGGTTGTTCTGCCGGCCAAGAAGCGGTTGGACAAGCTCACCCGACCGCAGCTGGCCGTGCTCCGGTCGCTCAACGCGGGCCCGATCACGGTGTCCGAGGGTGCCGATACGGACGTCGACAGCCTCGTCGAGCGGTTGATCGATGCCGGAGCGTTGTCGATGACGGTCTCTGTGGGTGAGCGAAAGCTGTACTCGTTGCGGCCGTTCCGACGGCCGCCGACTGCGCGCCCCACGGTTGCCGACGTCGGCGACGACGTCGAGTTGTCGCGGTTCACGGTGATCCGGCGCGAGGATGGCGTCGTCGTCGCAGAGAACCCGCGCAGCTGGTGTGATGTCGAGATCCACGATCCGGAGATCCTGTCCGTCGCCGGCGGCCTTGGCTCCGAATCACCGAAGTCATCGGTACAGCTACGGCTGCTGTCCGATCTGGCCTGGTCGGGTCACGCGGTCGCCGCCGGCCGTGAGCATGCCGAGTTCCCCACCCGGAGTTGGGGTCCGCATGAGCTCTGGTTCCATCGCCACAGCACGGTCGGCGACCGCGCGACCAACTGGCAGCACTTCGGACCCACCCGGTGGGCCGAGGGCACATTCGAGCCGGTCCCGGCGCGACGCGACGTCTACCCCGGCGACCCGATTGCCCTGCCAGAACCCGACCTCTCCGATCTCCGCACCGCCGACGCGCCGCTGGCTGCCGTGGTGGAGGACCGGAAGTCGGTGCGCGACTTCGACGATGCACACCCGATATCCCTCGCCCAGCTCGGTGAGCTGCTGTTCCGATGCGCGCGTACACGCAGCGTCCGAACTGTGAACGCCGACCGGCCGGTCCCCGAGGAGCTGCCGTCGCGGCCGTACCCGTCCGGCGGGTCGCTCTACGAGCTGGAGATCTATCCGGTCGTGCGCACCGCCGACGGCGTGGCGCCGGGGATGTACCACTACGATTCCTTCGACCATGTCCTGCGGCCGGTCGCGCCCTACGACAGTCCGGCGGTCGCCACATTGTTCGCACCCGCATCGCTCACCCTTGCCGATGGCCAACTGCCGCAGGTACTCCTGGTACTGGCGGCGCGCCCCGGCCGGATCATGTGGACCTATGAGCAGATGCCGTACGCGGTGATCCTCAAACATGTCGGCGTGCTCACCCAGACGCTTTACCTCACCGCCACCGCCATGGGACTCGGCGGCGTCGCCCAGGGTTACGGCGACACCGCCGCGTTCGGCGAGGCCACCGGGGTCGACGAACTGGTTGAATGCAACGTCGGGAGTTTTGTGGTGGGGACGCCGGCAAAAAGTTCGTGAAAAGTTGTTGACTTCGAACGCGAGTTCGAATACCTTGGTTGCCAGCAGGCCGAGATGATGACGATATACCGGACCGGATAAGCACGCACAGGAGCGAATGCGTTGCTCGGCACGGTAGGAAACCCAGA
>NZ_JAKGCU010000038.1 GCF_021556435.1 Gordonia tangerina
TCGCGCTTCACATGCCATCCGGGTGGCCCGGTCCTTGAGTTCCTCACTGTACTTGCGTGGTGCTGCCATGCTCTCCATCCTTCACAGGTTCGAGAGCCTCCGACAGACCCGGGGCGGTTCAGTCGATGCCGTGGTGGGTACCAGCTGTCGTGTTGGGGGTGGTGAGCGCGGCTGTTGCCTACTCCATGGGTATTGCCGCCGGCCGACGCCTGGGGTCGCGGGTGATGAGTTTCGTCGGACTGTCCGAAGTGCTGTTCGCAGTCGCCTTCGCCTGGGCAGCACTCGCCGAACTACCCACCGCTGTGCAACTCGTCGGTGGTGTGTTGATCGTCGTCGGCGTGATTGTCGTGCGGTCCGGCGAAGCATCTACCCGAGGCGAAGAGCCGGTGATCTGACGAGGCAGGCAACGCCATCGGGGACCACCGACTGAGACAACTGTCCCAGATCTCGCACTGCGACGGCGCACACCAGATCACTGACAGCAATTGAGTTCACCACCGCACATTCCAGGTGAACAGTCGTGATTCCCCTGTCCGCCAAACGGTTCCGAGATATCCTGGCATCCACTTGTTCAGGGGGTGCACGGGTGAAGACAATGTACTCGCGGTTCGATTACATCGACGCCGCGCGCGATTCGGGGGAACGTTTCGCCGAGTTGGTGCGGACCGTCGCCGAACCCGACGCCCGCCTCACGAGTACCCCGGGATGGACCGTGGTCGACTGCCTCGGCCACGTGGCCGCCACGCCGGGCCGCTACCTCGAACTGATCGAGGGCACGGGTTCGTGGCCGCACCGGCCCAAGGACCTACCCGATTTCAACGCCAAGCAGATAGCGAACATGTCAACCCGGGACATCCATCGGCTGACCGAGCGTTTCCTCGACGACCTGGACCGCCTCCTCTACGCCGTGTCACATTTCGGCGCCCGGGTACCGGTGATGAACTTCGATGCGGATTCACGGGTTCGGTCCGACGCGGCACTGGGCATCCTGATCGGCGAGTTCCTCATCCACGGTCACGACGTGGCCACCGCCGTCGGCGCGTCGTGGCAGATCGACCCGAAGGTGGCGCCCCTCGTGGCGCGCGGGCGCCATCAGGTGCTGCCTCGGTGGCTGGTGGAGTCATCGTGCGGCGGACATTCGGCGACCTATGACATCCGCCTCCGCGGGTGCGACGAAAGGTATGTCTACGAGTTCACCGACGGCCGACTCGTGATCGACCCACCGCAGTCGCGCCATCCCGACGTGCACATCAGTGTCGACCCGGTGGTAGCCATGCTGGCGGCGTACGGACGGATGTCGCCGACGTGGGCGGCCGTGACCGGCCGGGCGTTCGCCTGGGGCGCGCGCCCGTGGCTGGCCGCCGGCCTCTGCCGCCGCTTCGCACCGGCGTGATCAGATCCTTCGCCGATAGGCATCATTCCGCGATCAGGTCGATTCACTGATCATGACGGCAACGGTTTCGGGTTCGAGCGCGGCGAACACGTGCTCGACATCGCCCGCATACGACACGTAGTCACCCGCGGCCAGTTCCACCTCGCTGCCGGTGGGCCCGACTTTCGCTCTACCGCTACTGATCACCACCAGTTCCACCACGCCGCGGGCGTGCGGCGCGGAGATTCTCGGCTCACCCGGCTGCGCACGGATCAGATACAGGTCGCGCCGCGTTCCGGGCCGTGCTGTTGACAGCAGGGTCGCCGAGTAGTCGGCTGCGGCAGCCGGGATGAGTGGACCGTCGCCGAATCGAATCACCTCCACCGACCGGGTCGGTGTGTCCAACAATGCCGAGAACTGCACTCCCAGCGCCGTCGAGAGTGCCCAGAGCGTCTCTACACTCGGGTTCCCCTCGCCGGTCTCCAGCTGCGACAGGGTCGACTTCCCGATCCGGGCGCGCCGAGCCAGTTCGCCGATCGACAATCCCGCCCGGGTCCGTTCCCGCTTGAGCGCGGCAGCAACGACGCGTTTGGGATCCGACGGAGCAACATCCGTCGGATCGTTCGATTCATAGGACGATCGTCCATCTTGACGAACACCTGGCATAGGTCCACTATAGTGGACATGCGTTCGCTTCGGAGAACACTTGATCGTGCCACTGTTCGCACAGTGCTCGTCATGAGCATGTCCGTGCTGGTCATCGGCGCGTCGTATGGCGTCACCGCCCACTCCGCAGGCCTGGATTGGTGGCAGATCGTCGTCATTGCGACTGTGGTCCTCGCCGGCTCCTCGGAGTTCGTGTTCGTCGGCATCATCGCGGTGGGCGGTGCGCCCCTACTCGCCGCGCTCGCCGGTCTGGTGGTCAACACACGCAATTTCGGCTACGGACTGTCGATGGGGCGATTCCTTCCACGCGGATGGCCGACAGCGCTCGCCGCCCACCTGATCAACGATGAGACCGCCGCGGTCACGGCCGTCGAAACCGATCAGCGGCGGGCTCGCGCCGCCTTCCTTCTCTGCGGCGCCGGAGTGCTGGTCAGCTGGCCACTCGGGTCGGCCATCGGGGTCGCGATCGGCGAGATCGTCGCGGACCCGGCGTCACTCGGTCTCGACGCAGCCTTCCCCGCACTGCTCGCCACACTCGCCATCCCCGCACTGCGCGAACGAAAAACGCTGTGCGCCGCCCTTGTCGGCGGAGCAGCAGCCGTGGCGGCGACACCGCTCCTACCGGCCGGGGTGCCCATCCTGTGCGCCTTGGCCGGTCTGGCCGTGATCGCACGCGACTCCGGAGACAGACGTGGCACCCCGGCCGCCCAGGGCACCCCCGTCGACCATCAACGGCAGGAGTACGCACCATGAGCACCATCGACCTGCTGGCCGGAGCGGCACTGCTCGCTGTCGGTACGTACCTCATCCGGGTGGCCGGACCGGCGTTACGCAACCGCTACGAGGTGAGCCCGACCGCGGCCGCGTTGCTCGACCGGGCGGCGATCCTGCTGCTCGTCGGCGTCGCGGTGACGGGCGCGGTGTTCGCCGGTCAGGAGTTCGCCGGCTGGGCCCGTCCGGCCGGAGTGGCCGTCGGCGTGGTCGCAGCAGTCTGCCGGGCACCCCTGATGATCGTGATCCTGCTCGCGGCCGGCGTCACGGCCGGCATGCGAGCACTCGGCGTCGCGTGATCTCTCGCGAAGCCGAACCGGCAGATCGGTCGGCCTCACGGTCCGGATGACGCTGGTGCCCCGCGGTCTACCGAGCTCCCGCGCCGCTCCGGCTACCCGCAGTGGCAGCGCCGCGGCCACCACGGCGGGCGGTGCCACCACGCCGCCGCTGGCCGTCACTCGGGCGACGCGCGCCCTGCCCACGTCCTCGTCCGCCATTGCCGCGCTGGCCACGGGGTGCGGCGTTACGGGGCGGATTCTGCACGGGCTTGGGTTGCGGCGCCACGAACTCGGCGCGGGGGCCGATGAGATCGTCGACCTCGACGGAGGCCGCATCGACGCGGGTCGGCGCCACCTTGATGTTTGCCTTACGCAGCAGTCCCGCGACGTCGCGGCGCTGATCCGGCAGGCAGACGGTGACCACGTCGCCACTGCTGCCCGCGCGTGCGGTACGTCCCGAACGGTGCAGGTAGGCCTTGTGCTCGGCGGGCGGGTCGACGTGCACCACGAGTTCCACACCGTCGACGTGCACGCCACGCGCCGCGACGTCGGTGGCCACCAACACGCGCACCCCGTCGCCACCGAAGGCCTTGAGGTTCCGGTCGCGTTGGGCCTGGCTGAGGTTGCCATGCAGGTCGACGGCCGGGATTCCGCCGTCGGTGAGCTTCTTGGCCAGCTTCTTGGCCTGATGCTTGGTGCGGGTGAACAGGATTCGACGCCCGCGCCCGGAGGCGAGCTCGCGCACAAGATCGTTCTTGGCGCCCGGGTCGACCTCGAAGACGTGGTGGGTCATCTGAACCGGAGCCGTGGTCTCCTCGGTGGAATGCACAGTCGGCTTGCTCAGGAAGCGCTTGGCGACCTTGTCGACCCCGTTGTCGAGCGTGGCGGTGAACAGCATGCGCTGCCCGTCGCGCGGGGTGGCGGCAAGAATGCGCGTGACACCGGGAAGGAAGCCGAGATCGGCCATGTGATCCGCCTCGTCGAGCACGGTGATCTCGACATCGTCGAGTCGCACGATGCCCTGGCCCATCAGGTCTTCGAGCCGACCGGGGCACGCGACCACAATGTCGACCCCACGGCGAAACGCCTCCTCCTGCCGATTCTGGCGGACGCCACCGAAGACGGTGGTCACGGTCAGGTTCAGCGCTTTGGCCAACGGGGTGAGCACCGCGGCGATCTGGGTCGCGAGTTCGCGGGTGGGCGCCAGCACCAGGCCGGTGGGTGCGCCCGGTCGTCGGGTGACCTCCATCTCGGCCAACCCGGCGACCATCGGGATGGCGAATGCGAGGGTCTTACCGGAGCCGGTCTTGCCGGAACCGATCACATCGTTGCCGGCCAGGGTGTCGCCGAGGGTCTCGGCCTGGATCGGGAACGGCTCGGTCTTGCCCTCGGCAGCGAGGACACGGACGAGTTCGGCAGGTACGCCGAGTGAAGCAAAAGTAGTGGACAAGGTCCGTCTTTCTCTGTGGACACCGAGCAGCGTCAGACCGCGGGTCGGGGTCGGATGGCGAAGACGCATCTGTGCGTGTTCGTTCGCCGTATGAAGTCAAAGAGCAGGCGCTTGAAGCCTGTCGAAGAAGCGTTCTACGACGCGTTGACCGCACCTGATCGGTGCATCAATGAGACCAGGCTACGCGAGGCCCGTCGACCCGGCCAAATCATCGTGATGCGCGTCATGCCTGTTGCTCCTGGTGACATGCGCGGCAGCCGAAATGACGTTGACACCTCAACCGTCGACGACGACGATGACCCACCGTGTACTCATTCGTGTCGTTGCCCACCGGGTGTGCGGAGGTTGCCGGCGTCGTGCGCGCCGACAACTGACCGCCCTGCCCCGTCGACGTGACTCCGCTCGGACCACGTCGGCAGACGCATGCCTTCACACCCCACGACATGAGGTCATCGATACACATGTATGCACTTACCGAATCCGCTATCCGTTCCTCGCTCGTCAACGCCTCGGTCCGCGAGCGCAAGGCGTTGAGCCTGCCGCTCGATTATACCGAATTGCGTTGGGAGGAAATGGATTTCCTGGGTTGGCGGGATCCAAAACTGCCGCAGGTCGGCTATCTCGTCATTCCACACGACGACACCGACGTCGGAATCATGCTGCGCCTGGGCGGTCGGCAACCACGAACCCGGCCGCAATGCTCGTTCTGCCAAGATGTCCACCTGCCCAACGAAGTGTCGTTTTACAGCGCCAAACTCGCCGGAGCCGCGGGGCGCAAAGGCGACACGGTGGGCATTCTCATGTGTTCGCGGTTCGAGTGTTCGGCGAACGTTCGGACCAGGCCGTCGGCGATCTTCGCCGGCGACGACCCCGAAGCGGTTCGGCAACAGCGAATTGCCACCTTGCGCAGGCACCTGAATGGATTTGCGCGGCGCATCCTGGTGCACTGACCACACTCAGTCGATGTCGACCAGCCGCTGCGGGAAGGCGTAGAAGAACCCCTGGGCGAAGTCGCACCCGGCGCGCACGATCGCCGCAGCCTGCCGAGACGTCTCCACCCCCTCGGCGATCACCGTGATCCCCAACGCGTGCGCGGCGGATGCGATGCCGGTCAACATCTGTTCGGCGCGGTCGGCCTCGTCGGCCGCGCCGTCCTCCATGTCGTCGACAAACGCCTTGGCCGTCTTGATGGTGGTGATGGGCATTTGGTACAGGTCGCTCAAACACATTCCGCCCGTACCGAAGTCATCGATGGCGAGCTGGCATCCGAGGTCGCGGATCGACGTCATCGTCGCCCGGATGCCCGTGCGGTCCCCGGCGGCGAGATCTCGCTCGGAGACCTCCACGCACAAGCGGCCGGGGTCCAATCCGGCGTCACCGAGCGCCAACTGCAGGCGCGGTACGAAGTGACGGTCGGCCAGTTCACGACGAGTGAAGTTCAGACACAACGTCAGTCCCTCGGTCGTCCGCTCGTTCACGACGAATTCACGCATCGTGGTGTCGACGAGGTGCGCTCCGAGTTGTTCGATCAGGTCGGTGCGCCGGGCGATCGTGATGAACTCACCTGGCGACACCTGGCCCAACTCCGGGTGACGCCAACGCATCAGCGCCTCCAGCGCGACCCGCCCGTGGCCGCGTCCGACATCCACGACCGGGTGATAGTCGAAGTACAGCTGGCCGGGGTCGGAGTTCACCGAGTTCCGTAGTTCGTACTCGATCCGTTGCCGCCGCAACCAGTCCGAGCGGTACTGCGGACGAAACGAGGCGTACGGTCGGCCGGCCGAGTTCGTCCTCGCCTCCTGCAAGGCAATCTCGGCGTCGCGCAACATGTCTACCGGTGCGGGATCATCCACCAAATGGCGGGCCACGGCCACCCCAACGGACGCGGTGATCCGTTCGGTTCGCCCGTCGAGCGCAATGGGCTGGTCTACGAGCTCTCGGATGCGCGAGACCTGGTTTTCGAGGCGCGCGCTCAGGTCGTCGCGGATGAGCTCGACCACCACGAAGTCATCGCCACCGAGTCGGCCGATGGCGGCATCGGGGCCCAAGGCGTCCCGCAACCGGCCGCCCACCGCGGTGAGGATGTCGTCGCCGACCGTCCGCCCCAGCGAATCGTTGATCACCCTGAAACCATCGAGATCCACGTAGTACACGCCCACGCAGTCCTGCGGCGCCGAACGCGTCGCCAAGTGATCGCCGATGGCGGCGAGTGTGCCTGCGCGGTTCAGCAGATCCGTCAGGTCATCGTGAAACGCCCGCCATTCAAATCGACTCACGTCCCACTCGAGTCGAGCGGTTTCCTGGTGGCGTTCGGTGATATCGGTGAACGTGACCACCGCCGCGAGCGCCCCGTCGTGCGCGATCTGGCGGCCGCTGCACGACAGCCAGCGCCGTCCCTGCGGCGCGATGATCGTGGCGATGTGATCGTCGAAAGGTTCCCCGGCCTGCACGCACCGGAGGATCGGTGACATCTCGGTGGCGGCGAAGTCGAGGCCGACATCGTCGATTCGCGCCCTCGTGATGTCAGATCCCAGATCCAACACGCTGCGCGCGGCCGCGTTGGCGATCTCGACGCATCCATCAGCGCCGATAACGATCACCGGTTGCGCCATGGATGCGACCACGAGCATCGCTCGGCGCCCGGCCTGCTCGTCACCCTGACCTGTATGGTCACCCCCACGGTCTGCCATCCAAGATCACGCCCCTCTGGGCGGTGACGCCAACGAGGCGACGCACTGCCTGCACGTCGAACTCATCAACGAACTTCCGGCGCGGGGCACTAATTCACACAGCACACCGGAGAATATACGTCGCTCGCGGCGGAGCGGATCGACGATCGGCCAGGCGTGAGTACCCTCACCGCACTCGACACCGAAATGCTCCAGACAAAAGCGCCCGACGCAAAGCCGCCGTCGACATTGTGTCGGCGGCGGCGCTGTGCCGGGTGCTTCCAAGGCGGATTCTGTGGAGCTAAGGGGAATCGAACCCCTGTCATCTCCTGGCGATATGCGCGCTGAACAGGCGATACAGCACTTGGCGTTGCTCGGGTGGCGATGGCACGTCCTGGGGAAATGTCCGCGCGTGTTGCCATTGGCAACAGTGGGACGCCCGACCAACTGTGATCGACTAGCCGTGATTCACTTCTGCAGATACTCCGCTTCCCAAGCTGAATACGCGGGTTCGATTCCCGTCATCGGCTCAGGTCAGACACCGTTTCATCACAAAACTTACTCTTATCATTACTCCTACGGGACACAAACAAAAAACGCCCCGACCCCAAGGTTGGGATCGGGGCGCTCTTTGGCCCGTCAGTCGATGTGCTCCAGGTTGGCGAACAGCCCGAGTGCAGTATCTCCAGGGTTCCCATCGCCGGATGGGACGTGAGTCGTCTCCACCCAACACATACCGCCGACCTCATGGTTGAAGATGCCGGTGATATGTCCAGCCCACCCGTAGCGCGTGTTGATAACCCGGTCTCCGACCTTGAAGTCAGGCATCGCCGACCTCCACATCCCATTCCGGTGCGGCATTCCCCCATGAGCCGATCGCTTCGGCCACTTCGTCGGGGTCGAGGACTTCGAGTTCCGGGGCGAATCGGGGATCGGCCACACGGTCGCCAATCCAGTAGCCGTCAGGTGCGGTCATGCCCCCAAGTTTACTTCTGGTGTGTGTCTTCGAGGGTCCACCACACGAGGGTTAACGACACAGCGAGTAGCGCGAGTACGTCGAGGACGTCAGCGGTCGTCACGGTCATTGGACGCACCAACGGTCGTTATGGTTCCCGGAACCATAACTTATGCATAACTCGCGTCATAAACGACGAAAGCGCCCCGCGTCGGACCAGTCGGGGGTTGGTCCGCGCGGGGCGCTGTCAGGTGTATCGGTGTCGACGGCCAGGGTGTTACAGGGACAGGTTAAGAGAGGGAAGGTCGATCCATCCGGCGATCATTCCGATGCCGAACCAGATGCCGTGAGCAATGGCGAACGGGTCCACAAGGTCACCTCCCCTCGAAGGGTTTCAGTCAGACGATCCGCCCGGAAATCTCAGGGTTATGGGCGGGGGTCAGAGAGTCAGCCGGGAGGCGTCGATCCCTGCCGCCATCAGCGTGTGCATCGCCCCGGACGGGTGCGTGCCGTCGCCGGTCGCATAGTTCGCCGTTCCGGTCACCTTCCACAAGCCCGAGTTGCGGGCACTCTCTGCCTGGTCGGCCACCTCGAAGTACCCCGTCAGCGGGTGATCGGGCTGGCCCGCCAACAGTGCGCCCGCCGTGCCCACGGCCACCGCTGCGAGCGTGGATGGATTGAGTGGCGCACCGGCCCGCAACCAGTCATTGACGCTGTTGCGGACGCCGGTCTGGGCGGCAGCGGTCTGATTGGCGGTCGTCGCCCACGAATCGGTGCTACTGGACTTCGGGGTGATCGTCGTCTGGAACACACTGATCCCGCGCTGCGCGAGGGCCGTCCACAACTTGAGAGCGTTCGTCTGCCAGGTCGCCAACGAGTTCCCGTTGTTGAAGATGTCGTTGACCCCGTACTGGCAGATCGCGTGCGAGACGTGATCGAGTCCCACCGCCCGGCCCCCGCCTTCGTCGGCGGTGTGCCACATGCTCATCGTCTCGCCCTGTTGCGGCAGCCACACGTACCCGAGGTTCAGTGGCTCCAAGGCGCGCACAATGAATCCCCGGTCGGCGTTGTCGGCCTGCGACGCCGCGATGCTGTCACCGATGATGGCAACGGTCGGGGCGGGGGTGGCGACCTCGCCGAGGATCATCGCGGGCGAATACACCCACACGAACGACTGGGACACCGCTGTCGTGCTGGGCAATGTCAGGTCCGATCCCACGGTGACACCCTCGCCGAGACCGGCTTGCGGGCCGGTGTTGGTGGTCAGGCCACGCGGCCATTTCATTCCCGCCGACGCCACCGATACGTGGGTGCGGGTGTAGATGCGGTCACCCTTCTTGAACGTGCCCTGCACGGTGAAATACCCATGCCCGCCCGGTTCGATGGTCATCGACCGCGCCCCGGTGGTCGTCCAGCCGCGTTTGCGCTTGCCGGAGGCGTCCTCCACATCACACTTCACGGTGATCGCGTTGTCGCCATCCACCGGGGACACTGCGTTTGCGTTCGACGTGATGTTGCCGTAGTAGACCCGCAGGTTGAAGCAGTCGGCGGTGATGACATGGGTGACGCGGCTGGTCTCCTGGGTGGCCGAGCCGTCCGACTTGGCCCGCATGTAGGTCAACGCGGTACGGGTAGCGACCGGGACGTGAGTGCCGCGCTGCGCCGAGCCGCCGACGCGGGCGTATGCGCCGCTGAGGTTGCCCATCACCTCGTCGGGCAGGTTGCCGTCGTCGTCAATTCCGACAGGTACGTAGGCCATGGGTCATGCTCCAATCAGGAAGGTGCCGGGACGTTCGGGGTTCTCGGTGATACCACCACCGGAGATGATGAAGGTTCCGGGGCGTTCGGGGTCTTCGGTGAGCGTTCCGCCACCGCCGGGGGCGTAGTCCTCCAACCGCACATAAGAGGCTGTAGCTTCCGCTTCGGTGATGAAGTCTGCGGTGCCCGCAGCAACCCGCGCGTCCACCGCATCCCGCGTAGCTCCTGACGTGACGAATCCCGCCACCGTCTCATTCGTCGTTGGGGTGATCCCCTGCTCATCGACGTAGTCGGCCACCACCTGCGCCAACCGTTGCGCCGACGTCTGTGGAGGGATCGCCAGGTTCGCGGCAATCAACCCCCACAACTCACCCCCACCCTCAGGGACGTCGAAGTCGACCGACTTTGCGCCCGCCAGGCCGGCAACCGACCACGGACCCTCCGCCAAATCCAGGGTCACCAACTCGTCATGAGCGCATTTTTTGTTGTGGATCTTTGGGTACACGATCGAGTCGTCGGCCGGGTTTTGGAACGTGGAACGTGGCCGGAACCGCAAATCCTTTGTTCCCGTGATCGACGGGTAGCCGTCACTGATTTTGAATGTCACATCAGGCATTACTGTCCCCCTTTCAGGGCATGACAAACACCCCCAACCAGGGTGGGTGGGGGTGGACGGTATTCAGTTATGGGGAAATTTCAGAGGCGCGTCATGGTCCTGCGAATCCGACTTCGGACACCACGACCGGATCGGGGGTCGGGTTGTCTTCGGTTGGTTCACCGGGTTGGGTGCCGACGACGCGAATCCAGTTGGCGGGTAAACCTGAGTCGCCTCCTGAGCCGCGCGTCACAGTGAAGGTGACGTCGGGTAGCTCAGGCAGGGTGAAGGTGGTCATGATGCAACCTTTCGGCCGGTGAATGATGCGGATGGGCTGCCGGAGACGCCGCTGATCGCCGACACGCCCCCCACCATGTAGTAGGTGCTGGAATCGCCGCCTGCGGTTGCGGGTGTGAGTGGCCAGGATGCTGACACACCGGGTCGCACTACCTGACCGGCCGCGAGGTACACGGTGGTGGGTACGCCCGACATGATCGGACCGGCTATCGCGGTGCCATCGACGTACAGCACCCACAACGTTGGCCGGTACGCATCAGCGGTGCGGTGGTAGCTGCGTACGGACCCCACACTCGTTGTGCTGGCATCGCTGGAGTCGTCCCGATTGATCGACGATGCCGAAATCTCATACCACCCCGACTCCGTGATGGTGACCTGCCCCGTCCCCAGATCGGTGACGGTGACAGCCGACGCCAAATCCTCTACTGTGTAGAACCCGGACGGCATCACCGACTGCCCGCCCGCACCCACAGACAGACCCACCTCGTCGCCCGACCCACGACGCAGACGCCACGACGCCGCCGTCACACCAGCACCCGCCGGAACCCAATCCGACATGGCGAACGACGCCATGCGGAAACTGTCGACGGTGAGGAACGCTTGCGTGCCGCGCTGCTGCAAGAATCCAGCCCGCCTGTAGCTGGCACCTTGCGCGACCGTCGCACCAGTATCGGTGACTGATACTCGCGTGATGCCGTTGACCTGCACAAAGTAGTTATCTCCTGACGCCCGAAACCGGATGATGTCGCCCTGGCCGATACCGATCGACTGTGTTGTGAATGGGGTGTACGTCCATGACGACCCGCTGCGCGTGAACTTGCCGACCATCACTGACTCGCGGTCGACAAGGCAGTAGGCGCCCGTCGTCATGTCCGAGTTGCAGCGCAAACACAACCCGGTGTCGTATCCCGGCGCCAACGGTGGCCGATCACCGAGCACTGTCGACACCGATTGCGTGTCAGTCACATACGAATACGCAGACAGCTTGTGATACACACCGTTCGCCGACCCTGACTGGATACCCACATAGCCGTCGTCGCCGCGGATCACGATCTGACTTGACCCTGTAGGCCAATCAGTGCCACTCAGGGCCGCGCCATCGCTACCGGCGAAAATGGTGGACCACGAGAATCCGCCCTCCGGGGTGGACTCGGTAATGTCCTGCAACTGTTGCTGCGCAGCCATCGCCGTTTTCTGCGCCGCATCCGCAATCCCGAAAATGCTGGCGATGGTGTCGAAGGCGTCAGCAATCGCGCCTGATCCGCCCGCACTGCCACCTGTCGTGGCCGAGTTGATGTTCTCGGCAAGGGTGGCTGTGTTTGCTTCTGCAGCAGTGGCCGCGGAGTGCGCTGTGACTGCGGTGTCGTTCAGGTTTCCCACATCGGCGATGATGTCCGCCAACGTGCCACCCACCACCGGAATACCCCGAATCGCCTGCAAAATCGCATCGACCAGTGAGTGCACGAAATCCTGGACAGTGTTGACCAGACCAGCAAGACTGCCCATGAACGAGTCGATCGCCTGCAACACAGGGTCATCGCCCTCATAGTTGCCCATCATGGCGTCTCGAATGTCGATCAGGACACCCACCAGGGGGAGTCCGTCGAAGAAATCGGTCACCAACTCGTGCAGATCGTCGGGGCCTTGGATGGCGGCCGGGTCGGACTGCGCGACGTTCTGCGCGAACCCCGCGAACAAGTCCACAACAAACCCGAGCGGACCGGCCACATCGGCAGGGTTTCCGGCAGAGGTACCGTTCACCACCGACGGAAACCTGGATGCGGCAAGAGACTTGAACTTGGCCTTCGACTGGTCCTGCAACGCGGACCCGAGTTGCGACGGTGCACTCACACCCTGCGGCAAATCGGCAGGTGTTGTGGACTCGAATGGCATGTTGGGCAGGGTCACTTGAGTCCCTCCACGATACTGCGTGCGTGTTCGATGTAGGTTCGGCCACCGTTCCCGGCCATACGCTCCACCCCGTACGACGTGTGCCGACCTCCCACCAGGTACCGGTGTAGCCAGTCCAGGGTGTAGCCGGCGTTCCACCACTGCGACGGGAGTGGCTGCCGCAGTCCGGTGACACGATCGGCGATCATGCGCAAACCGTTGTTACCTGGCAATGCTGAGATCGGATCATCGGGGATGGACAGCGAATAGCATTGCATCGCATCAATGAATCGTTCCCCGGCGATGCCCCAGTTGTTGGGGTTGACCCCTTTGTTCGCTACTTGGCGGCGGTGCCGTTTCGGGTCGGCGATGAGCACGACGCCGCGGCAGTGTTTCGGCCGGTCGTACTGCACGAAATCCCCGGCAGCAGCAGCACCCAAGCTGTAACCGACCAGGATGTACGGTGCCCCATCCTGATCCACAACGGCCAACTGTCGGCGCGCATCCGACACCGACTCCGCATACGACCGCAACCCAATCGGCCGAATCTCCGCCGTATACGCCAGATCATCACCCTCGATAGACGACAGCATGTTCGGGCCACCAAGGGATTCGCCAGTGCCGCGCAGCTTGACAACCCTCACGCCCGCACCCGCCGACGATCACGCGACTGCTCACGCAACAACGACACCAACATCGGCAGATACGCGACAGCACCCAACGTGTAAATCGCAAACCGAATCTGCTGCCGAAACGGGTAATCCAAATCCCACCACAACGACAACGCAATGTGATCCAACACCGCCGACAACACCAAACACTTCGCCAGATAGATTTTCCCGATCTCGTTCTTCCACCAGATCGAACGGAACAAGTACAGGAGGGTGAACACGTTGACCAGCAACGCCACGAAAAGCAAGGAAATGTTCGCCGCCAGACGGTAATCCAACTCCACAAACAAATCCAACACGAACGCGAAGCACACCATCACCGCAGCAACAGCAGTCACCCCCACGATCGGTTCCTGAGTCTTCAACCAGTGAGCTACACGGCAAATCATCGGCCACCCCACGCATCCTGCAACAGCGCAGTCCACCCGTTCTCCTCCAGATGCCACCGCAACTTCTTCACCGTCTTCATCGACTCGCTGATCGTCGTCTCCACATGCTGGCGCTGCATCGCAGACTGCAACCGTTCCGCCCGCGCCAACTCTGCCTCCGACTGCGCATCCTGAATCGCCTGAGCGGCCTGCGACTTCACCACATCCATCTCACGCTGCCACGGCCACTTCATCGCGCCTCCCGATCCGCGGAAGACTGACGAATCGAATCCAAAATGTGGGTCTGCAGCTTGCCCGCCACATCCCACTCAGAGATCGTGCGCGTCAGATTTTGGATGGCCACCTTGTCGTCGCGACGTCCCTCACTGAGTTCCGAGATCGTCTGATTCTTCGACGCCACCACTTCAGTGTTGGAATCCCGGAGGGTTTGGATGGTTTCGCGGTGAAACTTCCCTGGAACCCACCACTCCTGTTTCAACCCCCACAGGGCGATCCCCACCACGACGATGAGGAATCCGACAACCCCGACGGAGTTCCACACGTCGGGGCTGAGGGGCAAGCTCATGATTTGCGGTGACGCCCGATGTAGCCCTCGACGGTCTTACTCACAACGTCGAGGACCTGGGCAGGTTGCTCACCGAACCGCTTCTCAATCTCCGCCCGCGCCTGCGCCACCGCATCATCGACACGGCCACTCACATCCGACACCGCGGCATCCACATTCTCGGTGATGATGTCCGGCACCTTCACCTGCGGAGTGACCTTCGACCGCGCCACCTCCGTCAACGGCACACCCATCACCACCGCAATAGCGGGAATGATCAGCAAGTCCGCCAAATCCTTGTTCAACACACCACGAGTCACGAAATAGCCGACCACCGCGACGATGACCGAATACAGGACGAGGCGGACAGGTTCATACGCCCACAACTTCTTCAATATGCTCATATCAGGCTGCCTTTCCGGTGAGTTCGACCTTCACGCCGGTCGGCACGTAGGTCAGGGTTCCGTGCTCGAATCGCTGCACGATGTTGTCCGATCCCTTGACGGGCTCCTCGTTGGAGACGGGATAACCGAGAGGGGATTCCTCCCACCCCATCGCCTTGTACTGGTCGCCGATCGCCCCGTGCACGTAGAAGCCTTGTGTGGCTCCATCCTTGCGGAGTAAGGTGCCGTGCTCGAAAGCCTGAACTGCCCCCTCGGGGAGTTTGGTGTACGGGCGCGTCGGGTATCCGAGAGGGCCACGCTCCCACTGATAGTCGGCCCCCCAAGTCTCAAACAGGCCACCGTGCGGGATGACGTAGGCGGCCTTCGACCCGTTCTTCCAGTAGATGTGCGCGCCGGTGAACTCGGCCCATGCTCCATCCTTCAGCTTGTTCTCGCCCTTGGTGATCCGATCGCCCACCCACGGTGTGGCTGCCGCGGCGGCGTCGATGAGGTTCGGTACCACCGGCGCCGCACCGGCCGTGAGTGCACGCTTAATCAGCTCGTCGAAGGGGAAGCCCATGCCGGGGTCAGTGTGTCCGCCACCGCGATTTCCGAAGTCCATGTGCCCGACGACGCCAGAAGACTTGATTGGCCACCCGCTCTTGCCGCGGTCACCGCCGTACACGAGGGGGATGCCGTACTGCTGGTGGGCGGCAGCCAACGCCTTCGCGGCGCGGGTAATCGCAAGGTCCTCACTTAGGTTGTCGCCCGAATCATCTACGGCGTCAAGCCACTGGCCGCGTGACCACTGGGCGAACGATCCGGCGATGCAGACGTGGATGCCGAGGTTGTTGGCGTCGGCTGCCGCCCACGGCCCCTCGCTGATCGGGACGATCTCGACGGTGTCTTTGCCGTCGATCGACAGGTTGTAGGCGACCGGGTTGCCGGTTGTTGCGGTGCCGTTGCAGAAGTTGGCGAGGTTGACGGCGGTCGACTTGGCCTGCTGGGTGTGCACCACGAAATACGGGGTCTTCGCACGCGGGCCATTCGAGTTGCCGATGCCGACGCTGGTGGCGTTGTAGCCGTGCATGACTTTGGTGATGCCGTAATCCGGCATGACGGAACCTCCGGTATTGAGTCGGTCGTAGAGTGCCGATGCTTCAGCGAACCGCTGGTCATAGCGGTCAGGGAAAGAGCTGCGCTGCACCGCCTGCGCATACGATCCCGGCGAATTCGAACCGTTGTAGTCGATACGCGTCAACGCCTCATAGAACAAGCGTGCCGAGGTGGCCGGGTCCATCAGGTCGATACCATCGCCTCGTCCCCACCATTGGGGCTGCTGCTGAAACAGGCCAACCGATTTCGAGTCCGACCCGATCGCGTCGTACGGGACAGTGAGTGACCCAGGTACGGCACGGTTGGCGTAATTCTTCAAGTTCGTCTCGACCAACGCTGTGGCCAGAGCGATCTTGATGCCACGCACACTCACACCCATGTCATGCCCGACCTGAATGATGGTGCGGGCGTAATCGTCAGAAGACATTGGTTTTCCTACCCGTGTGTGATGGTGCCGCGGAGTTTCGCGGGAATCTTCTTCGGCATCTTCGGAGCCCGACGTATCAAACGTGACTCCTGCGGGGTGGTGTGGTCCGGCTGTGGTTGCACCTCAGCCGCTTCCGCTTCCTCACGCATCCGTTCCTTCTGAAAACCAGGAATCTCCGACAGTTTCGCCGTCAACACATCTTCATCCACGTCATCCCCGACACGAACACCCAACTCGTCGAGAGCTTCCGCCACAGGCCGGACAATGGTGACCGGTGCTGTTCCGCCGGCAGCGGCGAACGCCAACAACAGGACCGCCGACATTTGGTCTACGCGAGCCTTCTTATCGTCTGTCATGCCAAACCAATCTCTTGCAGAGCGCTCATCGTCGTGCCCACCAGATTCACCAGCCGGTCCACAGCGTCCTGTTTGGCGCGTTTGTCGCCGAACTTCGCCGTCCACACCGCCGGAGCCCCACCACCCAACGGGACGGACAGTTCACGGCAACGGCACACAAACACCCGGGCACCCAAGTATTTGACGGTCGCCCCCACCCGATCCCCCAACCACCAATGCCCTTGCCCGTTATCGCCGATCAACCACGGCGCACCCGACGTCACGTTGAACGTGAATGACATGTCGGGGTCGGTTTCACGTCGCCGTTTCCGCAAATCCATGATCGCCGCCGGCGTGTACGCCTGCGTCACACCAGTAGCGGCGGTTTCCAGCCAATGCCCCCACCCCTGCTCGGCGGCCCGCTGCAGCAACGGCACAGACATGTAAGCGAGGATGCTGTCCTGCAGGATGGGCATGAGGAACGCATTCAGGATGTTGCCCAGGCTGCCCACACCGTACCCGGAGACGTTCAGGTTATCTCCCAAAACATCGCCCGCATAGCCGATTACAGCTTCCAGCAGTTCGTCAACACCGGGCATGGACTGTCCGCCCGCCGTGATGCGGCACGGCCCACCAGCGCCGCGGGTCATCTCCAGATCGGTGAGACCCGACAGGCTGCCATCCCGGTACACCGCGTACGGGCGAGGCGGTTGGGTGGATAGGAACCCTGGTATCCGATACCCCGACACATCCACCGGCTCACCGGTGAGGAGGTCGTAGGAGTCCTCCACATAGTTGGAGGTCACCCCCGCGATCGTGCGCGATAGACCGGTGGCGAGGTTGCCACCAATCGACGTACCTGACCGCCACCCCGACTTGTCGATGATGTCGACGAACAAAGTTCCGTTCCGCCAACTCGTGCCCGCTCCGGGAAATGGTTCAGGATCACCCGTGAGGAACCGTCGCGGGTACACCATCAGTTCGGCGTCCTCAAGGATCGGGGCCATCACATCCAGCCACGACTGCTTGATCGTCCCCGTGATAATCGTCGTCGGAGCCACAGAGGTGCCGATGGGTTTCGGGACAGGCACAATTTGGGCGTCCGCCCACAACCCGCCCGACCACGTTGATGGGTCGAGGATGTCCAGGTTCATGTTGAAGTTGGTGCCCTGCAGGCGGAACACATTCATGCCCAGTGTTGCCAGCCCACCCCAGTCGGCTGGGGCGAACAGGAACTGCACCTTCGGCTGCTGAATCAGGCTGACGGGCAGGAACGGGGCTGCCGCCATATGGACGTGCTTGAGTTCCTGCATGTCGTCCAAAAACTCGAGCCGAACCGAGTCCCCATCCTTACGGGACCGGCGTATCGTGACACCAGTTTTGGCGTCCGCCCTACCCCCGACACGTGCACCGTCCTTCTCCACGATGATGTGGATGTTGGAGGTGTCGCGGCCTTCTTTGTCCAACGCCCAGTGCGCGAGGAACGTGGAGCGGTGGTCTTCCATCTCCCGCGCCCACAACGTGAAATCGTCAATATCGTCACCGGTGTAGGGGGATCGTTTGGATTCGGCGATCGGCAACTCGATTTGGATGGAACCTGGCTCGTTCTCTTTCAGGTTCATCGCACCATCACGGCGGCCGTGGGCGGTGCCCCGAAAGTTCCAGTCCCCGTCATACAGCATCACGCGGGCGGGCCGGGAGATCCGCTCAATGCGGGTTTCACGAACCTCACGAGCCCACTGCGCGAACTCGTCAATATCGCTGCCTTCATAGGCGACAACGACACTCACTCTAGGCCGTACCGATCGCGCTTGACGTGACATGACCTGCACAATGCGTCGTAACGGTGCGGGTCAGGCGAATACGGGACAGGGGGCTTACTAGCCCATAGGCCCACTCCTTGATGCATTAAGGGCGAAGGGTCTGAGTGGTCGTACGCCCACGCATGTGCCCGTTTCCCGCACGGGCACAGGTAGTTCTTCGCTGCGCCGTACGTAGCTCTCACGCGTTGATGCGCGGTGCTGTATGCCACATCCCGTCCGCCTGGCCAAGGGAGTTCTCCACTGCGCCCGCCCTCGCCATATCTCCGTCGGGCTTTCTCCTGTAGCACTTCTTTGTTTGCGGCGCGATACTGGCGATTGCGTTCACGGTAGGACTCGGCGTTCCTGAGGTACGTTTGCCGTTTACGGGCTAAAACCTTGTCACGGTTGTCAAACCGATATTGGCGCTGCTGATCTAAAACAGTCTCCCGGTTCGACTTGTAGTACGCCCGCTTGCACTCCTTACACCAGGGCTGAAGTCCGTCCTTACTCTGCCTGTGCGAACCGAAATCCCCACTATCCTTCGTGAGGCCGCAACGCGTACAGAGCTTCTCTGTAATCATTAGTGCAACCCCATCTCTGCCGACCAAAACCGGCGCAACGTGAACTTCACCTGCGCCCCCGCCGGACCATCAATCGTCACCGGCAACATGACCGGATCATCCGCCGAACCCGTATACGGCGGAATCCAATACAACGGTTCCACCGCCCCCATCTCGCCATCACCATTCGACAAATCGGCCTTGACGTAGGGGTCCATCAGCGGATGGGCCATCACCGACCACAACTGGTCGATGTCTTCCATCACGATCATCCGATCGTCGTGGTCACCGGGCGTCCAGGTGGGGTCGATTTCCTGCTCATTCCCGAAACCGAAATCAGGGAACGAAAACGTGGCGGTGCCGTTTGGTTTGAACGCCCACTCCGGCCACGCCTTCTGATCCGTCGGATTCCAGCACGGAATCCACACCGTGTTCTCACCCGCAGATGGGTTGGTGGCCTTCACCTCCAACGATTCCGACTCGTAGTTTGGGTTGAGGGCGACAGCCTCCACCGTGGCCAGCGCGTACCCGTCGAGGTTCCAGTCCCGTTTCGGGTTGACCTTGATCGACTTCGACCGTTTACACTTCAACCACCGCAACCCCGAATACTGCGTTTCGTAATGCCACTCAAACTGGCGCTGCCACAACAACCGCCGCAACCGGGACACTGTCGCCTCAATGCTTCCGCCCTCACTGGCATAGCAGTTGAACGGCAACGTCAACGTCCGAACGGGAACCTCCTCGCCCCCATCAAACCCGCCGTCCATGCCATCAACCTCAATGGTTTTCAACTCCACCTCGGTATCGAACATGCCGTCCGGGTCCTCGTTGAGGCGAATTGCTTCCCACTCCGACGCACTCCCACCCGACACCACCACCGAATCCTCGGAGGTGACGAGAGAGATACGCGCCAGATCATCGAATCCCATGTACCGGTTCCTTAATATGCGGCCAGGCCGGCGCGTTTCCGCGACTCGGCGACACGTTGGGCACGTTCCACACCACGATCAGCCGGAAAGTTGTAGTTGACCTGCCCGCGCGGCGTTTTCGCCATCAACTCGATCAACTGGTCGAGCTTCGCCACAATCTGATCCGAGTTGCCAGAGAACCCATTCCGGACACCGTCCTGGAACGCCTCCGTCTCATTCGGAGACAGCACACGCTCCGGCTTGAGGATGTTCTTCTGCATGAACCCGATACCGTCAGCGATGCCACCCTGGTCATACCAGTGGTTCTTCTCCCAGAACGCGCGAGCATTGACCGGGTCGCCGTAGCGGTCCCCGATGTAGCGTTTACCAGCCTGACCTTGAACTGCGGGATCGGTGTTGCGGTCCGGCAGATACTGGCGTTGGGTCTCCCCAAGGAACTGGAACAGACCGAATGCCCCCGACTGCGGGTTGACCGCCAACGGATTCCACCCCGACTCATGGTCGACGATGTAATCAGTGGCCGACCACTGCGCCCCCTCATCCCATTTGCGATCCGCGAACGCCGACTTCACTGCATCCTTCACACCGCCGGCACCAGTATTCTTGGTGGCCCCCGCAGTGTTGAGGTCTTCGTACTCTGCTGGTTTCACCGTGCCCGGGTCCGTCGGCCGAAACTGGGTTGTCGTGATCGTGTTCGGCAGATAGCGGTCAGATGGGGCGTACAACGTTTGGGAGCGGTCAAAGTTGGCTTTCAACTGCTCTTGGCTGGTGCTGTAGTTGTCCTTCAGCCCCCGAACGTCGCTGTCGTACTTGGCCTTGGCGTCCCGCAGCCTCCGGTCGTACTCGGCCTGCGTGATCGAATGCGACTGCTTCAGATTGTCCAGCGCCAACTTGTCCCGGTTGTACTGCGCTTCACGCTCGTACTCGGCCGACTGCAACTGCTGCGCACCCCGAAGTTGATCGGATTCGTACTGCTGTTTCAGCGACAGGCTGCTGACCGAATCCCCATCCACCAGGCCGTACTGTTGGCCCTTCTGGATGACCGAGTTCTCGTAGTCGTGGCGTTTCGCGGTCTCGTCCTGCTCAAACTGGTTACGCAACGCCAACATCCGCCGGTCACGCTCATCAGCGGAGATGATCGACGACTGATAGTCGGAGTCGATCATTTCCTTGGCGGCGTCGTAGTCACTCTTCCGCTGAGCCTCAGCATCCTGGTAGTCCTGGTCGAGTTTCCGCTTCTCGGCCTCATAGTTTTTGCGGGCATCTTCTTTGTGTGCCCGCTCGTATTCGGTGATGGCCGCCAACCATCCGGGGTTGTTGTTGACCGAGAGAAGATCGAACAGTGAACCAACCTGCCCGGTAACGAACGCGCTTGCGGCGTTACCGAGTCGACCCGAAAGACTCTTGTCTCCCGAATCATCGGTTTCGGCGGTGATCGGATCGAACGTGTACCCACCCGACAGTGCCGAATCTGGCAGGGAACTACCCGAGGCGATCGAGTCCTCGTAGCTGGATTCCCCGGGGGCCGCGTACTTGTTGGAGTTCTTCACCACCATGTAGGCGTGATCGGTGAACTGGGGGTCATCGGCACCCACAGACCCGCCGAGTTTGCCACCCCCGTAGGAGCCGCCCATTTCGACGTTGCTGCCATCCGGGAGCGTGCCGGCAGTGTGACCACCACCGGGGCCACCGTTAACCCATCCGAACCGCATGGTTCCGGCAGGGCCGCGCCCCAGTTTCGCCCCCAGCTTAACGAGGTAATCCCCCATCGTGGCAGTAGAGAACCGACCACCGAACGGGTTGAGTCCCGCAGCGAGCCGCGCAAACGCCGACATTGCTCCGGAGTTGTGAACCACCACACCGCCGGCGATGAAGTTGTGCGCGCCCTCTACGGTGATGTCATAGGTGTCCACGACGTCGCCGTCTTCGATCGACAGGATCGGCGCCACAGTGAACTCCGACGTGTCAATCCACGATGCGACACCCGGTCGGCGGGCTGCGGCGACCGAGCCGATCACACCCTCGCCGAGACGGACGCAGATCGTATGCAGCGGCCGCGCTAGCTTGACCTCGGCGCCGTTGATAACGATCGGCTTCCGTCGCATGTTGGTGCTGACGTTCGCTACGCCGTCGCCAAGGATGACGTGCAGGTACCGCACATCCTCGATGAGTGCCCGCGACGACGATGAGTAGGTGCGTTCACCGTGCCGCGCAACGTCGGCCGGGTGATGACCGTCGGCATCGCAGTAGCCGTTCAGGAATGCCCGCTTGCGCTCGTCGTCCCATCCCCACACGCACTCGGGGATTCGCTTCTCGTGGGCGGGCTTCCGGAATCCGGCCTCGATCAGTTCGCGCGCGAACTCGGTCGAGTATGCGCGGATACCGTGCGCTTCGGAGTCGGACGTGGTGATGCCGTCACGCTCGCCGCGGGTTCGCGATGCGCCGATGCGCATGCGGCCGAGGATGTCGCGGACCCGATCGCGGAGGTCTCCGTACACGCAGATCTCTACCTTGGTGTCCGACACGTTGCCGTCGCCGAGGATGACGCCGAGCAGCCATGCCTCCAGCAGGCCAATCGGCCGACCGGACGGCAGCGTGTTCGACTGTGCGTGTTCGAGTCGGACCGCCTTCGGCTGCACAAGCAGGTCGCCCGCCGCGAGTTCATCGAGACGTGCCCACTCGACGTCGTACTCGGCGGGCTCCCATCCGCGTCGGCCGACGCGCGGCCGGGCAGGCACGGTCTCCACAAGGCGCAGGAACGGGTGATTCGCCGAGCCGGTGACCGCACGCTGCCGGGTGCGTACGGTGAACGTCTCCTGAGTCTTGGAGAACCAAGCCGCGGTCACCCGGTGCGCTTCCAGCTTCCCGTCGACGTACGACCAGACGCGTTGGCCGGGCTGCAAATCCGCGATCGGCGTCACGCCGTCGGGTCCCCAGACTGGGGTCTCGGCAATGAGGCAGCAGTCGCCCCAGTTGACGCCACCCCACACATACGGGGCACCGGTCAGCGGCTGCGATGCACCCCTACCTTCGGCGAGTGCGCGAAGCTGATCGCCCGTGACGATGCCGCCATCAGCGAACTTCCCGATCCGATTGATTCCTGTCGGGGCGAGGAGTCTGCTGATGGCCCCACCTGAGACTGCACCGAGAAGCTCCGACACCGATCCCGGCAGGTTGTCTTTGGGTATCAGTTCGTAGCCGAAGGCTTTCGCCACCACAGCCAGAATGTCGGTGGAGCGTCGCCGCTTGGCTTTCGCCATCGGAATGAACGCCTCAGCAACGGTCTCACCTTCAGCGGCGATCGCGGGGCCAGCGGGGGTGGAATACAGTGAGCCTGCGCCACGCCCGGGCAGCATCTTCGCGTCTGTGAGTGAACCGCCGTTGGCGTACTTCTCCAGCGCATGGATACCGCCGTGTGCGTACTTCCGAATCCACCCATCCGCGGCCGGCGGGCCAGCAACGATGCCGTTACCGGGGTTGAAAGCTGCCGCACCCTCACGGGTAATGATGTCGATGTACTTGGTTTCGGTGCGAGTCCACTTGCCTTGCTTGTTGTTGTAGTCCGAGTCGTTCGCGGTGACAATGATCTGCTTGCCGTTGCGGGTTTCCACCTGCAAACCGATCTGCTTCAGCAGCTCCAGCACACCAGGGGCGAGCGGTGAGGTGACCTCGATGTTTTTGTTGTTGTCGGTCTTCACCTTCGCGCCGAGCGACGACAACAGATCCCGAACCTCGTTGCCGCCAGGCGCGGACACGTTGATCGGTTTACCATTCGGTAGTTTTGTGACCGCCTGGAACACGGAGTTCAGCCGTTGCTGCGCCTCTTCGGACCGGGCGGTGATTTCTACCGACTTTCCGTCAGGGAGTCGTTTCACGCTGAAGTCGAGGCGATCTAGAGCCGCTTCGGTGTCCTTGGTGACTGACGACGACTCGACCGTGAGGGTTTTCTTCTCGGGCTGCTCATTCCACAGGTATTTGATCTGTGCGAGTTGTTGCGCAACCTCGGTGTCGCCCTTCAGGTCGACAGTCAAATCGACAGCCCCGCCGCCGAGTTCGTCATACAGTTCGCGGATCTTCTCAATCGGCTGGCCCGTTGCGACCGCCAACTGCTGAAACGCAACTTCGTTGGCCTTGGCAGCATCCCCGATGGCCTTCATGTCGCCGCTGGATGCGATCTCAGCCGACTTGTCGGCGATGGCCTGAAGATTTCGGGATAGGGTGGCACCCGACTCCGTACGTGGGTCGAGCACACCGCCCTTGAAGGCGTCCGCGCCGATCCCCTGCGCCGCATCAGCGACCTTACGGATGGCTTCCGCGTGTTGGGCGATGGCCTCTGTTTTCGACCGGGCCGGACTCAACGCGTCCATCGCCGACTTCAGCGCAGACAGTTTGTCTGACGCCGACGCGGAATCGTCGCCCATGATGCGGACGGCTTCACCCAGTTCGGTGACTCCGGGAGCCAGGCGACGGGCGAGGTCCTGTTGGTCGAGGAACTTTTGCCGCATGAGGTCGAGACCTTCGGCTGCCTGCTGGCCGTCGCTGCCCATTCCGGCCAGTCGAGTACGAAGAGTGTCGTATGCGCCGGCAGATCCCGAGATTTGCCGCGACACTTCCTCGTTGGTCATATCCAGCTCGTCGAGAGCCCGACGAGCTTCAGTGGCCTTCGTGGCGGCATCGTTGATGGCGTCTGTGCCGCTCTTGTCGAACGAGCCGCTGAACGAGAACACCTTGTCGAACCAACTCTTGTGGCGGTCCTCGGTGGCCTTCAACTGCTCTTCGTACTGGGACAGAACATCCGTTTGGGCGGTCACCACATCGTCTGTGACTGCGCCGCGGCTCTTCAAAAGTTCCGCGTTCAACGCCGCCTGGGCTTCTGCGGCACGTTTGATGGAGGATTCGTATTCCTCTTGCTTCTGGCGGGCGTCGGCGGTCTTTGATGCGACCGTGGCCAACACAATGCCCGCACCCACCAACGCGGCGTTCAGCGGGCCGCCCATCACATTGACGAGCCCGGTACCGGCATTGGTCAGGCTGGTGATGCCACCGCGGGCGAGAGCCGACGCGTTCGACCCCAACACACGCAGATGCGTGGACGCGGTTTGCGCTTGCGACCCCATCCCGAACAGAATCCGGCCAGCGCCGCTGGCGGTGGGGTTGGACTGTTGCATCCACTGCACCGACTGCCGGTAGGCGTCACCAAACCCGGACATGGCCTCAGAAGCAGTGCGGGCAGAAGTCGCGATCGGCGCGAGTGCTGATGCCGCTTTCCCCAACAGAGAGGGAACAGTCTTGAACGCCAACCATGCGCCCAATAGAGCAGTGACCGCAGCCTGGTTCGACTCCATCAAACTGGCCGTCGTTGACAGCAGCGGGTTCAACGCGTCAAGAGCTGCCGTGCCCGCCTGCAACGCGGTCAGCAGTAGTTGCCACCCGGACACGCCCAGCGCGGCGGACGCTTGAGCGAGCGCGGCAGCTATCCGCCCGACGCTGGGGCCGAGTTGCCCCAACTCACGCCCAAGGCCCGCGAACACCTCACGCATACGGTCGAGTTGCCCCGACTCTTTGAACGCATCCAGGGCCTCACGGATTTTCGGTACCCACTCGTCGAACACTTTCGCGTCGAATGCCTGTGCCATCGCTTCGGCGCGGGGGGTGAGAGTGTCGATCCGGTCGGTGAGATCACCGAAAAAACCGGGTAGCCGATTGAATGTGGGGGTTTCGATGGCTGCGCCGAAACGTCCCAGAGCGGCGATAAGGTTCTCGAATGAGCCCTTGACGGTCTTGCCGGACTCCTGCGCAGCCCCGCCGATGTTCTTCTGGATCGCCCGAAACAGAACCTCAGATGACACTTTGCCGTCCGCAGCCAACCCTTTGACCTCTTTGGCGGCGACATTCATTTCCTGGCCAAGCCACTGATAGATGGGGATGCCGCGGTCGGCCAACTGGTTCAGGTCATCGGTGTATGCCTGTTGCCCGGTCTGAACCTGGTTGAGGATCGCACCCATGTCCGACAGAGACACACCGGCTATCGATGCAGCATCGGCGGTCATCGACAGATACTTGGTGAGGTCTTGGCCGGGTTTGATGCCGGCGGCGATCGCTGAGGCTGCGATGGTAGCGGCGTCACCCAAACCGAATGCGGTGCCCTTCACCGAAGCCAGGGCGGAGTCCATGACAGTAGCAGTGGTTTGGGCGCTGTTCCCAAGGCCCGCCAACTTGCCTTTGGCCTGGTCGATCGCCGACAGCCGATCAAACCCCTTGTAGAGGGCGGTACCGATCGCCGCACCACCGGCAGCGGCAGCCGCAACAGCACCACCCTTGAGGGCGGTACCGAGAGCGCCGGCCATCTTGTTACCCATCGACCGGCCGGTGCGTTCAGCATCCCGATCTGCCTGCCCCAGGGCTTGGCGGACGGCCCTCGGTACCTGGCTGGCCTCGACTACCAGCGACAAGTACCCCACGGCTAACTCTTGAGCCACACACACCTCCTGGGCAGGCCACACCAGCCCGACGAATCGGGTGGTTCTGTCGATCGGGGGGATAGAAATGGTTCAGGTGGTGATTTAGAGTCGACAGACCACGATGTCGACCAAGGGGAACCCCATGAACCGCGTTCGTTATGCCGTCGCCGCCAGCATCGCCGTACTTGCTGTGGCTGGATGCTCTGGTGGGGAATCCTCAGAATCCGCAGAGTCTTACTCGATTGACTCGTGGCAGAACTGGGGGCGCGCCGGCGTCGAATGGATGGAGAAATGTGAGGACTACGGGTGGGGGTGTGTCGATGACCAGATGGGCGATCTCATGTCGGCTAGTGAAGATTTACCCGCCGACTCTCACTCCACCGCGTTACGTCCCGTGAGCCTGTACCAGGAAACGTTCCGCAAATACGTTGAACGTGGATGCACCACCGACGAAACCCCCGCTGTTTGCGCTACCGCAGTTGATCAACTCGACCAGTTACGTGGCAGCGTCCACGACACCCTCACTGATCTGGCGGCGGGTGGAGATTAGGCGGCGAGCATTTCCGCAGCCACCTCACGCGCCCGCCTGGTCCCCTCGACCTCATGCTCATCCGGTTCGACGTCCTCAACAACCTTCGGGCCGTACGTGACATGCCCGAACTCGTCGGGGACCTCCTGAAACAGTTGGATGGCCGTCAGGAACTTGATGCGAGACACGCTCGTGGCGATCTCTGCCAGCAACAGGTTCTTCGGGTCGGACCAAATGTAGGTGTCGGGGTACATCACCCGATGTAGTTCGGCGTCAGGGTCACGGCGCGCCCGATTCACGATCGCCCGAAAATCTGACCAGCAGAACCGGGGTGTCCCGAGATCCCGCACACGCAAGCCTCGGGCGATGAGGTCATATTCGATGGCCTCCCCGTGCTCGGTTAGGAGCCGGTGGAGGCCGAGGATTCCCCCAGATCAATGTCTGCCGACGAAATCTGTTCCACCACCCAGTCGATGGTGCGTTCGGCGATCTTCTTCGACGTCGTCAACGTCTTGTAGTCGGCGGCGGAAACATACGGTTTGACCCAGCGGATCTTGATCTCGCGTTGCGGCGACTTCTCCAACAACTTCTGCGCCTCGGACGGGAACGGGGTGCGTTCCTCTTCCGGCAGCTCGTCGTTGTCTTTGTGCCACTGCTCGATCTGCGTTTCCGCCTCCACAAGCGGCCGAAGCCACTTCCCGTACGCCTCCACCTCCTCGGGTGGCATCCAGTTCAGCTTCGGCATCTCAATCAGGATCGACTCACGATCCGGCACCGGAACAGCGATCTTGCACAGGTGGTCCGCCGCAGTCGGCGCGACAGCATATCCATCAGGGACGGTCATGGTTGGTCAGGAACCTTTCAATCGGTGGTTAGTCAGGAGCGGACCCCGGCCTGGCGAGAAGTCACGGCTCCTGACCAAGGGGTTTGATGACACCCCGCCAGGCCAGGACTTCAGATCAGCTACCCGAAGACGGGTTGCCGTCGATGTCGCCGTACTCCTCGACATAGTTGCCGTTGGAGTTACGGAACGACCGGATCGTCAGTTCCAGACCGGTCGCGTCCTGCGACTCCATCTTGAACTCGGCGATCTCCGACACACGGCCACGTTCGATCTCGAACGTCTTGTACTTGCGGCCGTACTTGGTGGTGAACACCCACGCCGACAGCGGAAGCTGCTCCGGGTTGTGGGCGACGTGATAGCGGGCACCCGTGGTGGGGGTGGCCGGCGTGACGGTGACGTTCGCATCGCCGAAGGCAGTCTTCTTCACCGCTTCGTTGTCGACGTCGAGGAGCTTGATCTTGAAGGTGCCGTTGTACTCGGTCTGCACATCGACGTAGTCGCCGCCGTCGAAGTCCTTCACGATGTTCGACGTGCGAGTGATGCCGACCGACAGGCCATCCTGGGCGCAGGTGCCCTGGTCGCCGTCCGCCCACGCCGGATCGGCGGACACCAGATCGGCCTTGGACTCGACGACATCGCCGGGGAGAGTGGTTCCGAGTGGCGCACGCCATGCGACGCCACCATCGAGAGACTGTGCCACGAAGGCATGTTCGACGTTACCCATTGTTAGGTGCCCCTTTCAGGCGTTGTGGTCAGGAGCCGTGAAACGGGGTTATTCAGTTAGAAATCTCAGATGATGCGGAGCGTTCCGGAAAACTGCCACCGCGAGTGTGTTTCGACGTCGGGGTCGTCGAGGTGGGTGATGGTGTTGCCAACCCATTCGCTGACGTAGCCGTCCGCGTATGGTCCGCCGTTGGGTGACATGCGTAGTGCGTCGTAGGCGTCGAGGCAGTCTTGTTCGGCCTGCACTTCGTCGCTGTTCCAGCATTCGACGAGGATTCGTGCGTGGTCGATGACCCTGCCGCGGTCCCCGCCGACCCGATCGACACGGAAATACCGGGCCGGCGGGTTCTTTCGAGGGGGAATCTTGGATGAGACCCTGACTCCGGGGAACGCTTCCCGCAGAATCTCCTGGGCGACAGCAACAGACGAAACAGCCATCAGTACATGACCCGGATCAGAGTGTTGTGTTTGGCGTTGTCTCGGATGGCTCGGTAGTCGGCAGTGACCACGGTTGTGCGCCAGCGGCCTTGCGGGTTTCGTGCGCCCTGCTGCGAACCGACCGCATAGGTTCCTTCGCCTTCGGCGTTGGCGCGGTCACAGATCCGTTGCGCCATCGACTCCAACTCGGCAACCACGCCGGGTTCACGCCGCAGGTCATACAGGGCTTGTGTGTTCCACTTGATCCGGACGGCCACGACGCACCCCCTGCCACTGCCCCGGGGCGTACACAGCCCACAGTCGGTTCGGACGCTCCAACACGATCAGCACCCCGGACGGTTCGGTGAGGATCTGCACCTCGGGACCGTCGAAGTAGTCGATCTTCTCGTCGCCCCCGAAGTTGTCGGTGATGACGTTCCAGATCACCCGTTCACCTGTTTCAGGTTGATGGTCCAGTTGACGATGTCGCACGCCCACCACGCCTTATCGGCACGCTCCGGAACACCCACAACCTCAAACACTTCCCCATCGATCGTCATGCGATCCCGCGGCAACACCACCCCGAAATCGGGGTACACGATGATGCCCGCACCAACCTCATCCCGATCATGACCGGCCACACCAGGTTCCGATGTGTTGTAGTCGGCCCACGTGATGAACTGCTTCACCACCGGGTCATCCCACTTGTCGATCTGGTTGCCGTGAGCGTCAACGGTGTTGGGGTCGTCGATGTAGGCGGAATGCTCCACATCAAACAGAGCAGGGATGCGCCTACGGTGTCTGGACAATGACCTGCCCTCCCGGCCACAAATACGATTGCGCCAGTTCACGTTCATCAGGGGTCAACCCGACGCCGCGTTGCGCGCTGTCGCCGTACGAGGTGATCTGAGTGACAGGGCCGGCGGTGTCGGTCATTGACCGGGCACCAGCTTTCACGTCCTCCGGGATGGACAGTGCGCGGGCAACCATTTCGGCTACCGTCACTCGCACCTCATCCGGAACGTCACCGCCATGCGTGTAGGTGACAGTCACAAACCGGCTGGAATCGAGGTCAACTCTCAGCCACGACCCGGTTCGGGTGTATGTGACGTCGTCTCCGTCGTCGTCGACCACTGCAGTCACAGCGGTGACTGGTCGTTGATCGAGGCGGACCCTCCCGCCGTTCACCTTCAGCCGCACCGTCGATGTGCCCTCGGTGAAGTGTTGCTTCGACACGATGCGGAACACCTGCGAAGCCTTCAGTAGAAGGTCTTCCACGGCTAGGACTTCGCTGTCCTCCAAGTCGCGTTTGAGAACGTGTGCGACGTCGTCTGAGCCGGCGAGAGGGTCACTCATCAGCTACCTGCTGCCGCCCCGAACACCGCAACACCCTCAGGACGGACAACCTTGCCGCCGTACACGTGGAGGCCGCGGAAGCGGTCAGCGAACTTGTTGTCGGCGCGCAACGCCTCGACCTCGTCGATCTGCGACACGTAGGCCGCGGCGGACGGGTGGAACGCCACGAACGCCGGGTCGGTGTTCTCGGGCAGGTTGTTCGACGTGATGACCCGGAATCCGAGCAGTGTGCCGATGGTTGCCATGCGCAGACCGTTGTTGTCGCCGGAGGTGTCGACTGCGGTCAGCTTCGAATCCGCGCCGAGGAGCAGGGACTCGAAGGCGGCGTTGCCGACCAGGACGCGGCCGGCGGACGGAGCCTTGTTGACGTTGAGGGTCTTGCGGGCATCGCGCACCAGATTGAATGCGGCGTCACCGGTGGTCGGTGCGGTACCCGACAGTGCGGTACCGCCATCGACGAGCATCTCGGCGATGAACAGGTCGGCATCCTCGATGAGGGCGTCAGCCGCCGCATCGGTGTATGGCGACATCTGGCCGGCCGCCTGGGCGCGGTCGATGTCATCGATGTAGATGTCCCAGTTCTTCTCCTGATCGATCAGGAGGTCGACACCGGTGTCGCTGATGGCGTCGGCGGTGGTGGTTCGGCTGTTGGCCTTGTAGTCCTTGATGGTCGGCCGGACAACAGCGGGGATGTGGACGGTGTTGCCCTTGCTGGCAATGCCCTCATACGAGCGGTCGACGAGCGAGGCGAAAACCTTCTCGTTCTCCCACCGGTCGAGCATGTTGGCAACCCACAGTTCGGGGATGAAGTTGGTGATGGCCATGATGGCTCCTTACTTGCGGATGCCCTTGAGTTCGTCAAGCTGACCTTTGGCGTCAGCGTCACGAATCTGGGCGGGTGACATGGTTTTCAGGTCTGCCTGAGTGAGTTGCGTGACCTGGTTGGCAGGGGTCGTGTCGGCGTTACCGACAACCGATGCAGGTGCCGCGGTCGGCGTGGTTCCCTTGAGTTCCTTCAGCAATTCCACGCGGGACCGCATGGCGTCTTCGGTGTCGAGTCCGTCGAGTAGTTCCACCGCGAATCCGGTGCCCTTCACGACTTCCTTGGCGAGATCGTCACGGGCCTTCTGCTTGTCACGCTCAGCGATGGCAGCTTCAGCCCTTTCGGCCCGCTCCTGCCACGTCTGCTCGTCACGCTGCCGCTGCGCTTCGATCTCGTCGAAACGGGCGGCCTTGCCCTTGAGGTCCCGGATGGTGTCCTTCTGTGCTGCCAGCGTCTTCACCAGAGGGTGATCGTCGGGCAGCTGATCCCACTGCTTCGCTTCCGGCTCCTGTGTGGGTTCCGGCTCGGGAGGCTTCGGGGCCGCTGCCGCAACATCGGACGGCTTCGGCACAGTAGTGGTCTGCGGTTCCGTTTCGGTCACAGCAGCGTTCTCAGACATGATTCTCCTGACATTTCGTCGTAAGAGGTGGTGCACCATTTCGGTGCTGTGTAAATCGCTCAGCGTCGAGCTGAGGGCTTGTACTTCGGGATGTCCGCCAACGACGTGAACTGCTGATGCCGCCACGTCAAGACGTCCCCGATCTCCCCGTGCTCACGCACCAGGAGAAGTTTTCTGTAATCCACTGCACGGC
Organism: Gordonia tangerina; assembly: GCF_021556435.1. Taxonomy (GTDB): domain Bacteria; phylum Actinomycetota; class Actinomycetes; order Mycobacteriales; family Mycobacteriaceae; genus Gordonia; species Gordonia tangerina. The sequence goes on from NZ_JAKGCU010000038.1 coordinate 31,823, forward strand.
CACCGCGGTCGGCGATGCCGGCTATCTGCTCAACCGCACCGTGGGCGTCCTCCAGCAATTCGGGAGCGATCACTCGGTCCTCCGACCACCCGCCATCTGCTGGGGCAACATCGCAGTCGCAGCCAGGATGAATCGGGCTCAGACGACCTGTGTAGTACTTCGATGTGGAAGCGATGACGCAGAGCGCACAGTTCTTTGCGCCCTTCAACACCCGCCGATACGCCTGAACCTTCGCGTGCTGCAAAGACACATCAGACTGTCGGACCTTCGCCATCTGCATGTCCGTCGCCACCAACGACTGCAACCGTCGAGCACCCTCAGCAACCGCAGCGTCCAACGTCTGCCCCTGCGCCAGACCGGTCCACACCTGCTCCATCGGCCGCCGATACACCTGTTCGGGGTCGACACCGCGGCCCATCGTCACAGCTTCCCGATCCACCGGGACAGGTGTGGTGTCAGTCATCGCCGCCATGTACGTGGCCGTCAAGTTCGCCACCTGAACCTGGCCGGCCAGCACCCTCGGCACCAGCCGTGCAATCAGTTGATCCGCCTGCGCATCCCGGTAGGCCGGCATTGCCGCCCACATTGCCTCCGCAAACACCAACACCCGTTGGCGTACCGCAGTGACTGCCTGCTGGTACCCGGCGAGGACAGCGTCAGGAGGCATCAGCGACAGGACGATCTGTCGACATCAACGCAGTGAACGCGTTCAACTGCTCCTGTGCCCGATCCAACTCGTCCTGACGGATCTGATCCGGCGAATACCCGAGGATGTTGCGGGCAATGGACGCCCACGATTCCCCTGCGGCCTTCGCTTGCGCTGCCGCCGCATATTTCTGGCTCTCCTGACGCATCCGTGGGTGGTTGAGCGCGCCTGAAACGTGAGCACGCCGTTCCCTGTCTAGGTTTCTGAGCTGTCTAGGACCAGGAACCAGTGAGCGGAGAACGGCGTGCAGAACGCCACCTTATGGCGAGCCCTGTT
>NZ_JAKGCU010000039.1 GCF_021556435.1 Gordonia tangerina
GACTCAATCGACTACCGTGAGACACGACATCCTCCTTGATGTGATTTGGGATACCAAGCCCCTCGACCACATCAGGAGGATGTCTCGGCTCTCACACCTTTCAAGGAATTACTAGGAGGCCCGGAGCTTGCGGAGGGCCGTCACGAAGGGCCCTTCGTGACGCTCGGCTAGCGCCTCGCTCCTCAGGGAGCACGTTGGGCTCCGCGCCACAGACGCACGGGAACCCGCCACCGCTCCCTGAGGAGGCCCGGAGCTTGCGGAGGGCCGTCACGAAGGGCCCTTCGTGACGCTCGGCTAGCGCCTCGCTCCTCAGGGAGCAAGTGGTGACGCTCGGCTAGCGCCTCGCTCCTCAGGGAGCAAGTGGTGACGCTCGGCTAGCGCCTCGCTCCTCAGGGACCAAGTTGGGCTCGGCGCCACAGACGCACGGGAACCCGCGACCGTTCCCTGAGGAGGCCCGGAGCTTGCGGAGGCCGTCACGAAGGGCCCTTCGTGACGCTCGGCTAGCGCCTCGCTCCTCAGGGGCCGAGTGGTGACGCTCGGCTAGCGCCTCGCTCCTCAGGGGCCGAGTGGTGACGCTCGGCTAGCGCCTCGCTCCGCAGGGACCGAGTGGTGACGCTCGGCTAGCGCTTCGGTTAGACCATCATCTCGGTGCTCGGTGGCCGATCAGCCTTCGGCGCCGAGGATCTGGATGACGAACACCAGGGTGTCGCCCTGTTCGATACCGGCCTGCGGGTTGCCCTCCGGGTAGCCGTCCGCCGAGGTCATCGCGACCGCAACGGCGGCGCCCACGTTCTGGCCGGCGATGGCCTTCTGGAAGCCGGTCACCACCCCGTCCAGCGGGAACTCCGCGGGTGTACCGCGTTCGTAGCTGCTGTCGAACACCGAGCCGTCGCGACCGTTGACGCCGAGGTAGCACACCGAGACGGTGGCGGTGTCCTCCACGATGGCGCCGGACGCGGGCACCAGTGTCTGCACGGTGGTCTCGTCGACCGAGAACGGTGTGGTGACCTCGACGGCGGGGGCGGCATCTTCGGTCGGAGCGGTCACCGCGATGGCGCCGGTCGCACCGTCGAACTCCCACGCCGGCGTCGCGGACGCGTCGGGAGTGCTGGAGGGACAGGTCGTCACCGCGACGGTGCTCGCCGCCGCCTGCCCGGACGACTCGGCTGCGGTGTCGTCGGTGGAGTTGCAGGCGCTCAGCGCCAGGGTCAGCAGCAGGGTAGAGGCCAGCGCCGCTCGGCGCACCGTGAACATGTCCGCAACGCTACCGACCGAGTCGGCAATAACGGACACCGGCTGTCCGGGTGACCGGGCAGGATGGAGACACTGGCCCGACTCGCCGGCCGGTGGCGGTCAGGCGCGCGGACGTGCGATGCAGCGGTCCGCGGATGAACACTCGTGGGAAGTGAGGCAGACATGTCCCGGGATATCCAGGTGACGATCGACTGCGCCGACCCGGGTCGGCTGGCGGAGTTCTGGAGTGCGGTGTTGGGCTACCAGGTGCAGAGCCCGCCGCCCGGGTTCGATTCGTGGGATGCGGCCCTCGACGCCCTCGGGGTTGCGCCGGATCGACGCAACGACGCGTCGGGCATCGTGGACCCCGATGGCGATGGGCCGCGGATGTTCTTCCAGCGTGTCCCCGAGGCCAAGGTCGTCAAGAACAGGCTGCACCTCGATGTGCGTGCGGCACCCGGCCTCGTGGGCGCCGAGCGGATGGCGGCGCTGGAAGCCGAGTGTGCCCGGTTGCTGGAGTTGGGGGCCGCGCGCATCGCGCGGCACGAACCGGCGCCACCATTGCAGGGTGGCCACATCGTGATGGCCGACCCCGAAGGCAACGAGTTCTGCCTCGACTGAACTCGGGCCCGCTCATCGGTTTGCGCGTCAGCGGACGGGCAGGGACCCGTCGCGACGTAGGACGAAGAAGTAGGGGCGATCAGCTCCCTTCAGATCCATTGCTCCCAGCACCGCCTCATCCGAGAGTCGCCGGAACACGTCATTGATCGGCAGTTGGTCGTAGAGCATCGTTGCGGTGTCCACACCGCGGTACCGCGTGGTGCGCAGACGCGCCTTGGCGGAACGGGCTCGCCACAGCAGTCGCGTGGCGGCAATGGGTTTCGCGAACGACAGCGTCTTGATCGACGGCGCCTGCGCTGCCAGCGGCACCCCGCTGAACGCGAGGGCCGGATTCATCGGCCAGAGCGCCTGGCCGTCGGGGGTGGGAAACAGCAGCGGATGCACGGTCTCGGCGTCGACGAACTGTTTGCCCCACCACCCGCTCGCGGCCAGCAAACCGTCCATCAGGTGATCTGTCGGCAGTTCCGCGCCACGCCACGTGCCGATCATGAAATCGGTCTCGACGGCGGGGGATGCGTCGAAGAGGTCGAGTGCGTCGGCCGTGTTGGACGGAACGGTGTCCATCAGCTCGGTCAGGTGCATGTGCCGATCGTACGCACCAAGGCACAGGTTCACCATCGTGTGTCAACGTCATGTGGGCTCGGTCGGACGGCGGTGGGTCACCGGCAGACAGCGCCCTCCGATGCCGAGGTCACCAGCTTCGAGTACTTCGCCAGCACTCCGCGGGTGTAGCGCGGAGGTAGCGGCGCGAAGTCGTCGGCTCGCTGCGCCAATTCGTCCGCGTCGACCAGCAGATCGAGCGTGCCCGTGCCCACGTCGAGGCGGATCCGGTCGCCGTCGCGCACCAGCGCTATGGGTCCACCGTCGACGGCCTCGGGAGCCACATGCCCGACACACAGGCCGGTGGTGCCGCCGGAGAATCGGCCGTCGGTCATCAGCAGCACATCCTTGCCCAGGCCGGCGCCCTTGATCGCCCCGGTGATGGCAAGCATCTCGCGCATACCGGGTCCGCCCTTGGGGCCCTCGTAGCGGATCACGACGACGTCGCCGGCGGTGATCGTGCCGTCCTCGAGGGCGTTCATCGCGGCCCGTTCACGGTCGAAGACCCGCGCGACCCCCTCGAAGACGTCGGAGTCGAAACCGGCCGACTTCACCACGGCGCCCTCCGGCGCGAGTGACCCCTTGAGGATGGTGATCCCGCCGGTGGGATGAATGGGCTCGCTGGTGGCGCGCAACACCAAACCATCGGGGTCGGGAGGAGCGATGTCGGCGAGGTTCGCGGCGACGGTCTCGCCGGTCACCGTGAGACAGTCGCCGTGCAGGAGGTCGGCGTCGAGCAGCGCCTTCATCACGACGGGTACACCGCCGATCCGGTCGACATCGGTCATCACATGACGGCCGAACGGTTTGACGTCGGCCAGGTGCGGCACCTTGGCGCCGATGCGGGCGAAGTCGTCGAGCGAGAGCGGAACCTCGGCCTCATTGGCGATGGCGAGCAGATGCAGCACCGCGTTGGTGGACCCGCCGAACGCCATGACCACCGCGATGGCGTTCTCGAACGCCTCGCGGGTCATGATGTCGCGCGCGGTGATCCCGCGGCGAAGCATCCGCACCACCGCCTCGCCGCTCTCGCGTGCGTAGCGGTCGCGACGTCGATCTGGGGCCGGGGGAGCGGCACTGCCCGGTAGCGACATTCCCAATGCCTCTGCGGCACTTGCCATCGTGTTCGCCGTGTACATTCCGCCGCAGGCGCCCTCACCCGGACAGATCGCGCGCTCGATGGTGTCGACGTCCTCCCGGCTCATCAATCCGCGTGCGCACGCGCCGACCGCTTCGAAGGCATCGATGATCGTCACCTGCCGTTCGGCCCCGTCGGACAGGGTGGCGTAACCCGGCATCGTGGAACCGGCGTAGAGAAACACGTTCGCCAGATCGAGCCGGGCCGCCGCCATCAACATGCCGGGCAGCGACTTGTCGCAGCCGGCGAGCAGCACCGAGCCGTCGAGACGTTCGGCGTTCATCACGGTCTCCACGCTGTCGGCGATCACCTCGCGTGACACCAGCGAGAAATGCATACCCTCGTGGCCCATGGAGATGCCGTCGGACACCGAGATCGTCCCGAACTCCAGCGGATACCCGCCGGCGGCGTGCACCCCTTCCTTGACGGCCTTCGCGAGGCGGTCGAGGGAGAGATTGCACGGGGTGATCTCGTTCCACGACGAGCCGACGCCGATCTGCGGTTTGACCCAGTCGTCATCGCCCATCCCGACGGCGCGCAGCATGCCACGCGCTGCGGTCTTCTCGAGCCCGTCGGTGACGTCGCGACTACGTGGCTTGATGTCGATGTCGGTGTCGGGCTGAGTTGGCTTGGTCATGACCGCAACCCTAGTGCTGTGGTCGGGTGATCGGTGGCGTCACTCGGTGAAAGCGCGCATGGCGGCCTCCACGACCGCTGATCCGCGGGTGTGTGCGGAAAACTGAGCACGCTGCCGGGTGGCGCCGTTACCGTGCCGAGCCAGGCGGGCCACATACTGTGTGATCTGATCGCGGTCCCCGAGGGTTCCCAGACTCGGGTCGATGTCGTCGATGAGCCCGGCGGCCATGTCGCGTGCGGCTGCGGGCCGCTGCGTCAATACATCGATCCCGTCACCGTCGATACCGTCGTGGGCCGCCTTCCAGAGTGCTGCGGAGAGGACCGCGGCGTCGATCTCAGGTGCGGCCCGACCGGCGGCAAGGTCGACGGTCGCCGTCATCACCAGTGCCCGCACGATCGTGGCGAGGGCTGCGGCGTCGGCCGCGGACTGCTGGACGTCGCCGATTCTGACCTCGACCGTCGGCAGATGATCCGACGGCCGGATGTCCCAATAGACCATGTGGTCGTCGAGGATGGCTCCCGAGGACACGAACATGTCGACGAGCTGTTCGAAATGTTGCCGGGAACGCAGGTGCGGGGGCGGACCCGACGCCGGCCACCGGTTCCACAGCACCGACCGCCAACTGGCGTGCCCGGTGTCGGCATCGCGGTAGATCGCCGAATTGGCCGACAGCGCGAGTAGCACCGGAAGTCGCCGTCGCAGATGGTTGCTGACGCCGACGGCGACGTCGCGGTCGACGACCCCGACGTGGATGTGACAGCCGGAGATGCCCTGCTCGTGGGCGAGCATGCCGAAGTGTTCGCCGATGCGCCGGTATCGCTCGGTGTCGGTGATCGGGAAGGCATCGGGCACCGTCGGTGGCACGCCGGTCGCGATGACGCCAACGCCCACTTCATGTGCGGCGGCCGACACGACCGACCGCAGCTGTCGCAGTTCGGCGAGTACCTGTCGACTCGTCGAACACGCCGACGTCGCGATCTCCACCTGGCAGGTCGTCAGCTCCAGATCCAGCCGCACGCCGCGACGTGCAGCTGCCTCGGCCACCTCGCGGTTACGCCCCACCGGATGACCGGTGGACCTGTCGACCAGGATGAACTCCTCCTCCACACCGATCGTCGGCACCGCGGTGGAGTCGGTACCGTCGGTGGTCGAGGCGTCGGCGGGACCCATCACACAATCCTACGGTCGAGGTGACCGGGCGGATTCTGCACGCCGACAAGCACGGATACGACGAAGGGGAGGTACGCGTGGCAGCAGTTGACGTCGGCATCCGATCGGAGATGACCCCGGAGGAAGCGTGGCAGTTGGCCTCCGATCTGCACCGGTTCTCGGAGTGGATGACGATTTTCGGAGGTTGGAAGAGTGAGGTCCCCGACGAGATCGACGAGGGAACCGAGGTCTCTTCGCTGATCAAGGTCAAGGGCTTTCGCAATGTCATCCACTGGCAGGTCACCTGCTACGAGGAACCCACCGCGATCGCGCTGTCCGGTACGGGTCGGGGCGGTGTCCACATCGATCTCACGATGCGGGTCGACGAGGTCGACGCCGGATCCCGCTTCAGTCTGAACGCGGCGTTGCGGGGCGGACTGCTCAATGGTCCGGTGGGCCGGTTGGTAGCTCGCATGATGGAGTCCGACGTACGTGAATCCATCGAGAATCTGGCTCAGCTGGGTGGGACGCCGGAGGGGCGCTGAGCGGGCTCGCGGCTCAATTGTCGGTCCCACCCGCCCCGTGGATGCTCGCCACTTCCCGGCGCTGGCGGATGTCCAGTTCCGCACGACCCAGCGAGACAGTGATCGTGCCGCTCATGGTCGGTTGTTGCCTCCTGCGTTTCCGGTGGTGCGAGCCTGTGCGAAGTAGCGCCGCAGTGCCACCGCCGAAATGACAGCACTGGTGCCGGCCACCCCGATGAATGTCGGATCCGACAGACGCGCACGTCCCGTATACAGCAGGCCGGTCGCCGCGGCCGCATTCATCGACGCCCACACCAGGTTGAGCGCCGGAGAGGAATCGCCCACCCCCGGCGGGTCGGCGAACGGTGTCGGGAACGGTTTGCCGGTGACCGCATGGGCGAGGTGCGGTATCGCGTTGGTGGCGAAGGCTCCGGCGGTTCCAGCGATGAGTACGGCACGAAGACCGGGCATGACGCTCCTCTCGGTTGGGCTGGTGTCGCGCCGCCAGCCTAATCAGGTCCGACGTCCGGTTGCCCGCGTCTGATCACCGCTCGTCGCGGGGATCGTCGTCCAAGTCCCGGCCCCGGTCACCGGTGATGAGGTGATCGAGGATGTCGGTGGTCGCCTCGGCGGCCAGCGAGAAGGGTTCCAGCACGATGTCGGCGCCGGCAGCGCGCAATTGCTCGGCGTCGTGCGGATGGTGTGCGGTCATCACCACGTGACCGGTGTAGCCGTGATGGCGAAGGGCGTGCAGCAGCGCATGATTGGCGTCCATCGTCGGGATCGTGCTGATGATGAAGCGGGCCCGCGTGAGCGGCAGTGTTTCCAGGAAATGCAGATCTGAGGCACTGCCGTACACCGATGTCACGCCCGGGCGCGAGTTGGCGGCGAGCCGGTGGGGGTCGAAATCGACGGCGAGCACCCGGTGTCCGGCGGCGCTGAACTCGTCGGCGATGTGACGGCCGAATCGGCCGAGCCCGTACAGGATGGCGTCGACGTCGAGTTCGGTGCCATCGGGTGGTTGATGTCGCTTCGGGGAGCGGTCCAGAATTCCCAGCCACCGTTCGAGATACCGGTAGAGCCGGTGGGAGAACAGGATCAGATACGTCGATCCGCCGATCGTGACGAGGGCGACGACGGTGATCACGCTCGACGTGGTGTCGGTGATGTGTCCCAGTCCGAGGCCGAGCGCGGCGAGGATGAGGGAGAACTCGGAGATCTGCCCCAGCGGTAGCCCGGTCATGAAGCCGACTTCCGGCGGATATCGCTGCACAGCCATCAGGATCATGATGATCAACGGTTTGCCGATCAGCACGAACAGCGACAGGACCACGATCTCTGCGATGCGACCCGAAGCATCGGCGAAATTCAGCCCGGCGCCGAGGTCGAGGAAGAAGAACAGCAGCATGAAGTCGCGCAGACTCACCAGTCGGGCGCCGAGCGCATCGCGGTAGGGCGTGGCGGCCAGCGACACCCCGGCCAGGAAGGCACCGACCTCGGAGCTGAAGCCGAGCGCCTCGGTTCCGGCGGCGAGTGCGATGGCGTAGGCGACGCCGAACAGCACCAGCAGTTCCTGGGACCTCGCCACCTGATGGAGCAGCCAGGGCAAGACGAATCGCATCAGCAGTGCGATCCCGACCAGTAGCCCGATGCCCTTGGCCAGCACCAGCGCCACACTCACCACCATGGGGTCGTCGGTGTCGTGGCCGAACGCGTTGATGGCGATCATCACGACCACGACGACGAGATCCTGCACGATCAGCAGGCCTACGGCGATTCGGCCGTGCAACTGCTCGATCTCGCGGTTGTCGGAGAGGAGTTTGACGATGATGATCGTCGACGAGAACGTCAGGGCCATCGCGACATAGAAGGAGGCGACAGCGGACATCCCGAACGCGAGGCCCAGCAGATAACCCACGACGCCGCTGATCACCACCTGTCCGATGCCGGTGATCAGCGCCACCGGCCCCGTGGTCCGGATGAGGTTCATGTCCAGGCGCAGACCGACCAGGAACAGCAGGATCGCGATGCCGAGGCGGGCCAACAGATCGATGGTCTCGTTGGTGGTGACCCAACCGGTACCGGTGGGCCCCACCAGGATGCCGACGCCGATGAACGCCACGATCATCGGTTGACGCAACTTGGTCGCCAGCAGGCCGGCAACCGCCGCGATGGCCAGGATGCCTGCGATCAGCACGAAGTCGTGCGGTTCCCCCACGCTGAAACTCTTCCGTCCGACACTCTGTCCCTAAACCTAACTCGGCAACCGGACCGGGCGCGTCACCCCGACGCAACGAGTTGCCGGCGAGCGTGCCGCCCGACCGGAATGGCCCGCCCCGAACACTGGTTGCCCATGACATGACCGAACACGACTTCGATCCCCGTGACCTGATCGCCGAGACCCGGATCGGCATCCTGGCAACCATCAAGGGCAGTGGTCTCCCGCAACTGTCTCCGGTGACGTGCGTCTATGACCGCGACGACGACACCATCTATGTCTCGATGACCGAGGGTCGGGCCAAGACCGCCAATCTGCGCCGAGACCCGCGGGCCGCGGTCGAGTTCACCGGACCCGACGGATACACCTGGGCGACGGCGGAGGGGCAGGTGACGTTGCTCGGACCCGCTGATGCCCCCGACTCCGCGGAGGTCGACGCGCTCGTCGAGTACTACCGTCTCGGAGCCGGGGAACATCCCGACTGGGACGAGTACCGCGAGGTGATGGTCGCCGACCGTCGCGTGCTGATGGTGTTGAAGGTCTCGCACGTCTACGGAGCCAAACTGCGGTGATGATCAGCCGCGACGAATCCCCGTGACCATACCGATCGGCACATTAGAGTGACTCACGACAGCACGCGACCTGCCTTACCCAGGAGATCCGATGCAGTGGTTCGTGGACAGTCCGTTACTCACTCTCTTCTTCTGTGTCGGCGTCGGGGCGCTGATCGGCCGGATCCCGTTCGGGCCGGTGTCCTTCGGTCCGGCCGGTGCTCTGTTCGTGGCGCTCGCGCTATCGGCGATCGATGAAGACGTCGCCCTACCGCAGATCGTCACGAACCTGTCGCTGTGCGTCTTCTGCTACATGGTCGGCATCGCCGCGGGACCATCATTCGTCCGCGCGTTGCGCACCGGTTGGAAACCCGTGTTGGTGTCGGTCGTGGCGATCATCGCCATGGCGGGCACCGCTCTCGGTCTGGGCAAGGCACTCGGTTTCGACATCGGGACCATCGCCGGTGCGTTCGCGGGGGCGGGCACCGCGACGGCCGCGCTCGGTGCGGTTCAGCAGCAACTCGCCGACGGCGGCGAGATCCCGCCGGAACCCGCAATCGGGTACGCGGTGGCCTATCCGATCACGGTGCTGCTGACGATCCTGGCGTGTGCCTATCTGATCGGCGCGGGCCGACGCCGGCCCACCGCCGAAGACCGGGAGAAAATCGCGCCCATCGTGATCCGCACCCTGGAGATCGTGGGGGAGCCGGATCTGACCGTGCACGGGTTCGGCGAACGCTACGACGCGGTGGTGTCGCGATTGACCCGCGACGGGAGCACGGTCGTCGCTCATGACGCCGAACAACTCAAGGCCGGAGATCTGCTCACGGTCACCGCCCGCGAGGACGTCGTCGACGCGTTGGTGACCGATCTCGGACGCCAGACCGGTGACGAGTTCTGGCGGGACCGGTCCGACATCGATTTCCGTCGAATCATTATGTCCAACCGCACCCACGCGGGCCGGCAGCTACACGAATTGCGTCTCGAGGAGCGGTTCGACGCCGTCGTCAGTCGGGTGCGCCGCGGCGACGTCGATCTGATCGCGACTCCCGATCTGGTGTTGCAGACCGGGGATCGGTTGCGGGTGACCGCGCCACGCGACCGTCTGGCCGACGTGGCCGCCGATCTCGGGGACTCCGAACGGACCGCCGGTGACATCAATCCGATTGGGCTCGGGCTCGGTCTGACGATCGGTCTCGTTCTGGCGTTCGTGGAGATCCCGATGCCCGGCGGCGGGACATTGGTGCTCGGAACGGCGACGGCGCCGCTGATCGCCGGTGTGGTGCTCGGGGCGTTGGGCCGGACGGGTCCCATCGTCTGGACGTTGCCGGGCAACGTGTCGAACACGCTCAACCAGTTCACCCTGATGGTGTTCTTGGTGGCGGTCGGCACCGGTGCCGGGTCAGGGCTGGTGGACGCACTCGCCGACGATGGACTGCAGTTGGTCCTGCTCGGCGTCGCCATTTCGGCGGCGCACGCACTGATCTGTGTATTCGCGCTGCGGTCGTTGCTGCAGTACGGCACCGCCCGCGCGCTCGGCGGTCTGACCGGTTCGCAACTCAACCCGGCGCCCTACGCGTACGCGATGGGCAAGGTGCCCGATCAACGGGTGGCGCTGGGCTACGCGGTGCTCTTCCCGGTCAGCATGATCATCAAGGTGTTCATCGCCCAGATGATGGTGGTGTATTTCTGATCGCGACCAGGAACCTGGTCGGGTGTCAGCCGGTGGCCGCCTCGGTGGTCGGGGCGGGCATCGTCGATTTGGTCAGTGCGATGTCCGACGCCGTGGTCAGTTCGCCGTCGTCGTCGGGTTGCTCGAAGATCGCCCGTGCCGAAGGGCCGGACAAGTCGAGGGTGGCGATCGTGTTGCCGAAGATCGGTCCGTTCACCTTCGTCCAGGTCATCGGCAGTGCCGCTGCGCCACGGTATCGCGCCCACCGTCGGGTCATGCGCGCAACCCATGACGACCATCCGGCGATGAACATCGGTTTGACGTAGGCGGGCACCTTGTTGTGCACCGGCGAGCAGACGAGCTGATACACAGCGGACTGCACCGGGGCGGGAAAGTCCACGCGGGCGGCGTAGCTGTGATGGACGTCGCCGGACAACACCGTGATCGTCGCCGGCGCAGGCGACGAGCGGTCGGCCAGGTCACGAATCAGCGAGGTGAGCCGTTCGAACGAGTGACCGAACGCCTGCCAGTGCTCGAGATCGGCTGCCTGCCGGATGTTCTCGGCGATCCGGCCCCGAATACCGGGGCGTTCTGCGGCGATCTCGTTCACCGTCTCGGCGTCGCCCAGGACGGGTGGCAGCAACCATGGCAGTGACGAGCCGATCATCAGATGATCGACGTCTTCGGGGCGCTCGTGCATCTGCTCATCGAGCCAGTCGAACTCGTTGTCGCTGAGCATTTTCCGCTTCCCGTCGGCAAACACCCGGCCGTTGCGCGAATCGACCATGATGAGACGTCCGCGCCCGAGGTCCCAGCGGAAGCTGAACCGCAGGCCCTTACGTCCGTCGACCTCGGTGTCGGCGCGGTCGGCGAGGTCTACGAGCTGGTCCCAGCAATCGCCGTCGGCGGCGATGACTGCCTGGTACTCCGGATCCGCGGCAAGGGTGGCAGGAGTGAGGTTGCCGATGTGTTGATAGACCCAGTACGAGACGAGACCCGCACGGATCCGCTCTCGCCACCATGGCTCACGGTTGATCTGCTCTCGCCATGCCGCAGACGTGTTCCAGTCGTCGCGAATGTCGTGGTCATCGAAGATCATCGCGGTCGGCACCGTGGAGAGGATCCAGCGGATCTCGGGATCGCCCCACGTATGGCGGTACAGGCCGGCGTACTCGTCGAAGCTGACCACCTCGTCCTCGGGGCGGTCGCCGGTGCTTCCTGTCGTGGTGCTCCCGGTGCTCCGTCGGCCGGTGAGATTGCGCCGCGCATGCGGTGTGAGTTCGTCGGCGTACACCTGGTCGCCCAGCAGGAGCAGTGCGTCGGGCCACTGGTCGTGGGGGAGACCGGCCAGTCGCGCCGCGTACGAGTCGAGTGCGTCAACACCCAGCTCGGCGTCGAGCTTCGGGTCGTCGGTCCGGGGGAAGCGGCAGGAACCGAAGACGATGCGGTTGCGGTCCGCCGATCGTGGACCGCGGGTACGGATGACGCTCGGTGGGAAACCTGTGTCGGGTTCGGGCCACTGCACGGTGCCGTCGACCGCCACCTCGTAGGGCGTGATCGAGTCCGGGGTGAGGCCGTCGACGACGACGAGCGCGAAGTGGCAGCCGTGGACCTCGAACGTTCGGGCTCGGCAGCCGAGTATCTCCACGTCGGCGGCATGTTCGGTCTGAACCCACACCAACGCTGAGGTCGCCGAGACGTGGCGGAGGACCGGTCCGAGAACTAGAGCCATCGAACAAGCCTAGGTGGAATCGCTGAGAACTTCCGGTGACCGAGGCTCACACGAGTGTGGGATTGGCCGGCTCGTCGAGGAATCGGCGCATCAGCGTGAGACACGCCCGGGTGAGGTCCTGGTCTGCGGGTCCGGAGTCGGTGCTGCCGAGATAGTCGCCATGTCCGCCGGGCACGATCAGCGCTCGACCGCCGGGCGTTGCCTGCGCCATGCGGAGGGTGTGCTGGGGCACGACGACGTCCTGGTCACCGCTGACGTAGAGCACTGGTCCCCGCAGGCCGGCCAGCTCGGCGTCGTCCCAGTCCCGGAAACCGCACATGAGCGCGACATCGAGATCGAACATTCGCTGCAGATCGTCGGGGTCGGGGTTGAGGGCCCGGTAGGCGTCGACCAACGCGCCGGGGACGGAGTCGATCGTCTGATCGGCGAACCCGTCCCAGAACCCGTCGATGAACCCGTCGCGGCGGTAAAACCCGGAGGCCACCACGGTGCGGTTGGCGAGGTCGGCGTGCCGCATGGCGAAGCGCAGCGCGGTGGGGCCTCCATTGCTGAAGCCCATGATGTCGACGCGGGGAAGCTCGAGGGCATGCACCAGTGCGGCTATGTCGTCTGCCGAGTTCTCGAAGGTGTAGGCGCGCGACGAATGTGGTGTGTGGCCGTGGCCTTGCAGTTCGACGCCGACCACGAGGCGATCTGCGGCGAGCAGAGGAATCGCCGCACCCCAGTGCGATTGAATCGTGCCCGCTCCTCCGTGAACCAGGAGGACGGCCGTATGCCCGGTCTGCGTGCCGAAGGTCTCGTGGTGCAGTTCGATGGTCATCGGTCCTCCGTTGGGCTCGATCGTGGACATCGTTGGGTATGACATGAGCAGCGTGCACAATTCATCGGTGTCCGGTGGTCCATGATGGGGCGACAATGAGCGCATGATCCTGTCGTCAGAGCGCGATCCCCGGTTGATCACCATCCGGCGTGGCGGCGTTCTGACCGACGACTATCATCACCTCCTGGCTCTGTGGGCCGCGGACTGCGCCGAGCATGTTCTCGATCTGTTCGAGGCGGTGCAGCCGGACGATCCGCGGCCACGAACGGCGATTGCCGGGATCCGGGCGTGGGCGCGCGGGAAGATCCGGATGTCGGATGCGCGTGCGGCCGGAGGGCATGCGATGGCCGCGGCGCGGGTGCTGCGTGGGCCGGCGCGGCATGCGGCGTTCGCCGCCGGGCAGGCCGGGGTGGTGGCGCATGTGGCCGCCCACGAATTGGGTGCGGCCGCTTACGCAATCAAAGCGGCGCAGGCTGCGGCACCTCACGGCAGTCAGGAAGATGCCGGCCACGCGGAGTGCGGTTGGCAGCGGGCCCGCCTGCCCGAGGCCGTCCGCGACCTGGTGCTCGACGACCAGCGGCTGCGTAATGACATCTGCTGGTCGGTGTTCGATCACCACGAGTCGTGGGATGTGCGATGAGTTTCGCCTGCCGACTCGGTCATTCTGATGTAACGACACTCGTCGACCGGGAGGACTGATCGTGCGACCCCTGCGGTATTCCATCAACATCACACTCGACGGCTGTTGTGATCACCGAGAGATCCTCCCGGACGACGAGCTGCACCGTCGCGCGGCCGACAACCTGGCGCGTGCCGACGCACTCTTGTTCGGGCGGGTGACCTACCAGCTGATGGAGGACGGGTGGCGATACCCCGTCCCGCCGGGCACTCGGCCGGAATGGATGGACGCGTTTGCCGAGACGATCAGCTCGGCGAAGAAATACGTGGTGTCGGCCACATTGGAGCATGTCGACTGGAATGCCGAGCTGCTGCGCGGGAATCTGGCCGACGAGATCCGACGGCTCAAGGACGAACCGGGGGAGGGCATCCTGACCGGCGGTGTCGCCCTGCCGCAGGCCTTGGCGGAACTCGGCCTGATCGACGAGTACGAGTTCGTGGTGCATCCACGCGTGGTCGGGACGGGGCGGAGGCTGTTCGAGGGTTTGCCGGCAGCAGTCGACTTGGAACTCGTCGGGCGAACCGAATATGCCTGCGGGGCAACGGCGTTGACCTATGTGCCGGCGAGCGGCGGAGCGGCCTCGCCCTGACTGACAGCAGCGGGTGCGTCGGACCGGGTCTCACCGGGCCTGAACCACGCCCATCATCCCCAGGTCTTCGTGATCGAGGATGTGGCAGTGGTACACCGTGTTGCCCGGAAAGCGGTCGAAGGCGATCCGTACGGTGACCGACTGCCGGGCCGGAACGTCGATGACGTCGCGGAACTCCACGCCAGAAATGTCCGCACCAGCCGCACGAATCAGCTGCATCGGCCAGATATGCAGATGGAAAGGATGATTCATGGGGGATTGGTTGACGATCGTCCATTCTTCGACGGTGCCGATGCGCACGGACTGGTCGATGCGATCAGGGTCGAACGCCTGCCCGTCGATGACGAACCGCATCCCCATGCCGCCACCTCCCATGCCCCCGCCACCGCCGGCCAAGCCGCCCATGCTCATCGTCAGGGTGCGGGTGGCAACGGTTGCGCGGCTGCGGAGGTCGGGCAGGGGAGTGGGCGCCACCTCGGCGACGACGGGTGCCGGCGCCTGGGCATCCGGTACCACCGACAACACCGTGGCCTCGGGAGCGGTTGTGGACTGGCCGCCCATCATGCCCATTCCCATCTGGCCGCGGTCGAAGGCGGCGGCGATCAGGTCGGCCGACGACGATCCGACGGTGACGACG
Source organism: Gordonia tangerina (assembly GCF_021556435.1). Taxonomy (GTDB): domain Bacteria; phylum Actinomycetota; class Actinomycetes; order Mycobacteriales; family Mycobacteriaceae; genus Gordonia; species Gordonia tangerina. The sequence goes on from NZ_JAKGCU010000039.1 coordinate 14,801, forward strand.
ACATCGGCGCGATTACCGGGGGCGAGAAGTAGGCGATCGGTGGCCGCCGGTGACGGCAGCCGAGTCGAGTCCCGACCGCGTACCTGGGCGTCGAAACCGCCGAGCTGAAGGTCTAGGTATCGGCTGGAGCATGCGTTGATCAGCAGGAGTCGTTCGCTGCTGCCGGCGGGTGCGCGGAGTACCGGGCCGATCCGACCGTTCGTCAGCAGGGACTCGCCGGTACGACCAGCCATCCGGTCCATTTGCGAGACGTCGGCGACCCGGCCATCGGTGATGGTCGTGTCGGAGACGATCACGACACGCGGCGCAGCGGTGGCCCAGTCCTCGGTGTCGACGATGATCGCGCCGTACAGACCGCCGAACAACTGAGCTGCCACCGTGCCGTGGTGATGCGGGTGATACCAGCAGACACCACTAGGATGGTCGTCGGGCAGGTCGATCTCGTAGTCGAAGGTGCCGCCGGGACCGATCCGCAGAAACGGGTTGTCGCTGTTGCCGGTTGCCGACACCGACAGCCCGTGGGTGTGCAGATTCGTGGGGCGGTCGAGTGAGTTGCGTAGGTGCACTCGCAGGCGATCACCCGGCCGAAGGTGGAGCGTAGGTCCGGGTACCGACCCGTTGTAGGTCAGCATTCGCACCGTGGCCCCACCGACGGTCACGTCGGTCTCGGCGACGTCGAGGTCCATCTCGAGGACACCGTTCTCGGAGGTGAGTACCGGTGGCTCGATCCATGCCTCGCCCGGGTCGCCCACTGTCGTGTCGTCCGAGGATTGCGTGACGACGAGGCCGGTGGCTCCCGCGGCGATCGCGCCGATCCCGAGTGCGCCCAGCGTGAGAGCTTTGCGGCGAGTGATCGGTTCGCTCATCGGTCCCGGATGACGCGCAGGCGGGCGTTGAACTCGTCGGTGTCGATCTCACCGCGGGCATAGCGCTCCTCGAGGATCTTCTCCGCGGATTTCTCGGAGTTCGCGCCGGTCGGTGGAACCTCGGCCGGACCGGTGGTGTGGTCGGTCGGCGGCCGGTTGTCGCGCCGTAGGAGTCGGAACGCGAGATACACGAGTACGCCGAAACCGGCGAGAATCAGGATCATCCAGATCCACCCCATTCCGAAACCCATTCCGCCTGAACTTCCCATCATTGCCCGGCTTCCTTTCGTTCTCGATGTGTACCGCAGGTGTGCGGACCCACCCTGCATACCCAAGGGGGTATATGTCAACCGTACGCGTCGAAGGTATATCGCCGCGTGCACCAGCAGTGACCAACGCCTCTGGTCCGGTGTCGGTGAGCGGACTGTGATGGAGTCATGTCACTTCATGTGTGGTCCGAGAAGCGCGCAACGCGGTTCGAACACGCGCTCGACACGAGGTCGGTGGGCTTCGGGGTGTGGCTGTACCGGCGTACCGGCGGCCGGATCACCTCGTTGTGGCGCCGACGCGCCATCGTGTTGACCACCACCGGCCGCCGGTCGGGCCGTGCCCGCACTGTGCTGGTTCAGGTCTTCGAGGACGGAACCGAGTTGTTCGTCGTCGCGGCGAACAGTGGGTTGGGGAGTCCGCCGGGCTGGTACCACAATCTGTGTGCCGATCCGGCCCTCGTCGGCGAATTGTACGGCCGCCGACTGCGTTTGCGCGCCGAGCTGCTCTCGGCGGACGACGCCGAACAGCGGTGGCGCTGGATACTGACGCTCGCACCCGATTACGACCGCTACGAGCGTCGGCTCGGGCGGGTGCCGCCGATCTTCCGGCTGGTGGCAGCCGACGGTTGAGCTCGGCCCGGACGCCGATCGGTCATCGGGCAAGCCTTGCGATGGCATCGAGTTCGTCGGTGAGCGACGCATGCAGGATGTCCGCTGGTATGGCGGCTGCGGTGTGGACGGCGAAGGACAATGTGCCCGCATACGAGGCCGCGACGATGCTGATGCGGACGTTGCCGCCGAGTGTTCCGACGGCGTGCATGTCGACAAGCGGTGCGCCGTCGAAGCACAAGGGGCTCGCCGGGCCATGGACGTTGCTGGTGACCAGACCGACTTTCCGTTGGTGGCGGCTGTAGCGGACGAACTGACGCATCATCCATCTGCTCTGGACCGGCGGGAACTCGCCCGCCAGTCGAGCGTCGGCGATGGCCGTCACCGCGCCGGGGTGGATGGCGCGAATTCGCTCTGCTGGGTCGTCGATGCTCAGGGGAAGGGGCACCATGGCGGACCCGATCGCGTTGCCCTGGCCGGCCCGCGCCGCGAGTGCCACCGGAACCGAGACGGTGACAGACGACGGCGGGTTTTCACCGAGTGCATGCAGGGTGGTCGACAGCGCGCCGGCGACCGCGGCCAGCACGCCGTCGTTGACCGAGCCGTGCGCAGCCTGCGTGCCGGCGTGAAATGCGGCCAGATCGATACCGGCGAAACGGATCGCGCGCGGACCATCGGTGTCGCCGAGCAATGCGCTGCGACCGGGCACGCGTGACCCGGAGATCACGCGCCAGAGTTGCCCCAGACGTTGCCGAGCGTCGGTGTCTTCGGCGCCCGGCGTCGGACGCACACCCGCGCGGGCGGTTTCGATGACGGGGCCATCGGTGTCGGCAAGTGCGGCGAGCATCAGTGCTGCGGCCAGCCCGTCGGCCACCGCGTGATGGATACGGATGAGAATGCCGGCACATCCGATCTCGAGGTGCGGCACCAGCAGTATCTCCCAGAGCGGATGTGCGCGGTCGAGCCGAATCGACATACGGTCCGCGCACAGGTCTTCGAGGTTCGATGCGTCGACTGCGCGGATGTGCTGGGCGGGGTCGAGAGTCGCGTCCCGCCAACGCCACACCCGCCCCGCGGTGTCGGCGACCTGCCGCAGCTGCGGCACGCGCAGTGCTCGGTGAATGAAGATGTCGCGGGCGCGGTCGAGATCGATGCTGCCGTCTGACTGAACGAATCCGCCCGGACCCAATCGACCGGCCAGCGCGAAGGCGTTGACGCGGTCCGCGGAGTCGAACACCAGATTCGCGATGTCGGCCGGTGCGATCATCGCGTCGAGCGGTGAACGAGGCTCACTCACATCTCGATTGTCCCCGACCGGGGTGATCGCCACGGCAGGAATGCGTCGTCGGTCCTTGAGGTACGGAGGTGATCGGTACGAGACGTGTGCAGCAGTCTCCGGCAGCTTCTGAGCGAGGACCCGTCTGTTGTTGGGACGCAATCGGTACACCTGCGGGTCGTCGCGCACACCAATACAGTCGAACAGGATGCCCGGTCTGCGTGCGTGCCGGATCGGTTTCATGTCAGCGCTCGAGAGGAATGCATGAGGCAGTTCGTTTATCGCCGGACCACATTCGTCGCCGGACTTTGTGCGGTCACGCTGATCGCCGCTGCGTGCGGTGGCGACGATACGACGGACGATGCGGTGTCACCGGCCTCGTCGGCCGCGGTCGTGGAGTCGGCTGCCCAGGCTGAGCCCACCGATGTGACGATGATGGGGGACCAGGACATCGAGGTGACACTGACCGGCCCGATCGCAATCAAGTACGCGTCGGCGACAGACGCTCAGAAGGAGGCGCTCGGAATGCCGCTGACCGGTGATCACAACGCGGGCACGCGCGAGAGTGGCGTCGTGTTTCAACAGTTCCACGGCGGCGTGATCATCGCGAAGAACGACAGCCCAGGGACTCCGGCGTACGTCGTCACGTCGGGCGGGATCCGGGACGCGTGGAACACCGAGCGTGCCCCGGATGGCACTCCGTCCCTCACCGGGAAGAACGGTTCGCCTGGACCTCTCGGTGTTCCCGTCACCGATCTGACCGCTGACGGTGACGTACAAGAGGTGACTTTTGAGCACGGCAAGGTCACCGAGAACACCGCGACCGGAGAGGTCACCGTGACCGTCAACGGAAAGGTCGTGCCGGCGGGCCTGAGGTAGACCGCCGCGCGAGTGAGCCCTGTTCGCCGGTCGTTGCCCGCCAGGAACTGCTCGTCTTCCGGACGGACTCCGAGGCGCGGATTGTGCAGCTAGCTGCATATTGCAAGCGATGCAGCTATTATAGCTGCATGGGTGTGGTCATCACCGTTCGCGACGTGCCAGACGCGGTACGAGATGAACTCGCAGCGCGGGCTGCGCGGGCCGGCAAATCGTTGCAGGAATACTTGCGCGGCATGCTGATCGAGTCTGCGTCACGTCCGCCGGTCGATGATGTCATTGCGCGGGCGCGGGCGCGGGTCGGCGCAACCGGCGTGCGGGTGGACGCCGCCGCGATCCTCGACGCGCGAGATGCGGACCGACGGTGACCATCGACGCCGTGTGTGACGCCTCGGCCCTCGTGGCGCTGTTGCTCGACGACGGTCCGGACGGTCGCTGGGCGGTCGAGCAGTTGTCCGGCACACGCTTGCTCGCACCGCAGCTGGTGATGTTTGAAGCGAGCAACATCATTCGGAGACAAGAAGCGGCCGGATTCGTCAGCGCCGACCAGGCGGTGCAGGCCCACGGGGATCTGCTCGACCTCTCGATAGAGCAGTGGCCGTACGAACTTCTCGGTTCGCGGGTGTGGGAATTGCGCAGCAATCTGTCCGGGTGCGACGCCAGCTATGTCGCCGTCGCCGAACTGGCAGGTGCCCCGCTCGTCACTCTTGACCGGCGCATTGGCAGGGCGACGGGTCTGCGGTGTGAGGTGAAGATTCCCTGACGTCGACGGATTCGTCAGGACCGGCTCATCGAGTTCGGCGCGACGCGCACGTTCGTAGGACGGCCGGGCGTCATCGCCACTTGCCGAGCCGGCTCATCGAGGCGCCGTTGCTGCGGATTCGTATCCCAGGCGAACGTGACGCGATCTCAGGTCTCGAACGGGACACCGACGTGATGGTCGACAAGCTCACCGCCGTGCGGCGGACGAATGTGCTGACGCGCGTTGGCCGGCTGACGTCCGAACAGCTCGTGGAAGTCGAACGCTCGCTGATGGCGTTTCTGGGACTCGCGCGATGACGCGATCCGAAGTGGCAGCTCAATGTCGGCGGAAGGGGGTCCGACTTAATCCCGGTGCACCGCAACGCAATAGACAGCGGTTAACGGTAACCCTGCATATTCGGTTGCTGCATGTTCGCTGGACCGTGTCGAATAGAGACTCGAGCTGAGGCCAGTTTCAGGGGCGACTCACGGGTATGACGCGAACGATGCCGTCCAAGCCTTCGAAGTCGTTGGGGTTGGTGGTGTAGAGGGGGAGCCCGGCTGCGGTCGACACAGATGCGATCATGAGGTCCGCTACTCGTCTCCGTGGCGTTCTTCCACGAGCTTGGACCGCGGCGCTGATGCGGCCGAATGCGCGAGCAGCGTCGGCGCCGAACGGTATGGGGTCGAACTCGTTCTCGACGCGCTGGAGAACATCGGCGCGGCGTGCGCGTTCGTCGGAGGCCTGTGGGTCGTCGCCAATTACCAGGTGTATGCCGGCGGAGAGCTCAGCCAAGGTGATCGCACTGATTGCCATCTCGTCCGGCAGTTTGGCAGGGTCGATTGCGTGGCGAAGAATCAAGATGTTGGTGTCGAGCAACCCCCGCCGTACTTCGTCAGGCATACGGGTCGCTCAACGTTCCGTCGTATACGCGGTCCTGATCAGATCGGAACTTCTCTACATCAATCAATGGAGCCGACACCGAGCCGCGGGCGAACTCTGTGCGGGAAACAAAGCTGCGTCGTCGACGTAGGGGGACGAGTTCCGCTATCCCACGGCCGTCGCGGGTAACCGTAAAGGAATCGCCGGACTCCACCGCGTCCATGATCTCTTTGGAACGCATGCGGAGGTCGCGTTGGCTTACTTCGCGCGGCGCACTCATGTGCTACAGGATAGCACGGTATGGCACGGGGTAGAGGCTCGCCGATGGCGTTTCTGGTCCGCGATTGATGCGATGCGCGACGTGGCAGCGCAACGCCGGGAGTGGTGGTGGTCCGGAACTTGAATCCCTCTGTACTGCATATTCGATTCCTGCCTATTCCCAGCCGTAGCCGATCAGCTCGGTGTACCACTTGCCCGCAGGGTGGTACACTTGCGGCATGCCGACGACACGCCCCCGATATCAGGTAACAGAGACACCGACGGTTGCTCTCGCCTTAGACAGGGCAGCGAAACGATGGCCCGGAGAGCCCCGATCACGCCTGCTCGTGCGACTTGTCGAGGCGGGGGGCGAAATGCTCGCGAATGACGAGTCCGCCGACAACCACGCCCATCGATCTGCGGTGCTGGCCAGCGCAGGGCGTTACGCCGAGGCATTCGGTCCGGACTATCTCACCGAGCTGAGAGCGGACTGGCCGGCGTGATTGCAGTGGACGCGAGTGTGCTCATCGCTCATTTGAATCCAGCCGATCCGCATCATCGAGCGGCCACCGAAGTTCTCCTGGCCGGCACGCCCGGGGAGATGCTGGTGCACATGATCACAATGGCGGAAGTACTGGTCAGCGGCGTCCGGATAGGACAGGGTGCGACGATGCGCGATGACATCCATGCCGCCGGAATCACGGTCGCGCCTCACGATAAAGGGGAACCACTACGACTAGCCGAACTGCGTGCCAGCAGTGGGCTGAAGTTGCGCGACTGCTGCGTTCTTGACGTCGCGGTACGACACCACGCAAACCTCGCCACCTTCGACCACGCACTGGCCGCGGAAGCTACAAAACGCGGCATACCTGCTGCCAATGCGTGATGCGAAAACCGTTGGGTAGCAACCCAATATGCAGAACATCTGGTAACCCGCCGGCATCCGCACCTACATCGCCGACGAGCTCGACGAGGCCCAGGCGTACGCCGATCAGACCGGGGGGCAGGTCGACCGGCTCCCATAGTCACTAAACAGCGTCTCCGCTGCGCTGCGCTGCCGCCCTCCCCGAGGTCGGTTGCCACATGAGCGGAGTCGTGACGTTTGAGCGAGGGGGGTGGGGCTCAGAAAGCCGCGCATGCGTGTCCCCTGAGCCCTGTCGAGTCGTACCAGACCCATAGGGTGTTCCATCATGTTGACGGCGTGGGCAGACGAGAGCGGGTCGCGACCGGACATGGACCCCGGCGCGTACCTGATGTCCGCAGCACTCTGCGACGAAGACGACGTCGCCACTCTCCGCGCCCCTGACGGGGTTCGTCGTCGTGCACGTCGATAAGGAATCCTCGGATCGCCGACACCGACGCAATGTCAGCGGACATGAAAAACTGCCCATGGGCGGTCACGAAAGTGCCCGCTGACGGCCAATAAGGACTGCCCACTGGCGGTCAGGAAACTGCCCGTTGGCGGACACGATTTTGCCTGCACCT
>NZ_JAKGCU010000003.1 GCF_021556435.1 Gordonia tangerina
CCGCCGGATTTCGGCAAGCGACGCATCAGCTAACGCCCGATTCAGGCCACGTTTGCGCGAACCCCCGGCCGAGCCCATCGCGGCCGCGTTCAATGTTTCCACCACGATCACCTGATGGTGCGCAGCGAGTGTGGTGGTGGCCTTGTGTAGGACGTCGCGGCGTATCGCTGCGGCGCGGGCGTGGGTACGCCCGATCCGCTGCTGCGTGACGCGCCACCGGTTCGACGGCTGCTGCCGAGTCTGGGTGGCCGAATCATAGCGGCCACGCTGGCGGGCGGCGCGCCGCTGCAACACCCGTAGCCGATGCTGGGCGGCGGTCAACGATTTCGGCGCCGCGACCCGCGCCACTTCACGCCCGTCCGGGGTAGCCACAACCAGCAGACCGTCAGCCTTCACCCCGACATCAACACCCACCACCGGCGCCTGGGCACCGACATGGCCGGGTACCGCGACTGCTCGCTGCACGACGACCTGAAATGCCACATGCCAGCGGCCTGACGCGTCTTCGGACAGAGTGGCCGAGAGAACCCGGGCTGTTCCGTTATCGATGCGGCGAGCCAACTTTCGGGTCGACTCGTGCGTCTTGATCCGCCCGATCCTGGGCAGAGTGATGTGGTGGCGGTCGGTCTCGACCCGGATGGTGCCGGTCGTGAACCGCACCGACCTAGGTGCCCGCGCGGACTTGAACCGCGGGAACCCGACCGGTTTCCCCGCACGTTTACCTGCACGCGACTTGCCCCACGCGTCCAAGCCCCGAGCCAAGGCGTCGAGTCCGGAACTGTAGGCCTCTTTCGAGTTGTCACCCCACCACGGGGCGACCTCGTCCTTGCGCGCATTCCACTGCTTACGCAAACCAGCCAACGACCAATTCAGTAGCGGCGTCAACTCGGCCTCGACGATCCCGTACGAGCGTTCGGCGGCCCGTTGATCGATCACCGCCTTCACCACCGCCAGCATCACATTGTGGGCAAATCGTGCACCCCCGGCATGAGACCGGAACGCCCGCACCTGCGCAGGCGTGGGATCGAGCGCGAAACGGTACGCCTGGACTGTCCAACCCGCGGGCACCTCGAACCGGGCCATCAGCCCAGCCCGGTCGTCTCGGCATGTGTGGTAGCGGTGACAGCGCGCAGCGCCCGATTGCGTGCACCACGACGGCCATACAAACCCGCGCACATCGACGTCAACACCTCGATCACGTCGCGGACCAGATCATCGTCGGTCTCACCCTGATCAGTCACCACGATCCGACGCCCCTGCGCCGACAACGCCGCTTCGAGGTACTCCACCCCGAACCGCGCCAGACGATCACGATGCTCCACAACCACCACACTGACAGACGGGTCCGACAACACCCGCCGAATCTTGGGGCGCTTCCGTTCAACCCGGACCCGACCTCACACACCACCTCACCGACCTCGTGGCCATTCGCAGTCGCCCACTCGGTGAGCCGGGCAACCTGACGATCCAAGTCCGCGCGCTGATCATGCGAGGACACCCGCGCATACACCACCACCCGGCCGCCACCACCGACCTCAGCAACGTCGACCCAGATCGTGCCCGACTCCAGACGACGAGCAGGCACCGGCATCCGGTCCTCCCGAAACCACCGATACGCAGTCTGCGGATGCACCCCCTGCGACCGCGCCCACTCAGCCAACTTCACCCACTCAGCAAAACACACATTCGATCACGTTTACTCACAACGTAAGGAACAGTTCACAACCCCAGCGAGATGATCACGGCGGTGACCCCCGCGATGAGCGCTGCGGCCAATTTGGCGAGCACCACCCGTTCTCGGCGCGGTTCCATCGTGAACGTGGTCAGCGCGGTGCGTTGACTCCATTCGCCGGTGACCAGCAGGATGGCGAGGACCGGCAGGATGATGCCGGTCGGAATGTTCATCATGCCGAAGAACTGTCCGAAGTTCAGGTTCTCGGGGCTGTTGCGGTCCGCGATCAGCATCGCGACCGCGACCACCACCGAGATGACACCGATGGATGCGGCGAGCCAGAATCCGGCGCGGGTGTCGACCAGCTTGCGTAGTTCGACGCGGGTCAATCGGGTCAGCGGGATCGCGGTGTCGCGGATCCCACCGGCGTCGTCGGGCGCTGGAGTTGTTGGGCGAGTGGGAATCTGGACGGTCATGACGGCACTCCTGACAGGGCGGGCTGTTCGCGCTGAGTCTGTTGGGTGAGTTCGAGGAACATCTCCTCGAGTTGGGCTCCGTCGGCGGGCCGCAGTTCCACCAGCGCGATGGCCGCGGCGGCCGCGACCCGACCGACGTCTTCCGGTGCGGCGTCGGTGCGCAGACCGCCGCCGTCGGCGGCCCGCACCTCGATGCCGGTGATGCCCAGCGCGGTGGCCAGCGCCGCGTCGTCGAGCGACCGGACCAGGGTTCCCTGGGCGGCCAGCAGCTCGGATGTGGTGCCTTGCGCGACGATTCGGCCGTGGCCGATGACGAGGATTTCGTCGGCGATGATCTCGATCTCGTGCAACAGATGTGAGGACAGCAGCACCGTCCCGCCACGGTCGGCGTAGTCGCGCAACAGCGTGCGCACCCAGTGGATGCCCGCGGGGTCGAGCCCGTTGGCGGGTTCATCGAGAATCAGGATGTTCGGATCGCCGAGCAGCGCGTTGGCGATGCCCAGACGTTGACGCATGCCCAGCGAGTAGTTGCGTACCCGGCGGTCGGCTTCATCGGGCGTCAGACTCACCAGCTCGAGAATCTCGTCGACGCGTGCCCGCGGGACTCCCAGGGTCATCGCGCTGAGTCGCAGGATCTCGGCCCCGGTGCGACCCGCGTGTTGCGCGGACGCGTCGAGCAACACCCCCACGTGCGTTGCCGGGTTGGGGATGTCGCGGTAGACGCGTCCGACGACCGTCGCCGAACCCGACGTCGGCGGGGTCAGCCCGGCGATGATCCGCATGGTCGTCGATTTCCCGGCACCGTTGGGTCCGAGAAAACCGGTGACCTGCTCGCGAGTCGTTGGCGGCGCTCACCGAACGAGAACATGCCGTCGCGGTGTGCGTGGCCACGGGTGCCTCGAACTCGGAGATCGCCGCGCAGCTGTTCATGAGTGTCGCGACCGTGAAGGCGCACATCTCGCACATCTTCGCCAAACTGGGCGTCACCAACCGCGTGCAGGTCGCGATTGCGCTGCATGACGCCGGCCTGGCCTGATGTCGGCCCGCCTGATCTGGGACGTGGCGTAGACGTGTGTTCCGGTGGACACTGGACAGCACACGGCCACGGCGCCGACCCGCTGCAGTAGGAGGTCTCCCATGGCGGAGAACAACGGTCCGTTCGGGATGAGTCCCGAGGACTTCGATCGCTTTGCCCGCGAGGCCACCGACGGTGTGCGCGACATGGTCGGCAAGTTCTTGTCCGGCTCCGGGGCCCAGGGCGCGGCGTGGTCGACCTTGTTCACCGACGCCGGACGCCCGCGCCGTCGTGAACCCGAGACGGCGGGGGAGACCGGCACCGGAGTCTGGGCTGTCTTCGTCGTCAGCGACGACGGCGGTGCACGGGTCGAACAGGTCTACGCCTCCGAGATCGACGCGCTGCGGGCCAACAAACACAACACCGATCCGCGGCGTAAGGTCCGGTTTCTGCCCTACGGCATCACCGTCAGCGCGCTCGACGAGGATGACGCCTCCGACGAATGAGGCGACCATCGGCGTCCCTGGGCTGATCGTCACCGGGTCACTTTCACTGGGCTGATCGAAGTGCCGCTCGGCGTTCCTCGGCCTCGGTGAACCGTCGGCGCGCGACTGCGGTGCGCGGTACCAGCTGGGGCACCGGGTGTGGTCGGCCGGCGTCATCGGTGGCGACCATCGTGAAGTAGCAGCTGTTCGTATGGCGGCGTTCGCCGGTGAGCACGTTCTCGGTGTCCACGCGGATACCGACCTCCATCGACGTCCGGCCGGTGTAGTTGATCGACGCCGAGAGGGTCAGCACTTCGCCCACCCGGATCGGTTCGCGGAAGATCACCCGGTCCACCGACAATGTCACGGCGTACCGACGGGAGTACCTGCTCGCACAGGCGTAGGCGACCTGGTCCAGCAATTTGAGCAAGGTCCCGCCGTGCACGTTGCCGGTGAAGTTGGCCATGTCCGGTGTCATCAACAACGACATCGACAAGCTGATCCGGTCGTCGTCGGCCTCGGGTTCGTCGGCGTCGGTTCGGTCGGTGACAGTCTCCATCCATGGCTCCCATCGGGCTGCGGCGTCTGACCTGACCAGCCTTTCATCTACCGGCTGGTCAGGTCGGCAACGCAGTGATATCCCGACGGGGTGCCTCAGGGATGTGCGGGTTCGGCCAGCCCCTGGGCGAGGCCCACGCCGCCGCCGATGGCTGCGCCGGCCGCAGCGAACGGCGCCGCAGTGGCGGCTGCTCCGATGGCCGCCCCGACCGGCGGTCCCACCACCAGGCCGGCGGGCAGGAATGGCACCCCCGCCACCAGTCCGGCGACACCACCGACGACCCCGCCGGCGACCGCGAGCGGGGCACCGACCGTCGCAGTGGCGACGGCTGCGCCGGTGGCCGCGCCGGCGATGGTGGTCGCCGCGACCCGGTCCGAGCGTGCGGAATCGAGGCCCACGGCGTCGCCCGCGGTGGCAATCTGCGCCTCGCCGGTAGCGGCGGCGGTATTGACCTGTTCGGTCTGCTCGGGCGGCAGCCACTGCGGCGCCGGTGCGGTGATGTCTCCGATCCGTACGGTGTCCGGTGGCGCGGTGATCGGCCGGACCGGTGCGGTGGGTGCCGGGGCGTGCAACGTGCTCGGATCGAAAGTGGGCAGCGGCCGGTCGGGTAGCGCGCGACTGCCGGGCCCGGTCCGGGTACCCGCGTCGTCATCGACGATGTGGTGCGGTCCGATGTCGGCCGTGAGATGTGCGGGAGCCGGTTGGGCCGAAGCGATCGCGCCCCCGGTGAAGGCGAGTATCGCCGGTGCCGATCCGGTCGCCACCCAGGCGGCGAGTCTGGCCGGGCGGCGCCGGTCGACGGCTTGCGGGGTGCGGCTGTCGCGTCGATCCAGCCGGTGCCGGCCGTGTGTGCGTGTACCCATACGAATCTCCGAAACGTCGTCGTCTGTGTTCTGGCACACGTGATTCGCCCGGTGAGAGTGTGCGGATGGGTTGGTTGCCCGGCGATGTGCCAGGATGACCGGATGATGGTGATCGCCGAGGCGTCTTCGTCAGCCGATACCTCCGCGATCGAATCATTGTTCTGGATCACCGTCGCCGCGGCAGCGTCGCCGATCCTGTCGCGGATCACGCGCGGCTACGTGCCGGATGTGGTGATCCTGTTGGTGTGCGGCATGGCGATCGGCCCCCATCTGCTGGGGTGGGCCGACGTCGACAGCGTGCAGATCCTGAGCGAACTGGGCCTGGGCATGCTGTTCCTGCTGGCCGGCTACGAACTGGATCCGAAACTGCTCGGCGGTAGGTCGGGCAGGGTGGCGCGAATGACGTGGCTGGCGGGTCTGGCGATCGCCCTGATCGCGGTCACCTTCGCGATCCCGGACGAGAACTTCAGCGCGCACATCGCGGTGGCCATCGCGCTGACCTCGACCGCATTGGGCACGCTGCTGCCCATCATCAAGCAGGACGGACTGCTCGACACCCCGCTGGGTCGGTCGGTGATGGCCCACGGGGCGGTGGGGGAGTTGGCGCCGATCATCGCGATGTCGCTACTGCTCACCAGTCGCAGCGTGGGCGGTGCGCTGGTGGTGTTGATCCTCTTCGGGGTCGCCGCGGTGCTCATCGGTGCGGTACCCCAACGCATCGTGGAGCGCATCCCGGGCGTGCGATACGCGGTGTCGGAGATGAGCGAGGGCACAGCACAGTTGCCGGTCCGGGTGGTGTTCCTGCTGCTGGTCACCCTGATGACCGTGGCCGCCGTCTTCGACCTCGATGTGGTGCTCGGCGCTTTCGCCGCCGGACTGATCCTGCAGCGGCTCATCGGGCCACAGAACCACGAGGTCGGGAAGTCGCTGGAAGTCGTCGGCTTCGGTGTGCTCATCCCCGTCTTCTTCGTCGTCTCGGGGATGAACATCGATGTGACGGCCGTGCTCGGGCAACCGGTGCTGTGGCTCGGGCTGGTCGTCGCGATCGCGGTCGCCCGCGGACTGCCGGTGTGGCTCAGCGAGCGCTACGTGCAGCATGGCAACAACCTGGTGAACCAGCGAGAACGAACTCAGCTCGCCTTGTATGCGGCCACCGGCCTGCCGATCATCGTGGCGGTCACCGGAGTGGCCACTGCGGCCGATCTGATGTCGGTGCAACTGGCATCGGTGCTCGTCGCAGCCGGCGCCACCACGGTGTTGGTGTTCCCGCTCATCGCACGCCTGATCACGCCCCGAGAACGGGTGTAGCCGCCGCCCCGGTCAGGGGCGACGGCCACACAACACGGTCACACGCGCGGTGTCAGAGGTAGGCACCGCAGGTCGGCCATGCGCCGGCGCCCTGAGTGGCCAGCACGTTCTCGGCCACCCGGATCTGCTCGGCCTTCGAGGCGTTGGCCGGGTTCCCGACACCGCCGTTGGCTTCCCAGGTGCTCTGCGAGAACTGCAGGCCGCCGTAGTAGCCGTTGCCGGTGTTGATTCCCCAGTTGCCGCCGCTCTCGCACTGGGCGACTGCGTCCCAATTGTTCGCCGACGCGGTGCCGGCGACTGCAGCGAACGGGGCCAGGGACAGGGCGCCGACGATTCCGGCGCGCACAGCAAGCTTCTTCATGCTCATGGTCATCGTTCCTCCTATCGCCACCCCGTAGCTGGCTGGGCGGCTGATCTCGGACCGGTGGCGACGGTACAAGCGGATAACAGAAAGGTCACATCGACTCGGTGACCTGCAGGATTTTGATCACGCGTCGATAACGTAGGGTCGAATCCTGTGAATTCCCTGCACATCGCGGCGTTTTGCGGGCCGCGGATCACGATCTGACATCCGCTTCACTGTGACGGATCGCACAGCCAGATTGTGGTGTCGGTCACCGACATCGGCGCGCGGAGCGGGTCCGCGTGTGGCGTCAGGTCAACTCCGCCCGGAGGTCGTCGTCGAGCGATACGCGCACCAGGGCCGCTGCCAGCAGCGCCGGATGACCGTCCGCGAGCCGGTGCAGTTCGACGGGGTCGTCGGGCAACCCCAGTTCGCCGGCCGCCGACAGTGCCCGCTCGTCGAAGTAGGGGGTGACCCAGTCCCACACGTCCTGTACCTCGCGCAGGAACACCGATGCGCCGGTGGGGCCGATCCCGGTGAACGTCTGTAGTTCCTTGGCGGCGCGACCGACGTCTCCGTCGGCGCGGTCGGCCAGCGTGCGTAGGTCGCCCTGGTAGTCGGCGCCGACCTTGCGTGCGGCCTCGCCCAGTCGGGTGGCGGTGCTCTCGTCGTAGCGCACGTAGTGTCCGCGCCCGAGTGCATCGACCAGGTCCTGCCAGTCGGCGTCGGCCATCTTCGCCGGCGTCCGGTAGCCCGCGGCGAACAACTCGCGTGCGGCCGCGACCGCGATGTCGGCCGAGATGCGCGCGCTCAGCAACAGCGACAGGACCAGCAGTTGGAACAGGGGTGCCGGCGTGTTCTTCAGGGTGATGCCGGCCTCGTCGGCGTAGGTGCGCCCGGCGCGTTCGATCAGCGCCGAGACGACGCGCTGGTGTGACACGGTGATCCCTCTCGTCGACTCGTGAGGTCTCACGGGTCGACGGCGCCACGCGCCCGCCCCCGCGAGCTGTCGCTGAGGTGTTACCCGGACGGCGGGTCAGGTAATCGTCCATCCTGTCCCGGGGAGCATGACGCGCTACCGACGGCGGTGCAGTACGACACGTCCGCCGCGGGCGGGTGCGTACGCGACGCCGCGAGAGTGCCAGCGTTCATCGGGCGATGTCGACGGTTCGATGGTGAAATCGCGTATCAGTGCGCGCAGAACGACGTCCATCTCCATCTGTGCAAACGCGGCGCCGATACATCGGCGCGTACCGCCGCCGAACGGCAGCCATGCGGGCCCGGGCGTGGTCCCCAAGAAGCGTTCCGGATCGAACCGCTCGGGATCACGGAACTGGCGGCTGTCGTCGTGCAAGAGGGATATCGACACCATGATGTTGTGGCCCTTGGGTATTCGATACGGGCCGAGCTCGACGAGGTCGTCGATCACATGGCGGCCGGCGAGGTCGATCACCGGCCGGCTGCGCTGGATCTCGGTGATCGTGGCCGTGAGGTAATCGCTGCCACCCGCGTCCAGCTCGGCGACGAGCGTGTCGAGCGCCCTGCGATGACGCTGGAGGCGTTCGATCGCCCAGGCGAGTGTCGTCGCGGTGGTCTCGTGTCCGGCGGCCAGCAAGGTGAGCAGCTCGTCGGCGATCTCCGCATCGGTCATCGCCGAGCCGTCCTCGTGTCGGCTGAGGATCATCAGCGCCAGGATGTCGGTGCGGTGGGCGAGGTCGTGCTCGGCGCGGGCGGAGGCGATCAGCGATCCGACGACGCGGTCATAGGTCTCGCGCTGTGCAGCGAATCGGCGACGCGGATCGAGTGGGCCGAAGGTCAGCGGCAGGTCGGGGATCGTCGCCAGCCGCGATCCGGTCGTCACCATGGGCGGAATGATCTGACGCAGGACGTCGAGGTCGGCGTCGCGCGCACCGAACACCGTGCGCAGGATGACGTTGAGGGTGATCCGCATCATCGGCTCGAGGGTGGCGAACGGGCGTCCGGTCGGCCACGTGACCGCCTCGGCGGCGAACTCCTCGGCGACCACCGCCTCGTAATACCGAATCCGCTTGCCGTGCAGCGGCGGTGTCAACAGCTTCCGGCGTCGCCGATGCTCGGCGCCGTCGAGTGAGAACATCGACCCGGCGCCGAGGACGCGGCCGAGGTTGGGGCGGATGTTGGCGACGCGATCGGTCGAGGTGGTGAAGAGTTGCCGTGCCAGAGTGGGATCGGCGACCACTACCACGTCGCCGAACACGGGCAGCCCGATCGTGAACGTGGAACCGTATCGCCGCGTCAGTTGTGTCATCGTCTGGCGCCTGCGGAGGGCGAAGCCGAGACCGGTCGCGACCCTCGGCAGGCGCGGGCGCGGGGGGAGAATCGGTTCGACCTCGCTGATCTGTCCGGTCGTCATCCCGCGGTCCTCTCGTCGTGTGCCCGGTACGCTTCCGTACCACCTGACGGTACGCGTGCGTACCGTGCCTGACAAGGGCGGGGTCGTATCGTTGGGGCATGTTGCCCGAAGCTGTCGTCTCGTCGGAGGGCGCCGCATCCCCGGTGCGGGAACGGCTTCTGCAGGCCATGGCCACCTGCGTGATGGAACGCGGCTATCGGGAGACCACGGTCGCCGACGTGGTCCGGGTCGCGCGGACCTCGCGCCGTTCCTTCTATCAGGAGTTCGCCGACAAACAGGCCTGCTTCGTCGATCTCCTGCGCACCACCAACGACGCGATGATCCAGGCGATCTCCGAGGAGGTCGATCCTGCCGCGGAGTGGACCATGCAGATCCGGCAGGCGGTCGAGGCGTATGTGTCGGTCACCGAACAGAACCCGGCGATCGCCTGGAGCTGGATTCGTGAACTGCCGGCACTCGGGGACTCGGCGCGCCGCGTCCAGGTGGACGCGATGGAATCGCTCATCGCGGTTCTGGTGCCGCTCACCGACTCGCCGCGTATGCGGGAAGCGGGCATCTCTCCGATGACGCATGAGACGGCGGTGATGATCTGGGGTGGTATCCGCGAACTGGCGGCGTCGGCGATGGAACAGGACCGGTCCCTCTACAGCATCGTCGAACCCGTGGTCGCGGCATGTATCGCCCTGATCGGAGCGAACATCCGGAGTTGACGACCAACGTCCCGGTGCGACGGTGCGCACCGGGACGTTGGTCGCATCGGTGGTCGCTCAGGCGTCGGCCAGTTTGGCGAAGCGCGCGAGATGAGCGTCGGCTGAGCCGAATTCGTACTCGACAGCGGTCAATCGGCGGAAGTAGTGGCCGATGGCCAGTTCCTCGGTCATACCCATGCCGCCGTGCAGTTGGACTGCATTCTGGCCGATGAACCTGGCCGCGCGGCTGGCAGTGGCCTTTGCTGCCGACACTGCCGCGGCTCGTGCTGCGGGTTCGGCGTCGAGGGTCAGGATGGCGTAATACTGTGCGGCAACCGCCTGCTCGAGTTCGATGTGCATGTCCACCATGCGGTGTTGCAGAGCCTGGAAGCTACCGATGGGCTGACCGAACTGCTGTCGCTGCTTGGCGTACTCGACGGTGTCGTCGAGCACCTTGCGCATCGCCCCGACCGCCTCGGAGACCACGGCCGCGGTCGCCTCATCCCATGCGTACTCGAGCACGGGGAGAGCCTGCCCCTCGTTGCCGATCAGTGCGTCGGCGTCGACCCGCAGGTCGGTGAAGGTCAGGTCCGCGGCTCGGCGGTCGTCGATGGTGCGCACCGCGTGCATGGTCAGGCCCTCGGGCACGGTCTCGGTGAGGTCCACCAGGAACATCGACACCCCGTCGCGTTCACGGGTCTCACCGCCGGTCCGCGCCGTGATGATCAGGTGATCGGCGAGTGGCGCGGTGGTGACAACGGCCTTGGCACCGTTGATGATCCACGAGTCGCCCGACTTCTCGGCCCGGGTGCCGACGTGGTGAAGCATGCCGCCCGAGCCGTCTTCGATCGCGGCGAGTGCGGTCAGTGCGTTGCCGCTGACGATCTGCTCACCGATGGCCAGCGCCCGCGGGTGACCGGTGCGGGCCAGCAGACGCGCGCCCAGCACCACGGTGTCGACGAACGGCTCGACGACGAGCGCATGTCCGAGGGCCTCGGTGACCACCATCAGTTCTTCGGGTCCGCCGTCGTCACCGCCGATGGATTCGGGTAGGCAGGCGCCGATCACGCCGAGCTCCTCGGCGAACGAGCGCCAGATCTCGGGTTGCCATCCGGCGCCCACCTTGGCCACCTCGCGGCTGGCCTCCAGGTCGTAGCGTGCGCCTAGGAACTTGGTGAGTCCGTCGCGCAGCAATTGTTGTTCCGGGGTGAGGGTGAAGTCCATTGTTCTGTGTGCTCCGTTTGTGTGCCGGGTTGATGTGGGACCGCGGTTGTCTACCCGAGTCCCAGCGCGGCCTTGGCCAGGATGTTCCGCTGGATCTCGTTGCTGCCCGCATAGATAGATCCGGCACGATCGTTCATGTAGTGCAGCGGGGCGACGGCCTGCCATGCCTCGCCGCTGACATACCCGTCGGTCGGCGGGGTGTACCGGTTGATCGGACCGCCGGGGGCAGCGGCGTGCGGCTGGTACACGCGCCCGTGCACTCCTGCGGCCTCGAGGTCGAGTTCGGTGATCTTCTGGCTCAGTTCGGTGCCGAGGATCTTGAGCATCGAGGCGAGCGACCCGGCATCTCCGCCGGAACTCATCGCGGCCAGCGCACGGTACTCGAGGACCTCGAGGATCTTCGCGCGCACACGTACGTCGGCCAGCTTGGCCGCGAACGCCGGTTCCTCGATCAGGGGTACACCCGACGGCCCGGTCATCGCGGCGGCTTCGGCTGCGATGTTCTCGGCCATCACCTGCAGGGCGGGGGCCGCGGCGCCACCACCACGTTCAAAGATCAGCAGGTACTTGGCGACGGTCCAACCCTCGTCGACCTTGCCGAGCACGTTGCGCTTCGGGACCCGGACGCCGTCGAAGAAGACCTGTGCCTGGACCTGCTCACCGGAGGCCATCACGAGTGGCTGGACTTCGATGCCCGGTGAGTTCATGTCGATCAGCAAGAAAGTGATGCCCTGCTGCTTGCGCTCCTGGCGAGACGTCCGGACCAGGCAGAAGATCCAGTTGGCCTCCGCGGCATGCGTCGTCCAGATCTTGCTACCGGTGACCACGAAGTCGTCGCCATCGCTGACCGCGGCCATCGACAGAGACGCCAGGTCCGAACCTGCCTCGGGCTCGGAGTAGCCCTGGCAGAAGAACACGCTGCCGTCGAGGATGCCGGGCAGGTAGAAGTCCTTTTGCTCCTGCGTACCGAATGCCATGATCGCGTGGGACACCATCCGGATGCCCATCGGCGACAGCGCCGGTGCGCCGGCCAGGATCGATTCGCGGCTGAACAGGTAGTGCTGCCCGAGGGTCCAATCGCAGCCGCCGTATTCGACCGGCCACGCGGGCGCGGCCCAGCCGCGCTCGTGCAGGATTGCCTGCCACGTCATAGACGCCTCGTGATCTGCGTACACGCTGGTCCGCAGGCGGCCCGCGGCGCGCAGATCGGGGGTCAGTTTGGCCTCGAGGAACTCCCGTACCTCATCGCGGAACGCGATGTCGGCGTCCGACCATGTCATGTCCATTTCGAGTTGCCACCTCTGTCTTCACTGAAGCTGTGCGCTCACGTCGTTGCCACCTACGTATCAAATATATGTGACACGCCGAATGTACTCCGACGTCGCCCGCGTGGGGAAGCAGATGCGGGTTTTGCCGGTGGCGAGTTCGCGCGACGGTCGCTGTCGCGGTGTGAAGTTCGTGCGGGGTAAGTGCCCTCAGCTCGGCTGCGGGGACGCTCCGGTCTCGCCGGGGCTGTCCGGTCCGGCGTCGCCGTCGGCGTCCGGGGAGGCCTCGTCGGTGGGTGGCCCGGTGCCCGCGTCGGGTTCGGACTTCGGTGCCGACGACGACAGCAGGATGTCGGCCCACCGCGTGGACGGATCGATGTCGATGAGCAGGGCCTTGGACATCAGCGTCAGCGGCACCGCGAGGATCGCACCCAACGGTCCGATGACCCACGCCCAGAACACGAGTGAAAGGAAGGTCAACGTTGTGGACAACCCCACGGCGTCGCCGACGAATTTTGGTTGGATCACCGATTGGATCACCACGTTGATGACGCTGTAGATGGCGATCACCAACAGCATCTGACCCCAGCCGCCGTCGAGCAGGGCCAGCAGGGCCGGGGGGATCAGGCCGATGACGAACCCGATGTTCGGGATGTAGTTGGTGATGAACGAGAGCAGTCCCCAGAGGATCGGCAGAGGGATGCCGACGATCCACAGCGCCACCGAATCGAAGACGGCGACGATGAGGCCGAAGACGGTGGACACCAGCAGGTAACTGCGGGTGCCCTGGGCGAAGCTGCGGAACGCCATGGCGATGTCGGGTCGGATGCCGCGCAGCACATCGATGCGCTTGTCGAAGGACATCGCGTCGGCGGCCATGAACAGCAGGAGCGTGACCACCAGGATGAGCGCCGACGCCACCGACAACGTGCTCTCGAGGACGTCCGACATGTATCCGAGCGCCTTGCCCGGGTCGACGTGGGAGATCATGTTGTGCACGTTGTCCGGGCTCACGCCGTGACTGGTCAAGAACTCCTGGAAGTTGTCGATGAGGCCTTGGAACTTGTCGGCGTACTCGGGCAGGATCGTCGCGAGCCGGGCGATCGAGAAGGCCAGCGACCCGAAGAGTGTCAACAAGATGCCATAGACGGCCACCAGGGTGGCGACGAAGGCGAGCCACGTAGGCATTCCCTTGCGGCGCAGCCACACCGGGATCGGCTGGACGGCCACCGTGAGCATCAGGGCGAGGAAGATCGGCCCCACGAGGCCGGACACCGCCTTCATGCCGCCGACGGTGACGATCAAGCCGGTGACCGAGAGCAACACGATCGTGCCCCGCGGCATCGACCAGCCCTTCGGCTCCTCGGTGCCTGCCTGCTCCAGCGTCATGTCCGAGCCTCTCGTCGTGTGGCTGTGGCGAATGGCTCGCCGATGGTCGGACGAATGGTAACCCTCCGGCCGCCGAATTCACCGACGATGCGGTCAGCGACCGGTCCAGCGTGGTGGTCGCTTGGCGACGAACGCGGTGATCCCTTCAATCGTGTCCTGGCTGACCAGCAGGCTGTCCATGGCGGCCGAAGTCGCCTCGATGGCCTCGATCTCATCGGGGATGGCAGCCGCGGTGTCCATGGCGCGTAGCGATTCCCGCACCGATGTGGGTGACGCCGCGAGTACTTCGGCGGCCACGGTGCGCGCGAGGTCCATCACCTCGCCGGGTGGCGCGATGCGGCTGATGAGTCCTGCGGCCAGCGCCTCGGCGGCGTCGAGTCGTCGTCCGGTGAGAATCATGTCGCGGGCCAGCGCCCCACCGACGGCGGCCGGCAGGCGCACCAGCCCGCCGGCCAGCGCCGCCAGACCCACCCTGACCTCCGGGAGGCCGAAGGTGGCGCGTTCGTCGGCGACGACGATGTGACAGGCCATCGCGATCTCACAGCCGCCGCCCAGGGCGAAGCCGTTGACCGCGGCGATGACGGGTTTGGGCATCGATCGGCGGGAGGTGAGCCCGGCGAAGCCGTTGCCCGGAATCTCCAGGCCGGCACCGGTGGTCTGCGCGAGATCGTTGCCGGCGGAGAACGCCTTGTCGCCGGCACCCGTCAGGATCGCCACCCAGAGGTCTGCGTCGGCGAAGTACGCGTCGAAGATCTCATCGAGTTCGGCGTTCGCGGCCGGGTGCAGTGCGTTGCGCGCCTCGGGGCGATTGATCGTCACCTCCAACAGGTGGCCGTCGCGGCGGACCTCGACGTGCTCGTAGGAGGAACGGAAGGTGGGCGCAACCGGTGGGTGGTGACGGAGCATCGATGCCCGATCGGTGAACACGCGGTTGCCCTTCGCGCTCGACCGGACGTAGATGTCGGCGCCCACCGGGTCGTCGGTGGCCAGTAGTTCGAACATCGACTCGTCGTCGGTGGCCACTGTGGCGATGAACCGTCGACCGGAGTCGAGACGGCCGATGACGATGCCGGTTCGTGAGCCGTCGCGGCCGGGCATGACCGTGAATCCCTCGATTGTCGCCGGACCGTCGGCGTAATCCGAGGTCTGTACGCGGGGAGCGGCGTCGAGCACCTCCTGTACACCGCTCGAGTCGTCCGGCGACCATGCGGTCGGTCGGGTGCTGTAGATCCCCACCGACGTCTTGCTGAGGATGCCGCCGTTGGCCGCAACGAGTGCAAACGAGTCGCGCTCGCCACGACACCGGTCGACGGCCTCGGCGATCGCGTGCATCGAGTAGTTGTTGCCCGGGCCGCCGAAGAACGGCAGACCGCCGGTCAGGGTCAATCCGCGGGGGTCGTCGGCATCGATGCCGAGTGGATCGATCACGTTGGACACCGCGATCGGGAAGCAACTGTAGATGTCCAGGTGCGCGACGTCGTCGAGGCCGATCTGGGCCACCGCGAGCGCGTGCTGCACGGCCGCGGCGGCCGCCGGCCCGCGGCTGAGGTCTGGGCGCTGCATCAGTGGGCGCTCGCGGGTGTCGGCGTGGCCGTGCAGGAACACCCACCGTGACGGGTCGATCCCGAGTTGTCGGGCGACCCGCACGGACATCACCAGGGTGGCGGCCGCCTGGTTGACCTGGTCGCGCGCGACCATGAACCTGGTGAACGGGTCGGCCACAACGCGATTGGTCTCCGACACGGTGGCGAGTTCGGATGCAGATCGCACCGTGGGGGCTGCCGCATGCGGGTTGGCGGCCGCGACCTCCGACATCGGGGCGAACAGTTCGCCCATGGTCTCGGTATAGCGTCCGCGGGGCAGGCCGACCCGGTGGCGACGGGCGTTTTCCAGGACCGCGTACTGGGCCACCGGCGACAGCAGTCCGTGTTTCGCCTCCTGGTGGGTCGTGAGACCGGCGATCGCGAAGCCACGATCCTCAAGTTGACCTCCGACCTGCTCGGTGAAATCGGGTCGATCGCGCTCAGTGGTGGTCGACATCAGGTGGCGCACCGTCGACATCACCTCGGCGCCGAAGATCATTGCCGCCGAACGACGCCCCGCGACGATCTCGCCGGCGAACTCGGTCAGCAGGCTCTGTGGACTCTGCCCGCCGGTCACCCCGAGCACGGCGTGTTCGGGGTCCATCCCGATCCGTTTGGCCACCGCCCGCGGCATGTTGTCCGGTCTGCCCAGCGGCGAGGATGACATCGGAGTGGATTGTTCGAACGTGCGCACAGCGACGACGGTGTCGATCTCGGCGGCGACCGCAGGTGCGACCACGCCGGTGTCGGCCAGCGCCGCCTCGACGGCGCGCGATGCGAGGTCGGATTCGCAGAGGCCTCGGTAGTCGTCGTCGGTGAGGCGTTCGGACGACTGGCCGACCCCGACGATGACCGGAGTGTTCGGATCGAGCGCGTGGATAGAGACAGATCTCGGCATGTGTCCATTTATGCACTCCGGTCACCGCTCGCGCTGACCTACCCCTGATTCTTCGGGCGATGAGGCGCTGGCTCCGAACCATGGATCGAGCTACCCTGAATGCAAGTAATACTGATTACAAGTAATCACCTGGAGGTTGCCATGTCCGATACCGCGGCAGAAGTGAGCGGATGGTTGGCCGGACGCCTGCCCGACGAATTGTTCGTCGGCGCACCCGAGGTATCGGTTGATCGTGAGGAGATCACCATCGTCGGCACCATTGCTGCGCCCGATACCGAATCCGGGGCCGATCCGGCGACGGTCGCGCAGGCCGAGGCCGGCCGGATCGCGCGCTTCCGGGAAACCACGCGTGATCAACGCATAGAGGTTGCGCGGGAGGCGGAACATCGATTCGACCGCAAGGTCGCCTGGGGCGTGCGATGCGGCGAATCCGCGCAGTTGTTCACCCACCTCGCCGTGCCCGTCATGACGCGACTGCGTCAACCGCAACGCCAGGTACTCGACACACTGGTCTCGGCCGGGGTTGCACGCAGTCGCGCCGATGCGCTGGCCTGGTGTGTGAAACTCGTCGGGCAGCACACGGATTCGTGGCTCACCGAGCTTCGCACGGCGATGGACCGGGTCGACGAGGTGCGCAGCACGGGTCCCGTCGTGGACTGAGGCTGCCGACCGAACGCGCCCGTCAGGTCAGCCGGGTGTACACATCCTGCCATCGGACCGTGATGGCTTGTCGCGCAGCCGCGCTGCTCCAGTCTCCGAGGGTTGCGCTCAACACTGCTTCGGCGACGTCGCGCACCTCGTTGGACAACGCGAGGAGGTCGTCGCGGTAGCGCGCGATCAGTCCGATCCGCAGACCGGCGACGTCGATCAGACGGGTCACGTCCTCGTCGGGTTCGTCGAGGTCTCGACTCGCCTCCACCAGCCACGCGTCCGTCTCGTCGGAGTGCCCACCGTCGACGAATATGTCATTCACGGTTGCGCTCCTTCCCGGATGTTGTCGATCGGTCTGTGTTCCGTGGCGGTCTGGTTGTCGGGGGTTTCTCCGCATCGGGTGGGCCGCCGGGGCGCCAGGGTCGCAGCCGGATGGACAGATACCTCCTGCTGCGCTGCAGATGACCGCGGACGGACCCGGTGCTGGTCTGCAACACCCGGGCGATCTCGTCGAGCGACATCCCCTCGTTCTCGCGCAGCCACCACGCCGTGCGCGAGGTGGGCGGCAGGTTGCCGAGTTCGGTGCGCAATGCCTCGACCAACGAGGAGTGTTCGGCGACATCTGCGGGGAGGGGGCATGGGTCGGCGAGCGCCGCGAACTGCTCGTCGGCGGTGGGCAACTCGCGACGCCTGCGTCGGTAATCGGTGGTCCGACGGTGAGCGATGGCGAACATCCAGGTGCGAAAGGAACTGCGGAATGCGAAATCCGGCAGGCTCTTCCACGCATGCATCAAGGTCTCCTGGGCGAGATCCTCGGCGGTCTGGGGGTCGGGCACCATGCGTCTCAGATAGCGCAGCAGGCCGGGAGGGACGCGCGCCACCAACAGGCCGAAGGCCTCACGATCACCGACCGCGGCGGCTGCCGCCAACTCGTCGTCGGACATCGCCGTCAGTTCCAGCGGCGACGATGCGGGCCGGTGTGCCGTCGGCCCATGGCCATCCATGCCGGCCACTCGTGGGAACCTTGAACCATTCATGTGACCGGCATCACCAGAACTCGTGCGTGCACTTTCCGTTTCCACTGCGACTGACTCTATACACGGGCCACCGCCCGGGTACGCAGGTCGCGCACCGAAGAACGTGGTGGCCCCCGGAGAACGAAGGAGTTCGCATGTCCGACACGACCAGCCGCACCCAGTCCGCCACCATCGAGCGGGAGCGGCCGTCGGCCGCGACCGGCGGTGTCGGCACCAGCCTGGTGCACAAGGACCCGGCCGGCGATCGCGGGAGGACATCGATCTCCGACATCGTCGTGGCGAAAATCGCGGGTATCGCCACCCGCGAGATCGACGGCGTCCAAGATGTCGGCGGCGCTGCTGAGCGGGTGGTCGGCCGGGTCCGGGAAGCTTTGCCGGGCGCGACCACCAGCACCACTCAGGGGATTGCCGTGGAGGTGGGGGAACGGCAGGCAGCCGTCGACGTGTCGATCGTGGCCGACTACGGCGTGGCGATCCACCAGCTGGCCGCCGCCATTCGGCGCAACGTCATCACCGCCATCGAGCAGATGACCGGACTCGAGGTGACCGAGGTGAACGTCACGGTGCACGACATCCGCTTCGAGGACGACGACGAGGGCGTCGACGAGACCCCGCGCGTCCAGTGAGCACGGGGGACGCGCAGGCGACAACCGCGGCCGGTGTGGTGGATGCCGTGACCGCCGTGCCCGGGGTCACCGGATTGTACGGCGGGGTCTTCGGCGAGATCGCCACCTATCTGCCCGGTCGGCGGGTGAACGGCGTTGTGCTGACCGATGATTCGGCAGAGGTGCATATCGTTGTCGACGCGACCCACGACCTTCGTGAGGTCGCGTCGGCGGTGCGCGAGACGGTGCACGACCTGACCGGCGTCCCCACCGTCGTGACGGTCGAGGACATCAGCGTCAGGACCGAGCCGATCGATGCAGCCGATGGTGGGTTGTGATGGGGAAGGAGAACCAGATGCCACAGAACGCGGTGGTCGGCATGATCGCCGGCCTGCTGCTGGCGATAGCGGCGATCACCGGTGGTTTCGGTGGCTTCGTGCTCGCGCTGGTGCTCGGTGCGATCGGGGTGCTGGCGGGTCTGCAGCGCGACGGAGTGATCGATGTGCGGGCCGTGGTACGGAGCCGCAACCGTGGTTGACCATGCCACCGCCCGCGGCGGTCTGGTCATCGCCGATCGCGTCGGTGAGAAGACCGCGGTCCGTGCGGCCCTCGGAGTCGACGGCGTCATCGCCCACCAGACGACGCTCGGGTCGATGCTGTCCGGCTCGACGCCGGGCCGGGCCATCGCCGGTGGCGACTACCCGCAGGTCTCGGTGGACATGTCGGCGGCGACGCCGCGGGTGCAGGTGACGATCGCGGTGCGGTGGCCGTGCCGGCTCACCGATGTGTGCCTGATGGTGCGCGATGCGGTGACCCGCGATCTCGATCGGCTGACCGGACATCGACCGTCACGAGTGGACGTCTCCGTCGCGGCGGTGGTGAACGCCGCCGACATCGCCGCCACCGGTGACCCTCGTCGCGGCTACACCGAGCTGCCTCCGGTGCCTCCGGCGCCGAGGGAACCCGACCCGGCCCTCGACGATGCGGACGCAGACGCAAGGCCCGATGCCGAACGTCAGGAGGTACAGCGGTGACGACGCAGATGTCGGTTCCCGGCGAGCACAACCGCACGACCGCGGCCAAGACCGCCGACACTCACGACGCGAAGGTGTTCGCGCCGGCCGCGAATCCCACCGCGGTGGTGCCCGGTGTCCTGATCGGCGTCGCAATGCTCAGCCTCGCCGTGGTCGCCGTGCGCGACCTGCTCGTGGCGGCCGGCTGGATCTCCGGGCCCGGTTGGTTGACCACGGCCGCACTGTGGGTGGCCGACATCGACTGGTGGGACTGGATGTGGCCGGCGGCGGTCGCGTCGATCATCGTAGGCGGCGTGTTGCTCTGGCTCGCCGTGCGGCCCCGTCGGCGCACCCATCTGAGCGTCGCCGAGCACGAAGTGTTGTGGACCCGACGCGGTGATGTCGCACGGCGCTGCAGTGCTGCGGTCTCCGCGCTCGGCGGTGTGTCGCATGCGACGACCGTGGTGGGCCGTCGCACCGTGAAAGTGTCGGTCACGGTGCACGATTCGGTGGACCGATCGGTCATCGACCAGGTCGTGGGCGAGGTGTTGTCGACCATCGCCGCGCCGCTGCGTCGCAAGGTCAGAATCGTGAGCGCGCGCGGAGGTGATGAACGATGAACCGAAGGCCGGCGGTGTGGCACCGGCTCACAGTGGCGGTGATCGGTGCGCTGCTCGTAGCCGTCGGTGCGGGTGCGTTGCTGTGGCGAGCCGAGGTTGGTCCCGTACGGGACTGGATCGACCGGATCGATGCGGGATGGGCGGCGCGGACCGCCGAGACCGCCTGGTGGCCGGCGATCCTGGGCGCGGTGGCCATCGTCGCCGCACTGTGGGGTCTGCGGCTGCTCACGGCCACGGTCCGCCCCGGAAAGGTCGACGACCTCGTCCTCGACGGCAGCAATCGCTCCGGGGTGCTCACGGTGCCACCGAAACTGGTCGCGACCGCGGTCGGCGCCCAACTCGCCGCGAATCCGCTTCTCGACGGGGCGAAGGCCACGGCGACCGACGACCGCGGCCGAAAGATAATCCGGCTCACGGTCACGGCGCAACCGACGCGTTCCTATGACGAACTCGCCGGCGTCGTGGGCGATGCGGTGGACGAGATCCGCGACGCCCTCGAGGGTGCGCAGGTCCACGTGCAGGCCTTCATCCATCTGGAACCACACTCGAAGTGATCGGCGGCGGCCGTGAAGCTGCACGCCGATGAGCTACCGTGCGGGCATGCAGCGGATGGCACCGGCCGACGCTCGGACCTACTGGATGTCCGAGGCGATCCCCAACGATCAGTTCCTGGTGTATTCCTTTGCCGACCAGGGTGTCCCGCTCGACCGGTGGGCCGACGAGCTGCGCCGGCGATCGCGTGATGTGGCGGATCTGACCCGGCGCGTGCGCGATGTTCCGGCGGTACTGGATCGCCCGTTGTGGGTGACCTGCGGCGTGGACGACTCCCAGGTGCGACTCCATCGCGACGTCACGTCCTGGCCGGAGTGTCTGGACCGGATCGCGACCCTGATGTCGGCTCAACTGTCACCGACGAGGCATGCCTGGCGTGCCCACCTCTTGGGGCCGGTGACCACGCCGCGTGGGCGCGGTGTGGTGGTGGTCCTGCAGATCTGTCACGCGCTCGGCGATGGCAGACGTGCGGCCGACATCGCGCGAAAGTTGTTCGCTCCCGATGTTTTTCGTCCGAACGCGACGAGCCATACCGACGGTATGCCGCCTGCGGTCGCCGCCGGGGCGGCCGCCGCGATCGGTGGTGTGCTGCTGCCTGTGCGACTCGGCCGGATGATCTGGCGTGGCGGGTGCGCCTACCGGGCGGCTCGTCGTCGCCGGCCTACCGGGACGGCCGGATACCCGCCGACCGTGCTGAACCGTCCACCCGGCGACCGACGGAGCCTGCGGGTGATCGTTGTCGATCGGGATGCACTCCCGCGTGAGCACACCGTCACCGTCGGTGCCCTGACGGTGATCTCGATCGCCCTCGCGCGTCATCTCGGGATGCCCCGAGGTGGCATCGGGGCCGAACTGACCGTCGGCCGCAGCCGGCCGACGGCTGCGCGCAACAACTTCCGCAACGTCGGTGTCGACCTGCACCTCGAGATCGCGGACCCCGTCCGACGGTCGACGGCGATCGCCGCCGAGATCGCTCTCGCCCGCGACGCCGACGATGAACCCGCGCGGATCGCGCAGCGGCGCGCCGACGATGCGGTGCCGTCGATACTGACCCACTGGGGTGTCAGGCATTTCGACGTCGATCGCCGACCGGATCGGGTCACCGGGGTGACCGTGGTGTCCTCGGTCTACCGCGGCGCCGACGACCTCGCGCTCGGTGGTGGACGGGTTCAGTTCACCACCGGCTTCCCGGCACTGTCCCCGGCGCAGGGACTCACCCACGGCGTGCACGGGATCGGTGACACGGTGGCCATCTCGGTCACGACCAGTCCGGAGATCATGCCCGATGTCGACGGGTACATGGGCCTGCTCGACGAGGCGCTGACCCAGGTCGGCGGTGGCCGCGCTGGTCAGGACTCGTCGGGTTCGCCGCCGCGCGAGTAGCCGTTGCGCTCTGATCCGTCGGTGATCGCCGGATCGCCGTGTGGTGTCGAACCTCGTGAACCGCGCGTCAATCGCTTCGGCAGGCGGTCGGCCAGCCCACCGAGGGGTGCGACGGTCTGATTGAGCAGATCGACGGTCTGCGCCAACTCGTGCACGGTGTCCTGCATGGCCAGCAGGTTGGGGGCGAGCTGACCGATCACTTCAGTGAGTTCGGTGATCCGGTCCAGCGGACCATCGGGCGCGATCGCGCGTTCGACCGCGCCGTTCTCGCCGACCAGTTGATCGAGCAGGCCGCCGTCGGCGGCCATCCGGTCGAGCACCCCACCGTCGGCGGTCACTTTCTCCATCACTCCGTCCGGCGCGGTCAGCTTGTCGACGATGCCGCCCTGCGATGTCAGCCGTTCGAGGATGCCCTCGTTCTCGGTGAACTGATCGACCACACCGCCGGGCCGGGTGAGTCGGTCGAGCGGTCCGTCCTTGGCGGTCAGCCGGACCAGGATGCCGCCCTCCTCGGTCATCTGCTCCAACAGACCGCCCTTGGCGGTGAGCTTCTCGAGTAACCCATCGGGGGCGGTCAGTCGGTCGATCACACCGTCGGGGTTCAACAGTCGTTCCAGGGGGCCGCCCGCGGCGAGGATCCGTCCGAACGGCCGGTCCGGCCCGAGAAGTTCGGCGAGTTGGTTGAGCAGCGCGATCGGTGTCCGTGAGCTGCCCAGTTCATCGCCGGACATCCCCAGCGCCGTGTTGACCTCGTGCTGGACGCTGTTGGCGGTCAGTCGGGCGATGGTGACAGCGGATTCAGCGGCGGTCAGTACCACGCCGGTCACGGCAAAGCCGAGTCGGAACGGCAACTCGATGACGCCGGGCGAACCGCCGTTGTTCTCAACCATGACCCTGACATTATGTGATGTCAGGTTCTGGCGGGAGGGGGCTTGGCAGATCCGGCGCGCCGATTCAGCCCTTCTTGGCTGCGGCCTTGGCTGCCTTCTTGAAATCGCGGACCTTCTGCAGCGACACCGGATCGGTGACGTCGGCCACCGATCGGAAACCGGCCTTGCCGTAGTCACCAACGACCTTGGTCCAGCCCGTCGGTTTCACGCCGAGCTGCTTGGCCAGCAGAGCGGTGAAGATCTTCGCCTTCTGATCGCCGAAACCGGGCAGGGCGCGGATGCGGTCGAACAGGTCGGCGCCCGAGGACGCCTCGGTCCAGATGCGTTCGGTGTCTGAGCCGTATTCGTCGACGACGACCTGTGCAAGGGCCTGGACGCGACCGGCCATCGACCGGCCGTAGCGGTGGATCGCTGGTGGGGTCGCACACAGATCGGCGAAGGACTCCGGGTCGGCGGCCGCGATCGCATCGGGCTCCATGGTGCCGAACCGATCGCGGATCTTGGCCGGCCCGGCGAAGGCGCGTTCCATCGGGAACTGCTGATCGAGCAACATCCCGGTCAGCAGCGCGAAGGCGTCGGTGGACAGCAGGGCATCGGCGGCCGGGTCCTGCGCAATCTGGAGATTCGCCATGGGGTCATCGTAGTTGGCCCTAGACTCTGGCCTCATGGGGATTGTGCGCAGGGGGCCGGGCAGCAGGGGTTGTGCACAGCGTGGGCGAACCCGCCGCTTCGCTGCTGCGGTGCTCGCCGTGGCCGCGGTGGTCGGCGGGGTCATCACCAACGGAGCGGGAGCCGCGCGGGCGATTCCCGAATACACCGATCCCAATCTCGTGACCACCCTGCGCTGCGACAGCGCGAACCCGCTGCCGGGCCCGACCATCCCCATTCACGTCGATGTGTTCAACCAGATCCCGTTTCCGGCCGATGGTCTGCCCGGACCGGCGATCTCGCTGATCGCGTCGAACCGGGCACAGCCGGCGATCCTCGACTACACCATCGAGGTCCGGGTGTCCTGGCGCAACCTCGCCAGCGGCCGCAGCGGGACGGTCACCGTGCCGACCCGTGCGCGCACGGTCACCTGGCAGGTCGATCTCCACCCGGGTCCGGGGCCGGTCGCATTCACCATCCGGCAGAAGATCGGTGTGATGGCATTCGTGCCGATGGTCGGCGCGACCACGTCGACCTGCGCGGGCCGCGCCACGGCCTGAGAGAACGGATTTCGATACCAAATAGTGCGCGTAAATGCCCCGGCGCCGCGGGCTCGGACTAGTAGCCTGACAATCGCACTCCGCCTCGACGTGGCGGAATTCGATGGTGAGGACACGGCAAATGGCGCAGTCGCACAACCCCGAGGCCGCTGAGCAACATACCGCGAAGGTCATCGGTGTCACGGTCGCCGCGGCGGTCGGCGGCTTCCTGTTCGGTTTCGACAGTTCGGTCGTCAACGGAGCGGTGGAGTCCATCGAGGACACCTTCGGCATGGCCGAACTGCTGACCGGTTTCGCCGTGGCCATCGCACTGCTCGGTTGTGCCCTCGGCGCCTGGTTCGCAGGTCGGCTCGCCGACGTGTGGGGACGCAAGCGCGTCATGCTGCTGGGATCGGCGCTGTTCATCATCAACTCGATCGGTACCGCATACACCCAGACGGTTCCGGACCTGTTGCTGTGGCGCGTCCTGGGCGGCATCGGCATCGGCATCGCCTCGGTGATCGCGCCGGCCTACATCGCCGAGATCGCACCCGCGCGCTACCGCGGCGCCCTCGGATCGCTGCAGCAACTCGCGATCACACTCGGCATCTTCGCGGCGCTGCTGTCGGACACGTTGCTGCAAAACGCCGCCGGAGGCCCGGAGAACGACCTCTGGTGGGGCCTGGAGGCGTGGCGCTGGATGTTCCTCGTCGGCGTCGTCCCGGCCGCCATCTATGGCCTGCTGGCACTGATGATTCCGGAGTCCCCGCGCTACCTCGTCGGGCGGCACCGCGACGAAGAGGCCGCGCGAATCCTCCAGGAGGTGACCGGCGAGCCCAATCCGCTCGACCGGGTCAAGGAGATCCGGATAACCGTCAAACGGGAGGCGCGGACGTCGCTGAAGGACATCCGCGGTCCGTCGTTCGGTCTGCATCCGCTTCTCTGGGTGGGTATTTGGCTGGCGATCTTCCAGCAGTTCGTCGGTATCAATGCGATCTTCTACTACTCGACCACGCTGTGGCAGTCGGTCGGCTTCAGCACCGACGAGGCATTCGTGACATCGGTGATCACCGCCGCCATCAACGTCGGGATGACGTTCGTGGCGATCCTGTTCGTCGATCGCATCGGTCGCCGCAAACTGTTGCTCAGCGGCTCGATCGGTATGTTCATCGGCCTCGTCATGGCCTGTATCGCATTCACCCAGGCGTCCTATCTCGACTCCGGCACCGTGGGTGACACGACCTGTACGCCGGGCAACACCAACGCCGATTGCCTTGCCCTGCCGGACCCGTGGGGCCCGGTCGCGCTGGTCGGGGCCAACGTGTTCGTGATCTTCTTCGCCGCCACCTGGGGACCGGTCATGTGGGTGATGCTGGGTGAGATGTTCCCCAACAGCATCCGCGGAGTCGCACTCGGTGTGTGCACCGCCGCCAACTGGCTGGCCAACTTCACGATCTCGATGCTGTTCCCGGAGATGAGCAAGACCCTTGGCCTGGGGTGGATCTACGGGTTCTTCGCCTTCTGCGCAGCGGCGTCGTTCTTCTTCGTGCGGTCCAAGGTGGAGGAGACCAAGGGGATGGAGCTCGAGGACATGGACGCGGCTGCCGCATCGCGCCTGTCCCAACTCGAGGCGATCCGGTCGGCCAAGGGCGGCGGTCGCTGATCAGTCGTCGTCGTTGTCCGGCTCGGAGCCGAGGCCGGTCAACAGCAGCCACTGTGCGGCGAAATAGCTTGCGAGCACCCAGGCCTCACCGGCTGCCGCGAGGCGCGGATTGTTGATGAGGTGACGTCGGTTGATGATCGTCAGGTCCGAGGCCAGAAAGAGCAGACCCCCGGTACGCATCGCCGATCGAGACGGGCGCATACCGGCGGCGGTCGCCGACATCAGCGCCAGGGAGTTGCCGTAACCGCCGAGTATCGGCAGCAGCCGCGGACGGTGCACCGCGAGGACGGTCGCGGATTCGGCGAGGACAGCGGTGCGGGCGAGGAGCCCCCGTCCAGATGGCCGCGCGCCGCGCCGCATCATCGCTGCCGTCAGGCACAACTGCGCGCCCGCGAACAGTGAGGCACCGAGCTGCAGCCGTCGATCCTTGTCGGCCGGTTCGTCGGCGAACTCCTCGAGCAACATGGCGCGATCGCCGGCGGCGGAGAAGGCCACCGCCCCGGCGAGTAGCGCATTGTCGGTTCCCGACCGAGTGCCCGCGTGCCGAGCGACGTCGACCCCGAGAAACAGCAGGGGAAGCGGTTTGGTGAGCGCTGCCGGCCGACGACGGTGCGCTGCGCCGGCCACCGTGGCGGCGGTGGCCAGCGCCAGATAGGTGAGGGCGCGCCCGTCCGGCCGCCGAGTGCGACGCGGTTGGGAGGCCCTCACCGACCGGCCACGCGAGCGACGAACCATCGCATGTCGTTGTCGGACAACGCTTCGGACTGTTGTTGGTTGACCGCGAGATACGTGCGTGCGGTCACCCGGCGGTCGGCGTGCTGTGCGTCGTTGAGATACCGCAGCGACAGTGGCACGACGACATCCTGGTCGAACAGACTCTGCGTCATCATCACCGGCCGGGTGAATCCCTTGATCGGGATCATGTGGGTGCGGGAGACGACATCGAGCAGCTGGCCATTGCCCGACAACGGCTGGCGGAACAGCGATCCGAGGGTGGTGCCGGAGAACTCCGCGGTCAGGTCGTCGGCGCAGACCGCAGCAGCGCGATCGAGCCAGTGCCTACCGGAGTCGGTCAGGAACGCATCGAGATCGACCGATTCACGGGCGTTGCGGATCGCGCTGAGGGTGAACAGCACGGCGGACTCGACACCACTGGGCATGGTGCCGGTCTCAGGTCCGAGGCCGCCGATCAGTGTGTCGAACTCGACCGGGATGGACGACACGGCCGACCCGCGATAATCCAGCTTCGGCCCCTGCATGCGGGTGGCGGTGCGTGCGAGCTCGATGGCCGCGGCGGCGCCCTGGCCCTCACCGACCACAACCCAACGGCGACTGAGGTTCTCGGCGACATCGCGACTGGCCCGGACGGCATCGACGATGTTGCGCGAGGTGGTGTCTGTGTCGAAGTACTCCGGTGTGCCCTGCGTGCCCAATCCGGCGTAGTCCGGGGTCACCACGGCGTATCCGCGGTCGAGCCAGCGTGCGATCTGGTCGCTGTCGGCGCGGGTCGGTTGCGCTGACGGCGCACACCGGTCGGCGATGCCGCGGCTGCCGTGCGCCCACACCAGGATCGGCCAGCCGCCCCCTGGTGCTTTTCCGGCCGGCACCTCCACCGAACCGGTGGACAACCGTGGTTCCCGGTCGGTGCCGGTGCTCCAGTAGGTGAACGCGGCTCCGGAACCGGCAGTCGACGTCAGTCGGTGTTTGGGCAGGTCCCGGTTGGCGAACACCGACCCGGCGGCTCCCGCGGCCGGGGTGGCGCCGGGCGCACCCGCGGCGGTCGTCGGTGTGAGGACCGACGTCGCACCCAGCAGGAGGGCGGCGGCCGCGATGGGCAGTGCGGCGCGGGCGCTGCGAGTGGATCTCCGTCGGCGGATGGCGCGGCGGGGGTGAGGCGAGGACATGATGTGGCGGCTTCTCGTTGTCAAGGGGTGTGCTCGTCCGAAGGGCCCGTCAGGCCTCGACTATGCCCACGGCGGGTAGGAAGTAGCAGGTGCGCCCGGCATGGTCGGCGGTTCCGTAGACGGCCGACAAGACGGTGCCGTTGCCGGTCTGCACCGGTGCCAGGCGGACCCCGGACAGCAGTGGCAGCGCCTTGAGGATCGGTGCGTCGCTGATCGGCTCGAGATCGGCGAATCCGCCCTGCAGGGTGGCCACGTTGAACCAGGCGATCTGCATCTTGGCGTCGGTTGTGCCGGCCGATGCCGGGACAAAGGCATACGCGGTCTGACCGTCATCGACGAGGTTCAGCTTTGGCAGGGTGATCCCGAACAGTTCCTCGAGCGGGGTCAGGGGTTCGGATGCCAGGGGCCATGGCCCTGGGACCGCGCCGGCGCCGGCGGTGACCAGCCCCAGCGGGTTGTCGTCGGTGGGAGTGGTGCAGAACGGCGCCACCGACGGGGTGAGTGGCTGTATGCCGAGGGTGCGCAGGAGCGCCATGGGGTCGGAGTCGGCGACCGGTGTCGCGGCACCGCGGACGGCGATCTGGTCGCTGGAGAGCTGGCCGACACTGGTCATGATGGCCTGCGCGGCGTCGAGTGCCATCCGGTCGACCCCGGCATCCTTCAGCAACCGCACGGCCGCCGCGAGTTCACTGTCGAACGGGATGTCGGGCAGCGTCAGGGAATTCGGCTCTACCAGTGGCGCGGCTGCTGCGGGGGTCGCCAGAGCCGGTACACACAGTCCGGCAGCAGCTGCGACGGCAACGCCGAGCGCACCCGCTCGCAGACGGTACGGGCGACGACGGCGGCGTGTCCGCGCGCCGGCTCCCACCATGTCGCTGCCCACCATGTTCTCTCCTTCAACGATGCACGCCGCCGGGTCTCACCGGCGGTGTTACGAATGTGACAGATGTTGCTCAAGTTAAAAGAGAGCACGATTGACAGCGACGGAGCAAGTCGTGAGTCCGACCTGTGACATGGTCGCGATCATGGGGCGATCATCTGGCGGAGCGGATCGAACCCGCAGGTGGTGGACGTGTGGCGGTGATCACATGGTCCGTTGGGCACTACGACGACACCCCCGAGGACGTGAGTCCCGGGGGTGTCGAATGGTCGGGGTCGGTGACTATATGTGTCGCCGCCCGTGGGTCAGATGATGGCGAGGCCGATCGTCGGCACGATGGTGCAGCTGTTGATGCGTCCGTCGCTCTTGGTGGTGACGTCACCGTAGATCGTCGACACGATCCGACCCCTGCCGGTCTTGGCGATCCCGGTGAAGGTGCCCGGGCCGTCGGTCACATTGATCTTCGGGTTGCGCTTGAGCGGCTGCTGGCCGGTTCGGCCGTTGTCGATGTTGAGCCAGGTCACCCACAGCTTGCGATCGGGGTTGTTGATGGCCGGGCCGGTGCCGAGACTGGTGTAGACGTAACCGGCCTCACCGCGCTTGGGCCCCGGCGCGGGCGCATCCTGCGGACCGGCGGTGACCAACGCCCGGCCCAGCGAGTTGCCGCCGTCGGGACTGCCGTTGCCCTCCATGCAGCCGAATCCCAGCGTCGGATAAAGAAATTCCTGGATCTTCGGTGCATTGGGTCCCTGTGGGATCTCGGGCTCGCCGGGTTTGCGTTCCGCGGCCAGATGTCGCTGCGCTGCCACCCGTCCCGGCTCGCCGAGGAAGTCGATCACGTCCTGCCAGATCTCTTTGACCTTCGGCGGCAGACCGGGGGCGGCCGCGAGGGCTTTGGCCTGGTCGAGAAGTTGCGGGCTGATCTTGCCGTCCGGCCCCTTGGTGGCGACAGCGCCGATGATGGCGGGGGCGAAGGCGCCGAGCGAGTCGAGGACGCGCTGATCGACCTTGGGCTGTGCGGGTGCCGGCGCGGCATCGGCGACGGCGGGTACGGCCAGCGAGGTCGCCGCGACGAGGCTCATCGCCGCAACCGTGATCCGGCGTGCCGGGCGGCCGGCGTGGCTACGGGTGCGGGAGGAGCGCGGGCTCAGGAGTGCAGGCAAACGCACTGTTTCCGGTCCAATCGGTCGTCGGTGCGGGCCGGTTGTGGCCTGCACTCCGCGGTCAGTGACGGACGACGCAGATCGCGTCGCGCGTCATTCTATGCACCCGCCGACGACGGGCACCGTCCAGGGAGCCTAACGCCAAAGAATGTGACCAATGGTGTTGTTGATGCAATTGTTACTGATGGGGTTCGCTGTGGCAACGGTCGTGTAGTCGTGGAGTTACTGGTTAGATCGAGCAGTGGCCAGACGACGAGAGAGGTGGCCGTTCATCGTGATCGGTGTCCACAGACGCAGATACGTGACCAGGGCAGTCGCCGCAGTGGCAGCGGTGCTGACCGGTGCGACCGTGGTGGCCGGATGCGCCGACGACGCGGAGCCCGGCGCCGAGGTCACGTTGCTGACACACGATTCGTTCACCCTGCCGGATTCGGTGTTCGACACCTTCCGCCAGGAGACCGGATTGACCCTGAAGGTGGTCAAATCCGGAGATGCCGGCCAGCTCGCCTCGACCGTGTCGCTGACCCCCGGATCGCCCAAAGCGGATGCGGTGTTCGGCATCGACAACACCTTTGCCTCGCGTCCGATCGAGGCGGGTGCGCTCGAGCCCTACCAGTCGCCGATGGCGGCCGGCGGCGCCGCCGATTACGCGCTGCCCGATTCCGACAACGAACTGACCGCGGTGGACCGTGGCGATGTCTGCCTCAACGTCGACGACGATTGGTATGCCTCACGCGGTGAGGAACCGCCGACGAGTCTGCGTGACCTGCGTGACCCGAAATACGCGTCGCAGGCCGCCTTGCTCGATCCCGGTACCTCGTCGCCCGGACTCGCCTTCCTGCTGACCACCATCGGGGTGTTTCCGCAGGGATGGCAGGACTACTGGAAGACGGTGACCGCAGGCGGTGCGACCGTGGTCTCCGGTTGGGAGATCGCCTACAACCAGCTGTTCTCCGCCGGTGAGGCGCAAGGCGACAAACCCATCGTGCTGTCCTACGCATCGTCGCCGGCCGCCACCCCGGGGACCTCGGCGCTCCTCGACAGCTGCTGGCGGCAGGTCGAGTACGTCGGAATCCTCAAAGGGACCGACAATCTCACCGGCGCGCGAAAACTGGTCGACTTCATGCTCTCGCCGACGGTGCAGGAGGCCCTGCCGTCATCGATGTATGTCTATCCGGTGCAGCAGGGGACACCGCTGCCCGACGGATGGGTCCAGCGGGCCCCGGTGCCGTCCTGGACTGTCAGCCTCCCACCTGCCTACGTCGCGCAGAATCGGGAGGCGTGGCTGCAGGAATGGCGCGACGCCGTCGGGCGGTGACGGGCCGGCGTCTGGGCGTGTTCGCGCTGAGGTTGGTGCCCGCGGCTTTCATCCTGGTGTTCTTCCTGTGGCCGCTCGGTGCGCTCGTGCGACGCGCGGTCGAGGTGCGTTCGGGCGAGGGTATCGGTGCCTTGCTGCGTCGCACCAACGCCGTGGACCTGTTGGGCTTCACCCTGTTTCAGGCTGCCGCGTCCACCGTGCTGGCGCTGGTGGTCGCTGCGCCGATGGTGTGGCTGATCGCCCGTATCGACATCCCCGGCTCGCTGTTGCTGACGGTCGTGGTGACGGTGCCCTTCGTGTTGCCGACGGTCGTCGTCGGGGTCGCGTTCCGGGCTTTGCTCGATGGCCCGCTGGCCTTCGCTGACATCTCGTCGGGACTCTGGCCGATCCTGCTCGCCCACGCCTTCCTGAACGTCGCGGTGATCGCACGGGTGGTCGGGGCGGCGTGGCGGTCGGTGGACCCCCGGCTCGCCCAGGTCGCCCAGACGCTCGGCGCTTACCGGGCGCGCGCTTTCGTCGACGTGACCCTCCCACGCCTGCTCCCGGCGGTCGGCGCTGCCGCTGCGCTGGTCTTCCTGTTCTGTTCCACGAGCTTTGGGGTGATCATCATCCTGGGCAACGGGGAGATTCGCACTCTGGAGACCGAGATCTACACCCAGGCCGTCAGTTACTTCCGCATTCCGGAAGCGGTGACCCTGTCGATGCTGCAGATCGTCGTGGTGGTGGCCGCGCTGCTGCTGACCCGGCTGTTCACCGAGCCCGGCGGTTCGGGTCCCACCGCTGCGGCCGAGACCCGGGTACGGCCTCGGGGCAGGCAGTGGTTGCCGGTGTCCGCCGCTCTGGCGTGGGTCGCGGTGGTCCTGGTCGCGCCGCTGGCGGTCCTGGTGGTGCGTTCGGTACGCCCCGGAGCCGACGGGACCTGGACGCTGGCCGGCTACCGCGCGCTCAACGAATCGGTCAACGGCGTCACCCCGCTGGAATCGCTGCGCTACTCGTTGGTCACGGCCGCGCTCGCGATGGTGATCGCGCTGGTGGTCGGTCTCCTCGCCGCCATCGCGATGCATCGATCCACCGGGGCCTGGGCGGCAGCGGGGGGCGTCATTACTACCATTCCGCTCGGAATCAGCGCGGTGACACTGGGATTCGGCTATTTGATCGTGCTCGCGGCGTTGCCCCGGGAGGTGGCCGCATCGCCACTGGTCATCCCGTGCGTTCAGGCACTGATCGCCATCCCGGTGGTGGTACGGGTGGCGGTGCCCGCGCTCGAATCGGTGTCGTGGCGACTGCGGCAGGCCGCGATGACGCTCGGCGCGTCACCGCTGCGGGTGTTCTGGACCGTCGACCTGCCGATGATCGGACGGTCTCTGGGCGCGGCCGGCGGGTTCGCCTTCGTGATGGCGCTCGGGGAGTTCGGTGCGACGAGTTTCCTGGCGCGCGCCGACACCACCACGCTGCCGGTGCTGATCGGGTCCGCCCTGAACCGACCCGGCGCGGAGAATCTGGCCACCGCCATGGCAGCGTCCGTGGTACTGGTCGCCGTGACGACCCTGGCGGTGACGATCGTGGAGGCGCTGCGGCCGCGCCAGGGGGCGCTGCTCTGAGATGGTGGATCGCTGACATGCTGGAACTCGACAATGTGGCAGTGCGGTACGGATCGACCACGGTGATCGACGAACTCACCTGGTCGACGGGCACCGGCGGATCGGTGGTGACCGCATTGCTGGGTCCCTCGGGGTGTGGCAAGTCCACGCTCATCCGGGCCATCGCCGGACTGGAGCCCCTGACAACGGGGCGGATCATGTTCGATGGCCAGGACCTGGCCGACACTCCGGCGCATCGGCGTGACTTCGGGGTGGTGTTCCAGGATGGGCAGCTCTTCGGCGGGCGCAGTGTGGCCGCCAACATCGCCTACGGGTTGCGGATGCGTCGATGGCCCCGTCCAGCAATCCGGGTGCGAGTTGAGGAGATGCTCGAACTGGTCCGTCTCAGCGGGTTCGGGGAGCGTCGCGTGGAGGAGCTCTCCGGGGGCCAGGCGCAACGTGTCGCGCTGGCCCGGGCGCTGGCACCCCGCCCGCGGCTGTTGTTGCTCGACGAGCCACTCGCCGCGCTCGACCGGTTGCTGCGTGACCGGTTGGCCACCGAGATCAGAGACATCGTCACGACCACCGCGACCCCGACGATCGTGGTCACCCACGATCACACCGAGGCCGCGCTGATGGCCGACTCGATCTCGGTGATGCGCAGTGGCGCGTTGGTGCAGACCGCCGCGCCGGCTGAGCTGTGGCTGAGCCCGAAGGACGAGTGGACGGCCCGGTTCCTCGGCGTGACCACCGTGCTGGCCGCCGAGGTCACCGACGGACGAGCGGTGACCTCGCTGGGGGAGGCCACCCTCGATCTCCCGGACGGACACGCGTCGTTGGGGCTACGGCCCGAGTCCGTGCGTGCCGTCGGTGTCGTCGGGGAGAGCCCGTCGTCCGGCGTAGTCGCGGCCGTAGCCGATCTGCCGGCCGGTCGCCGGCTGCGGGTGCAGGTGGGCCACATCGAACTCGATGCCATCACCTCGGATCGACTCGGCGTGGGCGACCGGGCCGCCCTCGAGCTGGTCGAAGAGCGGGTCGCGGTGATCGGCGAATGACCGGACACCGGATCGTGGTGGCCGGGGCGGTCCTGGACCGTGATCGATTACTGCTGGCGCAGCGGCGCTATCCACCCGACCTGGCGGGCCTCTGGGAGCTACCGGGCGGCAAGGTCGAGGCGGGGGAGAGCCCCGCGGACGCGCTGCGTCGAGAACTGCGTGAGGAGCTCGGGGTGACGATCGCGGTGGGCGCGGCGCTGCGCGAATCGGTCGCCTTGACCGGCGATCTCACGCTGGTCGCCCTGCGGGCGCGCATCGAGTGCGGCACCCCGCACCCCGCCGAACACGAGGCGCTGCGTTGGGTGGATGCGCCGGGCCTGCGACTGATGCACGACTCGGGTCGACTGGTACCCGCCGACAACGTGTGGGTGCCCGAACTGCTCGGCGACCTCGGCGGGTGAGATGACATCGATGCGGGCCAGGCTCACCCGCGGTTCAGCTCCTCGGCCAGCATCACGATGATGCCGCTGGGCCCCCGCACGTAAGTGAGCCGATAGCTGTCCCCATAGGTCCCCACGCCGCGCAGCGGGTGGCACCCGTGGCGAGCGGCGATCTGCAGTGCTTCGTCGAGGTCATCGACCGAGAACGCGACGCGGTGCATACCGATCTCGTTCGGACGCGTGGGTGCGGTCTCGATCGCGTCGGGGTGGATGTATTCGAAGAGTTCGAGACGCCCCAGGCCGTCGGGTGTCTGCAACATGGCGATCCTGGCGTGGTTGCCGTCGAGGCCGACGGCCGTGTCGGTCCATTCGCCGCTGACCGTGTCGCGACCGAGCACCTCGAGTCCGAGGTCGGTGAAGAATGCGATGGCCGCGTCGAGGTCACGTACGGCGATGGCGACGTTCTCGAGTTTGATGCCCATGCCCGGATCCTACGAGCGTCTCCCGTTGGTCCCTGAGGCGCGAGCTTGCGAGCGACACGAAGGGCCCTCGCACACCCTCAGGCCGCGCGCGCCCGCTTAAGGGCCTTGGTGAGCTGCTTCTTCGTCATCTGCGCACCGTCGAGTTTGCGCATCCGATGGACCACCACCGGGCACCGTACGCACCTGGTGGACTTGCGGCAGCATTTCTTCTTCGGCTTCAGTTCGGCGATGTCCGCCGGGTGGACCTTGCCCATGCGCCGGACATTAGCATGCCCTAACTTATCGGCCGACCCGGAGATGTGATCGCGATCTCAGCTTGTCGCCCGATACCCTGTACGCGTTGACTTGTCCACCGGTGATCGACCGGTCCCCATCGCAGTGAAAGAGAGCTCAGTGAGCGCTGTCCACAACTTCCGAAACGTCGCGATCGTCGCGCACGTCGACCACGGCAAGACCACGCTGGTCGACGCGATGCTGCGCCAGTCGGGGGTCTTCGGCGAGCGCGCCGAACTCGTCGACCGCGTGATGGACTCGGGTGACCTCGAACGCGAGAAGGGCATCACCATTCTCGCGAAGAACACTGCGGTCCATCGTCGCCAGCCCGACGGCACCGAGGTCGTCATCAACGTCATCGACACGCCCGGCCACGCCGACTTCGGTGGCGAGGTCGAACGCGGCCTGTCGATGGTCGATGGTGTGGTGCTGCTCGTCGATGCCTCCGAGGGTCCGCTGCCGCAGACCCGGTTCGTGATGCGCAAAGCACTCGCCGCATCGCTGCCGGTGATCCTGGTGGTGAACAAGACCGACCGCCCGGACGCGCGCATCCAGGAGGTCGTCGACGAGAGTCAGGATCTGCTGCTCGACCTCGCCTCCGACCTGGACGACGAGGCCGCTGCCGCGGCCGAGCTCGCACTCGAGCTCCCCGTGCTCTATGCCTCCGGCCGCGCCGGCGTCGCCAGCACCGAGCAGCCCGCCGACGGCGAGGTGCCGTCGGGGGAGAATCTCGACCCGTTCTTCGATGTGCTCCTCGAGCACGTTCCCGCGCCCAAGGGCGACCCCGATGCGCCGTTGCAGGCGCATGTGACCAACCTCGACGCGTCGGCGTTCCTCGGTCGCCTGGCCCTGGTCCGTATCCACAACGGCACCCTGCGCAAGGGCCAGCAGATCTCGTGGTGTCGTGAAGTGGACGGGGAGCCGGTCGTCGAGAAGGCGAAGATCACGGAGCTGCTGGCCACCGTCGGCGTGGACCGCGCCCCGGCCGAATCGGCCGTGGCCGGTGACATCGTCGCGGTGGCCGGTATGCCGGAGATCATGATCGGTGACACCCTCGCCGACCTCGACAACCCGGAGCCGCTACCGCGGATCACCGTCGACGAGCCGGCGATCTCGGTGACCATCGGCACCAACTCCTCGCCGCTCGCCGGCCGGGTGTCGGGCCACAAACTGACCGCCCGGATGGTGAAGTCGCGCCTGGACTCCGAACTCGTGGGCAACGTGTCGCTGCGGGTGCTCGACATCGGCCGTCCCGACGCCTGGGAGGTCCAGGGCCGCGGCGAGCTTGCACTGGCCATCCTGGTCGAGCAGATGCGACGCGAGGGCTTCGAACTCACCGTTGGCAAACCTCAGGTGGTGACCCGCAAGGTCGACGGCAAGGTGCAGGAGCCGTTCGAGCACCTGACCGTCGACGTCCCCGAGGAGTACCTCGGTGCGGTCACCCAATTGCTTGCCGCCCGCAAGGGCCGCATGGAGCACATGAACAATCACGGCACCGGCTGGGTCCGGATGGAGTTCATCGTGCCCTCGCGAGGCCTGATCGGGTTCCGCACCGACTTCCTCACCGAGACCCGGGGAACCGGCATCGCCAACGCCGTGTTCGACGGATACGACGCGTGGGCCGGCGAGATCCGCGCACGCCACACCGGATCGCTGGTCAGTGACCGCACCGGCAGCGTCACCCCGTTCGCGATGATCCAGCTCGCCGACCGCGGCACCTTCTTCGTCGAGCCGGGTGCCGACACCTACGAGGGCATGGTCGTCGGGATCAATCCGCGTGCCGAGGATCTCGACATCAATGTCACGCGCGAGAAGAAGCTGACCAACATGCGCCAGTCGTCGGCCGACGTGATGGAGACCCTCGCCAAGCCGATGCAACTCGACCTCGAGGGCGCGATGGAGTTCTGCGCCGCCGATGAGTGTGTCGAGGTGACGCCCGAGGTCGTGCGGGTGCGTAAGGTGCATCTCGACTCCTCGACGCGCGCCCGCGAGCGCTCGCGGGCGAAGTCGCGTGACCAGGCGGCCGGATAGCCGGCGCGTGTGCGCCCGGCGTCGATTCGCGCCGTGACGAGCTTGTGGGGGTGTTGTCGGTGAGTCGTTGGCAGGCGGGAGCG
The DNA here is from genome assembly GCF_021556435.1 of Gordonia tangerina. Lineage (GTDB taxonomy): Bacteria > Actinomycetota > Actinomycetes > Mycobacteriales > Mycobacteriaceae > Gordonia > Gordonia tangerina. The sequence goes on from NZ_JAKGCU010000003.1 coordinate 36,912, forward strand.
GGCCGCGTGAGACAGTCGGTTTCCGGTGGACGCAGGGTCCGGCTGCTGGCACTACTCGGCGCTCTCGCGCTGCTGGCGACGGCGTGTATGTCCAACCCGCCGCCGCCGGTGCGAGAAACCGCTCCACCGCCCACTCCGACCGAGTACCCGACCGAGAAGACGGTCTATGTCGCGACCGATTCGGTCGGTGGCGGCTTCAACCCGCACATCGGTGCCGATCAGGGCACTGTCACCACCGCGGTCGCGGCGATGACCCTGCCGAGCGCATTCCGGCCGGTCGCAACGCCGGAGGGAGTGGTGTGGCAACGCCAGGAGGCGTTGATCACCTCGGCCGAGGTCACCTCACGTGACCCGTTCACCGTGACCTATCAGATCCACACCGATGCCCAGTGGTCGGACGGGCTGCCGGTCACCGGTGACGATTTCTCGTATCTCTGGCAACAGATGTCGCGCCAGCCCAATGTGGTGGCGCCCGCGGGATACCGGCTCATCGACTCCGTGCAGTCGCGCGCAGGCGGTAAAGAGGTGCAGGTGACCTTCGCCCAGCCCTATCCGGGGTGGCGGCAATTGTTCACCGATCTGCTGCCCAGTCACGTGTTGCGGGGTGCTCCGGCCGGTTTCCAGACCGGTATGGACAGCGGGAAACCGGTGTCGGCGGGCCCGTTTGCGATCGTCTCCATCGACCAGACCCGCGACGAGGTGCGGTTGGCTCGCAACGACCGATACTGGATGGAACCGCCCAGTCTCGATCAGGTGGTGCTGCGACGTGCCGGCACCGCATCGCAGATGGTCGAGTCGGTGCGGACGGGCGACTCGGCGATCGCCGCGGTGCGGACCAGCCCGGCGACCACCGCCGAACTGTCGGCCGTTCCCGGTCTGATGACCCGCCGCAGCCCCACGTCGCGGGCTCTGTCGATCAGCGTCAACGCCCGCACCTCGACGATGCGTGCACTACCGATACGGCGTGCCGTGCTGGGAATGATCGACCCGGATCTGGTGACCCTGGCCGGTGCCGGGGACGACATCGTCACGCCGTTCGCCAACACCGTTTTCGCACCCACCGATCCCGGATACTTCCCGGTGGATCGTGTCCGGCCGACGGCCGATGAGATCGCCGGTCTGCTCGCCGACGAGGGTTACCAACGGGCAGCGCCCGACGAGGAGACCACTAATCCTTCCGGTGCTCCGTCGGCCTCGATGGGTGCGTCGAGCGCGCCCGCATCGCCCGCCGAGTCGGGTTCCGACGGCCCCAGCGCGTCCGACGGTGGCACCGAGGTGGAGCCGCTACCGGCCGGAATCGCCCCATACCGCAAGGACGGCGACGACCTGGTGATCCGGGTGGGCGCCATCAGCGGGGATCCACGATCCACCTCGGCGGCGGCCAACATCGTCGACCAGTTGCGCGGCCAAGGCGTCCGGGCAACGGTGCTCGCGCTGCCCAACAGTGAGCTCTACGGTGTCGCGCTGACCAACGCGCGTGTCGATCTCGTGGTGGGCTGGCAGGGCCTCGGCGTGCCGGCCGCGGCATCGCTGGCCTCCCAGGTCGACTGCGATCAACCCAAGCCGGGGACCGCGCCGTCACTGTCGACGCCGCCTACACCGGCCAGTGTGTCGCCGGGTCGCGAGGGCGCGGCCGACGACAGCTATGCGAGTAATGTCTCCGGGATCTGCGATCCGCAGCTCATCGGTCTGGCCCGCGAAGCGCTGTCCGCGCCGAACCCGATCCCACTGCTCACCGAGGCCGAGCCGTTGCTCGCCGCACAGTCGGTTTATGTGCCGCTGTATCAGGACAGCATGTTCGTCGGCCTCACCGACCAGGTCGTCGGGGTTCCGCTGTCCGGACCGATCCAGGTCGCCATCTTCGGCGACACGGTCGCCTGGGAGCAACGATGACCACCGACACCTCGCGGCGTTTGCTGCTGCTGCACGCGCATCCCGACGACGAGACGATCATGACCGGCGGCACCATCGCCCGTTACCTCGCCGAGGGCGTCGACGTGCGCGTGCTGACCTTCACCCTCGGTGAAGAGGGCGAGGTCATCGGCGACGAATGGGCGCAGCTGGCCGCCGACGGTGGAGCCGATCAACTGGGCGGATACCGAATTGCGGAACTGAGCAGCGCGCTGGCCGCGCTGAGTCCGGCTGGGCGACCGGCGCTGCGGCCGAGATTTCTCGGCGGAGCGGGGCATTGGCGGGACTCCGGCATGGACGGCGCACCGTCTGCGCAGCATCCGCGCGCGTTGGTCCGGGCCGGGTTCGACGATCTCGTCGACACCCTCGTCGACGAGATCGTGTCGTTTGCACCGCAGGTCGTCGTCACCTACGACAACGCGGGCACCTACGGCCACCCCGACCACAAACTGGTCCACGCGTCGACCGTGGCGGCCCTGCCACGGGTGCATGCTCGGATGGCCGGCGGGTCGCTGCCCGAGCCGGTGAAGGTCTACGAGTCGATCACCGAACGCTCCGCGCTGCGTTCCGGGTTGTCGGCGGCGGCAGGCCGGGTGCCGAACGGCTGGCGACTACCGGCAGCCGACGAGTTGCCCAGCCACCCCGACCACACCATCACCACCGAGATCGACGTCGGCGACGTCGTCGATCGCAAGGTTGCCGGATTGCGCGCACATGCGACTCAGGTGACCGTGGCGCCGTCCGGATCCGAATACGCGCTGTCCAACAACATCTTGCAGCCCGTCTTCGACCGGGAGCACTTCGTGCTGATCTCCGCGCGCCACCGGCCCGAGCCGGGGCGACGGGAGACCGACCTGTTCGCCGGGATCGACTGATGCGTCCCGTCGACCGCGCATTGCTGGCCTTGCTGGTGGTGAACGGCTTCGTCGTCGGTGTGTTGTCGGTGGCGTTCGTCTACCTGCGTTTCGGCGGCATCGCGATCCCGGTGGCGGCGGTGCTCGCCGGGATCGTCAACGCGGTGTTGCTCTGGCTGGCTGCGGCCATCACCGACGGACCGTTGCGTTTCCTCCCGCTGCTGGCCTGGTTGCTGGTGCTGGTCGCCGGCGCGCTGCCCGGCCCGGGCGGCGATCTCGTGCTGGTGCCGGACGGAACGTTGGTGCTGCCCACCCTCGGTCTGCTCGCCATTGGCGCAGGCGTGCCCTTTCTGCTTGCCTGGACCCGGCGGTTGCCCGATCCCGACGACCGCTGAGCAGCGCCGGTCCCGGGCCCGTCGGGGCGTCGAGGCCGGTTCGCCGGGTGCGGTTAGAGTGAGGGAATGGTCCTGCGGGAGTGGGCTCGGGACGCGCACGCCACTGTGCAGGCCGTCCGGGCAGCTGTGCGTCACGTCGCCGACGATCCGTCGTCGCTCGGCGACGACGAGTGGCTGGCGTTGCTCGGTGCCTCCGGCGCCGAACTCGACGAGCTCTGCGCGCTGGCCGACGACGCCCGCCGGACGATCACCGGAGACGAGCTCACCTTCGTCGTCAACCGCAACCTCGACACCTCGGTCGTCGGCTCGGGTCGGCCCGACGTTCCCGATGTCAGCGATCTGGTCGTCGAGGCATGGGAATTGGGTGCCACCGAGATCTGCCTGCAGGGACCGCTGTCCGTCGACGCTCCCACCGACGGGTACCTGCGCCTGGTCGACACCATTCACGCGGCGGCCCCGCAAATGCATCTGCACGCCTTCCGCCCGCCCGAGGTGCGCGACGCCGCCACTCGGATGGGGGTGTCGGTGACCGAGCTCCTGCGCCGTGCACACGCGGCCGGACTCGGCTCCGTGCCCGGCACGGCCGCCCAGATTCTCGACGACGACGTCCGTGCGCATCTTGCCGGTGGCGCCGCCCCACCTGTGGCCGAGTGGGTGTCGACCATCGAGGCGGCCCACCAGGTGGGAATGTTCTCGACGGCGACGATGCTGTATGGACACGTGGAGACCCCGCAGCATCAGCTCGACCATCTGCGTGCGCTGTGCGAGATGCAACGCCGCACGCGAGGGTTCAGTGAGCTCATCTTGATGCCACTGCTGCCCGAGAACGCCCCACCGCATCTGCGGGAGGTGGCCACCACGCCGGTCACCCGGCGCGAGACCCGAGCCGTGCATGCGGTGGCCCGGCTGCTCACCCTGGGCACCTTCGACCACATTCAGGTCGCCTGGACCAAACACGACGCCGACACCACCGAGGCGTTGCTGGGCGGCGGAGCCGACGACATCGGGGGCCTGCTCATCGACGGCGACCTGATGCCGGACGCCGGCCAGGAGGCCGGACGGGTACTGGGCGTCGACGCGATCGCCGACCTCGGCGCACGGCTGGGACGCAATCCTCGCCAGCGAACCACCGGCTATGCGGATCCGCCGGCGCAGCGATTGACACCGATACCCCAGGTTCGTCGGTGAGCAGGACGTCTACTGCCGAGCCGCTGGTGATCGACGTGGCCATCGTCGGTGCCGGATTCGCCGGCATCGGCATGGCCACGCAATTGGCGCGGCGCGGACGAGACTCGTTCGTCGTCCTCGAACGGGCCGGTGGCGTGGGCGGCACCTGGCGGGACAACACCTATCCCGGCATCGCCTGCGACATCCCGGCACATCTGTACTCCTTCTCCTTCCGGCCTCCGTGGGACTGGGCGACGCTGTATCCGCAGGGTGCCGAGATCCGCCGCTATCTCGAACAGACGGTTGTCGACGAGGGGCTGACACCGCACATCCGGCTCGGCTGTGAACTCCGCGATGCGCGATGGTCGGACGCCGAATCTCGTTGGGAGATCGAGACCAGCGCGGGTGCCGTGTGCGCGCGGGTGTTGGTGATGGCCGTCGGGCGACTGTCTGAACCGCACATACCCGACATCGACGGACTCGAATCCTTTACCGGCACAGTCGTTCACACAGCGCAATGGCGTGACGACCTGCTCGCCGGAGGCGAGCGGATCGGGGTCGTGGGTACCGGTGCCTCCGCGGTTCAGGTGATTCCGCACCTCGCTGCGGACGCCGAGGAGCTCGTCGTGTTCTCCCGCACACCACCGTATGTCGTGCCGCGTGACGATCGCCGGTTCACCGTCGAGGAACGAGCCGAACTCGCGGTGCCTGAACGTGCGCAGGCAGTCCGGCAGGACATGCTCGCCGACGCCGACCGGGCCTTCCGGCAGCGCCTGGGGTTGCGGCCCGACATCGATGCCATCCGCGAGCGCGCCTCGAGTCATCTCCGCCGGCAGGTCGCCGCCCCGGGCCTGCGCGCGGCGCTGACCCCGGACTACGAGATCGGCTGCAAACGCATCCTGCTCAGCGATGATTTCTACCCGGCGCTGCAACGGCCGAATGTGGTGTTCGAACCGAGCGCGCTCGACTCGGTCGTCGAGTGCAAGGCGCGCGCGGTCAGTGGACAGACCTACGACCTCGATGTGCTGGTGATGGCGACCGGTTTCGAGGCCACCCGGCTACCTGCCGCGGTACGGGTGCGGGGCCGCCACGGGGAGGTCCTGGACGACCACTGGTCGGCGGGCATGGTGTCATTCGCCTCCACGGCGGTCCACGGTTTCCCGAACATGTTCGTCCTCGACGGTCCGAATGCTGCCCTGGGACACAATTCGGCCATCTACATGATCGAGACGCAGTTGGATTATGTGGTGGGCGCTCTGGATCACATGGCGCGCAACGCCATCGACGCCATCGAGGTGACCGCGGCGGCCGAAGAGGCCTACACCCGGGAGATCGACGAGCGCAGCGCCTCGACGGTGTGGTTGACCGGATGCAACAGTTGGTACGTGGATCCCAGAAGCGGTCGGCTGACCCTGTTGTGGCCCGGCACCGCGGTGTCGTTCCGCGAACGCAACGGCACCTTCGATCCGACGCCCTATGAGATCGGATCCCGACCCGTCGACGAAGGAGGTCGATACCCGTGACAGACGAGACGATCGCCGATGCACTCGACGCCGCCCGTTGCGGCGCCGACCTCGATGAGACTCAGGCCGCCGCGTTGCTCGCCTGCTCCGGTGACGACTTGATCGCACTGCAGGAGATCGCCTCGCGGCTGCGTGACGACGGCCTCGCCGGGGCCGGACGCGACCGGCAAATCACCTATTCCCGAAAGGTGTTCGTCCCTCTCACCCGGCTGTGTCGGGATCGATGCCACTATTGCACCTTCGTCACCGTCCCCGGCAAACTCGCCCGCGCCGGGCAGGGCATGTACCTCGAGATCGACGAGGTACTCGAGATCGCCCGCAACGGTGCCGCGCTCGGGTGCAAGGAAGCACTGTTCACCCTCGGTGACCGCCCGGAGGATCGCTGGTCGCAGGCGGGTGAGTGGCTCGCCGCGCGGGGGCATGACTCCACCCTCGACTATGTCCGGGCGGCAGCGGTTGCCGTATTGCAGGAGACGGGTCTGCTCCCGCACCTGAACCCGGGGGTGATGAGTGCGGCCGAGATGCGGGCGCTGCGCCCGGTCGCGCCGTCGATGGGCATGATGCTCGAGACCACCTCGCGTCGGCTGTTCACCGAGAAGGGGCAGCCGCACTACGGCAGTCCGGACAAGGATCCGCGCGTGCGGCTGCAGGTACTGCACGACGCAGGGGCCGAACGCGTCCCGTTCACCACCGGCATCCTGGTCGGGATCGGGGAAACCCTCTCCGAGCGCGCCGAATCCATCATCGCGATCCGCGACATCCACCGGGCGCACGGACACATCCAGGAGGTCATCGTGCAGAACTTCCGCGCGAAGCCGGATACGGCGATGCGCGGCACCCCGGATGCCGAGATGACCGAATTCCTGGCGGCGGTGGCCGTGGCCCGTGTGGTGCTCGGACCGCAGATGCGAGTGCAGGCGCCGCCGAATCTGGTGTCGGCGCGGGAGTGTGCGGCGCTGATCGCCTCCGGTGTCGACGACTGGGGTGGCGTATCACCGCTGACGCCCGATCACGTCAACCCCGAACGCCCCTGGCCCAACCTGGACGCGCTCGCGGAGATCACCGCGGAGTCGGGCTACATACTCAGCGAACGCATCACCGCGCAGCCGCCGTACGTGCTCGCCGGTTCGGAGTGGATCGATCCGGGTCTGGCCGGGCACGTCGCCGCCATCGCCGACCCGTCGACGGGTCTGGCGGCCGACGTCCACCCGCAGGGCCGTCCCTGGCCGGCCGTCGCCTGATCTCGGCCCTCCCGCCGAGAAGAACCCGGCATCTCGCCGAGGAGGAGCGGGCTCAGTCGCCGTCGAGTGCGCGCAGCGCCTGATGACCACCGATGACATCGGTGGCCCGGTGCAAGCCGAGCTGCTGCAGCGATGCCGCGGCGAGGCTGGAGGTGTAGCCCTGCGAGCACAGGATGATCCAGCGCACGTCGTGATCGACCGCTTCGGGTAGGCGCGCGTCACTGGCCGGATCGCAGCGCCATTCCAGAACGTTGCGTTCGACGACGAGTGCGCCGTCGGCTTCACCTTCCGCGGCTCGTTGGCCGGCCGGGCGGATGTCGACCAGGACCGCGCCTGCCGCCACCTCCGCCGCGACATCGGCCGCCTCGATGCGGTGCAGGCCGCGACGCGCCGCGGCGAGCAGATCGTCGATGGTGGGCACGTCGATCACTCCGGTTGGTCGGTCAGCTCGGTCCGGGTCCGGCGTAATCGGCCCGGCTCGAGGACATCGTAGAAGGACATCGCCGTCAGCGGTGGGGAGTAGGCGTGCACACTCAGCGTCGGTTCGGTGGCCCCGGCGGTGCCGGCCGTCTGGCCGGGGTCATGGCGCTGCACATCGTGGACCCACCCCAGGGGGAACGATGCCTGATCGCCCGCGGCGAGCACCCGCACGGCGAGGTCCTGGCCGGTCCATCGGTACTCCCGCAGCGCCCCGGACAACACCGTCAGGGCGCCGATCGACCCCGCGTGGTCGTGCAGTTCGGTGGCACGGTCCGGGGTCCAGCTGATCAACCACAGGTCGAGCTCGTCGGTGGTCTCCAACCGTGCCGCCCAGCGCTCGATGGCGTCCCACTGTGGCGGGAGGAGGTGGTCGTAGACCCCGTCGAGGACGTCGGCCACACCCTGATCGGTGATCCGGCGCAGGTCTGCGGGCCGCAGCCGCGTCGGCAGCGTGGTGGTTCGGGTGCGCACTGGGTCGGCATGTGTGATCACGTGCACCAGAGTCGCGTCGGCGGGCCACGGCGTCGAGGATTGGACGCGCGCAGATCACAACGACGACAGAGTATGTGATCCGCATTACGTCTGAGCTCGTGGAACGGGGGCGGGTGTCGAACAGGGGGACGCCCGCCCGATACTCTTGGACACGGACTCATGTGTATGTGGCCCGTTCGTTCGGGGTCGCCGCGCGGTCCGTGATCCGGTGCGTTCAGCCCACGCACCGACCCCGGCGACGACACCGCGACCGCGATCGTTGCCGGGCCGCGAGTGTTTTGCAGCGAAGGAGAGTGTGGTGACCTACATCATCGCGGAGCCTTGTGTCGATGTCTTGGACAAGGCCTGCGTCGAGGAATGCCCGGTGGACTGCATCTACGAAGGTGGCCGGATGCTCTACATCCAGCCCGACGAGTGTGTCGACTGCGGTGCCTGCGAGCCGGTGTGCCCGGTCGAGGCGATCTTCTACGAGGATGATGTGCCCGACGAGTGGGAGCCCTACGTCAGCGCCAATGCCGACTTCTTCGACGACCTGGGATCACCGGGCGGTGCGAGCAAGGTCGGCAAGACCGAGGCGGACCCGGCGTTCATCAAGGGTCTACCGCCGATGAACGAAGAGGAATGAACTGACGCCGTGAGCACGTCTGGTTTCGCGACACGACGGCGGGTCAGCTCGGTGCTCCCGGACTTCCCGTGGGACACCATCGGCGCCGCCCGGGCGCGAGCCGCCGAACATCCCGGCGGCATCGTCGACCTGTCGGTCGGGACACCGGTCGATCCGGTCGATCCGGTGATCCGGGAGGCGCTGGCCGCATCCTCGGAGTTCCCGGGCTACCCGACGACAATCGGCACGTCTGCGTTGCGTACCGCTGCGGTCGGCGCCCTGGCCCGTCGGTTCGGCACCACCGGTCTCGACGAGTCGGCCATCCTGCCCGTGATCGGCACCAAAGAGGTCATTGCCGGCATGGTGTCGATGCTCGGTATCGGCGCAGGCGATGTCGTGGTGATTCCCGAGGTTGCTTACCCGACATACGAAGTCGGGGCGCTGCTGGCCGGTGCCACGGCGGTGCGGGCGGATTCGACCGTCGCGCTGGGCCCCACCTCACCTGCGTTGCTGTATATCAACTCGCCGTCCAATCCGACCGGCAAGGTGCTCGGCATCGATCACCTCCGCAAGGTCGTCGACTGGGCCCGTGACCGGGGCACCATCGTGGTCTCCGACGAGTGTTACCTCGGTCTGACGTGGGAGGGGGAGGCATACTCGATCCTCGATCCCCGGGTCAGCGGCGGCGATCACCGTGGTCTGATAGCGGTGCACTCCTTGTCCAAGGTCTCCAATCTCGCGTCCTATCGGGCGGGCTTCCTCGCCGGTGACCGAGAACTGATCGGTGAACTACTCGCCGTTCGCAAACATGCCGGGATGATCGTGCCGTTCCCCATCCAGGGGGCGATGGTCGCCGCGCTCGACGACGACGACCACGCGCACGCTCAACGCGAGCGCTACCGGGCCCGCCGCGAAGCGTTGCTCGCCGCGGTCACCTCGGCCGGCTTCCGGGTCGACCACTCGGAAGCCGGACTCTATCTGTGGGCCACCCGGGGCGAGGACTCACGAACCACTCTGGACTGGCTCGCCGACCGCGGCATCCTCGCGGCACCCGGCGACTTCTACGGTCCCGCGGGCGCGCAGCATGTGCGCATCGCACTCACCGCGACCGACGAACGCGTCGCCGCGGCCGCCGAACGTCTGAACCACTGAGGTGTGCCCGGTGCAAAACCGGGCACAGTCAGCGGTCAGTTGTTCTTGTGCAGCGCCTCGTTCAGGGCGATGCCGTCGCCCTTCCAAGGGACGACCTCCACGGCCCCGGTGAGGCTGTTGCGTCGGAACAGCAGGTTGGACTGCCCGGCCAACTCGCGGGCCTTGACCGCGGTGCCGTCCGGACCGGTGACCTTGGTTCCGGCCGTCACGTAGAGGCCGGCCTCGATCACGCAGTCATCGCCGAGGGGTATGCCGCAACCCGAGTTCGCGCCGAGCAGGCACCGCTTGCCCAGTGCGATGATCTCCTTGCCGCCGCCGGACAACGTGCCCATCGTGGAGGCACCGCCGCCGATGTCGGAGCCGTCGCCGACCACCACACCGGCCGAGATGCGACCTTCCACCATCGACGAGCCCAGCGTCCCGGCGTTGTAGTTGACGAAACCCTCGTGCATGACGGTGGTCCCGGGAGCGAGATGAGCGCCGAGACGGACCCGGTCGGCGTCCCCGATCCGTACGCCGCCGGGCAGCACGTAGTCGACCATGCGCGGGAATTTGTCGATGCTGTAGACGGTGACCGGACCGCGCGAGCGAAGGCGCGCGCGGGTGGTCTCGAAACCGTCGATGGGGCAGGGTCCATGATTGGTCCACACGACGTTGGTCAGCAGGCCGAAGATGCCCTCGAGGTTGGTGCCGTGCGGTGTCACCAGACGGTGCGACAGCAGGTGTAGACGGAGATACACGTCGTAGGCGTCGATCGGCGCCGACGACAGGTCCGTGGTCGTGGTCTTCACCGCCACCGTCTTGACTCCGCGCGCGGCGTCCTCGCCGATCAGGTCACGCAGATCGTGCGGGACGGCGTCACCGTCGAGGACGACGGTCTCGCTCGTGGCGGGAGTGTTCAGTTCCGGCTCGGGGAACCAGACGTCGAGGACCACGCCCGGGTCAGCCGACCCGCCGTTGGTCACCGTGGCAATACCGGTTGCGAAAGCGCCGTTAGTCGTCACGGATGCACAGCCTACCGGGGGAGGGTGACACTCGATCGATGGCCGGGGCATCGACATCGGAGACCGCACGTGGTGCCGTGTGGTCGGCCGAACACGAGGTGGGGACGGCCGAGATCCTGCCGGACGGTTGCATGGATCTGATCTGGGACCGACGGCGTCTGCTGGTCGCCGGTCCCGACACCCACCCACACCAGCACGTCTGCGAGTCGGTCGAGCACATGGTCGGCATCCGGCTGGCGCCGGGCGTCGCGCCATGCGTGCTCGGCGTCCCGGCGTATGACGTTCGGGATCTGCGGGTCGATCTGACCGATCTCTGGTCGTCGGCGGAAGCGGCGCCCTGGCTCGACGCGCTCTGCGCCGCCGCCGAGCCGTCAGCGGTGCTGCGTCGACTCGCCGACACGCGTCGATGGGAGGTGCCCGGATGGGTCACTCCGGTCGCGGATGCGTTGGCGGGTGGTCGCCGCGTCGACGAGGTCGCCGGTCTGCTCGGTGGTACGACGCGCACCTTCCACCGCCATGTCCTGCGACATTTCGGCTACGGACCCAAAACGTTGCAGCGCATCCTCCGGGTACGTGCAGCGCGGGTCGACCTCGCTACGGGGGTCGAGCCGGCGCAGGTCGCGGCCGGCCGGCACTTCGCCGATCAACCGCATATGCATCGGGAGTTTCTCGACCTGGTGGGCCGCGGCCCGGATACCTTTCGGTGCGGCCCATAGCGCCCGAATCACTCGAGCGGGCAATAGAAGTCGACGGGATTGCCGTCGGGATCGCGGACCACGGCGTACCGCTGACCCCAGAATGCATCGAACGGTTCGTGGGCCGAAGAATGGCCGGCGTCGACGAGCCGCCGGTGCAGCGCGTCGACCTGCGCCGGCGAGGCGCACTCGAAGGCCACGGCCATGCGGTGGCCGCCGGACGGTTCGGTCCAGTCGGGGGTGAACGACGAGACGACATCGCGGGTGTCGAACATGATCCGCAACCCACCGGCAGTGGTGTCGGCATGCGGTTGGTTCTCTGCCCCCTCGGGGAATGTGAGACCGCACAACCGATAGAAGGCGAGAGCTGCGCCCATGTCGCGGGTGACGATGGACAGTGCGTTGAGCGCGGGAACCGGGGTGTCGTCGACAGAGGTCATGGCGGTGACGCTACTGCGGTCGGCGGTGAGGGTCTTGAACGTTTCGGACAATTGCTGCGGGTGGTGAGCGGTCGGTGAGCTCGGCCGACGGCTACGGTGATGGGGTGACTGCTGCCGACCTCGATCTACGCGCCGACCCGGTCGAGCTGACCGCGGCACTCGTCGACATCGCGAGCGAATCGGGCGACGAAGCCGCTATCGCCGATGCCGTGGAGAGTGCATTACGTTCCCAGGCAACCGGTTTCGAAATCGTCCGCGACGGCAACCGGGTTCTCGCGCGCACCGATCGGGGGCTACCGAGCCGAGTCATCCTGGCCGGTCATCTCGACACCGTGCCGGTGGCAGGCAATCTGCCGCATCGACGCACCACCGACGACGACGAGGGCGATGTGGTGCACGGCTGCGGCACTGTCGACATGAAGTCCGGCGACGCGGTGTTCCTGCATCTGGCTGCGACGTTGGTTGATCCGGCCCACGACCTGACGCTGATCTTCTACGACTGCGAGGAGATAGCTGCGAAGTACAACGGGCTCGGCGTGATCGAGCGGGAGCTACCCGACTGGTTACGCGGCGACGTTGCCATCCTCGGTGAACCGACCGGTGGACTGATCGAGGCCGGCTGCCAGGGCACCCTGCGGGTTCGGCTGTCGGCCTCGGGCGTCCGCGCACACTCGGCGCGGTCGTGGATGGGCGACAACGCCATCCACAAACTCGGTGGGGTGCTCACCACCCTCTCTCGCTACCGGCCGCGGACGGTCGACATCGACGGCTGTGAGTACCGCGAAGGGATGTCGGCGGTCGGACTCGGCGGTGGTGTCGCGGGCAACGTCGTACCCGACGCGGCGTATGTCGACGTGAACTTCCGTTTTGCACCCGATCGCAGCATCGAGCAGGCCCTCGCGCACGTGCGTGACGCGTTCGCCGACTCCATCGCTGATGCCGAACTCGGTGTCGAGGTCACCGACTCGGCCGCGGGCGCCTTGCCGGGGCTGTCGAACCCGGCCGCGGCCGCATTGGTCGAAGCTGCCGACGGCCGGTTCCGCGCCAAGTACGGGTGGACCGACGTCTCGCGTTTCTCGGCGCTGGGCATCCCGGCGGTCAACCTCGGGCCCGGAGACCCGAGTCTGGCCCATCGCGTCGACGAACGCGTTCCGGTGAGTCAGATCGGCCAGGTCGCAGATCTGCTGCGTGCGTTCCTGTCCGGCTGACCGATAGGGAGATCTTCGATGGCGCGCACCGAGTACGACTCCGAATACAACTCAGGCGAGACGGGTCCTCGTGGCTCCGACAATCCGTCGGCGGACCTGGAGACTTGCTACGTGGGCCCGATCCGGGTCCGCCGGGACCCCGGCGAGGCGTCCGAGACCACCGACCGACGCCTGCTCGAGTGGGTGGATCCGCGCGATCGTGACCTACGTGCCGAGCGCACCATGCGCGACTCCTGGCGAGTACTGCGAATCCAGTCGGAGTTCGTGGCCGGGTTCGACGCGTTGAGCGAGGTGGCCGAGGCGGTCACGGTCTTCGGGTCGGCCAGGTTGGTGCCCGGTAGCGCCGAGTTCGATCTGGCGATCCGGCTCGGACGGGCGCTTGGGGAGGCCGGCTACGCGGTCATCACCGGTGGCGGTCCGGGCGCGATGGAGGCAGCCAATCGGGGCGCCTGGGAGACCGGCGCGCAGAGCATCGGGCTCAACATCGAGCTGCCGTTCGAGCAGCACCTCAACGAGTGGGTCGACGTCGGCATGAACTTCCGCTACTTCTTCGTGCGTAAGACGATGTTCGTCAAGTATGCGCAGGCCTTCGTCTGTCTGCCCGGCGGCTTCGGCACTCTCGACGAAATGTTCGAGGCGCTGACGCTGGTCCAGACCAAGAAGGTTGTGCGATTCCCCATCGTGCTGGTCGGGCGGGAGCACTGGGCGGGCCTGCTGGACTGGATGCGCGAGGTTCTGCTGGCCAAAGGGATGATCTCCACTGACGACCTCGACCTGCTCCACCTGGTCGACGAACCCGCCGAAGCGGTCGAGATCATCGCCGCTGCGGCTGCCGGGCGGGGTGGTCGATGAGCGCGATCTGTGTGTACTGTGCGTCCGGCCCGGTCGATCAGAGCTTTCTCGATCTCGCCGCCGACCTGGGGACCGCGATCGCCGACGCGGGACACACGGTGGTGTCCGGGGGCGGCAACATCTCCATGATGGGCGCGCTCGCGGAGGCGACGCGGGCCGCCGGCGGTAGGACCGTCGGCATCATCCCGCGTGCGCTGATGGAGCGCGAGGTGGCCGATCTCGGTGCCGACGAATTGGTGGTCACCGACACCATGCGCGAACGCAAGCGATTGATGGACGAGCGGGCCGACGGCTTCATCACGCTGCCGGGCGGGATCGGAACCCTCGAAGAGCTTTTCGAGACCTGGACCGCGGGATATCTCGGGATGCACGCCAAACCGGTGGTGCTGCTCGATCCGGTCGATTTCTATGCGCCGTTGCTCGGCTGGCTGGATGATCTGTGTGGGCGTGGCTTCGTCTCCCGCCGCGCGTTGGACCGCCTTCTCGTCGCCCAATCCATACCGACCGCCATCCAACTTGCTACTGCTCGGTAAGGTAGGGCGCACGGCGTGTCCACGTGCGTATGGTGCGCGCCGCAGACCAGCGAGAACGCCGAACAACGCGAACATCGAGCGGCGTCAACACAAAGATGTGGAGTAGAGATCTGATGCCGAGCAGTGACACCCACACGGACACCTCCGCGGCCGAGCCGGTCGGCCTGGGGGACCTGGCCCGGGGCGTGGTCAAGATGGCGCCGCATGCGCTGAACATGATCAAGCATGCGCCGGGACTCATCCACCGTCCGCCGCAGGCGAAGCGGACCATCGGCTCGATCTTCCAGAAGCACGCGGCCGCTCACCCCGATCGACCGTTCATCCGGTTCGAGGGTCGGTCGATGACCTACGGCGAGGTGAACCGCCGGGTCAACAGGTACGCATCCTTGCTGACCGACAACGGCGTCGGCACCGGTGATGTTGTCGCGATCCTGTCGAAGAACAACCCGACCGACCTGATGCTGATCCTGGCCACGGTGAAACTCGGTGCCGTGGCGGGCATGCTGAACTACAACCAGCGCGACAAGGTGATGGCGCACAGCGTGTCACTGCTCGAGGCCAAGGTCCTCGTGCACGACCCGGACTGCGCCGAGGCTTTCGGGTCGATCCCGGCCGACGTGCAGCCGCCGCACGTTTTCGATTTCGCCGAGTTCGACGCGGCGTCCGCGGACGGCAGCGAGGACAATCCCGCGGTCACCGAGGAGCTGCCGGCGTCGACCAAGGCGTTCTACATCTTCACCTCGGGTACCACCGGTATGCCCAAGGCGAGCGTGATGAGCCACAACCGCTGGCTCGCGAATCTTTCCGGGATCGGCGGACTGGCAGTGCGCCTGCGCCACAGCGACACCATGTACGTGCCACTGCCGCTGTACCACAACAACGCGTTGTCGGTCGCGCTCGGCTCGGTCCTCGCATCCGGGGCATGTATTGCGATCGGCCGGTCGTTCTCGGCATCGAAATTCTGGGATGACGTCATCCTGAACCGGGCGACGGCCTTCTGCTATATCGGAGAGCTGTGCCGATACCTGTTGGCGCAGCCGGAGAAGCCGACCGATCGCCGGCACGCGGTGAAGGTCATCATCGGCAACGGGATGCGGCCGGAGATCTGGGACGAGTTTGCCGAGCGGTTCGGCATCGACCGCATCGTCGAGTTCTACGGCGCGAGCGAACTCAACGTCGCCTTCGTCAACGCCTTCAGTGTGAAGCGCACCGCCGGATTCTGTCCGTTGCCGTACAAGATCGTCGAATACGACGACCACGGCGAACCCCGCCGCGATGCGAACGGGCGTCTCACCAAGGTGGGCAAGGGTGGCACTGGTCTGCTCATCGCCGAGATCAGCGAACGGGTGCCGCTCGACGGCTACACCGATTCCGAGGCGACCGAGAAGAAGATCATCCGCGACGCGTTCAAGCCGGGCGACGCCTACTTCAATTCGGGCGACCTGGTGCGCGATCAGGGATACGCACACATCGCCTTCGTCGATCGGCTGGGTGACACCTTCCGATGGAAGGGCGAGAACGTGGCCACCACGCAGGTGGAAGGTGCCCTCGACTCCTTCGGGGCGATCGCCCAGTCGGTGGTGTACGGCGTGGAAGTGCCCGGCACCGACGGCCGCGCGGGCATGGCCGCGGTCAAACTGCGCGAGGGCGCCGATCTGGACCAGGGTGAGCTCGCCGCGCACCTGTACTCACACCTGCCGTCCTATGCGGTGCCGTTGTTCATCCGGGTGGTCGACGATTTCGAGCAGACCTCGACCTTCAAGAACCGCAAGGTGGAGCTGCGTGACGAGGGCTACTCCGACACCGGCGACGACCCGCTGCACGTGTTGGCCGGTCGCGACAAGGGGTACGTCGAGTTCTATGCCGACTATCCCGATGACGTCGCGAACGCGAAGGCGCCGAAAGGCTGAACCGCTCCCTGCCGGTCGAGTAGGTGTCGAGCGTTCGGTGGGTGTTGTTCTGCTGGTCGAGTTGGTGACGAGCGTCGTGTTCGGTGGGTGTTGTTCTGCTGGTCGAGTAGGTGACGAGCGCAGCGAGGAGCCGTATCGAGACCCTCGTTACCCTGGCACCATGCTCTCCACGCTGTGCGGCAAGTCCGTCGCCACCGACCGGGCCCTGGTGATGGCCATCGTGAACCGGACGCCCGATTCCTTCTACGACCGGGGTTCGAGCTTCACCGACACGGCGGCCCAGGAGCGGATCGAGCAAGCGGTGGCCGAGGGCGCCGACATCATCGACGTCGGTGGCGTCAAGGCGGGGCCGGGCGACGAGGTGGACGTGGCCACCGAGACCACCCGGGTGGTGCCGATGATCGGCTGGATCCGGGAGCGTTTCCCCGAGGTGTTGATCAGCGTCGACACCTGGCGGAGCGAGGTGGCCGAGCAGGCTTGCGAGGTCGGAGCCGATCTGATCAACGACACCTGGGCCGGCGCCGATCCGGCGTTGGTGAAGGTGGCGGCCGCACACCGTGCCGGCATCGTGTGTTCGCACACCGGAGGCGCCACCGTACGGACCCGTCCACATCGGGTGGCGTACGCCGATGTGGTGGCCGATGTGGTGGCCGACGTCACTGCAGCCGCCCGTCGAGCTGCCGATGCGGGGGTGCCGCGTGATTCGATCGTGATCGATCCGACACATGATTTTGGCAAGAACACCCATCACGGGCTTGCCTTGTTACGCCAGGTGAACGTTCTTGTTAATACCGGCTGGCCAGTGCTTATGGCGCTGAGCAACAAGGACTTTGTAGGGGAGACTCTGGGTGTGGATCTCGATGAACGGCTGGAGGGAACCCTGGCCGCGACCGCTCTGAGTGCCGCTGCCGGCGCCCGGATCTTTCGCGTCCACGAGGTTGCCGCCACCCGTCGCGTGGTCGACATGGTCGCTGCCATCGCGGGAACACGCCCACCCGCCCGAACAGTCAGGGGACTCGCATGACCAAACAGGTTCGTCGAACCCAACAACAACGTCGGCCGGCTCGTGCCGGGGGTCGCACCGCGACCGTTGCCAACAATCGGGACAAAACCACCATGTGGCCGACTCCCGCGGACACCATGGGTGCCAAACAGCGGTGGTCTGCCACCAACACCTGGGAACAGCCGGACTGGACCATCGACGAGTTGGTGGCCGCCAAGGACGGGCGCACAGTGTCTGTGGTGCTGCCGGCGCTGAACGAAGAAGAGACCGTCGCCGACGTCATCGCGTCGATTCGGCCGTTGTACGGCACGCTGGTCGACGAACTGATCGTGCTGGACTCCGGGTCCACCGACGCGACCGCCGAGCGCGCCCGGGAAGCCGGCGCCACGGTGGTCAGCCGCGAACAGGCGGTACCCGGTCTCGAGCCCGTCAAGGGCAAAGGAGAGGTGCTCTGGCGGTCGATCGCGGTCGCGACCGGCGACATCATCGCCTTCGTCGACTCCGACCTCATCGACCCCGATCCGATGTTCGTGCCGAAGATGCTCGGCCCATTGCTCGTCGACCCGAAGATCCAGTTGGTGAAGGGGTACTACCGGCGGCCGCTTCGGACCGGCGGCCAGCAGGATGCCAACGGCGGCGGACGGGTCACCGAGTTGGTCGCGCGTCCGCTGCTCGCGTCCCAGCGTCCCGATCTCACCGGAGTTCTCCAGCCGCTCGGCGGTGAGTACGCCGGTACGCGCGAACTCTTGTCGTCGGTGCCGTTCGCGCCTGGCTACGGCGTCGAGATCGGGCTGTTGATCGACACATTCGACCGCTACGGACTCGACGGCATCGGCCAGGTGAATCTTGGCGTGCGGACCCACCGGAACCGTCCGCTGATCGAGCTCGGTGTGATGAGTCGGCAGATCGTGGGAACGCTGATGCGGCGCTGCGGAATCGAGGACTCGGGGATCGGACTGACCCAATTCACCGCCGAGCCCGACGGTTCGTTCACCCCGCACACCACCGAGGTCTACCTCGAGGATCGACCACCCATGAGTTCGATTCTCGTCGAGGAGTCCGACGACGCGGAGATGGCGTCCTAGCACGCCCCAGGTGACATACGCCCCTGGTGACAACGAGTACGCCTCTACGGGGTCGATGACCGTCGGGGCACGCGCGGCAGGCTGTCTGCCACTATTGGTGCCATGCAGACGATGTTGCTGTATCTGCTGATCATGGCCGTGGTGGTCGCGGCGGTGTTCGCCGTGGTCTGGTTCGTGTTCGGCCGTGGTGAGGAGGTGCCGCCCATCGACCGCGGTACCACGCTGACTCGGTTGCCGCGTGCCGGCATCACCGGCGATCACGTTCGCGGCCTGGTCTTTCGGCAGACCCTGCGCGGGTACTCGCCGTCGGAGGTGGACTGGGCGATGGAGAAGCTCGCCCGTGAACTCGACGAACTGCGCGGCGTCGTGCTCGACCTGCAGGCACGCGAGGAAGCCGACATGCCGAGCGTCAACGGCATTCCGGGCCACTCCGTCGCGGCCGGCCCAGAGGTCGACGAGCCCCGATCAGACAGGACGTGATCGACGCGTCGATCATCCGATCGGACCTCCGTGCCGGGCGTCGAATGGGCGTTTTCGGCACGTCGCCGCAGAGTGCGCGGGTGATCATCTCGCCACCACGTATCATTGTCCTGGCACCTGTGGCAGTCCGATCGCTGCGCCGGGTGTCGTTCCACACGGTGTGGCGGATGCTCTGAAAGGAGTTCGAGAATGGCGGCGATGAAGCCACGTACTGGGGATGGCCCCCTCGAAGCGGCCAAGGAGGGACGTGGAATCGTTGTCCGGATTCCGATCGAGGGCGGCGGGCGCCTGGTGGTCGAACTGAGTGCCGACGAGGCTGCCGCCCTCGGCGAGGAACTGCGCGGGGTCACCGGCTGAGTCGATCAGCTGATCGGCAGGTTCCGCTGCGCGTCGTCGAATCCGCGTTGCGGTGCCCGGTCTGTTCCGTCGCACTCGAGGTCGCCGACGACGACCGATCCCTGATCTGTGTGACGTCACATCGATTCGACATCGCCCGGCAGGGGTATGTCTCGCTTCTCGACGGTCGCTCGACACCGCATCGCTCCGACACCGCTGCCATGGTCGGCGCGCGACGGCGGGTGCATGAATCCGGGCTCTTCGACCCGGTCTTCCGAGCGGTCGCCGATGCCGCGTGGCCGGTACCCGGAAGCGACCTCGAATCGAACCGACCGCCGATGGTGCTCGATGCGGGCGCCGGAACCGGCCACTACCTGGCCGCGACTCTCGCCGGCTCGGACGAGTTGTGGGGCATCGGACTGGACCTGTCGAAGTTCTGTGCCCGTGCCATCGCTCGTGGACACCCGCGTGCCGCCGCTGTGGTCGCCGACGTCTGGCGTCCCCTGCCGATCCGCACCGCCTCGGTGGGTGCGGTGCTGTCGGTGTTCTCCCCCCGCAACATCGACGAGTTCGCCCGGGTGCTGCATCCCGGCGGGGTGTTGGTGGTGGTGACACCCAACGCCGATCACCTCGGCGAGATCGTCGGACCGATGGACATGTTGGGCATCGCCGACGACAAGGACCGACGACTGCGCTCGGCACTCGGCGACCGTTTCGAGGTCATCGCCGAACACCCGGTGGCGCACCGCCGCGAGCTCGATGCGGCGGGCATAGGCGACCTGGTGAGCATGGGTCCCTCCGCATTCCATCGCACCGCCGACGAGATCGCGTCAGCCGCCGCGGCGATGACCGAGATCTCCGGGCCCTGCGGGGTGACGGTGTCGGTCACGGTGACGGTCTGTCGGCCGACGACCGGTGATCACCGCAGGGTGAGCCGGTAGACCTCGAGCGTCTGCTCGGCGATCGATGCCCACGAGAACTCGGCCTGCGCACGTTCGCGGCCGGCGGTGCCCATCGCCTCGGCTTCGGCCGAATCGGAGACGACGGCGTTGACCGCCTCGGCCAGGCCCATCTCGAACGCGCGGGGATCGACCGGGTCGTAGGGCACCAGGCGCCCGCTGACGCCGTCGCGCACCACCTCCGGGATTCCGCCGACGGCAGAGGCCACCACGGCGGTCCCGCACGCCATCGCCTCGAGATTCACGATGCCGAGCGGTTCATAGATCGACGGACACAGAAAAACGTGTGCGGCGGTGAGGATCTCGCGAATTCGCGGCTGAGGCAGCATGTCGCGCACCCAGAAGACGCCGTCGCGGGACGTGGCCAGTTCGGCCACCGCCGCTTCGATCTCCGCGCCGATCTCCGGGGTGTCGGGAGCGCCTGCGCACAACACCAACTGGATGTCGGGATGGAACTGGTGGGCCGCTGCCACGAGATGTGCCACGCCCTTCTGACGGGTGATCCGCCCGACGAAGGCGACGATGGGACGGCTCGGGTCCACCCCGAGTCCGGTGAGCGCCGATTCCGGTCCGAACGGATCGTCCACCGGGAACCAGCTCGTGGTGTCGATACCGTTGCGCACCACGTGAACCCGTTCGGGGTCGAGCCGAGGGTAGGTGTTGCACACGTCGGTGCGCATCCCCGAGCTGACCGCGATCACCGCGTCGGCGTACTCGACCGCATTGCGTTCGGCCCAACTCGAGACGCGATAGCCGCCACCGAGTTGTTCGGCCTTCCATGGACGCATCGGCTCCAGTGAGTGCGCGGTGAGCACATGCGGAACCCCATGCAGCGCAGCCGAGAGGTGGCCCGCCAGGCCCGTGTACCAGGTGTGCGAATGCACCAGGTCGGCGCCATGCGCCCCGATCGCCATCCGCAGGTCCGTGGACAGCGTGGTAATCGCCGCGTTGGCCCCGGCCAGACCCGGATCGGGCTGATAGACCTGCGCGGTTTCCCGGTCGGCGCCCATACAGTGCACATCCACCGTGGTGAGTGCGCGCAGATGTCTGACGAGCTCTGTGACGTGTACGCCGGCGCCGCCGTACACCTCGGGTGGATACTCCCGGGTCATCATCGCCACCCTCATGCGCACGACGCTAACCGGATCATCGCCGGCTCGCCATCGGTGTGGCGAAACTCGGCTTCGGGAGAGGGCCATTCGCCTAGCCGCGACGTTCGATGCCCGTTAAGTTGGAGCATGTGAGATCACAGCCGCACGTGCTCGGAATCGTTCTCGCAGGCGGCGAGGGGAAGCGCCTGTACCCCTTGACGATGGATCGCGCCAAACCGGCGGTTCCGTTCGGCGGCTCGTACCGGCTGATCGACTTCGTGCTCTCCAATCTGGTCAACGCCGGCTATGAACGGATCTGTGTTCTCACGCAGTACAAGTCGCATTCACTTGACCGTCACATCTCGCAGACCTGGTTCTCCTCGGGCTTCCACGGTGAGTACATCACCCCGGTGCCCGCGCAGCAGCGGCTCGGGCCACGCTGGTATACCGGCAGCGCCGACGCGATCTTCCAGTCGATGAATCTCATCAGCGACGAACGGCCCGAGTACATCGTCGTCTTCGGCGCCGACCACGTGTACCGGATGGATCCCTCGCAGATGGTCGAGGCCCACATCGATTCCGGTGCCGATGTCACCGTCGCCGGCATCCGGGTGCCCCGCGCGGAGGCGACCGCATTCGGCTGCATCGACTCCGATTCGACGGGACGGATCACCCGATTCCTGGAAAAGCCTGCCGAGCCGCCGGGCACCCCCGACGATCCCGAGGTCACCTTCGCGTCGATGGGCAACTACGTGTTCACCACCGATGCGCTGGTGGACGCGATCCGCGCCGACGCCGCCGACTCGGATTCCGACCACGACATGGGCGGCGACATAATCCCCGCCTTCGTCCGCCGGGATCGCGCCTATGTCTACGACTTCAAGGACAACGAGGTACCCGGGGAGACAGAGCGGGACAAGGGCTACTGGCGAGACGTCGGTACGCTAGACGCCTTCTACGACGCACACATGGATCTCGTGTCCGTACACCCGGTCTTCAACCTCTACAACCAGCGGTGGCCGATCCGTGGCGAGACCGTCAACCTGCCGCCCGCCAAGTTCGTCCAGGGGGGAACGGCCCAGGATTCGGTCGTTGGTGCGGGTTGCATCGTGTCGGCCGGCACCGTCAGCGACTCGGTGCTGTCGGCGAACGTGGTGATCGAAGACGGCGCGATCGTCGAGGGCAGTGTGCTGATGCCCGGTGTGCGGATCGGTAAGGGAGCGGTCGTGCGCCACGCGATCCTCGACAAGAACGTGACGGTCGGCGAAGGCGTAGCGCTCGGCGTCGATTCCGAGTCCGACCGAGAGCGGTTCTCGGTGAGCAGCGGTGGTGTCGTAACCGTGGGCAAGGGCTTCCGCGTCTGACGCAGCACGCGGGAGTTCACCGACGCATCGCCACCGTTACCGCTGCCGTCGGCGTCACCGCATCGCGGCGAGGCCCCGGTCGATGAGGATCGGGACGTCGACGGTGTCCGTGTCCGCGGGGAGGGCATCGATCGGCCACCATGCCAGGTCGACCGACTCGTCGCTGCGGATAACCGGTGGCGGATCTCCGTCGGAGGTCGGTTCGGTGATGGCGGCGTAGCGCACGTCGAGGTGGCGTGTGGCTACGCCGAGCGAGCAGGTGATCGGATGGGTATGCAGATGGACCGGCATCGGCGAGAGTCGCAGGGTGGCGATACCGGATTCCTCGATAGCCTCCCGACGCGCGGCATCGGCGATCGTCGTGTCGTCCGGCTCACAGTGCCCGCCGAGCTGAATCCACTTACCCACGCGCGGGTGCAGGGTCAGTAACACATGGCGCAGGGACGCGTCGAACACGATCGCCGACGCGGTGATGTGGCCGGGTTCGCTGGCACGCAGGCACCCGTCGGGGGCTGCGGCCAGGAATGCGAGATACGTGTGGCGCAGGGAGTCCTGTTCGGCATCGGGGGCGGCCCACGAGCGTAGGGCCTGCTCGGTCGAGGCCTTCAACGACGGTGCGCTCATCGCTCGATCACCAGTCCCGTGGTGTCGGCCGGTGCGCGGGTCGGGCTCTCGGTCGCGGGCCGCCCGACGGCGACGGCGCCCAACGGCTCCCACCCGTCGTCGAGGTCGAGAGCCCGGCGCACCACTTCGGGGGCGAAGATCGTCGACCCGATCCAGCAGCTACCGATCCCGCGCACCGACAGCGCGACCAGTAACGCGTTCACCGCGCCGCCGGCTGCGACGGTGAACATCGTGTGTTCGGCAGCGTTGCGTCGCGCATCCCGATACTCGTGAGCCCCGTCGGGAACCAGGAACGGTATCACCAGTTCCGGTGCGTCGTACAGGATCTGACCGCGGCCCAGACGTTTGGCCACCGACTCCGGTGACTTCGCGTCGCTCTCGAGATCGATACGCCAGGCCTGTCTCATCTCGTCGAGCAGGTGTGCACGGCGGTCGCCGGACCGCACCCACACGAAGCGGACGGGATGGGTGTGGTGCGGGGCCGGGGCGGTCAGCGCATCCGCGAACGCGGCGTGCATGATCTCGCTCTCGACGGGTTCGGGCGCAAAGGAACGCACCGATCGGCGGGTCAGCAGTGCCTCGCGCCGTCCGAGTTCGATGGCCTCGGCGGTGCCGAGTCGGAACAGGTCCTCTTCGGCGGGGCGGACCAGGTCGGCCGCCCGCGAACCGTCGTCGACAGGATGCAGGCCACGGATGACGGCGATGGGCATCCCGCCGAGTTTGCCCTTGACGAGATCGGCGGCGGCGGCGATCTCGTCGGCAACGGCGATGTCGGTCACGATCAGCGGATTGCCGTGCGCATCGACCGACCCGTCATAAGGGTGAGAGACGGCGACCCCTGCCGACCCGATCGCGACATCGGTCTGGCCGTTGCGCCACGCCCGACCCATGGTGTCGGTGACCACCACCGCCACGTCGAGATCGGCCAGCTCGTGGATGCGCCGTCGTAGTCCGGCCGCGCTGAGGTCCGGGTCGACGGGCAGCAGCGCGAGCTGATCGGTCGCGACATTCGAACCGTCGACGCCGGCGGCGGCCTGGACGAGACCGTTGCGGTTCTCCGTGATCAGCGTGCGGTTCTTGCGAGCCAGCACGCGAACCGATTCGGCGTCGATGAGTCGTCGGCGCAGAGCGTCTCGCTCGTCGGGGTCGGTCGGCGCATCGACCATGCGTCCCTCGACCTTGGAGAAGATCTTGCTGGTCGCCACGATCACGTCGCCGTCGGCGAGCCAGGGCGCCGCTGTGAGCAATTCGGCGGCGACGTCCATGCCCGGCCCGAACTCGCCGAGGCCGGTGACCGGCCGGATCTCGAGTCCGCCGCTCGCGCCGTGGTCGGGTCGACCGGTGCCGGCGGTCATGCGGGTCCGCCAACGGAGCCGTCGTCGAGGTCGGGAGTGCCGACTCCGACGAGTGCGCACGCATCGCGCACCATCTGCGCGGTGGCGGCGGGATCGGTCATCAGCAGGGGAGCCGAGCCGATGGTGATCCCGTCGACGGCGGCCCGGTCGCCCTCGGCCACCAGCCAGCCGTCCAGGATTCCGTTGCCGCTGCGAGCGCCGTAGTGGGCCGCGATCGCCTCCGCCGAGGTCTCCACGCCGATCACCGACAGACATTCGTCGGCCATCCCACGCAGGGGCCGGTTGTCGATGACCGGCGAGATCCCGACCACCGGTGCGGGCGTGGTCCGGAGCGCACTTCGGATGCCGGGCACACTCACGATGGCGCCGATGCTGACCACCGGGTTGCTGGGCGCGAGCAACACGACGTCGGCGTCGGCGATCGCCTCGGCCACTCCCGGCGCGGCTCGGGTGTCGTCGGAGCCCACCTGCGCGAACCCGAAGGTGGGTATGCGGGCGCGGTGGCGCACCCACCATTCCTGGAAATGAATGGCCACGCGCTCACCTTCGTCACCGTCGGGTTTGGCCACCACCACATGGGTCTCATGTCGGTCGTCGGTGGCCGGCAGCAAGCGCACCCCGGGCTGCCAACGCCGGCACAGGGCTGCGGTCACGTCGGACAGTCGATAGCCCGCGTCCAGCATCTGCGTGCGGATCAGGTGTGTGGCGAGATCGCGGTCACCCAGACCGAACCAGTCGGGGTCGGCGCCGTAGGCGGCCAGCTCTTCCTTGGCGTGCCACGTCTCGTCGACCCGGCCCCAACCGCGGGCGGTGTCGATTCCGCCGCCGAGGGTGTACATGCACGTGTCGAGGTCAGGGCAGATACGCACCCCGTGCATCCAGGCATCGTCGCCGACGTTGACGACTGCGGTCACCGAATGCGTACCGGCGCCGGCGCCGGGATGTGGCGGGCTACCGATGACGTCGCCGTCTGCCGTGTCCCGGTGCGAGGGCTGCTCGGCCGGATCAGGAAAGGGGGTGGGCCCGAATACCTCCCGCACGCCGGAGAGAAACCGCGCGCCACCGACACCGCCCACGAGGACCGTCACTTTCACCTCGTTCACTCTAGGCCATGTCTCCCAACGCCCTTGGCGGGCGTTGGCGGCTGTCACATGACTGACGCGTCGTCGGCGATGCATCGCGAACGCGCTGCGAGGACGCGAAGTCCGAGGTCACCGTCGGTACGCCGATGACGTGGCGACCGGGTGGCATTGGGTTCGCTACCATGGGTGGCACTCTGGGGGGAGGGGATCGGCGATCTGTGAGATTGCAGATCCCCACCGACCCGGTCCGTGTCGGACCGAGAGATCCCGAAGACTGGTGGTATGAAGGAATCTTTCGGTTTAACTTGACCGCGGTGGCCTCGGCCGTGTGTAATCACATCAGTGTCATTCCGGGTTTCGAGATCGAGAATCGATGGAGCGCAAGGCTTTCGCTCATATGTTCGAAGAGCCCGGTGGGGGTTGGCCCCGGACACGCGGTGAGATCGACGGTGTGGGCAGATGCGGCGGAGCGGCAGGGTGGCCGGCCGCATCCGGCGGTAACTGGAACTGACAGACTCTCGAGCTAGGAGGCGCCGACGATGGCTTTCGAAAACCCGATCGGCAATCCCCTTGAACCACGCAATATTTCCGATCAACACAGCCCTGCCGCACCGATCGATCGGGCGGAAGAGCTCGCCGGTGCCGAGGTGGGCGTCAATCCCATTGGAATGCCCGGCGATTCATTCATGTCGCCGATCATCGGTGTGGATTCCGCTGAGCCGGTAGAGAATTCGCCGTGGCCTCAGCGTCGCCACCTCTCCTTGGTGCCCAACGATTTCGATGATCTCTTCGACGCGGTCGAGGAACAGTGGCAGGACCGCGCGCTCTGTGCGCAGACCGATCCGGAGGCGTTCTTCCCGGAGAAGGGCGGGTCCACCCGCGAGGCCAAGCGCATCTGCCAGGGCTGCGAGGTCAAGTCGGAATGCCTCGAGTACGCGTTACACAACGACGAGCGGTTCGGCATCTGGGGCGGTCTCTCCGAGCGTGAGCGCCGCCGCCTCAAGCGCGGCATCATCTGAGGGTCCGCCGGTCCGCTCAGCGGGCCGAACAGTAGGGCGGTCACAGCTCCTGCGGTGTCACCGAGTGCTGTTCACCGTCACGGCGCCGATCACTCCGGCCCGCGGTCGACAGTGTCCTCATCGACGCCGAGGTGGGTCGCCACCTGCTGCACCAGGACTTCGTGGACGAGTTCCAGCAGATCGGCGCCACGCTTGGCGCGGATCTCCAGTGGTCGCCGAAACAATATGATCTGGGCCCGCGTGGGCTGACCGGTCACGTCGACGCCGGCCGGGATGAGTCGAGCCAGCGGTATGGCCCCGTCGGCGGTGACCTCGTCGGGCCACTGGATCGACTCAGGGTCGCGCGGAAGCATGCGGGGGATGTCGTCGACGGCGATGTCGAGCCCGATGAGCTGTTCGTGCCAGTGCGCATCGATCTCCGCGAACGCTTCGAGAGCGGTCACGTCGAACGAGTCGGATCGGCTGGCGAATGCCGGCACGGATTGGGGTAACAGCGGCGAACGCAGGCCGCGTCCACGGCGGTCGCGGACCCCGATTCGCCGACCGGATCGCCGTGTGGGTGCCCCGGACCGAGACTCCGCGGCCCGGCCGCGGGTTTGGTTCAGCCGACCCCGCGCGTCCTGCCCGCGGCCGCGCGGATCGTCGCCACGGCCACGCGAGGGGCGGGGAGCATCGAAGCGCATGTCGAGAGTGTAGGTATTTGTCACGTCGGTGTCTCGGGTGAGGTGTCTTTGGGCGTGCGCGCGTGTCGCCACCGGCGCGCAAGGCCCCGCGGGGATAACCTCGACTGCGTGAAGCTCCCCCGACAGTGCTGCAGGCCCGGCTGCGCCCGTTCCGCGGTGGCTACCCTGACCTTCGTCTACGCCGAGTCGACCGCGGTGATCGGACCGTTGGCCAGCAGCGCCGAGCCGCATTCGTGGGATCTGTGTGACGAACATGCCCGACGGATCACCGTGCCACGGGGCTGGGAGATGTTGCGCAGCGAGAGCGGCTTCTCCGCGCCGGTCGCCGAGGACTACGAGCTCACCGCGCTGGCCGAGGCGGTCCGTGAGGTCGGCGGCGCCGACCGTGTCGATGTGACACCGGGATTCCCCGATCTGTTCGATCCCCTCGACGACACGCGGCCGCCGGGCCGACATCGTCGCGGACGTCCCGGGGTGGCGTCATCGGAATCGTCACCGTCGGCCGATGAGCCCACACGTCGCTCGCCGCATTCCGCACGGCCACGACCGGGACGTCGCGGTCACCTACGGGTGCTGCCCGATCCCATCGACTGATCGGGGTGCGCGGCGGCAGCCGTACCGGTCATTCGCGTCGGCCTGCGTGGGGTCGCAACGTGGCGCTCGGGTCGTCGGCGAAGTGGTTGACGAGTCGGCTCCGTGGTTAATCTAGATGGCATGCGCACCGGTTCCCTCGACCTCGATGACGTCGAGGAGTTGATCGATGCCGACGTAGACGGATTACTGCCGACGGTTGCCCTGGCGGGCGCCCAGGTGCGTGCGGTCGCGGAGGCGCAGCGTGAGGGAGTGTTGGAGCCCCTCAAGCAGTTGCGTCCGCGCAGCGTCGTGATCGTGTGCTCGCCCACCGGGGCCGCTGCGCCTGCGGCCGCCCTGGTGACCGCGGCCGTCGGCGCGCGCGTCGACGTGCCGATCGTGTGTGCCTCGGTACTGCCGGGCTGGATCGGTCCGCTCGACGTGGTGGTGATCGCCGGTGACGACGCCGGCGACATGATGCTGGCCGACGCCGCAGCCCGATCGTTGCGCCGCCGCGCGGAGGTCGTGGTCGCCGCCCCGATCGAGGGTCCGTTGCGGGAAGCGCTGGGTGGCAACGGTATCGATCTGTCGCCGCGCGTCGGCGTGGACCCGCGTTTCCGGTTCCCGGGGTTTGTCGCGGCGCTGTTGGCCGTCGTGGTCTCGCTGTCGCAGGTGCGGTTCACCGGTCGCGCTCCCGGGCTGGCCGACCTCGCGGACGCCATCGACGCCGAGGCCGGAGCCAACCATCCGCGTCAGGAGAGTTTCCACAACCTTGCCAAGGCGATCGCGGGACGACTCGATGGCCGGTCGATCCTCTGGGTCGGCGACTCCGCGGCAACCGCGGTGGTGGCCGCGCAGGCGTCCCGGGCGCTGGTGGCTCTGGCGGGCGTGATCTCGGCGACCGCCGAGATTGGTGACGTCATGCGGCTGCATCGGGAGTTTTCGGCACGCACCGGATCGGCCCCCACCGATTCGATCTTCTACGACCCGGACTTCGACGGTCCGGCAGCGGAGGCACCACCGCGGGTCATGGCGGTCACCACGCCGGCGCGCGACTGGTATCTGCGCAGGCGGCTCGACGGGATCGGCGATCTCGACGTGCTGACCGGCGAATCGGGCACCCCGACGCCACCGAGCCCGGCGCAGATGCCCGATGAGGCGGCCGCCGACGCACCCGCAGACATCGAAGCGTTGCTCGTACTGGTGTTGCGGATCGAGATGGCCGCCGTCTATCTCCGGCTGATCAGGACCTGAGGTGATGAGAACCCTGGAAGGCGTGGTGCGGCCCTACGCGTGGGGGTCGCGGACCGCGATCGCGTCGATGCGAGGCAAGGCGGTGCCGTCCCCGCATCCGGAGGCCGAGTTGTGGTTCGGGGCTCATCCGGCCGGACCGGCGTCCTGTCTCGGCGCGGACGGTCAGATCGACGTCGACTTGCTGACGGCGATCCAAGCAGACCCACCCGGGATGCTGGGTCAACACACGATCGACCGATTCGACGGTAGGTTGCCGTTCCTGATGAAGGTCCTCGCGGCCGAGGAACCGCTGTCGTTGCAGGCGCATCCGAGTGCCGACCAGGCGCGCGACGGCTTCGAGCGCGAGAACGCACAGGGCCTGCGACTCGATGCCTCAGATCGCAACTATCGCGACCCGTGGCACAAACCCGAACTCATCGTGGCGCTCACCGAGTTCGAGGCGTTGGCCGGTTTCCGCGATCCGGGTGCGACCGTGGACTTGCTGCGAGAACTGCAGGTCGCTGAACTCGATCCGTATCTCGGTATGTTGGCCGGGCAACCGGATTCCGAAGGTCTACGCGCCCTGTTCACCACATGGCTGACCCTGCCCGACGCGTCCATCACCACCCTGGTGCCCGCGGTGCTGGCCGCGGCGGTAGAACTCCTCAGCTCGGGACGGCCGAGGTTCGCCGCGGAGCTGCGCACCGTGCTGGAACTCGGCGAGGTCTACCCGCGAGACCCGGGAGTCCTGGCGTCCTTGCTGCTCAATCGGATTCATCTCGAGCCGGGGGACGGACTCTACCTGCCCGCGGGAAACCTGCACGCGTATCTGCGGGGGACCGGGGTGGAGATCATGGCGAACTCCGACAACGTGCTCCGCGGTGGATTGACACCCAAACACATCGACGTCCCCGAATTGCTGCGCGTGCTCGATTTCACGCCCGCCGCCGTGGATGATCTCGTGCCTGCGGTACACACCGTCGGCGCCGAGCGCATCTATGTGACCGCCGCTCCCGAGTTCCGGTTGTCGCGGGTGGAGCTCGACGGCACCGGCCTGCTGTATGCCTCCTCGATCTGTTTCGACATGCCCGGTCCACAGATCCTGACCGTGCTGACCGGTTCGATCGAGGTCCGTCCGATGGGTGGCCGGCCCATCACGGTTCGGGCCGGGCAGGCGGTGTGGATCGCCGACTCCGAGCCCGATGTGGTGGTGCACGCATCGTCGTCGCGTGCGGTGTTCTTCCGGGCACTGGTCCCGGTGAGTGCGGGGCGCGAGCAGTAGCGCCGTGCCAGCGCTTCGCTACCGCCCCAGCATCTTCCATTCGTCGGGGGTCGCAACCATCGTGACGGCCACTCGCTCGTTGGCCGTGGTGACCGAGATGTCCTGGGGCGCCCGCGGGTTCTGCCGGAGGATGACCGCTGCGTCGGGGACCAGGTCGGTCACGCGTGGATCGTCGGGTGCGAGAACCGTCAGATGCGTGGTGTGGGGTTCGGCCGGCGGCGGGGTGAGTCCGTCGTAGACCGCCACCCGGTGCCCGAGCGGGGCCTGGACCCGGTCGGAGCTCAATGCGAGTCGCCGCAGATCGCCGACCTGGGCGATCAGGTTGTGCCACTGGGCCGGTCGCACGGAGTGCACGGTGACCGCAGCGCCGATCGCGATCGCCCGCAGGATCACCTGACCGACCACCTGTGGTCCAGCGCAGAGCGCCACCGCCCGGACGTCGGGACCGAGCAGCGGTACCGCGACGGCTCGCCCGCTGTGGTCGGCACCAACAAGTTGTCCACATCCGCCGGCCGGTATCCGCATCGACCGCAGCAACGCGAGGGCGTCGTCGCCGTGAGCGCACCGGAGGCGGCGATCGAGCCTGCCGGGTACGGCAATCGGCAGACTGGCTGCCAGAGCGTCGAATTGGTGTCCCTCCAGCACGGTCAGACCTGCCGGGAGCGGATCGGCCGTTCGGCCCGCCGTCGGCAACTCGGCGAATCGCACCATGCCGCTGACCTCGAGTGCGCCCTCGGCATCATGGCGCAGGCGCACCGTCGTGGTGGTCGACAACGCGGTGTTGACCCAGATCGTCGACATGACGGACGCGAGTAGGTCCGGGTCGATGAGCGCGCTACGAAACCGCAGTTCGCCTGCGGCGATGGAATCCCACTCCTCGCCCATGTCGTCGATCGGTGCGCCCTCGGACAACTGGGTGGTGACCGTGGTGATCTCGGCGGCGTTGAGGATCGAGACGCGCAGGCCGCTCTCCGAGAGCCGGTTGGCCACGCGGCGAGTGCTGATCGTCGCCGTGCGCAGGGCGCCGACGGCACCTCCGCCACGACGCGCCACCGCGTCGGCGCAATGCAGGGGGTTGAGGCGGAGCACGACCAGCACGGAGCGGTGCGCCGTCGCCGCCAGCGGGCCCAGGGTGCGGTGGTAGGTCTGCGCGATCGTGCCGCCGCCCCAGCTACGCACGCCGTGGCTGATCACCTCGATCGAATCCAGTCGGATGTCGAACGGGTTGATGCACTCGGCGAGCGCATCCAGTGGCACCACCTGGCCGGTCGGGTCGTTCACCGCGGCCCCGGCCGGGGTCAGATAGGTCACCGCAGGCGTTGCGGGCGACACCCGGAGCACGGTGATCAGTGTGTCGCCCACCCACCGGGCGCCGATGGTGTCGGTCACCGACGTCGGTGTCCTCAGGGGGGTGCGGCCGGTCTGTGGTCCGGCCGGAATGTCGAAGGACGCCGGAACGAGGTCGGCGGCGCCCCGCTGTGCCCGCGCCCAGCGGAAGCCGATGCGGTGCGACCAGGCAGCGACCATCGACCTGCGCCCACGCAGCGGGATCAGTGCGAGTGAGGCGAGTGCGGCGAGTATCAGCGCGATCGCACCCAGCGTGGACCCGCTGACGGCCCATCCGACGAGTCCGGCGGCGAGGACGGTCTCGATCAGCACCAGGGTGCCCAGCGGCAGGCCACGACGGTGCCGGTGTGCGCCCGCGGGATGATCGGTGTCCACGCGCGCCGCCGACCGTGTCGCCCCCGCGCTCGTCGCAGTCGGTGGCGGTGCGCCCCGCATCACCATGGAACCCCCCTCAGTTCTCCGGGTGACAGGCACGACACCCGCGGAAACGTATCGGCTACGCTACTACGCGGCGAATCGTCGGTGACCACGTGATACTCGGTGAGGCGAGGATGAGCCGTGTCTGCCACGCAGTCGGAATGGGGGAACGATGGCCCGGCAGCTGACCACCAGGGCGCAGGTGAACGGTTACCGTTTCCTGCTGCGCCGTCTGGAACATGCGCTGGTGCGGCGGGACGTGCGGATGCTGCACGACCCGATGCGCTCGCAGATACAAGCACTACTCGTCGGTACCGTACTGGGCCTGCTGGTCCTGGGTGGTTGCGGGGTGTGGGGGCTCATCCGGCCACAGGGCTCGGTGGGCGACGCGAAGATCGTCGTCAGCAAGGATGGCGGCGGCAACTACGTCGTCATCGATGACACCCTGCATCCGGTCCTCAATCTCGCGTCGGCTCGGTTGATCACCGGCAGCAGTGAGTCGCCTGCGTCGGTCAGCGACGGCAAACTCGCGTCATATCCGCGCGGACCCTTACTCGGTATCCCCGGCGCGCCCGGCGCGTTGCCGTCGTCGGGCCACCCCGGCGAGTCGTTCTGGACCGTCTGCGACACCGCGGCCGTCTACCCGAACGTCTCCGGAGAGTCGATCACTCTCACGGTCATCGGGGAGCGACCAGTGCTCGGCGGAGCGATCGACTCCGCGGACAGCGATGACGCGGTCATGGTGACCACCGGTGGCGAGACCTACCTCGTGTACACGGTGATGCGTGATGGCACGCCGCGCACGGTGCGGGCAGCCGTGGACACCGACAGCGTTCCGGTGATGCGTGCGTTGGGCCTCGAGGGGGTCGCGCCGCGTGAGATGAGTGCCGGACTACTGAACAGTTTCCCCGAGGTCGACCCGATCGAGGTGCCCGACATCAGCGGTGAAGGCCGGCCCGGGGGAATGCGCGACGACGACATCCGTGTGGGCTCGGTGGTGAAGTCCGTCGGCATCGACGATCAGACGAGCTACTACGTCGTGTTGCGGGACGGTGTGCAACAGATCACCGAGGCGACCGCAGAGATCCTGCGTCTCGCCGATCGCGACGGCACCGCTCCCGTCCAGACGGTGGCGCCGGGGGAGATCGCGGCCACGCCGACGTCCGCACGCCTACCTGTCGACGACTTCCCCGATCGCGCACCGAATCTGGTGGATGTCGACACCGGTGGCACGCTGTGTCGATCCTGGTCGCGCGGTGCGGATGATCCCGCGGCGACCACCGGGTTCCTGATCGGTCGGACGTTGCCCCTACCCGACGGTGCCGAGCCGGTATCCCTCACCTCGGCGGACGGTCCGGGCCCGGGCGTCGATCAGGTGTACCTCCGTCCGGGCACCGGTGAGTACCTCCAGGTCACCGGCGCCGAACCCGACAGCGAACGCGTCGAATCCCGGTTCTTCGTCAGTGATTTCGGGATTCGCTTCGGGGTGGCCGATGCCGAGGCCGGGCAGATCCTGGGATTGGGTGAGCGTCCCATGCAGGCGCCATGGTCGGTGATCTCGCTGCTGGCCGCCGGTCCGTCCTTGTCCCGGACCGCCGCGCTGGTGTCCCACGACGGCATGGTGCCCGATCAGGACGGCCGGGCCATCGCCGACCCCGGCAACTGACCCACCGTCGGCAAACTGCCAACTGAACCTGCGCGTCGACTGGGCGCTGTTTTCGGTCGACTGGGCGTGGCTGCCGTTCAGGACGTCAGTGGGCCGCCGACGATGTTGGAGACGATGCCGCGGATGATCCGGGTCCCGTCTTCGGAGCGCAGCTCGTCGTACCAAGCGGCAGTCGCCGCCGGATCCTTGGCGTGGGTCACGTCGCACCGCCGGCGCGCGCGCAGGACGAGATCGCCGGCCCGCTCGGTGCGCGACGACTCGTAGGCGGCCAGCGCTGCGTGGACATCGTCGCGGTGCTCTGTGAACGCGAACTGAAGTGCCACTGCGTCTTCCATCGCCGAACAGCCGCCCTGTCCGATGTCGGGAGTGGTGTTGTGGGCGGCGTCGCCGAGCACCGCGACCCGGCCCTTGACCCAGGTGTGAAACGGATCGAGGTCGAGGATCTCGACGCGATTGGTGGTCGCCGGGTCGAGCTTCTCGATGAGCCGCTGGACCCCGGGGGCCCAACGCGCGAAATTGTCCGCGAGGACCTCGCGCGCGGTACCGCGTTCGTAGGGTTCACCTTCTGGCATCGTCACATCGAAGAAGAAGTAGAAGCGATTGTCGGCGATGGGCATCACCGACACCCGCTTTCCGTCGCCCACGTAGGTGGTCCACTCGGTGGCCGGCCCGATGGCCTCATCCACCTCGACGAGACCGTTGAAATTGACATAGCCCGCATATCGGCGTTCCACCGGTCCGCCCAGGACATACTCGCGCGTCAGGGATTTGGCACCGTCGGCGCCGATGACGATGTCGCCCGTGGCGGTGGTGCCGTCGGCGAACTCGACCGTGGCCTGCGTGGGGCCGTCGGCGACACTGACCATCTTCTTGCCGAAGTTGATGTCCGCCATGCCGTACGCGGTCATCAGCATCATCTGCAGCTCGGCCCGGGCGACGGGGTACGGGCGCTGCCCGACCTCATCGATCAGTGGTTGCATGCTGAAGCGGCACATGGTTTCGCCGGTGAACCCGTCGACGTAGGACATGGAGTCGACGATGCCGCCGAGCGCCGCTGTCTGTTTCTCGAGTCCGAGGTGGTTGAGGCATTTGACGCCGTTGGACCAGACCGAGATCGCGGCGCCCACCGGCTTGTTCTCGGTCACCTGTTCATAGACCTCGACCTCGTGACCGATCTGCTTGAGCGCGATGGCAGCGCTGAGTCCGCCCATTCCGGCGCCGATGATGACAGCCTTCACCTCGTGGGGTCCCTTCTCTCCGGTGTCGCCATCCGTGCGGGGCCGGGGCGACAGGTCAGTCAAGGCTATGACGGTTGCCGCACCACCGCAGAACGGCCGAGGTGACCGCGGGCTTCGTGAACGTGGGGGTTCAGTCGCCGGTCACGCCGCGGGCCAGGGTGCGGACCATCTCTTCCCACTCGGCGGTGATGGTCTCTAGGTCGAGGCCGGCGACTTCGACGAGATGCTTGACCGCCGCCGCATTCAACGGAGACTGCACCGCGACCGAGATGACGTCGAGGCGATCGCCGAATCCCAACTGATGCAGCAAGATCTGGACATGGCGGTTGGACGCCGACCACACCGGGTGGTTCATGAAGTCGCCGCCGGCGCCGCCGGCCTCGAGCAGGATGTCCAGATGGCTCGAGGTGAGCTTGAGCCGGGCCCGGCCATAGGCGAGCAGGCGATCCAACGGGGGAGCGCCCGGCCCCAATGGTTGCGGCCCGGAGATGTAGGCGCGCTGGATCTCCGACTCTGAATGATCGAGTAGCGCGAACATCAGGCCCGTCCGGCTGCCGAAGCGCCGGAACACGGTGCCCTTGCCGACACCTGCTTCGCGGGCGACCGCGTCCATCGTCACGGCGGCGGCGCCGTGATTGTCGATGAGGTTCTGGGCCGCCGCGAGCAGCAAGCGGCGATTCCGCGCGGCATCGGCCCGTTCGGTGTCCGCCCGTTCGCCGACGCCGACGGACATGCTCAGAGGTATGAAACCGCCGTCGGGACCGTTCGACACAGTGACGAGGGTAACGGTTCGGGCGGATCGGGAATCGGTGGGACCGGCCTGCCGTTTGATACTTCGAATGGCTAACCATCGAGTGCGTGGATAACAGGAGGAGCGTCCGTGAGCGAACGCAATGTGGAGATCGTGGCGCTGGTGGGCAGTCTGCGCCGCGAATCGATCAACCGAGGTCTCGCCCAGCTCGCCGCCGACAAGGCTCCGGCCGGCATCACCGTGACCGTGGTCGATGGTCTGGGCCGGCTGGCGTTCTACAGCGAGGACGACGACCCCTCCATCGAGGCGGGCGCGACTCTGCCCGAGGGCGTCACCGGGTTGCGTGAGGCGGTCGCTGCGGCCGACGCCGTGCTGCTGGTCACCCCGGAGTACAACGGCACCATGCCCGCGGTGTTGAAGAACGCCATCGACTGGCTCTCGCGCCCGTACGGTGCCGGTGCCCTGTCGGGCAAGCCGGTCGGCGTGATCGGCGCGGCATTGGGCCGGTTCGCGGGTACCTGGTCACGTGAAGACACCCGTAAGTCCGTGAAGATCGCCGGCGGCCACGTCGTCGAGGAGGTCGAGTTCGGGCTGCAGACCTCCTCGATGTCCGACGACGGACTCGCCGACGCGGAGCTCGTCACCGGGGTGGTGGACGCGGTTCGCCGACTGGCCGATGAGGTGTCGGTGTCGGTCTGATCAACCGATGGTGACGATGCGCCGCCGCGAGCAAGGGCTCGCGGCGGCGTTGGTCGTTTGCGGGGTTGTGGAGTGCCGTGGGACACCTTGTGGACTGCCGGGGGACAACATGTGGACGACACGCCGGACACGCCCGACTTCACGATCTCGCATGCCTACGACCTGCGACTTTCACGAATGTTATTCACAACCTCTAGTGGTGGTGCGAATTGTCAGCCACTAGGTGTAGTGTTTGGGAGACCGGCAGGGCGGATTACCTACACGAATGTGATTCTGCGGAAAGCGCCTCGAAGACGGTGATATAGGTCACCATCTTCACGTTGGGAAAGTGCGGCCACCGCACTGCGTTGAAGACAGATGTAGAGCGTGAATGCAGATGTCGAGCGCGAAGGTGGCGGGTTCGGTTTCCTCTGACAAGGGCCGAACGGTGACGGCCCGGATGGGTCGATGCCGGCGACATGGTGGACACCCGGGCAGCGGTGGACGCCACAGCACACACGACGACCAGACCAGCCTGATCCAACAGACGCATCGAACCGCACGAGGAGAACTTTGATGGCCATCACCGTCTACACCAAGCCCGCCTGCGTCCAGTGCAACGCCACCTACAAGGCCCTCGACAAGCAGGGCCTGGCTTACGAGGTGGTTGACATCAGCACCGACGATGAGGCGCGCGACTATGTGATGGCGCTCGGTTACCTGCAGGCCCCCGTGGTGGTCGTCGGCGACGAACACTGGTCGGGTTTCCGCCCGGACCGCATCAAGGCCCTCGCCGCATCGGCTGCCTGATCCCCCTCTGTCGGCCTGATGGGGAAGTCGGGTTCGATCATGGTGCGATCGGGGTAAGCGAGATCACGAGGTAGCACACGAGTCAGGAGTTTGGAGGTCGATCGTGACCCAGGCCTCGAATCCCGACGCTTCGGTCCGGGCGTCCCACCCGGCGCCACTGATCGTCTATTTTTCCTCGGTGTCGGAGAACACGCATCGATTCGTCGAGAAGCTCGGATTGCGCGCGCAGCGTATCCCGGTCCTCGGCGATCCTGCGGTGTTCACCGTCGATGAGCCGTTCGTGCTGGTGCTGCCCACCTATGGCGGTGGCAAGGCGACCGGCGACCGATCCGGGTACGTGCCCAAGCAGGTCATCAAGTTCCTCAACAACATCCACAACCGCTCGCTGATCCGCGCCGTCATCGCGGCCGGGAACACCAACTTCGGCGAGGAGTTCTGTCTCGCCGGCGACATCGTCTCGCGGAAGTGTCGGGTGCCCTATCTCTATCGGTTCGAGCTGATGGGCACTGTCGACGATGTCGAGCGGGTACGGGACGGGCTGGCCGATTTCGCGCTGAGCTCGGCGTTCACCCATCCGGACCGGGACGCGCTGAGCGTTTCGCGCGCCTGAACTGTCAGACCCCACGAGTACCGTTTCGCCCACAATCATCTAGCTGCAGGAGTCTTTCGTGTCGCCAACCGCCGCACCCGTCTCGGACACCGCCTCGGCCAGCAAGTCCGGAGTGCATCCCGGCCCGTCGGGGCACGAACCCGGCGAATTGGACTATCACGCGCTCAACGCGATGCTGAACCTGTACGACAGGGACGGCAACATCCAGTTCGACAAGGACCGCGAGGCGGCCAACCAGTACTTCCTGCAGCACGTCAACCAGAACACGGTCTTCTTCCATGACCTCGACGAGAAGCTCGACTACCTGCTCGAGGAGAACTATTACGAGCCCGAGGTCCTCGCGAAGTACGACCGCGAGTTCGTGAAACTCCTGTTCGGGCATGCGTTCTCGAAGAAGTTCCGATTCCCGACGTTCCTCGGCGCGTTCAAGTACTACACCAGCTACACACTGAAGACCTTCGACGGCAAGCGGTTCCTGGAACGCTTCGAGGACCGGGTGTGCATGGTCGCGCTGACGCTGGCCGACGGTGACACGGCGCTGGCCCGTCATCTCGTCGACGAGATCATCGAGGGGCGTTTCCAGCCGGCCACCCCGACCTTCCTCAACTCGGGTAAGAAGCAGCGTGGTGAGCCGGTGAGCTGCTTTTTGCTTCGCATCGAGGACAACATGGAATCCATTGGGAGGTCGATCAATTCGGCTCTCCAGCTCTCCAAGCGCGGCGGAGGAGTGGCGCTGCTGCTGTCCAACATCCGTGAGCACGGCGCGCCGATCAAGAAGATCGAGAACCAGAGCTCGGGCGTCATCCCGATCATGAAGCTGCTCGAGGACTCGTTCTCCTACGCCAACCAGCTCGGCGCGCGCCAGGGCGCCGGCGCGGTGTATCTGCACGCCCATCATCCCGACATCTACCGCTTCCTCGACACCAAGCGGGAGAACGCGGACGAGAAGATCCGTATCAAGACGTTGTCGCTCGGCGTGGTGATCCCCGACATCACCTTTCAGCTCGCCAAGGACAACGACGACATGTACCTGTTCAGCCCGTATGACGTCGAGCGC
The DNA here is from genome assembly GCF_021556435.1 of Gordonia tangerina. GTDB lineage: Bacteria > Actinomycetota > Actinomycetes > Mycobacteriales > Mycobacteriaceae > Gordonia > Gordonia tangerina. Next base: position 76,113 of record NZ_JAKGCU010000003.1, read on the forward strand.
GTCTATGGAGTGCCGTTCGCCGACGTGAACGTGACCGACACGTACCACGAGATGGTCGAGGACAAGCGCATCCGCAAGACCAAGATCAAGGCCCGCGAGTTCTTCCAGACCCTCGCCGAGTTGCAGTTCGAGTCGGGCTACCCGTACATCATGTTCGAGGACACGGTGAACCGGGCCAACCCGATCGACGGCAAGATCACCCACTCCAACCTGTGCTCGGAGATCCTGCAGGTCTCCACCGCGTCAGAGTTCAACGACGATCTGTCCTACTCGCACATCGGTAAGGACATCTCGTGCAACCTCGGGTCGCTCAACATCGCCAAGGCGATGGACTCACCCGACTTCGGGCAGACCATCGAGACCGCGATCCGCGGTCTCACCGCGGTCAGCGATCAGACCTCGATCACCTCGGTGCCCTCGATCGAGAAGGGCAACAACGACTCCCACGCCATCGGCCTCGGTCAGATGAATCTACACGGCTACCTGGCCCGCGAACGGATCTTCTACGGCAGCGACGAAGGTGTCGACTTCACGAACATCTACTTCTACACGGTGCTGTTCCACGCGCTGCGGGCGTCGAACAAGATCGCGCGTGAACGTGGCCATGCCTTCGGCGGCTTCGAGAAGTCGAAGTACGCCAGCGGGGAGTTCTTCGACAAGTACACCGAGAAGGTGTGGGAGCCGGAGACCCAGAAGGTACGCGACCTGTTCGGCCAGGCCGGAATTCACATTCCCACCCAGGACGACTGGCGGGAGCTGAAGGCCGCCGTGCAGCGCGACGGTATCTACAACCAGAATCTGCAGGCCGTCCCGCCGACCGGATCGATCTCCTACATCAACCACTCGACCAGCTCGATCCACCCGGTGGCCGCGAAGATCGAGATCCGCAAGGAAGGCAAGATCGGCCGCGTCTATTACCCGGCGCCGTACATGACCAACGACAACCTGGAGTACTACCAGGATGCGTATGAGATCGGGTACGAGAAGGTCATCGACACCTACGCCGCGGCGACCCAGCACGTCGACCAGGGGCTGAGTCTCACCCTGTTCTTCAAGGACACCGCCACCACCCGCGACGTCAACAAGGCGCAGATCTACGCGTGGCGCAAGGGGATCAAGACGCTGTATTACATCCGTCTGCGTCAGCTCGCTCTCGAGGGGACTGAGGTGGAAAATTGCGTTTCCTGCATGTTGTGACAGCCTGACCAACTGTTCGTGGATGGTGTGACCATGACAATCGCGAAGTACGGTGTCATATACGGAGTCCGCTTGCGGCCAGAGTACGACTATCGCTATATCGGGCTTACAACCAAGACTGCGTCCAGACGCTTACAGCAACATTTCAAGGTTGCTGCAGCTGGCCGAAAGACTCCGTTCTACGACTGGCTGCGAAAGCAAGATCGCGACAATGTAATAGCCGATGAGCTCGATTGGATCGACGGACTGGACGACTTGGGGCAGGCTGAAATCGCGTGGATTGCCTACCTACGTCGTGACGGTCAGCCGTTACTCAATCTGGCCTCCGGGGGGCTGGGTCCTACCGGCGTTGTATGGACCGAAGAGATGCGCGAAGCAGCTCGAATTCGGTCAACCGGTCGGAAGGGAGTAAGTCGGTTCGCACAAGAAAATCCATTCTTCGGGCGAACGCACTCGGACGAACAGCGAGCGAAGTGGTCAGTCGAGCGACGAGGTTCCATTACAGGAGCGGCCAACCCGAACTTCGGTAAGTTCGGGATCGACCATCCAGGCTACGGACACACGATGTCTGCCGAATCCAGGCAGCGTCTCTCCGAGCAGCGACGAGGCTCGGGGAATCCGAACTTCGGACGCCGAGCGAGCGATGAGACACGTGCCAAGACGTCGGCAACTCGAAAGGGACGACCGCAGCCATCCAGCAAGCGAAGTGCTCACACTCGCTATCACACGAACAAAGGCGTGTTCAAAGACACTTGTCGATACTGCGTTGAGGACGCGGCCACAACAACGAATGAAGAAAGCGGAAGTTGAAATGCCTGAGAAACTGAAGCTCGTCGACCGCGTCTCCGCGATCAACTGGAACCGCGTCCCCGACGAGAAGGACGCCGAGGTCTGGGATCGCCTCACCGGCAACTTCTGGTTGCCGGAGAAGGTGCCGGTGTCCAACGACATCCAGTCGTGGCACACCCTCACCGAGTACGAGAAGCAGCTGACGATGCGGGTCTTCACCGGCCTGACGCTGCTGGACACCATCCAGGGCACCGTCGGTGCGGTCTCGCTGATCCCGGATGCGACCACGCCGCACGAGGAGGCGGTGCTCACCAACATCGCATTCATGGAGTCGGTGCACGCCAAGAGCTACAGCTCCATCTTCTCCACGCTGTGCTCCACCAAGGAGATCGACGAGGCGTTCCGCTGGTCGGAGGAGAACGAGCAGCTGCAGCGCAAGGCGCAGATCGTCATGGATTACTACCGTGGCGACGACCCGCTCAAGCGCAAGGTCGCCTCCACGCTGCTCGAGTCGTTCCTGTTCTATTCCGGCTTCTATCTGCCGATGTACTGGAGCAGCCGCGCCAAGCTCACCAACACCGCCGACCTGATCCGGCTGATCATTCGCGACGAGGCCGTGCACGGCTACTACATCGGCTACAAGTACCAGCGCGGTCTCGAGGTGCAGAGCCCCGAACGTCGCCAAGAGCTCAAGGACTACACCTTCGAGCTGCTGTTCGAGCTCTACGACAACGAGTCCGACTACACCGAGGCCCTCTACGACGAGGTCGGCCTCAGCGAGGACGTCAAGAAGTTCCTGCGCTACAACGCCAACAAGGCGCTGATGAACCTCGGCTACGAGGCGATGTTCCCCAGGGACGAGACCGACGTGAACCCGGCGATTCTGTCGGCGTTGTCACCCAACGCCGACGAGAACCACGACTTCTTCTCCGGCTCGGGCAGCTCGTATGTCATCGGTAAGGCCGTCAACACCGAGGACGAGGACTGGGACTTCTGACACCTTGCGTCTTGTAGTACGGACCGGCGATTTTCGCCGGTCCATACTACGAAATCGGGCGGTCGCGGATGCGGTCGTAGAGATCGTCGAGCAGGTCGATGGCCTCGCCGATGTCGCCAGGCGCGATACCCGAGGCGCGCAACGCTTTGCGGAGCGCATCGGCATCGAGGTCCATGATCGGGTTCATCCGCCCGGGAGTGGGCAGCGGCGGCAGCGTGGCGTTGGTGCCGTAGAAGTCGACGGCCGGAACCACCGCCGTGTCGCGGTCGGCCGCCGGTGAGTCGTCCGCCGGCGCCGTGGCGTCGCTTGCCGCGGCCAGCAACTGCACGGTGTCGGTACCCATCACGGTGAGCAGGGTCGCGGCACTGCGGTCGATCTCGGCGGCCACCTCGTAGGCGACGCACAACACGTGTATGCACCGCGGTGACTCATCCGGACACGTGCAGTCGGCGGCGATGTCGGCCGACTCGGTCGGCATGATCAACTCGCCGATTGCCGACGGTTGCTCCCCGCGCGTCAATGCCATCAGCTCTCCGGTCGCGTCGTTCGTACGCAACAGGGCGACCACGGTCGCCGGATCGACGGCTCGCATGGTGAGGGTCACCTCGAACGGGTCGAGCTGACTACCACGCACCGATGCGGTCACGCGGGCCACGCCGATCTGCAGGCGCTCGGCGTGGTGGTCGCGAAAGTACCGCCGCGCCTGAGTGATCCGCCGATGATCCGCATCGCCGGTGTGCGCGCCCTCGACGACGTCGACAAAACTACGGCCCCACCGGGTCGCGCCATACGCGCGAGCCGCCGAGGCCCTGGGCGTCCGACGTTGACTGCCGCGCGGGCTCACTCGCTGACCGCCTCGTCGCGCAGTGCGAACAGGTCGAACAACTCGTCGTTGCCGAGCTCGGTCAACCAGGTCTCGCCGGACCGCACCGTGAGTCGCGACAGCTCACGCTTGGCGGAGATCATCTCGTCGATCCGCTCCTCCAATGTCCCGACGCACAGGAATCGGTGCACCTGGACGCGCTGATGTTGGCCGATCCGGTAGGCACGATCGGTGGCCTGGTCCTCGACCGCGGGATTCCACCAGCGATCCACATGCAGCACATGGTTCGCGGCCGTCAGGTTCAGTCCGGTGCCCCCGGCCTTGAGGGTGGCGATCAGGGCCGGCGGACCGTCGCCGCTCTGGAAACGGGCGACCATCGCATCGCGGTCGATGCGGTTGATGCCACCGTGCAGCACCGGAATATCGGTGCCCAGCGATTCGGCGAGCCAGGATGACAACAATTCACCGAACGCCGCGAACTGGGTGAAGACCAGCGCCCGATCGCCTTCGGCCGCCGCGGTGGAGAGAATGTCGAGCACCAACTCGACCTTGCCCGACCGGTGCCTGCCACGACGCATCATCGCGGATCCGTCGGCCAGATAATGCGCCGGATGATTGCACACCTGCTTGAGTCGGGTCAGTGCGGCAAGGATGTTGCGCCGACGGATGGTGCGTTGCTGTTTGCTGCGCAGCGCCTCCATCAGCTCGTCGATGACCGCGCGGTACAGCGCCGCCTGCTCGAGGCTGAGGTTGGCACGCACCGTGATGTCGGTCTTCTCGGGTAGATCGGTGATGATCGACGGATCGGTCTTCTCGCGTCGAAGGATGAACGGTTGCGTCAATGCGTTGAGGCGCCGCAGCGCGGCCGGGTCGCGATCGCGTTCGATGGGTTCGGCGAACCGGGCGCGGAACCGCGATGCCGACCCCAGCATGCCCGGATTGACCAGATCGATCACTGCTCTCAGGTCCTCCAGCCGATTCTCCACCGGCGTCCCCGTGAGCGCGATCCGGTGCTCGGCGGGGAAGCCCCGCACGGCCTTCGCTGCTTTGGTGGCCACGTTCTTGAGATGCTGTGCCTCGTCGACGACGATCCGGCGCCAGGTCCGCTGGCCGAGGATCTCCCGGTCCCGGGTGGCGATGGCGAACGTGGTGAGCACGACGTCCGCGCCGGCGAGGACCTCGCCGATCGTCGCGTGCCCCGCGCGCGACGTCCCGTGATGGACCACCACCCGCAGATGCGGTGCGAAGCGTTCGATCTCCCGTTCCCAGTTCCCGACGACCGACATCGGGCAGATGATCAGCGTGGGACCGGCAGCAGGCGCGGGCTCGGCTCGATCGTGATGATCGCCTCTCTCATGGCACAGAAGTGCGATTATCTGGATCGTCTTGCCGAGGCCCATATCGTCGGCCAGCACCCCGCCGATCCGATGGTCGGACAGGTAGGCCAGCCATTCGAGTCCGCGGTGCTGGTAGGGCCGCAATTGTGCGCACAGCGTCGCCGGCGGGGGCAGCTCCGCGGGCCGCAGCCGACCGCCGGCCGCGATGTCGTCGAGCCATGCCAGGCCGTCGATCGAGGTGACCGGTACCGGTACGGAGTCGACGACGAGATTGAACAACTCACCCATGTCGGCCGGATGGTCCGATGTGCCGTGCGCACGTTGGCCGAGGATGAACGCGGCGGCCCGGTGCAGGGCACCTCCTTCGGCGCGAACCCAGGTGCCGCGGATCTTGACGAGGTCGCCTTGACGACGGGCGAGGTCGGTGAGATCGGCCTCCGACAGGGTCATCGCCTCGGGTGTGTCACCCAGGGCCAACCGCCATTCGAACTCGTCGATCTCGGCGACGCCGATCTGCGCGGCGCGCCCGGTGCTGGTGGCCACCGGCCGGGCGCGCAGCCCCAGCGTCGGGCGCACCTCGGCCACTGTCCGGGGCAGCAGCACCGGGCAGCCGGCCTCGGTCAACGCGGCAGCGCCCTCGACGAACAGCTTCTCTACGGTGGGTGTGGTCAGCAGGAAGTCGAGGGAGTGCCGGTCGGGTTCTGCCTGTGCCAACTCGGGAAAGGCGCGGACGGCGGTGGCGAGGCCACTGGTGACACGATCGAGTTCGTGCTGGTCGAGATGCTGCGGTTCCACCGCGTGGATGCGACCGTCGGCATGGCGACGGCACACCTGTAGACGCCACAGGGTGGGCTGATCGGCGGCCCGCCGGGTGGCGTACTCCACATCATCGTCGTCAGGTTCGTGCAGGCGCAGTATCAGCATCGAATCATCTTGCGGTGCAGCCTGATTCCATTGCATCCAGGCCGACTGCGCCATGTGTAGTCGAGATCGCATCGATGGTGATAGCGGCGGTGGTTCCGTGGCCAGTGCTCGTATCAGCCATGCCGCGGGGGGATCGTCGGCGATCAACGGCCCGGCGGCCGCGATTCGGCCGCGACACTCGTGGTCGACGAGTTCGGCGATCATGTCGGTGATCGCCTCGGCGCCACCGTTGGCCGCGACCAACCCTGGTGCGGCCGCCGCCACCACAGCCAGCCAACTGCGCCATGCCGGCGTCGGTACCGACTGCCAACGCAGAAGCGATTCGCCGGCGATGTCGGCGACGCCGGGGGCCACCGAACCGGCGGCGACCGATCGGCGGACGCCGTCGAGTAGATACCGATACCACGCGATCTCGCCGCTGACCGGGTACGGGCGGGTCAGATCGAGCAGTGCGACCGCCGACGACGTGCTCAAGGTCATGCTGCTGATGAACTCACGGCCGGAGCCAGGCCCGGTAATCGTGATCTCCCGCCGAGAACGCCGCCGTGCCAATTGATCCCCGATCGCCACGGGAAGGTCGTCGGGCCCGACATCGGATCGCGACCACCACAGTGCCAGTCCTACCCCCGGTCGCCACAGCGCATGCAGGGGCAGGGCACCGGGGTGCCCGGAGGAAGTGGTTCGGTGTGTATCGACTGGCATGACAAATCACCGATGAGCCTAATCGCTCCGTCGGACATGCTCGCCCCGACGCCGGCCGCCTCAGCGCCAGGCTGTCAACAACTCGCGAGCCCGCTCGGCCAGGCTCATCTGCCACAGCGGGCCAAAACTGACGCGTCCTACTCCGAGTCCCGCGAGATGTGCCCGATCATCCTGCGCGGGATGACCGATCGCGTTGACCGGCAACGGCAACCCCGCCGCCAGGCGACGATGGACGTCGTCGCTGTGGAAGCCCACCGGATACAACGATCGTGCCCCTGCCTCGGCGCACAGCCGCAGCCGGGAGATGGCAAGGTCCACTCGGTCGGACTCCTCGCCGACCTGTTTGAGGAACACGTCGGTGCGGGCGTTGATCACCACCGCGACACCCGCGGCGTCGGCGGCGGCCCGCAACGCTCCCACCAGGTCGGCGTGTTCGGTCGCCGACCGCAACCGACCACCTTCGGAGTGGACGGTGTCCTCGATGTTGAGGCCGACGGCGCCGGCCTCGAGCAGACCATCGACGAGACGTGCCGGCTCCTCGGCATAGCCTGACTCGATGTCGACGGAGATCGGGATCTCGACCGCCGTGGTGATCTGACGCACCCGGGTGAGCAGTTCGTCGAAGGTCATTCCCTCGTTGTCGGCACGACCGATCGAGTCGGCCACCGGATGACTGCCGACGGTCAGCGCGGCGAAGCCGGCGTCGGCGGCGATGTTTGCCGACCAGGCGTCCCACACAGTGGGGAACACACCGGGATCGCCGGGACGGTGTAGATCCAGCAGGGTCTGGGCGAGCTGGGCGAGGTCACGAGTTGCCATCGAGAGATCCCTTCAGGTCGTTGAGCACCAGCCAGGCGGCCGCGAGGCCGGACGAGCGATACCAGATGTCGTCGTCCACTGACAGCACCCGTTTCCAGGTCGGTGCGCCCATGTCCAGCCAACGATCGCTGAGCAGGACGTCTTCTCCGTGCGCCTGACCCTCGTCGCCGACGAAGCTGACGTAGATCAGGTCGGCGTCGGCATCGGTGAAGTTCTGGTCGGTGACCGTGGACGATCGCGGTGAGCGCTGCGGCTCCGGTCGCTGTACTCCGACCATCGACAAGATCTGACCGGCGAAACTGTCGGTGCCCGCGATCATCTCCGAGTCTCCGGTGAACCGGACCAGAGACACCTGGTTGTGCGCGGCGTCCATCCGTCGGCCGGTCTTGCGGGTCTCGGTCCGGAACTCCTCGAGCAGTCGGGTGCCGCTCTCGCTGCGCCCGAGCGCGTCGGCGACCGCCTGGAACTGCGCCTGCCAATCGCCGTCGGTCGGAATTGTCACCACGCGGGCATCGGCGAAGGCCTCGGCCGACGCCGCCGATCGGTCGGTGGTGAGCACGACGTCGGGGTCTGCTTCGCCGGCCGTCGCCGGGTCCGGCGAGGTGCCGATGGTCGGGACAGATCCGAGTTGGGGGCCGAGGTAGGTGGGTATCGAGCCTGCGTCGGACGTCACCGCGACCACCTTGGGTCCGATGCCGAGTGCGCAGATCGGATCGAGCAGGCCCGGGTCGGTCACCGCGATGCGCGCGACGTCGGTCTGCCCGGCATCGGGTGCGGTCGGTGCCAGGCAGGTGCGTGTCAGATCGCGATCGGCGTTGACGATGTTGACCTCGGCGACCCGGGTGGTCACCGTCGAGATGGGTGACCCGTCCGGCGTCGTCAACGGTTCCTCGCCAGCACACGCTGCCAGCGCGCCGGCCAGCAGAACCGCCACCGCGACGCCGCCCACGCGCGGAACCCGCCGGGGCCACGAGGCTCGATGGCGGCCGGTCGGAAGCGGGGTCACCACACTGCGATGCACGCGATCACGCTAGCACCGGCGGACCCGTCGACCTCCCGCGGCGGATCCGGTCGGTCCCGATGGGTGTCCACGCGCTCGCCAGCGCGCCGCGCGTCGGCCTCCCCTAGCTCACTGACCTGCGGCTACAGTGGATGGATGAGCTCGAATACGACAGATCGTAGGACCCACTCGGCCACCGTCTGTATGAGGGTTTAGGATCAGTTACCAGCGCTCGTTTTGTTCATGTGGCGACCGCGGGGAAGTAGCAGGTGACCGACCCCGGCGGTTGTGCAACGAGGAGGATCTGTGACCGCGGTTGACCAGCCCACCACGCAAGTGGCTCCAGTGCGTCCCTTTCCGGAGCGCTACCAGCCCAAGGGTTCGTTCATCTACAAGCTGATCACCACAACCGATCACAAGCTGATCGGCATGATGTACATCACCGCCTGCTTCGCCTTCTTCCTGATCGGCGGACTGATGGCGCTGCTGATGCGTGGTGAGCTCGCCCACCCTGGTATGCAGTTCCTGTCGACGGAGCAGTTCAACCAGCTGTTCACCATGCACGGCACGGTGATGCTGCTGCTGTATGCGACCCCGATCGTGATCGGCTTCGCCAACTTCGTGCTGCCGCTGCAGATCGGCTCGCCCGACGTCGCCTTCCCGCGGCTCAACGCGTTCGGCTTCTGGTTGTTCGTCTTCGGTGCCTGCGTCGCGCTCAGCGGCTTCTTGCTCCCGGGTGGTGCCGCCGACTTCGGCTGGACCGCATACACGCCATTGACCGACGCGATCCACTCGCCGGGTTACGGCGCTGATCTGTGGATCATGGGTCTGGCCGTCAGTGGTCTGGGCACCATCCTCGGTGCGGTGAACATGGTGACCACGGTCGTCTGTCTGCGCGCGCCCGGTATGACGATGTTCCGCATGCCGATCTTCACCTGGAACATCCTGGTCACCAGCGTGCTGATCCTGCTGGTCTTCCCGCTGCTGACCGCCGCACTGATGGGCCTGGAGGTCGACCGCCAATTCGGTGCTCACCTCTACGACCCGGCCAACGGTGGCGTCATCCTCTGGCAGCATCTGTTCTGGTTCTTCGGACATCCCGAGGTCTACATCATCGCGCTGCCGTTCTTCGGCATCGTGTCCGAGGTCTTCCCGGTGTTCTCGCGCAAGCCGATCTTCGGCTACTCCGGTCTGGTCTATGCGACGCTGGCCATCGCGGCCCTGTCGGTCGCGGTGTGGGCGCACCACATGTACGTCACCGGTGCGGTGTTGCTGCCGTTCTTCTCCTTCATGACCTTCCTGATCGCGGTGCCGACCGGTGTGAAGTTCTTCAACTGGATAGGCACGATGTGGCGCGGTCACATGACGTTCGAGACACCGATGCTGTTCTCGGTGGGCTTCATCGTCACCTTCCTCTTCGGTGGTCTGACCGGTGTGCTGCTGGCGAGCCCGCCGCTGGACTTCCACCTGTCCGACAGCTACTTCGTGGTCGCGCACTTCCACTACGTGCTCTTCGGCACCATCGTGTTCGCCACCTACGCCGGCATCTATTTCTGGTTCCCCAAGATGACCGGACGCATGCTCGACGAACGACTGGGCAAGATCCACTTCTGGCTGACGTTCATCGGCTTCCACACCACCTTCCTGGTGCAGCACTGGCTGGGTAACGAGGGTATGCCGCGCCGTTACGCCGACTACCTGCCGTCCGACGGGTTCACCACGCTGAACGCCATCTCCACGGTCGGTGCGTTCATCCTGGGCCTGTCGACACTGCCGTTCCTGTGGAACGTCTTCCGTAGCTACCGCTACGGCGAGGTCGTGACCGTCGACGACCCGTGGGGCTTCGGCAACTCGCTCGAGTGGGCCACCAGCTGCCCGCCCCCGCGGCACAACTTCACCGAGCTGCCCCGGATTCGTTCCGAACGTCCGGCGTTCGAGCTGCACTATCCGCACATGATCGAACGGATGCGCGCCGAGGCGCACGTCGGGGCCGGTCACAACTCGGGCAAGGACCGCCACATGGAAGACGCGCGGCGTAGTCCGTTGACGGTCGGTGACCATGAGGGTTCGCCGGACCCGGATCCACGCTGACGCGCACGCACTCCGCGAAACACGTGGTCAACGAATCGAGCGACACCACAGTTCTGATCACCGTCACCGGACCGGACAAACCCGGCGTCACCTCGGTGCTGATGGGTGCGCTGGCCGGTCAGCAGGTCAGCCTGCTCGACGTCGAACAGGTGGTCATCCGCGGCCGCCTCACCCTCGGCGTGCTGGTGTCTGCCTCCGGCGATGCCGAGGAACTGCAAGACGTCGTCGAACAGGCGATGGCCTCGATAGGGATCGACGTCATCGTCGAAGTGGGCGCAGCCAGTGCCGGCCGACGTCCATCGAGTCACGCGGTCGTGGTGCTGGGAAGTCCGGTCACCGCGCGCGCATTCCGGGCGCTGGCCGGAGCGCTGGCGAAGCAGGGCGTCAACATCGACTCCATCCGGGGAGTGGCCGACTATCCACTCACCGGACTCGAGTTGATGGTCAGCACCGGACGCGACGACGTGGCCGCCGATGCCGCATTACGTAAGGGCCTCGCCGCGGTCGCGGCCGATCACGGCGTCGACATCGCGGTGGAACGCGGCGGTCTGGCACGACGCGCCAAGCGGGTCATCGTCTTCGACGTCGACTCCACCCTGATCCAGGGCGAGGTCATCGAGATGCTCGCGGCGCGTGCCGGCCGCGAAGCCGAGGTGGCGGCGGTCACCGAGGCCGCGATGCGCGGCGAACTGGATTTCTCCGAATCGCTGCATCAGCGTGTGGCCGTCCTCGCCGGACTCGACGCCAGCGTCATCGACGACGTCGCGAGTTCGCTGGAGCTGACGCCGGGCGCACGCACCACCATCCGTACCCTGCACCGGCTCGGATACCACTGCGGTGTGGTGTCCGGCGGCTTCCGACAGGTCATCGACGGCCTGGCGCACGAACTCGAACTGGACTTCGTGCGGGCCAACACGCTCGAGATCATCGACGGCAAACTGACCGGCCGGGTGATCGGCGAGGTGGTCGACCGGGCCGGCAAAGCGAAGGCGTTGCGGGCGTTCGCCGATCAGGTCGGGGTCGCCATGGAACAGACCATCGCGGTGGGCGATGGTGCCAACGACATCGACATGCTCAGCGTGGCCGGCTTGGGGATCGCCTTCAACGCCAAACCTGCGTTGCGTGAGGTCGCCGACGCCGCGCTGAGTCACCCCTTCCTCGATGCGGTCCTGTTCATCCTCGGTGTCACCCGCGACGAGATCGAGGCGGCCGACGCAGCCGACGGGGTGCTGCGTCGAGTACCGCTCAGCTGACGGCCGTCATGCCGGAGAATCCCGCGATCATCGGCGGCGTTGTCGATCCGTTCGACGACGCATTCCGGCGCCTGCAGGTCTATGTCGGCGGCGGTGCGGATCCGGCGGACCCTGCCGACGTGCTGGCCATGCAGATGGTGTTGCGCATCGAGAAGACCGAGCCACCGGCGCGCGCGGAAGTACTGACCGCCGCGGCGCGCGCCGTCGCGTTGTTGTGTCTCGACGATCGTTGCGGTGGCGAGGGCCCCTGGGTGACGCCGATGGACGACTGGTGTGCCGCCCGCATCCGGAAGATCGCGCGGCGTGCTCGAGGTGCACAATGGGCTGCGGCGCAAGAAGTCTGGGGTCTGACTGTGACCGAGGGCGGGGCGCAGGCACGCGCGCTGGTACCCGGGCGGGTGGGGGATGTTGATCGCCGGATCTCGCGCCTGCAGATCGGCGGCACGGACCTGCCCGGTGAGCTCTCGTCAGACCCGGATCACGCGGGGGTGGTCCTCTGGCTCAACCCGGGAGTGACGATGACCGTGGGCAAGGCGGCCGCACAGGTGGGGCACGCGGCGATGCTCGCGGTGAAGCTGATGAAACCAGAGCAGGCACGCTCCTGGCGGAGTGCGGGCTGCCCGTTGACGGTCCGCGCGGCCACTCCGCAGCGGTTCGCAGCACTGCTCGACGCCGATGCCCGCGGTGACGCGGTGGCGGTGCGCGATGCCGGGTTCACCGAGATCGCGCCCGGTTCGGTGACGGTGATCGCGGAGGTGATCGATTCATGAACGAGCACCTGCTACCGCCGTGGGCGCGCGAACTGGGCCTGGTGGCGCATCCGGAAGGCGGCTGGTACCGAGAGACCTGGCGCAGCCCGGTGACCGTGCCCGCCGGCGTCCTGCCGCAGAGCTATTCGGGCGACCGCGCTGCGGCCACGGCGATCCTGTTCCTGCTGTTGCCGGGAGAACGGTCGGCGTGGCACGCCGTCAGAAGCACCGAGCTGTGGCTTTACCATCGGGGATCACCGGTCCTGCTCGAACTCGGCGGCGACGCCGAGGAGCCGAGGACACCGACCGGGATCGTCGTCGGTTCCGATGTCGCGAATGGGCAGCAGCCCCAAGCCGTGGTGCCCCCGGCGACGTGGCAACGCGCGCGGCCGGTCGGGGATGAACCAGCGCTGGTCAGTTGCGTCGTGTCACCCGGCTTCGACTTCGCCGATTTCCGCCTGGCCGGACCCGGGGTCTGACACGCCGGTGGTCAGTCACCAGCCGCCGACAACGCTCGTGCTGGCGCGATATGGGCCAAGGTGTTGAGCCAGACGTCGCGATCCGGGGCGATCGACGCGACGATGAGCTCGTCGGCGTGCGCATGGCCGGTGAACCAGTCCAGGTAGTCGGTGACCTGCGCCGGGGTGCCGACGCCGGAGTACGTCATCATCGCCTCGATCTGCCGACCTTGCGGCATGTCGAGCACCATATCGGCCTCCTCGTCGGAGAACCGGCGATCCCGGGCGAACAACGCGTTGACCCGGGCCCGCTTGGCCTTGCGGAGCTGTTCGGCAGCCACGGCCTCGTCCTCGTCGGCGATCACACACACCCCGGCGATCACGTACGGAGCGTCGAGCTGCTCGGACGGTTGGAACTCCCGTCGATACAGGGCCACCGCCTCTTCCAGCGCCTGCGGGGCGAAGTGCGATGCGAACGCGTACGGCAGCCCCAGGGCGGCGGCCAACTGCGCGCCGAACAACGACGACCCGAGGATGTAGAGCGGGATGTCGGTGCCGGCGCCGGGAGTGGCATTAACGCCCTCGACCCGGGAGCGGCCGCGCAGATATGCCTGCAGCTCCAGGACGTCGGAGGGGAACCGATCCGCCGAAGCCATGCTCCGACGAAGGGCGGCAAACGTCTGTTGGTCTCCGCCGGGCGCGCGGCCCAACCCCAGGTCGATGCGCCCGGGATGCAACTCGGCGAGTGTGCCGAACTGTTCGGCGATGGCCAGCGGCGAATGGTTGGGCAACATGACCCCGCCCGCGCCCAGTCGGATGGTTTCGGTGTGTGCGGCGATATGCGCGATCAGTACCGCCGGCGCGGCCGAGGCGATACTGGACATGTTGTGGTGCTCGGCGTACCAGATGCGTCGGTAGCCCCAGGCCTCGGCGCGCTGCGCCATGTCCACGCTGGCGGCAAAGCTCTCACCGACCGTTTCACCGGAGCCGACCTGAGCCAGGTCGAGGATGGACAAGTCAACACTCATGTCCTTCTCAAGGCGGCGGTCCCGTCGGGTATTCCACGCTGCCCGATTGTGTTCTGCCCGAGGATGTGTCGCCCTGCTCACGACGGGTACGCGAGACGTGGTGCACGATAGGGGGGTGACGAAACCGAGTGATCGCAGTGGCGCCGACGACGTGTACGAATCCGATCCCGATCTCTTGGTCGACTTCCGCGATGTCACTCTCGTGCGGGGTGGCAACACCCTGGTGGGCCCGGTGACCTGGCAGGTGGAGCTCGACGAACGCTGGGTGATCATCGGGCCCAACGGCGCGGGCAAGACGTCGCTGATGCGGCTGGCCTCGGCGCAGGAGCATCCCACCTCGGGCACCGCGTTCGTGCTCAACGAGCAGCTCGGCAGAGTGGAGGTGCGCGAGCTGTCCACCCGGATCGGAGTCTCGAGCGCGGCGCTCGCCGAGCGGGTGCCGCCGAACGAGATCGTCAGCGACCTGGTGATCTCCGCCGGCTACTCGGTGGTCGGGCGGTGGCGGGAGAGCTACGACGACATGGATCGTGGCCAGGCCGTGGAATCGCTGGAATCGATGGGTGCCGAGCATCTGGCGGACCGGAGCTTCGGCACGCTGTCCGAGGGGGAGCGCAAACGCGTGCTCATCGCACGCGCGCTGATGACCGACCCCGAGCTGTTGCTGCTCGACGAACCGGCCGCCGGCCTCGACCTCGGGGGCCGCGAGGAACTCGTGGATCGGCTCGGGCGTCTCGCCGCGGATCCGGAGGCGCCGGCGATGGTGCTCGTGACCCATCACGTTGAGGAGATCCCGGACGGGTTCACCCATGCGATGCTGCTCTCCGAGGGGGAAATAGTGGCGCAGGGACTACTCGACGACGTGCTCACCAGTGAGAATTTGTCGACCGCGTTTCGGCAGCGCATCACTCTGAGCCGACCGGGCGGCCGGTACTTCGCCCGCCGTGCGCGGCGGGCCGGCGGGCATCGGCGCGCAGCCGGTTGACCCGAGGGCGTTACTGTCAGGGGAATCGGACCACCGATTACGTCAGACAGGAGACGACCATCATGAGTTCATCGCAGCCGACCGAACCCGCCCCGCTGCGAGACGCCGCCACGGTGGTCCTCGTACGAGACACCGCCGACGGGCCCGAGGTCTTCCTCCAGCGTCGAGTGCAGCAGATGGCCTTCGCCGGCGGCGTCACGGTTTTTCCCGGTGGGGGCGTCGACCCGCGCGACGCCGAAGCGGATATCGACTGGACGGGGCCCGGCGCCGACTGGTGGGCCCACGCGTTCCACACCGACGAACAGACCGCGCAATCTTTGGTGTGCGCGGCGGTCCGCGAAACGTTCGAGGAGTGTGGTGTCCTGCTGGCGTCCCGGCCCGACGGCTCGTTTCCCGATCCGGACAGCTTCGGCGCCGAACGGACCGGCCTCGTGGACAAGTCGTTGTCGTTCGCGCAGTTCCTCCGCGATGCCGGACTCAGTCTGCGGGCCGACCTGCTGCGCCCGCTGGCGCACTGGATCACCCCGATCATCGAGAAACGTCGGTATGACACGCGGTTCTTCATCGCCGCACTGCCGTCGGGGCAGACCGCCGACGACAAGACCTCCGAGGCCGAGGTGGCCGGGTGGGCCACCCCGCGCGCTGCGCTCGACCTCTGGGTCGCCGACAAGCACGTTCTGTTGCCGCCGACCTGGGCGCAGCTGACCCATCTCAGTGAGTTCGGCTCGGTGACCGAGATTCTCGCCGCCGAGCGCGAGGTGGCGGCCATCGAACCGTCGGTGGAGCCGGGTGCGGGTCTTGCCGGCCTCAAGTTCGACGGCTCGGAGCGCTATTTCGCCGTCGCTGCCGAGCGGAAGGTACCCGGACTGAGTCGGTGACGGGTTATCGCGTCCGCGCGATCACCGATCCATATCGATGACGTCGGGCTCATCGGTTCCGACGCCGATGTCGTCGCGGTCGGCCCATTCCAGCAGCGTGTCGAGGCGGTGGGCGACGTCGTCGATCTCGGCGTGCAGGTCGCCGATCTCGACGAACCGGTCCGGCATCGTCGCGATGGTGAAGTCGTCCGGAGCGATGTCATCGATCTCGTCCCACCTGATCGGTGCGGACACCGTGCCGCGCGGGTTGCCGCGCACCGAGTAAGCCGAGGCCATCGTGTGATCGCGGGTGTTCTGGTTGTAGTCGACGAACACCGCGGTCGGGTCGCGATCCTTGCGCCACCAGGTGGTGGTGACGTCGTCGGGTGCGCGTCGCTCAATCTCGCGGGCGAACGCCAGGGCGGCCCGACGTACGTCGGCGAAGCCCCACTCTGGTTCGATTCGTACATAAATATGCAGGCCACGGCCGCCCGAGGTCTTGGGGAAGCCGCGCATCCCGAGTTCGTCGAGCACTTCTTCGACGACGTGGGCGACCCGCTGGATGCGAGAGAACGGGCAATCGGGCATGGGATCGAGGTCGATCCGCCACTCGTCGGGGGACTCGGGATCGTCGCGTCGGGAGTTCCAGGGATGGAACTCGACGGTGGACATCTGCACCGCCCAGATCACACTGCCCAACTCGGTGACACATAGTTCGTCGGCGGTACGGCCGAACCGCGGAAACCAGAGTTCGACCGTCTCGAGCCAGTCGGGCGCACCGGCCGGAATGCGCTTCTGGTGCACCTTCTTGCCGTCGACCCCTTGGGGAAATCGGTGCAACATGCATGGTCGTTCGCGTAGCGCGCGGACGATGCCGTCGCCGACTGCCAGGTAATACTCGGCGAGGTCACGCTTGGTTTCGCCACGCTCGGCGAAATACACGCGCTCCGGACTGGACAGCCGGATGATCCGGTCACCGACCGGCAGTTCGATCGGTTCACCGGCATCGTTCGAGGCCTTGGCCATGGACCAACTGTATGGCCTCCGCACCCGGTCGCGACGGACGAACGGTAGCCTTCGACCATGGCTGAGTTCGTCACACTCGAGACATCCGACGATCATCCCGGAGTCGGCACCATCCGGTTGAACCGTCCGCCCATGAACGCGCTGAACCGGCAGGTACAGAACGAACTCGCGGCTGTTGCCGACGAGGCGACAGTGCGCGACGACATCAAGGCCGTCGTCATCTACGGCGGGCCGAAGGTCCTCGCCGCTGGTGCCGACATCAAAGAGATGAACGAGATGACCTACGCCCAGATGAGCAAGGTGGCCGGCCGCCTGCAGTCGGCGCTGGGTGCCATCTCGGAGATCCCCAAACCGACGGTCGCGGCCATCACCGGCTACGCACTCGGCGGTGGGCTCGAGGTGGCACTCGGCGCCGACCGGCGCATTGCCGGCGACAACGCCAAGCTCGGCGTGCCGGAGATCCTGCTGGGTGTGATCCCCGGTGGCGGCGGAACCCAGCGGCTGGCGCGGCTGATCGGTCCGGCCAAGGCCAAGGACATGATCTTCACCGGGCGTTTCGTCGCCGCGGATGAGGCGCTGGAGATGGGGCTCGTCGACGAGGTCGTGGCACCCGACGACGTCTACGACACCGCACTCGCCTGGGCGGGACAGTTCGCCAACGCAGCAGCCATCGCACTCGCCGCCGGCAAGAAGGCCGTGGACCAGGGACTCGGAGTGGATCTCACCACGGGTTTGAAGATCGAGGAGCAATTGTTCGCGGCGCTGTTCGCGACCGAGGACCGCGCGATCGGCATGGCGTCGTTTGTCGAGAACGGCCCCGGCAAGGCGGCATTCACCGGCAAGTGAGCTCCTTTCGCCCCCGCCCCACCATCAGGAGAACCCACACATGACCACCGACGTGACCCCGGGGACCGACCCCGAACCCAATCCGCACGCCACTGAGGAGCAGGTGCGCGCCGCCCTGGCCGACACCAAGCTCGCGCAAGTGCTTTACCACGACTGGGAGGCCGAGACCTACGACGACAAGTGGTCGATCTCCTACGACGAGCGCTGCATCGACTATGCGCGCGGCCGATTCGACGCAGTCGCCGCAGATCAACCACTGCCGTATGAGCGGGCCATGGAACTCGGTTGCGGCACCGGTTTCTTCCTGCTGAACCTGATGCAGTCGGGGGTCGCCACGAAGGGATCGGTCACCGACCTGTCGCCGGGCATGGTGAAGGTCGCCCTGCGCAACGCGGAGAACCTCGGGCTCGACGTCGACGGCCGAGTGGCCGATGCCGAGCGAATCCCGTATGACGACAACACCTTCGATCTCGTCGTCGGCCATGCCGTGCTGCATCACATCCCGGATGTCGAACAGGCCTTGCGGGAGGTACTGCGGGTGCTGAAGCCCGGTGGGCGTTTCGTGTTCGCCGGCGAACCCACCACCATCGGTGACTTCTACGCACGCTGGATGAGTCGCGCCACCTGGGCAGCGGCGACCAACGTGACGAAACTGGGGCCGCTGAAGTCGTGGCGCCGACCGCAGGAGGAACTCGACGAGTCGTCGCGAGCGGCCGCGTTGGAGGCCGTCGTCGATATCCACACTTTCGATCCGGCCGATCTCGAACGAATGGCACGCAGCGCAGGCGCGACCCAGGTCGACACCGCCACCGAGGAGCTCGCCGCCGCGATGCTCGGTTGGCCGGTACGCACCTTCGAGGCGGCCGTCCCGCCCGGCAAGCTCGGCTGGGGCTGGGCGATGTTTGCCTTCAACGGGTGGAAGCGACTGTCCTGGCTGGACGAGAAGGTCCTCCGGAAAGTGGTGCCGCCCAAGTTCTTCTACAACGCGATCGTCACCGGTATCAAGCCGGGTGGTTGACCATCGGTCGGGTACCGCGCAGAACGTTCCCCACACCTGCGGCAGGTGTGGGGAACGTCTCGCGTGGTGTCAGTTGTCGACGGGATTGAGGGTCGACGACGCAACCGGGACTCCGAGCACCGTGTTGATGGCACGGTAACCGTCCCGGGTCTTGATCAGGACGAGGCGGCTGACCGGTGGTATCTCCGCGTATCCACCGGTCGGCGTGTGGGTGAGAGCCAGGGGTGTCCCGGCCGGGCCGATGAGCTCGTCGCCGACGACCCGATAGATCTGACACGGTCCCGGCTCCACCGAACTGCCGTAGCGGGTCTGCACACAGAATTCGTAGGTGCCGTCCTCGACCTGTGCGTGTGCGGGTCCGGAGCCGGCGGCGAGTGCAGTCCCGGCTACGGCGGCGGCGAGAAAGGATACGGCTACGGAACGTCTCATGGCACGGATCTTTTCTTAGGCTAACCTAACTCGTCAACTCGTCGGTTCCTCGGGAAAGATGGTGGTCGATGGGATACCGATTCACGGACGATGATGTGTCGTTCCTGCGGTCGCGTCACGGCGCCGAGGCTCTCGCGAGTGCGTCTGCGCTGGAGCTGTCTGCGTCGTCGATGCTGCGTGACGTCGCCGACCTCCGTGCGCGATTCGCGCCGCGCGACGGCGCCATCGTCGAAACCGTGTTGTGTCGTCGGCGGGGGAAGGCGAAACTACGTGTCGCCGAACGGATGTTGTTCACGGAGGACGCAGTGCAGCAGGCGACCGCCTCTCCGGTCGCGGCGCACCGCGCGACGGAGATCGCGGCACGCCATCCCGGTGCAGTGGTACACGACATCACCTGCTCGATCGGCGCGGAAATGATGGAACTTGCTGCACAACGACAGATCTCGGGTGTCATCGGCAGCGATCTCGACCACACACGTCTCGCGATGGCGCAGCACAACACGGGCCTCGACGGTCCGCCGGCCACCCTACTCGTCGCCGACGCGCTCTCGCCGACCTCGACCGCCGATGTCATCGTCGCCGATCCGGGCCGGCGCTCGGGCGCCGGACGGGTGTTCCGGCTCGACCAGCTCACGCCGCCGCTGCTCGACGTGTTGACAACGTATTCGGGGCGTCCCCTTGCGGTGAAATGTGCTCCGGGACTTGACTACCAGACGTTGCGGGACCTGTACGGCTTCGACGGGCAGGTGCAGCTCTCGTCGCTCGACGGCGCAGTCCGTGAGGCATGTCTGTGGACCGACCGTGACGGTGAGCCGCGCCGCCGTGCCACCGTGATGCGCACCGAGCCGGATGGTTCCGTGCAGTCCTACGAGGTCACCGACGCCGATGCCGACGACATCGGCGGCGGCGAGGTGGGGGAGTGGATCATCGATCCCGACGGTGCCATTGTGCGTGCCGGTCTGGTGCGTCATTACGCTCGGCGCCACGGTCTGTGGCAGCTCGATCCGCAGATCGCGTACCTGACCGGGACCCGAGTCCCGTCGGGTGAACGTGGTTTCCGCGTCCTCGAGGCGTGCGGCGTAGCGGACAAGGAGTTGCGACGTCGCCTTGCCGCCTACGACTGTGGCACCCTCGAGATCCTCGTTCGCGGACTCGACGTGAACCCCGACGAGCTACGAAAACGGCTCAAACTCAAGGGTGCACGCGCGCTGGCCATTATTCTCACGAGGGTAGGGCGTCGTGGTGTCGCCTACCTGTGTGAACCGGGCGTGCGAACACCTGGCCTCATCTAGGCTGCGACGCCAGAGCGGCCCGCCAAGCCGCTGTGTTCCCGGCCTTACCGGCTTTCGATCGATGCCTTGCTGTCGAAGAAGTAGACTTTGCCGATATTGGTCGCGGTGGCGATCTGGCCCCACGGCGATACCGCGACTCCGGTGGCGAATCCGACGGATTCGGGCAGGGGCAGCGTGCGCATGGTGGTGCCGTCCGCTGCGGAGACCTCGGTGAGCGACAACGAGTCCTTGCCCTCGTCGCGCACCACCGTCCATGCGGTGTCCTGGTCGGTCAGGGTGGACAGGCTGACCACAGCGAGATCGTCGCGCTGCCACACCTGTTCAGCGTGATCACCGGCATCGCGCAGCAGGGTCAACGGTGCGCCGAGAACGCCCGTGGGGATGATGAGCCCGTCGGGTGACACGCTCATCGTCGCGAAGCCGTAACCGCCGTTGTCGTACGTCCACCGGGTGGCGCCCGACGCCGCGTCGATGGCCACGATCCGGCCGAGGCGACTGAACGCGTACACGGTCGAACCGTCTGCCGACAGCGTCGGCGCCCCGATCACACCGCCCGGCACATCGGCATGCCAGATCTCGCGCATCGTGCGCCCACCGTCCTCGGTGGCGTAGCTCATCGCGCGGATCTGCGAGGCGATGGCACCCTGCGGCCAGAAGTTCACGAAGAAGCGTTCATTGGCGGTGTCCACCGCCGGGGGCGCGGGGATGGCGCAGCGCGGTCCGTTGGTGACGCATTCGCCGAACCCGAAGGTCGGGTCGTCGGGGTTCATGTCCGTACGCAACCGGACCTCCGGGGCGGTGAAGTCGCTGGTCTGCGAATTCAACAGCAGGAGTTGACCTTGGGTGGTCGCCACCAGAACCTCGCCGGGAGCGGCGAACTTCGCCGACAGCGGCACCCCGATCATCGGCATCCGCCAGCGGATCGCGCCACCGGCGCTGAACGCCAGGAACATCGACTCCTCACCGACGTACGGTTGATCGAACTGGTCGACGAGCAACGAGTTCACCTCGGTGCCCGTCCGCATTCTCTTGCAGAAGTTCTTGCGGCCGTTGCGCGGATCGAGGATCAGCAGGTTGCAGCCGTTCGCGGTGCTCGATGTGACACCCACGTTGCCGTTGCCGGAGATGGTGAGCGGTGCGGTCACCGGGCCGCCGGTGGGGCGCGTCCAGCTCAGTTCGAGATCTTCGGGCACCGCGGGATAGGCGAAGTTGGAGTTGGCGGCGTTGCCGCCATAGCTCGACCATCCCGCGCTCGCCACCGAGCGGATGTCGATGTGGCCGTCCGAACACGAGGTCACCAGCACCGCCACCACACTCGCCAGGATCGTCGCGACGATCATCGGCGTGCGGCGTGCGTTCTCGGTGCGAGCACCCTCACCCACCGGGGCTGCTGCAGCCATCGGCGCTCCTGTTCTGGTCGCGGTTGCCCCGTCGGTCGACGTGCCAGTCTCAGAGCCTAACGTGGGCCCGAACGGTTCTCGATTAGGGTTTGTCGACATGACCACGATGTGGAATGCCTCCTACCGCTCGCGCCTGCGGGCAGGGCGCCGGCGTGATCCGGCGCAGGCCCGTTTCCTCACCCTCGACTCGTTGCGCTGGGTGAAGCGCAATCGTGCCTACACCCCGTGGTACCTGGTTCGTTACTACCGGCTGGCGCGATTTCGGCTCGCGAACCCCCACGTGGTGCTGCGGGGCATGGTGTTTCTCGGACGCAACGTGGAGATCCATGCGACCCCGGAGATGTCACGGCTGGAGATCGGCCGCTGGGTCCACATCGGGGATGGCAACTCGATCCGTTGTCATGAGGGCAGCCTGCGCATCGGCGACAAGACCGTCTTCGGCTGCAACAACGTGGTGAATTCGTACCTCGACCTCGAGATCGGCGGGTCCACCCTGATCGCCGACTGGTGCTACATCTGCGACTTCGACCACAAGATGGACGACATCACGTTGCCCATCAAGGATCAGGGCATCGTCAAGGGACCAGTGCGCATCGGCCCGGACACCTGGGTCGCGGCGAAGGTGTCGGTGCTGCGCAACACGATCGTGGGCCGGGGATGTGTACTCGGCTCACATGCGGTGGTGCGTGGGGTGATCCCGGACTATTCGATCGCCGTCGGCGCCCCGGCACGGGTCGTGAAGAATCGTCAGGACGATTGGGCGCAGTCAGCGCAGCAGCGGGCCGAACTCGAGCGGGCATTGGCCGACATCGAACGCAAGAAGGCGCAAACACACGATTCGTGAGCCCGATGCCCCCGGGGTCAGTGAGCTCCGGGTGCCACACCTTCACTCGGTTGGACGACGACGAACCCAGGTCCGTGGAACGCCAGCTGAAACGATTCCCCGGAGCCGCGACCGATCAGCGAACCGAGCTTGAAGTCGTTCTTCAGGCCCGGGGACAGGGTGCTCGACCAGCACACCGCCGCCTGCGGGTCGACAAAGGTGGGCTGAACCGAGCAGTCGAGGATCATCGGCGGTCCATCGCTGGCGATTCCGACGGTGCCGTGGCCGCCGAGAGTCAGGTTGAACAACCCGCCGGCGAGCATGCCGGCGTTTCCGATCGAGGTGATCTTCCAGTCGAGAGACGCGTCGAAGGCGAGCAGACTCGACGTGTTGATGGTGAGGGAGTCGCCCTCGAGGTCGATGGTGAACACAGTGCTGTTGGATCGGGCGAAGAAGACCTCGCCCTGCCCGCGCACCCGCATCAGTTGCCCACCCTCGTTGGTGACCGCCTTCTTCAGGAAGTTCGACATCGACCCCGAGCCTTCGTGGGCGAAGTCGAACTGACCTTGATAGGCCACCATCGCACCCTTGGCGGCCAATGCCTCCGGGCCGAAGCCGAGTCGCAACATCTTGTCCGACTGCAAGGTCCAGCGCTGCGCGCTCTGCTTCTCCTGGTTGACCTGATCGAAGATGGGACTGCGCACGATGACTCCTCAGCTGTCGGGTGCGGTGTCGGCGCTCACTGTCGGTTGTGCAGGATCACGCTCGGGCAACGGTCGTTGCGGGATGTGTGGTCTACCGACCGGATGACGAACGCGTCGTTTGGCGGCGAGATACACCCCGGCGGTCCGTTCGGCCACCTCCGCCCAGGAGAACTCGACGGTGAGTCGTTCCCGTGCACGGCGAGCGCGTACGGCTGCCGCGGCCGGGTCCGCGAGACCCGCCCGCACGGCAGCGGAGAGCCCGGCGATGTCACCGGGTGCGAAGGTGAGCCCGGTGGTGGGATCCGACACCGCCTCACCCAGGCCGCCCGCCGACGACACGATCAGCGGGATACCGGTGGCCGCTGCCTCCAGAGCCACGATGCCGAACGGCTCATATCGACTCGGCAACACGATGGCGGCACATCGGTGCATCAGATCCACGAGTCCGTCGTGGTCGACGGCGCCGAGGAAACGTACCGACTTGGCGACCCGGTGGCGTCGGGCCTCGTCGACCAGCCAGTCCAGCTGAGTGCCGGTGCCGGCAACGGTCAGGGTGGTGCCGGGGTGGGTGCGCCGGATGCGGGGCATCGCGGCGATGAGATCCTGCACCCCCTTCTCGTACTCGAGGCGGCCCGCGAACAACAGCTCGGGCGGTCCGGATACCGGTGGCCGCGGGGCGAACGGCCAGGTGCGGATGTCGATGCCGTTGTGGATCACCGACACATCAGCGATGTCCGGACCGAAGAGGCGACCGACCTCGTCGCGCATCGACGTCGAACAGGTGATCAGCGAATCCGATTCGTGCGCAAGCCACCACTCCACCGAATGCACCTGCCGATTGGTTGGCCCGCTCACCCAGCCGCTGTGCCGGCCGGCCTCGGTGGCATGGATCGTGGACACCAGGGGGACGTCGAAGAACTCGGCCAGGGCCACAGCCGGGTGGGCGACGAGCCAGTCATGAGCGTGCACCACATCGGGTACCCACGGTGATGCGCCGGTCAAATCTCGGCGTCCGCCGAACGCGGTCATGCCGGCTCGGATCAGCGCATGTCCCATCGCCAGGGTCCAGGCCATCATGTCCTGGCCGAAATCGAACTCCGGCGGATCCTCCGCGGCGGCGATCACCCGAACGCCGTCGGTCCGGGTGTCGGTGGTGGGGTGGCTGACCGCGTCGGTGCCCGTGGGGCGCCGCGTCAACACCACCACATCGTGGCCGGCGAGTGCGAGTTCGGTGGTCAGCTGATGCACATGCCGACCGAGGCCACCCACCACGACCGGTGGGTACTCCCACGAGACGATCAGCACCCTCATCTGGCATCCCCCATCGCGCTCACGCGCCCGAGCCACCCGGCGGCGTGGCGGTGTACAGTCGCCGCGCGTCCAGCCCGGCGAACAGATTGTCGGCCCGAGACCAGTTGCGGGCGAGTCGCTCGGCGAGGTCGACCCGGCCGCGGAGTGCGGCGTCGCAGATCTCCCGGGTTGCGTGCGCATGTTTGTGCGCCCGTTCCACAGCGTAATGCGCAGCCGTGTCCTTGGAGACCATGAACGGCCAGTCCGATGACACCGTGAGCAGCGTCTCCCGCACGATCTGATCGGCGACGCGGTTGCGTCCGCCCCGATACCCGGCGCCCGCGCCGAGGGCCACCGGCTCGATCAGCTTGTCCACCGCCGCCAACGCGGTCTCGGTGACCTCGGCGTTGAGCGCCACCAGGTGGTCGACCTGGGGACCGTTCCAGACGCGCCAATCCTTGCCCGATCCCCACGACGATGCGGCCAGATCCACGGGGGCACCCACGAGACCGTTCCGTCGCGCGGAGTCGAGGGTGCCGACCCGGATGCCGGCCTGCGGCAGGCGGTGCAGCACCCGCTCGAGCCAGACCGGACCCTCGTGCCACCAATGTCCGAACAACTCGGTGTCGAACGCGGCCACCACCAGTGCGGGACGGCCCAACCGAGCCGATTCGTCGATGAGCCGACGACGTACGTGGTCGACGAAATCATCGACGTGTCGGTCGATGATCGGGTCCACGCCTGCGGGGTCGTAGGGTTTCTTGTCCTCGGCGGCCACCGTGCGTCCGGTCACCCGGGCCGGTTTGAGGCCGGTCAGGTGGTCGTAGGTATGAAAGTCCCGGTACGCGGCGTGCCCCGGATAGCCCGATCGGGGTGACCACACCCGGTAACTGACGGCCAGGTCCCGGCCGAATGCGACGACGTCGGAGCCGCCGACAGGTCGGCCGAGGGCGGTGTCGCCGCGGAGCGTCGGCCCGTCCACCATGAAGTGTCCGACCCCGGCTGCGGCGTACTCGGTTTCCATTCCGGGGGCGAAGGCGCATTCCGGGGCCCAGATCCCGGCCGGGTCGATGGCCCAGCGTGTGCGCGCGTCGGCCAGCCCCTCGCGTAGCGAGAACTGGCGCAGCCGGCCGTCGAGCAGCGGGGCGAACGGGTGGGCCAGCGGCCCGCCCAGGATCTCCACGACTCCCGCCGATGCCAACGCGCGGATCTGCGGGCTGCCGCCGTGGCGCCAGTGCATCTCGAAGTCGGTGAGGGCGGCTCGGGAGGCACGGAATTCCCGGGTGCCCAGATCGCGGCGGGTCCGGTCACCATCGGCCGCGGCCGCCGTGGCCCGCAGATGCCAGTCCGCGAGCCACTCGTGCATCGAATTGGTGCACTGCGGGTCGTCGAGCTGCGCGGCCAACACCGGTGTGATGCCCAGTGAGAGTTGGTCGGTGGCACCGGCATCGGCGAGGCGGCGCAGCATCGCGAACAGCGGCAGATACGAACCGGCCCACGATTGGTACAGCCATTCCTCGCCGACCGGCCAGCGGCCGTGGTTGGCCAGCCATGGCAGGTGCGAGTGCAGCACCAGGCAAAACTGTCCCGGAACCGGTTGCGCGGACGAGGTCACGTCGACGGTACTGCGGGTCACGGTCGTACGGCGACAGCGAGGAGGTCGAGACTGGCGTCGATGTCCACCTCAGGTGCCGCCGCATCGCGGATCTCGAAGTCGGTCAGGCGGATTGCGGCCACATCGGCAACGAGCTCGGCAGGCCACTGCTGACCGGCCAGCGCACGGTCGATCTGAGCATCGATCACCGACCCACCCCATTTCGCGTCGAGCGCGCCCAGTTCGGCGCCGTGGTACACCCCGTGCATCGACTCCACGGCGAGTCCGCCCTCGATCAGCAGTTCGCGTAGCTCCGTGGCGTCGAGCTCGCGGGTGTGGAACGGATTGAGCGGGGTATCACGGCCCGGCGAGAAGGTGATGCGATTCGGGGTGGAGATGAGCAGTCGCCCACCCGGTCGCAGGACCCGGCGACACTCGGCGACGAACGCGCCCTGATCCCACAGGTGTTCGATCACTTGGAAATTGATCACCACGTCCACCGAGTCGGCGGGCAGCGGCAGATCGATCAGGTTGCCCTGGTGCACCGTCAGGCCGGGGTAGCGGCGACGGGTGTGGGAGACCGCGGCCTCGTCGTAGTCGACGCAGACCACCGACCGCGCCACCTCGGCGAGCATCGCCGCGCCGTAGCCCTCGCCGGAACCCGCCTCGAGTACATCGGCACCTGCGCAGCGATCGAGGACGTGGGCGTAGGCCACCTCGTGCCGCCGGAACCAGTAATTCTCCTCGGCGATCCCTGGGACGGTCCGCTCGCCGGTCACCGCGAGGGTGTCGTGTGACTCGCTCATCCCCACGACAGTAGTAGGTGGGCATCCCCACTCAACGTTCATGCTTGCCGCGACCGCCGCCGCAGCCGATCGGCCCGCGCGTTATGTGAGGTAGGCGATGTTTTGTGCCAACCGAGCAGACGCTAAAGTAGGGGAGACCGATAGCAACTTACTGGGCAGTAAGATGTTGAAACCGACGCAGGAGGTCGACGCAGACCCATGACAAACATTGTCGTTCTGATCAAGCAGGTTCCTGATACGTGGTCCGAGCGCAAGCTGACCGATGGGGATTTCACCCTGGACCGTGAGGCCGCCGACGCCGTTCTCGACGAGATCAACGAGCGCGCGGTCGAGGAGGCCCTGAAGATCAAGGAAGCCGACGGCGGCGAGGTCACCGTGATGACCGCCGGCCCTGAGCGCGCCACCGAGGCCATCCGCAAGGCGCTGTCGATGGGTGCCGACAAGGCGATCCACATCAAGGACGATCAGATGCACGGCTCCGACGCCGTCCAGACCGCTTATGTGCTGGCCCGTGCGCTCGGCACGGTCGAGGGTGTCGAGCTGGTCATCGCAGGCAACGAGGCCACCGACGGCCGCGTGGGTGCGATCCCGGCGATGATCGCCGAGTACCTGGAGCTCCCGCACCTGACTCATCTGCGCAAGCTCACCGTCGAGGGCGAGACCCTCAAGGGTGAGCGCGAGACCGACGACGGCATCTTCCACATCGAGGCCGATCTCCCGGCCATCGTGAGCGTGAACGAGAAGATCAACGAGCCGCGGTTCCCGTCGTTCAAGGGCATCATGGCCGCGAAGAAGAAGGAAGTTCAGGTCGTCACCCTCGCCGAGATCGATGTCGAGGCCGGCGACGTGGGCCTGGAGAACGCCGGCAGCCAGGTGACCGCCTCCGCTCCGAAACCGCCGAAGACCGCCGGTGAGCGCGTCAGCGACGAGGGCGATGGTGGCACCAAGGTCGCCGAGTACCTGGTGTCGCAGAAGATCATCTAGTCCGCACGGGCCCTGACATCACCAGCGACAACCCAGACATTCAGGAGATAGAAGAAACATGGCTGAAGTACTCGTGCTCGTGGAGCAGGACGCCGAAGGCGCCCTGAAGAAGGTCACCAGCGAACTCATCACCGCCGCCCGTGCGCTCGGCACCCCGTCGGCCGTCGTGGTCGGCAAGCCGGGATCGGCCGACGGTATCGTCGACGGTCTCAAGGAAGCCGGCGCGGAGAAGATCTACGTCGCCGAATCCGACGATGCGGCGGCCTACCTCGTCACCCCGCAGGTCGACGTGCTCGCGTCGGTCGCCGAGCAGGCCTCGCCGGCCGGCATCCTGGTCGCGGCCACCCCGGACGGCAAGGAGATCGCCGGACGGCTGGCCGTGCGCTTGGGCTCGGGCGTGCTCGCCGACGTGGTCGACGTCAAGGAGGGTGCGGTGGGTATCCACTCCATCTTCGGTGGCGCATTCACCGTCGACGCCCAGGCCAAGGGCGACGTCCCGGTCTTCTCGGTCCGTCCGGGTGGCGTCGAGGCGGCTCCGCAGGCCGGTGCCGGCGAGCGCGTCGACGTCGAGGTCCCGGCGCAAGAAGACGGCGTCGTGAAGATCACCAAGGTGGAGCCGAACGTCGGTGGCGACCGTCCGGAACTCACCGAGGCCTCGATCGTGGTCTCCGGTGGCCGTGGCGTCGGCAGCGCCGAGAAGTTCTCGGTGATCGAGGAGCTCGCCGATTCCCTCGGTGCCGCCGTCGGCGCATCGCGTGCCGCGGTGGATTCCGGGTACTACCCCGGTCAGTTCCAGGTCGGTCAGACCGGTAAGACGGTGTCGCCGCAGCTCTACGTCGCGCTCGGCATCTCCGGTGCCATCCAGCACCGTGCCGGCATGCAGACCTCGAAGACCATCGTCGCGGTCAACAAGGACGAAGAGGCGCCGATCTTCGAGATCGCCGACTACGGCGTCGTCGGCGATCTGTTCAACGTCGCACCGCAGCTGACCGAAGAGGTCAAGAAGCGCAAGTGAGGTTGATCGGCTCACGAAGCTGAGCCAAGCGAACCCCGGTGGCCCCCGATGTGTCGATACCGACACGTCGGGGGCCACCGTCGTCTACCCGGGGCGAGTGCCGGGTGTTCACCACGCGCGCACCGACACGCAACGTCGATGTGGCGATCAGGTCGTTCGACGTCGGTGTCATCAGGTCATGACCATCACGTCGAGTCCGCCCGCCGAACCGGTCGTCGCATTGCCACCGCTCGATGCGCCTGCGCTCACCGTCGTCGGGTCGAAGCATGCGTGGTACCCCGACAGCGCGTGTGGGGATCGGTGCCGCCAACTCGATCCGGCCGAAGCGGGCGGATATCTGCTCGTCGCGATCCGGCTGACGGGTTTGTTCGCCATGGTCGTGCTGCTCGCCCTGACCGGGCCGCTGGCGGCGGTGTGTCCGCGCCTGGTCCGTCGTCGGTACCTCGTGCGGGCCGCCCGCGCACTGCTGTGGTCGATCGGTGTGTCGGTGCGCGTGGACGACCGCCGCCCGTTCGTGGGTGGCACGCGTGGTCTCATCGTGGCCAATCACACGTCGTTCCTGGACATCTTCGCGCTCGCCGTGATCAGCCCCGCGCACTTCGTGGCGAAATCCGATGTCGCCGCGATGCCGGTGATCTCCGGGATCGCCCGCCGACTCGGCGTCATCACGATCGACCGTGCGGCGCTGCGCCGCCTGCCGGCCACCGTGGCCGAGGCGGTGGAGCGACTCCATCGCGACAGTTCCGTGGCGGTGTTCCCCGAAGGCACGACGTGGTGTGGCCGCGAGGCCGGTCGGTTCCGCCCGGCCTTCTTCCAAGCGGCCATCGACGCCGGTGTGCCGATCATCCCGGTTCATCTGCGTTTCACCGCCCACGACGGCTCGGTCACGGCAGCGGCCAGCCTGATCGGAGACGACTCGCCGTTGGACACGCTGCGCCGGGTGCTGGCCGTGCGCGGTCTCGTCGTGCGGGCCACCGTCCACGAGGCGCAGCTACCCGATGCCGACCGTCGTGCCCTGGCACTGCGCTGCGAGCGGCTGGTCTCCGGGGCCGCAGGTTGAGATGAAATCGTTGATATATCTCATATATGTTGTATCCCGAACGCACGACGACCCGTCGGCGTGGTGATCCAACATCAGGAGGACTGCGAGCAATGACGTCCGCACCGGCCCTGTCCCGCGCTGAGGCGCAGAAGCGATTCGCCGCCCTCGTCGCCGCCACCGGCGTCGTCGACGATGCCGAACTCGACGCAGTTTGGGCGGCACTGGAGACCATGCGCCCCGAAGAGATGTTCGGTGCGTGGAAGGGAGGAGAGTTCACCACCGGCCATCCGGTCAACGGCATGCTCGAGAAGGCCGGCTGGTATGGCAAGACCTTCGTCTCCCGCAGCGATGTCCAGCCGCTGGTGTGCCGTGGTGAGGACGGAAAGCTGTTCTCCGACAAGAAACTCGGCAAAGGCGAAGCGAGTCTCTGGGCCATCGAGTTCCGCGGTGAGGTGACCGCGTCCATGGTCTACGACGGTCAGCCGGTCATCGACCACTTCAAGCGCGTCGACGCCAACACCGTGATGGGCATCATGAACGGCAAGGGTGGTGTCGTCGACGGCCGGCACCTCTACTTCTATCTCGAGCGGGACTGAGCGCCGGTGCAGATCGACGCCGCGGTCGTCTCCACCCCGGGCGGCCCCTTCGAGGTGATGCAGATCGAGATGGACGAGCCGCGCGCCGGCGAAGTACTGGTACAGATGCGGGCGGTCGGTATCTGTCATACCGATCTCGGCATGAAGGCGACCTGGTCACGGCGTCGCCTGCCGCAGGTCTTCGGGCATGAGGGCGCCGGGGTGGTGGCCGCGGTCGGACCGGATGTCACGGGCCTGCAGGCCGGGCAGACGGTGAGTCTCACCTTCCGCAGCTGCGGGCGGTGCGGCCAGTGCACGAGCGGTCACCCGGCGTACTGCACGGCCGGACTCAACATGGCCGGCCGACCCGATGGCTCCCCGACGTTGCGGCGGGGTTCCGACCCCGTCTTCGGTGGATTCTTCGGCCAGTCGAGCTTTGCGACCTACGCGATGGCCCACGCCGACAACGCGATACCGGTACCGGCCGATGTTCCGGCCAGTGTCGCGGCACCGTTGGGGTGTGGTGTGCAGACCGGGTACGGCACCGTCACTCAGGTGATCCGTCCGGCGCCGGGCTCCACGGTGACGGTGTACGGGGCGGGCAGTGTCGGGCTGTGCGCGGTGCTCGCCGCCGTCCGCGCCGGTGCCGACGTGGTGGCGGTGGATCCGATCGCCCGACGCCGGGAACTGGCGGAGAAGTTCGGCGCAATCGGGAGCGTGGATCCCGCCGCGACCGACGATGTGGCCCGCGCAGTGCGGTCGATCCATCGGCGCGGTACCGATCACGGCATCGACACGACCGCCCGGCAGGATGTCGTCGCGGCGGCGGTGCAGGCCGCCGAACCCCGCGGCGACATCGCGCTCGTCGGGATCGGTCGCACCCTCGAGTTCGACGTCATGAGCGTTCTCTACAAAGGACTGACGATCCGCGGCGTCATCGAGGGTGATGTGGTCGCGGCCGACATCATCCCGGAACTCGCCACCCTCTATCTCGCCGGGGAACTGCCGCTCGACGAGCTCATCACGACCTACCCGTTCGCCGACATCGAGCGGGCCGCGGCCGACTCGCTGACCGGCACGACCGTCAAGCCGGTGCTGCTGTTCGACTTCTGACGCGCGGACGCCCACCGGCGCTCCGGCGGTGGGCGAGTCCCACCGACAGCCGCCCGGCTCGTGTCGATCACCTCACTGTCGGATCGTGCGGGAATTGGTGGGCCGTCGATGCGCGTTTATCCTTGCTGAGACATGTCCACGCCATCCCGAGCCCCAATCTACCTCGATCACGCTGCGTCGACCGGCATGCTGCCGGACGCCATCGAGGCGATGACCGCTGTCTTCGCGCAGCCGGGCAACGCGTCGTCGCTGCACGGGTCGGGCCGATGGTCGCGTCGCCGACTCGAGGAGGCACGCGAATCGGTGGCCGCGTCGGTGGGGGCCCGACCCTCGGAGGTCATCTTCACCGGTGGGGGTACCGAGGCGGACAACCTCGCTCTGAAGGGGATCTACCGGGCGCGGCGGCGAGCCGATGGCCGTCGGCGCCGGGTCATCGTGTCCGCGGTCGAACATCATGCCATCCTCGATCCGGCCCTGTGGTTGTCGGACGTCGAGGATGCCGAGTTGGTGATCGCGCCGGTGGATGGCGAGGGTTTCGTATCACCGTCGTGGCTGCAGGCCGAGCTGGCCGAGCATGCCGACGAGACCGCGGTCATCTCGGTGATGTGGGCTAACAACGAGGTCGGCACGATCGAGCCGATAGACGAGCTCGCCGCCATCGGGGCGGAGTTCGGGGTTCCGGTCCACTCCGATGCCATCCAGGCGGTCGGCCACATCCCGGTCGATTTCGGTGCCGCCGGGCTGGCCGCGATGAGTCTCGCGGCCCACAAGTTCGGTGGGCCCCAGGGCGTCGGCGCCTTGCTGCTGCGCCGCGACGTCGATTGTGTCCCGCTGCTGCACGGAGGCGGGCACGAGCGTGACGTGCGCTCGGGTACGCAGGATGTGGCCGGCGCGGTCGGCATGGCGGCGGCATTGCGCTGGTCGACCGACCATCTCGAGACGAACATCGAGTCCGTGACGGCGCTGCGCGAGAAGCTGTTCGCCGGGCTCCTCGCGTTGCCCGGCACCACCGCCAACGGTCCGCGCGACCAACGCCGCCTGCCCGGCAATGTGCACGTCTCCTTCGACGGCTGTGAGGGGGATTCGCTGCTGATGCTGCTCGACGCCAACGGTGTCGAGTGTTCCACCGGATCCGCGTGCACCGCAGGCGTGGCACAGGCCAGTCACGTGTTGTTGGCCATGGGACTCGACGTCCCGACTGCGCGCGGGTCACTGCGCTTCTCGCTGGCCCCGACGTCGACAACTGCCGACGTCGACGCGGTCGGCGAGGTCATCGGCCAGGTCGTGAACCGCGCTCGTGCGGCCGGCCTGGTGTCATCACCGAGTGGAGAGGTCAGCTGATGCGCGTACTCGCCGCGATGAGTGGTGGCGTCGACTCCTCGGTCGCCGCTGCCCGCGCCGTCGACGCCGGACACGAGGTGGTCGGCGTCCACCTGGCACTGTCGAGCGCTCCAGGTGCGCTGCGCACCGGATCGCGTGGCTGCTGTTCGCGGGAGGACGCGTCCGACGCGCGTCGTGTCGCCGACGTTCTCGGCATCCCGTTCTATGTCTGGGATTTCGCCGACCGGTTCAAAGACGACGTGATCGACGAGTTCGTCGATGCCTACGCAGCCGGTCAGACCCCGAACCCGTGTCTGACATGCAACGAGAAGATCAAATTCGCCGCATTGGCTCAGAAAGCGGTGGCGCTGGGCTTCGACGCGCTCGCGACCGGACATTACGCGCGCCTGGCCGACGGTGAGCTCCGGCGTGCGGTCGACGAGGACAAGGACCAGTCCTATGTGCTCGCTGTGTTGACCGCCGAGCAGCTGGCACGAGCGATGTTCCCGGTGGGGGACACACCCAAGAGCGGGATCCGTGAGGAGGCGGCCCGCCGTGGACTGGCTGTCGCCGAGAAACCGGACTCCCACGACATCTGCTTCATCCCGACCGGAGACACGCGCGCCTTCCTCGGCGCACGGATCGGCATCCGGCCGGGGGCGGTGGTCGACGCCGACAGTGGTGAACGACTCGCCGACCACAAGGGCGTGCACGGCTTCACCATCGGCCAACGCAAGGGACTCGGCATCGACGCACCGGCCGCCGACGGGCAACCGCGGTACGTGACCGATATCGATCCGACCTCGGGCACGGTGACAGTCGGTTCGGCCGCCCACCTCGATGTCTGGTCCATCACCGCCGGTCGCGCCGTGTGGACATCCGGAGTGGTGCCCGACGGGCCAATCGACGTGATGGTGCAGGTACGCGCCCACGGCGGTCTCGCCCCGGCCCGTGCGACCCCGATATTCGCCGACGACGAACCCGCGATCGAGATCGCCCTCGCCGAACCTCTCACCGGCGTGGCGCGAGGTCAGGCCGCAGTGCTCTACGCACCCGACGCGCAACACGGTGACCTCGTACTGGGTTCCGGACGAATCCGTGCCACCGACTCCGATCCCGCGTCCGGCGCCCCCGACGCACGGGTTCCGGCCGGCGCCCACCGGTGAACGCAGCCGAGAGAATCCAGCTCGGCGGTACCGGGACCGGCATCGGCTCGATGCCCGGCACCGACGCCCGCGAGGCAGCGGCCGTTGTGAACGGTGAACTCGACCTCGCCCATCTCGTCGAGCTGCCCGCCCGTGGCGTGGGCGCCGACATGATCGGACGAATGGCCGCCGTCCTCGTCGATCTACCCATGGATGCCGACACCTGGGGCTACCGGCTCGGGTCACGGGGCGCGGGGTCGGCCCGGCGTGCCCGCGATCATCTGCAGGCCGACCTCGATGCCGTCGAGGAGATCTGGGACGCTGCAGGATTCATCGGTACCTCGCGCCCCTTCAAAATCCAGGTCTGCGGGCCTTTCACCCTGTCGGCGTCGGTCGAACTGCCGTCCGGTCACAAGGTGCTGCGCGATCGTGGGGCGTGGCGAGACGTGGTCGCGTCGACCGCGGAGGGGACCCGCGAGTTGGTGGGGGAGGTGACCCGCCGGCTCGGGGCCGAGATCATCGTGCAGCTCGACGAGCCGATGGTCGGCCAGGTCATCGACGGCGCGGTGGTACCGCTGACCCGATTCGACACCATTCCGGCGGTCCCGGTCGTCGAGGTCGTGGATGCGTTGCGCGGGCTGATCGACGTCGTCGACTGTCCGGCCATCGTGCACAGCTGCGCCGCCCCGCGCTGGGACCTCATCACGCGCATGCCCGGAGTCGGTTGGTCACTTGATGTGACCAGCGTGACGAGTGACGATCTCGACGGGCTCGGGATGCTGCTGGACCGCGGTGACGTGTTGGTGGCTGGTGTAGTGCCCGGCACCGGCGGGGATCGCCGCGTGCGAGCCGAGACCGTCGCCACCCGCCTGGCCACCCTCGTCGACCGCATCGGGCTACCCCGAAAAGTGTTGTCGGACAGCGTTGTGGTCAGCCCCACCTGTGGGTTGGCCGGGGCCGAGCCGGGTTGGGCGAAGGCGGCGCTGGGGGTCTGTGCGGCGACCGGCGAACTCCTCGGCACCGATCCCGAGGCGCTGTGATCGGAGCCACCGCACGCGCTCCGAGGCGCCAGACGGCGACCCAGATTCAGCGCGCGTCGAGTTCGGCGACGGATCTCGCGGGCGCGATCTGGCGGTAGCTGGCGTCGAGCAATTCGGTGACCTCGGTCCAATCGGTCCTCTCGTCCAGCAGCATCCCCAGCCAACCGGCCGGCCCGAGGTAGGCGGGCAGGTAGAAGCGCGGATCGGCGAGCAGCGCCTCGCGTTCGGCCGGGTCGGCGACGAACAGCACCGACTGGTCATGGCGTTCCCGACTGCCCTTCACACTGCCGCCGTAATTGCCGAACATCTTGGGGCATCGGAACGTCGGGCGCCCGTGCGCGATGACCTCGGTCGTGTGGGGCAGTGCCAGCGCGATCTCGCGAATCCGTCCCAGGTACGGGTCGTCGTCGGAGAACATGATCGGATGCGGCATGGGCTCAGCCTAGAACGATCGGCACTGCGGATGTGTCGGACACCTTCGATACGCTCGTGACGTGGCAGAACAAGGCAACCCCACCGACGCCGGCGGTGACCTGCGTGAGCAATGGACGACTCTCGCCGACGAGATCCGCGATCACCAGTTCCGCTATTACGTCAAGGACGCGCCGATCATCTCCGACGGCGAATTCGACCGGTTGCTGCGACGACTGCAGGAACTCGAGGACGCGCACCCGGAACTGACCAGCCCGGATTCGCCGACGAAGCTGGTCGGTGGAGGCTTCTCCACGGCGTTCACCCCGGTCGACCATCTGGAGCGGATGCTGTCGCTGGACAACGTCTTCGATTCCGACGAGATGCGCGCCTGGGTGGATCGTGTGCACGTCGACACCGGCGGTCACGGTGAGTTCCTGTGTGAGCTCAAGATCGATGGCGTGGCGCTGTCGTTGGTCTACGTCGACGGAACGCTGACCCGGGCGGTCACTCGCGGGGACGGACGCACCGGCGAAGACGTGACACTCAACGCGCGCACCATTGAGGACGTACCGCGTCGGCTCACCGCCGCCGAGGGCTTCCCGATCCCACACGAACTCGAGGTGCGCGGTGAGGTGTTCTTCCGCGTCGAGGATTTCGAGGCGCTGAACGCCTCACTGGTCGACGACGGTAAACCTCCCTTCGCCAATCCGCGCAACTCGGCGGCCGGTTCTCTGCGTCAGAAGAATCCACAGGTCACCGCCCGGCGGCGACTGCGGATGATCTGCCACGGCATCGGCCACACCGAGGGGTGGCGCCCCGCGTCGCTGCACGATGCCTATCTGGCGCTGGGAGCGTGGGGGCTGCCGGTGTCCGCCCATACCACCAAGGTGGCCGGCGCCGACGAGATCCTGGACAAGATCGCCTACTGGGGCGAGCACCGCCATGACGTGGAACACGAGATCGACGGCATCGTGGTGAAACTCGATGACGTTGCGCTGCAGCGGCGCCTCGGTTCCACGTCGCGCGCCCCACGCTGGGCGATCGCCTACAAGTACCCGCCGGAGGAGGCGACCACCACTCTGCTCGACATCAAGGTCGGGGTGGGGCGTACCGGCCGGGTGACCCCATTCGCGTTCATGGAGCCGGTACTCGTCGCCGGCTCCACGGTGTCGCGAGCGACTCTGCACAACGAATCCGAGGTGCGGCGCAAAGGGGTGCTCATCGGCGACACCGTCACCATCCGTAAGGCCGGCGACGTGATTCCTGAGGTCCTCGGTCCCGTCGTCGACGTTCGCGACGGCAGTGAGCGAGAGTTCGAAATGCCCGCGCACTGCCCGGAATGCGGCACCGCGTTGCGTCCGGAGAAGGACAGCGATGTCGACATCCGCTGCCCCAACGCCCAATCGTGCCCGGCGCAGCTGCGCGAGCGGCTGTTCCATCTCGCCGGCCGCGGTTCCTTCGACATCGAGGCGCTGGGATATGAGGCAGCCACGGCGCTGTTGTCTTCCGGTGTCCTGACCAATGAAGGAGACCTCTTCTCGCTCACCGCAGACGACCTCACCAGGACCGATCTTTTCCGCACGAAGGCCGGAGCACTCTCCGCCAACGGCAAGCGACTACTCGCCAATCTCGACGGCGCGCGAAAGGTACCGCTGTGGCGCGTGCTGGTCGGGTTGTCGATTCGGCATGTGGGTCCCACCGCAGCTCGTGCGCTGGCCACCGAATTCGGTTCGCTGCAGGCAATCGAAGACGCGTCCACCGACCAGTTGGCCGAGGTCGAGGGGCTCGGTATGACCCTCGCGCAGAGCATCAACGACTGGTTTGCCGTCGACTGGCACCGCGACGTCATCGAGAAGTGGCGCGCGGCAGGCGTTTCCATGGAGGACGAACGCGACGACTCGATCGTCCGGACGTTGACGGGCAAGACCATCGTGGTGACCGGGTCTCTCCAGGACTACTCGCGCGACGGCGCCAAGGAGGCCATCCTGCAACGTGGCGGTAAGGCGTCGGGGTCGGTGTCGAAGAAGACCGATTACGTCGTCGTCGGAGACTCACCGGGCACCAAGGCCGCCAAGGCCGAACAGCTCGGTGTCCCGATCCTCGACGAGCAGGCGTTCACCCATCTTCTGCAGACCGGTGAAGCACCAGAGGCCGAGTGAGTCAGCTGTCGGCGCGCAGCACGGTGCTGACGATGCCGGTGAGATAGCCGAGTCGGGCGATCTCGGAAGGACGGAAGTCCGGGCCGCCGATACGGCCGAGCAGAACCGCTCGTGCGCCGTCCCCCAGCGGCGCGGCCGCCAGGCGCGTGTCCATGTCCTGCCATGCCTCAGGCACCCAGTCGGCGGTGGAATCGAGTTGCGCGGCTCGATCGATGGGCAGCCAGTCCGCCCGGGTGAGTGGTGTCTCCGGCGCGCCGGAGCTGCCGAACAGCTGCAACACCCCGTTGCTGGCGCTGGTGATCACCATTGCCCACGAAACCCGCAGGACGCGCGGTGCGTTGTCGACGAGGACCTGCAGCTTGTGGTCGTCGGTGGTCGCGACCTGATCGACGAGCTCCAGTTCGCGGTGGGTGTCGAGAACCCCCGCATACGGTCGGATCGAGTCGACGCGCACCCCCTTGAGCTTTTCGGCCGCCGTGATCAGACCGTCCGGTAGCGAACCGGGCGCGATGTCGACGACCAGATCGTCGACGGCATAGCCCTCGCCGCGTTCGACCACTTCCAGCGACAGGATGTCGGCGCCCACCGAACCGAGCTGGACGGCGAGCAGTCCGAGACTGCCCGGGCGGTCCTCGAGGTACACGCGCAGCAGGTACGACACGCGGCTCATTGTTGCACCGAGGTGTGACCACCGTGTGACGAGAGGGGGCCGCGGCCGGTCTGCGCAGGTGCCGTGGGCGCAGGCCCACCGCGCCGCCGCGCGGGTGCGCGAGTACTGCGCCGGTGATGGTCGGGGGTCACGATGATGTCATGGCAACCGACGACACAGGCGCCGCAGCAGATCAGCCCCAGATCTCGACCCAGGTCACCGCATCAGTCGCCCGCCGGATCGAGCCGGGGCGTGAGCACGACTTCGTGAGTTGGACCGATGCGGGCATCGCGTTGGCGCGAACGTTTCCGGGATTCCTCGGTGGTGGCTGGCTGCGCAACTCCCGAATCGATGACGAGTACTACGTGGTCTATCGGTTTGCCGACGAGAAGACCATGGACGACTGGGTGTCCTCACCAGTGCGCAAGGCCTGGCTGTCGCGAGGTGAGGGCGTCGCGGTGGAGTATGCGACGCACCGCTTGTCGGGCATCGAAGGCTGGTTCGAGCCGCAGCAGCACTTGACCCACGCCGTCCGGGTCGCCGGGGCGGCGCCGCCGCGGTGGAAACAGGCGATCACGATCTGGCTCGGATTCTTCCCGATGTCGTTGCTCATCAATGTGGTGGTGGTCAGCCGAATCGACGGGCTCCCGCTGGTGCTCACCACGCTCATCGCCACGCTGATCAACACGCCGATCATGGTGTATGTCGTGTTGCCGTGGATCACCGTTCGATTGGCTCGGTGGCTGCACTGAGCACCGCGTCACGCGCGCGCAATCGACTCCCATAGGCTGGTGGGGCACACCTGAGCACTCGGCGAGAAAGGACCTGGCATGTCCAGCGGATCGGAGTCGGCCATCTCCCGGGAGGAGGTCGCGCACCTGGCTCGGCTGTCCCGGCTTGCGCTGACCGATGAGGAACTCGATCAGTACGCCCAGCAACTCGACTCGATCCTGGCTCATGTGGCGCAGGTGTCCGAGGTCGCGGCCGACGATGTGCCCGGCACCGCACACCCGGCCGAGCTGGCCAACGTGTTGCGCCCCGACGTGGTGGTCCCCGGCCTGACCACCGATCAGGCGCTCTCCGGTGCGCCGCGTGTGGAACAGGACCGGTTCGCCGTCCCGCAGATCCTCGGGGAGGAACAGTGACATCAGCCCGCACCGCCGGCGAGATCACCGGGCTCTCGGCCGCCGACCTCGCCGCCAAGATCTCAGCGCGTGAGCTGTCGTCGGTGGAGGTCACCCAGGCCCATCTCGACCGCATCGCCGAGGTCGACACCGACCTGGGCGCCTTCCTGCACATCAGCAGCGCTGAGGCGTTGGTCGCCGCCAAGGCCGCCGACGACGCCATCGCCGGTGGCGAGGCGCCTTCGCCACTCGCCGGTGTCCCGATCGCGCTGAAGGATGTGTTCACCACCACCGATGCGCCGACGACCTGCGGTTCAAAGATCCTCGAAGGCTGGGTGCCGCCGTATGACGCCACGGTGACCGAGCGGCTCCGGGCGGCCGGCATCCCAATTCTCGGCAAGACGAACATGGACGAGTTCGCCATGGGTAGCTCCACGGAGAACTCGGCCTATCAGGTCACCCGCAATCCATGGGACACCGACAAGATCCCCGGTGGATCCGGCGGCGGCAGCGCGGCCGCACTCGCGTCGTATCAGGCGCCGCTGGCCATCGGCACCGACACCGGCGGCTCCATCCGGCAGCCGGCGGCGGTCACCGCCACGGTGGGCGTCAAACCCACCTACGGCACCGTGTCCCGTTACGGCCTGGTGGCTTGTGCATCGTCGCTGGATCAAGGTGGTCCATGCGGACGGACGGTCCTCGACACCGCGCTGTTGCACGAGGTGATCGCCGGCCATGACCCGCGCGATTCCACGTCGATCGACGCGCCCGTCCCCGACGTGGTGGCGGCCGCGCGGTTCGGTGCCGAGCAGGATCTGACCGGTGTGCGCATCGGCGTGGTCACCGAACTGCAGGGTGAGGGCTATCAGTCCGGTGTCCTGGAGTCGTTCCGGGCAGCGCTGCAAGTGCTCACCGACCGCGGCGCCGAGGTGGTCGAGGTGTCGTGCCCGCATTTCAGCTATGCCCTCGGCGCCTACTATCTGATCCTGCCGTCTGAGGTGTCATCGAACCTCGCTCGTTTCGATGCGATGCGGTACGGGCTGCGCGTCGGCGATGACGGCACACACAGCGCCGAAGAGGTGATGGCGATGACCCGCGACGCCGGCTTCGGTCCAGAAGTCAAGCGGCGCATCATGATCGGCACCTACGCGCTGTCGTCGGGCTATTACGACGCCTATTACGGTCAGGCCCAGAAGGTGCGGACCCTGATCGCGCGCGACTTCGCTGCAGCCTACGAGAAGGTCGACGTCCTGGTTTCGCCGACCACCCCGACCACGGCGTTCGCGTTGGGGGAGAAGGTCGACGACCCACTTGCGATGTATCTGTTTGATCTGTGCACCCTGCCGGTGAACCTGGCCGGAGTGGGCGCGATGTCGGTGCCGTCGGGTCTGTCGGCCGACGACGGCATGCCCGTCGGCCTGCAGATCATGGCCCCCGCGCTGGCCGACGACCGGCTGTATCGGGTGGGCGCCGCCTACGAGGCGGCGCGCGGGCCGATCGAGTAGCACATCACGAGGACAGACTCCCGGTGCCCTGTTCGAGACCGTAGCGGTGCCCGACGCCGGGGGCTCCGTCGAGCGCTCCGAGCAGGTCGGCCGAGGTCTGAAGGAACCCGATGAGCGGCAGCCAGGGTGGTTGTGGCGCATCACGTCCGACGGCCCGGGTGTCGTGTGGTGGCCGGGATGGCCGCCACAGCAACGACACTGACCATCGCGGAATCGGGTCGGTGCGGTTGGCCACGATGATGCGGCGACTCCCGATCCCGGGACGTCGGGCCACCGAATCCCCTGGCACGCCCACGAGGACGGTCTCGGCGAGGTCGCCGGGATGAGTGCGGTCGGCCCATGAACGGGCCGCCTCGGCACCCACCGCGCCGAGGCTCTGTCCGTAGATGTGGATCTGCGGTCGTTGCGGCGGCGGACGTGTGCCGGTCCGGTGGAGGACGGCCCGCAGCAGTGTGATCGTGGTTCGTCCGGCCGCTGCCCGATCGGCGACGAAGGTCTGCCACGACGGGCGAGCCGAATACTGCATCGCCAGCACCGCGACGTCGCCGGCGAATCGCTCGCGGTAGCCGTGGACCGCGGCCTCGTCGACCCATCCGGAACCCGTTGGCACCGCGATCACCACGGCCCGCCGGTCCAGTCCGCCGGCCCGCACCCACCGGGCCACCAGCTCGTCGCTGCGATGAGTCACCGATGCACCGTCGGCGTCGGCGTAGAAGACGTCGGCGGGCACGTCGGGTCGGCGGTCCGCCGGTTCATCGGCCGTGGCCGCGGGCAGCATGCCTGTGGCGAGAGCGGCGACCATTGCGAGTAATAACGTTGTGGTGCGCGGCAACCACACGATCATCACGAAGGCGAGCAGGCCTGCCGCGACCGACGCGGCTGCCCAGCCGAGGCCAACGGCGGGCATACCGAGAGCGCCGCGTAATCCGTTCTGCCAGGACATGCTGAGAAGCGCCGCGCAACTGGTCGCGCCGAGGGACGCGGCCGCGGTTGCCGCCGTCGGGGCAGGCCGGGCCGGCGATCTGCGGGTTGCCAGCAGCGCGCACACGGTGACGACGGCGACGCACCCGGCCGTGAGTGCAGCCGACACCGCCGCTGGTCGGGGCAGTCCGGATGGCCACAGCGCTGCGATCGCTGCGAGGCCCGCCGCCACCGAGACCACCGGGTGCGGCCCGCGAGCCCCGGGCGCGGTCACCGCGCACCGCGCTCGTGCAGGGCCGCCCAGCCGCGGCCGACGCCGGATGTGACGATCGCAGCGGTTGATTCGGTCGGTGCCGGCGGGCCGTCGAACTGCCGCCAGGTGTTCAGCCGCAGCCCGAGATCGGCGGCGGTCGCGGCGGCCTGACACAGCGGAGACGTGCACGCCGTATGCATCCGCTGGACCAACATCCGGTCCAGTCGCAAGCGCGCCCAGCCGCCGAGGCGATGACCGGTTCGGTCAGCGAATCTCAGCACGTCGTAACCGAAGTCGTGGGAGCGGCAGAGCACTTCGAAGCGCTGTGGCAGCGCGATCGGGGACGAACACCCACCAGCGGGGTCCACCGGATAGCCCGCCTGCATCTGTGGGCGATACCCGAACATGGCGACGAAGCCCGACGGTGTCTCGGCGGCCGCGCGATACTGCCGACCGCTCGTCAGATGCCACACGATCCGGCCGGCGGTGCTCGTCAGGTCCTCCGGCGCGGGGGCGCTCGCGGTCGGTTCCCGCGCGGCGTGCACAGTGCTCGGGTGGGCCGACGCCGGACCGTAGCCGACTCCGAGAACTATTGCCGCCGAGAGCAAACCGGCGATCAGTCGTTGGCTTGGTCGGCTCGGCCGCCGATGCTGTCGTTTCATGTGCTCGACGCTAGGAATCGGCCTCGCCGCCCCACATCGGCCGAATCGGTGATCACCCCGACCATCGCGAGATCGTCACGTGATGCGGTTCCTCATCCCGGCGAGTGAGCGTGGAATCCCCCGAAAGTATGAGGACGTGCGGTCCCGCGCGCCCTACGGTGAGTGGACGAGGTGATGGAGATGTTTCGAACAGTGCGAAGGCTGACGGGCCGGGCGGCGACGGTGGCGCTGCGGGAGGTGGCCGAACATCCGGCTGCCCGCGACCCGGCCGTGCAACGCTACGTGCGGTCCCCGATGAACTGGTTCTTTCTGTTTGTTGCGGCGGTATTGTTCTCGGTGTCGTGGCCCACCTTGTCATTGACGCATTCGGTACCG
This sequence comes from Gordonia tangerina, assembly GCF_021556435.1. GTDB lineage: Bacteria > Actinomycetota > Actinomycetes > Mycobacteriales > Mycobacteriaceae > Gordonia > Gordonia tangerina. Next base: position 119,643 of record NZ_JAKGCU010000003.1, read on the forward strand.
GCGTATGCGCAGCCGGTTGTCGCGGCCTTCGCCGCGCTACCGGTGGCGCTGGTCTACTGCGCGCCGGTGGCAGGGTGGGCCGTGTCCGTGGTGTCGGCTCAGCTGATCGGGCTGCTGATCCCGACGGTCAACGGCTGGCCGTGGTCGGTTCAGGTCGTCCACATCATCTCGTTGCTGGTGTTGACCTTCGCCGCGTATCTGCGGTGCACGTTGCGATGGATTCCGGTGGTATGGGTCAGTACCTGCATCGTCTTCGTGCTGGCGGCCCCCGCCGACGCCCGCGGTGGCTGGGTGTTCGGGCTGACTTTCGGTGCGGTCGTCGTCGCGCTGATCCGGGTGCTGGCCAGGTCGCGCCGCCAACTCGCTGTCAGCACCGAGCAGAAGCAGGTGGTCGAATCCCAGAAGGCGATCCTGCAGGAGCGGACCCGAATTGCTCGTGATCTGCATGACGTTGTGGCCCATCGAATGTCGGTGGTCGTGGTGATGGCGCAGACGGCTCGTTACCGGCTGGTCGACGTCAGCGACGAGGCGGCGGCGGAGTTCGAGGCGATCGCTGTGTCAGCTCGCGCATCGCTCGACGAGGTGCGCCAGATGCTCGGCGTGCTCCGTACCGACGGGGAGTCGACTGCCGCACCCAATCCGGATCTCGACGATCTCGGTTCGCTCGTCGACCACACCCGGCTGACCGGCGCGACAGTGGATCTCGTCGACACCGTCGCCCACGAGAAGATCAGCGCAGCAGCGGGTCTGGTCATCTATCGGATAGTGCAGGAGAGCCTGGCCAATGCGACCCGACATGCGCCGGGTTCGACAGTGCAGATCTCGATACTCCCGGCGCAGGTGGGGGTCATCGAGGTGTGTGTGCGCAACACCGCACCGACCGCCGAACCCGTGCGTCTGCCGGGTGCGGGCACCGGCATCGTGGGCATGGTCGAGCGTGCCGCGGCGGTGGGCGGCGCACTCACCGCCGAGCCCACCGCCGACGGCGGGTTCGCGGTACGTGCGTTGATCCCGGACCACCCCGGAAACATGGTGGCTGCCGTCGGGTCGGCGGTGGGTGCGAGCGAATAGGCTTATCCGCGTGGCTGTCACGGTGGTGGTTGTCGACGATCAGGCAATGGTGCGCCAAGGATTCTCCGCGCTGCTCGGGGCGCAACCGGACATCTCCGTCCTCGGCGACGCCGCAGACGGTGTCGCCGCCGTCGAGCTGTGCGCCCGGGTCCGGCCGGACGTGGTGTTGATGGACGTGCGCATGCCCCGCAAGGACGGCCTGCGCGCGGCCGAGGAGATCCTCCGCGCGTCGGCCGGACGCGAGGGCGCCACCCGGGTACTGATGCTGACGACCTTCGACATCGACGATTATGTCTACGAGGCCCTGCGCATCGGTGCGTCGGGCTTCATGCTCAAGGACGCACCCGCCGATGAACTCGTCCGTGCTGTGCGGGTCGTCGCCGATGGCGAGGCGCTGTTGGCTCCGTCGGTCACCCGGCGGCTCATCGAAGAGGTGACCGCACGCAGATCGCGCACACCGCGCAGCCGCGCGGCCGACCAACTCACCCCGCGGGAACGGGAGGTGCTCGACCTCGTCTCCGACGGACGGTCCAACGGAGAGATCGCCGGCCGGCTCTACGTCTCCGAACAGACCGTCAAGACCCACGTCAGCAGTGTGCTGAACAAACTCGGTCTGCGCGATCGCGCCCAGGCGGTGGTGTTCGCCTACGAGAACGGGCTGAAGTGAGGACACCGGAAGTTCACTCTTCGACCTCACGACGCGGACGCGACACCCGGCGCAGGCCCGCCCGGACCACTAGATTGGCAGGGGTAGGTGTCTGCAGGGTCGACAGGAAGGTCTCAGGGCGATGGCCAAGAGGTTCGGCATTCTCACCAGCGGCGGTGACTGCCCGGGACTGAACGCGGTGATCCGCGGCGCAGTACTCAAGGGCGAAACCGTCTATGGACACGAGTTCGTCGGCTTCAAGGACGGCTGGTACGGGCTGGTGTACGGCGACATCATGGAACTCGATCGCTCCACGGTTCGCGGATTGTCCCACGAGGGTGGAACAATCTTGGGTACCAGCCGGTTCGGGCCGTATCAGGAACCCGACGGCGGCGCGGAGAACATCAAGAAGGTGATGAAGAACCTCGGCATCGACGGTGTCATCGCCATCGGTGGAGAGGGCACCGCGTCGGCATCGCGACGGCTGTACGAGGACGGCATCAACATCGTCGGCGTTCCCAAGACAATCGACAACGATCTCGACGCCACCGACTACACGTTCGGATTCAACACCGCGGTGGAGATCGCCACCGAGGCCATCGATCGCCTGCGCACCACCGGCAACTCGCACAAGCGGTGCATGGTCCTCGAGGTGATGGGACGGCACGCCGGTTGGATCGCCCTCTACTCCGGCATCGCCGGCGGCGCGCACGCGATCCTCATCCCTGAGCAGCCCGAGAGCCTCGATCAGATCTGCGCCTGGGTCACCCACGTCAAGAACCGTGGTCGTGCCCCGATGGTGGTCGTCGCCGAGGGATTCAAGTTCCCGGACATGGACGAGGCCTATTCGGTGAAGGGGCTCGACGGCTTCAACCGTCCGCGCCTTGGCGGTATCGCCGAGGTGCTCGCCCCGCTCATCGAGGAACGTACCGGTATCGAGACGCGCGCCACGGTGTTGGGTCACATCCAGCGGGGCGGTGTCCCCACGGCATTCGACCGGGTCCTCGCGACCCGACTCGGTATGGCGATCACCGACCTCTGCGCCGACAAGGGGTGGGGCAAGATGGTGGCGCTCAACGGCACCGACATCGTGCGCGTCGATTTCTCCGATGCGCTGGCCAATCAGAAGTCGGTGCCCGCCGATCAGTACCAGGAGATCCGGGTCATCTTCGGTTGACCCGACGGGTCAGCGGGTTGCGGGTGGCGTCGCCGGGTAGACCGGCGGTGTCGACGGTTGCGCCGGTTGCGCCGGTTCGCGCGGGATGATCAGCCACAGCACCAGGTACAACAACACCTGCGGGCCGGGCAGCAGGATCGACGCCACGAAGAGCACCCGGATCACGGTGACATCCCAACCGAAGCGCTTGGCGATACCGCCGCACACTCCGCCGAGCCAGGCGTCGTCGCGTGAACGCATCAGTCGGGTGGGAGCCGGAGTCGTGGTGGTCATGGTTGTTCCTTTCGTCTGACATCGACGCTACGGATTGCTCGTCCCGGTCGCATCGGGGATGACCCTGATCTCCACCCGGGTTCGCATCGCTTGCGTCCGACGACCCGGGGGGCCGACGGATCACGGGAGCAATAAGATGGCATCCATGACTGCCGCTGCCACCGAACTGCTCGACTACGACCAGGTCATCGCAGAGTTCGACCCCGTCCTCGGCCTCGAGGTGCACGTCGAACTGGGCACCGCGACCAAGATGTTCTGCGGCTGCCCGACCGCGTTCGGTGCCGACCCGAACACCCAGGTGTGTCCGGTGTGCATCGGCCTGCCGGGGTCGCTGCCCGTCGCGAACGTCAAGGCCATCGAGTCGGCGATCCGGATCGGGCTGGCGCTCAATTGCAGTATCCGGCCGTCGAGCGTGTTCGCCCGCAAGAACTACTTCTACCCCGATCAGCCGAAGAACTATCAGATCTCCCAATACGACGAACCGATCGCCTACGACGGCCACCTGGAGGTGCTGCTGGGAGACGGCACCCCGTGGCGGGTGGAGATCGAGCGTGCGCACATGGAGGAGGACACCGGCAAGTCCTTGCACATCGGTGGTTCCGGCCGCATCCATGGGGCGAGTCATTCACTGCTCGACTACAACCGGGCCGGCGTTCCGCTGGTGGAGATCGTGACCAAGCCCATCGTCGGCGCCGGTGAGCGTGCACCGGAGATCGCCCGTGCCTACGTGTCGGCTCTGCGAGATCTGCTCAAGGCCCTCGACGTCTCCGATGTCCGGATGGATCAGGGCTCGCTGCGCTGCGACGCCAACGTCTCGTTGATGCGCAAGGACGCAACCGAGTTCGGCACCCGCACCGAGACCAAGAACGTCAACTCGCTCAAGAGTGTCGAGGTGGCGGTGCGTTACGAGATGCAGCGGCAGGCCGCGCTGCTGCTCGCCGGGGGCGAGGTCGTGCAGGAGACCCGGCACTTCCATGAGGCCGACGGCACGACGTCGGCGGGACGTCGCAAGGAGACCGCCGAGGACTACCGCTACTTCCCCGAGCCCGACCTGCCACCGGTCGCTCCGGACCCGTCGTGGATCACCGAGCTGGGTACGACGTTGCCGGAGATGCCGTGGGTGCGCCGCGCCCGTATCCAGGACGAATGGGGTGTCTCCGACGAGGTGATGCGTGACCTCGTCAACGTCGGCGCGATCGACCTGGTGATCGCGACCGTCGACGCCGGCGCCGGCGTGGAAGCCGCCCGCGGGTGGTGGGTGTCGTTCCTGGCGCAACAGGCCAACACCCGCGGTACCGAACTCGCCGACCTGCCGATCACTCCGGCGCAGGTGGCGCGGATCATCGGCCTCGTCGACGAGGGCAAGCTCACCACCAAACTCGCTCAGCAGGTAGCGGTGGGGGTGCTCGACGGCGAGGGCGAGCCGGATCAGGTGGTGGCCGATCGCGGCCTCGAGGTGGTGCGCGACGATTCGGCTCTGCAGAAGGCGGTCGATGATGCCCTGGCCAACAACCCCGACATCGCCGACAAGATCCGCGGGGGCAAGGTCGCTGCGGCCGGCAAGATCGTCGGCGACGTGATGAAGGCCACCCGCGGTCAGGCCGACCCGGCTCGGGTCAAGGAACTCGTCCTGGCCGCCTGCTCCTGATCGGGCCCGCTCCGGGCAGACTACCTCCGGCAACGGGGTGCAATCTGCCGGCGAGGCTACCCGGTCAGGTCCGGTCCTCGGTCGACGACGGCGGCAGCCAGCGGACCACGCGGTCGTCGGTGCTGACCGGCTCACCCGAGGTGCGGTTCACCGTGGCGAACTGGATCACACCGTTCTCGAGCGCCACCATCCGACCCAACGCGCCGTAGCGCTTCTCCAACACCACTGCGGGTGGGGTGATCGCCGGCTTCTCCCGAGTCGGTTCGGTGAGGGCCTCGATGTGCTGGGTGCGAGTCGTCGAGACGAAGATGGCACCGGAGGTGACCGCGCAGCCGGCGATCTGCGGGCGGTCGGGCCACGTCCACAACACCTTCGGGCCCGATGGCTCCAGGACCTGGATGCGATCCTCGGTCGCGGTCTGGTCGGCGACATAGAGCGAGCCGGTGGTGGCGCTCGGACACAGGGACACATTCGAACCGAAACCCGAGGCCAGGATTCGCGGGCGCGGGTTCGCGCCCGAACTCAGCGACGTCACCGACAGGATCTTGCCCGCCAATGACGAGGGATCATTGGCGGCGGCCGGGTTGCCGGCGTCGCCGGTCGCGACCACCAGCTCCGTCGGGGACCTGAAGAACATCGCGCCCATGTTCCCGCTGGCACCCTTGGGAATACCCACCAGGATCGGTTTGGGCACGTCGCCCGGTGCCAGGCGCACCACCCGATTGTCCGACGCGGTGGTGATCAATGCGTAGATCAACCGGTCCTGGTCGTACGTGGGGGAGAAGGCGAAGTCGATCAGTCCGCCGTCGCCGGATGCGTCGACCGGCGCTGTGGCCAGAACACGCTGCGGTCCATAGCGTTTGGTGGTGATGATCTTTCCGGTGGTGCGTTCGGCCACCACGGTGACCTCACCCTGATCGTCGCCGGGCATCACCGCTGCGGTGGACTGCAGGCAGGTGGCGATCACCGCCGGGTCCGGGTCCACACACGGACCGGGGGGCGGTGGTACCGGTGGTTCGGTGGGGGAGGGACGGGGCTGTTGCTGCTGCGCCGGTGACTCGTTGTTGGCGCTGAACGCACCGGCGTCCTTCGCGCGATCCTGCTCGGTGAAATCGGCACATCCACTCGCCGCCAGCATCAGCACACCGAGCACCACCAGAGTGATCAGGCGACCGGGGCGGGTGCGGGCCGATGCGGTCGACCGCTCGCGGTCGTGTTCTGACCTCGGCCACCCCATACGCATGGCGTCCAGCGTAGGCGATCGTTTCCGACTCACCGCGCGCTGCTCGAGGCGTCCAACGGTGTTGGCGCCTACAGTCGGAACCGTGAGCGAACGTGACCCAGCCGCAGGCGGCGGCTCCAGTCCGTACGACGAACCAACGGGCGAGATCGATCTCGGGACGGCCGCATCCGGGCGCCGCCGGCCGGTTCCCACCGAGGATCGCGACACCTTCTATGACCGACACGCTGCGGCGGGCCGCAAGCGGGTCGATGATCTCGATGACATCGCACCTGACGAGGTACAGACCCGATCTGTGTCGACGCCGACAAATCCCGCCCCGGCCGACCCGGAGTCGGCAGACCCGACCCCGGCCGATCCGACCCCGGCCGATCCGACCCCGGCCACTGAGGCCATCGACCGTCGACCGGCGGGGGCGGTGGATCCCCGGCCGCCGGCCGCAGAGGATCCGACCACCCCGATCGTCGCGCAGGCCCCGACCCTCGGCGACGCAGGCGCGCCCACCACCGCCTTCGGTGCGTCCGCGGCACCGCGGACCACCGCGTATGCGGCCGAGCCGGCCGGCGACGACCGAGCCGATCCGTATCCGACGCCGGAGACCTCGCCGATCGCGGAGCCGTACCCCGTCGGCGACAGCTACCCGACCGGTGATGAACGTCTGCGGTCGGTGGAAGAGGATCTCGCCGACTCTGAGCGGCGCGCTCGACGGGGCACCATCGACCTCGGCCTGCTGCTGCTTCGGGTCGCGGTGGGACTCATCGCGATGGCACACGGAGCGCAGAAACTGTTCGGGTGGTGGAACGGCCCGCGACTGTCGGGCTTTCAGGACATGCTGGTCAACGCGCCCAATCCGGCGATCGGCTTTCAGGACGACGCCGCGCGGCCCCTTGCCATCGTCGGCGCGCTCTCGGAGACCCTCGGTGGGTTGATGCTGGTGGTCGGGCTGTTCACCCCGCTGGCGGCGTCGGCGGTGCTCGGTGTGATGCTCGTGGCCGCGGCATACAAGGCCACTCTGGCCGGTGGCGTATGGTTCTTCGCCTCCGGTGGCGGGGGAGCCGGGATCGAATACGAACTGCTACTGGCGGTGTGCGCGGCGGTCATCATCCTGACCGGTCCCGGCCGGATCTCCGTCGATGCACCACGCGGTTGGGCGCGCCGACCCGCGTGGGGGTCGCTGGCGCTGCTGGTGGTCGGCGTGGGCGCCGCGGTCGCCGTGTGGCTGCTGTTCAACGGGACCAACCCGTTCGAGTCACCCGGCAATCCCACCGGCTGAGCGCCCGCTGCCGGTCGGTCAGTCGACGACGCGCACCGCGCCCCGATCGGCCGAGGTGGCCAGCTTCGCGTAGGCACGCAGTGCGGTGGTGACCGGTCGCTGTCGGTCCTTGGGCTGCCACGGTCGCTCGGACGCCTCCATCTTCGCGCGGCGCTCGGCGAGCACGTCGTCGTCGACGAGCACCTCGAGGCGCCGGGTCCGGACGTCGATCAGGATCGGGTCCCCATCCTCGACGAGCCCGATCGCGCCACCCGATGCCGCCTCGGGCGACATGTGTCCGACCGAGAGCCCCGACGACCCGCCGGAGAACCGGCCGTCGGTGATCAACGCGCACTTACGACCCATGCCGGTGCCCTTCATGAAGGCGGTGGGGTGCAGCATCTCCTGCATACCGGGTCCACCGGCGGGCCCTTCGTACCGCACTACGAGCACCTCGCCGGCCTGGATGGTCTTCGACAGGATCACCTGCACGGCGTCCTCTTGACTCTCCACGACGCGCGCGGGCCCCTGGAAATGCCAGAGTTCCTCGTCGATGCCCGCAGTCTTGAGCACCGCGCCGTCGGGCGCCAGATTGCCGCGCAGCACACACAGACCGCCCTCGACGGTGTAGGCGTGCTCGAGATCGCGGATACAGCCGCCGGCCGCATCGGTGTCCAACGACGTCCACCGGTTCGCCGTGGAGAACGGGGTGGTGGTACGCACACCGCCGGGCGCCGCGTGGAACAGCTCGACGGCCGCGTCGATCGCCGTGCCGCCGCGGATGTCCCAGTCATCGAGGAACTGCCCGATCGTCGGGCTGTGCACGGTTGCGGCGGTGTCGTCGAGCAGACCGGCCCGGCGCAGTTCGCCCAGGATCGCGGGGATTCCACCGGCGCGATGCACGTCCTCCATGTGGTAGTCGGAGTTCGGTGAGACCTTCGACAGGCACGGCACGTTGCGACTGATCTCGTCGATGGTGGAGAGGTCGAAGTCGGTGACCTCGCCCTCCTGCGCGGCGGCAAGGATGTGCAGGACCGTGTTGGTGGAGCCGCCCATCGCGACATCGAGCGCCATCGCATTGCGAAATGCGGTGGGGGTGGCGATGTTACGGGGCAGCACCGAACTGTCGTCGTCGCGGTACCAGCGCAGGGCCGCTTCGACGATCACGGTGCCGGCACGTTCGAAAAGCGCGCGGCGGGCCTCATGGGTGGCCAGCGTGGATCCGTTGCCGGGCAAGGCCAGGCCGAGGGCCTCGGTGAGACAGTTCATCGAGTTGGCGGTGAACATGCCCGAGCACGATCCGCAGGTGGGGCACGCCGATCGCTCGACCTCGGACAAGCCCTGCTCATCGACGGCGCTGTTCGCCGACGCCGAGATCGTGGTGATGAGATCCGACGACGGGTGGGCGACTTCGCCGACCACCACGGCCTTGCCGGCCTCCATCGGTCCACCCGACACGAACACCGTCGGGATGTTCAACCGCATCGCGGCGTTGAGCATGCCAGGAGTGATCTTGTCGCAGTTGGAGATACACACCAGTGCATCGGCGGTGTGGGCGTTGACCATGTACTCGACGGAGTCGGCGATGATCTCGCGACTCGGCAGGGAGTAGAGCATTCCGCCGTGCCCCATCGCGATTCCGTCGTCGACGGCGATCGTGTGGAACTCACGCGGCACCCCGCCCGCCGCGCGCACCGCGTCGGCGACGATCTCGCCGACGTCCTTGAGATGCACGTGGCCGGGTACGAACTGGGTGTAGGAGTTGGCGATCGCGACGATCGGCTTGCCGAAGTCATCGTCGGTCATACCTGTGGCCCGCCACAGAGACCGGGCTCCTGCGGCCTCGCGGCCGACGGTGGTGGTTCGGGACCTCAGAGCTGGCATCGCTGTTTCCTTGTGTCGACATGTCCGCCTGGACTCGGGCGAACTCGTGAACGCCACCGCATGGGGCCGTACACGATTGACGAGGCTACTCCGCGGCGACGAGCGCGAACAAAATGATTTCGTTGGGTCAGTTCTCGTCGTCGGCGGCTGCCGCGGCGTACGGATCGGGAATGCGACCGCGGCTGGCTGCCGAGAGCCGGGGCAGGTCGGCGAAGGTTATGGCGGGCAGGCGGACCCGCGTGCCGTTGGCCAGTACCGCCCGCACCGAACTCCACCGGGGGAACTGCAGGCCGTCGATCTCGCTCCATGGGATCTCACGGGTGGAGAAGGTGTGCACGGCCCGCAGGCCGTCTTCGGTCACGACGGTCCGGATCCGGACGATCCACCAGCCCAGCAGTACGGGCAGGATGAGGGTCCAGCCCAGCCAGACCAGCGACGCACCGGCGAGGATCACCGTGACCACGAACATCATCGGCACCGCGAAGTAGGCGAGACGTTGAATCCGGAACGTCTGCGGCAGTTCGACGGCGGGTGCATCATGAGAGGCGGGCGATGGAGTTGACACCCGACCATTGTCTCACTTCACGCATCCCGTTGATTCACCAGGATGTTCCCACGATGTGGGATGCCGATGGGCGCGGTTTGACTCTTGACATGCGCCGGTCCTACCGTGAAGGCGTGATGCAGCATCAGATTCTCGTAGTACTCGGCCGGCGCGTCGTCGCCTGACGGGTCACTTCGTAGACCTCCAGCATCGACGCGCCACCCTCGAACAGCTCAGCTGTCGGGGGTTTTTTCTTGTCAATTGAACGAACACCAGAGCAAAAGGATCGTGCAGTGAGCGCACCAACAGCACGTACCGACGACGCGCGGGGAACCGCGCGCGAAGCGGCGCCGCGTCAACAGTCACCAGCGGGCGGGAATCTGCGCGCGGTAGGTCAGCACACGGTTGCTCCCGAACGCGTCAGCGGGGCGCAATCGGTGGTTCGTTCGCTCGAGGAACTCGGCGTCGAGATCGTCTTCGGCATCCCGGGCGGAGCCGTTCTGCCCGTCTACGACCCGCTGCTCGACTCAGCGAAGGTGCGTCACGTCCTGGTGCGCCACGAGCAGGGCGCGGGTCACGCGGCCACCGGTTACGCCCAGGTCGCCGGACGTGCCGGCGTCATGATGGCCACGTCGGGCCCCGGCGCGACCAACCTGGTCACCCCGCTGGCCGACGCGCAGATGGACTCGGTCCCGGTGGTCGCGATCACCGGTCAGGTGGGTCGCGCGCTCATCGGAACCGACGGTTTCCAGGAGGCCGACATCTCCGGCATCACCATGCCGATCACCAAGCACAACTTCCTGGTGAACAACCCCGCCGACATCCCGCGCGTGATCGCCGAGGCGTTCCACATCGCCGAGAGCGGACGTCCGGGTGCAGTGCTCGTCGACATCCCCAAGGACATCCTGCAGAGTCAGACCACCTTCTCGTGGCCGCCACAGATCGACCTGCCCGGCTACCGTCCGGTGACCAAGCCGCACGGCAAGCAGGTCCGCGAGGCGGCACGGCTGATCCAGTCGGCCAAGGCGCCGGTGCTCTACGTCGGTGGCGGTGTCATCAAGGCCAACGCGTCCGAGGAACTGCGTGAGCTGGCCGAGCTGACCGGTATCCCGGTGGTCACCACGTTGATGGCGCGCGGTGCATTCCCCGACAGCCACTCCCAGCACCTGGGTATGCCGGGTATGCACGGCACCGTCGCCGCGGTCGCGGCGCTGCAGCGCAGCGATCTGCTCATCACCCTCGGCGCCCGCTTCGATGATCGGGTGACCGGTCAGCTGTCGTCGTTCGCGCCCGACGCGAAGGTGATCCACGCCGACATCGATCCGGCCGAGATCGGTAAGAACCGGCATGTGGACGTGCCGATCGTCGGCGATTGCAAGGCGGTCATCGGCGACCTCCTCGAGACGATCCGCAACGAGCGCGCGACCACCACCGAGGCGCCGGACCTGTCGACGTGGTGGCGGTACCTCGACGGCATCCGGCGCACGTATCCACTGAGCTACGACCGTCAGGCCGACGGCTCGATGTCGCCGGAGTTCGTCATCTCGGCCATCGGCAAGGCCGCCGGGCCCGACGCGGTGTACTGCGCAGGCGTCGGGCAGCACCAGATGTGGGCCGCGCAGTTCATCTCCTATGAGAAGCCACGGACCTGGCTCAACTCGGGCGGTCTGGGCACCATGGGCTACGCCGTCCCGGCCGCGATGGGCGCCAAGGCCGCCGCGCCGGACACCGAGGTGTGGGCCATCGACGGTGACGGCTGCTTCCAGATGACCAACCAGGAGTTGGCCACCTGCGCGATCGAGGGCATTCCGATCAAGGTCGCCCTGATCAACAACGGCAATCTGGGCATGGTTCGCCAATGGCAGACGCTGTTCTACGAGGAGCGCTACTCCAACACCGACCTGGCGACGCACTCACGTCGCATCCCGGACTTCGTGAAGCTCGCAGAGGCGTTGGGCTGTGCGGCATTCCGGGTGGAGAACGAAGCCGACGTCGACGAGGTGATCGCCAAGGCCCGCGAGATCAACGACCGGCCGGTCGTCATCGACTTCATCGTCGGTGCCGACGCGCAGGTGTGGCCGATGGTCGCCGCGGGTACCGGCAACGACGAGATCATGGCGGCGCGCGACATCCGTCCGCTCTTCGATGATGACGAATCCGCCTCGGTCGACACACCGGAGATCCATGAGGCCATGGGCCGCACGGATGCCGCGGTGCTGGCCGGTTCCGCAGACAAGAAGGACGAGCAGTGAGCACCACCCATACCCTCAGCGTTCTGGTCGAGGACCGGCCCGGCGTGCTCGCCCGTGTCTCGGGCCTGTTCTCGCGGCGCGGCTTCAACATCGAGTCGCTCGCCGTGGGACCGACCGAGCTGAAGGGGATCTCACGGATGACCATCATGGTCACCGTCGACGACTTCCCGCTCGAGCAGGTCACCAAGCAGCTCAACAAGTTGATCAACGTCATCAAGATCGTCGAACAGGACCCGGAGAGTTCGGTGTCCCGAGAACTGATGATGATCAAGGTGCGCTCGGACTCGGCGGTGCGATCAGAAGTGATCGAGGTGGTGAACCTGTTCCGCGCGAAGGTGATCGACGTCTCGCCGGAATCACTGACCATCGAGGCCACCGGCACGAGTGAGAAGCTCGAGGCGCTGCTGCGGATGCTCGATCCGTATGGCATCCGGGAGATCGCGCAGTCGGGCGCGGTCACATTGGGTCGGGGACCCAAGAGCATGTCGGCCAACCGCTGACACGAACGAATCACACGAGAAGAAATCGAAGGGAATCCAACTGTGGCGATCGAACTGTTCTACGACGACGACGCCGATCTGTCGATCATTCAGGGCCGCAAGGTCGCGGTGATCGGCTACGGCAGCCAGGGACACGCACATTCGCTGTCGCTGCGTGACTCCGGCGTCGACGTCGCGATCGGCCTGCGCGAGGGCAGCAAGTCGCGCGACAAGGCCGCCGAGCAGGGCCTGAAGGTCATGACCGCCGCCGAGGCCGCTGCCTGGGCCGACGTCATCATGATCCTCGCCCCGGACACCTCGCAGGCGAAGATCTTCACCGAGGACATCGAGCCCAACCTGAAAGATGGCGACGCCATCTTCTTCGGACACGGCCTCAACATCCACTTCGACCTGATCACGCCGGCCGAGAACATCACCGTCGGCATGGTTGCGCCGAAGGGCCCCGGCCACCTGGTGCGTCGTCAGTTCGTCGACGGCAAGGGTGTGCCCTGCCTGATCGCCATCGACCAGGATCCCAAGGGTGAGGGTCAGGCTCTCGCGCTGAGCTACGCCAGCGCCATCGGCGGTGGCCGTGCCGGCATCATCAAGACCACCTTCAAGGAAGAGACCGAGACCGACCTGTTCGGTGAGCAGGCCGTGCTCTGCGGTGGCACCGAGGAACTGGTCAAGACCGGCTTCGAGGTCATGGTCGAGGCCGGTTACGCCCCGGAGATGGCCTACTTCGAGGTGCTGCACGAGCTCAAGCTCATCGTCGATCTCATGTACGAGGGCGGCATCGCGCGCATGAACTACTCGGTGAGCGACACCGCGGAGTTCGGTGGTTACCTCTCGGGGCCGCGCGTCATCGACGCCGACACCAAGGAGCGGATGCGCGGAATCCTCAAGGACATCCAGGACGGCACCTTCGTCAAGCGTCTCGTCGCCAACGTCGAGGGCGGCAACAAGGAACTCGAGGGGCTGCGTAAGCAGAACGCCGAGCACCCGATCGAGGTCACCGGCAAGAAGCTGCGCGATCTGATGAGCTGGGTCGACCGGCCGATCACCGAGACCGCCTGAGCGACTTCACGTCCCTGACTTTTGGTAGCTACGACAGTGGCCCCGAGGTGAGACCTCGGGGCCACTGTCGTAGCTGACGATCAGATCGGGCGGAAACCGCCGTACTGCGGCAGCGAACCGACCCGGCGCAGGATCGGGGCGATGTTGGTGCCCGTCTCTGGTCCGAGGCAGGCGAGGAAGTAGTAGGCGTTGACCATGCCCACGAGGCGGTCGCCGACGACCACCGGGCTGCCGGAGTCGCCCTCGACCACACACAGCTGGCTGAAGTGCACATCGCCGTCGGAGAACCAGCTGATACCGCAGGTGTTGCCGGTGGTGCGGCCTTGCTTGCAGGCGACGGCCGGGAACGCGAGCGGCCGGGGGTCCACGCTGCGGATGGTCAATCCGCGCACGGAGCGCAGCGGCACGACCTTGGCCGGATTGAACTCGATGACCGCGATGTCGAGATCACTCGCGGAGTACGTGATGGTGCCGGCCTGACCACGGTCCTGGAAGGTCTCGGAGTACACCTTCTGGCCGGGATTGCCGCAGTGACCGGCGGTGATACCGATCAGCTTGCCGGTGTTGGACTTGCCGATGGTGGTCAGCGTGCACGCTGCCGCGGAATTGCCGCCCTTGAGCACCAGGATTCCCGATCCACCACCGAGATAGATCTTCGCCGGTGCGGCATCCACTGAGCCAGCCCCCAAGCCGGCCAGCACTGTTGCAGCCAGAACAGCCAACAGTGCTGTCAGCTTCCTCATCATCCACTCTCCGCTCATCGATGCGCACAGAATCAACGGCCCCGGAGCCGAGCCCGGGGCCAAGCACACGGTACCGGGCGGTAGCCGCGTGATGCGTGGTGCGGAATCGTCCCGGGGTCGGTTTGCAACCTATCCGTAATGCCGATCACAATCTACCGTGAAATTCCGGGGGCGGACCCGAGCAGCGGATACCGCCTGCAAATCCGACATGCGGCGACGACTAAGCTGTCCGCGGAAGTCCCCGTGGTCGCCTCTGCGCCGCCTGCGGCGATCTCCGCCTTCTCACTGACTTTGGCCCCCGACCATGGAGACTATCGTGACCTCAGCTGGCCGTCCGGTCGTTCTGATCGCCGACAAACTGGCTCCCTCGACCGTCGAAGCGCTCGGCGACGACGTCGAGGTCCGCTGGGTGGACGGCCCCGACCGGCCGAAACTGCTCGAAGCCGTGGCCGACGCCGACGCCATTCTCGTACGGTCGGCCACCACCGTCGACGCCGAAGTGCTTGACGCCGCACCCGGAGTCAAGATCATCGCGCGCGCAGGTGTCGGCCTCGACAACGTCGACGTCCCGGCCGCGACCAAGCGCGGCGTGATGGTCGTGAACGCCCCCACCTCCAACATCCACACGGCGGCCGAACATGCCGTCGCGCTCCTGATGTCCGCGGCCCGACAGATCCCCGCCGCCGACGCCACGCTGCGGGAGCACACGTGGAAGCGCTCGGCGTTCAACGGTGTGGAGATCTTCGACAAGACGGTCGGCGTGGTCGGCCTCGGCCGCATCGGCCAGCTGGTCGCCGCTCGGATGGCCGCGTTCGAGACCTCGATCATCGCCTACGACCCGTACGTGTCGCCGGCCCGCGCCGCTCAGCTCGGCATCGAACTGGTCAGCCTCGACGAACTGCTCGAGCGCGCCGACTTCATCACCGTGCACCTGCCGAAGACTCCGGAGACGCTGGGACTCATCGGCAAAGACCAGCTGGCGCGTACCAAGAAGGGTGTCGTCATCGTCAACGCCGCGCGCGGTGGCCTCATCGACGAGCAGGCGCTTGCCGATGCGATCAACTCCGGGCACGTCCGGGGCGCGGGACTCGACGTCTACGCCACCGAGCCGTGCACCGATTCGCCGCTGTTCGAGCTGCCGCAGGTCGTGGTGACCCCGCACCTCGGCGCCTCCACCAGCGAGGCCCAGGACCGTGCCGGCACCGACGTCGCCAAGAGTGTCCGGCTCGCGCTGGCCGGACACTTCGTGCCCGACGCGGTGAACATCACCGGCGGTGCGGTGGATGAAGAGGTGGCGCCATGGCTCGAGGTGGCGCGCAAGTTGGGCTTGCTGGTGGGAGTCATCAGCGACGAGCCACCGACCTCGCTCGTCGTCGACGTCCGCGGCGAGCTCGCCGCCAACAACGTGGAGGTTCTCGGCCTCTCGGCACTGCGCGGGCTGTTCTCTGCGGTCCTCGACGAACCCGTCACCTTCGTCAATGCCCCGGCTGTGGCCGCCGATCGTGGCGTGACCAGTGAGGTCACCACCGCGCCGGAGAGCCCGAACCATCGCAGCGTGGTGGACGTGAAGGCCGTCTTCGCCGACGGGTCGGTGCACAACGTATCGGGCACGCTCACCGAACCGCGCCTGGTGGAGAAGATCGTCAACATCAACGGCCGCAACTTCGACCTGCGGGCCGAGGGCCACAATCTGATCGTCAGCTACGCCGACAAGCCCGGCTCGCTCGGGCGGATCGGCACCCTGCTGGGCAACGCCGACATCGACATCCAGGCGGCGGGTCTGTCGCAGGATGCCGACGGCCCGGGAGCCACCGTGGTGCTGCGGGTCAGCGCCAAGCTGTCCGACGATCTCGTCGCCTCGATCGGTGAGGCCGTCGGCGCCACCCTGATCGAACAGGTGGATCTGTCGTGAAGCTCGCAGTGATCGCCGGGGACGGCATCGGTCCCGAGGTCGTCGGCGAGGCCATCGGCGTTCTCGAAGCCGTGGTGCCCGCGGTGACGACCACCGACTACGACCTGGGCGCACGCCGGTACCACCGCAACGGAGAGTTGCTCACCGCCGACGACCTGGCGTCGTTGCGCGAACACGACGCGATTCTGCTCGGCGCCATCGGGGACCCGTCGGTGCCGTCGGGTGTGCTCGAGCGCGGCCTGCTGCTGAACATGCGTTTCGCCCTCGACCATCACGTCAATCTGCGACCGGCCCGCAAGCTTCGCGGTGTCAACTCGCCGCTCGCCGGCGATCCGGACATCGACTTCGTGGTGGTGCGGGAAGGAACCGAGGGTCCCTATACCGGTAACGGTGGCGCGATCCGCGTCGGCACACCGAACGAGGTCGCCACCGAGGTCAGTGTGAACACCCGGTTCGGTATCGAACGCGTGGTGCGTAACGCCTTCGAACGTGCCCGGGCGCGCCGCAAGAAGCTGACGTTGGTGCACAAGACCAACGTGTTGACCTTTGCGGGTGCGATGTGGAGTCGCACGGTTGCCGAGGTCGGCGCCGAATATCCCGACGTGACCACCGATTACTGCCACGTGGACGCGGCGACCATCTACCTGGTCACCGATCCCGGGCGATTCGACGTCATCGTCACCGACAATCTGTTCGGCGACATCATCACCGACATCGCCGCCGCGGTCACCGGCGGCATCGGATTGGCCGCGTCGGGCAACATCGACGCCACCGGGACCAATCCGTCGATGTTCGAGCCGGTGCACGGCAGCGCGCCCGACATCGCGGGGCAGGGCAAGGCCGATCCGACCGCTGCGATCCTGTCGGCAGCCCTGCTGCTGGCTCATCTCGGTGAGACCGACGCGGCCGAGCGAGTCGAGAAGGCCGTCGCCGACGATGTGGCCGCTCGCGGGTCGGAGGCGTTGAGCACCACCGAGATCGGGCGCCGTATCCGCGAACGCGTCTGATCTCCATCGCGCGACCGTCGCGACAGAGCCCCGCCCGGGAGACATCCGGGCGGGGCTTCGTCGTCGTGGCCATCGTGTCTCGCACGACGCCGGTTCATTGTTCTATTTTCGATAGAACTATATGATCAGCACGTGTTGATCCGCATCGACCCGTCTTCGCGCGTGCCGCTGTACGAACAGATCGCCTCGTCACTTCGCGGCTCGATCGCACGCGAGGAGATCGGAGGTGGTGAGCGGCTCCCGGCCGCACGCGATCTGGCCGCGTCGCTCGACATCAATCTGCACACCGTATTGCGCGCCTATCAGTTGCTCCGCGACGACGGGGTCGTCGAACTTCGTCGAGGGCGGGGGGCGGTGGTGACACACGCGGCCGCCGGGCGTGCCGAACTCGCCGATGCGGTGGAGGGTCTGATCCGGGTGGCGCGGCGACTGGGCATGTCGGCCGACGCGACGGCCGCCGAGATCCACGGGAGGTGGACGCTGTGAGTGGACCGGACGAACAGGGGGACAGCATGAACAGGTGGTTGATCGGGGCGCTCGGTGTGCTTCCGTCGATGATCGCCGGAGTCGTGGGGTCCCTGCTCGTGGCAGCATGGGCCGACGGCCTACCCGATCCGGTGGCCACGCACTGGGGTGGCGGTGGCGCCGACGGTTTCACCAGCGTTCCGGTGGTGGTTGCCTTGCCGGCCTTCGTGGGGATCCTCGGTGCCGTCCTCGGTGCACTGTCGGTGCTGCTGCGCGATCGCACCGCCTTTCGTCTCACGCTCGGAATCGTTGTGGGCGTTGCAGTGTCGACGATCGCCATCATCGTCTTGGCGACCGGGTCGCAGCGCGGTCTCGCGGATGCCGGTGACGCCGCCACCCCGACGTGGCAGCTGCCGGCCGGCTGGCTCCTGGGACTCGCGGCGGGCGCGGGAACGGCTGCGCTCGTGCCGAAGTGGACGTCGACGGAGCAACCGCCAGATGTCGGCGAACGGCCCGACGTCGCGCTCGCCCCCGGCGAGCGGGCACTGTGGACACGGGTCGCGACCACGTCCGGCGTGGCGACGGCGATCATCGCCATCGCCTTGATGATCCTGATCTCGGTGGCACTGCTGGTGCGCTCATGGCCCGTCATCCTCATCGCGGTCGGGGTACTCGTCGTGTCTGTCGCGATGTGGAGTGTCCGGGTGACGGTCGACCGTCGCGCGGTGGCGGTCCGCGGCCGACTCGGCTGGCCGCGCACCGTGATTCCGATGGCGGAGATCGATCACGCCGAGTACGTGCAGGTTCGGGCACTGCGTGATTTCGGCGGCTACGGCTATCGCGTGGCGATGCACGGGGATCTGAAGGGGGCCAAGGGTTTCGTGCTCCGGTCCGGAGACGCGCTGCTGATCCTCCGGCGCGGTGGAGCACGCCACGTAGTCGTGGTGGACGACGCTCGCACCGCCGCAGGGCTGATCAATCGATTTGTCGATCCCGCGGGACGAGGGGAATGGCGATGAGTGGTGTCACGGCGGTCAGCGCGAAGGCGATCGGGAAGCCGGACGCGGCGATCAATGCGCCGAGTATGGGGGTACTCGCCGAGGTGGCCAGGTACTGGGCGGTGTTCTGAATCGCCAGACCGCGCCCGCTCCATGACGGGCCGGCGTATTCGGCGATGGCGGTGAAAGCCAAGCCGTTGTCGGCGACCGAGGCGATCGAGGCGATCACCATCACCAGTGGTGCGACGGGACTCCCCAACCAGTCGGTCAGTGCCAGCGCCATCGTTGCCAGGGCGGCGATCAGGGCGATCAACCGGATCGGACGCATGCGCGAGCCCCACGCGTCCGACACCCGTCCGGCCACGATGCGGCCGATGGCGCCGATCACCTGTGTCACGGTCACCAGGACGCCCGCCGCGGCCGGCGGCCACTGATGCGCGACGATCAACCAGGTGGGCACGAAGGTCCACATCATGGCCTGCGGAATCACCAGCAGCACGCTCACACCGTGGACTCGGGCCAGGAATCCGCTGGTTCGATAGGGATTTCGACCAGTGCTCGACTCCGTCACGTCGGCGGGGCGTCGCGGCGGCGATGGTGGATCCACGATCCCGACGACGCATGCGATGAGTCCGAGTCCGGTCACCACCATCGGAACCGCCAGGGCCGCGGTGACGCCGAGTGCCTGCGCGGTCGGCGGCATGGTGAGCGCGCACACCGCGATGCCGAGCGGCTGTGCCATCTGACGTACCCCCATCGCGGTGCCGCGTTGTCGAGCCGGGAACCAGCCCACCACGATTCGACCGCTGGCGCCGTTGGCTGCCCCGGAGCCCAATCCGCCGACGAACAGTGCTGCGCCCAAGGCCCACAACGGGGCGTCGACGGCGGAGATGACCACGGCGGCGATGGTGCCGGCCAGGGTGATGCACAGTGAGATGGTCAGGACGCGGCGCTCACCGTATCGGTCCAACAGTGCGCCCCACGGGATGATCAGCAGCATCAGGCCCACCGTGGGCACCGTGGCCAGCACCGAGCCCGCAGCGAGCGACATGCCGTGCTCGGTGTGCAGGGCCGGGATGAGATACGCAACGCCGCTGACCGCGCAGGTGGTGGTCATCGCGGCGACCAATGCGCAGCACAGCATCGTCCATCGGCGCGCCGCGGTCATCGTCGGCTGCGTCCGCACAGGGGTTTCGGCGACGCGGTCCATGTCACTCCATCTCAATATGTGAAACACAACGTCCACATTGTAAAACGAGGCGTGGGCTGGTCCAACCCGCGTCCCGAGTGCTGAGAAAAGGCGGTGCGATAGTGTCGTGCCATGCGTTTAGGTCGAGTAGCCAGCCCGGACGGGGTCGCCTTTGTCGCCATCGAGGACGCCGAGGACGGCCCTCGGGCGCGTGAGATCGCGGAGCATCCGTTCGGCACACCGTCGTTCACCGGACGATCGTGGGCGCTGGCCGACGTCCGTCTGCTCGCGCCGATCCTGGCCTCCAAGGTGATCTGC
The DNA here is from genome assembly GCF_021556435.1 of Gordonia tangerina. Classification (GTDB taxonomy): domain Bacteria; phylum Actinomycetota; class Actinomycetes; order Mycobacteriales; family Mycobacteriaceae; genus Gordonia; species Gordonia tangerina. The sequence goes on from NZ_JAKGCU010000003.1 coordinate 139,818, forward strand.
ATCGGTAAGAACTACGCCGCACATGTCACCGAGATGGGGGGTGAGCAACCGGCCGATCCGGTGATCTTCATCAAGCCGAACACCTCGATCATCGGTCCGGAGGTTCCGATCGTGCGTCCGCCGAACTCCGAGCGGGTCGACTACGAGGGGGAACTGGCGGTCGTCATCGGGCAGCCCTGCAAGGACGTCGCAGCGGCCAAGGCCGCGGAGGTGATCCTGGGCTATACCGTGGCCAACGACGTCACCGCCCGTGATCAGCAGCAGGCAGACGGCCAGTGGACCCGTGGCAAGGGTTATGACAGCTTCTGTCCGCTCGGTCCCTGGATCGAGACCCAGTTCGACCCGAACGATGTCGAGGTGACCACCGAACTCGACGGGGAGGTCAAACAACGCTCGCGGACCTCGCTGATGCTCCACGGCGTCGGTGAGATCATCGAGTGGATCTCGCGGATCATGACCCTGCTACCAGGTGATGTGATCCTGACCGGCACCCCCGAGGGCGTCGGCCCGATGGTTGCGGGCCAGCGCGTGGCGGTCACCGTTGAGGGGATCGGCACGCTGTCCAACCCGGTGGTGGACAAACCGTGAAGGGGCCGAACATCGCGCGCGTCAACGGGATCGAGCTCGCCTACGAGGATGTCGGTAGTGGGCCGCTGGTGGTGATGGTGATGGGAACCGGCAGCCCGGGCCGGGTCTGGCAGGCCCACCAGCAGCCTGCGCTGGTCAAGGCCGGGTATCGGGTGATCACCTTCGACAACCGTGGCATCTCGCCGTCCTCGGAGTGCGTCGAGGGCTTCACCGCCGACGACATGGTCGCCGACACCGCCGCGTTGATCGAGCATCTCGCGGCCGGTCCGGCGCTGGTGGTCGGAACCTCGCTCGGTGCGCGCATCACCCAGGAGTTGGCCCTGGCGCGACCCGACATCGTGAAGGCCGCGGTGATGATCGCCACCTACGGTCGCAACACTCCGCTCCAGCAGGCGATCTCGGCGGGGGAGCGGGCGCTCTACGACAACAAGATCACGTTGCCGCCGGAGTATGCGGCGGCGATCACCGCGCATCTCAACCTCTCCCCGCACACACTCGACGATGACCGGACGGCCAAGGACTGGCTCGATGTGATCGGATTCTCGCCGCAGACCGTCACCGCGGGCGTCCGGGCGCAGCTGGGACTGCACGATCGTGAGTCGGATCGGCTTGCCGCGTACCGAGCCATCGCGCGTCCCGCCTTGGTGATCGGTTTCGCCGACGATCGCACGCTCCCGCCGAAACTGGCCCGCGAGGTCGCCGACGCCATCCCCGGGGCCCGCTACGAGGAGATCGCGAAAGCCGGCCATTTCGGCTACCTCGAACAGCCCGCCGAGGTGAACCGGCTGCTGATCGAGTTCCTCGGAACCCATCGCTGAGCCGGTTCGATATGCTGACCACCATGAGTGGTTCCGATGTGCGCGTTCGCTTCTGTCCGTCCCCGACCGGTACCCCCCACGTGGGGCTCGCCCGGACGGCGCTGTTCAACTTCGCGCAGGCGCGCCACGACAAGGGCACCTTCGTCTTCCGGATCGAGGACACCGACGCGGCGCGCGACACCCAGGAGTCCTACGAGGCGATCCTCGACGCGTTGCGCTGGCTGGGCCTCGACTGGGACGAGGGGCCCGAGGTGGGAGGTCCCTACGGGCCCTATCGGCAGTCGGAGCGACGTGGCCTCCATCTCGACGTGGTGGCTCGGCTGCTCGAGGCTGGGGAGGCCTATGAGGCATTCTCCACTCCGGAGGAGGTCGAGGCGCGGCACCGCGCCGCGGGACGGGACCCCAAGCTCGGCTACGACAATTTCGATCGTGAGCTGACTGATCAGCAGCGTGCGGATTTTCGTGCAGAAGGACGCAAAGCTGTTGTGCGACTGCGTATGCCGGACCATGACATTACCTGGGACGATCTCGTTCGGGGTACCACCACGATCAAGGCGGGCACGGTCCCGGACTTCGCGTTGACCCGTGCGAGTGGTGACCCGCTGTACACGTTGGTGAATCCCGTCGACGACGCGATGATGAAGATCACCCACGTGCTGCGTGGGGAGGATCTCTTCTCCTCGACCCCACGGCAAATCGCCCTGTACGACGCGCTCATCAGGGTGGGGATCGCCGACCGGGTGCCGGAATTCGGGCACCTCCCGTTCGTGATGGGGGAGGGCAACAAAAAGCTCTCCAAACGCGACCCGGAGTCGAATCTCTTCCACCATCGGGATCGTGGATTCATCCCGGAGGGTCTGCTGAACTATCTGGCATTGCTCGGGTGGGGCTTCTCCGGTGACAACGACATCTTCACCCTCGACGAAATGGTCGCGGCTTTCGATGTGCGCCAGGTGAACTCGAATCCGGCTCGATTCGACCAGAAGAAGGCCGACGCGATCAACGCCGAACACATCCGGCGGCTGGAGCCGGCCGACTTCGCCGATCGGCTCCGGCACTACCTCGTCGGGGCGGGCAAGCTCGGCGAACCGGTCGACGAGGCCACCTTCGTAACCCTGGCCGAACTCGTGCAGACCCGCATCCAGGTGCTCGGCGACGCATGGCCGCTGATGTCGTTCCTCTATCTCTCCGACGCCGATTTCGTGATCGACGAGAAATCGGCGGCCAAGAACCTCGGAGGCGATGCGGGACCGGTGCTCGATGCCGCGTCGGCGGCGCTGGGTGCGGTGGACGGTTGGACGGCGTCGGCGATCGAGGAGGCGCTCACAACGGCCCTCGTCGATGAGTTGGGGCTCAAACCCCGAAAGGCGTTCGGGCCGGTGCGGGTGGCTGTCACGGGGTCGCAGGTGAGCCCCCCGCTGTACGAGTCGATGGAGCTGCTCGGTCGTGACAAGAGCCTCGCGCGGCTGGGCGCGGCCCGCGAGATGATCGCAAAATAGGGGTTTGACCTGCCGATTTGTGGTCTAGGGGGATACCTTTGGTAATCTTCTCCTCGGTTCTTTTCCGGCCGGGACGCCGAATCGGAGAAGGGAAAACCTTGGGGTATGGTGTAATTGGCAACACAGCTGATTCTGGTTCAGCCATTCTAGGTTCGAGTCCTGGTACCCCAGCGAGCTGTTGGGATACGATCTCTGACCGAGGCAATATCCTGATGGTTCCAACTGAATAGCGTGTCCATGGCCCCGTCGTCTAGCGGCCTAGGACGCCGCCCTCTCAAGGCGGTAGCGCGGGTTCGAATCCCGTCGGGGCTACACAGGAAGGCGCCTCCTCCGATTTCGGAGGAGGCGCCTTCTTCGGTGTGCGGGGCGTCAGTCGTCGGCCGATGGGGCGGTGCTGCCCGCGACGGGCATCGGGTCGAGGCCGAGCTTGCGGTGATCCCACGATCGCACCTTTGCCGGGATCAGGCGCACGGCCACCCGCTTGTGCATCATCTGGTCGACGAAGGGCCGCATCTCGTCGGTGTACGGCCCGGTGTATCGCTCCCAGACGCTGATGCCGACGCGCAGGCACGAGTCCGGGTCGTCGAGGATCTCGGCGCTCCCCTCGAAGGACACCCCGCGCAGGGTGTCGTAGGTGTCCCCGTCTTCGATCATCACGGTGCAGCGACTGTTGCGGCGCAGGTTGACCGCCTTCTGCGATTTGGCCTTCGTCTCGAACCAGATCTCGCCGTTGACCACGCCGTACCACATGGCCACGAGATGGATGCCGCCATCGGGACCCGTGGTCGCCAGCGTCGCGGTGCGGCTGTTGGCGACGAAGGTCTCGATCTCGGCGTCGGACATGACGATCTGGCTGCGTTGATTGACTCCCATGCAGTGACGCTAACCGACCGCGGGTGCCGGCGGGTCAGGTGCGGGTCGGTTGCAGCCGTTTGTGGATCGCGTCGGCGGCGGCGAGCAGATCGGCTGCCCAGCGTGCTCCGGGGCGTCGCCCCATGCGGTCGATCGGCCCGGAAACCGAGATGGCCGCGACCACGTCTCCGGTGGCGTCGCGGACCGGCGCGGACACACTGGCCACCCCGGCCGCACGTTCACCGGCGCTCTGCGCCCAGCCGCGGCGTCGTATCTCGTGCAGTGCCCGCTCGCTGAAGACGCTGTCGTGTACCAGGGCGCGTTGGGTGCTCGAGTCGGTCCAGGCGAGCAGGACCTTGGCGGCCGATCCGGCGCTCATCGGGAATCGGGTACCCACCGGGACGGTGTCGCGTAGCCCGGTCGGCGGTTCCATGGCAGCGATGCACACTCGTTCGGCGCCCTCGCGACGGTAGACCTGAACAGATTCGCCGGTGATCTCCCGCAGTCGCGGCAGTACCATCAGGGCCGCCTCGCGGACCGGGTCGTGCGAGGAGGCGGCGGCCAGTTCCGCCAGCGCGGGACCGGGATACCAGCGGCCCGAGGAGTTGCGCGCCAGGAGGCGATGGGTTTCCAACCCGACTGCGAGTCGGTGCGCCGTCGCCCGCGGCAATCCGGTGCGGTCGCACAACTCGGTCAGATTGCACGGAGCCTCGGCGATCGCGTGGAGTACCACCACAGATTTGTCGAGCACGCCGATTCCGCTCGTCGTCGGCGATGCGCTATCCTTTCCCATAGGACGATACTAGCGTCCCAGATAATGAGATGCACCCCCGACAGATGCGAGTAGTGCCATGAGCTCCAGCCCCAACGCGCCGCGTACTCTTGCCGAAAAAGTGTGGGACGACCACGTCGTCGCACGCGGCGACACCGATGGTGCCGGGAATCGTAATCCCGACCTGATCTACATCGACCTCCATCTCGTGCACGAGGTAACAAGCCCGCAGGCTTTCGACGGCCTCCGGCTCGCCGAGCGTCCCGTGCGCCGACCGGATCTGACCATCGCCACCGAGGATCACAACGTTCCGACGGTCGACATCTTCAAGCCGATCGCCGACGAGGTGTCACGCACTCAGGTCGAGACGCTGCGCCACAATTGCGAGGAGTTCGGGATTCGCCTGCATCCCATGGGCGATGCCGAGCAGGGCATCGTGCACGTGGTGGGCCCGCAGCTCGGGTTGACCCAGCCTGGGATGACGGTGGTGTGCGGTGACAGTCACACCTCCACACATGGTGCGTTCGGATCGATCGCCATGGGCATCGGAACCTCCGAGGTCGAACACGTGTTGGCCACGCAGACATTGTCCTTGCGCCCGTTCAAGACGATGGCGATCACCGTCGACGGCGAGCTGCCGGCGGGTGTCACCAGCAAGGACCTCATTCTTGCGGTGATCGCCAAGATCGGGACCGGCGGCGGCCAGGGGTACATCCTCGAATACCGCGGAGCGGCCATCGAGAAGTTGTCGATGGAAGCCCGGATGACCATCTGCAACATGTCGATCGAGGCGGGCGCCCGGGCCGGGATGATCGCGCCGGATCAGGTGACCTACGACTTCCTCAAGGGGCGCCCCCATGCTCCGACGGGAGCGGACTGGGACGCCGCGGTGACCTACTGGGACAGTCTGCGAACCGATCCCGATGCCGAGTTCGACGCCGAGGTTCACATCGATGCCTCTGCGCTGACGCCGTTCGTCACGTGGGGAACCAACCCGGGCCAGGGTGCGCCACTCGGGGCTCGGGTGCCCGACCCCGCCGAGATCGTCGACGAGAATGACGCCGTCGCGGCCCGACGAGCGTTGGAATACATGGACCTGGAGCCCGGAACGCCGCTTCGCGATGTGAAGGTGGACACCGTGTTCGTCGGATCGTGTACCAACGGGCGGATCGAAGACCTGCGGGCGGTGGCCGACATCCTGAAGGGGCGCAGCATCGCCGACGGGATGCGCATGCTGATCGTGCCGGGCTCGATGCGGGTGCGTGCGCAGGCCGAAGATGAAGGGCTCGGTGAGATCTTCGTCGCAGCCGGCGCCGAGTGGCGTCAGGCGGGATGCTCGATGTGTCTGGGCATGAACCCCGACCAGCTCGCTCCAGGTGAGCGGTGCGCGTCGACGTCGAACCGGAACTTCGAAGGGCGGCAGGGCAAGGGTGGCCGCACCCACCTGGTCTCGCCGGCGGTCGCGGCCGCCACCGCCATCCGGGGAACGCTGTCGGCCCCCGCGGATCTCGGCTGACCCTCGCCCCTCGTCACCACACGCACAGGATCGGAACACATCATGGAACCATTCATCACCCACACCGGGATCGGCGTGCCGCTGCGCCGCAGCAATGTCGACACCGACCAGATCATTCCGGCGGTCTATCTGAAGCGAGTGACCCGCACCGGCTTTGAGGACGGGTTGTTCGCCGGGTGGCGCGCCGACCCGGATTTCATTCTGAACAACGAACCGTGGAGCCAGGGGTCGGTACTGGTCGCCGGTCCGGACTTCGGTACCGGGTCGTCGCGGGAACACGCGGTCTGGGCGCTGTCGGACTTCGGCTTTCGAGTGGTCATCTCGTCGCGCTTCGCCGACATCTTCCGTGGCAACGCCGGAAAAGCGGGACTGGTGGCCGCCGAGGTCGAGCAATCCGACGTCGAACTCATCTGGAAGCGCCTCGAGGAGCAGCCGGGGCTGGAACTGACGGTCAGTCTTGCCGATCGGACCGTGACCGCCGGAGACCTCGTGGTGCCGTTGGCAATTGATGACTACACCAGGTGGCGTCTGATGGAGGGTCTCGACGACATCGGATTGACGTTACGCCAGGTAGAGGTGATTTCTGAGTTCGAAAAACAGCGGCCGTCGTTCAAGCCGGTGACGCTGCACAGCTGACCGAGAACCTCGTCTACGGGTTGTTCTGGCCTGTCCCCGGAATCTGATCGCTGCTTTCGATTTCGCAACATGCCTGGTTAATTGGCGTGGAAGATGGACGTTTTCGAATTCGACGTTTACCGTGTGGAGTTAGCTGGCCTACCGATGGGTCAGAACAGCTTGCGGAGGTTTCAATGAACAAAGCAGAGCTCATTGATGAGCTGACGAAGAAGCTCGATGCGGATCGCAAGACTGCGACGGCCGCTGTCGAGCTCGTGGTGGACACGATCGTGCGCGCCGTGAACAAGGGCGAGAGCGTGACGATCACCGGGTTCGGTGTCTTCGAGAAGCGCAAGCGCGCTCCTCGTGTGGCGCGTAACCCGCGCACCGGCGAGACCGTGAAGGTGCGTGCCACTTCGGTTCCCGCGTTCCGTCCGGGAGCGCAGTTCAAGGCGGTCGTGGCGGGCAAGCAGAAGCTGTCCGCCAGCGGTCCCGCGGTGAAGCGGGGCAGTGCAACGGCGGCGCCGGCGAAGAAGACCGCAGCCAAGAAGACCGCGGCGAAGAAGACCGCGGCGAAGAAGGCTCCGGCCACGAAGACCGCAGCCAAGAAGGCAGCACCGGCCAAGAAGGCGGCGCCGGCGAAGAAGACTGCGGCCAAGAAGGCTCCGGCCAAGAAGACCGCGGCCAAGAAGGCTCCGGCCAAGAAGACCGCGGCCAAGAAGGCTCCGGCCAAGAAGACCGCAGCCAAGAAGACCGCAGCCAAGAAGACCACCGGCCGCCGCTGAGGCGCCGGTACTTTCATCTGCTCGCCTCGGCCCTCGACGTCCTTCCCTCGTCGGGGGCCGAAGCGTGTGACCGATCAGTGCGTGTGGATCAGCCCTGGCGGTCGGTGTGCGGTAGCGGACTGTCGATGTGGTCGGCGGCGAGCAGTCGGCCATTCGACGTCGACAGCACCCACACACTGCCTTTTCTGTTGCGCTTGACGGGCAAGGTCAGGTCATCCTCATGGGCCCACCACTGCATCAGCGGCGGAATCACCTTCCCCTGGCTGCACACCGCGTGGATCGCCGATGTGTCGGTCGCGATCTCCCGTATGCGGCGATGAGCGGCGTCGGAGTTGGCGCGGTAGGCCTCCTCGGACAGCGCGGTCTCCGGCACGATCGCCACACCCAACTTCTCGGCCGCAGGAGCCAAGGTCTGCTCGCAGCGCACGCGGTCGGCCGAGTGCAGACGTTCGGCGCCGAAGGCGTCCAGCAACGTCGACAGGTCACGTGCCTGGGCTCGACCGAATTTGTCCAGCGGGCGCAATCGGTCGTCGCCCTTGTACCGCGAACGACGGCCGGCGCGCGCGTGACGCACCAGCAGCAGGGTGTGCACGTCGGCCGGGAGGCGTTCGAACTCCTTGAGTACCTTCCGGTCCAGCCCGTAGCTGAGCAGCCCGGCCGCGGCGGCCGGGTCGAGCCAGCGCAGGTCATCGACCTCGTGATTCGCGGTGAAGTCACCGCCCAGCGCGCGGGCGGACCAATAGCGCACGCGTTTGTACCCGCTGGGGATCTGGTAGCCGACATCCATCAGATGACGACCCAGCCGGCTCAACTGTCCGGTCTCCTCGCGGATCTCGCGGACCGCGGTGGAGACCAGTGTCTCCCCGTCGTCGATCTTGCCCTTGGGAAGGGTCCAGTCGTCATAGCGCGGTCGGTGGACGAGGCAGATCTCCACGCCGTCGCGGGTCGGGCGCCACAGCACGGCACCCGCGGCCCACACCGTCTTCGTTGTCTTGGACATCGAAGAGAATCCTAGGTTCTCGAGGTTGCCGGCAGGTTCACGAATGGTGGTCGGGTCGTCGGCGGTTGCGTCGGATCATCTGGCGCTGGTGGTCGCGGACCTCTTCGCCGGCGGCCGGTGATGCCACCCAGCTGCCGTCGGATCGCAGTTCCCAACACCGTGTCCGCGGATCCAGGGCGGAGGCGAAGACGTCCCCGAGCTCGGTGGTCAGGCGGTGATCGCGGACCTGCACCATCACCTCCACCCGACGGTCGAGGTTGCGGTGCATCATGTCGGCGCTACCGATCCAATACTCGTCCTGCGCACCGAAGTGGAGTACGCGGGAGTGCTCGAGGAATTGGCCGAGAATCGAGCGGACCACGATGTTCTCGCTGACCCCGGGCATGCCCGGCCGCAAGGCGCAGATGCCGCGGACCACGACCTCGACAGGGACACCGTTCTGCGATGCGCGATACAGGGCGTCGATCACCTGCTCGTCGACGAGGGCATTCGCCTTGAGCTGCACGCGGGCCCGGGTATCGCCCTGGAGGAAGCGGTCGATCTCACCGTTGATGCGTTCGATGATGCCCGAACGGATTCCGTGCGGCGCCACCAGGATGTTGCGGTACTCCTTCTTTCGCGAGTACCCGGTGAGGGTGTTGAACAGGTCGGTGAGGTCGGCGCCGATGTCGGGTGCGGCGGTGAACAGACCCACGTCCTCGTAGAGCCGTGCGGTCTTAGGGTTGTAGTTGCCGGTCCCGATGTGGCAGTAGCGTCGGATCGACGAGCCCTCGCGGCGCACCACCAGACAGGTCTTGCAGTGTGTCTTCAGACCCACGAGGCCGTACACCACGTGTACGCCGGCCTGCTCGAGTTGCCTGGCCCACTTGATGTTCGCCTGCTCGTCGAATCGCGCCTTGATCTCCACCAGCGCGACCACCTGTTTGCCTGCCTCCGCGGCATCGATGAGTGCGTTGATGATCGGGGAGTCGCCCGAGGTCCGGTAGAGCGTCTGCTTGATCGCGAGGACCTGAGGGTCGGCTGCTGCCTGTTCGATGAAACGCTGCACGCTCGTGGAGAACGAGTCGTAGGGGTGGTGCACGAGTACGTCACCCTCGCGCAGCGTGGAGAAAATGCTCTTGGGGGTCTCTCGTTCGCCGAACGCCGGATGTGTCGCGGGAACGAACGGGCGGTCCTTGAGATGGGGCCGATCGAGTCCGTTGACCTCGAAAAGGCAGGACAGATCCAGCAATCCCGGAACCTGGATGACGTCATCGGGGTTGACGTCGAGTTCACGCAGCAGCAGTTCGAGCATGTGCTCGCTCATGTCGTCGGCGACCTCGAGTCGCACCGGGGAGCCGAAACGCCGGCGGGCGAGTTCGCGTTCGAGCGCTTGCAACAGGTCCTCGTCGCGGTCCTCTTCGACCTCGAAATCGGCGTTCCGGGTGATCCGGAACGCGTGATGCTCAACGATTTCCATGCCCGGGAACAGATGCCCGAGGTTGGCCGCGATCAGTGTCTCCAGCGGCAGCAGAATCGTCTTCGATTCGTCCTGTTGCGAGGGGTCGTGGCGGCGCATCAGGGTGTCTACCCGGATCAGCCTGCTGACATTGTCGGGAACCTTGATTCGGGCGAAGTGTTCGCCACCGGTGTTGGCGTCCTTGACCGTCACGGCCAGGTTCAGCGAGAGCCCGCTGATATATGGGAACGGGTGCGCGGGGTCCACCGCCAGCGGGGTCAGCACCGGGAACACGTCTTCGTGGAAATAGTCGATCAGCCGGGTCTTCTGATCGTCGGAGAGTTGCGCCCACGTGACGACGTGGATGTCGTTGTCGGACAGGGCCGGGTTCACCGAATCGAGGAACACCCGGGCATGCCGTTCGGCGATCGTTTGGGTGCGCGCGGCGATGCGACGCAACTGTTCTCGCGGCGACAAACCGTCCGCCGAGCGCACCGACAGCCCGGTCTCGTCGCGTCGCTTCAGCCCGGCTACGCGCACCATGAAGAACTCGTCGAGGTTGGAGGCGAAGATCGCCAGGAACTTCGCTCGTTCCAGCAATGGCATCGACGTGTCCTCGGCCAGCGCCAGGACACGTGAGTTGAAGTCCAGCCAGCTCAGTTCGCGATTGAGGTACCGGTCGTCGGGAAGGTCCGTGGCTTCTTCGGGGACGAGAGTCGCGGCGGGCGGCGCCCCGGGGATCGATGTGATCGGTTGGGTGGCGGTGTCGTCGGCAGGGCTCACCGTTCAATCATGACGCATCGCGGGTGGCGCTGAGACGTTTGGTGGCCGAATCCGATGGTGTGCGGCGATTCGAGGAGGATGTGGGGCCCAGCGGCCTCGTCTCACCCAGGATTGCCGCGGTGTGGCGGCCCACTCCCAGCGATCGGGCGGCGTCGAGATCGGCGGCGGTGTCGACGTCGGTGCGCAGATCCGCCCAGCGGACGTGACCGGGATCGAGTTCGACCGCTCCGGCGGCGCGGTGGGCGGCCGCGGAATCGGGCCCGAACCGTGGCGGTTCGGTGATGCTGCGATCACGGAGCAACACCGTGGTGCCGCGTCCGTTTCGATCGGTCAGGACCGCCTGTCGCAATCCGTCCGCCGCGGCGATCACCGCTTGCATGCTGGTGGCCGTCGCCGCAGGCAGATCCGCTTGCACAAGCATCACCGTCCGCGCCGTCGGCCAGCGGCGGCGCGCGATTGCGGATGCTTCGGCGAAGGCCTGGTTGAGTCGATCGGTGTCGATGGGCCGGGCGCCGCGATCCTCGCCCACACTGATCGCTCCCGCCGCGCGGGCGGCGGCGAGTACCTCGTCGTCGGGACTGATGACCGCGATGCCCTCGACGCGTGGACCTCGCAGCGCATCGATGGTGTCGAGCAGCATCGCCAGCACGAGGTCGCGGTGCAATCCGTCGGACGCCGGTCCGCGGCTGGCCGCCAACCGGGACTTGGCCTCGGCCAGGCGTTTGACCGCCAAGACGGCCACGACATCACCTGGGCGTGGGGCGCCCGCGTCGGTGTGTGATGTCGATTCCATGGCATCCATGATGCCGATCGCGCGAGCGGAGTGTGACGCGCACCCGTCTGATCCGGTCCGGCGCTCGTGGACATACCACTAGTGTGAGGTGCGAAGTGTGGTCGACGAAGGAGTGATCGTGCGTGCGGTGGTGATGGGTGCGGGATCCTGGGGAACCGCGATCGCGAAGGTGTTGGTGGACGCCGGGACGGAGACGACGATCTGGGCTCGGCGGCCCGAGCTCGCCGAGCGCATCACCCACGACCACGCCAATGGCGATTATCTGCCCGGCATCACCCTGCCGGATGGTCTGCGCGCGACGAGTTCGGTCGTCGACGCGGTCACCGGCGCCGACGTGGTGGTGTGTGCGGTGCCGTCACAGTCCTTGCGGGCCAATCTCACCGAGTGGATGCCACACGTCGCTGACGATGCGACCTTCGTCTCGCTGGCGAAGGGGGTGGAGACCAGCACCCTGCTGCGGATGAGCGAGGTCATCGCCGAGGTGTCCGGTGCGCCGGTAGAACGGGTCGCGGTGTTGTCCGGACCCAATCTCGCCCGCGAGATCGCCGAGGGGCAGCCCGCGGCTACCGTCATCGCGTGTCGCGATGAACACCGAGCGCAGAATCTGCAGCAGGCCTTCAACACCGGGTATTTCCGCCCGTACACCAACACCGATGTGGTCGGCTGCGAGATCGGCGGTGCGGTGAAAAACGTCATAGCCCTGGCGTGCGGAATGGCCAGCGGCGTCGGATTCGGGCAGAACACGCTGGCGACCATCATCACTCGCGGTCTGGCCGAGACCATCCGCTTGGCCGTGGCGGTCGGCGCTCAGATCGAGACCCTCGCCGGCCTGGCCGGCGTCGGCGATCTGGTCGCCACCTGTTCGTCACCGCTGTCGCGCAATCGGACCTTCGGCGCGCACCTGGGTCAGGGCGCGACGATGCAGGAGGCGCAGGAAGCCACACACGGGCAGGTCGCCGAAGGCGTCAAATCGTGTTCGTCGGTGCGGGCACTGGCGGTGAAATTCGATGTGGAGATGCCGCTGACCGACGCAGTGCACCAGGTCTGCCATTCGGGACTGTCGGTTGCCGACGCAGTGAGCTCGTTGCTCGGCCGCCGGACCAAGCCGGAGATCTACGACTGAGTCGATCCGGGATCAGCCGCGGACCCGCGATCCGTCCGACCGATATCAGCCGAAGTCCAATGGTGCCCGCGGCAACGTCTGGTCGATCACCGCGCTGACGTCGGTGATCGGTGCGTTGCCGGCGTTCTCGGGGATCCACATCGCCACATAGGGGCGGTGGTCCACGCACACGTATGCCTGGCCGGCACCTTCGACGGTGTCGGTGATGAACCACTGAACCGGGTTGATCACCTGCAGGTTGCTCGTCGGCGACAGCTCGTCGGGACGTGAGATACCGCACCGCAGTGTGACGGGGTCGGTGTCAAGGTCCGACGACCACGTCACCGTCGTGCCCGTGACCTGCTTGTCGCCGAAGCCGTCGAAGGTCTGCGGCAGTGCGGCGATGAGCTTGTCGCAATCGGCAGGGGCCGCCTCATCGGATGCGTAGGACTCGATCGGTGTGGACGGATCCGGTCGCAACGCCGCGAAGGTGATGAAGCCGACGATGACCATCGCCGGAATCGCCACCAGGGTGGCGATCAGTGCCGGGCTCAGTCTCGGGCCGCTGCCGTAGCGTGCCTGCGCGTCGTCGCCGGAGGCCTCGCCGGCCTGGTTCTCGTCGGTCACGACGAACACACTAGTGCGCGGAGTCGCCCGAGATCAGTGCGAGGACTGCACCACCGGACACGTGAGGGTGCGGGTGATTCCGTCCACCTTCTGGATCTGCGGCACGACGTTCTCGGTCAGGTGCGCCGCATCTGCTGCGTCCACACGGACGATGACATCGTAGGGGCCGCTGACCTCTTCGGATGTGGCGACACCGGAGATCTCCGCGATCGTTGCCGCTGCCAGCGCGGCCCTTCCGACCTCGGTCTGGATCAGAATGTATGCCTGAACCACGCCCATCCTCTCGTCTGCACCGGGGTCCGGCTGTCGACCCGGTGTCAGTATTGTCGCTGACAACCCCGTCCAAGCGCGACTGGAAGCGAATCGAGGAGTTGTGGTGTCCGTCGAAGGTGCCGGGGAACCGGTCGATCGGTCGAGGTCGGTCGGCGATGTCGGAGAGCGGCGCCTGATCGTCGAGTTGACCCGGTCCTCGAGAGCGTTGGATGCCACCCACCGCACAGCCGATGTGGTGATCGGTTCCGGGGACGATGCGGCGGTGATCGACACCGCCGGGCCGACCGTCATCAGCACCGACACCGCGGTCGCGGGCCGGCATTTCCGCTTCGATTGGTCGGATCCACGCACCGTCGGGGCCCGCGCGGTGATCCAGAGTGCCGCCGACATCGCAGCGATGGGCGGGCGCGTGACCGGCACCGTTGTGTCCATCGCGTGCCCCGCCGACACCACCGTCGGCACCGTGCTCGACCTTAACGACGGAATCCTCGACGCCACCCACCGACTCGGTGGTCGGGTGCTGGGCGGTGACCTCGTCGGTGCCGATGAGGTGGTGCTGACCGTGACCACCGTGGGTGCTCTGGACGGTGCGACGCCGATCGTGGTCGGCGGCGCGCGGCCTGGCGATGTGCTCGCGGTCACCGGCACGGCGGTGGGTGCGAGCGCGGCCGGGCTCGCCTTGTTGCTCGACGCGCACGACCGTGGAAACGATGAACTGCTCGCCGAGTTCGCCGATCTGGTCGCCGCTCATCGACTTCCGGCGCCCGACCTGGGACAGGGGCCGGCGGCGGCGCATGCTGGTGCGCATGCGATGACCGATATCTCCGACGGGCTCGTGGAGGAATTGATCACCATGGCCGCGGCCTCCGGTGTGGCGCTCGCGGTGTCGAGCGATCGCATCCCGGTGGGCAGCGACATGCGTTCCGCGGCGCGCCGTCTGGGTGTGGATCTGCGCGAGTGGACCGTGGCCGGTGGAGAGGATCACGAACTGTTGGGCGCGTTCGCAGCCGGTACGGTCCCGCCGGGCTGGACCACGATCGGCGAGGTCCGCGACGGCACCGGTGTGCGGGTGGACGGTCGGGCGGTGCAGGATCTGCGGGGGTGGCAATCGTTCGGGTCCTGAGCCCGTGCCAATTGTCTGCGCTCGGCATGCCTTAGATTCGGTGCATGGCTATCTATGCGCTCGGTGATCGTGAACCCACCATCGGTGACGATGTGTACGTCCACCCCGATGCGGTCGTCATCGGGGATGTGACCCTCGGCGACGGGGTGTCGATCTGGCCGACCGCGGTTCTGCGGGGCGATTCCGGGACCATCACCGTGGGCCGACGGACCAACATTCAGGACGGCACGATCATCCACTGCACCCCGATCGACGCGACGGTCATCGGCGCCGAATGCGTCGTCGGGCACAACGCGCACATCGAGGGCGCGACGATCGGCGATCACTGCCTCATCGCGTCGGGTTCGGTGGTGCTCAATGGATCGACGGTCGGCAGCGGCGCGATCGTCGGGGCAGGTGCGGTCGTGCCGTTCAAGTTCACCGTGCCGGACCGCACGATGGCCCTCGGTGTGCCGGCCAAGGTCCGAGAGGGCTTCGAGGTGCCGGAGGGTCACGTGGACCTCAACGTCGAGATGTACTTCGAGAACGCCAAGTACTTCCGGGAGTCGCTGCGGAGGATCGGATGACCTCACCCACAACCGAATCCACGGGAGACGGGGCGAAGCCGCTGTCGGATCTCATCGACCCGGGCTGGGCCGATGCGCTGGCTCCCGTGGAACCGGTCATCACCGCGATGGGACAGTTCCTGCGTGCCGAGAACACGGCCGGACGCGGTTATCTGCCCGCCGGCAGGAATGTGTTGCGTGCGTTCACCAATCCGTTCGCCGATGTGCGGGTGCTGATCGTCGGGCAGGACCCCTATCCGACGCCCGGGCATGCGGTGGGACTGAGTTTTTCGGTGGCGCCAGACGTCTCGCCGATACCGCGGTCGCTGTCCAACATCTACCGCGAGTACTGCGCGGACCTCGGTTACCCCCAGCCGGCCAACGGGGATCTGACTCCCTGGGCGAAATCCGGTGTGCTGCTGCTGAACAGGGTCCTCACCGTGTCGCCGGGGGAGCCTGCCTCGCATCGTGGGAAGGGCTGGGAACAGGTCACCGAATGCGCGATCAAGGCACTGGTCGCGCGGGCGGCCGATCCGCTGGTGGCGATTCTCTGGGGACGCGACGCCGCCGGACTCAAGCAGTGGCTGCCCGATGTCCCGGTGATCGAGTCGGCTCATCCGTCACCACTGTCGGCGAGCAGAGGGTTCTTTGGTTCCCGCCCGTTCAGCAGAGCCAACGACGCGCTCGAGGATCTGGGAGCCGACCCGATCGACTGGCGGTTGCCCGCCGCCTGAGGTTTCAGGCGTTGCGGGCGGCCGCGAAGTCCGGTTTGCGCTTGGCGACGAAGGCGTCGACACCCTCGATGCCCTCCGGTGCCGCGGACAATGCGGAGATCGACTGCGCCTCGGCGGCGAGCTGATCGCCCAGAGTCGAGGTGGCCGATCGGGTGAGCAGGGCGCGGGCGGCCCCGTCCGACTGCCACGGGCCGGCGGCGATCTTCGCCGCGGTGGCGAGTGCGGTGGAATCGACCTCGTCGTCGGCGACGATGTCGGACAACAGTCCCCAGCTCAGCGCCTTGTCCGCGTCGATGACCGGGTCGGTGAGGATGATCTGACGGGCGCGTGCGGCGCCGACGATGCGGGGTAGCGTCCAGGTCATCCCGCCGTCGGGGGACAGTCCGATACCGCGGTATGCCGGTCGCATCTTGGTGGAGGTCCCGCCGATCGCGACATCGGCGTGGGTGACGATGCTCATCCCGGCGCCGGCGGCCCAGCCCTTGACCGCGGCGACGACCGGCCGATCGGCTTCGTGGAGGGCGCTGACGAAGGCGTGGAAATTGTCGGCGATCTCACGCAGGAAGGTGGGGCGGTGGGCGGCCGAGGCGAAGTCGCGGACGTTGCCACCGGCGCAGAAGTTCGCGCCCGGACCCTTGAGCAGGATCACCCCGACCCGGCGCTCTCCGCGCGCGATTTCGCGGAGTGCGGCGGCGCCCGCGGACAGGGCGTCGTCGTTGAGCGGATTGCCCGGTGCGTCCGAGGAGATCGCGATGGTCAGGATGCCGTCGCTCTCGGTGACGAGCTCGGCAGTGGGTGCGGTGGCAGGGTCAGCGGTCATGGTCTGCAGACTCTAGTGCCAACGCACAAAGACCCGACTCCCAGGGCCGAGCTAGTGTTCGCTCGGGGAGTCGGGTGCAATGTGGATGTCGGTTCGACGCCGACGGCCGAGGCCGTCGGGAGCGTCAGACGCGAGCGGTCTTGCCGGCCTTCAGGCAGGAGGTGCACACGTTCTTGCGCTTGCGGTTCCCCGGCGCGACCTCGACGCGCACCGACTGAATGTTCGGGTTCCACCGGCGGTTCGTGCGGCGGTGCGAGTGTGACACCGACTTGCCGAAGCCCGGTCCCTTGCCGCAGATGTCGCAGACGGCAGCCATCGTCGAACTCCCTTGTGTTGATGAAAGTGGTCGTGTTCTGCCCGCAGTTCCACGATCGGCGACGGGCGTCGACGGGCACAGTTGCAAGGCAACCCTGCAAGAGTAGCCGGAAGGACCCGACCCGGCCAAATCGCGGCGCCAGGAGCGGGCAGATGGTGGCACCGTGGCCGTCGGGGCGTCCGAGTAACCTCGAACACATCCGGCCAACGGCCATCGTCACTGCCAACGGTAAGGGGTTTCATGGAGTCGGTGTTCGACGGTGGTCGCATCAGGATGATGAATCCGCAGCTGTTGCGGGATTGGGCGCACACCGCGGTCGACGGGCTCGAGACGCTGCGGGGCGAGATCAACGACCTGAACGTCTTCCCGATCCCGGACTCCGACACGGGCAGCAACATGCTCTTCACGATGCAGGCCGCTGCCGACGGCCTGGCAACGCTGTCCGAGGATGCGAGCACCCCGCAGGTGGCCCGGGCGATGGCCGACGCGGCGATCGCACAGGCCCGCGGAAACTCCGGCATCATCCTCTCGCAGGTGCTCATCGGTCTGGCCGATGCCGCCGAGCTGATGCCCGACCAGACCCAGGTGACTTTCAACCAGCTGTGGGCCGCGGGGTTGCGGCTCGGGTCGCTGGCGGCGATGCGGGCGGTCAGCGAACCCCGGGAGGGCACCGTCCTCACGCTGATCCGGACCGCAGCGGAGACCGCCGCGGCGCACGTCTCCGAGTCGGCGGGCGACCTGGCCCGGGCGGTGGCCGATGACTGCGCCGATGCGCTCGAGCGCACGCCGGAGCAAATGCCCGAGCTCGCCGAGGCCGGTGTCGTCGACGCAGGTGGGCGGGGATTCCTCGCACTGGCCGATGCCATGGTCGCGGTGTTGACCGGTGTCGCGCAGCGCCGGCGCCGTTACCGGGGGATCCTGATTGGTGGTGGTGTCCCGGGGCATCAGGGCAACGACGCCTGTACCGGCGGCAGCGACATGGACTTCGAGGTGATGTACTTCCTCGACGGTGCCGCCGGCGATCAGGTCGGGTCGTTGCGTCAGGTCCTCAACGAGATCGGCGATTCCGTGGTGATCGTCGGGGACAGTTCGACCGGGGGCGAACGATTCTCGGTCCACGTGCACACCAGCGACCCGGGACGGGCGGTCGAGGAGGGTGCGGCCCGCGGACCCGTCGCCGAGGTCCGGATCAGTTGCTTTGCGCTCGACGCGATTCGTGCCCAGACCGACACAGCCGAACCGCCGCCCCGGCACAAGCGAGCGGTGGTCGCGGTGGTGACCGGCGAAGGTGCCGACGAATTGTTCACCGAGGCCGGGGCCGCGGTACTACGCGCAGACGCCGGACTCGCGCCGGAGGCTCTGACCGAGGCGATTCGCGGAACCGACAGCGCACACGTGGTGGTGATGGCCAACGGCAAACTGAGCTCGCAGGACCTGGTCACGGTCACGGCGGCCACGCGGTCCGCGCAGCGTTCGGTGGTGTTTCTGCCGACCTCGTCGATGGTGCAGTGCCTGTCGGCGCTGGCCGTACACGATCCCACCGAGGCGCCCGATCCCGACACCTATGCGATGGCAGAAGCTGCCGCAGGTACCCGCTGGGGTTCGCTGGTGCGGGCCGACAGCCGGATCATGACGCTCGCCGGTACGTGTGAGGTCGGGGATGTCCTGGGCATGATCGGGTCCGATGTGCTGGTGATCGCGCCCGACCAGACCGGGGCGGCGACCGCGCTGGTCGACCTGATGCTCGCCACCGGTGGTGAAATGGTCACTGTGATGGCGGGTTCCGGGGTGGACGACGCCGCGCTGGATGCGCTCGCCGAGCAGATGCGCCGCAGCTACGCGGGTGTGGAACTCGCCATCTACCGGACCGGCCAACCCGATCAGCTGCTGCAGGTGGGGGTCGAGTGATGGTGGCGATGGCCGACGGTCTCGAGACGGTGGTGAGCCCCAAGGTCGCCTCGCAGATCTCGACACTGGGCATCGTCACGGTGGGGGAGCTGCTCCGCTACGCTCCGCGCAGATACGTGCGACAGGGTCAGCTCTCCAACCAGGAGATGCCCGTGGAAGACGATTGGCTGACGATCGTCGGCCGCGTCACCGGCGCCAGCATGATCCCCATGAAGAAGCGGTCCGGGAAGTTCTTGAAGGTGACCGTGACCGACGACGATTACACCTACGTCGCGAACTTCTTCAACGCCCGCTTCATCCAACACCGGATCAAGCCGGGGGCCAGGGTGCTGATGGCGGGCAAGGTGAAGATCTTCCGAGGCCAGATACAGCTGTCCCACCCGGAGTGGGCAGTGTTGCCCGATGGCGAGGCCGGCGTCGACGGCGTGGTCGGTTCGGCGATGCTGGCGCAGATGCTCGGCGCGGAGGCGGAGTCGCTCGACGAGTCGGGCAACACCGCTGCCGAAGCACTGGTGGATCGGTCCATCATCCCGATCTACCCGGCCACCAAGGACATCCAGACCTGGACCATCGGGGCGGCAATTGCGCGCACACTGGCCGCGGTCGAGCGCAGCGGCGCGCAGGCCGACGCCCTCACCGACCAGCAGCAGAGATCGCGCGGGCTGATCAGCACGGCCGAGGCGCTACACAAAGTGCATCTGCCCGAGACCGAGGACGACATCGAGGCGGCGCGGGCGCGATTGAAATTCGACGAGGCGCTGGCCATCCAGACTGTGCTCGCCCAACGGCGGATCGCCGGCCGCACCGAGAACGGACCGCCGTGCCCGCACGTCGCCGGCGGACTCGAGGACCGACTGCGCGAGCGTCTACCGTTCACCCTGACCGACGGCCAGCAGACCGTGGTGGCCGAGATCGCCGAGGACCTGGCGCGCGACACCCCGATGAGTCGTTTGCTGCAGGGCGAGGTCGGCTCGGGCAAGACGCTGATCTCCCTGCTGGCCATGCTCCGGGTGGTGGACAACGGACATCAGTGTGCGATCCTTGCTCCGACGGAAGTACTTGCCGCGCAGCACTATCGGACGATGACGTCGATGCTGGGCAACCTCGCGGAGGCCGGCGAGTTGACCGCGGCCGAAGGTGCGACCAAGATCGCGCTGCTCACCGGATCGATGAAGACCGCCGGCAAACGGCAGACGTTGCTCGACGTGGTGACCGGCGAGGCCGGCATTGTGGTGGGCACCCACGCGCTGCTCGAGGAGAACGTCGCATTCTTCGATCTGGGCATGGTGGTGGTCGACGAGCAGCACAGATTCGGTGTCGAACAGCGGGACACGTTGCGCGGCAGAGGTAAAGACCGGCTGATGCCGCACTTCCTGGTGATGACCGCGACACCCATCCCGCGAACCGTCGCGATGACAGTTTTCGGCGACCTGGACACCTCGGTGCTCACCGAACTACCCAAAGGCCGCCAGCCCATCAAGACGTCAGTGGTCCCGATGCGTAACTCGGCCTGGGTGGACCGCGCGTGGACGCGCGCGGCCGAAGAGATCGCCCAGGGCCGCCAGGTGTACGTGGTGTGTTCGCGAATCGGCGACGATCCCGACGGTAAGAAGAAACCGAAGGGACGCAACGAGGAATCGGAACCGCAGAGCACCTCGGTTCTCGACCAGTACACCGAGTTGTTGGGTGGGCCGCTCGGTGGCCACCGGATCGAGATGTTGCACGGACGCCTGCCCGCCGAGGAGAAGAACGCGATCATGGACGCGTTCGGTCGTGGTGAGATCGATGTGGTGGTCTCGACCACTGTCATCGAGGTCGGCGTGGACGTGCCCAACGCGACGATGATGGTGGTTGTCGATGCGGAACGATTCGGGGTCAGTCAGCTGCATCAGTTGCGTGGCCGCGTAGGCCGTGGCAGGCACCCCGGCCTGTGTCTGCTGATGACCTCGGCCAAGGACATCTCGCAGTCGATGCAGCGACTGCGGGCCGTGGAGGCTTCCACCGACGGGTTCGAACTGGCCCGCGTGGATCTCGAGCAGCGCAGGGAGGGTGACGTTCTCGGGTCGCTGCAGTCCGGTGGTGTCTCCTCGCTGCACTTCCTGTCGCTGCTGGCGGACGGCGATGTGATCGCCGACGCCCGCGAACTCGCCGACGACGTGGTGGGGGCCGACCTGCCCCTGGCCGATCACAGGCCGCTCGCCGACCTCGTCGACGCCGTGCTGGTCCCCAACAAGGTCAAATACCTCGACAAATCCTGACCAGAGCGGAACCGAACACGCGGCTGCCGCGTCCAACTGTCATGGTGTCGGGCGCCGCGTGGCCACTGCGGTGGTGGCTGATCCTCGTCGGCAGCGTGCTGACCGCGGTGATCGTGGCCGGAGGTCTGACTCTGTCCGGGCGCGGAGCGTCCACCGACTCGGCGGCGGGCAGCGCAGCGGGTGCGGCGTCGCTGCGACTCGCGGGCCTGTCGGTGACCGACCGCCGCGCCGAGCGCTCGGACTACCAGCGTGCGGCATTCGGGGCCGCCTGGACCGACGCTGTGACGGTGACGGGTGGCGGAAACGGGTGCGATACCCGAAATGACGTTCTGGCGCGCGACTTGGTCGATGTGCGTCGAGCCGTCGTCGACAGTTGCCCTGACGCCGTCGTCGCCGGCGAGTTCCGTAGCCCGTACACCGGTGAGTTCATCGCCTTCCGCCGCGACCGACGTCCCGGCGCCGTGCAGATCGATCACATCGTTCCGCTGGCATACGCCTGGGACATGGGTGCGTGGGCGTGGCCGCAAACGGCGCGGATGAATCTGGCGAACGACCCCGCGAACCTGGTCGCCGCCGACGCGGCCTCGAACCTCACGAAATCCGATCAGGCCCCGGCCGAGTGGATGCCGCCCAATCGGCGGTTCCACTGCCAGTACGTGACTCAGTTCGTCATGGTGATGGCCGCCTACCAGCTCCCTGTCGATCGTCGGTCGCGTGATGTGATGGCGCAGGTTCTACGGTCCTGCGGTGCCTGACACGGGGGAGGACGGACTGGGCGGGGAGACGAACCGCCCGCACACGAGGGTCACGACAGCGATGGCTGCTGCCATTGCGAGGAACGCATCGGCGTAGCCGAGTCGGCCGACGAACCAACCGAATCCGACGGCACCGAGACCGAGTCCGCCGTCATAGGCGATATTCCAGATGATGCTGGCGGTCCCGCTGCGATCTGGGCCGAGACGTTGCACTGTCACGACGAACGAATCATTCTGGCAGGAACCGAAACCGGCGCCCAACAACGCGGCACCGAGGATCAACGACCAGCCCGGTCCGTCCAATGATGTTCCGATGATGGTGCAGCCCAGCGCGGCGATGAGCACCGAGAGCACCAGCAGTCGCCCCGCACCGCGCCGATCACCGTGGAATCCGGCACCCAGCCGCCCGGCCACCAAGGTGACGGAGCCGGCGAGGAGTGCGGCGGCGACAGTTGCAGCGCTCGGTCCGGACAGCGGCAGGAATGTGGTGGTGGCGCCGAAGGCGCCCGCGACCATCACGAACACCACGATCGGGACCGTGATCGGCCGCACGTCCGATATCGACGGCAGTCGGAAACGCCCGTACAGTCCGCTCGGAAGCAGGCAGGCGATGACCGCGCCTGCCAGGGCCGCTGCTCCGGCGATGTAGAACACGAGGTGATAGCCGAGGACGTCGACGGCCCACACGCCGCCGGCCAACGCGCCGATGTTCGGCAGCGCCGCAGCGGCACCGTAATAGCCCGAATACGAGGCGAGTTTCCGGGGACCGGCGAGGTCGGCCACGATCACCGCCCCGGAGATGACGATGAAGGCGAAGCCGATACCGCGGATGACGGTGATCAGCACGATCGGTACGGCGTCGGTCGCCAGCGGATACAGCGGCGTCGGGCCACCGAGCAGGACGGCGCCGAGCACCATCATGGTGCGCAGTGGTACGCGTCGGAACAACCACGGCATCGACAGCTGTGTCGCCACGGTGGCCGCCATCATCGCCCCGGTGGTGGCACCGACCACCACACTTCCGGCGCCACCATTCGACGCCCACATCGGTACCACGGGAAGTAACGCGGCGTAGTTGACGAAGGCCAGAAAGGTGGCGCCCATCAAGGCCACGAGATTGCTCATGGCACCAGGGTTTCACGCAGCGTTGAGCAGTGCGAGCAGGTGGGACTCGACGACGCTCGTGGTGTCCGGAACGTGACCGACCGACGGTGGCGCGGTCGACAGGTGAAGGCCGTCGGTGGGTGTATGGATCTCCATTCGGTGGCCGCCGGCGGTCTCGACCACCGCGTACCGCCAGCCGCCCGCCTCCTTCGCCAGGTTGTGCGCGCGGCACGCGCCGTCGCCGTTGACGTCGGTGGTGGCGCCGCCGTGTCGATGCGGGTGGGCGTGATCGGTCTCGGCGATCGGTGCGCCGCAATACGGTGTGCGGCACATTCGGTCACGCATGGCGATGAAATGCGCCAACGCCTTGGGGAATGTGCGCGACCGCGCGTCCATGGAGACCAGCGTGCCGTCGCGCGGGCGCGCGAACAATCGTCGCAGCGACGATCTCGTCGTCCCGTCGGTACCTTCGGCAATCATCTGTCGCGCCAGGCTGCCCGGGATCGGGCCGAATCCGGGGATCTCCGCCGCCTCATGGCTGTTGGTGAGCATGGTGCGTTCGGACATGACCACGTTCACCGACACCGGGACCTTTTCGGCGTAGTCCTGGCCGGTGACCCGCTCGACAAGGGTGTCGGCCATGATCTGCGCGTGGGTTCGATCGTCACCCCCGACCGTCGCGTCGGCATGTGCCTTGAGTGACGCGTACACCGCGACTCCCTGCTTCAGGGGTAGCAGCGCCGAGAGTTTCGTCATCAGATCCGGGGCGGGGCGCACCCCGACCCGACGGTCCTTCTCCGCCCGGGCCGACCGCGCGACCACGGCGTGTGGATCGAGTTCGTAGGCGTGCTTTTTGGCCGAGGCCTCGAGTGCGCGATCGCTGACGCCGTCGAGTGTGGCCGGATCGGCACACATGCGTCGATCGATCTCGGTTCGGGTTTCTTTTGTCAGATAAGCGGTTTCACGGACCAGGATGGTGGCGCGCCATTCGGTGAGCGTCCCGGAGGTCAATGCCCGCATCGTGTGCGGCATCTCGTGGGCGAGAGCCCGTGCGAAACCCAGGTATTGACTGCCTTTTCGCGGGGACACCTTGCGTGCGAGACCGACCTCTGCCGACAGGCCGCGTCCGCGCCGGGATGCCGGCACGTTGCGCATCTGCTCGTCGGCGTCACGCAACTCCTCGAGTCGCGCCGTCTCACGCACTTGTGCGGCAGCGCACGCCGACTTGATCTCCTCGAGCAATGTCAGACGCTTGGTCGCAGCGGCCTCGGTGTCGGCTACGGCAAGCGATGCAATCGAATCCGGCATGGAGCGCAGGAAGTCGGGCGCAGCCGGCGTCTCTGCAGCAGGTTCGGCGTTACCCGGCGTCACAACCGATACGTCCACCGACATCGACCCCCCGATCGATTGATTCGAACTCACGTTCGATGCTACGCCGCGATCGTGACCGGCGCAACCGTTATTTACCAGTGCATCGGTGACAGTTCTGTATCAAGACATTGGTGACATTGTGGGTGGTCATGGTGGTGAGACTTGTGCAGCGAGGCTCGCGTGGTGGCTGCTCGTGAAACGATTGACCCTATGGTGCGTCTGGCTATCTCATGGCTCGCTGCAGGAGTCACATTTATCAGAAGCGGACAACCATGCGGATGTTCTGCTGCGGAACCGTCACCGATGTCCTGATATAGGACACGTGATTGGCGAAACGGAGACGAGCTGCAAGCTGGTGAGGGCTGCTTAGCGGCCGTAGTGCACTCCAATACCCGACAAATGCTGCACCCGAGGGAAATCCAACCGCACGAAACTGATCGGGGTGATGCCTGCACCGCTTGGCTCCGATGGCGCACAATGGTCCTGTGGGAGCGAAGAGCAACGAGGCGACGTTCCGCTTCACGCTGCCGGCTCACTTGCACGGGCCCGACTCAGCGAGCAGATGAAAAGGCTGTACTCGAAAGGGCCCGCGATGCTGGAGCTGTATCCATCGGCGACCTAAATGTCAGCGACAGTATCTCCGTCGGTGACGGCACCTGCCAGTACTCGGTTCGAGTTCGGTTGTACTTCGGTGGCACTGCCTTCGCTCGAGCCTCATCATTTTCCGGCCGGGCTCAACGACGTCGGGGCCTCTGAGAACACTCGTCCTGGCCAGTAGCGTCTGCTTGGCCGCGGCCGCGATATGGCTTGATATCCCGATCAGCAGTGGTTTGTGCAGTGCGACGTCGCACACAGTATTGCTTCGACACGTAGCGGGCGTGCAACTATCGGTCAGGTGCCCGCTGTGCGTCAGAGCATCGTAGAAGCAATCGATATCTCTGCCACCCAGGCCGGTATCGTTCTAAACGCCGACCAGAAGCGGCTTACTGAACGACTCGCCATGCTCGCCCAGCCCGATGGTCGTCGACTCCGAGCCCGCCGAAACCAGAGTTCACGTGGACTATATGTCCACGGGCCGGCCGGCCGCGGAAAATCTTGGCTGGCTCAAGCCTATTTCGATGAAGCGACCGTGCCGAAAACCCGGGTCCACTTCCACAACTTCTTCGACGAGTTGCACCTTCGCGTACACGACTCCCGCGATGATCCTAGAGCGCTAGAATCCGCGCTCAGTGAACTCCTCGGGCCAAGTCGCCTGCTGTTCTTCGACGAGTTTCATGTCCACGATTCTGGGGACGCTCGCCTTCTCACACGCCTTCTCGAGTTCGTGTTCGCTCGGCAGCTCACGGTGCTGGTCACCTCGAACTATGCGCCGGAATCCCTATTGCCCAATCCCATCTGGCACCACACCTTCGAGTCTGGTATCGCGATGATCAAGAACCACCTCGACGTATTCCACCTCGACGGTCCCCACCGACTACCGGACGCAGTCACCACACCACACCACGGGCTTCGCGTCCGGCAAGTGGCTGACCGATTCGGCGCCCGGTAGCTATCCATCCGCCGACGAGAAAGCGACGCTCACGGTCCGGGGTCGACAATTCGCTGCCCTCGCTGTCCGTAATGGTCAGCTATGGATCTCGTTCGGTCAGCTGTGCGACTCACCACTATCGACGATCGAATATCTCTACTTGGCCGACGCGTTCGGTGACTGGGTCGTAACCGACATCCCGCTGTTCGACGAGGTGGGCCGCGAAGCGCAGCAGCGGTTTATCAACGTCATCGACATCTTGACCGACACCGATACCCCCGCCACATTCATCTCAACACACACCCTCGACGAGTTCCTCGCGACTGATACCGCGCGCCCGGACGCCTTCCGCATGGCCAGCCGACTCCAGCTACTTCGTGGCTAGCAGCGAGAACAACTCGTCCCACATCATCACGTCTCGATACCAGCTCAGCCGGGATTGGGGCACTTCCGGACGCACCGCTACTCTGGTGGGCGACATATTTCCGCAGGCGAAGTCGAGGATTCCATGAGTGCACCCACCGCCGATTCGGGCGTGGTGGCGACCGACGTCGAAGAGGTCGTCGCGGGTCTGGCCAAGGCCGCCAAGGTCGCGTCGCAGGCCCTGGCCGGGTTGACGACCGCGGCCAAGAACGAGGTTCTGCTCGCAGCGGCCGAGGCCATCGAGGCCGACAGTGAAGCGATCCTGGCCGCGAATGCCGCCGACATCACCCGCGCGGACAACGACGGCACCGAGGCCAGCCTGATCGACCGGCTGCGGCTGACCCCGGAACGCATCACCGGAATTGCCGACGGACTCCGCCAGGTGGCGGTCCTACCGGATCCGATCGGCACCGTCGTGTCGGGCAAGACGCTGCCCAACGGCATGGAATTGCGTCAGCTCCGGGTGCCGCTCGGTGTAGTCGGCATGGTGTACGAAGCGCGGCCGAACGTGACCGTCGACGCCTTCGGTATCGCCTTCAAGTCGGGCAATGCGGTGCTGCTGCGCGGTTCGTCGTCCGCCGCGAACTCGAACGCCGAACTCGTCCGCATCCTGCGTGAGGTGTTGCGCGACAAAGGTGTCAACGCCGACGCCGTTGCGCTGCTGCCGAGCGAGGACCGGTCGAGCGTCACCGCTCTCATCCGTGCCCGCGGCCTGGTCGACGTGGTGATCCCGCGCGGGGGCGCCGGACTGATCAATGCAGTCGTGGCCAATGCCACCGTGCCCACCATCGAGACCGGCACGGGCAATTGTCATGTCTACGTGCACGCACTCGCCGACCTCGACGTTGCCACGCGCATCGTGTTGAACTCCAAGACACGGCGGCCAAGCGTGTGCAACACCGCCGAGACGGTACTCATCGACAAGGCCGTGGCGTCCGACGCGTTGCCGAAGATCTCGCAGGCCCTGCAGGCGCAGGGCGTGGTGATCCACGGTGATGAACCCGGTATGGAGCCGGCGACGGACACGGACTGGGCCGAAGAGTATCTGTCGATGGACATCGCGATGAAGGTCGTCGACGACCTGGATGCGGCGGTCGCCCACATCGACACCTGGGGGACCGGTCACACCGAGGCGATCGTCACCACCGATCTGGCCGCCGCGCGGGAATTCACCTCGCGGGTCGATGCGGCGGCGGTGATGGTCAACGCGTCGACCGCGTTCACCGACGGTGAGCAGTTCGGGTTCGGTGCCGAGATCGGCATCTCGACACAGAAACTGCATGCGCGCGGTCCGATGGGGCTGCCGGAACTCACCTCGACGAAGTGGACCGTCTGGGGCGACGGCCACATCAGGCCCGCCTGATGGCCGAGACGACCGCCGCGACCGGCGGGCCCACCACCGTGCCATCGTTCACCGACGTCGCCGACGTCACCACACGGCTGCGCGACACCGGCTATCTCGCCGACGACGCCACTGCCACGTCGACGTACCTGGCCGACCGGCTCGGCAAACCGCTCCTGGTGGAAGGCCCCGCCGGCGTCGGCAAAACCGAACTGGCGCGGGCGATCTCGCAGTCGACGAATGCCGAGTTCATCCGGCTGCAGTGTTATGAAGGCATCGACGAGGCGCGGGCACTCTACGAGTGGAACCACGCCAAACAGATCCTGCACATCCAGGCCACCGGGACACGAGACTGGGACGAGGCGAAGAGCGACATCTTCTGCGAGGAGTTCCTGTTGCCGCGTCCGCTGCTACGGGCCATCTCGAGATCCGAACCGACGGTGCTTCTCATCGACGAGGTGGACAAGGCCGACGTCGATGTGGAGGGTCTGCTCCTCGAGGTGCTCAGTGACTTCGCGGTGACCATTCCCGAGATGGGCACGGTTGCCGCCACCCGGCGGCCGATCGTCATCCTCACGTCCAATGCGACCCGCGATCTCTCCGAGGCGCTGAAGCGTCGGTGCCTGTACCTCTACATCGACTTCCCCGACTCGGTCCGCGAACGCGAGATCCTGGCGTCGCGGGTGCCCGGGTTGCCGGACGCTCTCGCCGCGGAACTGGTGCGGGTCGTCGGTGTGTTGCGCACCCTCGACATCCGCAAGAAGCCGTCGGTGGCCGAGACCATCGACTGGGGCAACACCCTGCTGGCGCTCGGCGCGGGGGAATCGACTACGGGCTCCGGCGCGACTCTTGACGACGGTCTGATCGCGCGCACCCTGGGTGTGGTGCTCAAGCACCGCCCGGATCTGAAGACGGCGTTCAAAGAACTCAAGTTGGGCTGATGTCCCCTCCGGCGCAGGCGGCACCCGAGGTGCCGTTGATCGATCATCTGACCGGTTTCGTCGACGAGCTGCGGGCCCGCGGTATCGTCGTCGGGCCGTCGTCGCTCATCGACGCGGCGCAAGCCGTGGAGGTGCTCGATCTGCTCGACCGTCGCACCTTGCGGGAGGGACTGGCCGCCACCCTCATCAGCGATCAGATGCATCGCCGGGTGTTCGACACCGTCTTCGACCTGTGGTTTCCGCTGGGCACCGGCGCGCGCACCGCGGTCTCCGAATTGCCGAGAACGCAGGACGGCGAGGTGGATGTGGAGGCGATCCGCGACCAGCTGGCCGAGTTGCTCGCCGACGAGTCGCCCGATGCGGACGCGCGGCTCGCGCAGATGGTGGCGCTCATCGTCGACCAGCTCGGACGTTACGATTCCACCCGCGGCGAGGCGTACTCGGCCTATCAGGCGTTGTCGCAGATCAGTCCGCAGACGCTGATCGCGCGGATCGCGGCCGCGATGGCCGGCGGTGGCGACGACGACTCGCTCGGCGACCGCGCGGGTACCGAGCCCCGCTACCGGAGTGCGGCGCGCGCCCGATCGGCCGATCTGCGTGCTGCGATCGAGGCGGAGACGCAGCGGCGGATGGCCGGTGCCAAGGGCCGTGAACGGGTCGCGGAGTATGCCGTGCCGCAGCTGCCGGAGAACATCAATTTCCTGTCGGCCGGTGCGTCGGACCTCGCCGAAATCCGACGCACGATCGAGCCGCTGGCACGGCTGTTGGCGGCGAAGCTGGAAGTTCGTCGCCGCCGATCGCATCGTGGCGCGGTCGACGTGCGCAAGACGTTGCGGGCATCGATGTCGACCGGCGGTGTGCCGATAGAGCTCACGCATCGCAAACCCCGACCGGGGCGTCCGGAGCTCACCGTCATCTGTGACGTGTCGGGCTCCGTGGCGGGTTTCTCCCAGTTCACGCTGCGATTGGTGTATGCGTTGCGTCAACAGTTCTCGAAGGTCCGGGTCTTCGCCTTCGTCGACACCGTCGACGAGGTGACCGACTTCTTCGACCGGGGCGCCGACGACGAGGACTTCGGTGCCAGCATGCATCGGATGATCACCACGGCCCGGATCAGCACCCGCGATGGACACTCCGACTACGGCAACATGCTCAACGGCTTCGTCGAAGAATACGCCGACTCGCTGACCCACCGTGGGGCACTGCTGATCCTCGGCGACGCCCGCAACAACTACCACGATCCGCGGCTGGGAGCGCTCCGTGAACTCGTCGACCGTGCCCGACATGCGTACTGGCTCAATCCCGAGGCCGAGCGCAATTGGGGCACCGGGGACTCCGCCGCGACAGAGTACGCCGAGGGCATCGAGATGTTCGAATGTCGCAACGCCACCCAGCTCGGACGAGTGATCGCCGACCTGCTGCCGGTGTGATCTGCAGCGGGTCACCGGGTGCCGTGTGGTCGACCGCGTAAACTCACACGTCATGGCCACCGACGGGCAGACGTCCACGCGACCGCGCGCACGCCGCATCGGCATCATGGGTGGCACGTTCGATCCCATCCACAACGGTCACCTGGTGGCCGCCAGTGAGGTGGCCCATCGGTTCTCCCTGGACGAGGTGATCTTCGTCCCGACCGGAAGACCCTGGCAGAAGCTGGGTGAGGACGAGGACGGCCACGTCATCGACGCGGCGAGGGCGGTCAGTCCGGCCGAGGACCGCTACCTGATGACGGTCATCGCGACCGCATCGAATCCGCGCTTCAGCGTGAGCCGCGTCGACATCGAACGTGACGGCGACACCTACACCGTCGACACACTGCGTGATCTCCGCAAGCACCATCCCGACGCCGAGCTGTTCTTCATCACCGGCGCCGATGCGCTGGAATCGATCCTGTCCTGGCAGGACTGGGAGGGATTGTTCGAACTCGCGCACTTCATCGGCGTCAGCCGACCCGGCTACGAACTGCACGCCAAGCATCTCGCTGCGCACCTCGGTTCGCTGCCGCCGGATACGTTGCAGATGCTCGAGATCCCGGCGCTGGCGATCTCGTCCACGGACTGCCGCGCCCGCGCCGCGCGCGGGCGTCCGGTCTGGTATCTCGTTCCCGACGGAGTCGTCCAGTACATCGCCAAACGCAAGCTGTACCGTGCGCCGAAGGCGTCCTCGCCGGGGGTGTCCGCGCCCTGATCTCACTGCGACGACCAGACCTGCCTCACACACCGCACCGCACCCCGACGGAAGGACTCCAGTGACTGCCTCAGCCGAAGCGCTGCAGATGGCCACCGTGGCGGCACACGCCGCCGCCGACAAACTCGCCCACGATGTCACGGTCATCGATGTCTCCGAACAACTCGTCATCACCGACATCTTCGTGATCGCGTCGGCCGACAACGAACGGCAGGTGACCGCGATCGTCGATGAGGTGGAGGACAAACTGCGCGAAGCCGGTCACAAACCCGTGCGGCGGGAAGGCACCCGTGAGGGCCGGTGGGCGCTCATCGACTACGCCGACATCGTCGTACACATCCAGCACACCGACGAGCGGCAGTTCTACGCGCTGGAGCGGCTCTGGAAGGACTGCCCGGTCATCGACGTGGACGGCCTCGCGTGAGCGGCGGACCGGACAGTCACGACACCTCCGTGGAACGTCTCACGCCGGTGGTCCGTCGGCTGATCCTGTTGCGTCACGGGCAGACCGACTACAACGCGACGAGCCGGATGCAGGGGCAGCTGGACACGGAGCTGTCGACGTTGGGCCGGCGCCAGGCCGAGGACGCCGCGGTCGCGTTGGCCGATCGCGCACCTATGCGCATCCTGTCCTCCGATCTGACCCGCGCCCGCGACACCGCCGAGGCGTTGGCGCGGCGGACAGGGCTCACGGTCACCACCGACAAGCGCCTGCGTGAAACACATCTCGGTGACTGGCAGGGCATGACCCACCTCGAGGTGGATGCCGAGATGCCGGGGGCGCGGCGCATCTGGCGCGACGACGCGTCCTGGGCGCCACCGAACGGCGAGAGCCGAATCGACGTCGCGACCCGGGCCACCCCGCTGGTGGATGAGCTCGTGAACATCGTCGACGGCTGGGGCAGTGGTGAACGACCTGAGGCCCCGGTGGTGCTCGTCGCTCACGGCGGCGTCATCGCCGCGATGACCGCGGCACTGCTGGACCTGGACCGGAAGTCGTGGCCGGTGTTCGGCGGACTCGCGAACACCAGTTGGGTGCAACTGTCCGGCCACGGCGTGCCCGGCAGTGCGCCACGGTGGCGATTGGACGTCTGGAACGCCTCGGCCGAGGTGGCCGACGCGGGCGTGCAGTGACGATCCTGGTCTTGTCGGACTCGCTGGCCTACTACGGGCCGACCGGTGGCCTGCCCGCCGACGACACCCGAATCTGGCCGTCGCTGGTCGGGGTGGGATGCGATCGCGATGTGGCGCTGTTCGGACGGATCGGCTGGACCAGCCGAGATGTCTGGTGGGCTCTCACCCAGGACCCCAACATCTGGGCGGCAGTACCGACCGCGGAGGTGGTGGTGCTGGCTTTCGGCGGGATGGACAGTCTGCCGTCGCCACTGCCCACCGCGGTGCGCGAACAGATCCGCTACGTGCGACCGGCGCGGCTGCGTCAGGTGGTGCGCGACGGCTACTCGTGGTTGCAGCCTCGCCTGTCCACAGTCGGATGGCCACTGGCACTGCCGCCGTCGGTCACCGTCGAATACCTCGAGAAGATCCGGGCCGCGCTCGCCGAGTTGCGGCCCGACCTGCCCATCGTGCTGTGTCTGCCGCCGACGCATCGCAGTCCGTACTACGGATACGTGCACTCGGGCCGGATACCGACCACGGCGGCGATGCTCGCTTGGGGGCGCTCCCACGATTTGCGCATCGCCGACTTCTACCCGGTCACCCGCGACGCGTTCGAGCAGCGGCCCGAGACGATGAACCCCGACGGCATTCACTGGGGATTCGACTGTCATCGGCGCATCGCCGACGAGGTCATCGGGGTGGTGCGCGAGGCGCTGACCACACCTGGCCGCAACGGTGCCGACGGGCCCCCGGCCGCCCCGAAACCGACCGGCTAACGTAGACGCGTGCCAGTCGTCGTCGTCACCGATTCATCTTCGCGCCTGCCCGCCGAGATCGCCGACCACTACGGTATCCGGCAGGTGCCGTTGCACCTGACGCTGGACGACGAGGATTATCGCGAAGGCGTGGACGAGATGCCCGCAGACATCGTCTCTCACCCGGGTGTGACGACCTCAGGGGCCAATCCGCACGAACTCGGCACCGCTTACGAACAGGCGCTGGCCGACAGCGACGGCGACGGAGTGGTTGCGGTCCACATGTCGCGTCGCCTGTCGGGAACCTGGAGCGCCGGCCGGCTGGCCGCTGAGAAGTACTCCGGACAGGTCCGCATCGTCGATTCACGGTCGGTGGGCCTGGCCGTCGGCTTCACCGCGATCGGTGCGGCGCAGGCGGCGAATGCCGGCGCCGATCGCGATCGCGTCTACGAATCCGCGATCCGACAGGCCGCCACCATCGACTCGATGCTGTGCGTCCATCAACTCGAGAATCTCCGACAGAGCGGCCGGATCAGCGCAGCGAGCAAGATGCTGGGTTCGGCGTTGTCGATCAAGCCGATCCTGCACATGGTCGACGGCGTGCTCACTTTGCGTGAACGCCACCGGACCTTCTCCAAGGCGCTGGAAAAAATGGCCGACGCGGCGGTCGAGTCAGCGGCCGGCCGGCCGGTGACCCTCGGTGTGCAGCACTGCGAATCACCCGAGCTCGCATCCGAATTCGCCGATTCCATCGCCGATCGATTTCGCGAGGTGACGTCACGGGTGATCGTCGATCTCGGTCCGGTGCTGGGCTGCCACGTGGGGCCGGGGGCCATCGGGGTGACACTGGCCACCAACCTCGAACCGATCGAACTGTAGATTCTCGACGCGGCCGAATCCACAGCCGCCGGTTGATCCACAGATCTCTGTCGGCAGCCGACGTGCGGACTGAATCGACGACGATCGGTTCTAGCCTCGACGGGCATGAGCACAACCTCGCCGCGGCGCCGGTCCGGTCTGGATCGACTCGACTCCCGTGCCCCGAATCAGACCGTTGTGGAGTCGGAAATACCTGCGCGGCAAGAAATTCCAGATTCGTCGGAGGTAAATGACGATGGGGTCGACACCGTCGGCGTCGGCGGTCCGTGGCCGGTCACGGCCGTACCCACCTGGTACGCGCCGGTCGGCGACGCCGAGCGATCCGGGGAGCAACTCAGCGTCGGCGATCGGTTCGGTGCCCTCGACGCAGAGGACGTCGACGACGAACCGCGCCGACGTTTTCTCGTCGCGCCACCGGCCGCGATCGCCCTGATCCTGGTGGGGATCGCGGCGTGTGCCGTGGCGGGGTTCTCGCTCCTGCGCGCCGGAACGGACACGGCGACTCCCGTGGCGTTCCCGGCGACCGCCGGACCGTCGGCCGGCGTTGCCGCCGACCCGACCCAGGTGTCCTCGCCGCAGACTGCGGCACCCCAGCCGCCGACCCAGGCCGCCGAACTGGTGGTCAGCGTGGTGGGACTGGTGCATCGCCCGGGGCTGGTGCGGCTGTCGGCCCAGGCGCGCGTGGCCGACGCGATAGCTCGTGCCGGTGGGGCGCGGAAGGGAGCGGATCTGCTGTCGCTCAACCTGGCTCAACGCCTCAACGACGGTGACCAGGTTCTGGTCGGCTACGGCGGCGACGGTGGGCGGATGGCGCTGCGCAGTGCTGTCGTCGGCGGCGGGCAGTCGGGTGCGGCTGAGTCGGGCTCGTCGGCGGGGCGCAGCGACACATCGGCGACCGACGACGGGCCGGGAGGGAAGGTGAATCTGAATTCCGCGACCGAGGCGCAACTCGATGAACTGCCCGGTGTCGGACCGGTGACGGCACAGGCCATTCTGGCCTGGCGTGAGGCCAACGGACGATTCACGTCGGTCGACCAGCTCGCCGAGGTCGATGGCATCGGGCCCACCCGGTTTGCGCGGCTGCGCGATCTGGTGACGGTGTGACCGCTGGGCGTGTGGCCCGGAGTGTCGTGCCGAGTGGCGACTACCGGCTGGTGGTGCCCGGGGCGAGCACCTGGACGGTGACCTTGCTGATCCTGTTCGGCCCGCGCGCGGTGGTGTGGCCGGTGCTGGTTGTCGGCGTGCTGGTCTGTGCGGCCTGCGCACTCGCCGTCCGCCGGGCGTGGGTGACTTGGGCGACGGTGTCGCTGGTGGTGGTCGCGGCGGCGATGGCGACGGTGACCGCCGGGGCATTGGCGATGCGGCTGCAGGCTGCGACGGCTCACCCGCTGAGCGGGATCGAGGGCAAAGTGCGGATCAGTGCGGTGGTCGGCGACGACGCGATCATCATGGGTTCGTCCGCACGGGTGCGTGTCCGCGTGGATGTCTGCGAGTTGTCGGGACGCGCGGTCGCGCCGGCGTCGGCGGAGCTGACCGGTCCCGCTGCGAGCTGGTCGGAACTTTCTGTGGGTCAAAGCTTCTCGACTGTCGTCCGGGTGAGCCCGCCACGGCGGGGTGAGATGCTGGTGGCGCGGCTGTCCGCGGTGGCCGAGCCGCGGCTGCTTGGCCGGCCGCCGCCGCATCAGCGACTGGCGACCTTCATTCGCGCACGGCTGCAGCAGATCTCCGCGCGGGCTCTGGGGGTGGAGGCTGCCGGTCTGCTGCCTGGTCTGGTCCTCGGGGACACCAGTGGACTCGGGACCGAGGTGCGGTCGGACTTCCGCGCGGCGGGGTTGACCCACCTGGTGGCGGTGTCGGGCGCCAACTTCGCGATCGTTTGCGGAGCTGCGGTGCTGGCGGTGCGGATGCTGGGCGCGTCGCCAGGGGTGACGGCGGTGGTCGGGGCGATCGTGGTGGTGGCCTTCGTGATCCTGGTCCGCCCCTCTCCGAGTGTGCTGCGCGCGGCGATGATGGGCCTGATCGGACTGCTGGCGTTGATCCGGTCACGGCGAGCGCAGGCGTTGCCGGCGCTCGGGACGGCGGTGGTGCTCGGGTTGCTGTGGTGGCCGGAACTCGCCGCGGATCCAGGATTCGCGTTGTCGGTGATCGCGACCGCGGGACTGGTGCTGTGGTCGGCCCCGGTGCGAGATCGGTTGCGCCGCTGGCGAGTACCGGCCGGCGTTGCCGAGCTGCTGGCGATGGCGCTGGTGGCGCAGCTGGTCACCGCGCCTGTCGTCGCGATGATAGGTGGGCGGTTCAGCGTCGTCGGACTGGCCGCCAATGTGGCGGTCGCACCGATCGTCGGGGTGATCGCGATCATCGGCACCGGCGCCGCAGTGCTGGGTGCGATGGGCGGACCCAACGGCCCGGGCGCGGTGTGCGCCGAACTGATGATCCGTGCGCTGGCACCGGAATTGTGGTGGATGCTGAGCTGCGCCCGCGTACTGGGCCGTCTGTCGTGGGCGGCGATCGAGGTTCCCTCCGGAGTGCTCGGTGCGGTGATCGTCGCGCTCATGACCGTGTGCGCTCTCGGGGCGCTCCGCGCGGTCTGGCAGCATTGTCGTCGTGAGTGAACGCCTACATCTGTTGCTCGGTGATGACGACTTCCTGACCGGGCGGGTCATCAGTTCGATCACCGCACAACAGGCGGCAGCGGCCGGCACCGAGGTTCCGGTGACGCGGGTCCGCGCCGGCGATGTGACCGAGCACGAGTTGGCCGAATTGCTCAGTCCGTCGCTGTTCGCCGAGGATCGGATCGTCGTGGTGGAGTCGGCGGCCGAGGCGGGTAAGGAACCCGCCTCGCTGATCGCGCAGGCAGCGGGGGAGTTACCCGAGGGCATCACCCTGATGGTGATCCACACCGGCGGCGGTCGTGCGAAGTCACTGGTGCCCGCACTGAAGAAGGCCGGTGCCACCGAGCACGACTGCGCCGGGCCCAAGTGGCCGTCGGAGCGGATGGATTTCGTGCGCAAGGAGTTCCGCGTGCTCGGCGCCAAGGTGAGCAACGACGTGGTGGAACAGGTCGTCGAAGGGGTCGGTGCCGAGCTACGGGAACTGGCCGCGGCGTGTGCCCAGCTCGTGGCCGACACCGACGGGAAGGTCACTGTCGACGCGGTCCGCCTCTACTATCAGGGGCGCCCGGAGATCACCGGATTCGAGGTGGCCGACAAGGCGGTGACCGGTGACCGTCCGGGCGCATTGGAATCACTGGCATGGGCCGAACATCATGGGGTCCCGCGCGTGTTGCTCGCCGACGCGCTGGCCGAGGCCGTCCATGCGATCGCCCGGGTCCGCGCCATCGGTTCGATGGATCAATACGCGGCCGCATCCGAGCTCGGCATGCCGCCGCGGCGGGTCAAGAAGGTGCAGGCTCAGGCGCGCGCCTGGGATTCGGTGTCGATCGCGGCCGCGGTGCGGGTGGTGGCCCAGCTCAACGGCGACGTCAAGGGGCAGGCCGCGGACCCGGCGTTCAGTCTCGCGCACGCCGTCGCGGCGGTGGCGGACCTGCGTCCGGCGCCCGGACAACGCAGTTCACCCCGGTGACCGCGTGGACGTCACCGGGGTGAACCGAAAAGACTTCAGCTGATCTGAAAGAAAGAGTCGGGATCAGAGCTTGTTGACGGCGATGGCCATCGCCGACTTCTTGTTGGCGGCCTGGTTGGCGTGGATGACGCCCTTCGAGGCAGCCTTGTCGAGCTTGCGGCCGGCGGCACGCGACAGCTCGGCGGCCTTGTCCTTGTCGCCGGAGTCGACGGCTTCGCGGAAGCTGCGGATCGCGGTGCGCAGCGACGACTTCACCGACTGGTTGCGCTGACGGCGCTCCTCGTTGGTCCGGTTACGCTTCATCTGCGACTTGATGTTGGCCACGCGTGTATCCCTCTTGATCTGGTCGGTAGTTGTTTCGTTTCCAGCAGGTCGGGTGCCGTGAATCCGGTGGATCACGTCGACGCTGCGACAGCGGTCGACTTTACCAGCAGGCGGCCACCCCGCCCAAATCGCGGACAGAGCCGATTAGGCTGGCGCTCATCATGTCAGTCGTCTTCATTCACATCGGCCTGCCCAAAACCGGCACAACCCACCTTCAGGATCGCCTCTGGCGTAACCGTGACCTGGCATTACGGTCATCGGGTCTGCTCTATCCGGGCAATCACATGACCGATCACTTCCATGCCGCCACCCATCTGCAGCCCGAGCGCTACCTGGACTGGGTGAACCCGGACTTCGATGACGCGTGGCCCAACCTTCTGGGTCAGATGAAGGCCTGGCCGGGAAAATCGCTACTCTCCCACGAGCTGTATGCGACGGCCACACCGCGACACATCGACACACTGATGTCGGACCTCTCCTTCGCCGACGAGATCCATGTCATCGCAACCGTCCGCGATCTGGCGCGGCAACTGCCCTCGGTGTGGCAGGAGAACATCAAGAACCAGCGGCGTGCCGATTTCGCCGAGTTCCTGGCGTCGGTGCGTGAGCACGGACCGGCGGTGCCCGGCTTCGTGCCACCGACCGACGGCGGCGAAGAGGAACCGTTCTGGGAGTTCCAGGACTATGTGCGGATCCTCGCCGACTGGGCCGACGCGGTGGGCCCGCAACGAGTGCATCTGGTGACCGTACCGACCCGCCGCGACACTCCCGGGGAATCGATCTGGGAGAGATTCCTGCGGGTACTCGACGTCGATCCGGCGCCGCTGACGATGGATGTGCCGAACCTGAACTCGTCGTTGCCGGCGGCACAGGCCGAGTACCTGCGCCGACTCAATCACCATCTGCAGCCGTCGGACGTGCATTGGAGCCGCTATGACGGGGTGGTCAAGGGTCAGGTCATCCAGATCCTGAAACGCGCGCACGGCGCGCCCCTGGGGCTCAGCGCAGAACAACGTGTCTGGGCGGCGAGCGCCGCCGATGACATGGTGGCGGCCGTCCGGTCGCGTGGCTACGTCGTCTCCGGCGATCTCGCCGATCTGGAGGTGTCCACCGCCGCGGGTGTCGACGCCGAGCCGCCGACCACGCAGGACATACTCGACGTCGCTGTCACGACCATGGCGGAGATGGTCAAGGAGGCGCCGATCCGTGACGACCGCCCAAGGCTGCGGACACGCGCGATGAACGTGGCGCGTCGTGCCCGGCGTCGGGTACGCGCGCTGCGCCGTCGGTGATCGGCGTGGCACGCCCGTGGCCAACAGTCCTGCCGAATCGCGGTTTTTGTAGCACCATGTCAAGTTATGAGTCCCGCGCCGACGACCTCCGCCAGCAAGCGAGCCGCCAGCAAGGCCACGAAGTCCACCACGACTACTGGTAGCCCGGCGAACAAGTCGACCAAGGCCACCAAGTCGTCGTCCGGGCGAAAGTCCGACACCAAGGCCGCGGGCACCAAGGGGCGGTCCAAGGAACCGGCCAAACGTGCCAAGACCACGGTCCGTGAACCCAAGGCGATCGACAACACGATCTTCGCCGGATACTCGAAAGGGCCGTACGGCAAGGCCTTCGACGAGATGTTCGACGCCGACGGCGAGGTGCGCGCACCATACCGCGGCATCTACAAGGCGATGTCGGCCTACGATACGGCCGACCTCGACGTGCGGGTCGATGCACTCGGCCGCGCGTTCATCGATCAAGGTGTCACGTTCTCGCTGTCCGGCAAGGAACGACCGTTCCCGCTCGACGTTGTGCCGCGGGTGATCTCGGCGAGCGAATGGAGCAAGCTGGAAGCCGGTATCACCCAACGGGTGCAGGCCCTGGAGTTGTTCCTCGACGACATCTACGGCGAACAGGAGATCCTGCGCGACGGGGTGTTGCCGAAACGGCTTGTGCACTCGTGTGAGCATTTCCATCGGCAGGCCGCAAACATCCGTCCGCCCAACGGGGTTCGCATCCATGTCGCGGGTATCGACCTCATCCGTGACGAGAACGGCGATTTCCGGGTACTCGAGGACAACCTGCGATCCCCGTCCGGCGTCTCGTATGTGATGGAGAACCGGCGCACCATGGCGCGGGTCTTCCCGGATCTGTTCTCCTCGCATCGGGTGCGTGCGGTTGCCGACTATCCCAGTCACCTGTTGCGCGCGTTGCGGGCATCGGCGGCGTTCAACGAGGCCGATCCCAACATCGTGGTGCTCACCCCGGGTGTCGCGAACTCCGCCTACTTCGAACATTCGCTGCTGGCGCGACTGATGGGCGTCGAGTTGGTCGAGGGTCGAGACCTCTTCTGCCGCGACAACATCGTCTACATGCGCACCACTGAGGGTGAGCAGCGGGTGGACGTGATCTACCGCCGCATCGACGACGATTTCCTCGATCCGATGCAGTTCCGGCCGGATTCCATGCTCGGCGTCGCAGGCCTGCTGAATGCCGCCCGCGCCGGCAACGTGGTTATCTCGAGTGCGGTCGGCAACGGCGTCGGCGACGACAAGCTCATCTACACCTACGTTCCGGACATCATCGAGTACTACCTCGGTGAGAAACCCTCGTTGCAGAACGTGGACACGTTGCGGTGCTGGCTCGACGACGAGTGCGAAGAGGTGCTCGACCGGATCGACGAACTCGTGGTCAAACCGGTGGAGGGTTCCGGCGGCTACGGCATCGTGTTCGGTCCGGACGCCACCAAGGCAGAATTGAACACGTTGGCCCGCAAGGTACGCAACGACCCCCGCGGATGGATCGCACAGCCCGTCGTGCAGTTGTCGACGGTGCCGACCAAGATCGACGGGGAGGTGCGGCCCCGGCACGTCGACCTGAGGCCGTTCGCCGTCAACGACGGGGAGTCGGTGTGGGTTCTGCCCGGTGGTCTCACCCGCGTCGCCCTGCCCGAGGGATCGTTGGTGGTCAACTCCAGTCAGGGCGGCGGCTCCAAGGACACGTGGGTGCTCGCGTCGGCGCGCTCGTCGGAAGATCGTGAACTCTCCGGGGCGAAGGTGGTCAACGCCAGCGGGGTCGCCGCCGCCCGCCCGGCCGAGAACGCTCCCGACCCGCTGCACACCCAGACCCAACAACAGCAGC
This sequence comes from Gordonia tangerina, assembly GCF_021556435.1. GTDB lineage: Bacteria > Actinomycetota > Actinomycetes > Mycobacteriales > Mycobacteriaceae > Gordonia > Gordonia tangerina. Next base: position 180,422 of record NZ_JAKGCU010000003.1, read on the forward strand.
AGGGCCTCGAACAGCAGGGTGGTGAGCACTGATGATGTTGGCGCGCAACGCGGAATCGCTCTACTGGATCGGCCGCTACGTCGAACGTGCCGACGACATGGCACGCATTCTCGACGTCGCGATCCACCAGTTGCTCGAGGATGCGACTGTCGACGTGGACCGTCAGGCACGCCTGGTTATCCAGGTTCTGGGTCTGGACACGCCGAGTACCGACGATCTGATCGACGTGTGGGCCCTGACCGAGCGCGTCGCCTACGACAAGGACGCAATCGGTTCGATCGTCGACCTGATCCGGTCGGCCCGGGAGAACGCACGTGGTGCGCGTGAGGTCACGTCCAGCGAGATGTGGGAGTGCCTGAACACCACCTACAACGGTCTCAACGACGCCGAACGTCGGGCTCGCCGGCTCGGCCCGCACGAGTTCCTGTCCTACGTGAAGAACCGGGCCGCCATGTTCGCGGGACTCGCCGACGCCACCCTCAGCCACGACGACGGCTACCGGTACCTGCTGCTCGGGCGGTCGGTGGAACGCGTGGACATGACCATTCGGATGCTGCTGTCGCGCGCCGGCGATCGCGTCACGTCGCCGTCGTGGGTCAGTGTGCTGGTGTCAGCCGGTGCACACGACACCTTCCTGCGCACCTACCGAGGACGGCTCGACGCGGAGAACATCGTCGAGTTCATGTTGGTGGACAGGCTGTTCCCGCGGTCGGTGTTCCACGCGCTGCGGGTGGCCGAGCACAATCTGAACGACCTGGAGAAGCGGCCGAGCCGCGTCGGCACCCAAGCCGAGGCGTTGTTGCTCCTCGGCCGTGCGCGCAGCTCGTTGGAGTTCATCGAACCGGGCAATCTGCTCGAGGACCTGCAGGACCGTCTGCTCGATCTCCAGGACACCTGCCGCGCGGTCAACGAGGCGGTGACCGGCCAATACTTCCATGTGTCGCCGTATGTCTCGTGGGCCGACGCCCGCGTGAGCGATTCGGAGGACCACATGATCGAGGAGAGTGAACTGTGAGCTGGCGTCTACGCGTCGTCCATTCCACCGGATTCGCCTACAAGAGTCCGGTGACGTCGTCGTACAACGAGGCCCGCCTCACGCCCCGCAGCGACAACCGGCAAAACGTCATCATCAACCGGGTCGAGACGGTGCCGGCCACGAGGTCCTACCGCTACACCGACTACTGGGGCACTGCGGTGACCGCCTTCGACCTGCACGCACCGCACGAGGAACTCGAGGTGTCCGGCATGTCGGTGGTGGAGACCGAGGCCGGTGGCCGGGTCCCGGTCGCCGAGCAACGCACCTGGGACGACGTGCGCAGCGACTACGTCGAGGACCGCTACGACGAGATGCTCTCTTACACCGGGTACGTGCCGAAGAACCGACAGCTGGCCTCGGCGGCGACGCGACTTGCCAAAGGGCTCGATCCCGATGCGGCCGTCGAGGCGGTGTGCCGCTACGTGCACGAGGAGATGAAGTACGTGCCTGGCACGACCGGCGTGCACACCACCGCCGTCGACGCATGGAACGAACGCAAAGGTGTCTGCCAGGACTACGCGCACCTGTCGTTGCTGATGTTGCGCAGCCTCGGCATCCCCGCCCGATACGTCTCGGGGTATCTGCACCCGAAACCCGATGCGGCCATCGACAAGACGGTCGAGGGGCAGAGCCACGCGTGGATCGAGGCGTGGACAGGTGGTTGGTGGGGTTACGACCCGACGAATGCCACCGGCATCACCGAGCAGCACGTGTCGGTCGGAGTCGGACGCGACTACTCGGATGTGTCACCCCTGAAGGGGATCTACACCGGTGGCGGGGCAACCGATCTCGATGTCGTCGTGGAGATCACCCGGCTGGCCTAGCGGTCAGTGCCAGCCGAAGTCGGCGCGTAGACGGGCCGCGACCCGGTCGAACCGCGCACGATCGAGAATGGCGCCCTCGCGACGGATGCCGTGTTCGGCAACGACCAGGACCCGGTCGAGCCGAACGAAACTCTCCCGCCGCGACGCATCCCACACCCCGCTGCCGATACCCATCCAATCAGGGTCCTCGCGGTGATACTCCCTGCTGGACAGCATCAATCCGAGGAGATTCGCGCCGGACCGGCCGACAACGAGCACCGGGCGGTCCTTGCCCTGATCGGGATCATCCTCGTAGCGCACCCAGGTCCACACGATCTCGCCCGGATCGGCGGCGCCGTCGAGGTCAGGGGAGTAGCAGATCGCGCGCGCGAGAGTACGTGTCGCAGCGGTACGCGGAGTGAGTCGCATCGCGGGTCAGCCCATCAGGGTGTCGAACACGGCGTCGGCGGTCACCGTGGCGGTGGGTGCGCGATCGGGGTTGAGATTGTGGCCGACCTTCTCGATCTCGACGACGCGGGTCGGCGACGAAATCAACGCCACCGCGTCGGCGAGTTCCGCAGGTGTGGCGAACGGATCGGTACTGCCATGCACGATCACCGTGGGCACCGAGATCGACGACAGATGTTCGGTTCGCAGCCGGTCGGGTTTGCCCGGCGGGTGCAGGGGATAGGACGTCAGCAGCAGGCCATCGGCCAGATCCGGATTCTCGGCAACCGCCATCGAGGCCTGCCGACCGCCATAGGAATGACCGCCGACGATCAGCGGAACACCGTCGAGCCGGAACGTCTCGCAGGCCGCGACGATGCCGGCACGATCGGCAGCCGCCGTCGACGGGCTCGGCGGGCCCTTGGGGCGCCGTTGTCGGTAGGGCAGATCGATACGGGCCACCAGCAGGCCCCGCGCGGACAGCTCGTCGGCCAGCACGCGCAGGATGACCGCGTGTCGGTTGCCGCCGGCGCCGTGCGCGAGCACAGCCACCCCGATCCGATCGTGGCCGGGTTCGGTGACCTCGGCCACCACCGAGTCGGCGTCGTACGTATGCGACTCGGGACTGTTCGGAGGGGGCGCGGCAGCCATTGCACAACCGTAGCGGCGAGCGTCGCCGACGCCGACCGCGGCGGGCATGAGAAACTGGACCCAGCGACGTGGTCACCTTCGGCCGCGTCACCATGCCGCACGTCCGAGGAGCAGTTCGATTCCCACCTTCGCTGACACCACCTTCACCGACCCCGCGCGGATCCGGAACTTCTGCATCATCGCCCATATCGACCACGGGAAGTCCACCCTGGCCGACCGTATGTTGCAGCTGACCGGCGTGGTCGAGGAGCGTCAGATGCGCGCGCAGTACCTCGATCGGATGGACATCGAACGTGAGCGCGGCATCACCATCAAGGCGCAGAACGTGCGCCTGCCGTGGCAGGTCACCGAGCCCGACGGCGCCACCACCGACTACGTCATCCACCTGATCGACACACCCGGCCACGTCGACTTCACCTATGAGGTCTCGCGTGCCCTCGAGGCCTGTGAAGGGGCGATTCTGCTGGTCGACGCCGCCCAAGGCATCGAGGCGCAGACGCTGGCCAACCTCTACCTGGCGATGGACAAGGACCTGACGATCATCCCGGTCCTCAACAAGATCGATCTGCCGGCGGCCGATCCGGACCGCTACGCCGCGGAGATCGCGCACATCATCGGCTGCGAGGCCGACGAGGTGCTGCGGGTGTCGGGTAAGACCGGAGCCGGCGTGGCCGAACTGCTCGACGAGGTCATCCGGCAGGTCCCCCCGCCCGAAGGTGATCAGGACGCTCCGGCGCGCGCAATGATCTTCGACTCGGTCTACGACACCTACCGTGGGGTGGTCACCTACGTCCGTGTCGTCGACGGACGCGTCCTGCCGCGCGAGAAGGTGCTGATGATGTCGACCGGCGCGACACATGAACTTCTCGAGGTCGGCATCGTCTCGCCCGAACCGAAGGCATCCAAGGGGCTGGGAGTCGGTGAGGTCGGCTACCTGATCACCGGTGTGAAAGACGTGCGGCAGTCCAAGGTCGGCGATACCGTGACCACGGCCAAGCACGGGGCCGAGGAACCATTGACGGGCTACCGGGAGCCGCAGCCCATGGTCTACTCGGGGCTCTACCCAGTGGACGGCTCGGACTACCCGGTGCTGCGCGAGGCGCTGGACAAGCTGCAACTCAACGACGCGGCACTCGCCTACGAACCGGAGACCTCGGTGGCCCTCGGGTTCGGTTTCCGCTGCGGCTTCCTCGGGCTCCTGCACATGGAGATCACCCGTGAACGCCTCGAACGCGAGTTCAACCTCAACCTGATCTCGACAGCACCCAACGTCGTCTATCGGGTCATCATGGAGGACGGGCAGGAGATCACCGTCACCAATCCATCGGACTGGCCTGCGGGCAAGGCCAAGCAGATCTTCGAGCCGATCGTGAAGATGACGATCATCGCTCCGAGCGAGTTCGTCGGGGCGATCATGGAACTTTGTCAGAGCCGGCGCGGTGATCTCGGCGGGATGGATTACCTCTCGGAGACCCGCGTCGAGCTGCGCTACACGATGCCGATGGCCGAGATCATCTTCGACTTCTTCGATGCACTCAAGTCGCGCACCCGCGGCTACGCCAGCCTCGATTACGAGGAAGCCGGCGAGCAGGAAGCCGAGCTGGTGAAGGTCGACATCCTCTTGCAGGGGGAGGCCGTGGACGCGTTCAGCGCGATCGTGCACAAGGATGCGGCCTATGCGTACGGCAACAAGATGGCCACCAAACTCAAGGAACTGATCCCGCGTCAGCAGTTCGAGGTACCGGTGCAGGCGGCCATCGGCTCCAAGATCATCGCGCGCGAGAACATCCGTGCCATCCGCAAGGACGTGCTGGCCAAGTGCTACGGCGGTGACATCAGCCGCAAGCGCAAGCTGCTCGAGAAGCAGAAAGAGGGCAAGAAGCGGATGAAGACGATCGGGCGGGTCGACGTCCCGCAAGAGGCGTTTGTCGCCGCGCTGTCCACCGACTCACTGGGAGACAAGCCGAAGGGGAAGTAGACCGTTGGACAACCGCCGCAACCCGGTACTGGCCGAGAGTCCGCTGCCGCACGGACTGCCCGACTTCGCGTCGATCTCCGACGACGACTTCCTGCCCGCCTTCGGTGAGGCGATGGCGACCCATCTCGCGGAGGTGGAGTCGATCGCCACCGACCCACGGCCCGCGACGTTCGCCAACACCGTAGAGGCGTTGGAACTGTCCGGGCGGGATCTCGCTCGGGCCGGCGGGATCTTCTTCAATCTCGTCGGGCCGGACACCAACCCGCAGCGCAACGAGATCTCCCGGCAACTCTCGACCTTGCTGACCGACCACGCGAACACCATCGCCATGGATCGGCGACTGTTCGAGAGGATCTCGGCGCTGCACGACCGCGCAGACGAACTCGACCTGACCGAGGCGCAGCAACGGTTGCTCGCCAAGCGCTATCGCGAATCGGTGCGGGCCGGCGCCGGGCTCGGCCCGGACGAGCAAGAACAGATACGCCAGATCTCTTCGCGGCTGGCATATCTCAGCACGACGTTCTCGCAACGCATTCTCGATGACACCAATGCCTCGGCGGTGCTCGTCGACAACATCGCCCAGCTCGACGGGCTCTCGGCGGGACAGGTCGCCGCCGCTCGCCGGGCGGCAGCCGACGCGGGACACGAATCCGGTTACCTGCTCACCCTGGAACTACCCAGCAGCCAGGCGGTACTCACGGGGCTCACGGATCGTTCGGTGCGGCAACGGGTCTTCGACGCGTCGATCTCGCGCTGTGCGCGGGGTAACGACCACGACACCCGTGAGCTCGTCCTCGAGATCGTCGGGCTTCGCGCTCGACGTGCCCGACTCCTGGGGTATCGCGACCATGCCGAGTATGTGATCGCCGAGGAGACCGCACCCAACCCGGCCGCGGTCGTCGAGTTGCTGGCCGAGCTCACCGCGTCCGCCCTGCGGGCGGGCGGACGCGAACTGACCCGCCTGAACCGGTTCGCCGACGAGGAGATCGGCGCGGCCGACCTCACCTACTGGTTGGAACGGGAGCGGCGGGCCGCGTCTGCGGTTCCGCTCGACGACTTCGGTGACTACTGCGAGCTCGACAATGTGTTGCAGCGCGGGGTGTTCTATGCCGCGGGCAAACTGTACGGACTGCGATTCATCGAACGAACCGACCTGCACGGCTACCACCCCGACGTGCGGGTGTGGGACGTGATCAACGAGGCGGGGCGCAGCATCGGCCTGTTCCTGGGTGACTTCTATGCGCGCCCGTCCAAACGGGGCGGCGCCTGGATGAACAACATCGTCGACCAGTCGATGGTGTTGTCCACACAACCGATCGTGGTGAACGTCGCCAATCTGACCAAACCCGATGACGGCGCGCCCTGCCTGCTGACGATGGACCAGCTGACCACTCTGTTCCACGAGTTCGGACACGCCCTGCACGGTTTGTTGTCGGCTGTCGACTACCCGTCGCAATCGGGTACGTCGGTGCCGCGGGACTTCGTCGAGTTCCCGTCGCAGGTGAACGAGATGTGGGCATTGCATCCAGATGTGTTGTCGCAGTATGCCCGTCACCACGCCACGGGTGAACCCATTCCGGCGGCGCTGGCCGATGCGGCACGCGATGCGGCGAAGACCGAGAGCGCGCACTCCACGATCGAGTATCTCGCTGCCGCGCAGCTCGATCTGGCCTGGCATCGGATCACCGCCGACGACACGGTCGACGATGTCGCGCAGTTCGAACGAGATGCGTTGCGGGCGGCAGGTTTCATCGGTGACCTGATCCCGCCGCGGTATCGCAGCGCGTACTTCAACCACATCTTCGGCGGCGGCTATTCCGCGGGCTACTACTCCTACATCTGGTCGGAGGTACTCGACGCCGAGACCGAACAGTGGTTCCTCGCCGAGGGTGGACTGCTGCGCGACAACGGCCGACGCTTCGCCGAGGCAACACTTTCGCGCGGCGACAGCATCGACCCGTTGGCCGCCCACGAGACGCTCATCGGGCGGACTCCACGCATCGAACCACTGCTCACCCGGCGCGGACTCGTCGCGTCCGAGGAACGCTAGCCGCGGCGATGGAATCCGGGGCCGGTTCTTGTCGCGACAGCCGCGGCGATCTAACGCGGTTCGCTCTGCTCAGTATCGCGGCTGCCGTGGTCACCATCGCGATGAAGGTGATCGCTTGGCAGATCACCGGTTCCGTCGGCCTGCTGTCCGATGCGGCCGAGTCGGTGGTGAATCTCGTTGCGGCGGTTGGCGCGTTCGTGGCCCTACGAGTAGCCGCCCGGCCGGCCGACACCGGTCACAACTTCGGCCACACCAAGGCTGAGTACTTCTCGGCCGTCATCGAGGGTGTGATGATCTTCGTCGCGGCCGGCGCGATCATCGTCACCGCGATCAACAGGTTGATCAACCCCACGGAACTGGAGGCGGTGGGCCCCGGTCTGGCCATCTCGGTCGGGGCCACGGTCATCAACGGCGTAGTGGCGGTGGTCTTGTTGCGGGCCGGGCGACGTCATCGATCGATCACCCTGGAAGCCGACGGCAAACACCTGATGACCGACGTCTGGACCACAGTGGGGGTGGTGTTCGGGGTGTTCCTGGTTGCCGTCACCGGCTGGCTTCGGCTCGATCCGCTCATCGCCATGGCCGTCGCGATCAACATCCTGGTGGTGGGCAGCCGACTGATCTGGCGCTCCGCGGCGGGGATGATGGATGCGGCGCTACCGGAATCCGACCTGGCGGTGATCGACACGACGCTGAGCCCACATCGCGACCGCGGCGTGGTCTTCCACGACATCCGCACCCGTGAGGCCGGACATCGTCGGTTCGTCCAGATGCACATGCTGGTGCCGGGTGAGTGGTCGGTGCAACACGCCCACGACCTCGCCGAAGAGGTCGAAGGTGAGTTGCGGGCCGCCCTGTCACACCTCGACGTCGCCATCCACGTCGAACCGGTCGACGATCCGCGCGCCTACGAGTCCTGGCGCCTGAGCTAGTGTCCCGTCAGTGGTGGGCGGGCTGGAACGTGCCGTGGCTGGCGGCCTCCTCGGCCCGGATCACGTGCATGACCGCGTTGATCAACGCCAGGTGGGTGAACGCCTGCGGGAAGTTGCCGAGATGCTGGCCGGTTTTGGCGTCGATCTCCTCGGCGTAGAGCTTGAGCGGGCTGGAGTAGGAGAGCAACCGCTCGCACAGCACCTTGGCGCGATGCAACTCACCGATCTCAACCAGCGCCGAGACCAACCAGAACGAACAGATGGTGAAGGTCCCTTCCTCGCCGGAGAGTCCGTCGTCGGTCTCCTCGACGCGGTAGCGCAGCACCAGTCCGTTGTCGGTCAACTCGTCGGCGATCGCGAGCACAGTGTTGCGGACCCGGTAGTCGTCCGAGGGCAGAAAGCGCAGCAGCGGGATCAGCAGTGCGGACGCGTCGAGCGCTGGGTCGCCGTAGCGCTGGGTGAACACCCCACGCTCATCGACGCCGTGTTCGAGGATGTCGGCGCGGATCTCGTCGGCGATGCCCGCCCATGTCTTTGCATACGACTTCTCGCCATGAAGGGCGGCGAGCCGGGCGCCGCGATCGAGAGCGACCCAGCACATCACCTTCGACGAGGTGAAATGCTTTGGTTCGCCGCGCACTTCCCAGATCCCGCGATCGGGTTTGCGCCAGTTCTTCACTGCCTCCTCGACCTGTGCCTTCAACACCGGCCACAGGGTCTCCGGGACCGCCTCGCTGGACTTGGTGTTGAGGTAGACCGAGTCGAGCATGGTGCCCCAGATGTCGTGCTGCGCCTGGTTGTAGGCGCCGTTTCCGATACGCACCGGACGGGCGCCGTCGTATCCGGACAGGTGATGGAGTTCTTCCTCCTCGAGGGTGCGCTCGCCGCCCACCCCGTACATCACCTGCAACGGATGGTGCTCGCCGTTGGTGGCCCCCGACACGTCGGCGATGAACGAGAAGAAGTCATCGGCCTCACGGTCGAGTCCCAGGGTGTACAGGCCCCACAGCGCGAACGTGGAGTCACGCACCCAGGCATATCGGTAGTCCCAGTTACGTTCCCCGCCTGGTGTTTCCGGCAACGATGTGGTCGCTGCGGCGAGGAGTGCGCCGGTGGGCGAGTAGGTGAGGCCCTTGAGAGTCAATGCCGAACGCTGCAGATGCGTGCGCCACGGGTGGTCGGGGAAGGTGCCGGCATTGATCCATTGCCGCCAGCACTCGGAGGTCGACCACATCTTCTGCGCCGCCTCTTCGTAGTTCTGCGGCGCGGGCTGTCGTGACCAGGACAGTGCGACGAACTTGCTGTCGCCCTCGACCAGACGTGTGCGGGCCCGGGCCTCGCGGCCTTCGAGCCCGAGCCGGAGATCGGTCGTCAGTTTGAGCGTGGGACCGGGGGCGGTGGTACCCGATCCGGTGGCGATCGCCTCGCCGTAGGCAGGCCCCGAATACTCCCACACTGTCTTGCCACGGTGATAGTCGAATGCCGGTTCGCAACTCAAGGCGAGTTCCACGGTCCCTGAGACACAACGCACCGTCCGCAAGAGAATGTGTTCGGCGTCCCAGTCGGTGGGGGTGCGGCGATGTGTGGTGGACCGACGTTCGTGGTCGTGCCAGGGACCCATCACCAAGGCATCGCGCACCACGATCCACCCGGTGTCGGTCTGCCAGGTCGTCTCCACCATCAGGCTGCCCGGCAGGTACCGCCGATCGACCGGCACGTTCACGCCGTACGGGGCCAGTCGGAAGTGCCCGGCGCTGCGATCGAGGACGGCTCCGAACACGCTGGGCGAATCGGGACGTGGCACACACATCCACTCGACCGAACCGTTACGCGCGATCAGACAGTTGGTCTCGGTGTCGGAGAGGAAGGCGTAATCGCCGATGGGTGGGAACGCGTTGTGGCTTGGTGTGGCGGGCGAGAAGGCCTTTGCCTCCGGGTCGATTCCGGTGGCATCGGAATGCGTGCTGCCGGCGGCGTCGATGGGCGTGGCGTTGTCGATGGGCAGCGCAGTGACGGCAGCGTCTTCCGGTGGAGTCATGGCTATATCATTGCGATCAGGCCCGACCGTCGCCACTCGGCCGACGTCGGGATCTCGCCGGGCTTGAATCAGCCTGAGCGAAACCCGGGTGCGCCCACGAGTCGGGCCGGAAAGACGATGAGGTGATACGTCATGTCGCTGCTCACCTGGTGGGACGGGGTCGAGGAGTGGCTGACCGGTCTCTCGTTCGTTCCGCAGCTGCTGGTGACCCTCGTGGTGGTGATCCCGTTCGCCGTGGTGGTGGCAGCGGTGCTCAATGTGCTGGTCGACGCGGTCTCGACGGTGTTCGATCGACGACGATTCGCCGACGACGATGGAAAGGGGCTGTAGGCGATGTTCCGTTCTCGCGTGACGTTGGCGTTGGTGGCACTCATCGTGCTGGTGATCTTGGCCTGGGTCCTCACCCGCTGACCTGGCCGCGGTAGTGAGGTGGCGCCGGCGCGAACGCATTGGTGGCACGGCCCCGGGCGTTGCTAGCGTCTATGAGTTCGGTGTGACGCAGCGTGGGAGGAAGTGAGCGTGACGAAGTCGGTTGGCGTGCGCTCGAGGCGCCCCGCGATGGCGGTGGCCATCGCGGCAACCCTGACGCTCGTCCTCGCGGCCTGCGGAGGCGGGTCGACCGATGAGCCCGGCGGCGAGGACATCTCCACCGGCTCGCGTCATGTGAACCTGATCGCCTACGCGACCCCCAAACCGGGTTTCGACGTGGTGATCCCGGCCTTCCGCCGCACCGAGAGCGGCCACGACATCGGGTTCTCCCAGTCGTACGGCCCGTCCGGTGACCAATCCCGCAAGGTGGCCCGTCGCGTGCCCGCCGACGTCGTCAACGTCTCGGTGCAACCGGACATGACCCGACTCGTCGACGCCGGCGTGGTGGACGCGGATTGGCAGCAGCGCGAACCCAACAACAGCGTTGCGTTCGGGTCGGTGGTCGCATTTGTGGTGCGCAAGGGCAACCCCAAAAACATCCGCGGCTGGGACGACCTGCTCAAGCCGGGCGTGCAGGTCATCACCCCCAATCCGGGCAGCTCCGGATCGGCCAAATGGAATCTGCTCGCCCCCTACGCGGTGAAGAGCAACGGCGGCCGCGACAACCAGGCAGGCCTCGACTACATCGCTGAACTGATCCGCGACCATGTGACCGTGATCCCCAAGTCGGGACGCGAGGCCACCACGGCCTTCGAACAAGGGCAGGGCGACGTCCTGATCAGTTACGAAAACGAGGCGATCATGCTGGATCGGGCCAACGCGACTGCGAGCCCGGACCAGCAGGTGGAGTACTTCGTGCCGCGCGAGACCTTCCAGATCGAGAACCCGGTGGCCGTGGTCAATACCACCTCCGACGAGCCCGCCGCACGCGCCTTCGTGGACTATCTGTTCACCGACGAAGCGCAACTCCTGTGGGCCGAACAGGGTTTCCGGCCGGTGACCGATTCCGTCGCGGCGGCGACCAAGGAGATGTTCCCGGGACAGATCGAGAAGCTGTGGACCATCGACGAACTCGGCGCGGTTCTCGGTCCGCAGGCCGGCCCTGCCGCCGACGGCTCGATCCGCACCGGCTGGGCGGCGGTGGACACGGTGCTGTTCGGTTCGGACGGTTCGATCACCGAGCTCTACGACACGGGCGGCCGACAGTGAGCACGCCGGTCACCGACAGTGGTTCCCAAAGAGCCGTTAGCAAGGCGCCGCCCCGAGGTTTCCTGGGACGCAGCCGCACATTCAGCGGGGTGAGTCCGCTGGGCATCGGCGTTGCATCATTGTGGCTGACCGTCATCGTGCTGTTGCCGCTGGCCGCGATCACCGTCTCGTCGTTCTCTGATGGGTGGTCTGGGTTCGTCGACGCCGTCACCGACCCCAACGCGCTGGCCACTTTGCGGATCACCGTCATCGTTTCGCTGGTGGCCGCATTGATCAATGTGGTCTTCGGCACCATCATCGCGTGGGTGCTGGTGCGGGACCAGTTCTGGGGCAAGGGATTCGTCAACGCCATCATCGATCTCCCGTTCGCGTTGCCGACCATCGTGGCCAGCCTGGTGTTGTTGTCGCTGTACGGCCCGAACAGCCCGATCGACGTTCACATCAACGCCACCAAACCCGCAGTGGTCGTGGCGTTGACGTTTGTCACATTGCCGTTCGTGGTGCGGCAGGTACAGCCGGTGCTGATGGAACTCGACACCGACGTCGAAGAGGCCGCTGCGGTGTTGGGCGCGACCAACTGGACCACCTGGACCAAGATCGTGCTGCCTGCGCTGCTCCCGTCGATCCTGACCGGTGCAGGCCTGGCGTTCACCCGCGCGATCGGCGAGTTCGGTTCGGTGGTGCTCATCGGCGGCAACATTCCGCGCGACACCCAGGTCGCCTCGCAATACATCCAGCAGCAGATCGAGGTCGACGACCCGGTCGGGGCGGCCGCTGTCTCGGTGATGCTACTGCTGATCGCCTTCTGTGCGTTGCTCGTGTTGCGACTGGTGGGTCACCGGCAACGGATGCGAGAGGAGCGCGACCAGTGAGATTGTCGCCGTTGACCCGCTACGGTCTGCGTGCCGTCGCGCTCATCTATCTGTTCGTGCTGTTGATCGTGCCGGTGACCCTCATCTTCTGGCGGTCGTTCGAACACGGGGTCGGGCAGTTCTGGGAGTGGATCACCACACCCGCCGCGATCTCCGCCCTCCAGTTGAGCCTGGCGATCGTTGCGATCGTGGTGCCGCTGAACGTGGTGTTCGGCATCGTGACCGCGCTGGCCCTGGTGCGCGGCCGATTCCCCGGCAAGGGGATTCTGCAGGCCGTGGTGGACCTCCCGTTCGCTGTGTCGCCGGTGGTGGTGGGCGTCGCATTGATCCTGCTGTGGGGCTACGGCGGATGGTTCGGCGGCATCGAGAGCGCCGGGTTCCGCATCATCTTCGGTTTCCCCGGTCTGGTGCTCGCCACCATCTTCGTCACGCTGCCGTTCGTGGTGCGCGAGGTGGAGCCGGTGCTGCGCGAGATCGGTACCGAGCAGGAACAGGCGGCTGCGACGTTGGGGGCCAACGGCTGGCAGACGTTCAGCCGGATCACGCTGCCGGCCATCCGGTGGGGTCTGACGTACGGCATCGTGCTGACGGTGGCCCGGTCACTGGGCGAGTACGGCGCGGTGATGATGGTGTCGTCGAATTTCCCCGGCATCTCGCAGACCCTGACCCTGCTGGTTCACTCTCGTTACGTCGACGACTACAACGAGTACGGCGCGTATGCTGCGGCCACATTGCTGATGTTGGTGGCCATCGCGGTGTTGATCGCGATGACACTCATCGAACGCGGTGCCCAGAGCCGGGTCGGCGACACCGACGAGGCGGCCGGTGACGAACCGTCGACTGGTGAGGCGCCTGCCGAAGATGTCGCGCCGGCTGTCCCGTACGGCCCTGCCTCGACCGAACCGCACAAGGAAGGCATGTGACATGTCGATCTCGGTGATACGCGCGAACAAGAGGTATGGCGATTTCGCCGCTCTCGACGACGTCTCCATCGACATTCCGGAAGGGTCGCTGACGTCGTTGCTCGGCCCGTCCGGCTCGGGCAAATCGACGCTGCTACGGGCGATCGCCGGTCTCGACAGCCTCGACTCGGGCACCGTGCTCATCAAGGGCAACGACGTCTCCACCGCATCGCCGCAGCAACGCGACATCGGATTCGTGTTCCAGCACTATGCCGCGTTCAAGCACCTCACCGTGCGCGACAACATCGCGTTCGGCCTCAAGATCCGCAAGCGTCCCAAGGCTGAGATCGCGGCGAAGGTCGACGAGCTGCTCGACGTGGTCGGGCTGACCGTGTTCCAGAAGAGGTTTCCCGCGCAATTGTCCGGCGGCCAACGCCAGCGGATGGCCCTGGCGCGTGCATTGGCCGTCGACCCGCAGGTGCTGTTGCTCGACGAACCGTTCGGTGCGCTCGACGCGAAGGTCCGGGAGGATCTCCGAAAGTGGTTGCGTCGCCTGCACGACGAGGTGCACGTCACCACCGTGCTGGTCACCCACGACCAGCAGGAGGCGCTCGACGTGAGCGACCGCATCGCGGTGCTGAACAAGGGGCGTATCGAACAGGTGGGCACACCCGACGACCTCTACGACCGACCGGCCAACGTCTTCGTCGCGTCGTTTCTGGGGTCGACGGTGCGCCTCAACGGCGAACTGGTCCGTCCGCACGACATCCGCATCGGGCGCAACCCCGAACTGGCACTGCCGGCAGCAGACTCGGCATTGGACACCGGGGTCATCAAGGCGACGGTGACGCGGGTGGTGCATCTCGGATTCGAGGTGCGGCTGGAGCTGATCGCCGCCACGACCGGTGACGAGTTCCAGGCGCAGATCACCCGAGGCGACGCGTACGCGTTGAATCTGAAACCCGGAGAGGTGATCTACGCCCGCGCGACGAAGGTGGCCGCGCTCAGCGACTCCTGAGTAGAGTCGCGGGTCGCCACCGCCCGGTATTGACGGCAGACGGCCTCGATGACGTCACGGTGGGCGCCCAGCGGTCCCGCGACCACCGCATCGCTGGTGTGGCGATCGACTGCGGCCTCGACCCGCTCGGTCAGCAGGCCGGCGGACAAGAAGTACGGGCTCACCGCGATGCGCTCCGCGCCGGCGGATCGTAGGCGACGGATGGCGGTCCGCAGACGATGATCACGCGCGCCCAGTTTGGTCGCGAACACCACCTCGACCGGTCGGTTCAGGAGCGTGGACAACTCGATCGCGCGCCGGCGGACGTGGCGGTCGGCGGCGGCGTCGGAAGAGCCCACGGCGGTGAGGATCACCCCGACACGATCGGCGACCGGATCGGTGACCCCGGCCTCCACGAGGCGGTAGGCCAAGGCCTGGGCGAGTGGTGACGAGCCGATGACGTCGGTCTGGGTGACCGCACGCCCGCGACCGGTGTGGTCGGCGATGATCGTCGGCAGGTCGATCTTGCTGTGATAGCCCGCCGCGAACAGCAGCGGAACCACCACGCAGTCGCCGGTGACCTCCTCGAGCGCCGTACCGACCAGCGGAGCGTCGAGGTCCAGATAGGCGAGTTCGGTGTCGACTCCCGGCATGACGCGGCCGACCGCGTCGCGGATGCGCGAGGCGGTGGCCGCGAACCGGGGGTCACGGCTGCCGTGTGCCACCAACAGCAGTGTCGGGTTCATCAGCTTGTCCAACCGAACGGGATTCAGACGAGCTCCGGCGTCTGCGACAGGTGCAGATGCGCCAGCGCGTCACCGACGAGGCCGGCCCCGAGGGTGTTACCACCCTGCGGATCGATCAGCAGGAAGCTGCCCGATTCGCGGTTGACCTGATAGTCGTCGGCGGCGATGGGATCGGCGGTCTGGATGGAGATGCGGCCGATCTGGTTGAGCTCCACGGTGTCCGGAGCGTCGATCAGCGACAGGTGTTGCTCGTCGAAGAGCACCTCGAGGCCGCCGATGATCGCCTGTGTGGTGCGGGTGCCGTGCTTGAGCAGCAGACGGGCACCGGGGCGCAGCGGCTTCTCGGCCAACCAGCAGACCGTCGCGCTGAACTGCTGCAACGGTTCCGGGGCGTCGGCGACAGCGGCGATGAGGTCGCCGCGCGAGATGTCTACGTCGTCGTCGAGCAGCAGCGTGACACTGCGGCCGGTGTGCGCGGTGGCGAGCTGCCCGTCGGCGGTATCGATCTGCCGGATGGTGCTGCGGGTGCCCGCAGGCAGGATCACGACCTCGTCGCCCACGGAGACCCGGCCGGCGGCGATCTGTCCGGCGTACCCGCGGTAGTCGGGGAACTCAGGTGTGCGCGGGCGGATCACGTACTGCACCGGGAAGCGCAGGCCCACCGGCCGAGGGTCGGTGACATTCGGCACCGTCTCGAGATGCTCGATGAGTGCCGGACCGTCGTAGTACGGGGTGGACTCGGACCGGGTGGCGATGTTGTCGCCGTGCAGTGCCGAGACCGGGATCGCGGTGACCTGCTCGGCCGACCAGCCCAGCGAACGGGTCAGTTCGGCGAACTCGGCCGAGATCTGCGCGAAGGCGGTGGCCGGGTCGTCGACGAGGTCGATCTTGTTGACCGCCAGAACCAACTGCGGCACACCGAGCAACGCCATCACGGCGGCATGGCGCCTAGTCTGCGCGACGACACCGTTGCGGGCGTCGACCAGCAGGATCACCAGCTGGGCGGTGGATGCACCGGACACCGTGTTGCGGGTGTACTGCACGTGGCCGGGGGTGTCGGCGAGCACGAAAGAGCGTGCTGGCGTGGCGAAGTAGCGGTAGGCGACGTCGATCGTGATGCCTTGCTCACGCTCTGCGCGCAGCCCGTCGACGAGCAACGAGAGGTCGGGACCCTCCAGGCCGCGGTCGACCGAAGCCTTGGTGACGGCGTCGATCTGGTCGGCGAGAACCGATTTCGTGTCGTAGAGCAGGCGGCCGACGAGGGTGGACTTGCCGTCGTCGACGCTGCCGGCCGTCGCAATACGCAGGAGGTCGGGGGCGTGCTTCATCTCAGAAATATCCTTCGCGCTTGCGGTCTTCCATGGCGGCCTCGGAGACGCGGTCGTCGCCGCGGGTTGCGCCGCGTTCGGTGAGTCGGGAGGCGGCGACCTCGGCGAGCACGGCCTCGTTGTCGGCGGCGTCGGAGAGCACCGCGCCGGTGGTCGAGCCGTCGCCGACGGTGCGGTAACGCACCACGCGCTTCTCGACGACCTCACCCTCGCGGGGTCCGCCCCACGGGCCGGTGGTCATCCACATGCCGTCGCGCGAGTAGACCTCACGCTCGTGCGCGTAGTACAGCGGTGCCAGCAGGACCTGTTCGCGGGCGATGTAGCGCCAGATGTCCAGCTCGGTCCAGTTGCTCAGCGGGAACACGCGCACGTGCTCGCCGGGTGCATGGCGGCCGTTGTAGAGGTTCCAGAGTTCCGGGCGCTGACGCTTGGGGTCCCACTGCCCGAAGGCATTACGCAGCGAGAAGATCCGCTCCTTGGCGCGCGAGCGCTCCTCGTCGCGTCGGCCGCCGCCGAACACCGCGTCGAAGCGGTTCTCGGTGATGGCGTCGAGGAGCGGGATGGTCTGCAGTGGGTTGCGAATGCCGTCCGGTCGTTCGGTGAGGCGACCGTCGTCGATGTACTCCTCCACCGACGCGACGTGCAGGCGCAGGTTGTACCGCTCGACGATCTCGTCGCGGAACGTGATGATCTCCGGCAGGTTGTGTCCGGTGTCCACGTGCAGCAGCGAGAACGGCAGTGGCGCAGGCCAGAAGGCCTTGATCGCCAGGTGCAGCAGCACGGTGGAGTCCTTGCCGCCGGAGAACAGGATCACCGGGCGTTCGAACTCGCCGGCGACCTCACGGAAGATGTGGATCGCCTCGGATTCGAGGGCGTCGAGGGTGGTGAAGTCGTCGGCGGAGTCGACCACGGCCCGTGCGGTGTCGGGGGTGGTGGTGGACGAGGTGTCGGCGATGGTCATGCGTGCAGCCCACATTCTGTCTTGGCGCGACCGGCCCAACGGCCACTGCGCGGATCGGATCCGGGTTCGGGTTTGGCGGTGCAGGGTGCGCAGCCGATCGACGGGTAGCCGTCGTCGACGAGCGGGTTGACCAGCACTCCGTTGGAGTCGATGTAGTCCTGCATGGTCTCGTCAGACCAGGCGGCGATCGGGTTGATCTTGACCAGCCCGAAGCCCTCGTCGAAGGAGATCAGCGGAGCGTTGGCGCGCGTGGGTGCCTCCACGCGCCGGATGCCGGTGATCCAGGCGTCGTAGCCGGCGAGCCCGTTCTTGAGCGGAACCACCTTGCGCAGCCGGCAGCATTCGCCGGGGTCGCGGGCGAACAGGTTGCGGCCCAACAGTTCGTCCTGCTCGGCGACGGTGTGTTCGGGGGTCAGGTTGACCATCTCGACGCCATACACCTGCTCGACCGCGTCCCGGGTGCCGATGGTCTCGGCGAAGTGATAGCCGGTGTCCAGGAACAGCACCTTGAGCTTGCTGCCGTGCAGCGCCTCGTCGTCGATGTTCTTGGTGGCCAGGTCGACCAGCGCTGCGTCCTGCATGTTGGAAGCGACCACGAAATTGTCGCCGAAGGTTTCGGCGGTCCAGCGCAGCAGGTCGGCGGGAGTGGCGTCGGGGCCGAGGTCGGCCGCGCCCTTCTCGGCGATCGCGCGTAGCTCGTCTTCGCTGAACCGTCGGCCGGTCGCTGTCGTGTCGGTGGACGTGCTCATCGCAGTGCCTCCTCGTCAGCTCGAACGGCCCACTGCGCGAACCGTTCTCCGTCGTGTCGCTGCTCCACGTACTGGCGGACCACCCGGTCGATGTAGTCGCCGAGTTCGGTGGAGAGCACCTTGTGTTGCCGCAGCTTGCGGCCGAATCCGGCGTCCTGGCCCAGGCTTCCGCCCAGGTGCACCTGGAATCCCTCGGTCTGTCCGCCGTTGCCGTCCTCGACCAGCTGACCCTTGAAGCCGATGTCGGCGACCTGCGAACGGGCGCACGAGTTGGGGCAGCCGTTGATGTTCACGGTGATCGGGGTGTCGAGGTCGGCGTTGATGTCGGCGAGGCGCTCCTCGAGCTCCGGGACCAGCCGCTGCGAACGCTTGCGGGTTTCGGTGAAGGAGAGCTTGCAGAACTCGATGCCGCTGCACGCCATCAGGTTCCGTCGCCAGTTGGATGCCCGGGCACTGAGGCCGAGCTTCGCCAGGTCGGCGATGAGCTCGTCGACCTTGTCGTCGGCGACGTCGAGCACCACGAGCTTCTGGTACGGGGTGAAGCGGATGCGGTCGGACCCGACTCGTTCGGCTGCCTCGGCCACCTTGGTCAGGATGGTGCCGGAGACACGGCCGGCCATCGCGGCGAAACCGACCGAGTTGAGGCCGTTCTTGAGCTTCTGCACGCCGACGTGGTCGCGCGGAGCGGTCAGCGGCTCGGGTGCCGGACCGTCGATCAGCTTGCGGCCGAGGTATTCGTCCTCGAGGACCTGGCGGAACTTCTCGATGCCCCAGTCCTTGATGAGGAACTTCAGGCGTGCCTTGGTGCGCAGTCGGCGGTAGCCGTAGTCGCGGAAGATGGCGACCACGCCCTCCCACACGTCGGGCACCTCGTCGAGCGGAATCCAGGCGCCCACCCGCTGCGCCAGCATCGGGTTGGTGGACAGCCCGCCGCCGACCCAGAGGTCCAGGCCCGGGCCGTGTTCGGGATGGTTCACGCCGATGAAGGCGACGTCGTTGGTCTCATGCGAGACGTCCTGCAGACCGGAGATGGCAGTCTTGAACTTGCGCGGCAGGTTCGAGTACTGCGGGTCACCGATGTAGCGGCGGACGATCTCGTCGATCGCCGGGGTGGGGTCGAGCACCTCGTCGACGGCCTCACCGGCGAGCGGGGAACCCAGGATGATGCGCGGGCAGTCGCCGCACGCCTCGGTGGTATAGAGCCCGACGCTTTCGAGCCGCTCCCAGATGGTGGGGACGTCCTCGATGCGAATCCAGTGGTACTGGACGTTCTCGCGGTCGGACAGGTCGGCTGTGTCGCGGGCGAACTCGGTGGACAGTCCGCCAAGGGTGCGCAGCTGGTCGACGTTGAGGGCGCCCGCGTCACAGCGCACCCGCATCATGAAGTGGCTGTCCTCGAGGATGTCGATGTTCTCGTCGCCGGTCCAGGTGCCGTCGTAGCCCTCGGCGCGCTGGGTGTAGAGGCCCCACCAGCGCATCCGGCCGCGCAGATCCTGCTTGTCGATCGACTCGAAGCCCTGCTTGGCGTAGATGTTCTCGATGCGGGCCCGGACGTTGAGCGGGTTGTCGTCCTTCTTGACCTGCTCGTTGGGGTTCAGCGGCTCACGGTAACCGAGTTTCCACTGGCCCTCGGCGCGGCGCTTGGCCGGGCGCTTCTTACGAGCGGGGCGGTCCGCGGCCGGCGCGGCCTTGGCGGCTGCGTAGGGCGTGGTCACGGACAGATCGTCGGTGGTGGACGTCATGAAGTCTCCTGAGCTGACGCAGGCACACGTCAGCGATCACGAAAAAGGTGGGCTGGAAACGTGTCGGCATCCCGCGTCGAGCGGGGGACTTCTCAGGGCCGAACTGTCGTCTGCCGACGACAGGGCAACACGTCGTCTAAGGACGACAGAATGCGCTGCAGACGCGCTTGAGATCGATGTGGCGTCGGGCTGCGAGCCACACCCCTGGGGAAGTCACGTCGTTCATAGTGCCACGATCACCCTTGCCGCGTCTACTTGGGGTTATTTTTCCTCACGATGAGGCAAATGTCCGTTACCGGTGCACCTCGAGGTCCATTCCTTTGGGGTCAAGGCGTTCGGTGCGACGTCTATTCCGCGTCCGCGAAGTGACACCGAAACCGACGAGGTGGCGCTCATCACACCGCACCGAGCGCGCATGATGGACCCATGAAGCTCGAAACCGAGCCCGCAGTCGACAGCGCCGTCGAAGTAGCGTGTGGTGCGGTCGACCCGGCGACACCACTCGGCCTGTATCTGCATGTGCCGTTCTGTGCGACGCGCTGCGGGTACTGCGATTTCAACACCTACACGGCAGGGGAGTTGGGCAGCTCCTCGTCGCCTGAATCATGGCAGCAGGCGGTGGAGCGGGAGCTGGACAGCGCCGCACGGCTGCTGAATCCGGCCCGAGGGGTCTCGACGATCTTCGTCGGCGGTGGCACGCCGTCGCTGCTGGGGGCCGACGGTCTGCGGCGCCTCCTGGACGCGGTGCGTGCCCGGTTCGAGCTCACCGACGACGCCGAGGTCACCACCGAGTCGAACCCCGAATCGACCTCGCCGGAGTTCTTCGACGGTTTGTTGGCAGCCGGATTCACCCGGGTCTCGCTCGGGATGCAGTCCGCGGCACCGCATGTGCTCGCGACACTGGACCGCACTCACACGCCGGGGCGGGCGGTGGCCGCCGCCCGCGAGGCCACCGCCGCCGGTTTCCGACATGTCAATCTAGACCTCATCTACGGAACGCCGGGGGAGACCGATGCGGATCTGCACGCCAGTGTCGACGCCGTACTGTCCACCGACGTCGACCACGTGTCCGCCTACGCCCTGATCGTGGAGGACGGCACCGCGTTGGCGCGTCGGATTCGTCGTGGCGAACTGCCCGCACCTGACGACGACGTGCTCGCCGATCGCTATCAGATCCTCGACAGCCGCCTGCAGGCCGACGGATTCGATTGGTATGAGGTGTCCAACTGGTCACGCGGTGAGGACAGTCGCTGCCGCCACAATCTCGCGTACTGGTACAGCAGTGATTGGTGGGGTATCGGACCGGGTGCGCACTCCCATGTCAATGGTGTGCGGTGGTGGAACCAGAAGCATCCGGCCCGATACGCCGACGCGCTGACCGATGCGCGGCTGCCGGTGGGCGGTCACGAAGTACTCACCGACGAAGACCGCCACGTCGAGTCGGTGATGTTGACCGCGCGATGCCGCAACGGGCTGCCCGTCGAGCACCTCACCGCCGAGGAGTTCCGGCGGGCATCGGGCTTCGTCGACGACGGGCTGCTCGCCTTCGTCGGTTCGGTGGGCGCACGGTTGGTGCTCACCGACGCCGGACGGCTGCTCGCCGATCGGGTGGTGCGGGAGATCCTGTACGCCGGGTGACGGTGGCTCACCACTGGGGAGGGGTAGTCGACGGGAGGGTCCAGCCGGTGCTGCGGGTGGCCTTGCGATGGGCGCCGCCGGGCACCGGAGCCCGGCCCGGCGACGGTAGGCGTTCGGTGTCGAGTCGGTCGGCCACCGAGTCCGCGTCGGCGTCGAGGTCGATGGCGTCGAGATCGAGCATGCGGGCATGGATGATGTGCCGGTTACGGAGTGCCGAGCGCACTGCGCGGTGCAGCCCGTCCTCCAGATACAGATCGCCGCGCCACCGCACGACATGCGAGAAGAGATCGCCGTAGAAGGTCGAATCCTCGCTCAGCAGACGGTCGAGCGCGAGGACCGTGGTGACCGTGGTGAGTTCGTCGAGCCGGAACTGACGGGGCGGGATCTTGGCCCACGCACTCGCCGACATCCCATGGTCGGGATAGGGCCTCCCGTCCCTTACCCCCTTGAAGATCATCGAACACTTCCTGGTCCGGCGTGCGTGGCGACGGGCGCGTGGATGATGCGTCCGGCGGAATGCACGCAACGGTTCGTAAGATGGACGTCACCTACTGTATGGCAGAGTGCACGATCGGGAGGTGTAGTCGGATGTCGACCACGGACGATCGCAGATTTGAGATCTTGCGTGCGATCGTGACCGATTTCGTCTCCACACAGGAGCCCATCGGTTCGAAGGCGCTCGTGGAGCGCCACCAGCTCGGGGTGTCGAGCGCGACGGTCCGCAACGACATGGCGGTGCTGGAGGCCGAGGGCTACATCGCCCAGCCGCACACCAGTTCCGGCCGGGTACCCACCGATAAGGGTTACCGGATGTTCGTCGACCGGATCAGCGAGGTCAAGCCGTTGTCGGCGGCAGAGCGACGCGCGATCCTGTCGGTCCTCGATTCCGGGGTGGACCTCGACGACGTGCTGCGACGCTCGGTCAAATTGCTCGCTCAGCTCACTCGGCAGGTCGCCGTCATCCAGTACCCCGTACTGTCGACGGCCACCGTGCGGCACCTCGAGGTGGTGTCGCTGTCGCCGTCGCGGCTGTTGCTGGTGGTGATCACCGATACCGGTCGGGTCGAACAGCGCATGGTGGCGCTCGGTGACGACCTCGACGAGGACGACTACATCCGCTTGCGCGACATGTTCTCCGCGGCCTTGCACGGCAAACGTCTGGAAGAGGCGTCGGTGGCGGTCGCCGAACTGGCCAACGATGCCCCGGACGACATCCGCGATGCGGTGATCGCGGTGGCCACGATTCTCGTCGAGACGCTCGTGGAGCGTGGTGACGACCGTCTCGTTCTCGGCGGCACGTCCAATCTGGCCCGTTCGGCCGCCGACTTCGCGCCGGTGTTCGGCGGGATGGACACGGTGCTCGACGCCCTCGAAGAGCAGGTGGTGGTCTTGAAGTTGCTCGCCACGAGCCAGCGTATGGGACGGGTCACCGTCCAGATCGGGGAGGAGACGCAGACCGAGAACCTGCGTGGCACCTCGGTCGTGTCGACAGGGTACGGTGCTTCGGGCACGGTGTTCGGCGGCGTCGGCGTGGTCGGTCCCACCCGTATGGACTATCCGGGAACAATCGCGTCTGTCGCAGCCGTTGCCAAATATGTCGGCGAGGTGTTGGCCGATCGCTGACCCGTGCGGCCGCCCGCAGCGGCCCGGGAGCGATGCCGGACCACCCGAGCCCAGTGTGACCAGTGAGACGACAGGACCGAGACGACCGTGGCACGTGATTATTACGGAATCCTGGGTGTGGCCAAGGGTGCCTCCGACCAGGAGATCAAGCGCGCTTACCGCAAGAAGGCGCGTGAGCTGCACCCCGACGTCAACCCGGGCGAAGAGGACCGATTCAAAGAGGTCAGCACCGCTTACGAGGTGCTGACCGACCCCGAGAAGCGCCGCATCGTCGACGCCGGCGGGGACCCGATGGCGGGTCCGGGCCAAGGCGGCTTCTCGGGCGGCGGCTTCGGAAGCGGCGGTCTGGGAGATGTCTTCGAGGCATTCTTCGGTTCCGGCGGCGGCGGAGGCTTCGGTGGGGGATTCGGCTCAGGTCGTGGACCGCGCAGCCGGGTGCAGCCGGGCGAACCCGCGTTGGTCGCCGTGGAACTCGACCTCGACGAATGCGCGGCCGGAGTCAACAAGGAGATCACCGTCGACACCGCGATCCTGTGTGACCTGTGTAAGGGATCGGGTACCCACGGCGATTCGAAACCGACCAGCTGCGACACCTGTAAGGGTCAGGGCGAGATCCAGGCCGTGCAGCGATCCTTCCTGGGCCAGGTGATGACCGTGCGCGAGTGCCCGACGTGCCACGGCGTGGGCGAGGTCATCCCCGACCCGTGTCGAAAGTGCGGGGGCGACGGCCGTGTCCGCTCCCGCCGCACGATGACGGTGAAGATCCCCGCCGGCATCGAGAACGGCATGCGCGTGCGACTGTCCGGACAAGGTGAGGTCGGCCCGGGCGGTGGGCCTGCCGGTGATCTCTACGTCGAGGTCACCGAGCGTCAGCACGAGGTCTTCGTCCGCGACAAGGACGACCTGCACTGCACCGTCCGCGTGCCGATCGCCGACGCCGCGCTCGGCAACGAGATCGACGTCGACACGATCCTCGACGGCACCGCGCGCGTCACCATCGCGCCGGGGACCCAGCCCGGACATGTGGTGAAGGTGAAGGGCCAGGGCATGCCGCACCTCAACACCGGGGTCCGCGGCACTCTACACGCGCACCTCGAGGTGGTGGTTCCCACCAAACTCGACACCGCCCAGACCGAGGCGCTGAACCAATTCCGCGAGGCATCGCATGAGCAGCCGGAGGTCGTCAGCTCCGCGACGGGCGCCGCAGCCGGTGGGCTCTTCTCGCGACTGCGTAACGCTTTCGCCGGACGCTGAACCCGACGACGAACTGACAAGAGCTACGCGTGAGTCCACCACTGTTCTGGGTCGAGGACGTACCGCGTGCCGGTACCGACGTCGTGGTGTCTGGTTCCGAAGGCCGCCATGCGGTCACGGTCACCCGACTGGCCGTCGGTGCGGAGTTGATCGCCGGCGACGGACGAGGGTCCACCGCCCGCTGCGAGATCGTGGCGATCACCGGCAAGGACTCACTGGTGGCCCGGGCGCATTCGTACGCCTACGTCGACCCTCCGCGGCCCCGCGTGACGGTGGTGCAGGCACTGCCGAAGTCGGAGCGGTCGGAACTGGCGGTCGATCTCGCCACCGAGGCCGGGGCCGACGAGATCGTGCCGTGGCAGGCGGCGCGGTGCGTGGCCCGGTGGACCGGCAAGGCCGACAAGGGGCGGGACAAGTGGCGGGCGGCTGCGGTGGCTGCCGCGAAACAGAGTCGGCGACCGTGGATTCCGTCGATCGCACCGCTGGCGTCCACGACAGATGTCCGCAGTCGCTGCGCTGACGCCATCGCCGGCGGCGGTGTGGCGGCGATCCTCCACGAGGATGGCGGCGTCGGGCTCCGCGACCTTCCGATCGCCGAGGCCTCCGAGATCGTGTTGGTCGTCGGACCCGAAGGGGGCGTCGACGACACCGAGATCGCCGATCTCACCGCGCTCGGCGCAACGCCGGTGATCCTGGGGCCGGAGATCCTGCGCACGTCGAGCGCCGCGGCCGTCGCGCTCGGCGCGATCGGAGTCCTGACCGATCGGTGGGTGACCCGGTGAGACGATGCGCCGTTCATCGGACCAAAGTGGAATACGGTACGGCGCCATCGCAATTCGGGCATGTATATCTCCCCGCAGACGGCGTCGGACCCGAGGACACGGTGCGGCCGGTGGTGCTCATCCATGGCGGCTACTGGAGCACCGAGTTCGCTCTGACCATCGAGACCGCGATCGCTCGTCTGATCGCCGAACGTGGTTGCCTGGTCTGGAACATCGAGTACCGCCGTGTCGGCGAGGAAGGCGGCGGCTGGCCGGGCACCGGCCGAGATGTGCTGGCCGCGCTGCGGGCTCTCGACGGTCCTGTCCGCGATGTCGTACCGCCCGAGATCGGCTCGCGAGTGGACTGGGATGCGGTCGCGGTGGTCGGCCATTCGGCGGGCGGACAACTCGCCGTCTGGGCGGTGGCGCAGCTGGGGGCGCGCACCGCGGGCACCACGATCACCCAGGTCATCGCTCAATCGGCGGCACTGGACCTCGAAGCAGGCGCGAACCGGCCGTCAATCCGTGGGCTGATGGGTCGACCGGTCGACGAGATCCCACATCGCTATCGGGAGGCATCCCCGCTGTGTCAGGAGCCCTTCGAGGCGCATGTGGTGGCACTGCACGGTGAACTCGACAGCGCGATTCCGGTGGAGTCGAGCCGGCGTTACGTGCAGACGGTCACCGCGGCCGGCCAATCGGCCGAACTCGTGGTGGTGCCGGGTGAGGGCCACGACGCGTTCGTGGATCCGCACAGCGTCTCCACTCGGCAGACGATCCGGTTGCTGGGTGTGTGAACCGGCGCCGGGCCTGTGTACGAGCGGAATAATGCCTGCTGATGCCCCGTTCAATCGCGTTAGACTGGCACCATCGCGGCGCAACAGCTGCACCGAACATGGACCCTGAGGAGGGATTTCATACGTGAGTGACGACACCCCGGACGCGAGCACGTCGTCGAACAGACCACCCGCGGGCCGATCTGTCACCTCCAACGTGGAAATCTCTTCCGAGGTGGTGTTCGGCCTGCTCGGAGCAAGTGACGTCAATCTCCGTACTCTCGAACAACTGCTGCCGGCGGATATCCATGTACGGGGCAACCAGGTCACCCTGACCGGTGCACCCGCCGATGTGGCGGCGTCCGAACGTGTGATCGCCGAGCTGGTCGATCTCGTCGGTCGCGGCACCCCGCTGAGCCCCGACCTGGTTCGGCACAGTGTGTCGATGCTGTCGGAAGGTTCGAGTGAATCGCCCGCCGACGTGTTGTCGCTGGACATCATCTCCCGCCGCGGCAAGACCATCCGGCCCAAGACGCTCAATCAGAAGCGCTACGTCGACGCGATCGACAACCACACCATCGTGTTCGGCCTCGGGCCCGCCGGTACCGGCAAGACCTATCTGGCGATGGCCAAGGCCGTGCAGGCGCTGCAGTCCAAGTCGGTCAACCGCATCATCCTGACCCGCCCGGCTGTCGAGGCCGGTGAACGTCTCGGCTTCCTGCCGGGCACGCTCAGCGAGAAGATCGACCCCTACCTCCGGCCTCTGTACGACGCGCTGCACGACATGATGGACCCCGAGGCGATCCCGAAGCTGATGGCGGCCGGGGTGATCGAGGTGGCGCCGCTGGCGTATATGCGTGGCCGGGCGCAACCCTTGTCGACCCGAGTGCTGACACCGGGGGGGTTCCGCCCGATCGGCGACCTGGAGGTCGGCGATCAAGTCATCGGCTCGAACGGCAAGCCCACCGAGGTGCAAGGCATCTACCCGCAGGGCTTCAAGGACATCGTGCGGGTGACCGCACAGGACGGTGCCTCGACTCTGTGCTCCACCGATCACCTGTGGTCGGTGTACACCCGCAGCGACCGACGTCGCGGCAAGGGGCCCCGGGTGCTCGCCGCCAAGGAGATGATCGGCAATCTCCGCGCGGCGCACTACCACCGCTACGAGCTGCCGATGCTGGCTGCGCCGGTCTCCATCGACGCCCAGCCGGTACCTCTCGACCCGTACGCCCTCGGACTGATGCTCGGTGACGGATGTATGGCGGGCATGACGACACCGTCGTTCACCACCGCAGACCCCGAACTCATCGACGCGCTCGTCGCCGCAGTTCCCGGCATCCGGGCCCGACAGAAATCGGACGTCGACTATGTGCTCAACCGCATCGGCACGCCGGGCGAGGTGATCACGATCGAGAACCCGGTCACGCATGCGATGCGTGCACTGGGGCTGTGGGGGAGCAAGTCGTCCACGAAGTTCGTGCCCGCCCAGTACCTGCAGAACTCCGCCGACGTCCGACTGGCCGTATTGCAAGGACTGCTCGACACCGACGGCGGACCCGTCGGCCAGTCGGGACGCACCTGCCGCGTCCAGTACACGACGGTGTCCGACCGCCTGCGAGACGACGTCATCTTCCTCGTGCGCTCTCTCGGGGGCGTGGTGTACTCACGCACCCGGAAAGCAGCTGGTCGTGCTCCGGGCAAGGCACGCGGACGTGAGGTTCCCTACCGCCATGATGCGCACGTGCTCGACATCCGGCTGCCGGCCGGCCTGGCGCCGTTCCGGCTCGGCCGCAAGGTGGAGAAGTACGCGGCGGGCGCATGCAAGGAGCCGAAGCGCTACATCGAGAGCATCGACGAGGTGGGCACCGAGGAGGCGGTCTGCATCAAGGTCGCCGCCGAGGACTCGCTGTATGTGACGGAGGACTTTCTGCTCACGCACAACACCCTCAACGACGCCTTCATCATCCTCGACGAGGCGCAGAACACCACCGGCGAGCAGATGAAGATGTTCCTCACCCGTCTCGGCTTCGGCTCCAAGGTCGTCGTCACCGGCGACACCACCCAGGTCGACCTCCCGGGCGGGGCGCAGAGCGGCCTGATGGCCGCCACCCGCATCCTCGACGGCATCGACGACATCCACTTCTCCACCCTCACCAGCCAAGACGTGGTCCGGCACCGCCTGGTTGCCGACATCGTCGACGCCTACGGCCGGGCCGAGGAGAATCAGCGGTCCGGTGGCCTGCGTGATGCCGATAGATTGCCCGGCAACCGCGCGTCGCGTCGCGCCGCCAACCACGGGCGTCGGTCATGAGCATCGAGCTGGCCAACGAGTCCGGCGTCGAGGTCCCGGCCGATCTGATCATCTCGGCCGCTCGTTTCGCGGTGGCGGCGATGGATGTGCATCCGGCGGCGGAATTGTCCATCCTGTGTGTCGATCAGGACGCGATGGCCGACATGCACATGCAGTGGATGGACCTGCCCGGACCGACCGACGTGATGAGCTTCCCGATGGACGAACTCGCGCCGGGCGGCCGGCCCGACGCAGCCGAACCGGGACCGGCCATTCTCGGTGACATCGTACTGTGCCCGGAATTCGCGGCCGAACAGGCGAAATCGGCGCGACGGTCGTTCGAGCACGAGCTGTCGATGCTGACCATCCACGGGGTGCTCCATCTCCTGGGCTACGACCACGCCGAGCCCGAAGAGGAAAAGGAGATGTTCGGTCTGCAGAACCGAATCCTCGAGGACTTCTATGCCGACCGGCATCGTCAGGCGCAGCAACGTCGACAGTCCGACCGCGACACGCGGCTGCTGACCAACATCGGCTTCACCGATCTCACTGCGGGCGACAACGCCTCCACCGAGGACGAGTGACGGTGCCTGACGACGTCATCTTCGTCGTGGCCGCGATCGTGCTGCTCTTGTTCGGCGGGATCTTCGCCGCCATGGATGCCGCCCTGTCGACGGTCTCGATAGCCCGTGTCGAAGACATGATGAAAGAACAGCGCGCCGGTGCCGTCCGATTGGCGACCGTGCTCCAGAGCAGGGGCACCTACGTCGGTCTGGCGGTGCTGCTGCGCGTCACCTGCGAAACGGCCTCGGTCGCGTTCATCGCACTTGCCTTGACCGACTGGCTCGGCGTGGGATGGGGACTGTTCGCCGCGATTCTCGGCATGGCGGTGGTGCTGTACGTGGCCGTCGGTGTCGGTCCACGCACCCTCGGCCGCCAGCATGCGTACACCATCTCGCTGGGTTCGGCGATCGTGCTGCAGGCCATCGGGTTACTACTCAAACCGCTGACCCGGCTGCTGATCCTGATCGGTAATGCGATCACCCCGGGCAAGGGCTTCCGCAACGGACCATTCGCCACCGAAGTGGAACTGCGGGAAGTCGTCGACCTCGCCGAGGCCAGTGGCGTGGTGGCGGCCGATGAACGCCGGATGATCCAGTCGGTGTTCGACCTCGGCGACACCAACGCCCGCGAGGTGATGGTGCCGCGTCCGGAGATGATCTGGATCGAGCAGGACAAGACGGCGGCACAGGCGATGAGTCTGGCTGTGCGGTCCGGTCACTCCCGTATCCCGGTGATCGGCGAGAACCCCGACGACATCGTCGGGGTGGTGTATCTGAAGGACTTGGTGTCAGGCGAATCCTCGACGACGGCGCGGGTACACGAGGTGATGCGCGATGCCGAGTTCATTCCCGACTCCAAACCGCTGGACAAGGTTCTCGCCGACATGCAGCGCACCCGCAATCACATGGCTTTGTTGGTCGACGAGTACGGCGGCATCGCGGGTCTGGTCACCATCGAGGATGTCCTGGAGGAGATCGTCGGCGAGATCACCGACGAGTACGACACGGACGAGGTCGCACCGGTCGAGGAACTCGACGACGATGCGGTGCGGGTGTCGGCCCGGCTGCCGGTGGAAGATCTAGGCGAGCTGTTCGACATCGACATCGACGACGACGAGGTGGAAACCGTCGGCGGTCTCCTCGGCCTCGAACTCGGTCGTGTCCCACTGCCCGGGGCGCGGGTGGAGTCGCACGGACTGCTTTTGGTCGCCGAAGGTGGCCCGAACCGTCGAGGGCGTCAGCGCATCATCACCGTGCTGGTCACCCGCATGGATGAGCCCGAGACCGACGACACCCGATCTGGCCGCGGTGAGCACCATGACAGCGACATTCCCGATGATGAGGTGGCCGATCGGGATCGAGGTGGGGAATACTCCATGTCCAGCCGAGGGTCGTCGCAGCGATCGCGCGGCGAACGCACCAAGCACACCAACGGCAGCGAGGACAGAACGTGAGCACAGCCCCGGGTGAGAACACCGACCTCTCCGACGAGGACCACAAACTCGTCGTGCTCGCCCGGGGAGCACTTGCCCGCGCCGAGACGAGTACGGCGGCAGCCGTCCGTGACGGCGATGGGCGCACCTACGCCGGTGCGCCGGTCAGCACTAACTCCCTGGAACTGTCCGGACTGCAGGTGGCGATCGCGACCGCGCTGTCCTCGGGAGCGCGTGCCTTTGAGGCGGCCGTACTCATCAACGGCGCGGCCGACGATCCGGGGATGGCCACCCTGGTCGAGATCAGCGCCGACGCCTACGCGGTGCTGACCGACCTGAAGGGTGCGCCGATCGACCGGGTGGGTTCGGTCTGATGGCCGAATTCCGGTCGGGGTTCGTCTGTTTCGTCGGCCGGCCGAACACCGGCAAGTCCACCCTGACGAACGCCTTGGTCGGTGAGAAGATCGCGATCACCTCCAACCGGCCGCAGACCACCCGGCACACCATCCGCGGCATCGTGAACCGCGACGACGCGCAGCTCATCCTGGTGGACACACCCGGACTGCACCGTCCGCGGACACTGCTGGGCCAGCGACTCAACGACCTCGTCCGCGACACCTACTCCGAAGTCGATGTGATCGGCGTGTGTGTGCCCGCCGACGAGGCCATCGGCCCTGGTGATCGGTGGATTCTGTCCCAGGTGCGGCAGATGGCGCCCCGCACCACCGTGCTCGGTGTGGTCACCAAGATCGACCGCGTCACCCCAGACAAGATCGCCGCCCAGCTCATCGCGTTGTCCGAATTACTCGGGCCCGACTCCGAGGTGGTGCCGGTGTCGGCCAGATCCGGCAAACAGCTCGACGTGCTGACCGATGTGCTGGTGAGCCTGATGGAGCCCGGGCCGGCGTTCTACCCCGATGGCGAGCTCACCGACGAGCCCGAGGAAGTGCTGATGGCGGAGTTCATCCGCGAGGCGGCGCTCGAAGGGGTGCGTGACGAGCTGCCCCATTCGCTGGCGGTCGTCATCGAGGAGATCATCCCGCGCGACACCGACGACGCCACCGCAGAGTCCGACGGACCGACGATGGTCGATGTGCACGCCATCCTTTACGTCGAACGTGACAGTCAGAAGGGGATCATCATCGGCCATCGGGGGTCGCGTCTCAAAGAGGTCGGTACCGTCGCCCGGGCACAGATCGAGAAACTACTGGGCACCAAGGTGTACCTCGACTTGCATGTGAAGGTCGCCAAGGACTGGCAGCGCGACCCCAAGCAGCTCGGTCGGATGGGTTTCTAGCCGATGGGGCGTCACGAGAGTGCCGACGACACCGCAGGCGCGCCGGTTGATGACGTTTTGCCCGAACAGCACGAAGCGGAGGCCGGCAGCACCATCGCCGAAGTCCTGCGCTCACCACGGTTCTGGCTCGCACCGCTGGTTCTGGTGGTGGTGATCATGTCCCTGATGGCCGCGCTCTACATGGGCGCGGTCGCCGATCCGCAGAAAAATCTGCACGATTTCCCGATCGCGCTGGTCAACGAAGATCGTGGCGGTGAGGTCGACAACCCCGACGGCAGCACCAGCACCCAGAACTTCGGCAACGAGGTCGCCGACGGCGTGGTCTCGGCCGCGGCCGCGAGTGGAATCGCCGTCGAGCGCACCGACCGCGTCACCGCGCTGGGCGAACTCAATTCCGGCAAGACCTACGGCGTCGTGGTGATCGGGCCCAACTTCACCAACCGCGCCGTCGCATTGGGGCGGTCGGCGGTTCTGCAGGCCAAACCTGCACCGATGGCCATCGACGTGTTCATCAACCGTGGTTCGGGCACCTTCGCGTCGGCCGTCACCACCACGTTCGCCGACGAGATGTCGGCGCAGGTCAATCAACAGGTCGGCGAGCGGTTGGTGGAGACGGTGCGGCAAACGTTGGTGGCCGCTGACGTGCCCTTCTCCGGGGCCGCACAACTGGCGCTGGCCAACCCCGTCGACGTGCGGGTCATCGAACCGACTCCGCTGCCCGACGGCTCGGGTAACGGGTTGTCGGCGTTCTATTACACGTTGCTGCTGATCTTGGCCGGTTTCACCGGGGCGATGATGGTCAGCGTGGTGGTCGACGGCATCCTCGGCCAGACCCCGATCGAGTACGGGCCGTTCTACCAGTTGCGACAACGGTTGGCGATCTCGAGATGGGGCACCCTTGCCACCAAGTGGACCATCATGGTCTTCGTCGCGGTGATCCAGTCCGCGCTCTACATCGCGGTCTGCACCGCGGTGGGTACGTCGCTGCCCAACGCGTTCTCGCTGTGGATGTTCTCGGTGCTGGTGATCAGCGCCGTCGGCATCTCGGCGAGTTCGATGATGGCGGTCTTCGGAAACCCGGGTCTGATCCTCAACCTGATCTTCTTCGTGATCCTCGGACTGCCCTCGTCGGGTGGCACCGTGCCATTGGAGGCCAGTCCGCGACTGTTCGCCTGGATCGCCGCGATCGAACCCATGCACCTTGTGTACCTGGGCTGCCGCGCGATCCTTTATTTCGATGCCGACTTCGATGCCGGACTGGGGCGTTCGGTGATCCAGTGCCTGGTCGGGCTGCTGGTCGGTGTCGCGTTGGGTCTGGGCGGGACCAAGCTCTACGACCGCAAGGGCTGGCACCGGTTCCCCGGCGGGATGACGTTGCCATCGCGTCTGGCACGGTTCGTCGACGGGGGCGGACCGGCCACCATCACCACGCCGTCACCTGCGCACGTGGCCGGCGTGGCGCCCGAGCGCAGGCGCGCCGACCCGGACTGAGCGCATGTCGCGACGGTCATCGTCGGTGCACGGTGGAAGAATGATCGGGTGAGGTTCTACCGGGATGAGGCCGTGGTGCTGCGCCAGCACAAGCTGGGCGAAGCCGACCGCATCATCACGATGCTCACCCAGGAACACGGCCTGGTGCGTGCGGTGGCCAAAGGTGTGCGACGTACCCGATCCAAGTTCGGTGCCCGGCTCGAACCCTTCGCCCACGTCGATGTGCACCTGTATCCAGGACGCTCACTCGATGTGGTCACCCAGGTGCACACGCTGCACGCGTACGCCGACGCGCTCGTGGCCGATTACAGCCGCTACACCACCGCATGTGCGGTTCTGGAGACCGCGGAACGGCTCGCTGGTGAGGAACGTGCACCGGCCGCACAACTGCACCGGCTGACTGTCGGTGCGCTCGACGCGCTGGCCGAACGTCGGCGACCCAACGAACTCATCCTGGACGCCTACCTCCTGCGGGCCATGCATTGCGCGGGCTGGATGCCCACCCTCGACGTCTGTGCCCGCTGTGCCCAGCCGGGACCGCACCGTGCGTTTCACGTGGCGGCCGGGGGAGCGGTGTGCATCCATTGCCGCCCTCCCGGTTCCGCGACTCCGTCGCCGGGCGTACTGGATCTGATGGATGCGCTCTTCCGTGGCCAGTGGGAACACACCGTGGACGTCAGTTCGTCGTTGCAGCGGCAGGCCACCGGACTGACCGCGGCACATCTGCAGTGGCATCTGGAACGACAGTTGCGAACCCTGCCACTGATCGAACGTGAAGCACCCCATAGGCTGGTGGACACCGCGTGAGAGGAGACGGGCGATGGCGTTACGACCCGGTTCGCGATCCGGGAAGGTCCGACCGGCCGTCACCCGATCGGCAGATGCCGGAGTGCGTCCACCGGATGCACACCCCAGTGGGGCGACGCCACCGGAATTGCCGTCGGAGCTGATTCCGAAGCATGTCGCCCTGGTGATGGACGGCAACGGTCGCTGGGCGCAGGAGCGTGGTCTGCCCCGCACGGAGGGGCACAAGCGCGGTGAGGCCGTGCTCATGGACACTGTGTGCGGGTGCATCGAGCTCGGCGTGTCCTGGTTGTCGGCATACGCGTTCTCCACCGAGAACTGGTCGCGTAGTCCTGACGAGGTGCGATTCCTGATGGGGTTCAACCGTGACGTGATCCGTCGGCGGCGCGACGAGATGAACGAGATGGGTGTCCGGGTCCGCTGGGCGGGCCGGCGACCACGGTTGTGGCGCAGCGTGATCCGTGAGCTCGAGGTCGCCGAGGAGATGACGCGGAACAACACCGTGATGACGCTGACGATGTGCGTCAACTACGGCGGCCGGGCCGAGATCGCGGACGCAGCCAAGGAGATCGCCCGACGGGCGGCCGCCGGCGAGATCGACCCTGAACGCATCACCGAGGCGTCCTTTGCCAAGTACCTCGACGAGCCGGACATGCCCGATGTCGACCTTTTCCTGCGGCCATCAGGGGAGAAGCGGACCTCCAATTTCCTGCTGTGGCAGTCTGCGTATGCGGAGATGGTCTACCAGGACAAGCTCTTTCCTGATTTCGATCGTCGTGACCTCTGGGCGGCCTGCGTCGAATATGCCAAGCGGGATCGGCGGTTCGGCGGGGTGATGTCGACATGACCGAACTCTCGGCGCCACGATCGACGTGGCCGTCCCGCGTTGCGGCGCTGGTTGCGGAGTTCGGTGAGGTCGTCACCGTCGACGCCGATTCGGTTGTCGTGCAGGTGGGTTCGACTCGTGCCTCGATCAGGGCGCTGGAGCTGGCCGCCGGCCTCGAAGTGCTGACCGTCACCCAGCTGGTCGCATTGGACCTCCCCAACACCGACGCGCTGCGCGACGACGTCGAGGATTGTGATGCGCAGCTGAGTTTCGGTGCGCTGCGTCGATCGGATCCCGAAGGGGTGACCACCGATGTTCTGCAGTACTACACTTTCCCGGCCGGATCGCTCGACGACATGCCGTTGCTGACCGTGCTGCATATGGTGTTGTCGGCGGGAGCTGATGCGGCACAGCAGCTCTCGGGCTAGTGTGACCGCTGACAGTCGGCGCAGTAGCCGAAGACCTCCACGGTGTGGTTGATCTCGGTGAACCCGTGCTCGGCGGCGACCTTGGCTGCCCATTGTTCGACCGGTTCGGCCTGAACCTCCACCGTGGTGCCGCAACGACGGCACACCAGGTGATGATGATGTCCCGACGAGCAGTGGCGATAACGCATCTCGCCGGAGCCGTCCCACAGCACATCGATCTGACCGGCCTGGCTCAGCGCCTGCAGGTTGCGATACACGGTGGTCAGTCCGATTGACTCGCCCCGGGCCTTGAGTTGCTCATGGAGTTCCTGCGCGGAGACGAAGTCGTCGCCCGCGGCCAGCGCATCCGCGATGGCGGCGCGCTGGCGAGTCGATCGGACGCCGGTGACGGGCCGGTCGGTTCGTGCGGTCATCGGGACACCTCGCCATCTCCGGATGCGGGTTCGATCCGCGACGACGGCTCCATCGCGTGGGTCAGGGCGTCGGTGACGATGTGGGCGAGGTGGTCGTCGACCAGCTCGTAGACGATCTCCCGGCCGCTGCGATTGCCGCGCACCACGCCGGCATCCTTGAGCACACGGAGATGCTGACTGACCAACGGCTGACTCAACGACAAGGCGCCCACCACCTCGTGCACACATTGCGGACGCTCCCGCAGTAGCAACACGATGGCGACCCGAGTGGGCGAGGCCAGCGCGCGAAGCAGGTCGCTGGCAGCTTCGTATGCCGCCGGACCTGCAGTACGCGCGTCGGCGCCGGGAGCGCAATCTCGTTCTGGTGAACCCATCGCCCCCATCCTAAAGGAAGTGGTTTTCATTTGGCGGTGGAGTGGATTCCGACAACAGATACCGGTGTGGCTACCCTGTAAGGGTTGCCGTTTCGACATGGTGTTCCTGTGACATGATGCCGAGCCGGTGGCGTCATCCCGAGAACACCGAATCGTTGGAGATCAGTTAACCGTGGCCGCCCAGTCCAACCGCGTTGAAGCCGTCGTCAACCTCGCCAAGCGTCGAGGTCTGGTCTACCCCTGCGGTGAGATCTACGGCGGAACCCGCTCCGCGTGGGATTATGGACCGCTCGGCGTCGAGATCAAGGACAACATCAAACGCCAGTGGTGGCGCACAATGGTGACCGGTCGCGAGGACGTGGTCGGCCTCGACTCGTCGGTCATCCTGCCCCGCCAGGTCTGGGAGGCCTCGGGCCACGTCGAGGTCTTCACCGATCCGCTCGTCGAATCGCTGCACACCCACAAGCGCTACCGCGCCGATCATCTGCTCGAGGCCTACGAGATCAAGCACGGCCACCCACCGGCCAACGGTCTGGCCGACATCAACGATCCCGACACCGGCCAGCCGGGCAAGTGGACCGAGCCGCGCGCGTTCAGCGGCCTGCTCAAGACGTTCCTCGGCCCCGTCGACGACGAAGAGGGCCTGCACTATTTGCGTCCGGAGACCGCGCAGGGCATCTTCGTGAACTTCAAGAACGTGATGACCACGGCGCGTAAGAAGCCCCCGTTCGGCATCGCGCAGATCGGCAAGAGCTTCCGCAACGAGATCACGCCGGGCAACTTCATCTTCCGGACCCGGGAGTTCGAGCAGATGGAGATGGAATTCTTCGTCAAGCCCGGCGAGGACGAGGACTGGCACCAGTATTGGATCGACCATCGGTTCAACTGGTACGTGGATCTGGGCATCGACCCGGAGAACCTGCGGTTGTTCGAGCATCCG
This sequence comes from Gordonia tangerina, assembly GCF_021556435.1. GTDB lineage: Bacteria > Actinomycetota > Actinomycetes > Mycobacteriales > Mycobacteriaceae > Gordonia > Gordonia tangerina. The sequence continues at coordinate 217,203 of NZ_JAKGCU010000003.1, forward strand.
AAAGACAAGCTGTCGCACTACTCGAAGCGCACCGTCGATGTCGAGTACAAATTCGGTTTCTCCGGTAACCCGTGGGGTGAACTCGAAGGTGTCGCCAACCGCACCGACTTCGACCTGTCGACCCACAGCAAGCATTCCGGTGAGGACCTGTCGTTCTTCGATCAGGCCTCGGGTGAGCGCTACACCCCGTTCGTCATCGAGCCGGCGGCCGGTTTGACCCGCTCGCTGATGGCGTTCCTGTGTGACGCCTACACCGAGGAGGAGGTGCCGAACGCCAAGGGCGGCATCGACACCCGGACCGTGCTGAAACTCGACCGTCGTCTGGCCCCGGTGAAGGTGGCGGTGCTGCCGCTGTCGCGCAACGAGAAGCTGTCCCCCAAGGCGAAGGACCTCGCCGCGGAACTGCGCAAGCACTGGAACGTCGAGTTCGACGACGCGCAGGGTATCGGCAAGCGTTACCGCCGCCAGGACGAGATCGGTACGCCGTTCTGTGTGACCGTGGACTTCGACACCCTCGACGACCAGGCGGTGACCGTGCGGGAGCGCGACACCATGAGTCAGCAGCGGGTGGCTCTGGACAAGGTCGTGGAGTACCTCGGTGGCAAGCTGCTCGGTTCCTGACCTTCGTGACACCCGATCCCTGTTGAGACCCGGAGCTTGCGGAGGGTCGTCACGAATCGATCCCTGAGGAGACCCGGAGCTTGCGGAGGGTCGTCACGAAGGGCGCGTCCAGTGCGACCTGCGGATATCTGTCATAGTTGTGGATGGAGTTGTCGTCGCACGCCCGGGCACGGGGTTCGGACTGTGGTGCGACGAGGAGAGCGAGTGAAGCGGTGACCGTCAGCGGCAAGGTCGTGCACTACGACGCAAATCGGGGATTTGGGTTTCTCGCGCCGGAGTCGGGTGGCGCCGACATCTTTTTGCACATCAACGACATCGACATCGACGAGACGGCGCTCAAACCCGGTGCCAAGGTGGAGTTCGACGTCGAGGAGACCGACCGGGGTTCCAAGGCGGTCAACGTGGCCGTGACCGAGGCCGCACCTGCCGACGAGGCTCCCGCCGGCCGTCCGCATCGACGCGAGACACACGACCACGGACGTTCGCACGGTGGCGAGCGTCCGCGGCGGTCACGGGGTTCGCTCGACGCGTCGGCTTTCACCGAAGAGATCACGGAGTTGCTGCTCGACTCCTCCGACGACCTGACCGCCGGACAGATCGTGGCGATCCGCCAGCGCATCACCGACTTCGCGGTCGCCCGGGGCTGGGTGCTTGACTAGCTCGACCAGCGTGTCTGCCATTCCGCTCACGGCCGACTACGGTGACGAGGCCGTCGAGCGATTCGTGCCGGAAGCGCCGAAGGTCGCGAGTCTGCCCGGTACCCGCACGGATCACCGCAGCGACTTCGCGCGGGACCGTGCGCGGGTGCTGCATTGCGCCGCGCTGCGTCGTCTCGCCGACAAGACGCAGGTCGTCGGACCGCGGGAAGGCGACACCCCGCGTACCAGACTCACGCACTCGCTCGAGGTCGGTCAGATCGGCCGCGGCATCGCGATCGGACTGGGCTGCGAACCGGACCTGGTGGAACTGGCCGGTCTGGCCCACGACATCGGGCATCCGCCGTACGGTCACAACGGCGAACGTGCTCTCAACGAGGTCGCTGCCGAGATCGGTGGATTCGAGGGCAACGCGCAGAATCTGCGGATCCTCACTCGGCTGGAACCGAAGTTGCTCGACGCGAACGGTCGCAGTGCGGGACTCAATCTGACCCGGGCGTCGCTGGACGCCACCCTGAAGTACCCCTGGACGCGCCGGCCGCCGGCAGTGAAGTTCGGCGCCTACGACGACGACGAGTCGGCGCTGGACTGGATTCGCAACGGCGCCGCGGCGGGCCGGCAGTGTATCGAAGCCCAGGTGATGGACTGGTCCGACGACGTCGCCTACTCCGTGCACGACCTCGAGGACGGGGTCATCGCCGATCGGATCGACCTCCGCACGCTGGCCGATCCCATCGATCAACGTGCCTTGGCCGACATCGGCGTCAAGGAGTTCGAGGGCCTCGAGGCGGGCGCACTCATCGACGCCGCTCAGCGGTTGTCCCGGATGGAGATCGTCATGGCCGCCGGTGGTTACGACGGGAGCCTCGACAGCGCGGTCACATTGAAGCGGCTCACCAGCGAACTGATCGGCCGGTTCGCGTCGGCGGCGATCACCGGCACCCGGGCGATGGTCGGGGACCGGTCGGTGTCGCGCTATGACGCCGACCTCACCGTCTCGCCGCTGGTGGCGGCCGAGGTCGCCATCTTGAAGACACTTGCGCTGCGGTTCATCTTCTCCAACGAACGACACAAGGCCACCCAGCGGCGCCAGCGCGAACGAATCCATCGCGTTGCCGACTGGTTGACCGCCGCCGCCCCCGGTGGGCTCGACCCGATCTTCGTGCCGTTCTGGCAGGACGCCTCCGATGACGCTGCGCGGCTGCGGGTCATCGTTGATCAGATCGCGTCGATGACCGAGGGCAGGCTCGAACGTTCGGACCGGCAGAACTCGGGAGCTCAGGCACACCTCGGCTGAGTGTGAGTAGGGCTGCGGCGACGCGGCGTGCACTCACTACACTGGTCGGCGTGCCAGGCCGAATTCCCGATCGTGACATCACGGCGATCCGTGAGCAGACACGCATCGAGGAGATCGTCGGTGATTACGTGGCGCTGCGCCGGGCCGGGGCCGACAGCTTGAAGGGGCTGTGCCCGTTCCACGATGAGAAGTCCCCGTCGTTCCACGTTCGGCCGAATCACGGACACTTCCACTGTTTCGGCTGTGGAGAGGGCGGCGACGTCTACAGCTTCCTGCAGAAGCAGGAGCACATCTCATTCGTCGAGGCGGTGCAGCAGCTTGCCGATCGCATCGGTTACCAGATCCATTACGAGGGCGGCGGCACCGCGATCATCCGTGACCGCGGAACCCGAGCACGCCTGGTGGCGGCCAATGCCGCCGCCCAGAAGTTCTACGCACAACAACTTCAGTCGCCGGAGGCGCAACCCGCCCGCGACTACCTGACCGAACGGAACTTCGACGCCGCCACCGCTGCGACGTTCGGTTGCGGATATGCGCCGGCCGGTTGGGACACCATGACGAAGGCGCTGCTGTCCCAGGGCTTCGAATTCAGCGAACTCGAAGCCGCCGGGCTGTCCAAGCAGGGGCGGAAAGGGCCCATCGACCGGTTCCATCGCCGACTGCTGTGGCCGATCCGCAATCTCGGCGGCGACATCATCGGCTTCGGGGCGCGCAAGTTGTTCTCCGATGACAACCTCGGCAAGTACATGAACACGCCGGAGACCATGCTGTACAAGAAGTCTCAGGTGTTGTTCGGGCTCGACCACGCGAAGAAGAACATCGCCAAGGGGCACCAGGTGGTGATCGTCGAGGGCTACACCGATGTGATGGCGATGCATCTCGCGGGCGTGACCACCGCGGTGGCCTCGTGTGGGACCGCATTCGGTGAGGACCATCTGGCGCTGTTGCGACGGTTGATGATGGATGACTCGTATTTTCGCGGTGAGGTGATCTATACCTTCGACGGTGACGAAGCCGGAAAGGCCGCGGCGCTCAAAGCTTTCGAAGGCGAGCAGAGTATCGCCGGACAGACGTTCGTGGCGGTGGCGCCCGAGGGGATGGACCCCTGCGAACTCCGGCAGGAACGTGGTGACGCAGCGGTGCGTGATCTGGTCGCTCGGCGGGTACCGATGTTCGAGTTCGCGATCAAGGCCTTGTTGGGCAGTCATGATCTCGACACCGCAGAGGGTCGCGTGCACGCATTGCGCGAGACGGTTCCGGTCGTCGCGCGGATCAAGGACGTCGCCCTGCGCGACGAGTACGCGCGGCAGCTTGCCGGCTGGGTGGGCTGGGAGGATGTGGCCCAGGTGCTCGGACGGGTACGTGAGGAGGGCGCGCGATACGCCCGGGCGACGGGCAGCGCAGCGCGCAACAGCGGGCGTTCGGGGCAGGTCACCTCCATCCGGCGCCAGCGACCGGAGGCGGCATCGGCGCCGCCCACTGCGCGACCGCTGGCCGCCGACCCGCGTTTGTGGCCGCAGCGCGAAGCGCTCAAGGCGGCACTGCAATACCCGGCCGTCGCCGGGACCGTGTTCGATTCGCTGCCGGTGCAGTGTTTCACCGAACCCGCATATGCCTCGATTCGAACGGCGATGTCCGCGCTCGGTGGCACGTCGGCCGGTATGGGCGGCGCCGAGTGGGTGGATGCGGTGCACAACGGCGTCGACGATCCGGTCCTCGGTCCGTTGGTGACCGAACTCGCCGTGGAGTCGATGCCGGTCACCGAGGACAACATCTCCCGGTACATCAGCAGCGTGTTGGCGCGGCTGCAGGAGGTCTGGGTCGGAGCCCAGATCGCCGACATCAAGTCGCGGCTGCGTCGGATGGCGCCGGGCGAGGACCCGGATGGCTACAACGCAGTGTTCGGGGACCTGGTGGCCTTGGAGGCCTATCGGCGCAGTCTGCTCGAGCAGGCCGTCGATCCCGACACCGGAGTCGGCTGACTTGTTCGGTCAGGGTGCCGCGGTCATCACGCGGCGGTCGCGTTCCTCGCGCCCGGGCGGAGCTGCTCGGGGAAAAGTGGCCGGTGCGGGTCGTCGGCGTTGAAGGTGCAACCCCCGCCGTAGGTGTGCGGGCCGCGACAACGGTCGGGTGCCGGTTTGGGCCGTCCCCAGATGTGATCGGTTCCCCGCATGTTGTGCCCCCTTCGCGACCGTGCGTTGGGAGAATTATCACCCGACCTGTCCGACCGGGCAGGTCGGCGAGGCGCCACTGTGGCGCTCCTCACCAGTCACGCCTGGGTGGTCAGGCCTGGGCGATGGCCGTCGTGAGCCATTGGGCCAGCCAGCTCACGGCGTTGTTGCCGTTGGCGTCGACGACCAGTGACCCGTAGTGAACGTGACTCTCACCGGAATAGAATTTTCCGGCCGAGACCGCGTCGGTGACCAGGGTGGCCGGGTCGGTGATCGCGTACTTCGCGACGATGCGGGTCACCGCGGTCGCCGAGTTCTTGAAGTCCGGTGACACGACCGGCATCCCGGAGCCCGCCTGCGGTGTGGCGGACACGACGCCACGGGCGACCTGGCCGAGCTCGCGGCCGAGGCGGGCGACCTCGGCGCGCGTATGCCCGGTGACCGGTAGGGTTTTGGCGCCTGCGCGCTGTCCCACCTCGGCGGCGGCCACCCAGGTCACCTGTTGGATTCGGCCCACCAGGTCGGCGGTACGTTCCACGTCGACATGGGAGAGTCCCGCCGCGACCACGGACATCGCCTTGGCGAATCCGGTCTCGTCGGGGATCAGTGCGAGAACGGCAGAGATCTCGGCGAAGTCGACCGCCGCGGCGAGGGTCACCAGGGGTCGCAGGTCGGCGTTGAGCTCGGTGGCGGTCGCGTGCGCCGCCGCGAGGTCACCATCGGCGGCTTGTGTCGGCAGCGCGGCCAACCCTGCCGCGATGCCGTGCAGATCGAGTGAGGCCAGTGTGCCGGCGGCAGTCGCCGCGCGGCGGACGGCGAGCACGGCCTGGTCCGGTGTCTTGCCCAAGGCCGACCCCAGCTGACCGAGGAATGGGTTCTGCCGCTTGTCGATCGAGCAGTAGAGGTCGGCGGGAGCGCAGATCGATGAGACCCGTCCGGCCAGCGTGCCCATGCCGGCCGGGCGTGGGTCGGCGATTCCGACACCGTCGGCTCGTGGTCCGACGACGGTTTCGCCGCGGGTACCCGCACGTGGGTCGGCCAGCAGTGCGACGGCGAGCACTTTGTCAGGGGTGACCGGGCCGATCCGGTTCCCGATCGCCGACGCGAGGTCCCCGGCAGCATCCGCGCCTTGGCTGTAGCCGGTGATCGTCACCTTCGCTGTCGGATGTCGGGCGGTGAAGTCACGCAGGACGCGGGCCGCGTTGTCCAGAGCCGTGGCCTTGCTCACTCCGTAGCTCTCTCCGTTGTCGAATGCGCGAGCGAGGTAGGGCAGGAAGTAGATGTGCGCAGAGGTGCCGTGGTCGCGACGGATGCGTTCGGCGATGGGCTTGAGGGCGCCGATCGGGGTGCTCGGATCAGCGGTCTCATCAGTCTCCCAGGTCCCCGGGATGAACAGGTTGAACGTCGGCGCACCATGCGCATCAGCGGGCGCGGGCGCAGGGGCGGTCAGGAGCCCGACGGCGACCACCGAGAGTGCCGTGAGGCCGATGATGGGCATGGACGTACGCCACCGTCGGGTGGTCGTAATGCTTTCACTTGTGTTGATTCGGAGCGACTTTCGGGGAACACGAACGGCAAGCGTCATCGAGATTTCCGCGAGTGGGGGAGGGGGAGGTGGACCGGTGGGCCGATCCGGGCAACTGAGTCGTGGTGAAGGTCGATGTGATGATCTCGAACCCTACCCCGCGCCGGTTTGGATCGGGAAACTTTCCCCCCTTTGGGTGACACCGCGCGTGTCGTCGCGGTGAACACTGTGAGTCAGGCTGGCGTGCAGAGGGTTTGGAGTTGCCCGAGTGGCCTCGTGGGGACGGTGGTGCCGGTGGGGTACCACCGAGCCGTCGCGGTTGGGCACGCGAAGTGCTGTGCCGGAGTGTCGAATCCGGCGTCGTTGACTTCGTTTGGGAAACGAACGTCCAGTTTGGTGCACCGACGTCTCGGAGTCTCTGGTGGGGCGGGCGGGGCTCGAACCCGCGACCTACGGATTATGAGTCCGCGGCTCTAACCAACTGAGCTACCGCCCCCGGCATGAGCGCTGCGCATGCCCGACGCTGCACATTACCGCACCGGCTCGCCGACCTGGTCGGCGCCGCGGCGCAACACGGCACACTAGACTGCAGGGAATCCACAGCGGATGACACGAGCACAGTGACGAACGAGGAGCGCATGGCCGGGGGCGACGGGGCGAGCGAAGACCGCGACCTCCCCGAAAGTCTGGTCGACGTGGCGGGCCGACGTATCCGCGACGCGATACTCTCCGGTGGACTCTCCCCCGGGGCGAAGATCGTCGAGGAGACTCTGTGTGCCGATCTCGGCATCAGCCGAGCTCCGGTGCGTGAGGCGCTGCGCCTGCTGGCGCAACAGGGCCTGGTCGAGCATCAGCCGAGGCGTGGTACGCGGAATGGTCTCCCCGCGACATCGTGCAGCTCTTCGAGTTGCGGCAGGTGTTGGAGAGGTTCGCGGTGGAGTCGGCGCTCCCGCTGAACGACCCGGTCGAGCAACTCGCGCCGGTGCGGGCGGCGGTCGAGGAGATGAAGACGGCCACCGATGACCTCGCCAAGGATGACGCCCATCGACATTTCCATGCTGCGGTGGTGGGTCTGGCGGGTAATCGGCAGCTCGACATCGCACTCGAGCCCATTCTGCTCAAGCTCCAGTTGCCGATGGCGGTGAACCTGCGGGCGGAGACCGTGGACCATCACGGACCCGATGACGGCTTTCGGCGTCATCTGGCAATCGTCGAGGCCTTGGAGACCAACGATCCGGTCGCCGCGGTGGCCGCGTTGCGTGACCACAAGCATCTTCAGTACCTCGATCTGGCTGCGCCGCCGGGGGATACCGCGACGTAGCTGCGGGGCGTGCACCGGTCCGTCCGCCGTCGACCCGCCTCGGCGTCGCTAACACAACCGACACACAGACGATCCGCGGCCGCCACATATTCTGTCGGCAATCGACGCTATGGAGATTGGTGGTCGGTCCCTTAGGGGACCTGCACTCGGCCCGTCCGTCGCGGAGATCCTCGCTAATCATGTGTCCGGCAGTGGGTCGCCGACACGGACTGCGCGGATCGTCGCCGACGCGATCGATGCACGCGGCGACGACGGCACTTGGCCGTCGACCGTCGGTCGCGAGGACCTGCTGGCCGCGGCGGCAGATCTCGAGAGACGTCCCGGGGCCCGGGCGCTCCCGCTCTACGGCGTCCCTTTCGGGGTCAAGGACAGCATCGACGTCGCCGGGGTGCCCACGACGCTGTCGTGTCCGGACTATGCCTACGTCCCAAAGATGACGGCGCCGGCGGTGCAGCACCTGCTCGACGCGGGGGCGCTCTATGTCGGCAAGACCAATCTCGACCAGTTCGCCACCGGGCTCAACGGCACCCGAACACCGTACACGGTGCCGCGCAGTGTGTACGGCGGACAGATGATCTCGGGTGGGTCGAGTTCTGGGTCGGCGCTCGCAGTCGCCCTCGGTGAGGTGCCGTTCGCGGTAGCGACCGATACCGCCGGCTCCGGGCGAGTGCCCGCCGCACTCAACGGGGTCCTGGGATACAAACCTTCGCGAGGGCTCATCAGCACCGTGGGGCTGGTGCCCGCGTGTAAATCCCTGGACTGCATCACCACGATGGCCGGTTGCATCGACGACGTCGACCGGGTGATGGCGGTGATGGCGGGTCGTGACGACGACGATCCGTGGTCGCGTAGCCCGGGACCGAAGTACGCCGGCGGCCCGATTCGGGTGGGTCTGCCGCCGTTGTCCGAACTGGAGTTCTTCGGTGACGAAGCCATGCGTGCGGCGCATCTGTCATTTCGGGACAGGTTGATGCACAACGGGTTCGCCGCGGCTGTCGACATCGTCGAGGTGTCGCTGGCGCCGTTTCTGGCGGCCGGTGAACTGCTCTATGCCGGACCGTGGGTGGCCGAGCGCCTGGTGGTGTTCGGTGACTTCCTCGCCCAGCGGCCCGACGCCATCCATCCGGTGGTGCGCGACATCCTGCGCAGCGGCCAGAAATACACCGCCGTCGACGCCTTCGCCGCACTGCAAGAACTCCAGCAACTGCGCGCCCAGGTTGCCCGCACATGGCGCGACCTGGACGTGCTCGTGACGCCGACCATCGGTCGCACGTTCACCGTCGAGGAGGTACTCGACCAACCGATCGAGACCAACACGATGCTCGGTCACTACACCCATTTCGGCAAAGGCTTGTCCCGTGGCCCAACCCGTGACCATCGCCGCCCTACCCGCACCGCTGCACCTCGACATCGCACGTACCGCTCTGGTCATCATCGACATGCAACGCGACTTCCTGCTGCCGGGTGGTTTCGGCGAGACCCTCGGCAACGATGTGTCGCGGCTACAGCAGGTGGTCGCACCGTTGGCCGAGCTACTCGCCGCCGCGCGTGCGGCCGGGATGCTGGTGATCCATACGCGCGAAGGTCACCTGCCGGATCTGTCCGACTGTCCACCGGCCAAGCTCAACCGCGGGACGCCGGCCAAACGGATAGGCGATCCCGGTGCATACGGCCGGATCCTGATTCGGGGCGAATACGGCCACGACATCATCGACGAGCTGGCGCCGGTCGGTGGCGAAGTGGTGATCGACAAACCCGGTAAAGGCGCCTTCTACGCCACCGACCTCGACACCGTGCTCGCCGAACATGGCGTCACCCAGCTCCTCGTCACCGGCGTCACCACCGAGGTGTGCGTGCACACCACCACCCGCGAGGCCAACGACCGCGGATACGAATGCGTCGTCGTATCCGATTGCGTCGGTTCGTATTTCCCAGAGTTCCAGCGAGTGGGCCTGGAGATGATCGCCGCGCAGGGCGGGATCTTCGGCTGGACCGCGCCGAGCGGCGTGCTCGTCGCCGCCCTCACCGATCAGCCGGCAGCGTCGCCGACGTCACCTGTGCCCGGCTCCGCAGTCTCCTGAAGCGGGCACGTCACCTGTTGCCGAGAGGATCGAACCACCGATGAGTACCACCACCGACCCCGCTCCGCCCGCCGACCCGGCGTTGTCGCCGGCGCCACCGCCCGTTCCGTGGTGGACCCGCGGTGACACCAACGCGTTCTTCGGACTCGGATTCAACATCCTCGTCAACGTGCTCACGCTGACGGGGCTCATGATCGCTGTCGTCCAGATTCCCGCCGGCGACGTACTGGGCACGGTGCTGCCGGCGCTTGGCGTCGCGCTGATACTCGGCAACCTGTACTACACATTCCTCGCGCGGCGACTCGCCAAGCGCGAACGGCGTACCGACGTCACCGCGTTGCCGTACGGACCCAGCGTGCCGCACATGTTCATCGTGGTCTTCGTCGTGATGTTGCCGGTCTATCTGACCACCAACGATGCGATGCAGGCCTGGGAGGCCGGGCTCGCGTGGGCGTTCATGATCGGTGTGATCGTGATGATCGGCGCGTTCGTGGGGCCTTACGTACGCAAGCTGACGCCGCGCGCGGCGATGCTCGGCACGCTCGCGGGTATCTCGATCACGTTCATCGCCATGCGCCCGGCCGCCCAGATGTGGGAGGTCGCCTGGATCGGTCTGCCGGTGTTGGCGATCATCTTGATCGGTTTCTTCACCGACGTGCGGCTGCCCGGCAACATTCCCGTCGGGCTGGCCGCACTGTTGGTGGGCACCGCGATCGGCTGGATCGGCGGCTACATGTCGGTGCCCGATCTCGAACAGGCCGTCTCCGACATCGCGGTCGGGATTCCGGATCAACGCTTCGACATGTTGTTCTCCGGACTCGGTGACCTCGCGCCGCTGCTCGGTACCGCCATACCGCTGGGCGTCTACAACTTCACCGAGGCGATGAGCAATGTGGAGAGCGCAGCCGCGGCAGGCGACAACTACAACCTGCGCAGTGTGCTGTTGGCCGACGGTGCAGGCGCCTGTGTCGGCGCGGCCTTCGGTTCGCCGTTTCCGCCCGCGGTCTACATCGGACATCCTGGCTGGAAAGACGCCGGCGGTCGGGCCGGCTACTCGTTGGCCAGCGGGGTGGTGATCGGGGTCCTCTGCTTCGTCGGCCTCTTCGGTGTGTTGGAGGCGTTGCTCCCGGTTCCCGCGATCGTGCCCATCCTGCTCTACATCGGTCTCCTGATCGGTGCGCAGGCATTCCAGGCCGTTCCCAGGATTCATGCGATCGCGGTGGTCGCTGCGATTCTGCCCAATCTCGCCGAATGGGGCCGGGGAATGATCGACAACGCGCTGAGCGCGGCGGGCACGACCGCCGCGGAAGTCGGCGCTGAGGCGCTCGGCAACGCGGGTCTGGTCTACGACGGCCTGAAGACGCTGGGCGAAGGCGCGGTCCTCGTCGGCCTGGTGTTGGGCACCATCGTCACCTTCATCCTGGACAAGAAATTCCACTTCGCCGCGATCGCTTGCGCCGTGGGTGCGGTGCTGTCGTTCATCGGGCTCATTCATGCGCCCGAGGTGAGCTGGGCGGCCGCCCCGGAAGTCGCACTGGGCTACCTCTTCTTCGGTCTGGTGTGCATCGCATACTGGTTCCTGCCCAACGCGCGGACACCCCGCACCTTCGACGAGGCGGACGTCGTGGCCGGGCACTGACCTCACACGGTTCGGCTTCATGCGGGTACGGGGCGCCGGAGAACGGGCGTGCAGGCGTTTTGTTCTCCGGCGCGTCCATGCGCTAGAGTCATCACTCGGTTCGAGAGCATTCCCCCATAGCTCAATTGGCAGAGCATTCGACTGTTAATCGAACGGTTACTGGTTCGAGTCCAGTTGGGGGAGCAACACAATCCCCCGTCACCTGCACCAGGTGGCGGGGGATTTCGGCTCTCCGGGATGCCCGGATCAGACCTCGGCGGCCTCGCGGTGGCGCGCCAGATCACGGCGCAGTTCGGCCACCTCGGTGCGCAGCGTCTGGATCTCGGCGGACGTCGCCGCCGCGTTGGCCTCGTCGTCGTCGGCGACACGCTGGACGATCCACGACGCGATGGTGGCGGTGACGACACCGATCACACTGATCCCGCCGAGCATGAGCAGTCCGGCGATGACCCGACCCGTCGTGGTGATCGGGTAGTAGTCGCCGTAGCCGACGGTCGTCACCGTGGTCATGGACCACCAGAGGGCGTCGCCGAAGGAAGTGATGGTGGCATCGGGAAGGCGGCCCTCGGTCTCGTAGATGGCCAGTGATGCCACGTAGATCAGGAGTAGGGCGCTGGCCGCCGTGTAGATCACCACGCGGCCTCGGATGGCGCCGCCGAGCGCCTTTTGCAGCACGGTGATGAGGATCAACAATCGCAGCAGCCGGAGTGGGCGCAACATCGGCAGGACAACGATCGCCAGGTCGGCGAGATGGCGCCAGAACCACGACCAGCGATCGGGGGTGATGGCCAGGCGTACGACGTAATCGATCGCGAAGCAGGCCCAGGAAGCGAAGATGACGACGTCGAGCACTGTGTTCATCGTCTCGCCGGGATCGGCGAGCACCTGCAATGAGTACGCGGCGAGGAACAGCACCGCCATGGCCACGAGGGGCCACTCGGCGCGTCGTTCCCACCCGGCGAGCGGGTCATGTCCTCCGACGGCAGATGCCCGGCGCTGGTGCGCGGCGGTGTCGGCGGTGTCCATGTCGAGTGCACCTTTCGTCTCGTCGGGGCACCGCGACGTGATGAGGTCGCGGCGGGTCTCGCGGGACCTCTCAAACGACCGCGCCGCCCAGGGCGGGGCAGGTCGTCGGGGGTGACCTGCCCCGCCCTGGGCGGCGCACTTCCAAAGACTACCCGACGCGGACGAATACCTCAGCCGGGCGGCCCCGGCGCGTCGTGTGCAGTCGGCGCTCGGGTGATGGGCTCAGCTCTGTTCATCCCAGATGCCGGTGGCCTCCAGGTGTCTGGTCAGGCGTGCGGCACCGTCGACGAACTGTCGTCGCGTCTGCTCGACCACCTGGGTTCGGTCTCCGGACCGATACGCCTCGATGAGCTTCGCATGCGAATCCACCGCCACCTCGCCCCATTCCGGGTCGGTCGCGTACAGCTGCGCCGGGGTGTACCGGGTGGCGCTGAGCAGGAACCAGGCCAGTTTGCCGCCCGACGCGATCAGATTGTGCACGCGGTGGAAGTCGAACTCCGCGCTGGCGACCTGACTGCCGTCACCGGAGGTCAACGCGCTGCGCAGCTGTTGGTTGTGCCATTCGAGGTCGGCGATCTGCTCGGGGGTGATCGCGTCTGCGGTACGCAACGCCAGTTTGACCGCGATCTCGCCCTGCAACCAGAACAGGTCCTCGACATCGGTACGGCTGAGTTCGGCGACGATGTAGCCACGGTGCGGCGCGAGGTTGACCATGCCCTCGCCCCGTAGGGTGAGCAAGGCCTCACGGACCGGCGTCACACTGACGCCGAGCCGCTCGGCCGTCTCGTCCATGCGGACATAATCACCGGGCCGCAGCGTGGCGGTCATGATCTGCTCACGCAGGTGGGCGGCGACCTCCTCGGAGAGCTGTGGCCGCCGGCGCAGACGTGGCGACGTCGAGCGCGCCGGACCCTCAGAGCCCGTAGGTCTTGCCGATGATGTCGCGCTGGATCTCATTTGTGCCACCGTAGACGGTCGAGATGATTGCACCGCGCATCAAACGCTCGGCGTCGAACTCGGTTGCATAGCCGTAACCACCCATCATCTGCATCGCGTCGATCGTCATCCGCTTCGACGTCTCGGTCGCCTTGAGCTTGGCCATCGAGGCCTCGCGCGGCAACAGCTTGGTGGGGTTGTCATCGGCCTGCCGGGCCACCGAGTACACCAGCTCCCGTGTGCACTCGATCTCGGTTGCGAGGTCGGCCATCCGGTGGCGCAGCGCCTGGAAGGTGCCGATCGGTCGACCGAACTGCTTACGGTCGGTGATGAACGCCAGAGTGTCGGCGAACGACCGTTCGGCCACGCCGAGTTGCATCGCGGCAAGGATCAGACGCTCGGTGTTGAGTCCGGCCATCAGCTGGTTCCAGCCATTGCCCACCTCGCCGACGACGGCCGAATCGGGCACCTCGCAATCGGTGAAGTACAGGTCGTTGACCTCACGGCCGCCAAGGGTGTCGATGCCCTTGATCTCCAGACCCGGAGTGCCGGCGGGGATGTGGAATTGGGTCAGGCCCTCGTGCTTCTTGTCGGTTTTCTCGGTCCGTGCGATGAGCAGGATGGACTTGGCGAAGTGTGCATTGGAGCACCAGGTCTTCTGCCCGTTGATGACCCAGCCGCCGTCGACCTTCTCGGCCCGGCACGACAGATTGGCGACGTCGGAGCCGGCCTCGGGCTCCGACATCGAGATGGACAACGAATCGCCGTCGACGACGCCGGCCAGCACATTCTTCTTCAGCTGTTCGTCGGCGAACTTCTCGTAAGCGGCGGCAGTGATCAGGGTCGGGCCGATGCCACCGATCGGCGCGTTCCCGCGCATCGCCTCCTGCAGCAGGATGCACATCTCCACGTTGCCCGCGCCGGCGCCGCCGAAGTCCTCGGGAACCACGATGCCGGTCCACCCGAGAGCGGCCATTTTTCCGTAGAGCTCGGGCGAATGTAGTTCCGCACCGTTGTCGGTGAGCGCGTCACGTTGTGCACGGGTACCGGCTTCGCGTTGGCAGAAATCGGCGACGGCCTTGGCAAAAGCGGTCTGTTCGTCGGTGAAGGACACCATTGCTTGATCTGGCCTTTCGTGAGGATCGGGTGAGCGATGCTCGATGTTGGGCTAGAAAGTATCACATCAAATATATGTAAGCAGGATAGCGGTGACCTACAACACAATCGATGCCCGCTACATTGGTCGCATGCCAAAGTCTCAACGGCCGACCTCGACCGACGAAGGCGGCGTCGACGTCGCAGCGGCTGCCGATTCTGCCGGCACTGACTCGTCATCGGTCACCGGTCGCGACCTCGATGATTCCCGGACGACGGAGGACATCACCTCTCTTGATGGCGATGACTTCCTCGCCGTCAACCGCTCGAAGCGCGACCGGCTACGAGCCGAGGCCGAGTCCAAAGGAGGGCGGCGCGGGGGTCGATCACGTGGCGGGTCGGATTCGGCCGACCGGGTTCCCGGAAGGGTTGCCACCGGCGGCGGGGGCCGCGGCACGCGCATCGCCTTGATCATTCTGGTCGCGCTCTCGGCGCTACTGGCCGTGACTACGGCCTACTTCGCCTACGCCTGGGTGCAGGCCGAGGATCGCGCCGACGCGGCGGGGCCGTCGGCAGCCACTCGCTCCGAGGTCATGCGCATCGCGCGGGATTATGCGGCCACGGTCGCCACCTATGATCCGGCTCGCTATGACGATCTCGACCGTCGCATTCGCGAGATCTCCACTCCGGAATTCGCGAAGACCTACATCACCTCCTCGGCGGATGCGCGGCGCGGCAACGCCTCGGTCAGTGGCACTTCGCGGGCGGTTGCCAATGATGCGGGCGTGGAGTCATTGTCCGACGGCACCGCGGTCGTGCTGGTGACACTCGATCAGACGGTCACCTCTCCGGAAGTGAGTTCGCAAGTGCCCGAGGGTATCCCATACCAGTCTCGGGTCAAGGTCACGTTGGAGCGACGCGACGGCCGATGGCTACTGGCTGATCTGGACACCGTCTGATTGCCTGGGGGCGTGGTCGGCCAGGAGTAGCCGCAGTCCCAGGCTGCTGACGCGCTCGGCCGAGGGTCGACGGCGGGGGCGGGTCAGGTCCATCGTGACATTGAGTGCTGCCTGAACCAGAAAGCGTGCCTGCACCGGAGTCAGCTCGGGTCGATCGCGGGTCAGCCAGCCTGCCCACTCCTCGACGTTGATCCGTTGCTGGGCGCGCAGCTCGGTGCGCTGGCGCGGTTCGATGTTTCCGATCTCGCTGGCGTAGACGGCGAGGATGTCGTTGTTTGTGCAACACATGTCGCAGTAACCGGTCACCAGCGCGACGATCGCCTGTCGGGGGGTGGCGGCGCGCGCGAGCGCATCGGAGATCATCGCCGTGACGCGGTCCGATGCGCGCCAGAACGCGGCCTGCAGGATCGCGGCCTTGCTCTCGAAATGGCGGTACACGCCGGACGGGGGCAGATCGGCGGCGCGCGCGATGTCGTCGATGGTCACCTCGCGGAATCCGCGGGCGGCGAAGAGTCGGATCGACTCAGCCAGCAGCACCTCACGTTTCGACGTGGGGGACAGCCCGCCGGCGGGTCCGATCCTCGGAGTGGATTCGGGCGGGAGCTCCACATCCGTCAGTGACATCGCGGCGTCGGTGATCAGCGTCACGATCTGTCGTGCGGCCAGGACCGTCCGGTGAGTGGCGGGACTGGCGACTGCGCTGGTCATGGCGGCGGTGATGAGATCTGCTGCGGCACCGTCGAGATCCGGACGGCACGCATACAGGACGCTGCGTATACGACGATGCTGGTCGACCACCACCGTCCGGACATACCGGGCGTCGTCGTCGACGAGGTAGTCGGCCTCCCAGTGGTAGATCCCGCCGGTCCGGCGGTTGTCCACGGCCGCTGCCGTGAGTGCGCCGAGCAACCCGCGCAGCTCGCCGGCGGGGTCTTCGGGCGACGACGGCACCGCGGCGGTTGCTGCTGCCAGGGCGCCGGCCAACGAGCGCGCGGTCTCGGCGAAAAGCGCGTACTTGTTCGGAAAATGCCGGTAGAGCGCGGGCGCGGAGATGCCCGCGGCGTCGGCGATGTCGTCGAGACGCACGGCGTGATACCCGCTGTCGCTGAAAGCCTTCGCGGCCACGCGCAGGATGACATCGCGCCGATCGGCCGGCCGGCGCCGTGGCTTGCGGCCCTGCGGGGCAGCCGGAGTCGACGAACGTGAAGCCATGGGATGCGAGCTTAGCCGGAGTCGATCTTCTCCACCCGTGATTTCTTTGTTTGGGACAAAAGTCCAGGAAAAAGGGTATTTCCGTAAAGGAAAGTTAATGAGTATTCTCGTGATCTAGGTCGCACTGTGGTAGTACTGTGGGCGTCGATCCACCCGTGACAGGCGAGGGCGACAAAGCTGAGGAGTGAGGCGAACAGTGAGCGAACACGACGCTGCCGTGGACGAAGTGCGGGCCGAGGTCGACGCACGAGGGGTGGCCCGGATCGAGATCGACCGGCAGCATCGGATGAATGCGCTCAACGGCGCAGCCACCCGCACGATCATGGACGCGCTCGGCGAGTGGTCCCAGCGCGATGACGTGCGGGTGGTCATCATCGACGGCGTCGGCGGCAGCTTCAGCACCGGCGCCGATGTCATCGACATCGCGCAGACCGCGGGCGGCAACCCGACCGGTGGCCTCGATGCCACGCAGGCCCGGGGCGTCATCTCCGGCGGCTCCGAGCTCGCCCGTGCAGTGCGTGCGGTCCCGGTTCCGGTCATCGCGTCGGTGGACGGGCCGGCGGTCGGCATCGGTGCATCGTTGGCGATGGCCGCGGACCTCGTCTATGCGACCGAACGGTCCTACTTTCTGCTGGCCTTCATCAACATCGGACTGATGCCCGACGGCGGGGCATCGATGCTGGTGGCCTCCTCGATCGGGCGCGCGCGTGCCAACACCATGGCGCTGTTGGGTGAAAAGCTGCCGGCTGCGGAGGCTTTCGGTGCAGGGCTGCTCAGCGGGCTGGTCGCCGACCGTGCCGCGCTCGACGCCACTGTCGACAAGGTCATCGGAAAGCTGGCCGGCACGTCGACCAGCGCGCTGCGATTGACCAAGGCGGCGCTCGACGCCCACACGATGGGTGACTTCGAGGCCGCGCTCGACCGGGAACTCGACGGGCAGACCGAGCTGCTGCAGTCCGCCGAGTTCCAGGCTGCGATGGCGGCCTTCGCGGGCAGCGCCACATCCTGACGCGTCGGACCCTCGGCCGTGTCGCCGACCGCCACCCGACCGACATCGACACCAGCACAACACCCAACGCGACCTGCGAGAGCGGCGCACGACTGGAGGAGTATCCCCAATGACCGCAACCATCGACCCGGCCAGCGATCTGACGACCGAGCCACTGCGGTCGCGGCGTAACCACTGGAACAACCAGGTGCGTCGGCACGCCTTCATGACACCGGACGGGCCCGCGCTGAAGTTCCTCGGTCAGGTCACGACCTGGCGTGAGCTCGATGAGCGCACCCGGGCATTCGCCGCCGCGCTGAACCGCCGGGGCGTCGGATTCGGCGACCGCATCCTGTTGGTCATGCTGAACCGCACCGAGTACGTGGAGGCCACACTCGGTGCCAATCTCATCGGTGCGATCCCGGTCCCGGTCAACGTCCGCATGAGCCCCGCCGAGATCGCCTTCCTCGTGTCCGACAGCGGCGCGAAGGTGATCGTCACCGAGTCGCTGCTCGCACCGCTCGCCGACGCCGTGAGCGCGTCCACCGGAGCGATCGATTCGCTGATCGTGGTCGGCGACACCGACAACGAGGCACATCTCAAGTACGAGGAACTGATGGCGGAGGATGCCTCGGAACTTCCCGAGATCGACATCCCCGAGGAGACCGTCGCGCTCATCATGTACACCTCGGGTACCACCGGAAAGCCCAAGGGCGCCATGCTGACCCATCAGAATCTGCAGGCGCAGGCGGTGACCTGTCTGCAGGCGCTGCAGACCCGGTCCGACGACATCGGTGCCTGCGTCGCGCCGATGTTCCACATCGCCGGCCTCGGTGCGATGACCCCGCTGTTCTACATGGGTGCGCTCTCGGTGATCCACCCGCTGGGCGCCTTCGACCCGAACGACATGCTCGACACCCTCGAGCGTGAGGGCACCACCTCGATCTTCCTGGTGCCCGCACAGTGGCAGGCGGTGTGTGCCGCCCAGCAGGCCAAACCACGTGACCTGAAGTTGCGTGTGATCAGCTGGGGTGCGGCGCCGGCATCGGACACCGTGCTGCGGGCCATGAGTGAGACCTTCCCGGATGCGCTCAACGTGGCCGTCTTCGGCCAGACCGAGATGTCGCCGATCACCTGTGTCCTCGAGGGCAAGGATGCGCTGCGCAAGATCGGGTCCATCGGCAAGGTGGTGCCGGCCGTCACCGCACGCGTGGTGGACCCGGAGATGAATGATGTCAAGCGCGGCGAGGTCGGCGAGATCGTCTACCGCGGACCCAACATGATGAAGGGGTACTGGCAGAATCCGCAGGGCACCGCGGATGCCTTCCACGGTGGTTGGTTCCACTCCGGCGACCTGGTGCGCGAGGACGAGGAGGGCTTCCTCTACGTCGTCGACCGTGCGAAGGACATGATCATCTCCGGCGGTGAGAACATCTACTGCGCCGAGGTGGAGAACGCGCTGTTCGGCCACGACAAGATCGCCGAGGCCGCGATCATTGGTCGCGCACACGAGAAGTGGGGTGAGGTGCCCGTCGCGGTGGTGGTGCTCGCCGAGGGTGTCGACGACCTCACGCTGGAGGAGATGGAGCCCTATCTCAACGAGAACCTGGCCCGGTTCAAGCATCCCAAGGATCTGGTCATCGTCGACGAACTGCCGCGCAACGCCGGCGGCAAGGTTGTCAAGCCTTCGCTGCGGTCGTCCTACGGCAGCAAGGATGCCGGCCTGGCCAACTGAACACGGTTGTGTGGGTAACCACACGGGGAACTGACATCCACGCTGGTTGTATCCACCGTGGATGTCAGTTCCCTTTGTGGTTTGTGGAGCGCCGAATACCAGACTAGAACACGTTCCATTTTTCCGGGAAAGTGACTAGGGTCTCTCCTAGATCGTCCACGTCTGGCGGGGGGCGATTCACGTCAGACGAGTCGTAGTCGGAAGTGGAGGAAGTCAGTGAAGACCAAGGGTGCGCTGCTGCGCGAGAACAACAAGCCGTGGGAGATCGAGGAGATCGAGATCGGTGATCCCCAGCGCAGCGAGATCAAGATCAGGATGGAAGCGGCCGGCATGTGCCACTCCGACCATCACCTGATGACCGGTGGTATCCCGATGGCGGGCTTCCCGATCCTGGGAGGCCACGAGGGCGCCGGTGTGGTCGAGGAGGTGGGGGAGGGCGTCACCGACTTCGAGGTCGGCGACCACGTGGTGCTCTCCTTCATCCCGTCGTGTGGAAAGTGCCCTTCGTGCAAGGCGGGTCTGGCCAACCTGTGCGACTTCGGTGCCATGCTGCTGCAGGGTGAGGCCGTCTCTGACAACACCTTCCGCATCCACACCGCCTCGGGTGAACCGGTCTATCCGATGACTCTGCTCGGTACGTTCTCGCCCTACATGGTGGTCCACGAGGCGTCCGCGGTGAAGATCGACAAGGACATCCCGTTCGAGGTCGCCGCGCTGTGCGGCTGCGGAATCCCGACCGGATACGGATCTTCGACCCGTAGCGGTGACGTCCGGCCCGGTGAGGATGTCGCCATCGTCGGCGTCGGGGGCGTGGGGACCGCGGCGTTGCAGGGTGCAGTCATCTCCGGTGCGCGCAATGTGATCGCGATCGATCCC
Source organism: Gordonia tangerina (assembly GCF_021556435.1). Lineage (GTDB taxonomy): Bacteria > Actinomycetota > Actinomycetes > Mycobacteriales > Mycobacteriaceae > Gordonia > Gordonia tangerina. The sequence goes on from NZ_JAKGCU010000003.1 coordinate 237,341, forward strand.
GTGGAGTGGAAACGCGAGCAGGCCATGAAGTTCGGTGCCACCCACGCGTTCGCCTCGGTCGAAGAGGCGGCGATGAGCATCGCCGAACTGACCAACGGGCACATGTGCCACAAGGTGATCGTCACCGTTGGCGAGGTACACGGCAAGGACGTCGACACCTGGATGGGCATCACCGCCAAGGCCGGCACCTGCGTCCTCACCGGCATGGGCAACATGATGGAGAGCGAGGTCACCCTGAACCTCGCGATGCTGACCCTGCTGCAGAAGAACTTGCAGGGCACCATCTTCGGTGGCGCCAACCCGAAGCTCGACATCCCGCAGCTGCTGTCGATGTATCGGATGGGCAAACTGAACATCGAGGACATGATCACCCGTCAGTACCGTCTGGACCAGATCAACGAGGGATACCAGGACATGCTCGACGGCAGGAACATCCGGGGTGTCATCCGCTACACCGACGAGGACCGCTGACGCGGTAGCGACAGAACGCGGCGGTACGCTGGCCGCTGTGTCGTCTCTGGATTCGTTAGCACAATGGCCGGTCGACAACGTTGCGGCCGCAATCATCACGCCGAGTGGGGTCACCGCGCAGTACGGGGACCCCACTCGCGTGTTCGAACTCGCCTCGGTCACCAAACTCCTGGTCGCGCAAGCCGTGCTGCTGGCGGTGGAGGAGGAGGCCGTGGCCCTCGACGATCCGGCAGGCCCGCCGGGCGCCACCATCGCGCATCTGTTGGCTCATGCCTCGGGGCTCGACTTCGCCAGTCGCGACGTCGTTGCGCCCCTTGCGACGCAGCGCATCTATTCGAGCGCCGGGTTCGAAGTGCTCGCCGAGACGGTGGAGGCCGCGACCGGCATCGGCTTCGCGGAGTACCTGCGCCAGGCGGTCTGCGAGCCGTTGGGTATGTCGTCGACCCAATTGGCCGGGCCGGCCGGTCACGGCGCCCGATCCTGCGTCGCCGACCTCGCACGGTTCGCGGCGGATCTGCTGTCGCCCCGGCTGGTGTCTGCCGAGTCGGCGGCCCGGGCGGTATCGGTGCAGTTCCCGGGCCTGGACGGGTTCGTCCCGGGCTACGGAAAGCAGCGGCCCAACGATTGGGGCCTCGGATTCGAGATCCGGGGCCACAAGACGCCGCATTGGACCGGCGAGCAGAACTCGCCGCAGACATTCGGTCACTTCGGTCAGACCGGTACGTTCCTGTGGGTCGACCCCGAACTGCACGCAGCGTGCGTCGTGCTCGGCGACCGCGATTTCGGAGCCTGGGCCAAGCCGCTGTGGAGCGAGTTCAACGATTCGGTTGTCGACGAGATTCGGTCTCGATCTCGAACCTGAGAAAGCACACCAGAAACTGGCGCAACACGGGCACCATGGGGCACAATTGACCACACAAGTGTGATATCCGGATTCGCGAGGTGTGTTGGGGAAGACGTTCCTCGTCGAGACCGGAGGTGAAACAAGGTGCGCAATCTGAGTCAGTTTGCGGACATGACGACTGGAGTGGTGTACATCCACTCGGCGCCGGTGGCGCTGTGCCCGCATGTGGAGTGGGCTCTGTCGTCGACCCTGAATGCGCGGGCCAACCTGAAGTGGTCCGCGCAAGAGGCCGACCCCGGGATGCAACGTGCGACCGTTGACTGGACGGGGCCGGTCGGTACCGCCGCACGTCTGGTGACCGCTTTGCGCGAGTGGTCGGGCCTGCGGTTCGAGGTGACCGAGAACGCCAGTGACGGTGTCGACGGTGAACGCTTCTGCTACGTACCCGGACTAGGGCTGTGGCGCGGTTCGACGAGCGCCAACGGCGACGTCGTGATCGGCGAGATGCAACTGCGTGCGCTCATCGAGCGTCAACCCGACAGTGTCGGACTCGCGGGCGAACTCGAGGCGGCGTTGGGCACTGCGTGGGATGACGCGCTGGAGGCCTATCGCATGGGTGGCGCCGGCGCCGAGGTGACCTGGTTGCAGCAGCGGGTGGGGTAGGCACACCTCTGCTATCGAGTAGGTGACGAGCGGCAGCGAGGAGCCGTATCGAGATCTCCAGCTGGACAGGTGATCTCGATACGCGTTCTCGCTGTCGCTCGCCCGCTAATCGATCGTCGGTGGGGCGCTCCGGGGGTTCCTCAGGGATCGGGTTGGGCCGGGTCAGAGCGGGATGTTCTTGTGCCGGCCGCGACGTGCGGGTGCGGCGGCGAGTGCCTCGGCGATGCGGCTACGGGTGGTGGCCGGGTCGATGACATCATCGACCACACCGATCGACTGGGCGCGACCGACACCACCGGCGATGGCCTCGTGTTCGGCAGCGAGACGCTCGTGCAGCGCCTCACGCTCGTCGTCGGGCGCTGCGGCGAGGGCCTTCTTGTGCAGGATGCCGACGGCGGCTTTGGCGCCCATGACGGCGACTTCAGAGCCCGGCCAGGCGAACACGGCAGTCGCGCCGAGCGCGCGGGAATTCATCGCGATGTAGGCGCCACCGTAGATCTTTCGGGTCACCAGGGTGACCCGAGGGACGGTGCATTCGGCGAACGCGTGCAGCAGTTTGGCGCCGCGGCGCACCACGCCGTTCCATTCCTGTCCGACGCCGGGCAGATAACCGGGGACGTCGGTGATGACCACCAGCGGAACGCCGAATGCATCGCACAGGCGCACGAACCGCGATGCCTTCTCCGCGCTCTCGGAATTCAGGCAACCGCCCATCCGCAGCGGATTGTTGGCGATCACACCGACGCTGCGGCCGGACAGTCGGCCGAACCCGACCACGATATTCGGTGCCCACTTGGCCTGCAGCTCTTCGAAACTGGAGATCTCGGTCTCGCCGTCGCCGGCGAGTTGTGTGTCGAGCAGATCCCGGAGGACCGGATGCACGTCGTATGCGCGCCGATTGGACTCGGGGAGAAGGGCTTTGAGATCAGTGTCGCCGGCGCGTGCCTGTTCGAGATCGAACTGGCCCTGCCGGCCGAAGGTGGATACGAGTCGGCGGGCCCGCCAGTATGCGTCGGGCTCGGAATCGGCCGTGATGTGGCTGACCCCGGATTTCTTACCGTGCGTCAGCGGCCCGCCGAGGGACTCCATGTCCACCGATTCGCCGGTGACACTCTTGACCACGTCGGGACCGGTGACGAACACCCGGCCCTCCGGGGCCATGATGACCACGTCGGTCAGCGCCGGACCATATGCAGCGCCACCGGCCGCGAAGCCGACGACCACCGAGATCTGTGGGATGTATCCCGACGCGCGAACCATCGCCTCGAAGACACCGCCCACGGCGTGCAGGGCCTCGACGCCTTCGGCCAATCGGGCACCGCCGGAATGCCAGATCCCCACGACGGGGGCCTGTTCGGCGATGGCGGTGTCGATCGCGTTGACGATGTGGGCACATCCCACCACACCCATGGCACCGCCCATCACGGTGCCATCGGTGCAATAGGAGACGGTGCGAATGCCGTCGACCGTGCCGATGGCTGCCTGCACACCTGATTTGTCGCGGGTGTGCAGCAGCGACATCGAGCCTTCGTCGAAGAAGTTGGTCAACCGCAACAGCGGATCACGGGGATCGGCTGTCTCCTCATGGCCGACGATGGGGGCCACTGTGGTCATCGCAGTCTCCTGTGGTGTCGGGAGGTCAGTAGCGACCGAAGGCGAGGGCGACGTTGTGCCCGCCGAATCCGAATGAGTTGTTCAACGCGTAGTCGATCTGCCCGTGACGGGCCTCACCGGCGACGACGTCGATGTCACATTCGGGATCCTGGTTCTCCAGGTTGAGCGTCGGCGGGATCACGCCTTCCTCGACACTCTTGATGGTGATCACGGACTCCAGCGCCCCGACTGCGCCGATGGAGTGTCCGAGAGCCGATTTCGGTGCGTACACCGCGGCCTGCTGCCCGATGGCGGCCTTGATGCCGGCAGCCTCGGCGGTGTCGCCGATCGGCGTGGACGTCGCGTGCGCGTTGATGTGGGTGATGTCGGTCTTGGTGAGACCGGCGGTCTGGATTGCCCGGGTCATCGCGCGTGCGTTGCCTTGGCCGCTGGGATCCGGAGCCACCAGATGGAACCCATCGGAGGTGATCCCGGCACCGAGCAGGCGCGCGTGAATGTGTGCGCCGCGAGCCTTGGCGTGCTCCTCGCGCTCGAGGATCAACATGGCGGCGCCCTCACCGAACACGAAGCCGTCGCGGTCCTTGTCGAACGGACGTGACGCACCCGCCGGATCGTCGTTGCGTGTGCTCATCGCCCGCATCATCGAGAACGCAGCGATCGGAATCGCGTCGATGTGACCTTCCACGCCACCGGTGACCACCATGTCGGCGTCGCCCATGACGATGTGCCGCCACGCGTGCGCGATGGCCTCGGCACCCGACGAGCAGGCTGACACCGGGGTGATCACACCGGCCCGTGCACCGACGTTGAGGCCGGTAACGGCCGCCGGGCCGTTGGGCATGGCCATCGAGACGGCCAACGGGGATACCTTGCGGTAGTTGCCGGAGGACTCGATCGCCTTCACCGCGTCGACCATCGCGTCACCGCCACCCTGACCGGTGCCGAGTACGACCGCGAGACGGTCGGGGTCGACCTCTGGCTCGCCGGCCTGAGCCCACAAGCGCTTGCTCATGACGTGGGCGATGCGCTCGACGTAGGCCATCCGGCGTGCTTCGACCCGGGTGACCTCATCAGCGGGATCTGCCAGCAGGCGTCCACCGACGCGGCACGGCAGTTCGCCGTACTTGGTGACGAAGTCGTCGGTGAGTTCGCGGATACCGGTCTTGCCGTCGAGCAGGCCTTGCCAGGTGGAGTCGAGGTCGACGCCGAGCGAGGTGGTGGCCACCATGGAGGTGACCACCACACTCGGGAAGTTCCCGCCCAGCGTGGAGTATTCGCGGAGGGACGGAGAACTCATCAGTTCTGGTCTGCCTCGACCTGGGCCTGGATGGCGGCAGCAGCCTCGGGGTTCTCGGCCTCGAGCTTCTGAATGTAGGCCACGGCGTCGCCGACGGTGCGCAGACCGGCGAGGTCCTCGTCGGGGATCTTGACGCCGTACTTGTCCTCGGTCTGCACCGCGATCTCGACCATCGACAGCGAGTCGATGTCCAGGTCGTCGACGAAGGACTTCTCCATGGTCACCTCGGACGGCTCGATGCCGGTGACTTCCTCGATGATCTCGGCGATGCCGGCAATGAGTTGTTCCTGAGTGGCGGCCACTGTGTGGCTCCCTTCTGTGTCGAACTTCTGGGTTGACCATCTGGGTCGACCCATGGGGTGACTGATCGGTGCTGATGCAGCTCCGGAGCACGCGCGGGCGCCTGCCCATGCGTGCTTGGACTACCGGGGGTCCGGTTATCCGGGGGTCACGGCGTCACGCCGCGACCGCTATCCAAGTTCGGTGATGGTGTCGAGGCCGTCGGGGTCCTTGAGCGCCGACGTCGGCGTTCCCTTCAGCTCTCGCTTGGCAATGCCCGCCAACGTGCCAGCCGGCGGCAGCTCGACGATGGCAGTGGTGGACTGCTCGCGCATGAAGGCCGAGCACAGGTCCCAGCGCACCGGCTTGGTCACCTGGGCGACCAGCTTGGTCAGCGCGTCCGCGCCGTCGGTGACCGGGCGGCCGTCGGAGTTGGACAGCAGGGTCCGCACCGGATCGGCAGGTGTGATGCTCGCCGCCGCCTCGGCGACGGCGTCCTGGGCCGGCGCCATGAATCGGGTGTGGAAAGCGCCGGCGACCGCGAGTTTGCGGATGCGCGCCTTGGCCGGCGGGGCGGCGATGAGTTCGTCGATCGCCTCGACCTTGCCCGCGGCGACGATCTGTCCGGCAGCGTTGCGGTTGGCCGGGATCAGATCGAGCTCGTCGAGGCGCGCGAGCACCTCGGCTTCGTCGCCGCCGAGGACCGCCGCCATGGTGGTGGGCTCCATCGCGCAGGCCTTCGCCATCTCCGCGCCGCGGATCGCCGCCAACGTGACCGCCTCGTCGGCGCTGATCACACCGGTGATCGCGGCAGCAGCGAGTTCACCGACCGAGTGGCCGCCGACGATGGCGTCGGCGGGCAGATCGGTGCGTTTGCGGTACTCGTCGAAGGCGAGCAACGCGGTGGCGACCACGAGCGGTTGCGTCACCGCGGTGTCGGTGATCTCCTCCGCGGTCGCGGTGGTTCCGAGCCGCTCGAGATCGAGTCCCGTCAGCTTCGACCACGTGGCGAGTTGGTCACGCGCACCCGCGAGTTCCAACCACGTGGTCAGCATCCCTGGTGTCTGAGAGCCCTGGCCGGGCGCAAGCATCGTGAGCACGTGACCAGAGAACACCGTCGGAGCCCATTTTGCGGGTGTTGAGGCCCATGAACCTTGTGGCTTTGATTTGTAGGGTTCCCACAAAGTTCATCGAAGGGGTACCTGGTTCGTCATCACTCCGAGATGCGTTATGAAACCGTGTCCTGATGACCTTGATCTGCGAAAACGCGAAAACCGGACTGTGGCTGATGTGACCTATGTGGCGTGAGAGGGTGATTCGTTTTGCAAGTGTGTCAATCGACCCACAGTGCCCGCGATCCTCAGTACATACGCGTCGCGGGGGTTTGTCGGATCGCGACCTGTGATTTCCGCAATTTTCTTCAGTCTGTAACGAACGGTATTTGGATGGATATACAGAAGGCGGGCGCAACTCTCGACCGATCCGCCGGAGTCGAGATACGCCTCCAGAGTCGCGTTCAACGTGCTTCCGCCTTTGGCCAACGGCTGTACCAACTGGTCGTTCAGCGCGGACATCGCCGTGGTGTCTCCGTTCAGGGCGCGCTCGGGCAGTAGTTCGAGGCTGTGCACGGGCCGAGGCGCATTGGGCCACCCCACCACGGCCGTGATCCCCGACATCGCCTCATCGGCGCTGGTGTGTGCACTGCCCAGGTTGGGCATGGTGGGGCCGATCACCACCGGGCCCTCGGCGAAGTGGGTGAGCAGCGCCGTCACGAACCGCTCGGTCGGCCGGATGCTGCCGCTGACGATGGCCACCAGGAACTTGCCCTGCACCACCGACAGCGCCGATCGGTCGAACTGTTTGGCCGTGTTGTGGATGGCCAACGGCACCGACACGTTCTGCTCCGGTGGGGGTATGCCGACGATGACGGTCGCCGGTGCGTCGGAGTCCCAGTTGAGGGCGGCGGCCCGCGAGAGCAACTGCGGTCCCGTGTCACCACGCACCACTGCGTCCACCACCAAGGCCTCCAGCCGGGAATCCCAGGCGCCGCGCGACTCGGCCGCCGAGGCGTAGATGGAGGCGGCGGCAAAGCCGATCTCACGGCCGTAGCGCAGCACCGATTCGGTCAGCGCACGTAGCTGCGCGTCGTTGCGGGCCAGCAGGGGCAGCCACTTCTCGAAGAATTCCATGGCCACGCGGACCATCTCGACGGTTTGCAGCAGGGTGATGCGCCGGGCCAGATCCTGTGGGACCACCTGGAAGGCCTGCACGGTGAACTTGACGTTGCCCTCGGGGTCCTGAATCCACTCGACAAAGTTGACCACCGCGGTCTGCACCACCAACTGCACGCTGGCCCGCTGGGCGGCATCGAGGTCACCGAAGTAGGGCAGCTGGTCCTGCATGGAATGCACGGCCTCGGTGGCCAGGCGACCGCTGTACTGTTTCACGCGCCGCAAGAGCGTGTCGGGAAGCGCATCGTGCACCGTCGCCGGTGCCGGGACGTGCGCCCCCCGTTCGCCGAATACGTCGGCCGGCGGTGGCTCAGGGTTCAGCGGAGCGTCGGTCACCACTTCAATCTATGCCCTCGGCCACGCACCGATCCGCAGACGGTGAGTGGCCGAGGACATCGATGGGCTGATCAGGCGACCCCGGGGTCGCTCGTCTGCTCGGGTGCGGCTGCCACATCGGTGATCTGGTAGCGATCGGCAGCTTCCTGGGCGACAGTGAACGGGATGTTGTTGTCGCGTGCCAGGCCGACCAACACCCCGACCACGATCGACTCCGCGTCGACGTTGAAGAACCGGCGTGCGGCCGGACGTGTGTCGGAGAAGCCGAACCCATCGGTTCCCAGGGTGAGATAGGTGCCCGGCACGTAGGCGCGGATCTGTTCCTGCACCGCGCGCATGAAATCGCTGACCGCGATCGTCGGGCCGACCGTCTGACCGAGCACCTCGGTCAGATACGGCTGTGGGTGCGCCGTGTTCGGTTCGCGGACACCGAGCCGGTCGGCCTCGACGCCGTCACGGGCCAGTTCGCTCCACGAGGTCACCGAATAGACGTTGGCGCCCACATCCCACTCGTCGGCGAGGATCTCGGCCGCGCGCAAGGCATCCGGCATGGTGACCCCGGACACCAGGATATTGGCGTAGAACTTCTTGCCGTCGGGCGCCGGCTGGAACCGATAGATGCCCTTCAGCAGCCCGGCGACGTCGAGGTTTTCCGGCTGGGCCGGCTGCGAGATCGGCTCGTTGTAGACCGTCAGGTAGTAGTAGATGTTCTCTGGGTTCTCGCCGTACATACGCTGGAGGCCGTCGGCGACGATGTGGCCGAGCTCGAACGCGAAGGCCGGATCGTAGGAGACGACCGCTGGGTTGGTTGCGGCCAACAGCGGGGAATGACCGTCGGCGTGCTGCAGACCCTCACCGGTCAGCGTGGTGCGACCTGCCGTCGCGCCGATGACGAACCCGCGGGTCATCTGGTCACCTGCGGCCCAGAAGCTGTCGCCGGTGCGCTGGAAGCCGAACATCGAATAGAAGATGTAGAGCGGGATCATCGGTTCGTCGTGGGTGGAGTACGACGTGCCGACCGCGGTGAACGAGGCCGCCGACCCCGCCTCGTTGATGCCCTCGTGCAGGATCTGGCCGTCGGTGGCCTCTTTGTAGGCGAGCATCAGCTCCGCATCCACCGAGGTGTACAGCTGTCCGTTGCGGTTGTAGATCTTGAGTGTCGGGAACCACGAATCCATGCCGAAGGTACGTGCCTCGTCCGGAATGATCGGCACGATGCGGTCGCCGATCTCCTTGTCGCGCAGCAGGTCCTTGAAGATGCGGACCAGCGCCATGGTGGTGGCCACCTGTTGTTTGCCCGAGCCCTTGCCTGCGGTTTTGAGTGCCCGGCTCACGTCGGGTTTCAGGGCCTTTGACTTTGTCCGGCGGGCCGGCAACGAGCCGCCGAGCTGCTTGCGGCGGTCCAGCATGTACTGGATCTCCGGTGCATCCATCCCGGGGTGGTAGTAGGGCGGCAGATAGGGGTCCTTTTCCAGCTGCTCGTCGCTGATCGGGATTCGGGTGGAGTCGCGGAAGGCCTTCAGATCATCGAGGGTCAGCTTCTTCATCTGGTGCGTCGCGTTGCGCCCCTCGAAGTGCTTGCCCAGTGTGTAGCCCTTGATCGTATGGGCGAGGATCACCGTCGGCTGGCCCTTGTGGGCCATCGCCGAGGCGTAGGCGGCGTGGATCTTGCGGTAGTCGTGACCGCCCCGCTTGAGATTCCAGATGTCGGCATCGGAAAGCTCCTTGACCAGCTCCTTGGTGCGGGGATCCCGGTTGAAGAAGTGTTCGCGGACGAAGGCGCCGTCGTTGGCCTTGTAGGTCTGGAAGTCACCGTCGGGAGTGGTGTTCATCAGGTTGACCAGGGCGCCGTCGCGGTCGGCGTGGAACAGCGAGTCCCATTCGCGGCCCCACACCACCTTGATGACGTTCCAGCCGGCGCCGCGGAAGAACGATTCGAGCTCCTGGATGATCTTGCCGTTGCCACGGACCGGACCGTCGAGCCGCTGCAGGTTGCAGTTGATCACGAAGGTGAGGTTGTCGAGGCCCTCGGTCGCGGCGAAGCTGGCGAAGCCGCGGGACTCGGGCTCATCCATCTCCCCGTCGCCGAGGAACGCCCACACGTGCTGATCGGAGGTGTCCTTGATGCCCCGGTCGTGCAGGTAGTGATTGAAGCGCGCCTGATAGATGGCGTTCATCGGTCCGATGCCCATCGACACCGTCGGGAACTGCCAGAACTCCGGCATCAATCGTGGGTGCGGATACGAGGGCAGACCGCCACCCTCACCGGCGTGGCTGTGCTCCTGGCGGAACCCGTCCATCCGGTGTTCGTCGATGCGCCCCTCGAGGTATGCGCGAGCGTAGATGCCGGGGGAGGCGTGGCCCTGGATGAAGATCTGGTCGCCGCCGCCCGAATGATCGAGTCCGCGGAAGAAGTGGTTGAAGCCGACTTCGTAGAGGGCCGCCGACGACGCGTACGTGGAGATGTGACCGCCGACGCCGACACCGGGACGTTGGGCCCGATGCACCATGATCGCCGCGTTCCAGCGCAGCATGGCGCGGAACCGGCGCTCGACGTCCTCGTCCCCGGGGAACCAGGGTTCGCTCTCGGTCGGGATCGTGTTGACGTAGTCGGTCGAGGTCAGTGACGGGATGGACACGCGCTTCTCGCCTGCGCGTTCGAGCAGTCGCAGCATCAGGTACCGGGCGCGCCCGGGCCCGGCGTGATCGAGCATGTCGTCGAAGGACTCGAGCCATTCGGCGGTCTCGTCTGGGTCGATGTCGGGCAGGTACGAGGCGACCCCTTCACGGATCACCCGGACACGGTTACGACCATCGCCGTTGGCGCCCTCGGCCGGCTTCTGCGAGCCCGACTCCTTGGTCGTCGTGTGTTCTGCCTGTTCGGTCACTGTGATGCCTACTCCCTCGGTCGGCCGAACACGGTGGTGTCCGGCGTGCGATGACACGGGGCCGCTCCCATGATGTCGGGACCACGGCGTCCCCCTCTTATCGTGCCGCATGTCACTACGGTTGGCACCGGGTGGGCGAGGTTGTCGCCGGATGGCTGCCACCCGCTGCGACCTGCGGTAGCGTTTCGGTGTTTGTTACTGATGAGTCAGGAGAGCGATGCGGGGCGACGGTGATCATGGGGTCACGCGCACGACGATGAGTCGGGTGCGTAGGTCGTCGATCGCGGTCGGGATCGTCGTCGCCGCGGGCTTCGGGACCGCGGGTTGCGCGACACCGATCGACGGCTCGGGTTCCGCCGCGCCCGGCCAGGTGGCCGCCTACCAGGCCGAATTGTCGGCCTCGGTGGCGTCGTCGATTCGGCAGGACGGCGTGGACCTGTGTCGGGAAGCCATGTCGTCGATGGTGGTGATGGTGCGCGGCTACAACGCGTTCGTCCAACGTCTCAGCGAGGTGCACAGCTACGACCGGGTGGGTGACCTCGACGACCGGGCGCGCGCCAGTCTGATCGCGGGTTCGGACGTGATCCGTGGGCATCTCTCGTCTGTCACACCCGAGGACGTGGCCGATCCGACCGCGCAGTTCCTCGACTCCACCGGACGACTCGGTGACGCCATCGCCAAGCGGCGGTTGACCGGCCTCAACCCGATCGCGGCGGAGTGGACGAAAGACAAGAACCTCGTGTTGGACAGGTGCGCGCAGTACCTACCGCTGCCGCCGACCTCCGACGCGTCGCCGGCTCCGGCGCCCGGGTCGGGTGCGCCGCAGACGGTTGCGCCCCCTTCGACGGCGCCATCGGCCCCGGCGACGCCATGACGGGTGACGACCTGGTGTCCGCATACCCCTGTTCGGGTTGCACCCCGAGCATTTAGGCTGTTCTCTAAGCTGACAGTCGAATACGCATTGGCAGGGAGGTCACACGCGGTGGTAGCCGCCACAGAGTCCAGCAGCGCTGGGGACAATAGCGCCCACAAGCTCGGATTCACGTCTGGCATGGTCGTGCAGGAACTCGGTTGGGATGAGGACACCGACGACGAGTTGCGGGCCGACATCGAGGACGTCATCGGTGAGGAAATGCTCGACGAGGACGCCCAGGAAGTGATCGACGTGGTCGTGCTCTGGTGGCGCGACGGTGACGGTGACCTCGTTGATGCGTTGATGGATGCGATCGGACCGCTGGCCGATGACGGGTACGTCTGGGTGTTCTCACCCAAGACCGGAACCGATGGTCACGTCGATCCCAGTGAGATCGCCGAGTCCGCACCGACTGCGGGGCTGACTCAGACCAATGTGCTCAGTCTGGGGAGATGGTCGGGATCACGGCTGGTTCAGCCCAAATCCCGTAAGCGCGCATGAGTAGCGAGGTCGCCGAACAGCCGACGTCGCCGCTGGAAGTGGGGGAGGCAGCCCCGGACTTCGAACTGCGTGATCAGAACAATCAGCGCGTCTCGCTGTCCCGGCTGCGTGCCGACGGGCAGGTGCTGCTGGTGTTCTTCCCGCTGGCGTTCACCGGCACGTGTCAGGGCGAACTGGGCTACATCCGAGATCATGAGCCGAGCTTTATCCACGAGGGGTTGCGGACCGTCGCGATCTCGGTGGGGCCGCCGCCGACGCACAAGGTGTGGTCCTCGGCGCAAGGGTTCTTGTTCCCGATCCTCTCGGACTTCTGGCCGCATGGCGAGGTCGCACGATCGTACGGGGCCTTCAACGAGGTCTCCGGGTACGCGAACCGGGCCACCTTCCTCGTGGATCGGGACGGCATCATCCGATTCAGCGACATGCTCGAGCCCGGGGAGGCGCGCGATTCTTCGCTGTGGGACAAAGCGTTGCTCGCCGTGGCCGAGGACGGAGCGGCCCCGTCGCCGCGGTGACGGGTCGGCCGGTTTGGGCTCTGACGAGATACCCATTACATTCATGAGTTGGCGTCCGGCGGTAATCAACTAGCCGGATCGTCACTTGCGCGTATAGCTCAGCGGTAGAGCTCTGGTCTTACACACCAGCGGTCAGGGGTTCGAATCCCTTTGCGCGCACCACCGCGGATGTGTCGTCGAGCGGTCGTGTGAAAAGGGCGCCGCGGGCAGCGCGCCGGAACCTTAAGAGCCGCGCCGGGACTCGCCGAGATGTCGAATGAATTGATGAAGGTCCGGCGCGCCCGACACTCGATCCGCGGACGTTGTACGAGACTTTCCACGTGCGAATGATCAACGCGCGGCGCGCGATTGTCGCAGCAGGCAGCGCAGCGCTCGGGGTCGGCATCGTCGGGAGCGCGACGCTCGGGAGTTCGCTGCTCCCGGCTCTGCTGTTCGCCAGCTGATCCATCCGCGAGGCCGCGCCGAGTGGGTTGCCTCAGGAGGTATGTTGCGACACCTCCGCGACAGCGCCGGGCTTACTCGCAGGCGACCCCATCACCGTCGCCGTCGAGTGCGGCGCGGTACCCCGGCTGACCAAGCCGCAACGGCGTGGCCCCCGCGGCACGCGCTGCCGCGCAGTTCGGGAAGTAGGAGGCCGGCGCGACCCGGTCGGTCTTCGTCGGCGGGGGCGATGCCGTCTCTGATGTCGGGATCGCGGTGCCGGAACAGGCCGTGAGCACCCGTGTCATCGCGTCCTTCTCCGCCGGCGTCACCCAGAGCCGATACAGCGACTTCACCTCGATCTGGCGGGATACGTAGGTACATCGGTAGCTCTTGTTCGGCGGCAGCCAGGTGGCCGCGTCCCCGTCGCTTTTGCGTTGGTTCGCCGACCCGGCTACTGCCTGCAGGTTTCGCGGGTCGTTCGCGAAGTCACGCCGCCGATCGGCGTCGAGTTGCTGCGCTCCCTTCTGCCACGCATCCGACAGGGCGACAACATGGTCGATCTGGACCTGAGCGGAGGTGTCCGGACCACGGGTGAAGGAGATCGTCTGACGGGTGTACGGGTCGTCGAGCGTGCCGGCGAGAACCACACAGCCGCGGGTGTCGGGTTTCAGCGCGACGTCGGTGAGGTCGCGGCGCAGGATGTCGTTGCGGGTGTCGCAGCCGTTGTGGCCGTCGGTGACGCTCACGTCGTCTGACCATGATTGTCCGAACTGCTCGCGTTCGTATCCGGTCCTGGGTGCCCGACCCTTCACCGCCAGGGTGTCCAACGTCGTCAGGGAGCGTCGGACGGCTTCCGACTGTCCGGCGGGCGGTGCGGTGGTCTCCGGGGCAGGGGAGACCGACCGGGCTGCGGAACCGCTTGCGGGCGCACTCGGCACGGTCGAGCCCACTGCCGTGCGGTCGCCGCCGGCGGTGGTGTCGTCGGCATCGGGCAGCGCGCTGACCACCACGAGTCCGAGGGCAGCCACGAGAAGAACCCCGAGCAGCAGCCAGGTTCGTCGTCGGATCGGTGTCGTCTTCGGCATCGGCGCTTTCGTGTCACAGGCGGTCGGCTGACAGCATGTCACGGGCCGCCGACAGCGTCGGAAGGCGTGCGTCGGGTGCGCATGCGAGCGGGCTGCGGAACAGTGCGAAACGCGTTCGCGCAGTTGATCAGATGCTTCATCCGTTGTTCATCCGGCGCTGTTCGACCGGTGCCGGATCGCCCGGTAGCGTCGAGGGCGCCGACGGATCGATCGTTGCACTCGCCCCGGGCGATCCCGAGGACGCACCACCTTTGTCGACATCCCCGTACCCGCGGGACTCCGGGGGTGGTGTCAGACAACTCACCGCGCCCCGACCGCTCACCCGCGGCCGGGGCGCTGTGGATTCACCGGCCTCGCAGGCGTCCCGTCACAACCGTCGCCGCCAGCTCGTCAGACGACGCCACCGAGGTCAGCAGACCGTGCTCCGACAGTGCTTCGGCGGTCAGTCCCGCCTGCGCCGCGCCGGTTTCGATCAGGACGTGACCACCCGGTCGTAGCCATTCGCCCGCCGCAGCAGCGATCCGGCGGTGATGGTCGACGCCGTCTGCCCCGCCGTCGAGGGCTTGCCGCGGCTCGTGGTCACGTGCTTCGGGAGGCATGTGGGCGATCTCGGCGGTCGGTACGTACGGGGCGTTCACGACGATGCTGTCGACGGTGCCGCGCAACGCCGCGGGCAGCGGGTCGAACAGGTCACCGCAGAATGTTCGGCCACCGAGCGGTTCGATGTTGCGGGCCGCGCAGCGCACCGCAGCCGGATCGATATCGCAGGCATACAACCGGATGTCAGAGACCTCGCGCGCCACCACGAGACCGATCGCACCGGTCCCGCAGCACATGTCCACCACCGACGAACCGGCCCGGGTGACCGCGACGGTCTGTCGGACCAACCACTCGGTGCGTCGGCGTGGGACGAACACTCCGGCATCGACGAACACGGTCTGCCCACAGAAGGTCATCCGGCCGAGCACCACCTCGAGCGGTTCTCCGGTCACGCGGCGAGCAATCCAGGCGGCGAGCTGGGTCTCGTTGTCGGCATGGGCCAGCAACAGTTGTGCTTCCTCCTCGGCGAACACACAACCGGCAGTACGCAATCGTTGCGTGGTCTGCGCCAGCAACGCGGGCAGGTCGGCGACGTTCATGATCGTTCGGCGGCGTCGGCCGCGCGCAGGTATCGTGCCGCGACGTCGTCGTGATAGCGGGCCACCGCCCGACATTCGTCGATGAGTTCGGGCGGCTCCAGGATGGTGAAGTCGGCGTCGAAGGCGCGTAACCAGCGCGCGATGCTGACCAGAGATGTACTGAAAAGCACCAATTCGCAGCTGTTCTCGTCTCCCGCCTCGATGGTGCCCCACTCGTCGTGCACCATGGCGGCAACAGTGGCCAGCGGCGCGTGGACACGTACGCGCGCCGACGCGCGTCGATACACCGCCCCGAGGCTCCGGGACAAGTATCCGGTGGCACCGCCCTCTGGGAGCTCACGCGGGACGAAGCGCGGACCGGTCGGTGTCTTCGGTTCCATGCGGTCGACCCGGAATGATCGCCAGTCGTCGCGCCCGAGATCCCAACCGATCAGGTACCACCGCAGCCCGCTACGAACCAGCCGGTACGGCTCGACCTCGCGTCGGCTCTCGGTCCCGTCGCCGCGTCGGTAGTCGAATCGTAGGCGTTCGGTGCGGTGGCACGCGGTGGCGATGTCGGTGAGGGTCGCACCGGAGACGGGATTTCGGGTCTCGCGTGGCACGGCCTCCATGGTGAGCGCATCGAGCCGGTGGCGCAGTCGTGACGGCATCACCTGACGGAGCTTCGCGAGTGCGCCTGCCGATGCCTCGGCCATGTCGCTGACCGACCCGGTGGTGATCTCGTTGAGGCCTAGCGCCACCGCGAGCACCTCCTGATCGTCGAGCAGCAGTGGCGGCATCTCCGCCCCCGCGCCGAGTCGATAGCCGCCCCCGACACCGACGGTGGCGTCGACCGGGTAACCGAGCTCGCGGAGTTTGTCGATGTCACGGCGCACCGTGCGAGTGGTGATGTGCAGCCGGTCGGCGAGCTCAGAACCCGACCAGTCGCGGCGGGTCTGCAACAGGCTCAGCAACGCCAACAGGCGGGCGGAGGTCTCCAACATGTGACCATACTGCCGTCTTTTGCGGACAGGCGTTGACCGCATTGGTCGGCGCGGTCGACACCGTTGCGCCCCGATCGACTCCGTCCGTCGAATGACGATTCTCTCGATATCGCCATCGCCGTGTGCGAGAATCGACGTGGAGCCCGACCCGAACGGTGTGGCAGCCCGCAGCCGGGTCAGGTGGACCAATTGTTTTGTGTCAGTAACGAAATGATCAGTCGGCTCTTGTTGAATCCCTGCCGGTCCACAATCAGCGGTCTGATTCTCGAGGATCTCCAGGAGCACAATCATGACCGCACATCTCAAGAAGCTGGCAGCAGGGGTAGGGCTCGCAGCGGCAGCGGCGCTGGCCGTCGCGCCCACCGCGTCGGCGGCACCCACAACGCATGAGGCAGCAACGATCGAAGTGCCCGAGATCCCGGTGCCGATCCTGCCCGTGCCGCTGCTGCCGGTGCCGTTGTTGCCGGTGCCGCTGGTGCCGATCTTCCCGATCCCGGACGCACCCAAGACGGTGTGCATCACGATCGTGTGCGTGCCGGTGGGGTGAGTCCGGCTTCAGCGGGCGCGTGAGTGGCCGGTGACTCTCAACCCACGTCGACGGTGAGCTCGGCGCCCGTGCGTGCGACCACATCATCGACGCTCACGCCGGCAGCGACTTCGGTGAGCAGCAGCGTGCCGTCGCCCATCACGTCGATCACCGCGAGATCGGTGATGATCCTGTTGACGACACCCGCGCCGGTGAGGGGCAGCGTGCAGGTATCGAGGATCTTGGGGTCACCGTTGCGGGTCGTGTGTTCCATGAGCACGATGACCCGAGCCGCGCCGTGAACGAGGTCCATCGCGCCGCCCATGCCCTTGACCATCTTGCCGGGCACCATCCAGTTCGCCAGGTCGCCGGTGCGCGAGACCTGCATCCCACCCAGCACCGCGGTGTCGATGTGGCCGCCGCGGATCATCCCGAACGAGATCGCCGAATCGAAGAATGCCGCACCGGATCTGACGGTGACGGTCTCCTTGCCGGCGTTGATGAGGTCGGCGTCGACGGCGTCCTCGGTCGGGTACCCGCCGGTGCCCAGGATGCCGTTCTCGGAGTGCAGCGTCACGTGGATGTCGGCGGGGAGGTGATCCGGGATCAGTGTGGGCAGCCCGATGCCGAGGTTGACGTACTCGCCGTCGATCATCTCGGCGGCGGCGCGTGCGGCCATCTGCCGCCGAGTCCAGCCGGTCACGGTGGTGGTCATCAGGCGGCTCCTTCGGTGGTGCTGATCGTGCGTTTCTCGATGCGCTTGTCCTGAGGTCCGGTGTGCACGATCCGCTGCACGAACACCCCCGGCAGATGCACGTCGGCGGGGTCGATCGTGCCCGGCTCGACGAGCTCCTCGACCTGCGCGATGGTGATGCGGCCGGCCATCGCTGCGAGGGGATTGAAATTCATCGCGGTCTTGTCGAACACGAGATTGCCGTGGGTGTCGCCGACACGCGCATGCACGAGCGCGAAGTCGGCGTGGATGCCCGCTTCGAGTACATACCGTTTGCCGCCGAACACCCGCGTCTCCTTCGGCGGTGACGCGACGGCGATCGTGCCGTCGGTGGCGTAGCGCCACGGCATGCCGCCGTCGGCGATGGGCGTCCCCACCCCAGCCGGTGTGTAGAAAGCCGGAACTCCGTTGCCGCCGGCGCGCAGTCGTTCGGCGAGAGTGCCTTGCGGGGTGAGCTCGACCTCGAGTTCGCCGGCCAGGTACTGACGCGCGAACTCCTTGTTCTCGCCGACGTAGGACGCAGTGACGCGGCGGATTCGGCCCAATGACAACAGGATGCCCAGCCCGTGGTCGTCCACCCCGCAGTTGTTTGAATAGACCTCGAGGTCGGTGGCGCCGGATTCGGCGACTGCCTCGATGAGCTTGTCGGGTATCCCACACAGCCCGAAGCCCCCGACAGCGAGCGTGCTGCCGCTGACGATGTCGGCGATCGCCTCGCCCACCGTAGTGCTCACCTGTGTTGCCATGACACCTCCACCGCGCTTGCGTTCGTTCAATGAACGCGAAAGTTACTGGGTGGTGAGTCTGCTCATCTGCACTTCATGCCGCAATCTTTCGTCCAGATATCGCGCCTATTGCTCGACAGATGATCTTGGTGGACGTAACGCGTTCATTATATGAACGCTATTGTCGAGCCCATGTCCAGTGCATCCGGTAACCAGGTGATCGACCGCGCCGCGGCGTTGTTGCGTGCTGTGGCCGCCACCGAAACGGGTGGTGCCACCACCTCCGAGCTGGCGCGCGCCACCGATCTGGCCCGGCCCACCGCGCATCGTCTGCTGACTGCGCTCGCCCAGCAGGGGATGGTCGATCGGGACAGGACCAGCGGGATGTGGTCGCTGGGCCCCGAGCTGTACCTGCTGGGTGCGGGCGCCGCGCAGCGCTATGACATCACCGCGGCGGCGTCCGACATCGTGGAGCGTCTGGCCCGCGACACCGGTGAGAGTGCGTTTCTCTCGGCTCGGCGCGGTGACGAGACAGTGTGTGTGCTGAGCCGCGAGGGCAGCTTCCCACTGCGCTCACATGTGCTGTATGTGGGCATCCGGTTTCCGCTCGGCGTGGCCACCGCGGGCCTGGCCATCCTGAGTCACCTACCGGATCGGGAGGTGAACGAGTACTTCTCCCGCAGCGCACTCGAATCTTACTGGGGGGACGAGCATTCCGAGAACGAAGTGCGCAGGCGGATCGCCCGCACCCGTCGCGACGGGTATGCCACCAACCCGGCGCTGCTGGTGGAGGGGAGCTGGGGACTGGGGGCCGCGGTGTTCGATCGGGCCGGACGGCCCGCCTGGGCGTTGAGTGTGACCGGCGTGCAGACGAGGTTCGGCCGTGACCGCCGAGCGATGATGGGCGAGTTGCTCCTCGATCAGGCGCAGGCGTTGTCGGTCCGCCTGCAGAACCGCGGTTGACTCCCCGGCGGCTACTCGCGCGCCCCGAGATTCAGTTCGTCCGGATGGGCCCCCACGCGGGTGCCCGTGTCCAGTTCGGCGATAGCGGCCAGGTCGTCGGCGCCCAACTCGAAGTCGAGGACGTCGATGTTCTGCGCGATGCGCTTGTCGTGCACAGACTTGGGGATCGCGATCACGCCGTTCTGCAGATGCCAGCGGATCATCACCTGGGCCGCCGATCGGCCGTACCGTTCGCCGATGCGGGTCAGGGTCGGGTCGGTCAGCAGGGTGTTGGGCGACGAGTCGGTACCCCAGCCGGCGCCGCTGCCGCCCAACGGGCTCCACGCCTCGACGGCGATGCCGCGTGATTTGCAGTAGTCGCGCAGTTCGCGCTGGGCCAACCGCGGATGCAACTCGATCTGGTTGACGGCGGGCACCACACCGGTCGCGTCGATGATGGCGTCGAGGTGATGGGGTTCGAAATTCGACACACCGATCGACAGCGCCTTACCGGTATCGCGGAGCTCGGCCATCGCGCCCCAGGTCTCGATCATCCGTTCGCGGTTCTGCAGTGGCCAGTGGATCAGATACAGATCGACGTGGTCGAGTCCGAGACGCGCCAAGCTGGCGTCGAGCGCCGCGTGTGTCCGGTCGCGGCCGTGGTCGGCGTTCCAGAGCTTCGTCGTGACGAACACATCCGATCGGTCGACGCCGGAGCCGGCGATGCCCCGTCCGACTGCGGCCTCGTTGCCGTAGGCGGCCGCGGTGTCGATGTGCCGGTACCCGGCCTCGCCGATGGCGTAGCCGACCGCGTGCTCGGTGTCGGCGTCATCGGCCTGCCACACGCCGAGGCCGAGCTGAGGGATCAGCGTGCCAGTGGACAACTCGATGGTCGGGACGTCGGTGCTCATCACTTCAGGCTAGTGTTCCCGCGCGGGACGCCAGGCACATGACTGCGAGATCACGACGAACCCAAGCGCGGATGGGTGAGGAAGAACTGCCAGATCAGCTCGGTGGCCGACACCGTGTCGCCGACGCTGCCGGTGCTGTGGCCGGGGATCGGCGCCGGCCAGCGATGGGTTCCGCCACCCAGTCGGTAGTGCACCACCGCGGCCTCCGGACGTGCACACAGCGGCCACGAGATCCGGTCGACGGCGCGGTTCATCGGCACCACCAGCGGTGCGTCCACGCAGCCTGCGCGCTGGGTCCACCGTCGTAGCCAACTCGAGGTCGAGAGGTAGGAAGCACCGAGTTTCGTACCGCCTCGATAGGCGATCGTGCGGTCGGCGGTGCCGTGGAAGTCGATCAGCGAGATGGCCGGGCCATGGGCGCACCCGGCCACGGCCTGCTGATATACCGCCGCCCCGACGGTCGCGAAGCCGGCGAAGTCCGCGGGAAGCCGACAGGCCAGCATCGCCACGAGCCCACCGCCGTTGGACCGGCCGATCGCATACGTGCGACCGCGATCCACGCAGAACCGTGACCGCAGGTCGCGCAGCATGGCGCGGGTGAATCCGACATCATCGGCCCGCGGCGACGAATAGGGTGCGCCCTGCCACGCCGACGCGCCACCCCGGCCGGGAGCGGCGACCGGATACACCACCACCGCGGGCAGACCCGAGAGGCCGGTGTAGCGCTCGAAGGCAGCGGCGCGTTCGGCCCGCCCGTGGTAGGCGAGGATCAGCGGCACCGGCACCGTGCCGGGATAGAACGCGGGAACGTGCACACGAAATCGGCGCGTCACACCACCCACCGACACCGACCGCACCATGCTCGACCCCGGTCGCACAGAGTTCCCGGCGCATCCGGACACCGGGTGGACGGCTGCGTGGTGGCCGTGCGGCGCAGGAGCGTCGAACGGCGGTAGGGGCGTTGCGGTCACTGCGGGGGCGAGGCTCGCACCCAGTCCCGAGGCGAGGATGAGACCTAACCAGACGACGGAGAGGCGCCGCCGGATGCGACGTCGGGAGCCGGACATCGCCACAGAGTACGGCGCGGTTCGGTGGCATCGGGTGGTGTTGGCCGGACTGCGGTTTCCTCCTCCCACGCGCGCCGCATCTGGAATCCTTGGCTGGTGCTCCGAGGCAAAGCGTCCCATGCCGCTCCACCCGCCGCGCGCTCGACCACAGTGTTGTCGGCCATCGTCGTTGTCGCCGTGATACTTCTCCTCGGGACAATCGCACCGCCCGCCGGTGCAGCGCCGGCGCGTCTACCGAGCACGTTCGCGTGGGGCGTGTCATCGAGCGGTTTCCAGAGCGAAGGGTCGTCGCCCGACAGCAACTGGCGGCGCCACACCCACTCGGGCCGCACGCACGACCGGGTCGGGACATCGGTGGACTTCCGGCACCGCTACCGCGAGGACATCGCACGTGCCGCCCGGCTGGGTGTCGGCGTCTACCGCATCGGAGTGGGATGGGCGCGCATCGAGCCGCGGCCGGGCGTGATCGACCACGACGAGCTGGCCTACTACGACGATGTGGTCGCCGCGATCGTCGCCGCCGGCATGCGCCCGATGATCACGCTGGACCACTGGGTGTATCCCGGCTGGATCGCCGACCGAGGTGGGTGGGCCGACCCGGCCACACGCGAGGACTGGCTGCGCAACGCGCGGCGCGTGGTGAACCGCTACGACCGGTTCCACCCCTACTGGATCACCATCAACGAACCGTTCACCTACGTGACCAACGAGCTGCGCATCGGGGGGATCACGCCGGCAGCCGTCCCGACGATGGTCGACGGTCTCGTCGACGTGCATCGGGCGATCTACCGCTACATCCACCGCCGAGACCCGAACGCCATGGTGTCGTCGAATGTCGCCTACATTCCCACGGTGGAGCCGGCTCTCGACATCGCTTACCTCGATCGGCTCCGCGGCGCCCTCGACTTCATCGGGATCGACTATTACTACTCGGTGTCGCCGGGTGACACGAATGCTTGGCGTGCGGCGACCGAGGAACAGTGGCTGGCCCCCGTTGCGGCCGACGGTCTCTACTACGCGCTGCGTGACTATGCCCGGCGCTTCCCGGGCATCCCGCTGTATGTGGTGGAGTCGGGTATGCCCACACGCGACGGCGCCGACCGGCCGGACGGGTATCGGCGTGGGGACCATCTGCGCGATCTCGTCTACTGGCTGCAACGGGCCCGCGGCGACGGCGTCGACGTCATCGGGTACAACTACTGGAGTCTCACCGACAACTACGAGTGGGGAAGCTACACACCGAGGTTCGGGCTCTACACGGTGGACGTGGGGACCGACCCGACACTGACCCGCCGGCCGACGGATGCGGTCGAGGCCTACCGGCGGATCACGGCCGCCAACGGGGTTCCGGCCGAGTACCGGCCGACCCGCAGCGCCGAGGTCTGTTCGCTGGTCGCGGCGCCCTCGAGTTGCCTGGAACCGGTTCGATGACAGACCTTTCGATGACAGACCCTTCGATGACAGACCCTTCGATGACCAAGGAGGCCACACATGGCCAAGACCGTGTTGCCCGCGGAGCCCATCGTCGACGCGCTCATCGCGCAGTGGCAGACGTTGGACGATGTGGTGTCTGCGCTGAGCGACGAACAATGGTCGGCGGACTCGATACTGCCGGGCTGGTCGATCGCCGACATCGTGGCGCACGTGATCGGAACCGAGAGCATCCTCGAGGGGCGCGACGTAACCGCCGCCCGCGACGTCAGTGCACTCGAGCATGTCCGCAATCCCATCGGTGAACTCAACGAACGATGGCTCGACCACTATCGGGAATCGCCGCGTGCGGATGTGATGGAGGCGTTCCGGGAGATCGTCGGTGTCCGCACCGAACATCTGCGTGCGATGACACAAGAGCAGTTCGACTCCGACGCGCTCACCCCCGCCGGCCAGGACACGTATGGGCGATTCATGCGCATCAGGGTCTTCGACTGCTGGATGCACGAGATCGACCTACGCGACAGCACCGGTGGGTCGGCCCCCTCGGACGAGGGGCCGGCCGGTGTGGCACTCGACGAGATCGCCGCGTCGCTGCCGTTCGTGGTCGGGAAGCGAGCCGCGACTCCCAAGGGCAGCTGCGTGCTGTTCGTGCTCGAGGGCCTCGCGGCCCGGCGCATCCGGATCTACGTCGATGACCGGGCTGCCAAGGTCGATCAGTTCCCGGACGGCGACGACTCCGCCGACGTCACGCTGACCGTCGATTCGATCGACCTCGCCCGGTTGGCCGGCGGACGGACAAGTGCGGACCCGAGCCGGGTCGCGATCGCCGGGGACGACGAGATCGGTCGAGCCATAGTCGGCGCCCTCAACTACGTGATCTGACGCTCGGGAGCGCGTCGTATGCGAACGTGTGTGCGAGGCAGGTTTCGAGTTCGGAATCCGAAGGTTCACTGTCGAGAACCCGGTGTCGTCTGAACGGATGAGTTGGGTGGGGTGCTGGCCGGTTTCGTCAACCAGCGGTGGGGGCGTCGGTGATGATCGCGCCGGAACCGAACTCGCGGGCGCGTGGGCCGTCGAGGATCTGGGCGGGTTGTGGATCACTCAGCAGCGTTCGGACGAGTTCCGGGGTCGCGGAGATCGGCTGATCGGCGGCCGCGAGGACGATGTTGCCGGTGCGTCGGCCCTTGAACATCGCCGCATCGGCGATCAACGCGACGTGCCGGAACACGGTCGTGGCGGTGGACACTTCCGCGCGGGCCAGCGCCAGATCCCGGTTGTCGCCACAATTGGCGAGGTACATTCCGCCGGGGGCCAACACACGGTGGGCCTGCTCGAGGAACTCCCGGCTGGTCAGGTGGCGTGGAGTGCGGGCGCCGGCGAATGCATCCCGCACGATCACGTCGCGAGTGTTCGCGGTCAGCGACGTCATCACCTCGCGGGCATCGCCGACCCTGATGCGTAACCGGGGGGCGCGGGGCAGATCGAACCACTCGCGGGCCAGGCGGGCGAGCTCACCGTCGATCTCCACTGCCACCTGCTTCGAGGCCGGGTATCGGCCGGCGATGAACCGTGGCAACGCACAGGCCGCCGCACCCAGGTGCAGAACGCGCAGCGGGCTGTCGAACGGAAACCTCTCCGCCATCACCGCGCTCATCTGCCGCATGTACTCGAAGTCGAGGACCGCGGGGTCGGGGTGGATGTGGGAACTCTGCGACCCGTTGACAGTGAGCAGCCACCCACCGGCAATGGTGTCCGGCATCAACTCGGCCACGCCGGTGTCGATCGAATAGGTGCCGGCGACGGGCTCGGCCTGGGATCTGGGCATTGCGGTGAGTCTATGCCGCCGCCGACGGTCGCAGGATCGAGCGCGGATACGATCGCCGACGTGCCGCATCCATCGCTCCCACCTGCGCCCATCCGCCGTGCCCGATCGGGGCGTGGCATCGCGAGCGGCCTCGTGCTCGGCGCCCTCGCCGATCGGTTGCTGGGCGATCCGCCGCGCTGGCATCCAGTGGCCGGCATCGGCCGCGCGATCGCGGTACTCGAGCAACAGCTGTACGGGGATTCGCACGCCCGGGGTGCCGGGCTGACCGGGCTGAGTGTGGCGGCGGCGTGGGGCATCGGCGCGCTCGCGACGAGACGGGCGGGTGCAAGGGGCACGGTTCTGGTCACCGCCACAACCACCTGGGCGGTGCTCGGCGGGACGACGTTGTGCAGGGTGGGTGTGGCGATGGCCGACGCCCTCGACGCGGGCGACCTGGACGCGGCACGGCGCTTGGTCCCCAGCCTGTGCGGTCGCGACCCGGACGCTCTGGACGAGGCCGGAATGATCCGCGCTGCAGTGGAATCGATCGCCGAGAACACCTCCGACGCCGCAGTGGCGCCACTGTTGTGGGGCGCGGTGGCCGGCGTGCCCGGCCTGCTCGCATACCGCACCGCCAACACCCTCGACGCGATGGTCGGCTATCGCAATCCTCGTTACCAGCGATTCGGATGGGCGTCCGCGCGCCTCGACGACCTGGCGAACCTGGTGCCCGCCCGGCTGTCCGGCCTGCTGGTGGTGGCGCTCGGCGGTGCGCCGACGCGGACCGTCGCCACCTGGCGTCGCGATGCCGGTCGCCATCCGAGCCCGAATGCCGGGGTCGTCGAGTCCGCCTTCGCCGGGGCCATCGGCGTCCGACTCGGCGGGCGCACCGAGTATCGACATGGCGTCGAGAACCGCCCGCTGTTGGGGACCGGGGCGGCGCCGACGACGACCGACCTGCGGGCCGCGGTACACCTGTCGCGCCGGGTTCAGGTGGGGGCCGCGCTGACCTCGGCGATGATCGCGATTCTGGTCAATCGCCGTAGCGGCGACTGAGCTTGGCGCGCACGTCAGCGTCCGCTGTTTCCGATTCCGGAGCGTTGCCGATCTGATGACGCTGCCGGGCACCCGATGCGGTGCCCGCCTCACGCAGATCAGCGCGGACGCGCTCTCGGCGGCTGCGGGCCGCAGCGGACGGGTCCGCGGTCGGGTCGGGTGAGCCGACCGCGATGCCGGACTCGGTCTCGGATGCCATCCGTGCTGCCCGACGTCGCTGCCGGATCTCGGAATAGATGAAGTATCCGGCGCCCAGCGGCGCCATGATCCCGAACGCCAGCCACTGGAGGCCGTACGAGAGGTAGGGGCCCGAATCCAGTTGGGGAAGCGAGATCTCGCCCAGGGAACCGGGCTGGTCGGGCGACAGTTGCAGATAGAACGGGTCCAGCGACGTATCGACCGCGCGGCCGACTTCGGCCGGGTCGATGGTGTAGACGGCCGCTCGTCCCGCTTCGGTATGGGCGCCGCGGCCCGGAGATGTGCCCTCACCCTTCCGGATTCGCGCGTCGATCGTGGTCGACTCGGAGGGCGCGGCGGGAATCGACGGCAACGCGCCCTGCTCGGGGCGGACGTACCCGCGGTCGACGAGGACCACGCGGGAACCGTCGTCGGTGGCGAACGGGGTGAGTACCTCGACGGCCGGCCGTTCGTCCACCGACCGCAGGCGTACCAGGACCTCGCGATCGGTCAGATAGCGCCCACGCAATGTGACCTCACGCCATTCGGTCGAGGGGTCGAACCCGGCCCCGGCCGGTGCGACCTCGTCGATCGGCACTGCCGACTGCGACATGGCGGACGTGATCAGGTCGTTGCGATGTTCGGTGTCAGAATTCTTGCCCAGCTGCCATGGTGCGAGCAGGGTGAAGCACATCGCGGCGAACGCCACGACCACCACACCCAGGGCCAGCCACCCCGGGCGTAGGAACGTCCGCAACACATGCACACCACAACGGTACCGAGCGGACAAAATCGACTCGGCCCGGCGTGACGCTCGGTGGGGGCGGCCCGCGGTAGCGTTGTCGCAATTCACTCGAACGCGACCGGGCGAAGGTGACGACGTGCACCGCGACCAGATGAGGTGGAGTTGTCGGAGCCGTACCGCGCCGTGCTGGGGCATCTTCCTCACGACGTCGGCCACTATTACCAGCTGGTCCTGACCGACGCCGCGGCACGCGCGCGGTTCGTGGAGCTGTTCGGGGACCCGGACGAGAACCATCAGGCTCTGCCGGGTCGGCGCCGGCCGCCGTCAGCGCCGCCGGGATGGGAACAGCACTACGTGTCGGCCGCAGCCGCCACCCATCCGGCCGAGGACTTCGCCGAGACGTTCGCGCACTACCTGCACATCCGGGACACCCTCGACACCGCGGCATCGTTCGCGGTGGCCCCCGACGGCTCGATGCCGGAGAGCGTGATGCCCGGCGACATGGGATTCGAACAGCTGGTGGAGTGCTGGTTACCGCTGAGCTGGGCCCTGAATCAGATCAACCGCTCGATGGGACATCCCGATCTGTATCCGTATCTGCTGCCCGACCGCGTGTTGGACAAGATCCGTTTCGTGCACAATCTCGTGTCGCCGGGGTGACGGTCGGCTCAGTTGCCGTCCAGCGTCGCATGAACCCACGCCAGCAGGCCTGGGATGGCGGCCTCGATCTGTTCGCGGGTCTCCTCGAAATCCTCGCCGGTCCCGTAGTAGGGATCGTTGAGATCCAGGTCGTCGGGGTCCGCATCGGGATCGAAGCTGCGGAGCAGACGCACCCGCTCTCCCAACCGCTTGCGTTCCAATTCGCGGACGTGTCCGGCGTCCATGGCCACCAGCAGGTCCGCGTCGAAGTGTTCGGGGGACAACTGGGATGCCACGTGGGCGTCCGGGTACCCGTGTGCCAGCAACTCGGTCCGCGCGCGGTTGTCGGCCGGTTCGCCGGTGTGCCACCCGGTGGTCCCGCAGCTGGTCACCCGGACCCGCGCGCCCAGGCCCGAGTCGTCGAGTGCCGACTGAAAGATGTTCTGTGCCATAGGTGACCGGCAGATGTTGCCGGTGCACACGAAACACACGTGTAGTTGATCAGACACCAAGTACCTCGCGCAGATCTGCAATGGACCCGACCGACCAGGCCGCCGAGTCCTCCTCCCCATGCAGAGCGTAACCCCATGCGACGATCACTGCTGGGATCCCGTACAGGGCGGCACCTTCCACATCGTGAGCGCGATCACCGATCATCACCACAGGGGAATCGGTCACGGCAGAACCGGGATCCGCGGTGATGCCGAGCTGGGCGAGTGCGTGTGCGATCACATCGGATTTGGCGCGTCGGCTGCCGTCATCGCTGGCGCCGGCGATGACGTGGAAGTGCTCGGCGAGCCCGAAGTGTTCGAGGATCGCGCGGGCGGTCTTCTCGTTCTTCGACGTGGCGACCGCGAGGGTGCGACCGCCGGACCGCAGGTCGGCGAGCAGGTCGCCCATACCGTCGAACACCGAGTTTTCCAGCCAGCCCACGTCGGTGTAGCGCTCCCGGTATGCACGCATCGCGTCGTCGGCGGTGGGGCCGTCGAGCCCGAGGCCGGTGAGCGTGTCGATCATCGGCGGTCCCGCGATACCAGCCACGACCTCGGGCGAGGGCTCGTCGGCACCAACCGCGGCCAGCGCGTGCCGGAAGCTGTTGGCGATGCCGTCGAAACTGTCGGTGATCGTCCCGTCGAGGTCGACTAGCAGCACCGTCGAGGGATCACGAGGATCAGCAAGAGGGGCGGCGAGGTCGGGTGTTCCAGGCGTGTCGGTCACAGTTCCATGGTGCACGTAGGCTGGGGATTTATGACATCGGGGCTGTTCGCGCGGGACCGTCACGGCGATGCCGACGCCGAACCGGGACTTGTCGACTTCGCGGTCAACGTGCGGGGCGGGCCGCCGCCGTTCGTCGCAGAAGCCCTGACCAGCCGGATCGGTGATCTGGCCGCCTACCCGTCGGGCGACGACGAGCAGCGGGCGGTGAAAACCGTTGCCGTGGCCCATGGCCGAACCTCCGATGAGGTGCTCTTGCTGTCCGGTGCGGCCGAGGGCTTCGAGCTCCTGCCGCGACTGCGGTCGCGCCACGCCGCGCTCGTCCAGCCGTCCTTCACCGAACCGGAGATCGCGTTGCGCGCCGCCGGGATCCCCATCACCGACGTAGTGTTGACCGACCCGTGGGAACTCGACCCGGACGCCGTGCCCGATGACGCCGACCTGGTGGTGGTGGGCAACCCCACCAACCCGACCTCGGTGCTGCACCCCGCCGCCGCGATCGAACGTCTGCGGCGACCAGGACGTTTCGTGGTGGTCGACGAGGCCTTCGCCGACATCACGATCGATCCCGCCACGGGCATTCCGGAACCGGAGTCCGTCGCTCACCGGTCGCACCCAGACCTCATCGTCATCCGCAGTGTCACGAAGACATTCGGTCTCGCCGGACTGCGGGCCGGATACCTGCTCGCCGCCCCGGAGGTGATCGCGCGGTTGACGGTCGGCCGACGACCGTGGCCGCTGGGCACCTTGGCGCTGACCGCGCTGACCGCCTGTGTCGGACCCACCGGTCAGGAGTACGCGCACGGTGAGGCGCGCCGGCTCGCCGCGGATCGCGCCGAGATGGTCGCGATGCTGTCGTCGGCGGGCCTCGAGGTCTGCGGGCAGCCACGTGCATCATTCCTGCTGATCCGGGTGCCACAGGCCTTGCGGGTCAAACAACGACTGCGTGATCGGGGTTTCGCGGTGCGCAGCGCCGCGAACTTCGTCGGCCTCGACGACGACCACATACGTCTGGCCGTGCGGGACATCGCCACCACCCGAACGCTCGTCGACACCATCACGGCCATTCGAGAGGAGATCGCGTCATGTCCACAACCGTCGCCGAGGTGATCGAGGTCCTCGACCGCGCCTACCCGCGAGGGCTGGCCGAGCCGTGGGATTCGGTCGGGTTGGTCTGCGGCGATCCCGGTGAGCCGGTCGACACGATCCTGACCTGTGTCGACGTCACCGAGGACGTGGTGGCGGCCGCGATCGGCATGGGGGCCCAGCTGATCGTCGCCCATCATCCGCTGTTGCTGCGCGGAGTGGATTCGGTGTCGGCCGACACCGACAAGGGGCGGATCGTGCATCGGCTCATCCGGTCGGGGATTGCGCTGTTCACCGCGCACACCAACGCCGACAGCGCCCGCCCCGGAGTCTCCGATGCACTCGCCGACGTACTCGACGTGGTCGACACGTTCCCCATCGAGCCGCGGTCGTCGACTGTTCTGGACAAGTGGGTGGTGATGGTGCCCGAAGGCAATGCCGAGCAGGTCAGCGAGGCCATGTTCGCCGCCGGGGCCGGCGAGATCGGCGAGTACCGGGATTGCTGCTGGTCGGTGGTCGGTACGGGGCAGTTCGAGGCGCAGGGATCGGCCGATCCGACGATCGGCGAGGTGGGATCGCGCACACGGGTCGATGAGGAACGGCTCGAGATGGTTGCCCAGCGCCGACTGCGTCGCGCGGTGCTGACCGCGCTGCGCGGAGCGCACCCGTATGAAGAGCCGGCGTTCGACATCCTCGAGCTCGCCGACACCGAGATGTCGACCGGGTTGGGCCGGATCGGACGGCTCCGGGAACCGACCACGCTCGCGGACTTCGCCGAACTGGTCGCCGCGCGCCTGCACACCCCGTCCGGAGTGCGGGTGGCAGGGTCGTCACAGACCGCCGTCGGCACTGTCGCGGTCTGCGGCGGCGCAGGCGATTCGTTGCTCGAGGCGGTCGCGTCGGCCGGTGCGGATGTGTACGTCACGGCCGATCTACGCCACCATCCGGCCGATGAGAACCGACGTCGCGGCGGACCGGCGCTGATCGATGCGGGGCATTGGGCCACCGAGTTCCCGTGGTGCGGTCAGGTATCGCGAATGTTGGCCGCCGAGTTGCAGGTCACGGTCTCGGTTCACCGTGAACCGACCGATCCGTTCGCGGTCGTCACCAGCTACTGACGGCCGCGTCCGGCGTCATGGGCGGACGCGTACGGTATGGGGACCGTCGCACGGCGCCCCACCGCGGGCCCCGCGTCGGGAGAACAGAACAGTGAACGGCGCAGGGATGAGGCACTGGTGACGACTGCACAGCACGACAGCCAACGACGGAGGTGGGCACGGTGAAGGCGGATCCGGGAGCGCAGCGGCTCCTGCTCGACCTCGCCGACGTCGACGCGGAAATCGCTCGCATCGACCATCGCCGGGCATCACTCCCGGAGGATGCCGAGCTCGCTGAACTGTCCAAACGCGTCGAGGTGGCGCGCGATGACCTGGTTCGCGCCGAGATCTCCGCGGAGGATCTGACCCGGGAGTACCGCCGAATGGAGGGTGAGGCGAACGGGATGGCAGCGCGCGAGGCCAAGGACTCCGCGCAGCTGACCGCCGGTGGGCTCGCACCCAAGGCGCTCTCCGAACTGCAACACGAGCTCAACGGTTTGGCTCGCCGTCGCGCGGCGGTGGAGGACGACATGCTCGGTGTGATGGAGCAGCAGGAGGCCGTCGCCGCCGAACAGCAACGCGCCGCGGCAACCATCGATCAGGTCGACGCCGAGGTTGCGACGGTGCGTGAGCGGCGCGACCGTGCGCTGGCCGCGGCAACCGACGACCGCGAGGCGGCCGACGCTCGGCGCACGGCCTTGATTGCCGACATCGCTCCCGAGTTGCTCGCCATCTACGACCGGCAGCGTGCGTCCGGTCGGGTCGGCGCCGGCTTGCTGCGCGCACGCCGGTGCGGCGCCTGCCGAATGGAACTCGACCGAGGCACCATCGCATCGATCTCCGGCGCGTCTGCCGACGACGTGATCCGCTGCGAGGAGTGTGGCGCGGTCCTGGTGCGGACCGCAGAGTCGGGTCTGTAGTAGATGACCAACGCCACCGCGACCGGCGACAGATCACCCACCTGGCAGGGGCAGCGGGTGCGGCCGACGCGGCTGTTGTTGCTGCGGCACGGTCAGACCGAGCTGTCGGTGCAGCGCCGCTACTCCGGGCGAGGCAACCCCGAACTCACCGAGCTCGGACGTCGTCAGGCGGCGGCGGCGGCCACACGACTGGGGGCCGACCCCGAGATCGCCGCGGTGGTGTCGTCGCCGCTGAGTCGGGCGCAGACCACCGCACGTGCGGTCGCCGACCGGCTGGGGCTGGATGTGACGGTCTCGGACGGGCTGATCGAGACGGACTTCGGTGCCTGGGAGGGGCTGACCTTCACCGAGGCCGCCGAACGCGACCCCGAACTGCATTCCCGATGGCTGGCCGACACCGGCGTTCCCGCGCCTGACGGCGAGAGCTTCGCCCAGGTCGCCGAGCGCGTCCGATTAGCCAAAGATTCACTGCTGCAACGATACTCAGGCCAGACGGTGCTGGTGGTGTCGCATGTCACCCCGATCAAGTCGCTGCTTCGGGACGCCCTCGGCTCTGGCCCGGAACTGTTGTTCCGCCTGCACCTCGACCTCGCCTCACTGTCGATCGCCGAGTTCTTTCCCGATGGCGGATCGGTGGTCCGGTTGGTCAACGACACGGGCCACCTCGACTGAGGTGCTGCCGCGCACCGGTATCCTGTATGGGCGAACGAGTCGGCCGGGCGGCCGCGGTGCGCGGAACGGCCCGACAACGGGTACGCCGACATCGAGGAAAGTCCGGACTCCACAGAGCAGGGTGGTTGTCAACGGCAACCCGGGGTGACCCGCGGGACAGTGCCACAGAGAACAGACCGCCGCCGCGGATCTTTCGAGATCGGCGGCGGTAAGGGTGAAACGGTGCGGTAAGAGCGCACCAGCGGCACGGGTGACCGTGCCGGCTCGGTAAACCCCACCCGGAGCAAGGCCGAAGCTCGCACCGCGGGAGACCGTGTGTGCGGGTGCGCGGATGGCAGAGGGCTGCTCGCCCGAGTCCGCGGGTGGGCCGCTCGAGGCACCCGGCGACGGTGTGCCCAGATGGATGGTCGCCACCCGGTCCTCGTGATCGGGAACAGGATCCGGCTTACACGCCGACTCGTTCGCCCCGCGGCCGGGATCCACCGGTCGGGCACCTGCTCGCATACAGTCGGGGGCGTGCAGCGCGTACTGTCGGCCCCCGATCTCGACTTCGACGCGGTTCGTACCGAACTCGGCGTGACCGAGGACTATGGTGCCGACGCACAGGCCGAGGCCGAACACCCGGTGGACCGGTATGCGGGTGAGCGGGAGGACCGTACCGACCTGGCGTTCGTCACGATCGATCCGCCGACGTCGATGGACCTGGACCAAGCGGTGCACATCGCCGCCGACGCCGACGGTTTCGTCATCTCCTACGCGATCGCCGACGTTGCTGCGCTCGTGGCCCCCGAAGGTGCCTTGGATCAGGAGAGCCGCAGGCGGGGCACCACGTTCTACTTCCCTGACCGATCGGTGCCACTGCATCCCCGGGCGCTGTCGGAGGGAGCCGGCTCGCTGTTACCCGACCAGCGTCGGCCGGCGGTGATGTGGACCATCCGGGTCACCCCGGAGGGTGCTGTCACGCAGGTGTCGCTGCGTCGGACGATGATCCGTTCGGTCGCCAAACTGACCTATGCCGGCGTGTCCGACGATGCCACGCGCGGCCGGCTGCATCCGTCGATCGCGGCGCTACCGGCTTTCGGCGAACTGCGGCACCGGGTCGCACTCGAACGCGGCGCCGTCGAACTCGACCTGCCCGACCAAGAGGTCACGCGCACCGATCGTGGGTGGATGCTGCGGCTGGCGCCGCACAGCCCGGCCGACATGTGGAACTCGCAGCTGTCGCTGCTCACCGGAATGTGTGCGGGGCGGATCATGGCCGAGGCGGGCGTGGGCCTGCTGCGCACCCTGCCGCCGGCCGATCATGCTGCGGTGGTGGCTCTGCAGAGCTCCGCCGCAGCCCTCGGTGTCCCGTGGCCGCCCGGAGCGACGCCCGGCCAGTTCCTCGCCGGGTTGCCACGCGATGCACCCGCGACACTTGCGTTGATGTCGGCCGGGGCGGGCCTGATGCGCGGAGCCGATCATCTCGTGCTCGGCGGTGACACCGGACATGCGACTGCGGAGAAGATGAGTCATGCCGCAATCGGCGGGGTGTATGCGCATGTGACCGCGCCGCTGCGTCGACTCGGCGATCGCTTCGCCACCGAGGTGTGTCTGGCGGTCACAGCCGGCGAGCCGGTGCCCAACTGGGTGACTCGGGCGCTACCGACGTTGCCGACTCTGCTGCGGTCGGCGGGCTCGCTGGCGTCGGCTGCCGACCGGGCCGGCATCGATTTAGCGGAGGCAACCGTACTGGCCGACCGAGTGGGGGAGACGTTCGAGGCGGTGGTCTTGCACTCGACCACGCAGAATCGGCCTGCCCAGGTGTTTCTCACCGAGGTCCCGGTGATCGCTCCGTGCGATGGTGACCCGCCACCGGGGCGTCGGTTGCCGGTGGTGCTGCGGGCTGCCGACCCGTCCGCGCGGGTGGTGCGGTTCGAGTTCATCCCCGATTCGGGGCAGTAGCTGGTGCCTCGAATCGGTACCGCCGACAAACGTCAGAGGTCCTTGGCCGCCTTGCGGTAGTCGGCCAACGCCCGTTCGCCGTCGACCTCCTGCCGGGCGTCGATGCGCCCGAGGACGAACATGTCCGGTCCCGACAGGGTGTTGGTGGCTGCGAGTTCGCCGAGACGCTGACGGTTGATGCGGGTGTCGTTGTAGTCGCCGAGGGAGCTCTGCAGTCGCTTGGCGGCCTTGGCGACGGCCTTGTAGCGCTTGCGACCCAACGGCTCCGCGGCATCGGTGCTGTACCGTAACCGCTTGGCGCGCTTACGGATCGTGTGCAGCTGTTCCTCCCACTCGGGGGACCGTTCGGTCATCGCGGCCAGCGTTTTCTGCGCCTTGCGGATGCTCTTGCGGTTCTTCTCGATGGACCGGTCCACGGCGGTCACGGCATCGATGTCGGCATCGGGGCCCGGCGGCGGGGAGGCGATGAGTTCGTCGATCGAGTCGAGCAAGGCGAAATAGCGGGCCGAATTCATCGCGGAGTGCGCGGCATTGATGGCCCGATCGTGGATGGTGGTCTCGGTGCCAGTGAGTTCGGCGACCAGTGCGGCCGAGGCGTTTTCCGAGCGCAGCAGTCCCTGGTCGATGGCGATCTGAACCTCGGAATCGCGAGCGTCGCCGAGAATGCGCGCCAGCAGCTTCAGTTCCTCGTTCAGATGGGCGGTACGCGCCGGGTCGAGCACAGTGGGAAAACCGGCGAAGATGCTACGCAGTCGTCGGCAGGCCACCCGCATCTGGTGGACGGCGTCCTCGGCGTCGATGCGCACCTGCGGGTCGTAGGCGACCAGGGAGTTGCGATGGATGGCGATGTCGGTGACGACCAGATCCAGCGCGGTGGGGCGCCGTCCGAGGTGCGGTTCGACGACGGTCGGCGTCGAACCGATGGCACGAGCAAGTTTGGACGCCGACGATGCGGTTCGCCCGCCGGAGTTGCGCAGCAACTTCTCGGCCGCCTTGAGCAGACGGGTGTCGCGGCCACCGTCGAGGAGTTCGAACTCCCACTCTGCCCATTCCTGGTAGTGGCCGCCGGGCAGCATCGACTGCGCGGACACGAGGTCCTCGGCGAATTCGGCAACGGGCCGACCGTCGGCGCCCATCAGCGTGGTCACCGTGCGCGTGGTGGACAGCGCGGCGACCGGGATCAGCTTGCGGGTACGGGTCAACGCGATGACCGGGGTGATCAGCTCGGCGGGGACGTCGGCGTCGGCGGGCGCGTCGCCGAAGCCGATCCGCAGCTCACGTCGGGCACCGGCGATGCCGGTGGGGCGCTTGAGATGCCAGCCGGCGTCGTGTCCGCCGGTGCGCCGGCGCATGGTGATCCGGTTGCCGGCGAGGTCGAGGTTCTCGGTGTCGAAATAGGTGGCGTCGAGCTGAAAGGTCTCCGGTGCCGACGCGCCGATGACACCTGGCAGAATCCGGAGGTCCGGGGCGGTGTGGCCCGCGTCCACGTCGAACTTCAGTTCCACTTCGATCTGCTCGGATGGGGCCACCCCAGATCCTCCTGTTCACCGGCCGGGGCTCGGCGTGGCCCGGCGTGCGCATACGTCGTCCTGACGAGTCTAGAGTGCACCGGTCATCGTCACCGCGACCGATTCGCGAAGTCGTCGGTAGCAGTGATCAAGTGGTGCTTGATACCCGGTTCGAAGGAGGCGTGACCGGCGTCGTCGACGATGTGCAACGTCGCGGACCGCCAGGCGCGGTGTAGATCCC
Source organism: Gordonia tangerina (assembly GCF_021556435.1). GTDB lineage: Bacteria > Actinomycetota > Actinomycetes > Mycobacteriales > Mycobacteriaceae > Gordonia > Gordonia tangerina. Next base: position 272,965 of record NZ_JAKGCU010000003.1, read on the forward strand.
ACGCGCTGCGGGTGGGGCAGACGACGTCGTAGCGGCCCTGCACGATGACCCCGGGAATGTGCGCGATGCGGTCGATGTCGGCGAGCAATTGGCCCTCACGCAGGAAACCGTGATTGACGAAGTAGTGGTTCTCGATCGCGGCGAAGGCCAGGTCGAATCGCGGGTCGCCGGCGGCCATCCCGGAATTGTCCTGGGGCTTTTTCGGCAGCAGATAGCTGGTGGCCTGCTCCCAGCCTGTCCACGCGGTCGCCGCGGCCTGCGCGAGGTCCCGGTCGGTGGAGGTGAGCAACCGGTGGTAGGCCGCGACCAGGTCGCCGTCGCGCTCGGCTGCCGGGATCGGAGCCAGGTAGGACTCCCACAGGTCGGGATAGATGTGCGCGGCTCCACCGTTGTAGTACCAGTCGATCTCACTGCGGCGTAGCAGAAAGATTCCGCGCAGCACGAGTTCACTGACGCGATCGGGGTGAGCCTGCGCGTAGGCGAGACCGAGCGTGGACCCCCAGGACCCCCCGAACACCTGCCACCGGTCGATCTGCAGATGTTCGCGCAGCCGTTCCATGTCGGCGATGAGGTGGCCGGTGGTGTTGACCGACAGGTCGGCACCGTCGGCGATGTGCGGCCGCGACCGACCACACCCACGCTGATCGAACAGGACGATTCGGTAGCGCGTCGGATCGAAGAATCGCCGCTGCTCGGGCGACGTGCCGCCACCCGGGCCACCGTGCACGAACACCACCGGCTTGCCGTCGGCACGGCCCGAGACCTCCCAATAGACCTGCTGACCGTCACCGACGTCGAGATGGCCGTGGTCGTGCGGTTCGATCGGCGGATAGAAATCGCGCATGGGGTAAGCCTAGAGCGTGGTCGAGAACCGGCTCACCCGTTCCTGCGCGAGGGGGCGCCTCAGTAGCTGTGCTCGGGTGCGGGGAACGCTCCGCGACGCACCTCGTCGGCGTACTGCTCTGCCGCAGAGCGCAACTCCGACCCTACGTCGGCGAACCGTTTGACGAATTTCGCCGTCTTGCCGTGCGTCAGGCCAGCCATGTCCTGCCAGACCAGCACCTGCGCGTCGGTCTCGTTGCCCGCGCCGATCCCGACGGTCGGGATGGTGAGTTTGCGGGTGATCTGTCCCGCGAGGTCGGCGGGCACCATCTCCATCACGACGGCGAACGCGCCGGCTTCCTGGACTGCGATGGCATCGGCGACGAGTTGATCGCCGGCGTCGCCCCGTCCCTGGACGCGGTAGCCGCCGAGCCCGTTCACGCTCTGCGGAGTGAAACCGATGTGCGCCATCACGGGAATCCCGGCCGCGGTCAGCGTGGCGATCTGATCGGCCACCCGCTCACCACCTTCGAGCTTGATCGCGTGCGCGCCGGTCTCCTTGAACACCTTCACCGCGGACTCCAGCGCCTGCTGCGGGCCGGCCTCATAGCTGCCGAACGGCAGGTCGGCGACGACCAGGGCATGCGGCGCGCCGCGAACCACGGCGCGGATCAGCGGGATGAGTTCATCGACGGTCACCGGGATCGTGGTGTCGTAGCCCAGAACCACATTGGCCGCGGAGTCACCGACGAGTAGCACCGGGATCTCGGCGGCGTCGAAAATGCGGGCCGTCGAGTAGTCGTAGCAGGTCAGCATCGACCACTTCTCGCCGTCAGCCTTCATCTGGCCGAGATGGTGAACGCGAGTGGTGCGGCGACGGGGGGCCGAGGCGGACGAATCGCCCGCAGCGGGGCCCGTGGCGCCATAGACCGAAGATTCGGACATCGTTGTCTCTTTTCTGCCTCGAGTCCTGCCGTGCAGGTACCCGGGTTGGGGTTGGACACTGCCATTGTGGCACCGGGGAGTGCCCCGATACATGCCGGTGACCTGTGGTTTTTCTCACATCCGGCGAATGGTTGCGGCGAGCGGTGACCGTACGATCTGTGCCATGGCGAGCTCCGGGACGCTACCTCGACGCGCCGGATTGCTCGTCCTGCTGGTGCTGGTGACGGTCGTCAGTGGCTGTCGCGTGAACCCGGCGGACGCCGAGATCGACTGGCGGCCCTGTGGTCCGGAGTTCGCAGTGGCCGCCGGCGCGGTACCCGGCATGCTCGCCGGGCGTGTGTCGTGCGGTTGGGTCGAGGTTCCGCTCGACCCAACCGACACGGGTCGGGGGACCGTCAATCTCGCCGTCGCGCGGATCTCTGCTGCGGGCCCGAGCAACGGCACGGTGGTCATCGACCCGGGCGGCCCGGGGGCGTCGGGCGTCGGCCATCTTGTCGGCGCGGCGGCGGCGCTGGCATCGCAACCGATCGCCGCCACCCACGATCTCGTGGCGGTCGATGCGCGCGGGGTGGGCGCCTCGCGGCCGTCGCTGCGGTGTCGCACCGATGCCGAGCGTGACGCCGAACGAGCGATGGACTTCGGTGACCGGTCGGCCACCGGTGTGCGACGCATCGAGTCCTATCGGCGCAGCATCGCCCAACGTTGCGCCGATCGGATCGGCGAGCACTTCCTCACGCGGGTCGGCACCGACTTCGTGGCAGCCGATCTCGACCGTGTCCGCCAACTGCTCGGCGTCAACGAGATCTCGTTTCTCGGTCACTCCTACGGCACCCGTCTCGGTTTCGCCTACGCGCAGCAGTATCCGGACCGCCTGCACGCGATGGTCCTCGACGCGGCGGTGGATCCCACGCAGGACCCCGACGATGCGACGGTCGAGCAGATGGCCGGCTTCCAGGCTGCGTTCGACGCATTCGCCGCCGATTGCGTGGCCCGGGCGGGGTGTCCGCTGGGTGATCGCGCCGATCGCGCGGTCGAGGTCTACCGCGGCCTCGTGGGGCCGTTGGTCACCCGGCCCGTACCCGCCGGTGATCGATCACTGACCGCCGGGGATGCTGCGTCGGGCACCATCTTCGCGCTGTACCAGCGGTCCCGGTGGGTCGATCTGCGTCGCGCGCTCGGCTCGCTCGAGCGCGCCGACGGCACTCCGATGGTGCAGTTGGCAGATGCGTACGAGGGACGCGGCCACGATGGTCGCTACGGTCCGATGCAGGATGCGTTCTTGGCGATCAGTTGCGCCGACGATCCGCCGCTCGACGCGGGAGCCGACGCCGGCGAGCTGGACCGGCGGATAAGGATCGCCGCGCCGTTCCTCGACGACGGACGTGGCACCGGTCGGGGCCCGGTGAGTATCTGCGAACTTCTGCCTCCACCGGCCCGGTCGCCGGCGGAGCCTGGCGCCGATCCGGCGAGCGTGGCCTGGCCGGCGACGGCGCCGACTCCTCTCGTCGTGGCGACGACCGGGGACCCGGCGACGCCGTATCGGACGGCGATGTCGGTGGCCAACAGGATCGGGGCGCAGACGGTCACCGTGGTCGGCGCCGACCACACAGCGGTCTTCGTCGGTGACCGCTGCGTCGACGAGGCGGTCGACAGCTATCTGGCTGATCCCATCAACTCGTCACGAGGTCTCACATGTTGAGACGGCATCTGAAAAAGCCCAGCGTGTCGGGTTTGACTTGCGCGTGTAACACAGATTTAACAGCGTACTTCTAATGTCCCGGACATGGATCGCCAAAAGGAATTCGTGCTGCGGACCCTCGAAGAGCGCGATATCCGATTCGTCAGGCTGTGGTTCACCGACGTACTCGGCTATCTCAAATCGGTGGCGATCGCGCCGGCCGAACTCGAAGGAGCCTTCGCAGAGGGTATCGGGTTCGACGGTTCGGCCATCGAGGGGTTCTCCCGCGTCTCCGAGGCGGACACGGTTGCCAAGCCGGATCCATCGACGTTCCAGATCCTGCCGTGGACCACGTCGGCGGGCCGCCACCACTCGGCCCGGATGTTCTGTGACATCGCGATGCCCGATGGCACGCCGAGTTGGGCGGATTCCCGGCATGTGCTGCGCCGCCAGCTGAACAAGGCGGCCGACCAGGGATTCAGCTGTTATGTGCACCCGGAGATCGAGTTCTTCCTTCTCAAGGACGCCCCGCTCGACGGCAGCGTGCCCACACCGGCCGACACCGGCGGCTACTTCGATCAGGCCGTGCACGACGCGGCGCCCAACTTCCGGCGGCACGCGATCGAGGCGCTCGAGTCGATGGGGATCTCGGTGGAGTTCTCCCACCATGAAGGCGCACCCGGCCAGCAGGAGATCGACCTGCGCTATGCCGACGCGCTGTCGATGGCCGACAACGTCATGACCTTCCGGTACGTGATCAAAGAGGTCGCGATCGAAGAGGGCGTCTGGGCCACGTTCATGCCCAAACCGTTCAGCGAGCACCCCGGCTCGGCAATGCACACCCACATGAGCCTGTTCGAGGGCGACTCGAACGCATTCCACAACCCCGACGACCCGATGCAGTTGTCGGCGACCGGAAAGAAGTTCATCGCAGGCATCCTGCACCACGCCAGTGAACTGTCCGCGGTCACCAACCAGTGGGTGAACTCCTACAAGCGGCTCATTCACGGCGGGGAGGCGCCGACGGCGGCCACCTGGGGTGGCGCGAACCGGTCCGCGCTGGTCCGGCTACCGCTCTACACGCCGAACAAGGCATCCTCGCGCCGAATCGAGGTCCGCAGCCCGGATTCGGCCTGCAACCCGTACCTGACGTTCGCCGTGCTGCTGGCGGCCGGGCTCAAGGGCATCGAGGAAGGCTACGAACTGCCCGACGAGGCCGAGGACGACGTGTGGGCGCTCACCCCAGGTGAACGCCGGGCGATGGGCTACCGGGAACTTCCCGGCAGCCTCGCCGACGCGCTGACCGAGATGGAGAAATCCGAGCTGGTCGCCGAGGCGCTTGGGGAGCACGTCTTCGACTACTTCTTGCGTAACAAGTGGACCGAATGGGCCAACTATCGCAGCCTGGTCACCCCCTACGAACTCAAGAGCTACCTGCCTCTCTGACCCGCCACCTGAGTGAGAGGTGGTCGGCTCCGCCCGCTAGTTTTGGGTTGTGACTTCACTTCGTGGACGAGGCCGCCTGCCCAGCGCGGGACGGCTGGGGCTGCTCGAGGACACCGCTCCGGGCCACCTCTCGGAGTTGGGTTGGAACAACGACGAATCGGTCGACGTGCTCTGGGCCCTGTCGCGCGCGGCGGACGCGGATCTGGCGTTGCGTGCGTTGATGCGGATCAAAGGCGTGGTCTCCGCCGACGAGTGGTCGGAGATCGACCGGCTGATCCGTGACGACCGTGGCTTCCGGGGACGCCTGTTCGCGGTACTCGGGGCGTCTGATGCCTTCGGCGATCACCTCGTCGCCGAACCGGCGAGCTGGCGGTTGCTGACGTCGTCGACGCTACCCACCCTCGACGAGATCTATACCCGGATGCTGGCATCGGTCGACGCCAGGGCCGAACCCGGCGAGGTCGAGCAGGGCAACAAGCTCTATCGCGCCGCGGTCACCGGACCCAAAGCGGTGGTCGCTCTGCGGATCGCGTATCGGAATCTGCTGCTGGAGCTGGCCGCGCACGATCTGGCGCCCACAGTCGAAGACGAACCGGTTCACTATCTGCCCGAGGTCGGCGGATTTCTCGCCGACGCCGCTGACGCGGCCTTGACGGCTGCGCTCGCCGTCGCGATTGCCGAGGTGTGCGGCGACAACCCGCTGCCGGTACGGCTCGCCGTGATCGCAATGGGCAAATGCGGTGCGCGTGAGCTCAACTACGTCAGCGATGTCGACGTGGTTTTCGTCAGCGAACCGGCCGACGGCGTGGCCGCCCGGATCGCCGGCGAGATGATGCGCGTCGGGTCGTTGGCGTTCTTCGACGTGGACGCGGCGCTGCGACCCGAGGGCAAGGCGGGCGCGTTGACCCGCACGCTGGAATCCCATGTCGCCTACTACCGACGATGGGCGAAGACCTGGGAGTTCCAGGCGCTGTTGAAGGCGCGCGCCATGACCGGCGACATGCAGCTCGCCGCCGACTACGTCGACGCCGTCAACCCGATGGTGTGGACGGCTGCCGAACGGGAGGATTTCGTTCCGGAGGTGCAGGCGATGCGACGGCGCGTCGAATCGCTGGTGCCCGAGGAATTGCGTGAACGCAACCTCAAACTCGGCAGCGGCAGTCTCCGCGACGTCGAGTTCGCGGTGCAGTTGCTGCAGATGGTGCACGGACGTGTCGACGAGGACATCCGCGAGAAGGCCACCGTGGACGCGCTGACCGCCCTCACAGCCGGCGGCTACGTCGGTCGCGACGACGGCGCCAATCTCAATGCGTCCTATCAGTTCATGCGTGCCCTCGAACATCGTCTCCAACTGCAACGCCTGTCGCGGACACACCTGTTGCCCGCCTTCGAGGACACCGGCAACATGCGGTGGCTGGCGCGGGCGGCGCACATCCGCCCAGAAGGTGACAAAGACGCCACCACCGTGTTGCGCGAGGAACTGACCCGGCAGAAGGCCCGTATCCGTCGCTTGCACGAGAAGCTCTTCTACCGTCCGCTGTTGGAGGCGGCCACCCGGTTCAACACCGACGAACTGACGTTGTCCGACAAGTCGGCTGAGCTTCGGCTGTCCGCCCTCGGCTACGCGAAACCCGAACGCGCACTGAGTCACATCCGCGCGCTGGCGTCGTCGCCCGGGCGACGGGGCCAGATCCAACTGCTCATCCTGCCGTCTTTGCTGGAGTGGATCGGCAACACCCCCGATCCCGATGCCGGCCTGCTGAACTATCGGCGGCTGTGCGACGTGATGGACGACGCCGAATGGTTCATCCGCCTGCTGCGCGACGACGGTGTGGTCGCCGAGCGGTTGATGCACGTCCTGGGCACCTCGGAGTACATCGCGAACCTGCTGATGCGTTCGCCGGAGGTCATCCACCTCTATTCCGACGGCGCCAACGGACCCAAACTGTGCGACGTGCGACCAGAAGACGTCGCCAAGGGGCTGATCGCGTCGACGGTGCGGCAAACCGACCTGAAACGTGCGGTGGCGGTGGCTCGTTCGCATCGACGGTTCGAACTCGCGCGGATCGCCTCAGCCGACATCCTGGGACTGATGGATGTGCCGGCGGTGTGCGCGGCCCTGTCGAGTGTGTGGGCGGCGGTGCTGAACGCGGCACTGAGCGTGGCGATCGCGCAGTCCGAACGCGACCGCGGTGAACCCGCGCCCGCGCGGATCGCGGTGATCGGTATGGGCCGGCTCGGCGGGGGAGAGCTGGGCTACGGGTCCGACGCCGATGTTCTGTTCGTCTGCCAGCCGCAACCGAACGCCGATGAGTCGGCCGCAGTGCGATGGGCGCAGACGATCGCGGAGAAGGTCCGATCGATGCTGGGGTCGCCCAGTGAGGACCCGCCGCTCGAGGTCGACACCGGGTTGCGTCCGGAGGGTCGTAACGGGCCGGTGGTGCGGACGCTCGCGGCGTATGCGGCGTATTACGACCAGTGGGCACAACCCTGGGAGATCCAGGCGCTGCTCCGGGCGCATCAGGTTGCCGGCGACGATCAGCTCGGTGTCGACTTCCTGCACATGGCCGACCGTATCCGCTACCCCGAGGGTGGGGTGTCGGCGGATGCGGTGAAGGAGATCCGCCGGATCAAGGCGCGCGTGGACGCCGAACGGCTCCCGCGCGGTGCCGACCCGGCGACGCACACCAAACTGGGTCGAGGCGGCCTGGCCGACGTCGAATGGACGGTCCAGCTCCTGCAGTTGCGTCACGCGCATCGCTACATGTCGCTGCACAACACGTCCACCCTGCAATCGTTGGACGCCATTGGGGCGGTGGAACTGCTCGGCGAGAACGACGTGGCGCAGTTGAAGGAAGCGTGGCTCACGGCCACCCAGGCGCGCAATGCGCTGGTGCTGGTACGGGGCAAACCGGTCGATCAATTGCCGGCCCCCGGCAGCCAGCTGCGTGCGGTTGCCTACGCCGCGGGGTGGCCCGAAGACCAGGCCGCGGAGTTCCTTGAGCATTACCTGCGGGTGACGCGTAGAGCGAAGGTCGTGGTGCGCAAGGTGTTCGGCGCATGAGCGGGCACAACGCACAGTCGGTGTCCGTGGGTCTGCGTTCAGCAACCGCGGTGGCCCACGATCGCGCCGAACGAGCGCATTTCGTCGACGATCTGATGTCGGGACGTCTCGACGCCGCCGGGTACCTACGGATGGCGGTGCAGCTCTATTTCATCTATCGCGCATTGGAATCGGTCGGTGACGAACTCTCCGGCGACGAGGTCGCCGGAGCGGTGGTCGACGAGCGGTTGCGCCGGCTGCCGCGCCTGACGGCCGACTTGGCGGCACTCGGCGTGGACCCGACCACGATCACTCCGTTGCCCGGGGTGACCGCGTATGTGGCTGCGATCGAGCGGACTCGCACCGATCCGGTCCGATTCGTCGCCCACCACTACACCAGGTACCTCGGTGATCTCAGTGGCGGACAGGTGATCCGCAGTCGGATGAAATTGCACTACGGGCTGACCGACGACGCGCTGAGCTTCTACGTTTTCGACGAGATCGACAAGCTCAAGCGCTACAAAGACACGTACCGGGACACCCTGGATGGCCTACCGCTCGACGACCACCAGGTGCGCATCCTCCTCGATGAGGCGGTCCGGGCGTTCGAGCACAACGAACAGATGTTCGCCGAGCTGGCGGGACACTAATTCGTGGAATCCGCGCGGTTCTCCCGAGCGCTGGTGATCCCTCCCTTCACCAGCAGGTAGGGGACCACCAGGGTCGCGGCCGCGGTCACCAGCCAGACGATGACGGTTGCGGCGATCCAGGTTTCGACGCCACTGATCTCTATCCCGTTGCCGCCCAGCAGCGTCGCCAACAGCAATGCCACAAAGGTGGAGACCAGACCCACTCCGCCCATGAACGCCTCGGCGTTGCGGTGGACGAACTTGGTGATGAACGGGCTCAGGATCAACTGTGCGGCGGCGAAAACCGCCAGGGCGATGAGGAACCCCGCGAAGTGGACGGTCATGTCGTCGAGGATCCAGGTCGCGACGAGCAACCCGATCGCCGCGGAGATGAGATAGGTGAGCGTGCGCACCAGAATGCGGATCATGACGTCATCCTAGTGTCCGCAGGCCTGGCACCTGCAGCATTCGCCGGCCTGCTCGACCGTGTCGTCGCCAGAACGACGCCGACGCGCAACGATCGAGCCGGACGGCTCGACCGGTGAATCAGGTCACGATCAGACGCGACGACCGGTGCCGGTGCGCTTGAGGATTGCCGAACCGACCGCGACGACGATGACCGAGCCGATCAGGGCACCGATGATGCCGCCCCAGTCGAACTTGTCCTCATCGCCGATGCCCAGCAGGCCGGTGAAGATCCAATAACCCAGCAGGGCGCCCAGTAGACCCAAGACGGTGGAAGCCGCCCAGGACTTCCATCCGCTCATCGCCTTGAATGCGTCGTTGGGGACCAACGCGCGGGCGATGGCTCCACACACGAAACCGAGTAGCAGTGCTGCGATCAGACTCCCGATGTCCATGACACCTCCTGAACGCAGACTAATCGCGCCGGGTCACGGCGACACCGATATTCGGTGACTACAAGATTTCGACTTTGGCGCCGGAGTCGAGCAGGATCTCGCTGCGGTCGTCGTCGGAGCTGGTGACGAGCTCCAGCAGGAGCTGATCGGTGGCGGTCCGGGTCGCGGGCGTGCGGACGACGGCTCGGATGCCGTTGACGCTGATGCGGTCGCCCGGAGTGAGGTCTTCGACGAATCTGGTGCGGCTCATGTCCTCAACTTAAATCGAATCGGAGTGAAACGGCAGGGTACAAAGGCCTTAACGTGACGTCAATCACGTGAATGTTGAGCTGCGCAGACGGCGAAGGGCGGCCGGGTGATATCCCGGCCGCCCTTCGCGTCAGGCGTGCTGCGCAGGTGCTGCGCTCAGCAGTCGTAGTAGAGCGAGAACTCGTACGGATGGGGACGGATCTGCACCGGCTCGATCTCGTTCTCACGCTTGAGCGCGATCCAGGTCTCGATCAGGTCCTCGGTGAACACGCCACCGGCGGTGAGGTATTCGTGATCCTCTTCGAGCTTGTCGATGACCGCGGACAGCGAGGTCGGCGCCTGTGGGATGCTCTTGGCCTCCTCTGGCGGGAGCTCGTAGAGGTCCTTGTCGACCGGCTCGTGCGGCTCGATCTTGTTCTTGATGCCGTCGAGGCCGGCCATCATCATCGCCGCGAACGCCAGGTACGGGTTGCCCGAGCTGTCCGGGCAGCGGAACTCGAGGCGCTTGGCCTTCGGGTTGTTGCCGGTGATCGGGATACGCACGCAGGCGCTGCGGTTGCGCTGGCTGTAGACCAGGTTGATCGGGGCTTCGTAACCCGGGACCAGGCGCTTGTAGGAGTTCACCGTCGGGTTGGTGAAGGCCAGCAGCGACGGCGCGTGGTGCAGGATGCCGCCGATGTAGTAGCGCGCCAGATCCGACAGACCCGCGTAGCCGGCCTCGTCGTGGAACAGCGGCTTGCCGTCCTTCCACAGCGACTGGTGGGCGTGCATGCCCGAGCCGTTGTCGCCGAAGAGCGGCTTCGGCATGAAGGTGACGGTCTTGCCGTTCGCGTACGCGGTGTTCTTGATGATGTACTTGAACAGCAACACGTCGTCGGCCGCGTGCAGCAGGGTGTTGAACTTGTAGTTGATCTCCGCCTGGCCGCCGGTGCCGACCTCGTGGTGGCCGCGTTCGAGCTCGAAACCGGCGTTCTGCAGGTTGGTCGACATCTCGTCGCGCAGATCCACGTAGTGGTCGTACGGCGCGACCGGGAAGTAGCCACCCTTCGGGCGGACCTTGTAGCCGAGGTTCGGGCTGCCGTCCGGGTCGGTCGGCGAGGCGGTGTTCCACCAGCCCGATTCCGACTCGACCTCGTAGAAGGTGCCGTTCATCTCCGATCCGAAGGAGACGCCGTCGAAGATGTAGAACTCGGCCTCGGCGCCGAAGAAGCAGGTGTCGGCGATGCCGGTGGAGGCCAGGTAGTCCTCGGCCTTGCGGGCGACGTTGCGCGGGTCGCGGCTGTAGGCCTCACGGGTGAAGGGGTCGTGGACGAAGAAACTGATGTTCATCGTCTTGGCCTTGCGGAACGGATCGATCCGCGCAGTGGCCGGGTCGGGTAGCAGCATCATGTCCGACTCGTCGATCGACTGGAAGCCGCGAACCGACGAGCCGTCGAAGGCGAGGCCGTCCTCGAACACGTCCTCGGTGAACGCCGAGGCCGGGATCGAGAAGTGCTGCATCACACCGGGCAGGTCGCAGAAGCGGATGTCGACGTACTCGACACCTTCTTTCTTGATGCCCTCGAGTAGTTCTTCTTTGCTGCTGTACACCGTGCGGTGACTCCTTAACTTGTTCGGGTGGCCAGCGACCTGGCCCGACTCAATCCGCCGCACCACGAGATGCAGCGCCGGATCTCAGCTGGAACCGTATGGACGCGAGGTTGCCTAGCCGTCAAGGGCATGTTTCTCCTGTGTTACACGCCCTTGATGCCTCGACAACACGGGTGTCCCGCATCGCAACAATGCCATGCCCGTCCCCGACGCACCACGCAACTCCCCGAATCGTCGCGAACGGTCGTCGGGGAGGTCGGCACACACGGGCCGATACCATGGAGAACATGCGCGTACCGACTCCGTCCGATCATTCGCCCACGCCCGGTGTGGGGGAGTGGTTCTGATGGGCCGCGCAACGGGAACGTGGCTGTCGGGACCACAGATCGGTCCGGGCGGCGGTGGCGACTACCGTGGGCAGGATTTGGGCCTACCGGAGTCGGGACCCGGATCCCTGGCCGGTGGCTGGCTGCGGACCCTGGGACTCGGTGTGGATTGGATTCTGGCCGGTGGGGTTTCACTGCTGTTCGTCTCGTTCGACTCGCCGAATCTGGGCACGACGGTGTTGTTCGTGTGGTTCGTGCTGGGAGTGGTGTCGCTGACGCTGTTCGGCTTCACTCCAGGGCAGTTCGCTGTCGGCCTTCGGGTGGCGCGCGTCGACTACGGACCCGATCGGACCGAGGCGGAGGTGACCGGCGAGGTCCCTGTTGCCGCGGTCGGCATCCTGCGAGCTCTCGGTCGGCAGGTGCTGATCGTGTTCCTGGTGCCGGCGCTGATCAACGACTACAACGGGCGTGCTCTGCACGATCGCGCCACCGGCACGGCATTGGTCCGGAGCCGATGAGCCAGGTGATGGGCGCCGGTGCCACCTCGTAAAGGGCCACCGGCCGCCCGTCAGAAGGCCGCGCCCAAGCGCGCGAGCACCTCTCGCGACTCCGCCGCCGACTCGGCGTCGGTGACCGTCAGGACCGAGGCCCGCCACGTCGCGGCGAGGACTCGGCCGGTGCTCGTTCCGCCACGCGTGATGTCGGACAGGAACTCCGCCACGCGGTCTTCGTCGGCGTAGGGCGCCGCTTCGCCGAGAATGCGCGTGAACCTCGTTGTCGACGGCGAAGTCGAACCCGACCACGAGCGCCTGTCGTAGCCGGAACGAGTCCCGACCGGCCGCCGCGCCCGTCATGCGGTCCAGCAGTCGTTGCTCGACATCGGTGCGCACCACCCGGTAGAGGCCGAGCTTGTTCTGGAAATGGTGATACAGGGCCCCCGTGGTGACGTCGGCGGCCCCGGCGAGATCACCCACGGTGACCTCTGCATACGGTCGGGCGCCGAACAGTTCGACCGCAGACAGCACCAATCGGCCCTTGGCCGAGGTCGATACCGGAAACCACTATGAAGCTGGAATTCTTACTGGCTCCGACGCGCGACCTACAGGCCTCGCTGAGCCTGTATCGCGACGGATTGGGCTTCGTCGAAAAAGTGGCGAGAAGGCGATATGACTGTGACGCTCGCGCTGCCCGATTCCGATGTCGGGATCATGCTGGACGCAGCCGACCCGGATGCCCCGAGCGGTCCGGTGTTCGCAATCGACAGCGTCGCCGCTTTTCACGCCGACCGGCCGAGTGAACTCGGCGTCGTCGCGGAGCCGTCGGAGATCCCGGACGGTTCGATCGCCGCCTACAGAGACCCGGGCGGTTTCGTCTTCTACGTGTTGGATCAGGCACAGGCCACGTGACGGCGCGTGGGTGACCGCACGCCCCGCGGATCAGCCCTTACGCCGCGCGGTGCGCTGCATCCCGCGGACCTTTGCGTTGCCGGGCATCGGGCCCTTGGGCATGCCCGGCCCCTGCGGATTGCGTCCGCCCAGCGCCGACAACCGACCCTCGAGGGTCTCCATCCGCTTGCCGTCGATGTTCTTGGGCAGCTTGTTGATGTGGCGCTCGAGCTTGTTCAGCGGGATCTGCCCGTCGTCGTTGCCCACCACGATCTCGTAGATAGGGGTGTCGCCGACGACCCGCGCGGCCTTCTTCTTCTCTTGGGCGAGCAGGGGTTTGACGCGGGCGGCCGAACCCTCGCCGACGAGGATGACACCCGGCTTGCCGATGACCCGATGGACGGCGTCGAGATGGGCGTTGCCCGAGACGGCCTGCTTCACCCGCCATTGGCCGCGCATGTTGCCCAACGCCCAACCGGCGGCTCCCGGCTGGCCTTCGGCCCGGGTGTAGACGGTGCGCTGCACGCGACGGCCGAAGAGGATGAACGCGGCGAGCAGGCCCAGGACGATACCGAGGGGCAACAGCAACCACACCGAACCGAACAGCAGGCCGAGCCCGACGAAAATGGCGACGATGAGCACGAACAGGCCGACCATGTACGGGATCAGCCGCTTGTCTTCCTTCCGCTGCATCTGGAAGGCCTGCCACAGTTGCTGGCGACGTTCCTTCGACGCCTGCTTCCGAGCCTTCTTCGCCGCGGCTTTCGCCTCTTTGTCTTGCGCCTTTGCCATGGAGCCCAGTTTACGGCGCCACGCCACCACCCCTCGCAAGGGTTCCTCCGCACGTGGTACGCAGGTCCTCCGGACGCCGCGGAGGCGGAGATGGCCGAGGGACGAACCCAGGGGCCGGTGTCGAGCCCGGTTACCTGCCGGCGAGGCGGGTGAGTAGGCTGGATGCCTCCTGGCTGGCCGAACCCTCGTCGGCGAGGTGCGCCAGCGCGGGGGACAGGTCACGGCCGCGATGTGCCATGGCCTGCGCGTAGAGCCGTCCCGCGCGGTAGGACGAGCGGACCAGCGGTCCGGCCATCACCCCGGCGAAGCCGACCTCGGTGGCGAACTCGGAGTGGTCGACGAACTCCTCGGGCTTGACCCACCGCTCGACCGGGTGGTGCCGCGGCGAGGGGCGCAGGTACTGGGTGATGGTGAGGATGTCGCAACCGGCCTCGTGCAGGTCGACGATGGCCGACTGCACCTCTTCTGGCGTCTCGCCCATCCCGAGGATCAGGTTGGATTTGGTGACCAGTCCGAAGTCGCGGGCCTGGGTGAGCACGTCGAGCGACCGCTCGTACCGAAACGCCGGTCGGATGCGCTTGAAGATGCGCGGCACGGTCTCCAGGTTGTGCGCCAGGACCTCGGGACGGGCCTCGAACACCTCGGCCAGCAGATCGGGTTGGGCGTGGAAGTCGGGGATCAGGTTCTCCACACCGGTGCCCGGGTTGAGGCGGTGGATGGCCCGTACGGTTTCGGCGTAGAGCCACGCGCCCTCGTCGGGCAGGTCGTCGCGGGCGACACCGGTGATGGTGGAGTAGCGCAGACCCATCGCCTGGACGCTCTCGGCGACGCGACGCGGTTCGTCGCGGTCGAGTTCGGCGGGTTTGCCGGTGTCGATCTGGCAGAAGTCGCAGCGACGCGTGCACTGTTCACCGCCGATGAGGAAGGTGGCCTCGCGGTCCTCCCAGCACTCGTAGATGTTGGGACAGCCGGCCTCTTCGCAGACGGTATGCAGGCCTTCGCGTTTCACCAAGCCCTTGAGTTCGGTGTACTCGGGCCCCATGGTTGCGCGGGTCTTGATCCAGTTCGGCTTGCGCTCGATGGGGGTCTGCGCGTTGCGCACCTCGAGGCGGAGCAGTTTGCGGCCGGCCGGCTCGGGGGTGGCCGAGGAACCGTTGGCGGCGGTCGTGTGGTCGGTGGATGAGGACACAGTCACTGCTCCGATGCTACGCCCGTGGTGCTCAGGGCATCCGGGGCGCGATGGTCGTGGTCGAGTGCGTTGGTGATGGCCGCGGCGACAGGATCTATGAACGCGTCGAGGCCCAGTGGTCTGCCGAGTTCGCGGGCCAGCGAGGTGACGCCGGCGTCGGCGATGCCGCACGGGACGATCGCGTCGAAGGCGGACATGTCGGGATCGACGTTGAGTGCGAAGCCGTGCAATGCGACGCCGCGGGCGACGCGGATGCCGATCTGACCGAGTTTGCGTTCGTCGGCCTTCGTGACGCTCGCAGGCGTGTCGACAACCCACACACCTGACCGACCCTCGACGCGGGTCGTCGCGACACCGAGATCTGCGCAGACGGTGATCAGTGCTTCTTCCAGGCGACGGACGTACTCGACCACATCGAGGGGTTCCGCGAGCTTCACGATGGGGTAGCCGACCAATTGCCCCGGCCCATGCCAGGTGATGCGGCCACCCCGGTCGACGTCGATGACCGGCGATCCGTCGGTCGGTCGGTCGGCGTCCTCTGTTCGTTTGCCCGCGGTATAGATCGAGGCGTGCTCGAGCAGCAACAACACGTCGTGGTCGAGGACTCCGTCGGCACGGTCACCGGCCAGTTGATGCTGCAGGTCGTACGCGGTGCGGTAGTCGACGAGTCCGTCGAGTAGTCGGACCTCGATCGGATCGCTCGAGGCGCGGATCGAACCCTCACGCATTGACGTATCCGAGTGCGGTGTCGATGTCGGGATGGCGGAATGAGAATCCATGTTCGGTGAGCACGTCAGGTGCAACGCGCTGACTGAACAGAATCATTTCCTCGGCCATCTCGCCGCCCACCGCCTTCGCCGCGAAGGCAGGCACCTTCAGGACTGTCGGACGATGCATCGAGCGGCCCACGGCCGAGGCGAACTCACCGAACGGCAGCGCACCCGGGGCGCACAGGTTCACCGGACCGCTGATCGAGGATTCGAGCAGGAACGCGATCGCGCGTACCTCGTCGGGCAAGGTGATCCAGGAGAAGTACTGCTCACCGCTGCCGATCGGACCGCCGAGGCCGAACCAGAATATCGGCCGCAGCCGACCCAAGAGACCGCCCTGGCGCGAGAGCACCGGTGCCGTCCGCAGCAGCACCACGCGGGTACTGCTGCCGGCGTTGGCCGTCGCCGCGTGTTCCCAGTCGGTGACCAGGCCGGCGAGGAATCCGCCACCGGCGCCGTCGGCCTCGGTGGCCACGTGACTGCCGGTGTTGCCATAGAACCCGGTCGCCGAAGCGCTGAGAAAGGTGGGCACGCCTGCGGCGGCCACTGCTTCGGCCAGCACCTCGGTGGGCGTGATCCGGGAATCCCGCAACTCCTGCTTGAACCGCCCACTCCAACGCTGGTTACCGACCCCGACACCGCCGAGGCCGATCACCGCGTCGACGCCATTGAGACTCTCCGCTGGGACCCCGAAAGTTTCAGGGTCCCAGCTGAACTCGTCGTCATCGAGTGCCTCGCGTCGCACCAGTCGGACCACCGTGTGGCCGGCCTCGCG
Source organism: Gordonia tangerina (assembly GCF_021556435.1). Taxonomy (GTDB): domain Bacteria; phylum Actinomycetota; class Actinomycetes; order Mycobacteriales; family Mycobacteriaceae; genus Gordonia; species Gordonia tangerina. The sequence continues at coordinate 289,464 of NZ_JAKGCU010000003.1, forward strand.
CAGTGCGGCGACCACCGCGGTGCCGATCAGGCCCTGCGAGCCGGCGACGGCGATGCGCATCTCGCCCTAGAGTCCCAGATCAGCCGCGAAGCCGCCCTGCTCGAGCCGCTTCTTGATCGTCGTCAGGAAGCGGCCGGCGTCGGCGCCGTCGATCAGACGGTGATCGTAGGTCAACGGCAGGTAGGACATCGAACGCACCGCGATCGACTCCGAGGCGTCGTCGCCGGTGATCACGACCGGACGCTTAACGATCGCACCGGTGCCGAGCATCGCCGCCTGCGGCGGGACCAGGATCGGCGTGTCGAACAGTGCGCCCTGGCTGCCGATGTTGGTGATGGTGAACGTGCCGCCGGCCAACTCGTCGGGCTTCAGGCCGCCGGCGCCCTTGCGGGCGCGGGCCGCGATGTCGGCGATGGCGCGGGCCAACCCGGCGATCGACAGGTCGTCGGCGTTGTGAATGACCGGCGACAGCAACCCCTGCTCGGTGTCCACGGCGATGCCGAGATGCACCTTGTCGTAGTAGGTGATCTCCTTGCGGTCCTCGTCGATCGACGCGTTGACATTCGGATGCGCCTTGAGCGCCTCGACGACGGCCTTGGCGATGAACGGCAAGAAGGTGAGATTCACACCCTCGGAGGCCTTGAAGGATTCCTTGGCCTGCTTGCGCAGCGACACGATCTTGGTCATGTCCACCTCGAAGACCTGCGTCAGCTGCGCGCTGGTCTGCAGCGATTCGCGGGTCTTCTTCGCGGTGATCTGACGGATGCGGTTGATCTTCTGCGTGGTCCCGCGCAGTTCGGCCAACTCCGGCTTGATCTCCGGGGCCGACGACGCCGGCGCCGATGGCGCGGACGCGGCCGGTGACGCCGCCGGTGCCGGCTCGGGAGCCTTCGCCGACTCAGCCGCCGCGAGCACATCCTGCTTGCGGATGCGACCGCCGACGCCGGTGCCCTTGATGGAATTCAGGTCGATGTCGTTCTCGGCAGCCAGTTTCCGGACGAGGGGCGTGACATACGGTGTCGACGACATTGTCTCCGGATCGGCCTTCGACACCGTGACGGTGTCGGACTCGGCGGCCGGGGCCGACTTCTCTTCGGGGGCCGGCTTCGCCTCAGATTTCGCGGGTTCCGGTTCCGGCTCCGGCTCGGGCTCGGTCTTCGCAGGCTCGGGTTCCGGCTCGGGCTCGGACTTCTGAGTCGGTGCCGCCGACGCGTCGCCGATCACTGCGAGCTTCCCGCCGACCTCGATCACGTCGTCTTCCTGAGCGACGATCTCGAGCAGGGTGCCGGCAATCGGCGCGGGGATCTCGGTGTCGACCTTGTCGGTGGACACCTCGAGCAGCGGCTCGTCGGCCTCCACGCTGTCGCCGACGGACTTGAGCCAATTGGTGACGGTGCCCTCGGTGACGGACTCGCCGAGTTCGGGCATCACCACATCGGTGCCCTCGGCCGACCCGCCGCCCTGGGTGGACTCCGCGGACGGCTTCTCGGCAGGCGCCTCGGCCTCGGTGGAGGGGGCCTCGTCGGCCTGCTCGGGTTCACCGGCGTCGGTCGGCTCGTCGCCACCCGCCGAGTCGTCACCGCTCGAGTCGTCACCGGCCTGCTCATCGGCGTCGCCGATGAGGGCGAGTTCCCCGCCGACCTCCACCACATCATCTTCTTGCGCGATGATCTTGGTGAGCACACCCGAAGTAGGCGCAGGGATCTCGGTGTCGACCTTGTCAGTGGAGACCTCGAGCAGTGGTTCGTCGGCCTCGACCGTGTCGCCCTCCTCCTTCAGCCACCGGGTCACTGTTCCCTCGGTGACGCTTTCACCCAGGGCGGGCATTTCGACGGAGAAGGCCATCGTTGTTGACTCCTGAACTCGAGGTGTTGTCGTTGGTCTGCGCGCCGCGGTGTGTGCGCCGTCGGTGCACCGAGACGGGCTGAGGCGGGTGAGCCGACCGTCCCCGATCACCCTACCCAAATCGCGTCACACAGATGTGGTGTGGCCGGACTTGTCTGTGCGGCGGTCAGCCGTCGGCCGCGATGTCCTCGAGGACGCGCGCGATGGTCCGGACGGGAACGCCGGTGCCGCCCTTGGGGGTGTAGCCCCACGCGCCGCCGGTGTTGAATGCCGGTCCGGCGATGTCGATATGCGCCCACGCAACCGACTCCGGCACGAATTCTTTGAGGAAGATGCCGGCCGCGAGCATCCCGCCGTTGCGATGATTGGTCACGTTGGCGAGGTCGGCGACCCGTGATTTGAGGTCGGCGCGGAGCTCGGTGGGCAGGGGCATCGCCCAGGCGTTCTCGCCGACCTCCCGCGACAGCGCGGCAACCCGATCGCGGAACTCGTCGGTGCCCATGACCCCCGGCGTACGCGCGCCGAGCGCCACCATCTGGGCGCCGGTGAGGGTGGCGGTGTCGATGAGGTAATCCGGTTCGTCCTCGCACGCGCGGACGATGGCGTCGGCGAGGATCAGCCGGCCTTCGGCGTCGGTGTTGAGGACCTCGACGGTGGTGCCGCCGTACTGGGTCAGGACGTCGCCGGGGCGCTGGGCGGTCGACGAGGGCATGTTCTCGGCCATGGGCACCGTGGCGGTGACCGACACGTCGAGGTCGAGTCGTGCGGCCAGGATCGTCGCGGCGATGACGGCGGCCGCGCCCCCCATGTCCGAGGTCATCGCATCCATGTTGGCGGCGGGCTTGATCGAGATGCCGCCGGTGTCGAAGGTGATCCCCTTGCCGACCAGGGCCACCTTCTTGGCGCCCTTCTTGCCGGCGTGGCTGAGTCGGACAAGCCGCGGCAGGCGCGAGGAACCCTTGCCGACACCGATGATGCCGCCGTAGCCGGCCTTCTCCAGCGCGGTGTCGTCGAGCACCTCCACCTTGAGTCCGACCGAACTGCCCAGGCGGCGGGCCCGCTCGGCGAATTCCTCGGGGTAGAGGTGGCTGGGCGGGGTATTGACGAAGTCTCGTGCGATCGCCACGGCGTCGGCCACCGCGGCGGCGTGCTCGAGGTCAGACTTGGTCGCCTTGTCCTTGTCGTCGCTGAGCAGCGTGATGCGTGTCGGGGGTGTCTTCTTGGGCTGGGTCTTGTCGGACCGGAAGGTGTCGAAACGGTAGGCGCCCAGGAAGAGTCCCTCGGCGACGGGTTGCAGCTGCAGCGTCGACAACGTGGTGGCGACGGTGCCGACCCCGTCGAGTTCGCGGATCACCACGCCCGCGGCCTGACGCAGCCGTTCAGCATCGTCGACGTCGGCGGATTCGCCGAGCCCCACCGCAACCACCAGGTCCACCGGCAGTCCGTCCGGTGCGGGGAGACGGGTGACCTCCCCATGCGCACCGGTCGCTCCGAGTCGGCCGACCGCCGTGGCGATCGCGTCGGCCTGCGCGTCGTCGAGGATGCCGTCGCCGATGACCAGGGTCGGTTCGGTGTCGGTGTCGGTGTCGGGCTTGATGAGACCGATCACCAAAGCGTCATCCGACTTGCCGAGAGAGGTTGCCACTGCCAGTTCCGGGCCGCGCACGCGGTCGATGCTGTCGTTCTTGCTCACGGCGTCAACTCTAGTCACGTCGACTCGGGTCACGCGGAGTCCGGCGACGTCGATGTCGACGCGGTTGTCGCCGCGAGGACCCTAAGGTTGTCGGTATGACCGAACTTCTCGCCGGACCGATCGCCGACCGTCACACTGCCCTCGGTGCCACTTTCGCGGCCTTCGGTGGCTGGCACATGCCGGTGTCCTACGCGGGCACCGTCGCCGAGCACACAGCCGTACGCGAATCGGTGGGCCTGTTCGACGTGAGTCATCTGGGCAAGGCGGTGGTGGCCGGGCCGGGAGCGGCGGAACACGTCAACCGGGTACTTACCAACGACCTCGCCAAGATTGGTCCCGGAAAAGCTCAATATACGTTGTGCTGCAACGACTCCGGTGGAGTCGTCGACGACATGATCGCCTACCTCGTCAGCGACGACGAGGTGTTTCTGATCCCGAATGCGGCGAATACCGCGGCGGTGGTCGCGCAACTCTCGGACGCGGCGCCCGCCGGGGTGACGATCACCGATCAGCACCGCGACTTCGGGGTGTTCGCAGTGCAGGGCCCGAAGTCTCCGGATGCGGTGGCCGAGCTGGGGCTGCCCACGGAGATGGAATACATGGCGTTTGCCGACGCGGAACTGTCCACCCCCGACGGCGCGGTGCCGGTACGGGTGTGTCGCTCCGGCTACACCGGGGAACGCGGCTTCGAGATACTGCCGCGGTGGACCGATGCCGGCCCGGTGTTCGACGCGTTGCTGACGGTGGTGCAGCGACTCGGTGGATCGCCGGCCGGGCTGGGTGCTCGGGACACCCTGCGCACCGAGATGGGCTACGCCTTGCACGGTCACGAACTGAGCCCGGAGATCAGCCCGGTCCAGGCGCGGACCGGGTGGGCGGTCGGTTGGACGAAGCCGGAGTTCGTCGGGCGTGAGGCGCTCAGTGCCGAGAAGGCGGCCGGACCGGCGCGACGTCTGTACGGACTCAAGGCGACCGGCCGGGGAGTACCGCGCGCCGACTGCCGTGTTCTGGCCGAATCCGGCGGTGCCGACATCGGCGTCTGCACCTCCGGGACGTTCTCACCGACCCTCAAGCAGGGCATCGCGTTGGCCCTGTTGGCCACCGATTCCGGGGTGGGCAAGGGCGATCAGGTGGTGGTCGACGTCCGGGGTCGCGACCTGGCATGTGAAGTCGTCATCCCACCGTTCGTCACCTCGCACGTCTGAGGCGCGGCGTCGCCGTTGACGGCCGCGGTAATCCGTTTGCCGCCCGGCGGTACGATTGGCCAATGACCTTGCAGTTCACGCGTACCGAACATCCCCACCCGGTGTCGGAGAACCGTCGTGCGGAGATCCTCACCGCACCCGGTTTCGGCAAGTACTTCACCGACAACATGGTGATGGTCGACTACGACGTGGACCGCGGATGGCACAACGCGCAGGTGCGCCCGTACGGGCCGATCGCGCTCGACCCGTCGGCCATGGTGCTGCACTACGGCCAGGAGGTGTTCGAGGGGCTCAAGGCCTACCGGCAGCCCGACGGGTCCATCGCGGCCTTCCGGCCGGAGTCCAACGGACTGCGCCTGCAGCGTTCGGCCGAGCGGCTGGCGATGCCGCCGCTGCCGGTGGACGACTTCATCGCCTCCCTGCGTGTGCTGCTCGACGCCGACAACGAGTGGGTGCCCGCCGCCGGCGGCGAGGAAGCGCTCTACCTGCGCCCGTTCATGTTCGCCTCGCAGGCCGGTCTCGGTGTCAACGCACCGTCGGCGCAGTACATCTACTCCGTGATCGCCTCTCCGGCCGGCTCGTACTTCACCGGCGGTATCAAGCCGGTTAGTGTCTGGCTGTCCACCGAGTACGTGCGGGCTGCGCCCGGCGGCACCGGATTCGCCAAATGTGGCGGCAACTACGCCGCCGCATTCCTGGCGCAGGCGCAGGCAACCGCGCACGGCTGCGATCAGGTCGTCTGGCTCGACGCGGTGGAACGTCGCTACATCGAGGAGATGGGCGGCATGAACCTGTTCTTCGTCTTCGGATCCGGGGCCGACGCCCGCCTGGTGACGCCCGAACTGACGGGGTCGTTACTGCCGGGAATCACCCGGGATTCGTTGTTGCAGTTGGCCACCGACGCCGGCTTCACCGTCGAGGAACGTCGCATCAGCACCGAGGAGCTGCGCAAGGGAGTCGCCTCCGGCGACATCACCGAGGTCTTCGCATGCGGCACCGCGGCCGTTATCACGCCGGTCGGCCGGGTGAAGGGCGACACCGAGGACTACCTGATCGGCGACGGCGCGGCCGGCGAGGTCACCCAGGCGTTACGCGACACACTGACCGGCATCCAGCGGGGCACCTTCGCCGACACCCACGGCTGGATGACGGAGTTGTATCGCCGCTGAGTCGGTGCCCGGTGGTCGGTCTCAGATGAGTAGGCCGATCACCGCGATCGCCACGCCCACCTCGGTTCCCGCCCCGAGGACGTCACCGTTGATACCGCCGATCCGGCGGGCGCAGTGGGCGGTACCGAACCAGCCGAACGTCACCACCACTGCGACGACGGCCACTGCCCAGCCCGCCGCCGGGAAGTCGAGACCGTCGGCCTGCCATCCGACGCCGATGGCGCCCACCACTGCTGCGGCCGCCCACACGGCGATCGACATTCGCTGCGTGCCGGCGACCAGGGCACCGAACCCTTCGGCACGCGCCGGGTGCAGTCCGCGGCGTGCACCGATGACGGCGACCAGTCGACCCAGCGCAATCGCGTAGGCCAGTTCATACCAACGGTGCTGGTCGGTCAGCGCGCCGAACCCGACCGCCTGAATCGCGAGCACCACGACGATCGACGCCACGCCGAACGGCCCCGAAGACCCGCTCCTCATCACCTCGACGACGCGGTCGGGCGGCCCGTAGCAGCCGAGCCCGTCTGCGGTGTCGGCGAGGCCGTCGATGTGCATCCCCCTGGTGAGCAGCGCCAACGCCGCCACGATCAGGAGCCCGATCAGCGCGGTGGGTAACTCGGTGAACGACAGCGCCGCGGCGAACGCGGCACCGAGTGCGCCCAGGGTGACCCCGACCACCGGCACCGCGGCCATCACCGCAGCCCCCACCCGTCGGTCCATCGCCACCGCGGGCTGAGGAAGTGGGACGACGGTGAGCCAGCTCAGCGCGACGTGGACAGCCCGGACCGGGGACGGCATGATCGCCCGGTCAGCGGGTCACGGCGACTGCTGTGGGTGACGGCTCGCCGGGCGCTGTCGCAGACGGCGAGTCGGTAACGGTCGGCGACGCGTCGCGGTCGCTGACGCCCGCCTCGTCGAAGGTCGCCATCGTGGACAGGATGTCGACTGCCGACGCCACGAGGGGGAGGGCGGCCAGCGCGCCACTGCCCTCGCCCAGGCGCATGGACAGGTCCAGCACGGGTTCGAGGTCGAGATGATGCAGCGCGATGGTGTGTGCCGGTTCCACCGAGCGGTGTCCGGCCAACCACCACCGTGATGCGCCCGGGGCGAGTTCGGCAGCCACCATCGCAGCAGCGGTGACGACCATCCCGTCGAGGATGACGGGGGTCCGGCGCACCGCCGCCTGAGCGAGGAATCCGGCCAGCGCGGTGAGGTCGGCTCCGGCCACCGAGGCCAGCAACGACAACGGATCGTGCACATGGCGTCGCGCGCGGCGCATCCCGTCGCGGATCGCCGCAGTCTTGCGAATCCATCCGGCGTCGTCGATTCCGGTGCCCCGTCCCACGATCTCTACGGGTTCACGGCGCGACAGCGTGCCGATCAGCACGGTCGCGGGGGTGGTGTTGCCGATGCCCATCTCGCCGCCGATCAGCAGATCAGCACCCGAATCCACCAGTTCGTCGGCGATCGCCCGTCCGGCCGCGAGGCTCGTGCGGGCCTCGGCGAGAGACAACGCGTCGGTGGTGGTGAGATCGCCGCTGCTGCGGCGCACCTTGAACCGGGACACATCGGGTGCGGTGTCGGCGTCGACGGACATGTCGAACACATGCACCGTGGCGCCGGAACGTCGGGCCAGTACGTTCACGGCCGCGCCGCCACCGGCGATGTTGGCGACCATCTGGGCAGTCACCTCTGGCGGGAAGGCCGAGACCCCGGAACGGGCGACACCGTGGTCGCCGGCGAACACCGCAACCGTCGGCGCGCTGAGCGGACGCGGCGGACACACGCCTTGGCACGACGCCAGCCACACCCCGATGTCCTCCATACGGCCCAGCGAGCCGGCCGGTTTGGTCAGGGTGAGGTGCCGTTCCCTGGCCGCGCGCGCGATGCCGAGATCCGGAGTGGCCACGGTTTCGAAGACCTCGGCATCGGTGGGGTCGACCGAACTCGACTTCTGTGCTGCCGTCGTGGGATTCGCACCGGGTTCGGCTGGGGTTTCAGGCTTCGTGCGTTCCGGTCGGCCGGGTGCCGGCCGAGGGGCATGTGGGGAGGGTGGGGAGGAGACGACGGGGGTGACCGGGGTCGGCGCGGCGGCTGCGGCGGTGGCGGGTAACTCGACCACGCGCCCCGCGACGACCAGCACCACCCGATCACACGCGGCGGCGACAGCCTCGTTGAGCGTGCCGAGTTCGTCCTGAAAGCGGCGTCCGGCAGGGGTGGGTGGCACCAGCGACAACCCGGCCTCGGGGCTGATGATCACCAGGTCGCCGGTGAACGACGCGATCGCGGCACACAGGGTGGCGCGCAACTCGGCTAGGTCCACCGGTTCGGGACCCCATCCGCCGAGTTCGTCGAGTTCGGCGGCGAGCCACGCCCCGAGGTCGTCGATCAGCGTCGGGGTGTGCGGGTCGGATCGCAGCGCGCCGCCGATGTCGATGGTCTCGAGAGTCGTGTACCGCTCATCGCGCCGTTGGCGGTGCGCGGCGACACGTGCCACCCACTCGGCGTCGGTCGATGTGGTTGGACCGGTGGCGAGATATCGGACCTCGGTGTGCGCGCGCAGCAGCGACTCACCGTGCCCGGACTTGCCCGATCGCACCCCACCCAGGACGAGAGTGCGCACGCCGGCGCGAGTGGGCTGCGAGTTCACCTCACCGGGCGAGGACCCCCGTGACACCACCGATCAGACCTCGTCGCCCGGCGACACCTGCGGTTTGGGGGCACGCATCATCCGCAACTGCATGGCACGGGTGAAGGAGTACCAGCCCAGCCGAAAGCCGGTCTGCGAGGAATCGGTGTCGGGATAGCGCTCTCGGACACGGCGGTTCACCAGCCGACCGAGGACCACGGCGTCGATGGCCATGAACAGCACGAACACCAGCAGCACCATGTTGGCGTAGACCGCGAGCTGCGGGACGAACATCACCACGATCAGTGCGATCGCGAACGGCATGAACAGGCCCGCGAAATTGCGGCGGGAGTCGACGATGTCGCGCGCGAAACGGCGCACCGGACCCTTGTCGCGCGGCATCAGGTACCGCTCGTCACCGGCCATCATCTTCTCGCGCTGTTCGTTGCGCTGTGTGCGTCGATCGTCGGCGAGTTTGCGTTTCTCGTCCTTCGACAGCGTCGACTTCAGGGCCTTCTTGCGCGCACGTGCTTCCGAGCGGTTGGTGGGCGGCGGTGCCACCGGGCCGCGTCGTCGGCCTTCGGCCTGGCGTCGCGACGGGGTCGCGCGGCCTTTGCCCGGGGTATAGGCGCTGCCTTTGGAGTCGGGTTCTTCGGTGAGGGATGCACCGGCTTCGGTGGCCTCGGACGCCGCATCGTCGGTGCTCGTGGCGGCGTCGTCGTCTGACTTCCATGGCAACTTCACACCATCGAGCCTAGGCGATTCCGTGCTGCCGAGGTTTGCCGACCTCCCTATACTTCGTGCGCATGAGAGCACGCCTCGGACAGCAACCGTTTCGGCAGGCGACATGCGCGTACTGATCGCACCGGACTCGTTCGGGGACACGCTGTCGGCGGTGGCGGCGAGCCGGGCCATCGCGCGAGGATGGTCTGCTGCCAGACCGGCCGACGACGTGCGTTGCGCTCCGCAATCCGACGGTGGACCGGGCTTCGTGGACGTCTTGGCCTCGCGTCTGGGGACCATGCGCACCGCGACTGTGGCCGGCCCACTCGGCGCGGCGGTCGATGCCCGGTGGCTGCTCGACGATTCCGAGTCGCGTCCGGTCGCCTACATCGAATGCGCGCAGGCGTGTGGGCTCCATCAACTCGGGGGCCGGCCGACGCCGCGTACCGCGGTGTCAGCAGACACCACCGGGGTCGGCGAACTGATGGTCGAAGCACTCGGCGCGGGCGCGGCGACGATTGTGGTTGGTCTGGGTGGGTCGGCGACCACCGACGGTGGACGCGGGATGATCGACGCGCTCGGCGGTGCTCGGGAGGCGGCGGCGCGATTGGCCGACGTGTCTCTGGTGGCGGCGTCGGACGTGGAGAACCCGTTGCTCGGGCAGTGGGGAGCGGCGTCGGTCTTCGGGCCGCAGAAAGGCGCCGACCCCGCCACAGTCGAGCTCCTCGAACGCCGGATGACCGATCACAACGCGACACTGACCACCATCGCCGGCCGAGATATCTCGGTGGAGGAAGGTGCGGGAGCCGCGGGCGGCCTCGGGGCCGCTCTGCTCGCGCTGGGCGCACGACGGATCTCCGGTGCGACCGTGGTGGCCGATGCGACCGGCCGCGCCGCGGATGTCGAGGCCGCGGGCTTGGTGATCACCGGCGAAGGGAAGTTCGACTCGCAGACGCTGCGCGGCAAGGTGGTCGCCGCCCTCACCGCAGCTGCGACCGCGGCCGGAATTCCGACAGTGGTGTTCGCCGGTCAGGTGGCGTTGACGTCGGATGAGATCGCTGCGGCCGGGATCGCCGGTGCGCATGCCATCGTCGACATCGCCGGTTCGGTGGAGGTGGCGATGAACGACGCCGACCATCAGTTGACTCGACTCGCAGAGCAGGTTGCGGCGCAGTGGTCGGAGGGGGATGTCGAACGCGGGTCGCGCGGTGCGTGACCGGCCGTGAGCGGCGATGCGGCCCTCACTGCCTCCGACCGATCCGCGCGGCGCTCGAGCGACCATCTGACCGGCGCCCTCTGCGCCCTCGGTGCCTACGCGCTGTGGGGATTCCTACCGCTGTACTTCGTCCTTCTCGAACCCACCGGACCGTGGGAGGTGGTGGCCTGGCGGATACTGTTGTCGCTGGTCTTCTACGCGGTGCTGGTCCCGCTCTCGGGCGGTTGGCCCCGGCTGCGTGGGATCCTGCGACAGCCACGACTGCTGGGCGCGACCGCGTTGGCCGGGGTGCTGATCTACCTGAACTGGCAAATCTTCGTGATCGCCACGTACACCGGCCACGTGATCCAGATGAGTCTGGGGTACTTCATCAACCCGATCGTGACCGTGATCCTCGGCGTGCTGGTGTTGCGGGAACGGCTGCGGCCGCTGCAGTGGGTCGCGGTGGTATTGGCGGTGCTGGCGACGCTCGTCATCGTGCTGGGGTACGGCGCGTTCCCATGGTTGGCCGTGGGCGTGGCGTTCTCGTTCGGGTTCTACGGGTTGGTGAAGAAGACGATCGGCGCAGACGTCGACGTCACCAGTGGACTGACGTGCGAGTCGTTGTGGCTGGCCCCGCTGGCGATCGGACAACTGGTGGTGGTGGCGCTCACCACCGGCTTGACGTTCGGTTCGGCCGGACCCGGTCATGCGGTCCTGCTTGCCATGGCCGGTGTGGTGACGGCCGCGCCATTGATGTTGTTCGCGGCGGGCGCGCGCCGGGTGCCGCTCGTGGTGCTCGGCATCGCCCAGTTCGTCACCCCGACGATGCAGCTGATGATCGGTGTGGCGATCCTCGACGAGCCCATGCCGCCGGAACGATGGGCCGGGTTCGCGATCGTCTGGATCGCGCTGGCCATCTTCACCACCGACGCGGTCATCGCGAGCCGGAGACGAACCACTGACGGTGTGCCGGGACCGCCGATTCGGCAGGAATAGAGTCGGACGAGGTACCGTTGAAGCGAGCACGTGGCCCAACAGTGGGCCGGAGTTGACTTCGGCCCGGTCGGACCCCGACAGCGCAGGACCTCCATCCGAGACATACAGGAGCATCGATGACCGTTCAGAACGAATCCGGAACCGCCACCACGACCGGTGTCCTTCTGACCGACGCAGCTGCCGCCAAGGCGAAAGGCCTGCTCGAGCAGGAAGGTCGGGATGACCTCTCGTTGCGGATCGCCGTTCAGCCGGGCGGGTGCGCGGGACTGCGCTACCAGCTGTTCTTCGACGACCGCAGCCTCGACGGTGACCTCACCGACGATTTCGGCGGCGTCACCCTGGCGGTGGACCGCATGAGCGCACCCTATGTGGGTGGCGCCACCATCGACTTCGTCGACACCATTGAGAAGCAGGGATTCACCATCGACAACCCGAACGCGACCGGCAGCTGCGCCTGCGGCGACTCGTTCAACTGATCGACCGAACCTTTCACACATCGACCGCATCTCCTGCCTCACGGGGGTGCGGTCGATGTCGTCTGCGCGGCTGGGTAGCGTGGACTGCTGTCCAACTCCTGCGGAATGAAGGGCCTTCCACACGTGGCAACCGTTGTCTGTGGCTCCATCGCGACCGATCATCTGATGACCTTCCCCGGAAAGTTCTCTGAGCAGCTCGTCGGCGATCACCTCGAGCACATCTCGCTGAGCTTCCTGGTGGAAGACCTGGTCGTGCGACGTGGCGGGGTGGGCGGCAACATCGCGTTCGCGATGGGTGTGCTCGGCGGTGACCCACAACTGGTGGGTGCGGTCGGCGCCGACTTCCACGACTACCGTCAGTGGCTCGAAGCGCACGGGGTCGATTGTTCGTCGGTACGGATCTCCGACACCCAGCACACGGCGCGGTTCATGTGCACCACCGACCAGGCGATGGCGCAGCTGGCCAGTTTTTACCCGGGTGCGATGAGTGAGGCGCGCGAGATCTCGCTGGCCGGGGTCTTCGAACGGACCGGTACTCCGGAACTCGTGTTGATCGGCGCCGATGATCCCGAGGCGATGATTCGGCACACCGAGGAGTGCCGACGGCTCGGCGTCCCGTTCGCTGCCGACCCCTCACAGCAACTCGCCCGGCTCGACGGCGAGCAAGCCCGCGCACTGATAGACGGCGCAACGTACCTGTTCACCAACGAATACGAATGGGGTCTGCTGCGGCAGAAGACCGGCCTGTCGGAGGCCGATGTCGCCGAGATGGTCGGTGTGCGGATCACCACGCTCGGCAAGGACGGGGTCGAGATCGTGGAGAAGGACGGCACCAGGACACACGTCTCGGTTGTGCCGGAGACCGAGAAGGTGGACCCGACCGGTGTCGGCGACGGCTTCCGGGCCGGTTTCCTCACCGCCCTCGACAAAGGCCTCGGCTTCGAACGTTCCGCGCAGATCGGTTCGATGATCGCCGTGTTGGTGCTCGAGACCGTCTCCACCCAGGACTGGACCTGGGATCGCGACCTCGCGCTCAAGCGCATCGGCGAGGCCTACGGCGACCCGGCCGCCGACGAGATCGCCGCCGCACTCTAGCTCCCTGACGCGCCCAGCACAGTAGCCGACAGAACCCACAAAATCGCCGAGAGAAACGGCGGATTCAACCGGTCGCTGCAACAGGATCGGACGGGTCTGATCGTAGTAGCTCGTCGAGTTTGGCGGCGGGCGTGAGCCAGCCGTGTCGTTTGCGGGGTCGGGCGTTGAGTTCTGCGGCGACGTTGTCGAGGATGCCGGGGCCATGCTCTGATAGGTCTGTTCCTTTCGGAAAGTATTGACGCAGAAGGCCATTGGTGTTCTCGTTCGATCCGCGTTGCCAGGGACTGTGCGGATCGGCGAAGTAGATCGGCAGCCCGGTCGCCTCGGTGATCGCGGTATGTAGTGCCATTTCGCTGCCGCGGTCCCAGGTCAACGAGCGGCGCAGGATCTCGGGGATCTGCGGGACCGCGGCGCTCATCGCGGTGGCGACGGTCTGGGCGGTGTGATCGCCAGGCAGGTGTAGCAGCATCACGAAACCGGTGGTTCGCTCGACGAGCGTGCCGATGGCCGAAGCGCCATGTGCGCCGATAATCAGATCGCCTT
>NZ_JAKGCU010000040.1 GCF_021556435.1 Gordonia tangerina
GCGATCCGCGCCTTCATCGACGGCTGGAACGACCGCTGCCACCCATTCGTGTGGACCAAACCCGCCGAGGAAATACTCGCCGGCGCGAAACGTAAACCAACTTCAGACGCGCAACACTAGCTGAGGATGTCTACAACGAGATGGGCTGTTGCGATGAGGATCTGGATGATCCCGAGGATGACCATCGCTTCCATTTTCACCCCCTTCCGAAGGTCTGAGTGGCTGAACCACGTGGGCCCTGGGTGCGGATATAGCTCCGCCTGGACCTGTGACCACAATCAGACCCTCAGAGTTGGAGGGAAGCCCTCATAGAAAGAGGGATGTGAAACTTAGCACGTCACATGCCGGAGATCAATAGGTTTCCCAGGAGAATTTGGTGCGAGCGATGTGCGCTTGCCTGCGAGGGCCCTGGTGCCCCCGGTCAGACTCGAACTGACACTGGACGGGTTTTGAATCCGTTGCCTCACCGCGCGCCGTATGTCGGATCAGGAGCGGCGTTGTGCGGTCCACTGCCAGTCCGGGAACTCGGCCTCGATGCGGCGGATCCGCTCGGTGGCGAGCTGACCTCTACGGTAGTCGGCGCGGCGGTTGGCGACCCACTGTCCGATCGCGAATCCTTCGATCACCGCCCGATTTCGGGCGTTGCTGGTGCCGTGCGCGGCGACATACCGATGCAGGTGCGCGATCCCGACCTCGAATGCGGCGGCCGCCGCCGTGGCCTGAGGCGACCACTGCCAGTCAGGAAACTCGCGCTCAAACACCTCGATCCGCTCCGCCGACAGTCGGCCTTTGCGGTAGTCGGCGCGACGATTCGTCACCCACTGTCCGAGGGCGAATCCGTCGAACACCTCATGCTGACTCACGGTGCTCGTCCCATGTGCGGCGACGTAGCGGCGCAGATGCGCCAGGCCGACGTCGAACTGCGCGTCGCGCACACTCCACTGCCAGTCCGGGAACTCGGTCGCGAGCCGTTCGATCCGCTCGGCCGACAGTCGGCCCTTGCGGTAGTCGGTGCGTCTGCTGGCCACCCACACGTCGATCGGGAACCCGTCGATCCTTGCGCCGCGCGGGGGAGAGCTCGAACCCTGTGCGGCGACGTAGCGATGCAGATGCGCGAGCCCGACCTCGAACCGTCGGTCATCAGGACCACCCATTACAGGCCACCGATCGTGCCCTGAGTCGAGCTGGTTCGGATGGTCCACTGCCAGTCCGGGAACTCGGTCTCGATACGGCGGATCCGCTCGGCCGACAACCGGCCTTTGCGGTAGTCGGCGCGGCGGCTCTGGATCCAGGTGCCGATCGGGAATCCGTCGATCACATCACGCCGGGGGGCGTTGGGGGTGCCGTGCGCGGCGACATACCGATGCAGGTGCCCGATCCCGGTCTCGAACGCGGCCGCGAATACTGCGGTCTGAGGGGTCCATTGCCAGTCAGGGAATTCGCGCTCAAACACCTCGATCCGCTCCGCAGACAGTCGGCCTGTGCGGAAGTCGGCGCGACGATCCCTCGTCCACTGCCCCAACGGGAATCCGTCGACCACCTCGTCGTAACCCACGCGGCTCGTCCCATGGGTGGCGACGTAGCGGCGCAGATGCGCCAGGCCGACGTCGAACATCGCCTCCCGTACGTTCCACCGCCAGTCCGGGAACTCGGTCTCGATACGGCGGATCCGCTCGGCCGATAACCGGCCCCTGCGGTACTCGGTGCGCCGGCTGCCGACCCAACTCCCGATCAGAAATCCGTCGATCGTCGAACCGTGCGGCGGCGAGCTCGAACCGTGCGCGGCGACGTAGCGATGCAGATGCGCGAGCCCGGCCTCGAACCGCTCCTCATAACTACTCATTCGAAGCTCTCCAGCTCACTCGATCAGCACCCCGGATCAGCGTCATCGGTTCCAGTCCTAGAAGTACACGGAACGGACGATCACGAACGAGATCGCAGCGGCAACGCTGGGCAGCACGAAGATCGCTGCCAAGATCGCCACGAAACGGACGGTTGTGGCCGTCGACCGCATCGCCTGGCCGATCGTTTTCCATGCGTACTTCGACCACGTGTGCGGCGGCCACGGTGGCGGTGTGCTCGCAGTCATGATTTCGCCTCCTGGGCAGCCTTTTTGGACTTCTTGCGTTCGTTCAACCTGCGCTTGCGCCGCGCTACGCGTCGTCGCGCCGCCCTCTCCTCGGTGCTGAAAACACCCGTCAACCCATAGTGGTGATGCTTGACGTACCCGAGCTTCGCGGACAGGTCTTCCTCCCACCGCAGTCGCTCCTCTATCAGGCCAGCGGCCATCAGCTCCTGGATACCCTTTGTCACCGTCTTGCCTGAGATCCCGTACCAGTCCTGCATCTTCTCCCGGAGGAGCTCGACGTCAGGCTTCTTCGTTGTCTCCTTCAAGACGATCAGCAGCACCGCGAGGGCGGCAGGACTCAGCGTCGCGAAGTGCTGCTCTGTCCAGAACTCATGAGGGAGGGTGAAGTAGGCGTTGTACCAATCCTTCTTCTGACCAGCCGGTGCAACGTAGTCGTCCTTCCCGTCCTCGCGACGCGGGACGATGCGGGTCAGTCGCCCTTCCCTTTTACGTTCGACCAGTCCCAGTTCCTCGAGCTCGCCCCACGTTCGCGACAACGTAGACGGCGACCAGGTGAGCGCGTTCGCTGTCCCCGGCCCCTCCGCGGTCAGTGCGCGAACCCACACCTCGGCCGCCAGCGGAGTGTGTCGCAAGGAGAGCCACGGCCACCACGTCAGCAGCAGCAGATAGAGGACCAGCGCGCGGTGATGCCGACCCTTCGTCAGCACGCCCACCGTGCTCGGCCGCGGCTTCGTCTCATCAGGCTGTTGGACGAGGACAAACCGGTTGACTGAGTACCTGCGCGGCGACCAAGAGAGCAACTTCTCCCGCGTCGCACCTGGGCTCGGTGCGGGTGGGGGAGGCGAGGGGACCGTGCCAGATCCAGACGCCGGAATTTGCTTGTCCATGAGCGTCAGCTTGCCACGAAACGGGAACCTATCGAATCCGGATCGGAAGCCTGCCGATTGCGGTGCCGTTCCATCTCATAGGGAATGCGATACTTAGTGCGATGCTAAGTGCGACACTTATGCGACGCTGATGCGAGATGCCACACCTCGATTTTGCAGATACGCGTAGTCGCTTGTTTCGCGACAAGACCATTGAGGTGATCTCAGATTTCTGTCGATCCGGCGTTGGTAACCCGGCGGATTGGGCATGTAGGCGTCCGGCGGTGCGCTTCGCGACTCGCTATCAGTGCGAGGAGCCGGTCGCCGATCCGTAGCTGATGTAGAGGCGGCGGGATCGTGTTGCGGTGGGAACCTCGGCAACGCGGCCGCGTCGAGCTGGCGTCCTGGCCCTCATCGTGCGGGCGGCCACCCGGCCAACCCGCCGGGAGCTCCGTACTACACCGCTGATGAGCTCGACGAGGCCCAGGCCCAGGCCCAGGCGCACGCCGACCAGACCGGAGGACGGGTCGACCGGCTCGCGTAAGTCGTAAACCCGTCTCCGGTGCGCTCTGCCGCCCTCCCTCGACGGTCGGTTGCCGCAGAAGTGGCGTCGTCACGTCCGGTAGCCGTCTCGACGTTTTCAGGCCGCGTCGGACCCCTCGCATAAGGTTGTTCCCCATGCTGACAGCCTGGGCCGACGAAAGCGGGTCGCGGCCGGACATGGACCCCGGCGCGTACTTGATGTCGGCCGCCCTGTGCGATGAAGAAGACGTAGACGCCCTCCGTCACAGGATGGAAGCTCTACGCCTAGCCGAGCCTAAAGTGCACTGGCACGGCAGCAGCGAACAACGCCGAACTGAGCTCGTCACTGCGGTCGCGCAGCTCCCTCTGACCGGGTTCGTTGTTGTGCACGTTGACAAGGACTCCTCGGATCGGCGACACCGACGAAAGTGTATGGAGTTCCTACTCCCACATCTCGCTGATATGCCGTGCTCCACGATCACTCTCGAATCACGCGGTCAACAGGACGCCAGCGATATGGACATGCTGCAAAAGCTCCGCGCGCAACGCGCCGTGGCCTCGACACTGCGGATCGATCATGCTGTCGGTCGTAACGAACCGGCCCTGTGGGTTGCCGATATCGTGTGCGGCGCCGTCGTGCAACATCGCTGCGGCCGCGGGGACTACCTCGACATACTCGGCGCCGGAGTCGAAATACACACCATCGGCCCCTAAAAGACCGCGAGCCACAGGCCTCGTCGTCCGGCGAGTAATCCTGTGGCTCACTTCCAAACCCACCGCAATGGGCTGGCTACGGCTCCGATTGTAGCCTCACTACGTGGCTACACGCCACCCACGCCCGACGCCGTGAAGGCTTGTCACACCCTGTCCCTCCAGCGCTCGTTCGCCGACTGCCGTGTCATCCCGGCCGCTGCCCCGATGTCAGCCCATGACCGGCCCAAACGGCGAGCCCTAGCCACCGCGACGTCGAGTCGCGCGTCAGCCTCCCTGCGGGCATCCGCGGCGGCGCGGATCTCGGCCTCGACATCGAGAGGGTCGAGATGGTCACGCTGCCACACCGCGCGTGCGGCCTCCGCGACCTCAGGCCGATCGTCGGCATCGACGTCGCTGTCGGGGGCGAACACGCGATGCCGGGCGAGGTCCTCGAGGGACGCTGAGGGCACCCGCGCCCACTGCACCGGATCGGTCCAGGTCGACACCGCGGAACTGGACCGGCTGGCGCAATCGCACCGCAACAACCAGCCGACAATCTCGGCCGACGGCCGACGACGATCATCGTTCGGCCGCCGGCCGATCTCGACGACCTCGTAGTCCACGCCGTCGACCATGGTGGACCCGTGACTCACGGACCTGGGGCGGAAACAGTTCGCAACGATGACAGCGCCCGACTAAAGCGTTTGCACGAGCGACCCCGCTAGGCGCGGTAGAAGCCCCACGTTGCCGGAGGCCTTGAACTACGTTGATGGTAGTAGTGCCACAGTGGTAGTAGTGCCACAACGGTGCAGCGCCCCTGAGCACAACCATGGACCAACCGAAGGACGGCTGTCTACCGGTTACGGCCTCGAATAGCACTTCATTCTTTGGAGCCGATCGCCGCTGTCCTCCGTGATCTGGGCCGTGCAGACCGGGACGACGGTCAGAGGCCGAATGCGCCGCCGCTGACGAGGATGACGATTCCGAGAACGATCAGCACGAGCGGGAACAGGATGTGTTCCCACCGTTCCAAGATCTCGGCGATGGCCTTGCGGGTGGTGAGGAACTTCGCGGTGAACACCAGCACGGCGACCAAGAGCAGGAACACGACCGAGTAGGCGACGATCGCCGCTGTACCCACGGTCGCGAAGACCGGGACGTAGACGCCGATGTTGTCGCCGCCGTTGGCGAAGGTCACCGCCGCCACCGTCCAGACCGCGACCTTCTTGCCCTCGAACCGTTCATCGTCGTCGCCGTTGTTGCGCCATGCTCTCCAGGCGGCGAGCAGACCGAGCAGCAGAGGAATGAGCCCGAAGTAGGCGATGGCTTCTTCGGGCAGCAGCGCCGTGACTCCCAGCGCTACGAGGACCGACGCGGCGAGGATCGCTCCGAAACCGAGATATTGTCCGGTCGCGATGGCGGCCGTTGTTCCGCGGGTTCCCGCGCCGCGGGCGAAGAACAGCGAAAGCACGATGATGTCGTCGATGTTGGTCACCAGGAAGAGTCCGATGGCCTGCAGGATCGAGGTAACCATTCCGGCGGATGCCCTTTCTCTGGGAGTGCACTGCTGCTCGGCTGACACGCAGTTGTGTCGCGTGCCGTAGCCGCTGTCATGGGAGTGGCTATTTCAGTTTCGATCACGCGCCGGTGATGTCGGCGCGGGCGCAGGAGTGTGGTTGGGGAGTTTGGCGGCGATGGCCGCGGCCAGTAGTGCGCTGATGGCGGCGCTGGCAAGGAACACTGCGGACATGGCGTGGCTGTAGGCGTGGGCGCTGGACGCGGCCAGATCGGCGCCCGCTGGGCCGGGAATCTGGGTCGCGGCAAGTTGCGCTCCGGCGATGTTGTCACGCGCCGCGCTGACCACTGGTTCGGGCAGGCCGCTCAGGTGGGGGTCGAGGTCGCGGGTGTAAACGACGGTGAGCAGGGTGCCCAGGATCGCGACGCTGAACGCGGCACCGACCTGTCGAATGGCCATCAGCAACCCAGCTCCTGCGGCGCTGCGATGCTCGGGCAGGCTCGCCATGACCGCGTCGACAGCCGGCGCCAACGCCAGCCCGGCTCCCAGGCCCACGGTCGCCAGGCACACCGCGACGAAGCCGTAGCCGGAGTCGACGGTGATGCGGGATGCGAGCACGAATCCGGCCGCGGCGATCACCATGCCGGTGGCGATCGGGATTTTGGCGCCGAGTCGGGTCACGATCTTGTCCACAGCGGCTGCGGCGACGATGATCGCCAGCACCAGAGGCACCAAGCGCAGGCCGGTGCCGAAGGCGTCGTGGTAGCGCAGTATCTGCAGGTATTGCGGCAGCACGAACAGCACGCCGACCAGGGTGAAGGTGCCCGCGGTTGCGGCCAGGGTGGGCCAGGTGAAGGCCGGATTGGTGAACAGTGCCAGATCGACCAATGGGTCGCGGGCACGGCTTTCCCACACCAGAAATCCCGCGATCAGCCACACACCGGCCGCCAGAGCCGCGAGCACGACGGGATCGGTCCACCCGTACGCGGGAGCCTGGATGATGCCGAATACCAGCGCCGCCGTACCGGGCACGGCGGTGAGGATCCCGAGCCAGTCCAACGCCGGTGCATGCGGGTCGACCGATTCGGGCAACAGCACCACACAGGCAACCAGGGCGGCGACACCGACCGGGACGTTGATCAGAAACACCGAGCCCCACCAGAAATGCTGCAGCAGCCAGCCACCGACGATCGGCCCCAGCGGCAACCCGACACCCAGTGCACCGACCCACACCGCGATCGCGCGGCGACGCTGGTCGGGGCCGAACAGGGTCGGCAGGATCCCCAGCGACAGCGGCACGATGATCGCGGCCCCGATGCCCATGACCGCGCGGGCGGCGATCAGCGAGCCGGTGGACCCGCTGAAAGCGGCCCAGGCCGAGGCGGCGACGAAGGCGACCAAACCTATCAGCAGCAGCCGTTTGCGACCGTAGCGGTCACCGAAGCCGCCGGCGGGCAGCATGAGCGCGGCGAAGACCAGGGTGTAGGCGTTGACGATCCACTGCAACTGGGTGGTGCTCGCGCCGAGGTCTTGGGCCAGGGTGGGCAGGGCGACGTTGAGAACCATCAGGTCCAGCCCGACGGTGAGCAGGGCGACGACCAGCGCCGCCAGCCCTGCCCACCGACGTGACGGGCCCGGCTCAGTCCCGGTCGTCGGCGTGGTGTTCGGGTGAGAGTGGTTCTCGCTCATCGGAGTTTCCGATCAGAGTGGCGATGATGAGGGCGGTCGCGCCGAGCACGATGAAGGTGTCGGCGAGGTTGAAGGTGGGCCACCAGCCGGTGTGCAGGTAGTCGGTGACCACACCGTCGGGGGCCCGGTCGATGACGTTGGCGGCGGCACCGCCCAGGATCGCGGCGAGCGCGACGCGGGTGAGCAGGTTCGCGCGCGGCGCGACCACCCATCCGCCGACCGCGACCGCGGTGGTGATCACCGTGGTGAGCGTGAGCATCACCCAGCTCGGTGCGTCGGCGGCGATCGAGAACGCCGCTCCCGGGTTGAACGCCAACTTAAGGTCCACCGGACCCGCCTCGATCGGGGCCCCGGCCAGCGTGGTCTGCGCCCACGCTTTGAGCGTGAGGTCGATACCGGCCAGCGCGGCCGCGGCAGCGACCCACCGCAGTCGCCGCCCCCACCGCGACACGGTGGGAGCAGACGACGCGGTGGCGGTCACGCGGGCGCTCCGGCCAGTACCGGTGCGGGCTTTGCCGCCGAATCGGTCAGCGAGGCCAGGGGTTTGGTGCGTCCGGCGCGGACACCGTTGGCGATGACGACGATCTCGGCGAGTTCGTGCACCAGCACCACCGCCGCCAACCCGAGAATCCCGAACAGCGCGAGCGGGATCAAGATCGTGATCAACCCCAACGACAAACCGACGTTTTGCAACATGATCCGGCGAGCCCGACGAGCGTGCTCGAGAGCCCGCGGCAGGTGCCGCAGGTCCTCACCCATCAACGCCACATCCGCGGTTTCGATAGCGACATCGGTGCCCATCGCGCCCATCGCCACACCGAGGTCGGCGGTTGCCAGTGCGGGGGCGTCGTTGACGCCGTCGCCGACCATCGCGGTGAACCGGTCGCTGCGCAGTTCGCCCACGATGTGGGCCTTGTCCTCCGGGCGCAGATCCGCGTGCACGTCCTCGATCCCCGCCTCAGCGGCCAGAGCGGCGGCGGTGCGGGCGTTGTCACCGGTGAGCATCGAGACCCGGATTCCCAGCGCGTGCAATCGGTCGATGACCTCGTGTGCCTCGGGCCGCAGTTCGTCGCGCACAGCGATCGCACCGATCACCTGGCCGTCGAGCTCGATCAGCACCGCGGTCGCCCCCGCGTGCTGCATCCGTTCCACATCGGCGGCCAGAACACCCGGTTCGATCCAGCCCGGACGGCCCAGCCGCGCCCGGCGTCCGTCGACGCGGCCGGTCAACCCGGCACCGGTGACCGCCTCGACGTCGGTGGCGGGAGTGACGGTGTCGACGGCGGCGAGGATGGCGCGGGCGAGGGGATGTTCACTGCGCGATTCCAGCGCGGCCGCGACCGCCAGCACCCGGTCCCCGTGCACACCGCCGGTGGCGGCGATCTCGACGACGGCAGGCTTGTTCGCCGTCAGCGTGCCGGTCTTGTCCAGCGCGACCTCGCGCACCCGGCCCATCGCCTCGAGTGCGGCACCGCCCTTGACCAGCACACCCAGCTTGCTCGCCGCACCGATCGCGGCGACCACGGTCACCGGCACCGAGATCGCCAGCGCGCACGGTGAGGCGGCGACCAGCACCACCAGCGCACGTTCGATCCAGGTGACCGGATCCCCGAAGAGCGCGCCAATCACCGCGATGGCTGTGGCGGCGATCATGATGCCGGGCACCAGCGGTTTGGCGATCTTGTCGGCCAAGCGTTGAGCGTCGCCCTTGCGGGCCTGCTCGGCCTCCACGATCCGCACGATCCGTGCCAGGGAGTTGTCCTCGGCGGTCGTGGTGACCTCGACGGTCAGCACACCGGTGCCGTTGATCGCCCCGGCGAACACCTCCGCGCCCGGCCCGGCTTCTACCGGTACCGATTCGCCGGTGATCGCCGAAACATCCAGCGCGCTACGCCCGTCGACGATCACCCCGTCGGTCGCGACCCGCTCACCGGGGCGCACCAGCATCCGATCCCCGACGCGCAGCTCGGCAGGGGCGATGACGGTTTCGGTGCCGTCGCGTAGCACGGTGGCCCGGTCCGGTACCAGGTTCAACAGGGCGCGCAGCCCGCGGCGGGTGCGCGCGACCGCGTACTCCTCGAGGCCCTCGCTGATGGAGAACAGGAACGCCAGCATGGCGGCTTCGCCGACCTCGCCGAGGATCACCGCGCCGATCGCGGCGATCGTCATCAGCGTGCCGACACCGATCTTGCCCTTGGCCAGCCGTTTGAGCGTGGAGGGGACGAAGGTGTATGCACCGACGAGCAGTGCGGCGATCTCCAACCCCAACTCGACGGCGCGTGGGCCGCCGGTCCAGCCGACGATCAGTGCCGCGACCAGCAGCACTCCGGCGACCGCGGCGGCGCGCAGTTCACTGACTTCCCAGAGCTTTTCGGGTTCGCGTTCCTCGGCCTCGCCGTCACCGGCGGGTTCGTCGTGGCCGCAGCCGCATGCGTCGCTCATGCTCGTACCTCCGCGCTCTCCGTCTCGGTGGTGGAGTCGGTGCCGTAGTTCGGGCACAACGCCACCGCATTGCCTGTCGCCGCGAGCAAGGTCTCTGCCGAGGCGAGTAGGTCCATCAACTCCGGGCGGGCCAGGCTGTAGAACACCTGCCGCCCTTGCGGGCGGCCCACGACCAGCCCGCAGTCGCGCAGGCACGCTACGTGCGCCGATACCGTTGACTGAGCCAGTCCGAGCCCGGCCATCAGGTCCAAGACCCGCGCTTCCCCGCACGCCAGCCGGTGCACGATCGCCAACCGTGTCGCATCGGAGAGGCTGTGGAACAGGGCCACCGCCGGATCCAACCCCTGCGTCTCGACGAGGCAACCCCCGCCATCATTAATCGCCATAAAGCGATGATAGCGGCGAAAGCTATTGATATCGAGTGAGAGTGTGATTAATCTCGTTTCAACGATTACATCGTGATATGGCGATCAATTCGTGGTCGCTACGGAGGGAGAACGCGTGAACCAGCAGAAGTCCGCCGTCGTCGAGAACTCGCCTCAGCAACCATCGCCGCCGGGCTCGCCCGGAGTGCTATATCGGTGGGGCGTTCTGATGGCCCGGCGCAGACGTGCGGTCCTGGCGGTCTGGGGACTGCTGCTGGTGGTGTGCGCGGTGGCCTACCCGCTGCTCGAGAACCGGCTCGGTGCGATGGATTTCGGTGTCGAGGGCTCGGAGTC
Source organism: Gordonia tangerina (assembly GCF_021556435.1). GTDB lineage: Bacteria > Actinomycetota > Actinomycetes > Mycobacteriales > Mycobacteriaceae > Gordonia > Gordonia tangerina. The sequence continues at coordinate 10,537 of NZ_JAKGCU010000040.1, forward strand.
CACCGAGGTGGATCGCCTGGTTGCCCGGCACTTCCCGCAGTTCGGTACGGAACAGGCGGTCATCGTGCTGCAGTCTGGCGCGGTCACCGCCACCGACGCCGAGTTCCGTGCAGCGGTGGCTCGCACGATCACCGCCGCCACCGCGGTCGAGGGCGTGGTCGACGTCGTCGGCCCCTACGACGGGCTGCCCGGATCCCAGATCTCGGCCGACGGTCACGTCGCGATCGCGCTCGCCGGCATGGACGGCGACATGGCCGAACGCGCGAAAGTCGCGCGCGACCTGCAAGACGCCATCGCCACCACCGGCGACGATTCCATCGACGTAGGGGTCACCGGGTACTCGGCGGTACAGAACGCGGCCACCGAACTGCAGAACGCCGACCTGGCCCGCGCCGAGGCAATCGGCATCCCGGTCGCGCTGGTCCTGCTCGTCCTCGCCCTCGGCGCCCTGGCCGCAGCGGCGGTCCCGATCGCAGTGGCCATCGCCGGGATGCTGACCGCGGTCGGAGTGTTGTTCACCCTCACTGCTGTGACCGCGTTCGATTCGCTGACCGTGGCCATGGCCACCATGGTGGGCCTCGGCGTCGGTATCGACTACGCGATGTTCATCGTCAGCCGCTTCCGCGAAGAACTCACCCACCACACCGGGCCAGACCATGCCGCGATCAGCGGCGCCGTCGGTCGCTCCCTCGCCACAGCAGGCAAAACGATTCTGGTCTCGGGCTTGGTGGTGATGATCTCGCTGTGCGCGTTGATCATCATCCAGGCACCGATCTTCCGTGGCATCGCCATCGGCGTCGCCACCGCCGTCACCAGTATGCTCACCGTCGCCGTCACCCTGCTACCCGCCCTGCTCGCCGCCTTGGGCCCGGCTGTCAACCGCGGTAGTCTCCCGGCCCGCTGGCGCCCTGCCGACAGCGCCACCGACGCTCCCGGCGTTCTCGGTGGCCGCTGGGCGCGCTGGGCGTATCTCGTCATGCGCCGACCCGTCCTCTTCGGCACCGCGGCCGCAGCGGTGCTGGTCCTCGCCGCGCTGCCGGTATTCGGGATCCGCTACGGCCTCGACATGGGCACCACCGCCCTCGACGACACCCCGACCGGACGCGCCAGCACCGCATTGAACACCAACTTCCCGCCCGGAGCACTCTCCCCGGTCGAGATCATCGCCACCGGCCCCAGCGACACCCCACTCACCGCAGACGCCGAAGCACGGGTCAACCGATTCCTGACCGAGATCGACGGCGACGCCCGCATCGACACCGTCCTGCCCGCCCAGCTCAATGACGGTCGAATGCTCGCGATGGCGATCCCCTCGGTCACCTTCGACTCGATGGCCGCCACCGACCTCGTCCGCGACCTGCGCAACACAGCCGCCGGCGCAGCCGGAGCCGAGATCCGCATCGGCGGCAGCACCGCCGAATTCGTCGATCTCTCCGACGAAATGACCACCAAACTTCCGCTGGTCGTAGCCCTGGTGCTGACCGCCTCGCTGGTCTTCCTCATCGCCGCTTTCCGCAGTATCGCCTTACCCCTCAAGGCCATCGCGATGAACCTGCTCGCCACCGGCGCCGCCCTCGGTATCACCGTCGCGGTGTTCCAGTGGGGTCTGGGCGAGAACGTCCTCGACTTCACCAGCCCCGGATTCGTGCAGGTCTACCTACCCACCGTGGTGTTCGCGCTACTGTTCGGGCTCTCGATGGACTACGAGGTGTTCCTGATTCGTCGCATCCGCGAATACTGGGACGCCAGCGGCGACAACCAGCGCGCCGTCGCGGCCGGGCTCACCCACACCGCACGCCCCATCACCGCGGCCGCCGCGATCATGATCGCCATCTTCGCAAGCTTCCTCACCGCCGACATCCTCGAACTCAAACAACTCGGACTCGCCCTTGCCGTCGCCGTCGCCATCGACGCCGTCCTCATCCGCCTCGTCCTCGTCCCCGCCCTCATGCGCCTGCTCGGCGGCTGGAACTGGTGGCTGCCCGCCCTCAGGTTTCGCCCACCCAACACTCGCGCACCACGGGCCGCCGCTGAGTAGCGCGGCGATCAGACCAGGTTGATTCGTCGCGGACACGGGACCGGCCGCCGGGGCCACACCGCCCTCGGGGGCAACCGTCACGGCCGGTCTGACCTTCGAGTCGAGTCGAAGGTTCAGGGTCGCGGGGTGGTGATGATGCGTATTACCCAGCTGGCGCGGCGGAGCGGTGTCCCTGCCACCAGCTGCGGCTCTACGTCGGATCTGGCCGAGTTCGTGGAGGCCGGACCGTTCCTGGAAGCGTTCCTCGTGTTGATCGTCATCCCACTGACGCTGGCGTGGCTCACCCCAGGTGTACCGCGCGCCGGGACCGGGCAGCGGGTCTCGGCGCGCGGTGAGCACCGGCGATGGCGCCGTTGATGGCTACGGTGCTGATCACCGTGGTGGCCTCGCAGGCGCCAAACTCGGTGACGGCCTGAGCCAGGTCGCGGCGGTGGTGCGGGCCGGAGTGCCCGCGTCGCCGGAAGGTGTGGCTGCGCAGCCCTCATCGCAGCCGCGGGCGCGAGTCATTGGCGGGACCAGATCAGTCCGAGGAGCCCGAGTCCGATGGGCGAATCCGAGCGGTTGGAGCCATGACAGGCTCACCAGCAGCGTGCCGCTGCTCAGTGCTACGGCCGCGATCAGCAGCGGGGCACCACCGCGCAACAGCCCAGGCAGCAGTGCCGCGGTCCCGATGCAAGCCCGCCAGCGGCGTGTCTAGGTCGCAGCAGCCACAACGGCCTCCCCCGCAGCTCGCCGAGCCACCGCTGCCTGGCGCTGGGTTCGGTGTCGATGGGACAGGGCAGCAGGGGGATTCGCTGCGCTCGAGCAGGTCTTCGCGTCCGGCCGCCAGCGCGGCGGCCAGGGTGTCGCCGGACCGCGGTGAGTTCGGCGAGCTCGGCATCGACCTCGGCGAGCTTGACACCCAGTCCCAGCCGCGGTGAACCCGCCGACGGTGAGCGGCTGCCGAGACGTGAGGGCTGTCGAGGGCGTTCATGTCCGGTCACCGTCCGGTACCTGGTCGATGCGGGTGCAGCACGTCAGGGCGGCGGCGTTGTCGGCCGCGAGCAACCGGGCGAGCAGCACCAGTTCGGCCACGCGCGGGTCTCCGACCGTGTACCGCAGCTTCTTGCCGTCGCGGCGCGCGACGATGTATCCGCAATCGGCCAGACACGACAGGTGCACCGACACCCGCGGCTGGGAGATGCCGGCGTGGGCGACGCAGTCGGCCGAGGTGCGTTCGCCGGCGAGGATGTATTCCAGCAGCTTCAACCGGGTCGGATCCGACAGGGCGCGAAAGAACTTCGCCGTCGTATCCAGATGTGTGCACGCCAGCTCGTCGCCGGGCACGGCGGTCGTGGACCGGGACATGGGGCACCTCCACACCACTTGAACTATTCGCTTAAGCGCATAGTATGAGCCCTGTAGGTATTCGTCAATGCGAATAGCAGCCGTTGGCTGGCGACGCGGTTGCTCAACCCCTCAGGAGGCAGGCGTGGCCACGACACAATCCCGTCCGGATCTGGCGATCGTCGGGTCCGGTTCGGCGGCGTTCGCCGCCGCTATCGCCGCGGTCGGCCACGGCAGGTCCGTGGTGATGATCGAGCGCGACACCGTCGGTGGCACCTGCGTGAACGTCGGGTGTGTGCCGTCGAAGACGTTGCTGGCCGCCGCGGAGGCCCGCCACGCCGCAGCCGCCGCCGACCGGTTTCCCGGCCTGGGTGCCGCTGCGGTGCCGCTGGATTTTCCGGGCCTGATCGCCGGTAAGGACGCGCTGGTCGCGCAGCTGCGGGCAAACAAGTACATCGAGCTGGCGGGCGAGTACGGGTGGGAGATCGTCTCCGGCACGGCAGTGTTCGACGGCACGAGTGCGGCGCCGGGGTTGCGGGTCGGAGCGAACGACGGCGGGACCCGGGTGATCGAGGCTGGCCATTACCTGATCGCGACCGGTGCGACGCCGTGGATCCCGCCGATCGACGGTCTGGTCGAGGCCGGGTATCTGACCTCGACCACCGCCATGGACCTGAAGCGGCTCCCGGAGTCGCTGATCGTGATCGGCGGCAACACTGTCGGGCTCGAACAAGCCCAGTTGTTCGCCCGCCTCGGCACCCGGGTGACGGTGATCGAGGCCCTGGGGCGGCTGGCGCCGGGCGAGGAACCGGAAATCTCGGCCGCGATCGAGGCTGTCTTCGCCGATGAGCATATCGCCGTGTTGACCGCGGCCACCGTCGAGAAGGTCCTGGCCGGTGGCGGCCACAAGCTGGTGAGCGTGCGCACTCGGGCCGGGGTCAGCGAGCTGCGGGCCGAACACGTGTTGGTCGCGACCGGTCGCCGCCCGAACACCGCGGGGCTGGGCCTGGAGGCGGTCGGGGTCGGTGTCGACGGGCGCGGCGCGGTGATCGTCGATGACCGTCAGCGCACCGACAATGCCCGGATCTGGGCGGCCGGGGACGTGGCCGGGGGCCCGCAGTTCGTGTATGTGGCCGCCGCGCAGGGAACGCTGGTGGCCGACAACGCGTTCGCCGACGCGGATCGGGTCCTGGACTACGCCACAGTGCCGCGGCTGACGTTCACCAGCCCCGCCATCGCCGCCGTGGGGCTCACCGAGGCCGAGGCGGTGACGGCCGGATACCGGTGCCGGTGCCGGACGCTGGCGTTGTCGAGTGTGGCGCGGGCGCTGGTCAATCGCGATACCCGTGGCCTGGCCAAGATCGTCGCCGACGCCGATACCGGCCGGATCTTGGGCGTGCACGCGCTGGCCGAGGGTGCCGGAGACCTGATCACCGCCGCCGGATACGCGATGACCGCGGGTATGACCGTCGACCGGCTCGCCCACAGCTGGGCGCCGTATCTGACCATGGCCGAAGCGTTGAAACTGACCGCCCAGACCTTCACCACCGACGTGACGAAACTGTCCTGCTGCGCAGGCTGACGATCTCCTCCAGGAAAGGCCGAGATGAACGGGCACATGACGATCGGCGTGTTGTCGGCGCGGACCGGGGTGAGGGTGAAGGCGTTGCGTGAATACACCGACCTCGGGCTCATCCACACCCTGGGGCGCAGCGCGGCCGGCTACCGCCTGTACACCGATGACGCACTGTGGTGTGTGCGGTTCATCGGCGAGCTGCGCGGGCTTGGGCTCACCATCGCCGAGATCTGCCAGCTCACCGATGACGCCGTCGATAGTGGAGACGGAGCGGTCGGCGCGCGTCTGGCCGAGCTACTGGAGCGGTCGCGACAGCGGCTGCACCGCCGGATCAGCGACGCCCAGCAGATCCTCGACCGCATCGACGACTTCACCAGCATCCACCGTGCGCGGTGGGCCGCCGACGATGTGTGCTGGACCGAGGTCCGTGCCGATGCCCGACGCGGGCTTGACTCTGCCCCCGGGGGCAGACCCTACCGTCATCGACATCGCACCCGACGCATTCTCGGAAAGGCTGACTCTCATGAGCACCGACTCCATTCCCGCCGACGTTTTCGCCACGATCGCACCAGCCGACCGTGACCGGGCGCTGCTGCGGGCCGCGCTGCGGCTGCTGGCCCACGGAGCGCCGGTCACCGTCACGGAGTTGGCGGCCGCAGCCGGTGTCGACGCCGGAGATCTCGAAGAGACACCGATCGGCGCCGACATCGAATACGACGAGCAGGGCCGGGTCCTCGGGTGGGGATTGACCCTGAATCCGACCCCGCACCGATTCACCGTCGCAGGCCATCAGCTCTACACCTGGTGTGCGCCCGACACGCTCGTCTTCCCCGCCGTGATCGGGGCGAGCGCACACGTCGAATCCGAGTGCCCGGTTACCGTCAGCGCCGTGCGATTGACCGTCGATCCAGTCACGGGAGTCACCGACCTGCAACCGGCCGCCGCGATGGTGGCCTTCGTCGACCCCGCCGGGATCCGGGGCGGGCAGGTCCGCGCCACCTGCTGCAATCCGCAGATGTTCCTGGCCACTCCCGACGCCGCCGAGCAGTGGCGATCCGAGCATCCTGGGATGACCGTGCTACCGGTCGCCGACGCCTACACCCAGCTCGCACGCCCACTGGCCGAGGCGCTCATCGACCCGGCCGGCGAGGCGCCGTGCTGCTGACTCAGAACAGGGTGTCGCGCACCCACAAGGGCCGGTACCCGGTCGGGCCGAGCTGGGCGAGTTCGGCGTCGATATCGGTCTTGAACGCGCCGAAGAAGACCTCCGATCACACCAAGAGGTCAAGCCGCGATCTCGAAGGACGCGTCCTGAGCGGGCCCGAACGCCTTGATCGGGTCGTAGTGCTGACCGGTTTGCAAGCAGTAGTGGAGCTGCCCGAGCAAGCGGTCGAAGAGGTGCCGAAGCGCAGCGGCGTGCCGATCGCCGCGGTCGCGTCCTCGGCGTTAATGGTCTTGGGGTGCGCCGGCTTTCGCCATCGCGGCGAACGCCCAAAGGAATCCTGCAGCGTTGAGTCGGTTGTTCTTCACCACGCGGCGGGTAATCGAGATGCTGCGCCCGGAGGCCCGCGTGATCAGCACAGAACCGGCGTAGGTCCTTCAGCGAACGGGCGTCGGTGAACCGCTCGCGGTCGTCGCCGATCTCGCCGAGCACCCGAGCGCCGGAGAGGTCAGCCAGGCCAGGAAAACTGGTGATCACCGCGTAGTCGGGGTACTGCTGGAATGCCTCGGTAGTGGCCTCGGTGAGCTGATCCACGGCGGCGCATTCAGCATCGACGCCACCCAGCAGCGCGAGGGCCTGGCGGCCGAAGGCATCCGCTGATCTACAGATCGAGAGTCAGGGTGGCGGTGCGCGCTCGAGATACGCACGGGTAGATGACTCCGGTGACGAGCGCTACTGACACGAGTGACGAATCCCCAGGTCGCCAACTGACATCCAAATGACGGATCTCAGGCCACGTGTTGCATCTGATGCAATATGCAGGGGCTTACTGAATACCCTGCGTATTGACTTCGTGCGTATAGCTGCCAGATCGGGCCGCGCGTTGGCGACTCTTCGGTCGTCTATTCAGACGATCGTTTATGAAGTAGTTCAGTGGTGAGCTTGTGTGCGCGGGCGGTGATGTCGTCGCGGACGAGGCGCATTCGGTCGATGCCGTCGATGCCGCGTTCGGAGGGCTCGTCGGTGTCCCAGTTGATGACGGTGACGCCGGGGACGTCGACGACCGCTTCGCGTCCCAGGGTGATGACCTTGTCGACGCGGGCGAGTAAGGCTGGGTCGATTCCAGCCGGGGTATGGCCTGTGATGTCGACGCCGACTTCGGAAAGCGCTTGAGCGGAGAGTGTGTTGACCGCAGTGCCGGGGCGAGTGCCGGCTGAGTGAACCTCGATCGCGTTGCCTGCGGCTTGTCGTAGGAGGCCTTCAGCCATCACGGACTTGCCGCCGTTCTTGACGCAGACGAACAACACGGACGGCGTCATGGCAAGTCCCTGTCGGTGGGCCGAGCGCTGGGGGTGAAACGGTGTCGGAGTGCGAGGGAGACGTAGACCAGGGCGACCAGGACCGGGACTTCGATGAGTGGTCCGACGACGCCGGCCAAGGCTTGGCCGGAGGTGGCGCCGTAGGTGCCGATCGCGACGGCGATCGCCAGCTCGAAGTTGTTGCCTGCGGCGGTGAATGCGAGGGTAGTAGTGCGCTCATAGCCCAGGCAAAGGAAGGTGCCGAGGAGGTAACCGCCGCCCCACATGATCGCGAAGTACGCCAGCAGTGGCAATGCAATGCGGGCGACGTCGCCGGGGCGGGAGGTGATCTGGTCGCCTTGCAGGCTGAACAGCAGCACGATCGTGAACAGCAGCCCGTAGAGGGCCCACGGCCCGATCCGAGGTAGGAAGGTCTCCTCGTACCAGTCATGGCCGCGGCTGCGTTCCCCGATTCTGCGGCTCAGGTATCCGGCGAGTAGGGGGATGCCCAGGAATATCAACACCGATTTCGCGATCTGCCACGGCGAGGCATCGATAGTGGTCTGCTCCAAACCCAGCCAGCCGGGCATCACGGATAGGTAGAACCAGCCGAGCACAGCGAACATCACGACCTGGAACACCGAGTTGATTGCCACCAGCACGGCGGCGGCCTCGCGATCACCGCAGGCGAGGTCGTTCCAGATGATCACCATCGCGATGCAGCGGGCGAGGCCGACAATGATCAGACCGGTGCGGTATTCGGGGAGGTCGGGCAGAAGTAGCCAGGCGAGAGCGAACATCAGTGCCGGGCCGACGACCCAGTTCAATACCAGCGATCCGATCAGCAGGCGTCGATCGCCGGTGACGGTGTCGAGGCGGTCGTAGCGGACCTTCGCCAGCACCGGGTACATCATGATCAGCAACCCGAGTGCGATCGGCAGTGAGATCCCGTCGACCTGGATCTTGTCGATAGCGGTGTTCAGGCCGGGTATTAGGCGGCCGAGTAGCAGCCCGGCGACCATCGACAACCCGATCCACACCGGAAGGAACCGATCGAGCGTCGACAACTTTCCGGCAACGCTGCGGCTGGACGTCTGGACGCTCACGCCGTGGCCTGCGCAGTCAGAGGCGCCACGATTGCGGCGACGGCGTCGAGGGCGTCCGGAACGACCCGGTAGTGCATCCACGATCCGCGCCGCTCGGACTCGAGGAGCCCGGCGGTTCGCAGGACTTTCAAGTGATGCGAGACCGTCGGCTGCGAGACATCGACCGCTGGCGAGATGTCGCACACGCACGCCTGGCCGCCGTCGTGACTGGCGATCAGACTGAATAGCTGCAATCGTACCGGATCGGCGAGTGCCTTGAACACCACGGTCGCCTGTACCGACTGTTCAGGTGTCAACGGCTCACGCACTAGCGGCGAGCACCGTACTGGCGAGGTCTCAATCCCCAGCGGCTTAGACATACATCAATATTGACGTATATCTATATGGTCCGCAACACGAAGGGCGCCGCCCAGTTGGGCGGCGCCCTCCCCGGGACGGGTTAACCCGGCGTCAACAGCACGAGGAGGCCGGTGTGCAGCACGCCGACGAGCCTTGCGAATCCTGCGTCAGGCCGAGGTCAGAGCCCTCCGAGGCGAGGGCAGGGGCCTCGCCGAACGTATTGGAGTCGGCCAGGACTGTGTAGACCTCCCAGCGTTCGCCGTCGGGGGCACCGACCCACACGTTGTCCTGGGTAGCGAAGCAGCAGGTGGTGTTGATCTGCTCCTCAGTGAACAGCCCTTCGCCTGCGAGGCGGGCAATCTCGCCATGCACGGTCTCGCTGGAGTGGACCTGCCGATGGTCGACATCAGTGCCCCGATCTGCTGTGCGCCCGTGTCGGCGGCCCCTCTCGATGACGACACCGCCCTAGAAATCGCTCTGCGGCTCAAGGCGCTGGCCGATCCGGTCCGG
>NZ_JAKGCU010000041.1 GCF_021556435.1 Gordonia tangerina
CCGCGTTGCCTTCGGATTCAGGTCTCCCGAGGCTCTCATCGCCTTGGCCATGCTCAACCTCGGCGGCCACCGACCAGTCCTCCCCGGCCGGTCATGACCCACGGATCGGTCAGGAGAGCCAGAAATGAGGCCGATCCGACGCGACGGTTTCCGCCGGTCACTGCAACACATTGAGTGGTCCGGCGACGCTAGCAGGGTTGCGAACAGGTGGGCTGGTGGGCGGTGACCGAGGATCGCTCGGGTCGTCGATTGAGTTCTTCTTCGATGCGTAGCAGGTCTGCTCGGGAGTGGATCGCTAGGTCTGCGCTCTTGGGGAAGTAGTCGCGCAGGAGGCCGTTGGTGTTCTCGTTGCTCGGACGCTGCCACGGCGAGGACGGGTCGCAGAAGCAGACCTTCACGCTGAGGTCGGCCGCGATCTTCTCGTGCGCTGCCATCTCGGTCCCCTGGTCCCACGTGATCGAGCGCAGCACGTGGGGTGGCAGGCCGGTCACGTCACGAACGAGGGCTCGGTGGAGCGAGAGGGAGTCGGCTGGCTCGAGGTGGATGAGGTTGACGACGAGGGTCTGGCGTTCGGCCAGGGTGCCGATCACCGAGCGGTCCGCGGGCCCGACGATCTAGTCACCTTCCCAGTGTCCCGGCTCGCTGCGGTCGACCGGGTCGAACGGTCGGTCGTGCACCGACAGCATCGCCGCGTTGAACCTCTTGCGTCGCTGGCCGGTGCGCATCTGGGCTCGTCGGTGGTCACGGTCCGTGCGCAGCGGCGAGCGCGGTGGTGGGCGCACGATCGGCGGGCGCGTCAGGGTCGAGTTCGGCTGGTAGATCGCGCGGTAGATCGACTCCGCGCACAACCACATGCCGGGATCGTCTGAGTATCTGGCGCGCAGTTCTCGCGAGATCTGCTGAGGGCTTCACCGCTCCTTGAGCAGCGCAGCGACTTGGTCGTGCAGCTGCCGGCGCGCGTGGACCCGCAGCGGGCGCGGACGGCGTCGCTTCTGCGCTGAGACGCGTTGTGCCTCGAATGGTCGGTACACTCCGTCGCCACGGCCGTGGCGGTGGATCTCGCGGCTGATGGTGGAGGGCGCCCGGCCCAGGGCGCCGCGATCGCGCGGACCGACTCGCCGGCCCGCAGTCGGTCGGCGGTCTCCAGGCGCTCGTCCCGGACAGGAACCGTGCGGAGATGGTCCGCGCGGCGATCGGGTCCAAGGCAGCCGCGCGGGCAACGTGTCGGACCGGGCTCGCTCGCCCTCCCTGCGAGGCAATGATGTTAGTGAACATTGACATATGATCCGATCGCGTACTAGATTGCAGAGGAATCATACAGGATTTCATTCATGGGCAGATGAGTCGCAATGTACGTTTGTGGCCCAGTCTTCGCCCGTGCTCAGGCACTACGCAGACAGGACGGTCATGACATGGCTCAGTTTGAGTTCATCGACTGGCAGGAGAACGGCACGACCGCGACTGTGTGGTTGAACCGACCTCCGGCGAACGCGGTAAACCAGGCGATGTACGTGGAGCTGAAGGAGTTCTTCGACAACGTCGACGTGCACCTGCCGGAGGCGCGGGTCCTGGTCCTCGCCGGCCGGGGCAAGCACTTTTGCGGTGGCAATGACCTGGAGGAGTTCAAGACGCTGGATCCGGAGAACTCGCCGGCACGGATGAAGCAGGTGCGTGAGGCGTTCTTCGCCATCTACGACAGCACCAAGCCGGTCATCGCCGCGGTTCAAGGCGCTGCGGTCGGTACTGGGCTGGCCATCGCTGGTTCCTGCGACCTGGTGGTGGCCGCCGAGAGTGCCCGGTTCGCGCTGCCAGAGGTGAAGGTCGGTGTGATGGGTGGCGCCAAGCACCTGTCCCGGATGGTGCCCCAGGGTGTGGTCCGGCTGATGCACCTGAGTGGCGATCTGATTCCAGCGGCCAAGCTCCTCCAGTATGGGGGGATCGTGGATGTCGTTCCCGACGAGGAGCTGTATGCGAGGGCGCAGTCCTTGGCCGAGTCGCTGGCGCGGCACAGCCCGGCTGCTTTGCGGTTCGCCAAGCAGAGCCTGAACGCCATCGAGTACACGGACCTGAAGAGCGGCTACGAGTTTGAGCAGTCCTTGACGGGTGAGCTGTCGGGTTACGAGGACTCCAAGGAGGCGCTTAGCGCGTTCTTGGAGCGCCGCACGCCCGTGTACACGGGGCGGTGAACGTCGTGTCGACGGTGGAACTGGAGGGCTATCGTGTCCTGGCGCGGGAATGGCTGGCCGCGGCCGACGTTCCGCATGTGCCGCTGGACCTGGATGAGCGGTTCGCTGTGCTACGCGAGTGGCAGCACACGTTGTTCGACGCCGGTTGGATCGGCATCAGCTGGAGTCGGGAGGCCGGTGGACAGGGCCTGACGCCGATGCATCAACTGGTGTTCGCCGAGGAGTTGGCGCGGGCACGGGCGCCGATGCCGATCGGCCTGATCGGGCTCGATGTGGTCGGCCCGTCCATCGACCATCACGGTCAGTCGTGGCAGCGTGAAGAGCTGTTGCCCGCGCTGTTGTCCGGCGAGCACATCTGGTGTCAGGGATTCTCCGAACCGAATGCAGGCTCCGACCTCGCCTCGTTGCGGACCCGTGCGGTGATCGATGGCAACGACTTCGTGATCTCGGGCCAGAAGGTGTGGACGAGCTGGGCGCACAAGTCGCAGTGGTGCGCGTTGTTGGTGCGCACCGATCCGGGCGCTCACAAGAATGCCGGTATCAGCTATGTCCTGGTGGACATGAGCTCACCGGGGATCACTGTGCGTCCGCTGGAGCAGATGACCGGTGACCGTGAGTTCTGCGAGGTGTTCTTCGACGAGGTGCGGGTTCCGCGCCGGAATCTGGTCGGTGAGTTGAACCAGGGCTGGACGGTGGCCACGCACACACTGGGCATAGAGCGGGCCGCCTACACGGTGCGCCGGCGCGTCGACTACGAGGTCGCGTTCGAGGATGCCGTGGCCGCCTTGCGGGAATCTGACCTGCCGGGGCCGGAGACTGCCCTCGGGCGGCGTGTTCGCGTGGCGCTCGGACGGGTGCAGATCGCGTTGCGAGTCTTGGGCGCCCAGACCCGCCAGACCGTGAAGCGTTTGGACGCAGGCGAGGTTCCGACTCCCGAGGACTCCGTGGACAAGTTGCTCCTCAACGGCATTGAGCAGACCGTGTTCGGGTCGATCGCCGAGCTGCTTGGCCCGTCGCGGGCGCTGTCGGGGTCGACGCCTCTCGGGCTGGAGGCCGACCGGTGGGTGCATGACCACCTCTACTCGCGGTCAGCCTCGATCTATGGGGGCACGTCGCAGGTCCAGCGCAACATCATCTCCGAGCGACTTCTAGGACTTCCCCGTGGCTGACAACGACACCATCGCCTACCTGGCGGCAACCGTCGACGACTTCCTGCGGTCCGTGTACGACGCTGATACGCGCCGGCGCATCCTTTCGTCGCCCGACGAGCGTTCGAGCCTGGTTCCCGCTCTGGCTGAACTCGGCGTGTTTGCCGTGGTCTGGGGAGAGGAGCACGGTGGGCTCGGGCTTCCGCCGTCGGCATTGGGGCCGCTCTTCATCCAGTACGGCCGTCACCTTCTCGCCGGCCCGATGCTGGAGAACTCGCTCTTGCCCGGCACCGTGTACGAGCATGCCTCCGCAGAGGGCCGCAAGCTCATGGCGGACGCGGTGGAAAACGGGTCGGTGCTGGCGTTCCTCGATCCTGCCGTGAGCAACCATTGGTCGGGACGACTCGGCTCGGTTACGAACGTGGACAGCAAGCTGTACGGGACGTTCGAGGCGGTTCGCTTCGGTAGTGAGGCGTTGGCCCTTCTTGTCGTCGCCGACCGGGGCGGCAACCCTGTGCTGCACCTGATCGAGCCGACAGCTCCGGGAGTGCGGATCGAGGCTGTCGGCAGCGCTGACCCGGCTGTAAACTTCAGCCGGGTCACGCTCGACGGGGCCGAAGGGGCTCCGGTGGGCGATGCGGCGACGGCGCCGGAAGTTCTGGCGCGAGTCCGGCGGTGGAGCCGGGTGCTCATCGCTTGTGAGCTGAGTGGGATTGCCACCAGCTGCGTCGAGTTGGCGGTCGAGTACGCGAAACAGCGGGAGCAGTTCGGAAGGGTCATCGGCTCCTTCCAGGCGATCAAGCACATGCTGGCGGACATGCACACCGAGGCGGTCTCCCTGCACAACTTCTGTGAGGCCGTCGCCGGCGAGTTGGACGAACTACCCCACACCGAGGCTGAGCTCAGCGCCGCCGCATTGAAGGCCCATGCCGCCACTGTCGCCGTCACTGTCTGCGAAGGCGCGATCCAGGTACATGGGGGCATCGGCTTCACCGCGGAGGCCGACATCCACTGGTACTACAAGCGTGCGCTCGCGTTGCGGGCCTGGTACGGCGACAGTACGGAACTCGAGGAAGAAGTCGGAGCGCTCGTGCTGGACCAGCCGACGGCGCGGACGGTCGAAAGGGTCTGAACGATGGTCACCACACATCTGAACGCGGACTTCATCGCGGAGTCCACCGCATCGGGGGCCTGGCAGGGGAACTTTATCGACGCCTATCTGTCAGACGCCGCCCAGACGGTCCCCGACCGCACCGCTGTCGTCGACCGCGGACGAACGTGGACCTTCGCACAGTTCGACGCCATCGTCGACGCTCTCGGCGCGGCACTCCAGCGCCACGGCATCGGACACGGCGATGTCGTCTCGTGGCAGTTGCCGAACTGGGCCGAGGCGTGTGCGGTCCATCTTGCCGCGATCCGGATCGGCGCGATCAGCAATCCGATCATGCCGATCTTCCGACACTCGGAGACCCGATTCATCCTGGAGCAGGCGAAGTCCAAGATCGCGTTCATCCCGGCGACGTTCCGCAACTTCGACTTCCCCGAGATGTTCGCGGAGATCTCGTCGGGCTTGTCGGCGTTGCAGACGGTCGTGGTCGTGGGCAAGGCGCGACGGGATCACGAGGTCTCCTTCGAGGACTTCCTCGACGGCTTCCACGGCAGCAAGCCTGAGCCGGTCCCTCGCGACGCCAACGACCTGACGCTCTTGCTGTACACCTCCGGCACCACCTCGGCCCCGAAGGGCGCGTTGCACACGCACAACACGCTCGACTACGAGAACCGAAGCGTTGTCGAGCTGCTCGGCCTGACCCAGGAAGACGTCGTGTTCATGCCGTCTCCCGTAGGGCACATCACCGGCATCCTGTACGGCATCCAGATGCCGCCGATGCTGCGAAGCGGTGTCGTTCTGATGGACATCTGGGAGCCCACGGCCGGCCTGGAGCTCATCCAGGAACACCAGTGCACCTTCATGCTCGCGGCCACACCGTTCCTGCACGGCCTGGTCCACCACCCGTCGCTCGGCGAGTACGACGTCTCGTCGCTGAGGAGCTTCCTGTGCGGAGGAGCGGATGTCCCGCCGGATCTGATCCTCAACGCCACGACCGCGTTGGACTGCATGGTCGCCCGGGTGTACGGGTCGACCGAGTACCCGACCGCCACCAGCGGCAGCGCCGCCGACCCGCTGGAGAAGCGCGCCAACACCGACGGCCGCGCCATCGGTCTGGCCCGCATCAGGATCGTCGATGAGCACGAGAACGACCTCGGCAGCGGCGAGGACGGCGAACTGCTCGCACGAGGGCCCGAGATGTTCGTCGGCTACCTCGACGCCGAGTTGAACAGGTCCGCGTTCACCGACGACGGCTGGTTCCGCACCGGAGACCTCGGCCGTATCGACGCCGAGGGTCACCTGGAGATCACTGGCCGCAAGAAGGACATCATCATCCGCGGCGGCGAGAACCTCAGCGCGAAGGAGGTCGAGGACCACCTCTTCGCCCACCCCGGGGTTGCCGAGGTTGCCGTCGTGGGCTCCCCCGATCCGGTCCTGGGCGAACGGGTCTGCGCAGTCATCGTCCCCGAGCCGGGTGCGAGCCTGGAGCTCGCCGAACTCGTCGAGTGGCTGCTGGAGCGCAAGATCGCCAAGCAGAAGCTCCCCGAGAGCCTGATCGTGCTCGACCAGATGCCCCGTACAGCCAGCGGAAAGATCCAGAAGTTCAGGCTGCGTGACCTGGCCAAGGACGGGGATGAGCAAGAGGCGTCCCCCTGAGCATCACACGCGGGCGACAGCCCGCCGGCCTTCTCCATCCTTCTATGTCCACCCTTCGATCAAGCCACCCCACCACCTAAACGACGGCCGTAGGTCGGCGTGGAACGGAATGTCATGTACGAGCACGAGCTGACCATTTTCTCCACGGGCCACCAGTTCCTGGAGGCTCCCCGCTGGCGGGACGAAAGTTTGTGGGCCAGCGACTTCTTCGCCAAGACGGTCAAGCGTTTCGCAGCCGACGGCTCCTACCAGACCGTCGTCGAGGTCGAGGGCGCCCCCTCCGGCCTAGGCTTCCTCCCAGACGGCTCAGCGCTCGTGGTCTCCCAGGCCGACAAGTGCGTCCTGAAGGTTGCGCTGGACGGCACACAGAGCATGCACGCGGACTTCAGCCAGTTCGCCGGCGGCATCGGCAACGACATGCTCGTCACCAAGGCCGGCGACGCCTACGTGGGCAACTTCGGGTTCGCGCTCGGTGAGGAAGACCCCAAGACGACCCGCCTGGTCCACGTCGACCCCAGCGGGAAGGCGCAGCAAGTCGGCGGCGAGCTGCTCTTCCCCAACGGCATGGCGATCCAGAACGGCTCGGTCCTGCTCGTCGCCGAGACCTGGAACCACCGGATCACCGCCTTCGACATCGCCACCGACGGCGCACTGACCAACCAGCGGGCTTGGGCGCAGCTCGACGACGCCTACCACCCGGACGGTATCGCGCTCGACGCCGACGGCGGCGTGTGGTTCGGCAACGCCCTGACCCTGGAGGAGGACAGCGGCTTCTACCGTGTCGTTGAGGGCGGCGAGATCACCGACAAAGTGAGCAACCCCGGCGCCTGGTCCGTCGCCTGTGCCTTCGGCGGCGACAACCTCGACACGCTCTACATGACCTGCAACACCACGACGCTGGAAGAGTTCCACGTCGGCAAGTCCTCGGCCGCGATCGCCACGGCCAAGGTCGGACGCAAGGGCGCGCCTGCGGCCTGAGCATCAGTATCCAGGTGGATGACCGAGCGGGGCCCCGGCAACCGTGTCGGGGCCCCCTCCACTGATCCTTCCCCAAAGGGTGCGGTTCATAGCGATCTCACAGCGCATCGCGACGCTGCGCGGCCCCGGAGGCGTAGTACTGTTCTGCTCGTTCGGTCTGCAACGCGATGTGCGGCCGGCTGGCTGAGCGGGAGGGCCGGGGAGTGTCGAGAGGAGCCACGGGATGGACGGTGCGTCTGCCGTGAAGGACTCAACGCGGCGTCCGCGGGATCGCGGGCTGCAGATCGCCCTCAACGCGCGGGAGCTGTTCACCGCGCACGGCTATCACTCGGTCAGGATGGACCAGATCGCCGAAGCGAGCGGGATCACGGCACGAGCCCTCTATCGCCACTACGCCAACAAGCGGGCCCTCCTGTCCCACGTGATCCACGAGGACCAGCAGCGACTGGTGACGACCCTCGAGCAACTCGCGGCGGCCGACAGCCCCGGCAGCGTTGGCGAACGTCTCTCGACGCTCGCTGAGGTGGGCCTTGAGAGTCGGCGCCTTTCGGTGCTGTGGCAGCGGGAGGCCCGACACCTCGACCCAGACGACTTCTCGCTGGTGCGCAAGCGCACTCGCTGGATCGCCGAACAGGTAGGGCTGCTGATGGTTGCACCAGCGACCCCCGACCTCGACGACTTCGCCAGGGAGGTCCGGAGTTGGTCGGTGGTCAGCATCCTGACCAGCCCTGCCTTCTACGACAGCGGCCTTTCTCGTGCCAAGCTCAAGAAGGTACTCGTTGAGGCGTGCGAACGAGTCATCGGTGTCGCGAGCAGCTCCCACCCGGACTCGGGTGTTCAACCGGTCGCGCACCCCCGGACGCCCGCCTCGCGTCGCGAGCAGCTCCTTTCCGCTGCGGCGCGCGCCTTCCAGCGCAACGGATATGCCGGGGTCAGTATCGACGACATCGGAGCCGAGGTCGGGGTGGTGGGCCCGGCGATCTACCGGTACTTCGACACCAAGGCCGCCATCCTCGTCGCGGCGACGAATCGCTTCTACGAGTGGCAGGCACTCGAGGTCGCCCGAGCTCTGACTCGGCCCGCGCGCGACGCTGACGTGTTCGACGCCCTGGTTGAGGGCTACGTCGAGCTGGCAGTGCGGGCTATCGACCTGTTGGCCGTTTCCTTGACGGAGAGCCACTACCTGCCCGAGGACGAGCGCGATCGGTTCAACCGCATCCGAGAAGAGAACACCCTCGAATGGCAACGGTGGATATCGGCGACACGTGACGATCTCGACGACGCGACAGCGTCGACCCTCATCCACATCAGCAAGGGCATCGTCCACGACCTTGTGCGTATCGCGCACCTGTACCGCGAGCCCGCTTTCGCCTTCGAGCTCAGGACAGCCGTCACGGCGGTCGTTCACGGCTGACCCGTCCCGGGTCCGCGCATCGTGGGGGACGGGGCTCCTTCGGCGCCGATGCCTGCTGTGCTCTGATCCGCCGAACCGTGTCACGTCCTGGGCGGCTCTGCCGGGCGGAGCCTAGGTTCTACGTTCTCGGATGTCACCGGCGACGCCTCTCAGAGAATAGACATGTCGTGAGCGTCCCATGACATCGAGCCTGTCGGCGTTTGGCCGTGGGTGCCTACACTGTTAGTTCTCATTTCCCAGAAGCGAACAGCTCAACTGCGCTCGTGCGAAGTCTTGTGCTCGTAGTCCACCGCATAGTAGGGCGCGCATGTGACAACGCGGCGTGATACACGACGAACTGCCTGGGATGGCTAGCTTGGCAGGAACGGCAATCTTGTTAGTGATGCTTGACATCATTTAGTGGTGCATGTCACTCTTGTGACGTCGGACGTACACCATGAGTTATCGCTAGAGGACTTCGGTCCAGGGGGTCTTCCGCCGTTCGCGATCCGAGCAGGCGTCAGTCCACCGGCGACAACCAGCGAGCGCGACACGTGAGCCAGCGGCTCGCCTTCCCCCAGCACCACCCCTCCGGAATGACACTTCGACCCCAGCGACCGAGCAGCCACAACGGACTACGATGTCGCGAAAGGAACACCACGTGAACACCTTGCTCACCGACCCCCGCCCCGTGACCGAAGAGCTCGACGTCCTCGTCGTCGGCGGCGGTTTTGCGGGCGTCCACCAGCTCGAGAACCTTCGTTCGCGCGGCTTCACCGTCAAGCTTTACGAGGCCGGCTCCGAGGCTGGCGGCGTCTGGCACTGGAACCAGTACCCCGGGGCGCGTGTCGACACCCCCGCCACCGCCTACCAGCTCTCCGACGAGCGGATCTGGAGCGAGTGGAACTGGTCGGAGGTCTACCCCGGCCAGGAGGAGCTCCAGGAGTACTTCCGCTTCGTCGTCGACAAGCTGGACCTGGCCAAGGACATGCGCTGCAACTCGCGCGTCGTCGCCGCCCAGTTCGACGACAACGAGGACAAGTGGGTCGTCGAGACTCGTGACGAGAAGACCGGCGAGACCTTCCTGACCCGCGCGCGCTTCCTCCTGCCGATGCTCGGCACCGGGTCCAAGGCCCTCTACCCCAACATCCCCGGCCTCGACGACTTCAAGGGCGACTCGTTCCACACCTCGCGATGGCCCGAGGGCTACGACGTCTCCGGCAAGCGGGTCGCCGTCATCGGGACCGGTGCCAGCGGCGTCCAGGTCATCCAGACAATCGCTCCGGACGTCGGGCACATGACCGTCTTCCAGCGGACGCCTCCGACGGCTCTGCCGATGATCTCCCCCAAGCTCGACCGCGCCGCCAACGACGAGCTCCGCAAGACCTACCCCGAGCGCTTCAAGTACCGTGAGACGACGTTCTCCGGGATCGACTACGACGTGATCTACACCCCGACCGCCGAGATCTCCGACGAGGAGTTCTACGCCACGCTCGACGAGCTCTGGGCCATGGGGGGCCTCCAGATCTGGCTCGGCGGTTACGCCGACATGTACTTCAACCGTGAGGTCGGAGACAAGATCTACGCCTACTGGCGCGAGAGGACCCTGCCGCGCGTCAAGGACCCCAAGCTGGCCGAGAAGCTTCTCCCCGAGACCCCGCCGTACCCGTTCGGCACCAAGCGCTGCCCGCTGGAGTACACCTACTACGAGACGTTCAACCAGGACAACGTCGATTTGGTCGACGTCAACGAGAACCCGATCGAGAAGGTCACCGAGAACGGCATCGTCACCGCCGACGGCACGCTGCATGAGTTCGACGTGATCGTCCTGGCGACCGGCTTCGACTCCTTCACCGGAGGCTTGACCGACATCGACATCCGCAGCACCAAGGGCGAGAAGTACAGCGACGTGTTCAAGAACGGCGTTCGCACGTTCCTTGGGCGCGCCACAGCCGGGTTCCCGAACATCATGTACGTGTACGGCCCGCAGAGCCCGTCGGCGTTCTGCAACGGCCCGACCTGCGCTGAGCTCGAGGGCGACTGGGTGATCAACGCCATCAGCCACATGCGCAACAACAACCTGACGCGCATCGAGGCCACGCCCGAGGCCGAGGACGAGTGGCAAGAGCACCTGGACGGCGTGGCCAGCGCCACGACCTTCATCATGGCGAACTCCTGGTACATGAACGCCAACGTGCCGGGCCAGAAGAAGGAGCTGTTGGCCTACCCCGCTGGCCTGACCATGTACCTGGACAAGTGCCGCGAGTCGGCGGAGAACGGGTACGCCGGTTTCGCGCTCTCCTGAGAGCGCGTTACTCAGTCACGGGGCGTCGCCATCGACAGTCGATGGCGACGCCCACCCCCATACCCCAAGGAGAAGGCCGTTGTTGATCCACTGTGTGACCGTCAAGTTCAAAGACGCCGCGACGCCAGATCAGGTGGCGGCGCTCGACGCGGCGCTCGCGGCCCTGCCGGGTCAGATCGACCTCATCCGCCGGACTCGCCACGGTCGAGATCTTGGCGAAAGGCCGACGAACGCCGACTACGCGCTGGTCTCGGAGTTCGCCGACGCCGAGGCTTTTTACGCCTACCTTGAGCACCCGGCTCACCAGGCCCTCGCGCGCGACCACCTCATCCCGTTGGCGGAGTCGGTTCACAGCACACAGTTCCTCACCGAGGTCTGACGTCTCACAGGCAACCTTCGCCCGACGGGCTCGCCAGGCTGACTGAAACGTCGAGATCGCTTAGTTGAACAGGAGTGAGTGATGCCCAAGGTCGTCCGCTTCCACGAGTTCGGCGGTCCCGAGGTGCTTCAATTAGAGGAGCACGACCCCGGCGCCCCCGGGCCTGGCGAGGTCTTGCTTGACGTCGAAGCGATCGGATTGAACCGCTCGGAGGCCAACTTTCGACGAGACCGCTACCTTGACAGAGCAGTGGCCCTGCCAACGGGACTTGGGTACGAAGGCGCTGGAAGGATCCTCGCAACCGGCCCAGACGTTACGGGCTGGCGGGTCGGAGACGCCGTCAGCGTGATTCCGCTGTTCCACCAGAGCCGCTACCACATGTACGGCGAGCAAGCCGTCGTGCCAGCCTCGTCGCTGGTCACCCGCGCGGCCTCCGTCAGTGCGGTCGATGGCGCAGCAACTTGGATGCCATTCTTGACCGCGTACGGCGCCTTGGTGGACATCGGCCGATTGCGCTCCGGCGGACATGTGGTGATCACGGCTGCCTCGAGCAGCGTTGGGCTCGGGGCGATCCAGATTGCTCGGCGGATCGGAGCGATACCCATCGCGACGACCAACGACTCGGGAAAGAGTCAACGCCTGTTGGAGGCAGGCGCTGCGCATGTCCTGGTTACTGAGGAAGACGACCTCACCGCGTCTATTCTCGACCTGACTGGCGGACGCGGCGCAGACATGGTCTTCGACGCTGTCGCTGGTCCCGGTGTCGAAGCACTGGTCGCGGCGACCGCGCCAGAAGGGGTGCTCTTCGTTCACGGGAAACTGTCGGGCCAGCCCACGCCGCTGCCCGGGCTGGCGAACATGCGTCCGGTATACACCCGCCCATACACCGTCTTCGAGATCACCGGTGACCTGCAGCGTCTCGCGCAGGCCGTGGACTACATCGCCACCAGCATTGCCTCAAACGAGTTGCGCCCAGTCATCGATCGTATTTTCACCCTCGATGACATCGTTGACGCTCACCGCTACCTCGAGGCCGGAACCCAGGTCGGGAAGATTGTCGTCACCACTTAAGGAACGGAGGGACGCTATGGGACCTCATGGAAGGCGAGGACGAGCCTTGGCAGTTCTCGATGTTCGTGTACGCCGACGAGTACGACGGCGCGACCGCCGCGTGCCGATCGGCTTGCGGGGACGACCGGATCAGCCGATAAGCGGGCGGCCTTACGTCCGGTCCGACTCACTCTTAGGGCCGTCTCCCGTTCGAGCCAAGCGCTCGCGACTCAGATACCGAACCGGCTTGCCGAGCGACTCCGCGTAGGCAATCTCCCGTCGGGTTGACTCACCTACCTAGCCACACCCGGATCAACGATGTACACCTCGTCAGCTCGGGCCAATCGTCTGCGAACACCACTCAGTCACCCCTCGGTGTTCCGGCGGAGGCGTCATCGACGGTTAAGTGTCATCTTCTGTCAGGGGCCCGTGGTTCTGCTGCGCAACGATGTGCTCGGCGACAATGGATACCCAATAGACGATCGCTGATCGGGACCGGTACCCGCCGCAAGAGGTAGCCCGCGACACTAGCCGGTGGTGTCGTCAAGTCTGCCGCCATGAGCGAAGACTTGAGAGGGCATGACTTAGCCCCGGCGACATGGCCAAGGCCAGCGGTCCACCGGGGCTTTCAAGAGGAACGATACGTGAGAATGAGGGCGATGACAACGTCGCCACCGCCTCCGCCGAGTCCTGGGCCACCCGGGCTTGGGCCATGGGTAGAGCGCTGGCTGAGCCAGCCCCGATACGGTGTCTACCTGGCCGCCAGCCAAGGCGACCCGCAGTTGGCTCTGGACCTGTACGAGTGGAACGCCGAGATCAGCGCCGCCCTGTTGCGAGATCTCGCCCACCTGGAAGTCGGGCTACGCAACGCCTACGACCGCGCGCTCAGCGCGCGGTGGCCCGGACCCCCACACTGGACGACGGCCAACATCCCGGCCTTCGCACCGTTGTGGCGCACCCGTCGTGGTCGACGAGTCGACGTCAACCTGCGGACACGTGAGTCACTCCACCGTGCCGTGGACTCCGCCGGCGGCCCCGCCGCTCCACCCGGCAAGGTCATCGCTGAGTTGATGTTTGGCTTCTGGCGGTTCCTCAGCTCCTCCGCCCATGAGAAGTCGCTGTGGGTGCCATCCCTCTACCAGGCGTTCGCACCGGGCACTGACCGGCGCGACGTCGACCGCCCCATCGGACGTCTGCACGGTCTGCGCAACCGAGTGGCCCACCACGAGCCGCTTCTCAGGTACGACGTCGCGGGACGCGTCACCGACATCGCGACCGTCGCCGGCCTTCTCGATCCCGACCTCGGCCGGCACCTGAGCGCGACCAGTCGAGTCACCCGGGTCCTCGTTCAGCGCCCCCGCTGAACACGAGTCTGGCAGCTCGCCGCCGAGGTGGCAGAGGGGGCTTGTCGAAGACGGCCCGCAGCGAGTTCCTGGTGAGGTCGAGCCCCGCTCGATGCCCGAGCCGACCCACAGCCCTGGTTCGGCCGGACCAACCCCATTGGAGGTGCGCCATTAACGCACTACTTGTCGGGTACGCCCGATGCTCCACCGATCAACCAACAAGACCTCACCGCGCAACGTGACGGGCTGCTCGGACTCGGTGTCGAGGCCGAGCGGATCTACGTCGATCACGGCCTGACCGGCACTAACCGCGAGCGCCCGGCCTGCGCGAGGCGCTGGCCGCCTGTCGTGCCGGGGACACGTTGGTCGTGACCAAGCTCGACCGGCTAGCTGTACTGACCTGAGAGGTTAGGTACGCGGTCGGCGGGTGATCGACCTTTGAGTGAGGTGTGGCCGCGGTGGATCTCAATGCGAGAACGCAAGTTGGAGCACGAGCGCGTTCGGTCACCTCAGCCGATAAAGCGACGCGGCACGTAGTCGTGAGGATCTATTGGTCGTGGTCGGTGTCGTGTTGGAGGAGGATGGCGATGATGAGGAGGGTTGTGCCGCAGGTGATGTAGGTGTCGGCGAGGTTGAAGGTGGGCCACCAGCCGGTGTGGAGGTAGTCGGTGACTTTGCCGTCGATGAGGCGGTCGATGACGTTGGCGGTTGCTCCGGCGATGATGGCGGCGAAGCTGATGGTGTGCAGTTTCGGTTGGTGGGGTGCGTTGCGCCAGGCGTAGGTGGCGAGGCCGAGTGTGATGGCGATGGTGAGGGTCAGGAGTAGGCCGGCGGGTAGTCGGTCACCGAGGCTGAAGGCGACGCCGGTGTTGTAGGCCAGGCGGAGTTGTACTGGCCCGAGGTCGACGGGATTGTCGGCGAGGGTGGTGCGGGCGATCGGGTCGATCGCGACGGCGATTGCGGCGAGAACACTGGTGACGGCGACGAGGAGGATGCGCCGTCGTCGGCGTGCTGGTTTCGGGCTGGTTGTGTCGGTGCGGTGGTGGGGATGGCTGGTCATCGTTGGGGCAGCACCGGGGCGGGTTGGGTGGTCGGGGAGCTGTGCAGAGTGAGGTTGGCGGTGCGGCCTGCGCGTATGCCGTTGCCGATGACGATGATTTCGGCGATCTCGTGTACGAGGACGACGACGGCGAGGCCGAGGACTCCGAGCAGGGCGAGGGGTATGAGTGCGGTGATGATGGCCAGGGAGAGGCCGACGTTTTGCAGCATGATGGTGCGTGAGCGGCGGGCGTGACGCAGTGCTTGGGGTAGGTGGCGCAGGTCTTCGCCCATCAATGCGACGTCGGCGGTTTCGATGGCGACGTCGGTGCCCATGGCGCCCATGGCGAGACCGAGGTCGGCGGTGGCCAGGGCGGGGGCGTCGTTGACGCCATCGCCGACCATGGCGGTGGGTTGGTGGCTACGCAGCTCTTTGATGAGGTGGGCTTTGTCTTCGGGGCGGAGTTCGGCGTGGATGGTGTCGATACCGGCTTGATCGGCCAGCGCGTCGGCGGTGCGGTGGTTGTCGCCGGTGAGCATTGCGACGGTGTATCCGTCGCGGCGCAGGCTTGCGATGACCTCGGGGGCTTCAGGGCGTAGTTCGTCGCGTACGGCGATGGCGCCGATGGTGGTGGCGTCGAGTTCGATGAGCACTGCGGTGGCGCCGGCTGTTTGCATGCGGTCGATGTCGGCGGCCAGTGGGCCAGGATCGATCCATCCGGGTCGGCCGAGTCGGACAGTGTGGCCGTCGAGGCGGCCGGTGAGTCCGGCTCCGGTGACGGCGGCGACGTTGTCGGCGGGTGTGACGGTCTCGGTGGCGGCGGCGAGGATGGCTCGCGCCAATGGGTGCTCGCTGCGGGCTTCGAGTGCGGCAGCCACGTGCAGCACCTCGGCGGTGGTGCTGGTGGAGATGGTGGCGATGTCGACGACGGCGGGTTGGTTACGGGTCAGGGTGCCTGTTTTGTCGAGCGCCACGGTACGGATGCGGCCGAGTGCTTCGAGGGCGGCACCTCCCTTGACCAGCACCCCGAGTTTGGATGCGGCGCCGATCGCGGCGACCACGGTGACCGGGATGGCGATGGCCAGTGCGCACGGTGAGGCGGCGACGAGGACTACCAGGGCGCGTTCGATCCATACTCGGGGATCACCGAATGCGCTGCCGAGCGCGGCGATGAGGGCGGCAGCGATCATCACAGCCGGCACGAGTGGGCGAGCGATCGTGTCGGCGAGGCGCTGGGCATGGCCTTTCCGGGATTGTTCGGCTTCAACGATGCGGACGATCTTTGCCAGCGAATTGTCTTGCGCTGCAGCGGTGACTTCAACGTCGAGGACGCCCGTGCCGTTGACCGATCCGGCGAACACCTCAGTACCGGGCCCGGCCTCTCTGGGCACCGATTCGCCGGTGATCGCCGAGGTGTCCAGGGCGGTGTGCCCGGCGCGGATGATTCCGTCGGTGGCCAGGCGTTCACCGGGCTTGACGATCATGGTTTCACCGAGGGCGAGTTCGGTTGGGGCGACGGTGAATTCCCGTCCCGCGCGGCGCACGGTCGCGGTTGCAGGTACCAACGACAACAACGCACGCAGGCCGCGTCGGGTTCGGGTGACCGCGTACTCCTCGAGGCCTTCGCTGATCGCGTACAAGAAGGCGAGCATGGCGGCCTCGCCGACTTCACCAAGGGCCACCGCCCCGACCGCGGCGATCGTCATCAAGGTGCCGACCCCGATCTTGCCCCTGACCAGCCGGGACAGGGTCGAGGGCACGAACGTGTAGCCGGCGATGGCCAGCGCGGCCAACTGTAAACCCAGCTGCACGCCATGCGGACCGTTGAGCAGGCCCACGATCACCGCGGCGACCAACGCCACTGCGGCGATGGCTGCCGCCCGGATCTCGGTGACCTGCCACCATTGTTCGGGTTCGCGCTCGTCGTCGAGACGCGCATCATCGTGGCCGCAACCGCAGGCATCACTCATGATCGTCACTTCCCCCGGCCAGTGCCGTAGTTCGGGCACAGCGCCACGGCATTGCCGGTCGCAGCCAACAATGTTTCGGCGGAGGCCAACAAATCCATCAACTCCGGATGAGCGAGCGAGTAGAACACCTGCCGGCCCTGAGGGCGGCCCTGCACCAGACCGCAGTCCCGCAGGCACGCCACATGCGCCGACACCGTGGACTGCGCCAACCCGAGTTGGGCCACCAGGTCCGCGACCCTCGCCTCACCATCGGCGAGGTGACGCACAATCGCCAGACGCGTGGCATCCGAGAGACTGTGAAACAACGACACCGCCGGATCCAGTGCAGAGGACAGCACGTCGACGGCAGGCACGCACCCATCAGAGTTGATCGCCATACGGCGATGATATCCGTGTCCAGCGATTAATGAAATCTTAGGCTGCCCGGCCTTGGCCCTCACGGGATTCGGGGTGATTAAGCGGCGGTGGAGCCGGTATCGGAGTCCACTTCCGGTTGTCGCGAATTAGCGCCCAAACGACGTCAACAAGTCGTCTCGCCAGCGCGATGAGCGCATGGATGTGCGATCGCTTCTCGTTGCGTTTGCGTTGGTAGAACTCACGTGATGGGCCGTCGCGTTGCGCGCTGTTGAGTGCGGCCATGTAGAACACGCGGCGCAGTCCGCGATGATAGCGCTGCGGCCGCCGCAGAACACCGTGGCGGTTCCCCGAGTCGTGAGGCACGGGGGCCAGGCCTGCGTAGGCGGCGAGTTTGGCCGCCGACCCGAACGATCCGAAGTTGCCACCGGTATACGCGACCAGTTCAGCGCCGCCGACTGCACCGATGCCTGGCACGGATTCCAGTATTTGTGCATAGCGGTGGCGCCGGAGAGCAATGGTGATTCGCTTGTCCAATTCGGCGATCTGTCGAGTCAGCTGGATGAGCGAGGCTGCGGCCTCATTCACCAAGAGGGCGATCGTCTGCTCACCAGGCAGGGTCACCGTTTGCGACGCCGCAGCGGCGCGCGCAGCGCGGATCATCTTCGGTATTGTCGGTCGCCGCACCCCATGGCGGCGCAGATGAGCGTAGAGGTCGTCATCGTTAACCGCGTTGATCGACTTGGGTGTGGAAAACCCTGCGACGAATGTCAATCCGGCAAGAGTGGAGTAGTCGAAAGACCGCTCCAGCCTCGGGAAGATGCGGGTCAACAGTCCGCGAAGCCGGTTGATCCCTCGGGTGCGTTCAGTGACCAGATCTCGGCGGTGTCCCGTGAGCATCTCGAGTTCTACTGCGAGCTCGTCAGGGACCTGGATGATGCTGAGGTCACGCCGCATACGCACGGTCTGGGCGATCACCACTGCGTCGCGCGCATCGGTCTTTCCCTCACCGGCGAACGCGCCTGACATTCTGTGCACCACGCGACCAGGTATGTACTGCACTATCTGGCGGTGAGCAGACAGCACGCCGAGCAGCAGCGCAGATTCCGGAGCATTCATGTCGATCGCCCACACAGCCGATCCCGCGTCGACGACCGTGTCGAGTAACTTCTCGATCTCGGTCTGATCGTTATCCACACGCCGTGACCAGAGCACTGCGCCGTGTTCATCGACTGCTGCGGCGTGATGCGCCCGACGGCCGACATCAACACCGACCCAAACAGATGCAGTCATACATACCCTTCTCATGAGCGTCTCTTAGCTCGTCGAGGGTTGTTTCGCCGGCACACCTTTACACAGCGACAAGTTCACGAACACATCTCAATTAGCGGCCGAAACGACCCGTCACGATCCGGGGTGGCCTTCCACGACGAGCCACCAAGGGCAGACAGGCGATTGTCGAGCCACGCCCCGAACCGCGGACGAGCGCCCAGGGCGACTGCCCCGGACGTACTCCAACGTAAAGGTGATTGTAGTGATGCAGCCAGCTTGAGTACTCAGCGCAGCGTTCGGCGTCGCTGGTGTAGAGCCGCGCGTAGGCCCACTCATCGGCCAGCGTGCGGTGAAACCGTTCCACCTTGCCGTTGGTCTGTGGCCGATAGGGGCGGGTCCGGCGATGCTTGACCTCACCGAGCGCGTCACGGAAGACGTGGGATCGGTAACAGGACCCATTGTCAGTCAGTACATTCCGGACCGTGAATCCGCACTCCAGGAACCAGGCGTTGGCCCGTTCCCAGAAGTCGGCGGCGGTCTGTTTGCGTTCGTCAGCCAGAATCTCGGAGTACACCAGTCGGGAGTGGGCATCGAGGGCGGTGTGCAGGAAATGGTGTCCCCGCAGCGGATCGCCCCATGTGCTACGGCGTCCTGAACTTTTATCTGCTTGCGAGTTGTGATTGCCCTGGGTTCGACCGAGCATGCGCCATCCGCCGCCGGCGGGGATCTTGCCGAGTTTCTTGACATCAACGTGGACCAGATCACCGGGAGCGGCGGACTCCATCCGTCGGATGACGCGCCCGGTGGGGCGGTCCAGCCAGCGCAGACGGGCCAGCTTGTACCGGCTCAACACCCGGTGCACGGTGGAGACGTTGAGCCCGAGCAGATACGCGATACGGGCTGGGCCCCAGCGACGCAGCACGCGGACTTTGATGATGCGCCGCTCGGTGCGCGTCGGAGTCTTATTGGGGCTGCGGTGGGGTCGTGAGCTGCGGTCGGCCATGCCCGTCGGTCCCTGCTCGCGGTAACGCCGAGCCCATCGCTGGGCGGTGGTCACCGCGACTTGGAATCGTTCAGCGGCACGGCGCAGCGACCAACCGTCCTCAACGATGCAGCGGGCCAGACGCAGACGCCCGAGTTCTGACAATGGGGCATTACGGTGGGACACGAAGACCTCCGAGGATGGCGAGCGTTCCTTAGACAGCTCGCACTCCACTCGGAGGTCTTCTTCATGTCACCACGCCACGCCGTAGGCCGTACCTAACGTCCGTGGTCAGTACAGCTAGCCCGGTCCCTGCCTGATGCCCGGGCGATCGCCGACGAGCTCACCACCCGCCAGATCAGCCTCAGCCTCGGCGGGTCCGACTACGACCCCACCGATGCTGTCGGGAAGTTGCTGTTCAACGTGCTGGCGATGGTCGCTGAGTTCTCTGGCTCTCCTGACGCATCCGTGGGTGGTTGAGCGCGCCTGAAACGTGAGCACGCCGTTCCCTGTCTAGGTTTCTGAGCTGTCTAGGACCAGGAACCAGTGAGCGGAGAACGGCGTGCAG
>NZ_JAKGCU010000042.1 GCF_021556435.1 Gordonia tangerina
TCGCGCTTCACATGCCATCCGGGTGGCCCGGTCCTTGAGTTCCTCACTGTACTTGCGTGGTGCTGCCATGCTCTCCATCCTTCACAGGTTCGAGAGCCTCCGACAGACCCGGGGCGGTTCAACCACCAGCCAGCCGCGTACCAAGGTCAGTGCAGCTAGCGTTTGAATTAGGACGCAACTCATCTATCACGGGCGACGGTGCTGCGTCATGCTTATGCCCCTCCTACCTGTTGACGGAATGGTCGGGATATTCAGCGACCGACGCTTGTCAGATCCCCATGGGTCCGTCCGCGTGACTTTTGCGATGGTCAAGGGGCGAGCCGGAAACGGTCGATGTCACCCGGCCACCAGCTCGCAGTGCCCAGCAGCACCGCTAGCGCCGGGACTACTAAGGTCCGCACCAGGAACGTGTCGAGCAGCAAACCGACACCGATGATGAACCCGATTTGCACCATCACATCGATGGACCCGACCATCAGCCCAAACATGCTGGCCGCGAATATCAACCCAGCCGAGGTGATGACCGACCCGGTGTAAGCGACGGTACGCATTACGCCGACCCGCACGCTCCACCTCGTTTCCTCTCTCAGCCGTGACACCAGCAGCATGTTGTAGTCGGCGCCCACCGCCACCAAGACAATGAACGACACCAGTGGCACGGGCCAGGCGATCCCGGCACCGAGGATGTGTTGAAGTACGAGCACACCAATACCGAGAGCCGCCATGTAGTTCAAGACGACGGTTGCAAGGAGATAGACAGGTGCAACGACGGCCCGCAACAGCAGCATCAGGATCAGACCCACGATGAGAAGGGTGGCTATGCCGAGCAGTTTGAAATCGTACGACAACAGTCGCTGGACGTCGGCATTGATCGCAGGAAAGCCCGCAACAGAAGCACGTCCGCCCTCCAGAGTGGTGTTCGGCATCGCGTTCTCGGCGACGCTGGACAGCTCGTTCGCCAGCGTCATTGCATCGGCAGAGTATGGGTCGTAGGCGGTCTGTACCGCATAGCGCACGGTTTTCCCGTCGGACGAGATGAACTGTCGAGCGACCTGACTGAACTGCTGGTCCTTGAACGCATCCGCGGGGAGATAGAAGCCGGTTGCCGAGTCAGAATCGCCGACCTCCCGTGCGGGAGCCCGAAGCTGTGCGGCGACCTGTGCCAGTCCACTGAGTAGCTGAAGGTTGCTGTCCACCAGAGCACCGACTCCGTTCGACAACTGACGCGCGCCGTCGGCAAGTGCGCCGACGCCGGATTCGAGTTGCGAGAGCCTGTTCCCGAGGTCCTGTCCGCCGATGGCTTGTAGTGCAGAATCCAGCGTTTGAAGAGAACGCTGCAGCTGTGCAATGTTGGTCGAGCCTGGCGCACTCACGCGGCCGAGCTGCGCGGCAAAGTCAGCCACCCTCCCAAGCGACTGATCATCCGCGAGTGCCCGGATGTCGGCCATTTGCGCGCGCAGTGCCGAGCACTGCGCGATCTGCTGGCACCACGGATTGTCTAACGCGGACAACGCCGGCGCGACCGCATCTGCCGCAGACTGGGCCCGACGTGCGAGTTGAGACAGCTCGGGCGCTTGCTTGGAAAACTGTCTAAGCCTTGGGGCAGCGTTCGCCAGTTGGTTCACAAGCGGCCGATACTCGTCGAGCTGCGGGCCAAATGACGACACCTCGTCGAGCAACCCCGACAGCGGAGCGAGGTTGGAGGATATCTGGTCTTCTAACAGTGCCAGGCCTCCGGCGAGCTGCTCTGACCCCGTCTTCAGGACGGCCAGATCACCCTTGCGGGCCTGTCCATCACCGGTCTCCTCGGTGATCTTGGTACCGATCTGATCATTCTGCCAAGATAATTGCGCCTGCTCTAGCTTCTCACCGGTCGGCCGCGTCACGCCAATGACCCTGGTCACGCCGGGAATCTGCGCGACGCGGGAGGCTAGCTGGTCGAGGTCGGCAAGGCCTTGAGCCGTGCGCATGTCGTTCTCGGACTCCACCACCAAGAATTCTGAGATGATGATGTCTTTCGGGAAGTGGCGGTTGAGAAGCGCGTATCCTTCGTTGCTCCCTGTGTCAGGTGGCTGCCCCTCGCGATCGTCGTAGGTGATCTGAATTGTTGCGGCGACCATGGCGAGGCCGATCAACACGACCACACTGATCGCGAGCAGAGGGACCGGCCGCCGGATAACCATGACTCCGACTCTTCTCCAGTAATCCCGCGTCAGGTCACGGCGGGGAAGGCCGGCGCCTTTCTTGGCAGCGAAAGAGAGTACGAGGGGCAGCAATGTCACCGTCGCCAAGAATGCGAAAGCTATGGCGATTGCGCAGGCCGGACCCAAAGTGTTAAACACACTGAGCTTGGCGAAGGCCATAGCCAGGAACGCTAGGGCCACAGTGCCCGCCGACGCTAGAACCACGCGGCCGATAGTTGCATTCGCGTGGGCGATAGCGACATCAGGAGAGTAACCCGCTCGAATACCTTCATGATAGCGGCTGATGAGGAACACCGAATAGTCAACTCCGGCACCAAAGATGATGACGGTCATGAACATTGACGTGAACTGGGATACCGGCATGCCCAGCTCGCCCAGTCCAGATAGAACTCCGCGACCCACAGCCAAGCTCATGCCCACGACAAGCAGCGGCATCAGCGCGGTGAAGACCGAACGATAGACGATCAGGAGGATCACGGCGATCAGCAGCACGGTGGCAACAGTGATCAGGACCAGATCCGACTCGCCCACGGCGAGTTGGTCGCTAAAGGTCGCGGGCGGGCCTGTCACACGGACTGTCGTCCCACTGTCACGAAAGATACTCTCAGCGATCTCACGCACCGCTGCGACCGCCTCCGCGGTATCGGGTCCCCCGAGTGTGCCGGCCACTCCCACGGGCAGATACCAGGCTTGCTTGTCTTTGCTGAGAGCCTGACTTGCGGTGAGGGGATCGCTCAGCAGGTCCCGGACAGCGATGACGTGCCTGTCGTCCGCCCGCAGGGTGTCGACAAGCACGTGATATCGATCGCGGGTGTTGTCGGACAGGCCTGCACTGTTCTCCATCACAACGAATACTGTGGTCTTGGCGCCGCGCTCGTCGAAAGATGCACCCATACGGTCCAAGGTCTGAAAAGACGGGACTCCGGCCGGGATCGGATCCACAGATTGTTCCCGTATCACTGACTCCAGTTGAGGAAAGAGAAGGCCTAAGCCGATGGCGGCGCCGAGCCAGACCAGCGTCACAATTCCCTTGCGGCGGAGGGTAAACCATGCAACCCGCTCAAGGGTCGGACTGTACTCGCCGAGTTTCTCGCCCCCTCTCGACGGGCGGGTTCGAATGGGAGACGAACTCACCATGTGCAATATCCTCTCGACCTGAAGTGGGCGACCCAATCGTGCGGACCCGTTTCGCGAATGTCCGTGCGGCGGTGGATGGTTGTCACTTGTGGTGGTGCTCGACCATGTTCTCGACTTCCTCGAGAGTGGTGGGCAGGTGGTATGGCGGAGTGCTCTTGCCTGAGATGCGGTATCGGCCCCAGAAGTCGGGATCCCCGACGACACACTCCGCTCGGCCCTCGGGGGTCGTAAATACAGCGATCGCGCGGGCGCCTTTCAGGAGCCCGTCGAGCTCATCATTCTTCTGAATCCGGCCATACCAGGTGTACAGGCCGTTCAGCGGCTGGAAATAGCCTTTGATCTTCGCTTCGACATGGATCTCCGCCCCGCGGCACACCAGGGTTCCTTCGCCGGAGTAGTCGAGGTCATGGTCGTCAGACATGCAGTCCTACCTTCTTCGCACTGAGCGTTGACAAATATCGCAGTTCGTGGATACTAGCAGTACCAGATACTATGAGTAATGGGTACTGGGCGCCAGGCCCCGACTCCCAGCCTTGAACGACCGAGGAGAAGACATGACCGTGCAGGATGTCCAGATGAACCCCGACTTTTCGAAGGAGGGCATGGCTCGGGTGAACGGGCGTAAGCCCGTCGACATGGAACGATCTGCGGGTCGATTGCTGCGGTCTTCCGCGGAGAAGTTCTACGACGCGGAGATCGACATCGACTGGGAGTCGCCCTGGGAGGAAGGCAAGTGCTTTCTGCCAGAGCATCGAGTGTCGCTATACGGCACCAGGCTGTGGGACAAGATGACTGAGGAGCAGCGTCGCGAGTTGGGGCGCCATGAGATCGTGAGCATCCTCAGTTTCGGCATCTACGCAGAGAATCTGTTGAGTTCAGCGCTTCTGCGCATGTCGGCGAAGGGGGCTTTAACCGATCAGAAGTCTCTATACGCGTTGACAGAGATCGGCGATGAGTCCCGCCATTCCACTATGTTCGCGCGCCTCATCAACAAGACGGGCGTGCCCCCCTACAAGCTTCCTAAGGGCTTCTTGAGCTTCGCGAAGATCCTGCATTTCGTCCCTCTCGGGCCGTCGGTGTCTGGAGCTACGCTGTTGATCGAGGAAATCCTGGACCGCGCCCAGCGCGAGGCGATGAACGACCCCAGTATGCAGCCTCAGCTTCGCCAGCTCATGAAGATCCACGTCCTTGAGGAAGCCCGTCACATTACCTTTGCGCGACTGGAGATGATCGAAGGCATGCAGCGTCGTCGTAAGGCGACGCGCGCTTGGCACCGAGGGGTGCTTGCCGTCATCGCGAACCTGGCGTACCCGCTGCTCATTAATCCGAAAGTGTACCCCGCAGTGGGAATTAGTCGCTGGCGTGGCGTGTGGGCGCAGCAGACCAGCCCAAACTATCGGACCAACCTGCAATTTATGTCGGAGCCCATGATTCGGTTCTTCCATGAGGCGGGAATGTTGGAAGGCAAGTTCACAATGGCCATGTGGCGTGCGACGCGGAGCCTTCCCGACGATCTTCGCTGATCTCCGTTCACGCGGCCGAGCCGTCGTGATCGACATCAGTTAGACCTGTGCGGAGCATTCTCGATGGCTTCGCGATCACTTCCGCCTCAACAGATCACCTGCCGCCACTGTGCGCAGGTGATGTGTTGTGCGATCCAACCTACGAGGGAGAAAGCATAAACATGGCATCATCGACTACCCGGCGCGCCTCGCGCGCAACCGCCAAGACGGATTCAACCAACGACCCGATTTCGACCAAGATTCTGATTATTGGAAGCGGGTTCTCTGGTCTCGGGATGGCCGCGCAGCTTAGACGTCGCGGGTATAGCGATTTTCTGATTCTGGAGAAGGCAAGCTCCGTCGGTGGGACCTGGCGCGACAATACCTATCCGGGCTGTGCATGTGACGTTCCGTCGCTGATGTACTCGTACTCATTCGAGAGTCGAGGTAGCTGGTCGAAGGTGTGGTCGTCACAGCCAGAAATTGAGCGGTATCTACAGGATGTCGCGGATAAGCGTGGCGTGACACAAAAGATTCATTTCGGTCAGAAGTTGGTTTCTGGATACTGGAGCGAGTCGGAGTCGCGGTGGCACCTGCGTACTGAGTCCGGACGTGAGTACATTGCTCAGTTCGTGGTGTCAGGAGTCGGTGCGCTGCATATCCCCAATTTTCCCGAAATTTCGGGGATTGAGGACTTTAAAGGCGAAGCGTTTCACTCCGCACAGTGGGATCATTCGGTGGATCTGAAGGGCAAGCGTGTCGCCGTGATCGGCACTGGTGCCAGCGCTATCCAGTTTGTACCTTTCGTGCAGAAGGAGGCCATGTCCCTCAAGGTCTTCCAGCGAACCCCTGCCTGGGTCCTACCCCGCAAGAATTTCTCCGTTCCGCCGGCCCTGCGGACTCTTCTGAGTAAACTCCCGATTGCACGTCGTATCGCCAGGTGGTCGGTGTACTGGGGTGCGGAGAGCCTGGCCTTCGGCCTCAACGGTCACTCTAACCTCATGCGGCCAATTGAAAAGGTCGCTCGGTGGAACATTGAACGCTCCATCTCTGATCCGGCATTGCGCAAGAAACTGACCCCGTCGTATCGTATCGGCTGTAAGCGGATTCTGGGGTCAAACGACTATTACCCGGCGCTTGCGGCACCTAACACCACTGTCATCAGCGATCGGATTGAGAAGGTGACCGCTGATTCCATCATTTCTTCAGACGGTGTCGAGCATCTCGTGGACGTTATAATTTATGCGACCGGTTTTCACGTGACTGATGGTTTCGATCAGCTCGCCCTGAAAGGTGCCACTGGCGAGGATCTCCCGTCCCACTGGCATCAGACGGGGATTAACACGCACCTGGGCATCACGACCGAGGGTTTTCCCAACCTGTTTTTCCTCCTCGGACCCAACACGGGCCTCGGCCACAACTCAGTGGTGTTCATGATCGAGCAACAGATCAAATACATCATGAAGGCCATCGACACAGTAGAAAGCCGAGGCGCTGAGAAGGTTGACGTACGCCCGTCCGTGCAAGAACAGTTCAACACCGACATCCAGCGGAAGCTGGCCAAGGGAGTGTGGACCAACGGCGGCTGCACGAGTTGGTATCTCGACTCGCAGGGCGTCAACCGGACCGTGTGGCCGGGCTTCACATGGCAGTACTGGCGCGCCACGAAAGATTTCGAGCCCGCCGAGTACGACATCGCCTGAGCCCGAACGCACGGAGAGACACGATTCGAAGAGATGGTGGGACGACGGTGAGCAGTTCTAATCGGCATGACTATACCGGCAAGGTGGCAGTGATCACCGGTGCCGCGTCAGGGATCGGTCGGTCTCTGGCACTCCAGTTGGCGGAGCGAGGTGCCGCACTGGCACTGTCCGACATTGATGAGATGCACTTGAAGGAGACTGCAGAACTTTGCCGCACCACGCATGGGGCAACGGTAACCGCCGCCGTACTAGACGTTGCGGACCGCGCTGCTTTTCAGGACTATGCCGACGGAGTGCGGTCAGAGTCGGGCCACGTCGACATGGTGTTCAACAACGCCGGCGTGGCCTTGGGCGTCGACGTGGTCGACATGAGCTGGGAAGACTTCGACTGGCTCATGGGCATCAACTTTGGCGGAGTCGTTAACGGGTCGAAGGCGTTTCTGCCTCACCTGATCGCGTCCGGGGACGGACATCTCATTAACACGTCGAGCGTCTTCGGCTTGATCGGAATCCCCAGCCAAAGCGCCTATAATGCCGCGAAATTCGGCGTCAGAGGCTTCACCGAGGCGCTCCGACAGGAGATGAAAATCAGTCGATACCCGGTCACAGTGACATGTGTGCACCCGGGGGGTGTAAAAACCAACATCGTCAACAATGCCCGAGGCGTTTCCGCCATGGGGGCAGACACCGCGACTGTCGCCTCGCTGTTCGACAGGATCGCACGAAGCACCCCGGATAAAGCAGCGGCGACAATCCTCAAAGGTATGGACAAGAAGAGAGCGCGAGTGCTGATCGGTGCGGACGCCCGCGGTTTCGACTTCGTGGCACGGGTGATCGGTCCCCGCTACCAGGACATCGCGGCGCCACTGACACGAGCGGGTTACGCGGTCGCACGTAGACAGGGGATCCTCAAGTGACCGTCGAACCCGATTCACGTCCGGCTGCCGCGGCGGCCCGCTCACGCACCTTAACCGTCTCGGAAGTGATCCAGGAAACGAAAGACTCCGTTACCATTTCGTTCGAAATCCCCGACGCCATGGTCGAGGAATTCAAGCATACCCCAGGGCAATTCATCACCGTCAAGATCCCATCTGATCGGACCGGTCATGTCGCACGGTGCTACTCATTGAGCAGCTCGCCTCACGTCGACGACTTCCGTCTCGAGATCGGCATCAAGCGGACCGAGAACGGTTACGCATCGAACTGGCTGTGCGATAACGCGATTACGGGAATGGAATTGACCGTCCTCCCGCCGTCAGGGCATTTCACGGCGAAGAATCTCGACGTTGATTTTCTATTCTTCGCAGGAGGAAGTGGGATCACTCCGGTCTTTTCGCTGATTAAGTCGGCACTTGTGTGCGGCGGGGGCGAGGTCACACTATTCTACGCGAACCGCGATGCCGAGTCGATCATGTACGGGGGGCAACTGACGCAGATCGTCTCCGAGTTTCCTGAGCGTTTCACCGTCTTCCATTGGTTGGAGTCGGCTATGGGTATTCCGACGCCTCAGAATGTCGAGTCCGCCATACGTGAGCACCGCGGTGCACAGATCTTCACCTGTGGTCCGGCGCCGTTCATGGATCTGGTGCAGAAGTCGGCGGAGGCCTGCGGTGTCGAGCACTCCTCGGTACATCGAGAAGTCTTCCAGTCACTGACCGGGGATCCGTTCGATACAGCCACGATGCGTCAGCTTGGTGACGACGACGGTGTGGCGACCGCTACGGTCTATCTGAATGGGCAGTCCATCACGACTGAGTGGCCGCGCAACACGCCGTTGCTCGACGTGCTACTGGCCCAAGGCCACAATGCCCCGTACTCCTGCCGAGAAGGAGCCTGCAGCGCGTGTGTATGCAAGCTGGTCGAGGGTGATGTAGAAATGGCCCAGAACCACATCCTCGTTGAGGGTGATGTTGCCGACGGTGAACGGCTCGCATGCCAGGCACTTCCGCTGACGGATTCTGTCACGGTGAGCTTCGATGACCTCTGAGTTTGCGAGTGCGTCGCGAGGATCGCGTGACCTCGAGGTCCTTTCCTCCGACGGGACCAAGTTGTTCGCTCAGGAATTCGGTCCGGGCCGGGATGCTCCGCTCCTAGTCTTTAGTCACGGCTGGGCTTGTCAGGGACGTTTCTGGCGTCCGCAGGTCGAGCAGTTCGCGGCGACGCATCGGGTGGTGGTCTACGACCAACGCGGACACGGGTTGAGCGACCGGGGCCGGGTACCGTTCTCGGCGAAGCTCTTGGCCGATGATATGGAGGCCGTAGTCCGGGCAGTGGCGACTCCCGCCGACAAGGCTGTCGTGGTCGGACACAGCATGGGAGGCATGTCCATCATGAGTTGGGCGGCTGAGTACCCCGCCTCGGTTTCGGAGCTGGCCCGCGGAGTAGTACTGGCAAGCACCGGGCCATCACAGTTGGTGGATCGGTCTACATTGCTCAAGGTTCCCCGACAGCTACGACCGAGACTTGAGCGGGCCTTCGCGGCCAGTCTTGCAGTCGCCGGACCCGAGATGCAGGGGACGCGTTTGTCTCGCCGCCTGATTCGTTACGGAACCCTGGGCCCGGGCGCGACTGCCGAGGTAGTCGACGAGTGCGCCGACATCGTGTTGCGATGCCCACCACAGGTGCGCGGGATGTGGGGTTCAGTGTTGGCGACAATCGACGTCAGTAAGGGGGTTGACTCGCTGGAGGTGCCGGCGACGGTCATCGTAGGTGATGCCGACAGACTGACCCCAGCGACCCATTCAGTGGATCTCGCAGCGCGCCTGGGTCGGAAGGGCGTTCTATTTGAATTCACTCTTCTTGACAAAGTCGGTCACATGTCCAACCTAGAGGCCGTCGAAGACTTCAATTCAGCCGTGGCCAGATTAGACAAATCCGCCTGACGCGGGTCTCGTCGACCCAACCCATGTTCACTGGCTAGTGCGTCACTGGCGCGACAAGTCAGCCATCCTGATAACGTAGGAGGTCATGTCTGTAGTCCGTCGCATCTCCGCGGCCCCGGTGAAAGTGCAGCGACGTGTGCGCGACGCTCGAAGCACGCGCTGGGACGACCACCGCGCCGTCGTCAAAGCTGAACTCGTCGATGCAGCGATACGCGCGATCGAAAAGTTCGGCGATGCCGTGAGCATGGACGATTTTGCGGAAGAGGCTGGTGCGTCGAAGCCTAAGCTCTACCGCCATTTCGGTGACAGGGCTGGGCTCTACTCCGCCGTGGCAGCCCGTCTGGGTTCTATGATGTGGGAGTCAGCGCAGTCAACTCTGCTCTCCGGACAGGCAGACAGCACCGTCGACGAACTTTTCCGTTCAGCGGTGTCCGCATACGTATCCTTGGTTGATGAACATCCAGCGGTCGTCCGTTTCCTCATGACGAACCACATGTTCCAGTACTCTGAGTCCGGCGAGGGTGGGGCCGCAGATCAGCTGAGATCGGCAATGGAGATTATTTCCGACGAGTTCGCTCGTGGCCTCCGAGAGGTCGATGCCGAGGAGTCCCCCGTCGCCGTAGCAGTAGCCTCCATTCTGGGGGCTGGCCTATCAGCGACCCAGTGGTGGATCGATCACGGTCGGCAGAATGGAATGAGCAGGGACATGTTTGCCGCGCACCTGTGCCAGACCTCGTGGGGGATCATAGACGGCGCTGCAGCCACAGTAGGCGTTCGATTCCATAGGGACAGGCCCTTAGGCGACCCTGGATTCGCCACTCGCCTCGACGCCGTCTGATCCCCTTCGTACGGGTGGTCCGCCCTGTGTCACGCACGCGGCAGAACTGCTCACACAAACGGAGCGCATTTCACAATCCTGACTGCTGGCTGTCATGGGGGATCATCCTTGGTCGCCGCTCATCTTAGTAGCGGAGCGCTACAGACGGTACTGTTGACGACAGTGCCACAGTCGTGGCGGCACTCATAAGGCCCCCTCGAGCCTTCCATCGGTACCGCCACTGGCAGTTTCGTTCTGTTACCGACGGTATTGGTGTGCAGTCAGAGGTTCTTGATTTGGTTTCGTAGGGAGTGGCCAGGGTGGAAACCATCGATTTCGACGATGTTGACCCGAGGCGGGTTCGGTCGCGTCAGCGTTTGTTGGATGCTGCGGTGACCTTGCTGAACAGTGGCGGGGTCGAAGCCGTTACCGTGGAGGCGGTCACTCGACTGTCTCGTGTTGCTCGCACCACCTTGTATCGTCACTTCGAGAGCTCCACAGATCTGGTGGCGGCTGCCTTCGAGCGATTGTTGCCTCAGGCCGAGACCCCCGAGACGACGACGTCGATCCGTGATGACCTGCTGAAGCTGATGCAGCGGCAGGCTGAGCTTATTGAGCATGCACCGCTGCAGTTGACGACGCTGGCATGGTTGGCAATGCTTCCCGAGCAGCCCCGGCAATCCGGGCAATCCGACGGGGATCAGAACGCGCTCGCGCCACTGCGTCGTCGAGTCGTCGAGCAGTATCGAGAACCATTCGATCGAGTTTTGACGAGTGACGTGGCCACGGCTGAGCTCGACAACTTCGATTTGACCATGGCTGTCACCCAGCTCGCGGGCCCGCTGATCTTTGCCAAGCTCACGGGCATTCGGTCGATGACCGTTGGCGATCTCGAACAGCTTGTCGACGATTTCCTCATGGCCCACCGGCGACACCAAACCTCCTGACCTCCTTCCCCATCTACGGTACTGCTAGTACCGTAACGATACCGTCGGTTTCGTAGACGGGCTGGGTCGAGGGTGAGGTGCTGCATATGGTGGTCCAACGTCCAAGTGGTGGGCGCTTGGCGGCGCGCCGGTTGGCGGAACGCAGCGAGTACAGCACGACATTGGGGCGGTTGGCACGGTTCACCTTGGCGCACAGATTCCTCGTCATCGGGGCGTGGGTGGCTGTGGGTATCGTCTTGGCGATTCTGTTTCCCCAGCTGGAGACGGTGGTGCGGCAGCAGTCTGTTGATCCGATCCCTGCTGGGGTTCCATCGTTTCAAGCACTCGATCAGATGGGTGGTGCGTTCGGTGAGAAGGGCGCCAAGACCACTGTTTTCGTGACCATGGAGAACCCGAACGGGTTCACCGACGTGGCGCGGGAACGCTACGACATGCTCGTTCTGCAGCTGCGCGAAAATTTCGACGATGTGCAGTCAGTGCGGGATTTGCTTTCCGATCCGACGACGGCCGGCCAAGCCTTGAGTGAGGACGGGCAAGCCTGGTACCTGCCTGTCGGGGTCACCGGAACATTGGGAGGGCCAACGGCCACGCATGCTGTGGAGACCGTGCGCCAAACCGCGCAGCGCGTGTTTGACGGTACGGGCACCACTGTCCATGTCACCGGGCCGACAGCCACTTTCAGTGACCAGATCGTCAGTGCTGAAAGCGATTTAGTCGTGATCACTCTGGCGACGGTGGCGCTTATCGCGATCATTCTGTTGATCGTTTACCGATCGCTGTTCACCGCGCTGGTGCCGTTGTTGGTGATCGGTGTCAGCCTCGGCGTGGGCCGTGGCATCTTGTCCGCACTCGGCGAACTCGGTATGCCGGTATCGCAGTTCACCGTCGCGTTCATGACCGTCATCCTGCTCGGAGCCGGGGTCGACTACTCAGTCTTCTTCATCAGTCGCTATCACGAACGGCTACGCCAGGACGCCACCACCGAGGTTGCGCTCGTGGACGCGACAGCAACTATCGGACGGGTCATCCTGGCTTCAGCTGCCACGGTGGCGCTGGCCTTTTTGGCGATGGTCTTTGGTCAGCTGAGCGTGTTCTCCACCTTGGGTCCGGCATGCGCGATCGCCATCCTCATCGGATTCCTCGCCACGGTCACCCTGCTACCACCGGTGTTGCTGTGGGCGGCACGATTCGGCTGGGGCGCACCCAGGCGAGATCTGACCCGAAAGTACTGGAATCGCGTCGCCGTGCTCGTCGTGCGGCGTCCTGTGCCGCTGCTGGCACTAACCCTGGTCGGGCTAATCGTGCTTAGCGTCTTCGCGACGGGCATCCAGATCACCTTCGACGATCGTGAGGGGCAACCCGCGACAACCGACAGCAACGAAGGCTACGCGTTGCTCGACCGTCATTTCCCTCAAGACGTCACTATCACCGAGTTCCTCGTCGTAGATGCACCGATCGATCTCCGTACTGCCAGCGGGCTGGCCGATCTTGAGCAAATGGCCTCACGTGTATCCCAGATCCCCGGAGTGACTCGAGTCATCGGCGTTACCCGTCCCACCGGGGACAAGCTCGAGCAAGCCGAGCTGTCCTGGCAGAACGGCCAGATCGGGAACCGGCTGGCGGGTGCGGTCGACGATGGCCAGAACCGCCGCGGTGACCTCGAACAGCTCCGTACAGGCGCATTCCAACTCGCCGACGGGCTTACTCAGCTCGACACCCAGGTACGCACCAACTTGGCCCCCCTGGCCGGCATCCTCGATCAGGCAAGCACAGCCGGGCAGCAAATTCAGCAGTACCAGCCACTACTACGCCAACTCGCCGCATCTGCACCAGCGCTCGATCGCGCTTCTCAGAATGCCCCACAGCTGGCCGCGCTCACCCGCCAAACATCTGCAGCCCTGGCAACAGTGACCTCGATCCTGCCCATCCTCGATAATGCGCCCTGGTGCACCCAAGTCCCGCAGTGCGCAGCTCTGCGCGCGCAGACCCGCAATCTCGACGCCCTACTGAGCAACGGGACCCTCGACCAGATCGCCACGCTGTCAACACAACTCGCGCAGCTGGATACACCGATCTCAACAGTCACCGACCAACTCACTTCCACCGTCAACTCACTGGGCTCCACGCTGGGAAGCATCAGCAGCCAAGACCTTCCCGGCAAGCTCACCCAACTGCAAACAGGTATCAGTCAACTCGCGG
Source organism: Gordonia tangerina (assembly GCF_021556435.1). Classification (GTDB taxonomy): domain Bacteria; phylum Actinomycetota; class Actinomycetes; order Mycobacteriales; family Mycobacteriaceae; genus Gordonia; species Gordonia tangerina. The sequence goes on from NZ_JAKGCU010000042.1 coordinate 13,392, forward strand.
CGGGATCACGCCAACTCGCCGCCGGTGTATCCGCGCTGATCGACAGCAACCTTCAACAACTCGCCGGGATGGCCGCGCTAGCCACACAACTACAAACCTCCGCCCGCGAGACCGCCGGAACAAACTCAGCAACCGGCTTCTACCTCCCACCTCAGGCCAACGCAGACCGCCGTTTCGTCGACGTCGCTCGCCAGTTCGTCTCGCCCGACGGCCATACCGTGCGCTACGCAATACAAACCAGCTTCGACCCCTACAGCACCGAGGCCATGCAACTGGCCGACACAATCACCGATGTCGCACTCGCCGCCAGACCGAACACAACCCTGCAGGACTCCAACATCGCGACAGCCGGGTTCCCCGCCATCAACGCCGATCTGCAACGTCTACTCACCGAAGACTTCCGACTCCTAGCGTTGGCCACCCTCACCATCGTCGGCCTGATCCTGATACTCCTACTCCGAGCACTCATCGCGCCGCTATACCTTCTGGGCACCGTCATACTCAACTACACCGCGGCACTGGGTATCGGCGTCCTGATCTTTCAACACATCCTCAAAACCGACATCGCCTGGCCCGTACCACTACTGGCCTTCATAGTCCTCGTCGCGGTCGGCGCCGACTACAACATGCTTCTCATCTCTCGCCTACGCGAAGAATCCCAAAACAACATCCGCATCGGCGTCCTGAGAACCGTCACCAACACCGGATCAGTCATCACCTCGGCCGGCCTCATCTTCGCTGCCAGCATGTTCGGACTCATGGCCGGATCCATCTCGATCATGACCCAGGTCGGACTCATCATCGGCATCGGCCTGCTGCTCGACACCTTCATCGTCCGCACCATCGTCGTGCCGACCATCGCCACACTTGTCGGCAGAGCAAGCTGGTGGCCGAGTACCCGAACCGACACGCATCCAGCGTCCCGCTAGTACGCACGCACGTGCCGAGATCTGACCGGCCCCGCCAGTCATCCAGCCATCGCGCCCACCTCATCGACTGACACCCGCTCGACGGTCGGCCGCGGCACCACACCCGACCCACGTGCGAGCGCCCCTCGCGTCGTTGACGCTGGTAGAACTCGCAGGAGGGCCCGTCGCGGCGTTGGGGACTGTCGCTGATTCGGTGTAAGTGGTTTTGATCGCCCCCGGCGTGGGGCAGGAGGAATCACGACGATGACCGACACAATCGGGGGCGTGGATGCCCCGGTGGCAGGGCCGGTTCAGACCGGTCAGGAACACGATGTCACCACCGCGGATGCGGTGCGTGAGCTCTCGAAGGCCGAGCAGGCTTTGGTGAGCGATCTGGTACGTAGCTCACGCGCTCAGGGAGTGGCTCTGACCGGTCCTGACGGGCTGCTCAAAGCGCTGACCAAGAGCGTGCTCGAAGCCGCGCTCGATGAAGAGATGACCGAACATCTTGGCTATGACAAACATGACGTGGCCGGCCGCAACACCGGCAATTCACGCAACGGCACGCGCACGAAACGGGTCCTGACCGACGCGTGCGGGCAGGTGCCCATCGAGGTGCCCCGCGACCGCAACGCCACCTTCGACCCGGTAATTGTCGGTAAGAGCAAACGTCGCGTCACCGATGTGGATCGGGTAGTGCTGTCGCTGTATGCCAAAGGCCTCACAACCGGCGAGATCTCAGCGCATTTCGCCGATGTCTACGGTGTCAACGGCGGCTGAAAACTGACCCCTTATCGACGGTTGAATTTTGACCCCCTTTGGTGTGGTTACTGGTCGGTGTTGACGAGTTCTCGTCGGGCTTTGGTGCGGTAGGAGTCGCCGTCGATAGCGATGACCTCGGCGTGATGGACGAGGCGGTCGATGAGTGCGGCGGCGACGACGTCGTCGGCGAAGACTTCGCCCCAACGGCCGAATGGCATGTTCGAGGTGATCAGAATCGAGCCTTGTTCGTAGCGACTGGCAATGAGTTGGAAGAACAGGTTGGCGGTGTCGGAGTCGAATGGGAGGTAGCCGATCTCGTCGATGATGATCAGTCGGTAGCGGCGGAGCCGTTTGAGTTCGGCGGCCAGGCGGCCGGTGGTGTGTGCCTCGGTCAGGCGGGTGGCCCATCCGGTGGCGGTGTCGAAGAGCACGGGGTAGGCGTTGTGTGCGGCTTTGATCCCGAGCGCGATCGCGAGGTGGGTTTTTCCCACCCCGGGTGGTCCGAGAAGGATCACGTTGTCGCTCTTGGCGATCCAGGTGCTGGTGGCCAGGTGGGCGATCACATCACGACGCAGTCCTGGAAGGTGGTCGAAGTTGAAGTCCTCGAGTGTTTTGACCGCAGGGAAGCGCGCGCCGCTGATCCGCAGCATGGTGCCGTTGGCTTCGCGTTCGCTGACCTGGCGGTCAAGAATCGCTGCGAGGTACTGCTCGTGGGTCCAGTTGTCGGTGCGGGCCCGCTCGGCCAATTCCGCCCAGCATCGGCGGATCGCTGGCATCTTCAACGCCCGCGCCGCGAACTCGATCTGTTTACCTGTTTGATTGTCGGACACAGTCTTTCACCTTTCAATGCTGGTGGATGTGGTGGGCGGGTGAGCTTGGGGCGGGGTGGCAAAGTTCACCCCGAACAGCTCGTCGTAGTCCGGTAACGCCCGGATCGGCACCTCGTGGCCATCAGGGTGGGCGCGGATGCGGGCGGCGTTTCGGGCCCGGTTGGCGAGGTCTTGGCGGCGGTAATCGCGGCGCAGTTCTTTGGCTGCTCGCACGTGCTGAGGGTCGGCGATGGTGACGTGGTTGGCCCAGCTGCGCGCGTGGTCGGCGACGGTGACCTCGCCGCAGAGGATGCGCACCTGCTGCAGGTCGGCAGTGATGTCGACGAACCGACCGATCACCGACGGGTGCACCGAATAGTCATTGCCGGCTACACGTACGTAGTAGTCGCGACCGAGTCGCACCCGGCTACTCAAGCCGATATGCGGTGCGGTCGGAGGTAGGCCGGTCATCTGCTCGAGGTCCTCGGCGAACACGTCACACGGGCGTCGATCACCGATCGCGCGCACCACTCGGGTGTTGGCATGATCGGCCAGCCACCGATCGAACTGGGCGGTGAAATCGGCCGGTGAGCTGAACTGGCGGCCCGGCAGGAACGAGCTCTCGAAGAACCGGTTGTTGCGTTCGACCATGCCCTTGTACTCGGGGTCTCGCGGTGGCGCCAGCTCCAGCCGCGTACCCAACGTGCCCACGAAGCCGGCCGCCAACGCGGTGGGTGTGCCCTTGGGGCCGATCGCGGCTTCGCGGTCCCACACCAGTTTGCGGGTCACCCCGCCCAGTTGCGACAGCAGCAGCCACATTCCCGTCAGGATGTCTCCGCCCTGGCGAGACGGGATCATCACCGCCGACCGGTACCGGGAGAACGCCAACGTCATCACCAACACCGGTAGCATGGCGAACTGATTGTGGCTCAGAGGGATTCGGTAGTCCGGAAACCACAAATCCCACTGTGAACAGCCGCCGGGCTGATAGATCACCCGATCGGCTGGATCTACCCCACGAAACTCTGGACGAATAGCCCGGACCCGGTCTTTGAGGACCGTCAACGACCTCGTCCACCCAACCCGCTCGGCGATCACCGTCGCCGGCATCGTCGGATACTCCCGCAGCAACGCCCGGATCTGCGGTTCGAACGCGTCGACCGCCGAGCCCGTCGCCGGCCGCGAGTACTTCGGCGCGGTATCCGAAGCCAACGCCGCACGAACGGTGTTGCGGGCCACCCCCAACCGGCGCGCGATCTCCCTGATCGGCACACCCTCACTGCGATGCAAACGGCGGATCTCTGCCCATTGCTCCACTGAAATCACCCTCCTAACAAGACGGGGGGGGTCAAAATTCACCCGTCGTCAGGGGGTCAGTTTTCAGGCGTCGTCAACATACGGTGCGTCGGTATCGAAAGACACTGAACCGCCCCGGGTCTGTCGGAGGCTCTCGAACCTGTGAAGGATGGAGAGCATGGCAGCACCACGCAAGTACAGTGAGGAACTCAAGGACCGGGCCACCCGGATGGCATGTGAAGCGC
>NZ_JAKGCU010000043.1 GCF_021556435.1 Gordonia tangerina
ATCCAGAAACTCACCCTGGCGATCCGACTCACCCTGCATAACCTCAGGATCCCAGCACGGCGGCCAAAACCAGCGCATTCCCGCGCCGGAATCCACCCCCAATTATTCAGCAGTCTCCTAGGCCTGGCTTGGCGTCTCACAGGTCGAGGACGAATCGTAGCGTTTGATCAATCGCTTGCATTTGTTCTGGGCTGAGGATGGTCAGCTGAGACGACAATCGTGCAACGGATACGACTCGCAATTGATCGCAGCGTGCGTAGGAGGTGTGTTCGAGCCCGCTGCTGTCTGGATCGAGTTCCACGTGGCTGCGCAGACCGTACCCCACGGTGGTGATCGGAACGACGACCATCAGGCCGCCCGGTCCGTTGTTGAGAATGTCTACTGACACCACCACCGCTGGGCGGCGGAAGGCCGGTTCGTGGCCGACCGGCTGGCCGAGATCGACGAGGTGGACCTCGCCTCGCCAGATCACGCCAGGTGGTCCCATTCGTGGCGTTCGTCTAGATACTGCTTCCAAAGTTCGGGATTGCTGCGCAGGCGTTGGTAATCGCCGTTGAGTCCGCGAAGGAACTCCTGTCGCTCGAGGGCGTCGATAGCCGCGTGAACAATGTCGACGACGGCGGTCTGGCGGGCTTTGGCCAGTGATTGGAGGCGTTCGGAATCTGGTCGACGTACTCGGACGGTTGTGGTTTCGGCAGCCATCTCATCAGTGTAGACGAATTGTAGACAAACGATTGGATCGACGGATTGCGGCTGTACCGCCGGGACGCCTTCTTTACCGCCTAGCAGCGCGATAGGGCATCGCAACCCGCTGCAACACCTGCCGCGACTGAGTCCAGCACTCCCCTTGCTCGTTCACATTCGTTGTGAGTGTCTACACTGCGACAACTCGGATCAGATCATCCAGCCCGACAAAGTCGTCGGGGTTGCGCGTAATCAAGGTCATATCGTTGGCCAGTGCTGTTGCAGCGATTTGGAGGTCTGCGAGCCGGCGGCGGGGTTTTCGGCCGACGGCCACGACGGCTGCGTAGATGCGCCCGTACGCGCGGGCGGCTTCGCCGTCGAACGGTATTGGTTCGAACGTGGCTTCCACTCGCTGGAGTCGATCTTGCCGGCGGGCTCGTTCGGCAACATCATCGGTCGCCGCCGGTCCGGCGGCGATCTCCGCGAGGGAGACGGTGCTGATCGCGATCTTTGCGGGCAACACCGATGCGTTAATCGAATTGAGGTCGATGATGACCGAGGTGTCGAGCAGGCCCGCCGCCTCGTCCTCAGGCACGCGGTTCGGGTTCCTGGTCGAGCGTCGCGTCGACGTCGCGACGGAACGTGTCGAAGTCGATTGCTGGTGCGGCGGTGAAGCCCGCCAGCGCGACGCGGGTGTCGACGAGCCGTTCGCGACGCAGTGGCCTCAGTTCCCCGATCGGGCGACCGTTGCGACTGATGACAAAGCTGCGGCCCTCGTCGAGTTCGCGCATGATGCGTCCGCTGTCGTTGCGCAACTCGCGCTGGCTGATGGGTTCGGTCACGAAGCCAGTGTAGCACCAGATGCTACACTGCTGCCGACCTCGTTCGAGCGATCTACTACCTGGAGCGCTCCGCCCTGACCGTCGCCACCCGCACCGAGATCGGCCGCACGATCGATTGCGCCGCAGTGATGTAGGTGCGTGTAGCGGCAAGGCAATCCCGCCCATGCCGACGAGCCCTTCCGTTCGCCTTTACGGCTGCAGCGCTTTGCTGACCACGCGCATCACCTTTCGGCGCGCCGCACCCCGAACGCTGTGCAGTGTCGCCGCTGGACCGGTTCCGGTGTCGAATCGTGGGAACAATTGTGCAGCGTTGGACCATCCGATGGCGTCACGCTGTTGCGTGCTGAGGTCCGCGTAGTTCTCCAGGTTGGCAGCGAAGTAGGAACCAGCGGTCAGTGGGGCAAACGGCCAGTCGGAGCCGAAGGTGATGTGCCCGGGCTGAGCGAACGCGAGAAGGCTTGGCAACGATGTGGTACTGGCGGTCAGTGCGAGGTCGAAGTAGAAGGTGCGGAATTCGTCGAGGGCGTCGAGAATGCTGCGACCTGTGTCGCCTGCGATGGCAATGGCCATTCGATGGGCGGCGTACGGTACGAATCCGCCGCCGTGGCTGAGGAGGAAACGGATATCGGGATACTGCTCCCGGATCTTGTTGCGCACGAGCAGGTATGCGGCGCGAGTGGTGTCCAGGAGGAAGTCCGCGGCGAACGGCGGGACCCCGGAGACCGCCGTGCCCGGTAGCTCGGCCGGATGAATGAAAGCGACGGCTTTGCGAGCGTTGAGTTCGGACCACAACGGCTCGAGGCCGGGCTCCCCCAGGTATCGGCCGGCCGAGTTGGCCAGGAGTACCACGCCATCGGCGCGCAAGTCGTCGAGCGCACGGATTGCTTCCGCGGTCGCGAGTTCTGCGCGAGGGGTGGGAAGTGTTGCGAAGAAGCCGAATCGCTGTGGCCTGTCCTGGATAAGGTCTGCGCAATAGTCGTTGAGTTCACTCGCAAGACGCACGGCGGCCGCTGCGTCGTCGAGGAAAGTCGTCCCCGGGGTGGACACCGACAGGATGGCGGTGTGCACGGCCAACGCGTCCATCGTCTCGATTGATGTGTCCGGACTCCAGTCCGGCAGGTCGCGTCCTCCGGCGGCGTCGATTCCCGCCGCCGCCAAGGCTGCCCGGTATGACGGCGGTATGAGGTGATGGTGGGTGTCTATGCGAAACATGATGGTTACTCAGTCTGTGGTCGGTGCGTCAGTTGTCCGGGATGCCCACACCTGCGAGCGCAGGCACGGAATCCTCTACATGTCGCAGCGAGAGCACCCCATGGCGGAACTGATCGAGCTTGTCGACGATGGTCTGCCCCTCAGGCGTGTGTCCCCAGATACTGATACCGCGGTGAGTGCTTGGTTCCCAGGTCTTCTCGTCGACGGTGAGCGGGTTCCACCCGACCTCCCACTCGAAGCCTGACGGTGTCTGAGCATAGAAGGACAGCTCCTTGTCGTTGGTGTGCTGCCCGACCGACAACGCCATGCCGAAACCCAACTGCTTGACTCGCTGGTAGGCCTGGGTCATGTCGTCGAGCGAGGCGACTTCGATGTTGAGGTGCTGTACCCGGGTGCGGATCGGATTGATCGGCAGCGTGCGAACATTGGCGATGGCGATCGAGTGATGGCGTTCGTTGACGCGCAGGAACCGGATCTTGAGCTTGGCTCCGCTGATCGTCTCGTCGATGTAGTCGGTGAGGCGGGCGTCGAACACGGTGTTGTAGTAGCCGCGCATCTGGTGAGGCTTACTCGAAGTGATCGCCACATGGCCCATTCCGGCTGTGCCGGTGACGAATCCACCGCGGTTGGTCATCGCGAGTGGTTCATCGGTCAGGTGTGCGCGAGTGAAGATCTCCTGGGCCAAGCGGTTGGGGCCGGGAAAGCGGATCAGCCGTTCCACCCCGCGGATGGCGGCATCGTCGTCGGTGCCGGCCACTGTGGGTACGCCGCGATTGGTCACTCTGCCGACGATCTGATCGAACGACTCGTGGTCGTCGAGTTCCCAACCCAGGGCCACGACGTCCTCTGCGGGGCCGCGCACGACGATGAATCGCGCTTGGTGGTCGTCGAGGCGGAACCGGATCACCTCTGGTGACACTTCGTCGAGATGCATTCCGATGGCGTCTTTTCCGAATCGTCTCCACTCGCTGAATCGTAGGCTTTCGATGACGATGTACCCCAGGTGCACGTTGCCGAACACCGAGGGCGCGTCGGTGATGGAGGTGTTCATCGCCGGATCCTTCATGCGTACGTGCCGTCGAGGAAGTCTGCGACGACGCGGTTGAAGAGGTCGGCTCGTTCCCACTGAACCCAGTGGCCGGTCCGTGCCGGCATCATCAGATCGGCGTTGGGCATCAGGTCGACCAGCATCTGACCACCCGCCGGACGATTGACCTTGTCGTTCTGGCCCCAGATGACCAGGGTGCGGGTTGTGAGCGCGCGCAAGCGTGGATCGCGGGTGAAGTCCATGCGCCACAGGGTCTTCAGCGCGCCGAGGCCAGATGGTCGCCGCAAGGGCGGGTTCGCGACGATGTCCGGGTCGATCGACGAGCGGTAGCGCTCCTCGATCGCCGCCTCCGGGACAGCCTCTGCGTCGTAGACCAGGTATGTGCGGATGAAGTCCTCGAGCTTGTCACGACTGGGTCCCGAGCCGGTGTAGTAGCCGAGAAGCGCGTTGAGCCCCTTGGTGGGGGCGCCGCGTGTGGTGCCGATTCCGCCTGGTCCCATCAAGACCATCCGGTCGACGCGGTGCGGTGTGTCCAGGGCCAGCCGCAACGCGCAGGCGCCGCCGTAGGAGTTGCCCACCAGATGGGCGGTATCGAGTCCGAGGTGATCGAGCAGCGCACGGATTGCGTCGGCGAGGGCGCCGAACGGATCGGTCTGATCGAGATTCTTGCTGCTGCGCCCGTAGCCGGGCAGGTCGGGCACGATCACGCGGAAACGGGTGGCCAGGGCGTCGATGTTGCGAACGTAGTTCGACATGCCCGAGGCGCCTGGTCCGCCGCCGTGCAGGAGGACGACCGGCGTTCCGGCGCCGATCTCCGTGTAGCAGATCTGGGTGTCGCCGTTGACTGTGATGGTGTGAGAGGTGCTGTCGGAGGCCAACATCGGCATTTCCTTCATCGTGAGGTAACGGTCGCCGCACGCAATCCTGCGGGCGGTGCTGGGAGGGTTTGTCCGGTATCGGCGGCGTCATAGACGAAGCCGTCGGGGCGGAGAACCACTGTCGATGCGTGGTGCTTGCCGAACCATCTGCGGAGTGCGCCGTCGGTGTCGACGATGGCGCCCGGTTCCGGAGCCGACACCGACGGCAGCACTCTGATCTGTTCCACGCCACAGGTGCGCCACGCAGGGTGGTGGCGACCGTCGAGACTGAGTACTCGCCAGCGACCGGTCAGCACGTGGTCGAGGCGCACGCGTGATCCGTGCTCGTCGAGCACCCACGGCTGTGGAATCTGCCATCCGCGTGCCGGGTGGGCCTGGTCGCTGAACAGTCCATCGGCATAGTGGGCATCCGGGATCCACTTGGTGTCCACCATCCACCGTGGGAACGGGGAGAACCTCGAGACCATCCGAAATGCGTGATTGCGCAACATCGCCGCCCAGGGGCGACGTTCTGTGATCACCTTGCCGGCGAATACAGCGTGTGCAGTGGTCTCGCGCACGTGAGGTTCTCGTTCGGGCTGGTAGCTGTCGAGCGCGGACTCCGGGAGGCTTCCGTCGATGACCGCAGCGAGTTTCCAGCACAGGTTGGCGGCGTCGCGGACACCTGACGCCATCCCCTGCCCGATCCACGGAGGCATCGCGTGCGCCGCGTCGCCGGCGAGGAACACCCGGCCGACTCGCCAACGATCCGCCACTCGCACGTGATGGCTGTACACCACCGCGCGCAGGATCTCGACGTTGTCCTCGGTGATTCCCTGGCTGTGCAGGATGGACCAGATGGCTTGGTGGGTGACGAGGTGGTTCTCGTCTTCGCCATCGCGGACCGGGAACTCCCAACGGTGATGACCGAGCGGCGTCGGACAGTCCACTGTGGGACGTGCCGGGTCGCAGTGAAAACGCAGTCGTGAGCTGCCGTCCCAATCGCAGAGCACCTTCGTGTCGATGACGACCCAGCGTTCGGTGTACGTCTTGCCCTGGTATCCGATCCCCAGTTGCCCCCGAGTTGCCGAGGATCCGCCGTCAGCGGCGATGACGTACGACGCGTGGATCCGGACGAAACTGTCGTCGGCCAGATCGGCCGCCAGGATCTCGGCGTGCTCGGTGCCGGTGAGCACCTTGAGACTCTCGTGCCGGGTCAGCACGGTGACATTGGGAAACCGCTCCACCCCGGCCCGCAAGGTCTTGTCGACGGCGGGTTGGTAGATGAACTGCTGGGGCGGGTGGCCGGCGCCTCGCGACGTCGGCTGGACCTCCGTGAACGGCCTGCCCTCGGAGTCGACGAAAGCAACGACACAGCCGGGAAGCATGTCCTGCTGCAAGCGATCGGCCAGGCCGGCCTGCTGCCAGATACGCATGACCTCTTCGTCTGTCGATATCGCGCGGGCACGACCGTAGATATCCGGATCACGTTCGAGAACAACCACATTCAGTCCTTGCTGACCAAGGAGGTTGGCCGCCGTGACCCCGGTGGGTCCATAGCCGATGATCGCGACGTCATAGTGCGGAGTGTCGGACACAGAAATCTCCTCGAACCAGACCTCGCTGCCAGGGCGAGATGCCAGATAAACGATCTGTAGTGATCACTACGGTAAGTCCTTGACCTCGAGCCGTCAAGCACTTACCGTAGTGACCACTCCATTAATCGGTGGATGCTCTCGTCCGATTCCAGAAGGGTGGACCAATGGCAGACACATCCCGGCGACGCCGCGCCAACGGCGAGGCGTCGAGGGCCAAGATCCTCGATGCGGCAACCGAAATCGCCAGTGAACGCGGATACGAGGGAACGAGTATCAACCTGGTCAGCAAGCGGTGTGGGCTGCCCGCGAGTTCGATTTACTGGCACTTCGCCGACAAGGACGACCTCATTGCAGCCGTGATCGAGCGCAGTTTCGGTCAATGGTTGTCGGCGTGGAGCATGCCGGACGACGGGACGCCCCGTGACCGGGTCGCCGAGATGACGATGCAGGTGGCCAAGGCGCTGCTGGAGTCACCCGATTTTCTGCGGCTCGGGCTGATGCTCGCGTTGGAACGCCGACCGGTCGAACCGCGCGCCCGCGAGATGTATCTCCAGGTGCGTGCGCAAGCGCAGATCCAATTGCGTGAAGCAGCGATGGACATGTCGCCGGACCTCGATGCCGCGGCCCTCGATCAACTCGCCACCTACGCCATGGCCGGCGCGGACGGTCTCTTCATCGCCAAGGAGATCGGCGGTGACTCAGTGGATCTGCTTGCCCTGTTCGATCTCCACGGACGCATGGTCATCGATGCCGCTCTCCGGCTCGCCGAATCAACCCGAGACGAGGACTCATGAGCTCTCCCCTACCCACCGCCGACTTGGATACCTGGGCGGACAGGTTGCACAGCGCGTTGGTCGACAGTGCACCGATCCCTCCGTTGAGCGACAGCATCCCCGACCTCGACGTGGCCGGCGCCTATGCGATCCAACAGCGCAATCTCACTCGCCTGCTCGGCGAGGGCGCTCGACTCGTCGGCCGCAAGATCGGTCTGACGTCCGCGCCGATGCAGCAGTTGCTCGGAGTCGACGAACCCGACTACGGATTCATCCTCGACACCATGGTGCACCCCGATGGTGGCTCCATTCCGCTGTCATCGCTGTGCGCGCCACGGGTCGAGCCAGAGATCGCATTCCGGCTCAACCGTCCGCTGCGCGGGCCAGATGTCAGCGTCGCCGATGTCCTCGACGCGACCGATGCGGTCGCCGCTGCCCTCGAGATCGTGGACAGCCGGATCGCCGAATGGCGAATCACCCTGTGCGACACAGTCGCCGACAATGCCAGTTCCGCCGCAGTGGTCCTCGGCCCCTGGCTGCCGATCAACGACGCACCCGACCTCGACGACATCACCGCATCCCTGCACCTCAATGATGAACAGGTCGACCAGGGGGTCGCCACCGCGGTTCTCGGTCACCCGGCCGAAGCAGTGGCGTGGCTGGTGAACGCCCTGGCCGTGTTCGACACCGGACTGCAGGCCGGGGAGTTCGTCATGTCCGGATCGATCACCGCGGCCGTGTTCGTCCACGCCGGTGACACAGCGTCCGCAGACTTGTCCGGCCTGGGCCGCGTCTCCATCGACTTCACCTGAAAGAGCCACCGATGACCAGAACACAGCGCTACCCGGTTGCCATCATCGGCTCGGGAAACATCGGCACCGATCTGATGATCAAGATCCTCCGCAGCGACGGCCCCCTCGAGGTGGTCGCCATGGTGGGGATCGACCCGAACTCCGACGGCTTGGCGCGTGCCGAGCGCTTGGGCGTCGCCACCACCGCCGAGGGGATCGACGGGCTGCTCGCCATGGACGAATTCCCGGATGTACAGATGGTTTTCGACGCCACCTCTGCCGGTGCGCACCGCGCCAACTGGCGCACACTCGAGGCCACCAAGGTCCGGGTGCTCGACCTCACGCCGGCGTCGATCGGTCCGTTCTGCGTGCCGGTGGTCAATCTCGATGAGCACTTGGATGCGCCGAACCTGAACATGGTGACCTGTGGCGGGCAGGCGACCGTCCCGATCGTCGCCGCCGTCGGCACAGTCGCTCCGGTGTCGTACGCCGAGATCATCTCCTCGATCTCTTCCAAATCGGCAGGGCCGGGAACGCGCGCGAACATCGATGAGTTCACCGAGACCACCGCCACCGCGCTGCGCGACGTCGGGGGCGCGCAGCGCGGCAAGGCAGTGATGATCCTCAACCCGGCCGACCCGCCTATCCTCATGCGCAACACCGTGTACTGCCTGGTCGACGGCGACACCGACCACTCGGCCATCGAAGCGTCGATCACCGAGATGGTCGAACGGGTCAACGGCTATGTGCCCGGCTACCGACTCAAGCAACGCGTGCAGTTCGAGACGTTCAGCGCGGACAACCCGCTCCACATCCCCGAGACCGGCAAGTTCAGCGGTACACGGGTCACCACGATGCTCGAAGTGACCGGCGCAGCACACTATTTGCCGGCCTACGCCGGCAATCTCGACACCATGACCTCGGCCGCCAAAGCCACCGCTGCGCGCATCGCCGTTCACGCCACCCAGGCCACAGGAGTCACATCATGACCACGGTGTACGTCAGCGATGTCACGCTGCGAGACGGAATGCACGCGATCCGGCACCAGTACACGACCGAGCAAGCGGTTGCCATCGCGACTGCACTCGACACAGCGGGAGTGAATTCGATCGAGGTCGCGCACGGCGATGGACTTGCCGGTTCGAGCTGTATCTACGGCTTCGGCGCCCACACCGATCTGGAATGGATCGAAGCCGTGGCCGGCGCGGTCGAGCACGCCACCGTGGCGACGCTGCTGCTACCCGGGAGCGGCACCGTGCACCACCTCAAAGACGCTTACCGCGCCGGCGCCCGGACAGTGCGTGTAGCGACACACTGCACCGAAGCGGACATCTCCGCCCAACACATCGCGGCTGCCCGCGAACTCGACATGGACACCGTCGGCTTCTGATGATGAGTCATATGGCCACCCCTCAGGAGTTGGCCCGTCAAGCGGTCTTGATGGAGTCCTACGGCGCGACCTGCGTGTACGTCGTCGATTCGGGCGGTGCGATGACCATGCGAGACATCGCCGAGCGCTGCGACGCCTTGCGCGGAGTTCTGCACGGCGACACCGAGATCGGCATCCACGCCCACCACAACCTCTCACTGGGTGTGGCCAACTCGCTGGTGGCGGTCGAACATGGCGCGACCCGTGTCGACGCGTCGCTGGCCGGTATGGGCGCCGGCGCAGGTAACGCCCCGCTGGAGGTGTTCGTGGCAGCCGCCTCGCGTCTCGGTATCGACCACCCCTGCGATCTCGATGCGCTCGAGGACGCCGCCGACGACATCGTCCGTCCATTGCAGGATCGTCCCGTACGCGTCGATCGCGAAACCCTGACCCTGGGCTACGCGGGGGTGTATTCCAGCTTCTTGCGCCACGCCGAGACCATCGCCGAACGCTACGACATCGACGCACGCAGCGTGCTGGTGGAAGCGGGCCGCCGCGGCATGGTCGGTGGTCAGGAAGACATGCTCGTCGACATCGCGCTGGATCTGCTTGCCCATGATCAATCGCAGACCCCTGCGGTCGACGATGACGCGACGGCCGATGTCTGAGACGTCCTTCTCCCCCGGTGCCGATCTGCCGACGGGCCGGTGGGGACACCGTGGAGTGCTCGTCGCCATGTGCCTGGCGCTCATCCTTGTCGTCGCCTCGGTGTCCGCGCTCAACCTCGCGCTCCCCGACCTGGCGATCAGTCTCGGGGCGGACAACACAGCACTGACCTGGATCGCCGACGGCTACACCGTTGCGCTCGCGGCCCTGGTTCTCCCACTCGGAGCCGTCGGCGACCGGATCGGCAGGCGATCAGTGCTCATCGTCGGGGCGATCGTGTTCGGTGGCGCTTCGCTGGCAGCCGCTTACGCCGACACAACGAGCACCCTCATCGCTGCACGAGTCGTGATGGGCGTGGGCGCAGCGATGATCATGCCCGGCACATTGTCGACGATCACTGCGACCTTCCCACCCGAGCAGCGCAGCAGAGGCGTGGCGATCTGGTCGGGATTCGCTGCGGCCGGAGCGATCATCGGCATGCTCGTCGCCGGAAGTCTGCTCGAACGCTGGGGATGGGAATCGATCTTCATCACGAGCGCCGTCGTCGGCGTGGTGGCCGCGGTCGCCGCCGCAGCCCTGGCGCCGAACACCCGTGATCGCGACCCGCAGAGATTCGATGTGATCGGTGCGCTCGCAACATCTATCGCAATCGGCACGCTGGTCTTCGCGATCATCGAAGGCAACGACCGCGGCTGGACGACTCTCCCTGTCCTCATCTGTGCGGGAGTCTGCGTTCTCGGTTTCGTCGTCTACGCCGTCCAAGGAACGCGCACCCAACACCCTCTGCTCGACCCCCAGTTGTTCGGGCTCTCCGGATTCCGAGCGGGCGCGATCGTGGTGCTGACCCAGTTCATGGCAATCTTCGGGTTCTTCTTCGTGGGGTTGCAGTACCTGCAACTCATCCTCGACTACAGCCCGCTGCTGGCGGCGATCGCATTGATCCCCGTGGCAGCAGTGGTGATGCCGACTGCCACAGTCACTCCGCGCCTGGTGTCGTGGGTGGGCCTGAAGTATGTGATGGCCGCCGGGCTGGCGCTCATTGCGGTGGGCCTGCTCTGGATTTCACGCCTGCACGTCGACTCCGGGTACGCCCCGTTTCTGGGCGGCCTGATCGTGGCCGGTCTCGGCATCGGTGTGGCCAGCTCCACGGGTACCAGCGCCATCGTCGGTTCCCTCACACGTGACCATCAAGGCGTCGCGTCCGCCATGAACTGCACCACGCGCGAGGTCGGTTCGGCTGTCGGGATCGCGATCATGGGCTCGGTGTTCTCCAGCCACTACAGCAACCACCTGCCTGACCTCACCACGCTTCCCGCCCAGGCTGCCGATGCAGTCCGGGACTCGGCCGCCGGGGGTCTGGCCGCCGCGGAACAACTCGGCGGGCCACCAGGTGCGCAACTCGGTGCCGCGGTTCGCGGCGCATTCATCGACGGTATGTCGGCGTCGATGATCTCGGTTGCGGTCGTACTGTTCGTCGCCGCGCTCGGATGCGCGCTCAAAGCTCCTCGACAACAACCCGACAGCGACGTCACCGATAACCGGTGAGTCACACCTGGCCCACCTGATATCCGAGTCCAGCCGAGATCGTCGATCTCGACGTAGTCACCAGTTCATTCCCCGAAAGGCCCATAGCCGATGACCACCACCCCGAATCCGTCCTCGCCCAGTGACATTGAGGCCCCGTCCGCCGTGAGTCGTCGATCACTACTCATCGGTGCCGGCGCGGTGGCTGCCGGAGCCGCGGTTGCGACCAGCGCTGCACCAGCGGTGGCTGCACCTGCTCCTTCGGGGCGCTACCGGATCGACCTCCACGCCCATTTCCTCCCACCGGAGTACCGTGTCGCACTGCTCGAGCATGGGCACTTCACCATCGGCGGCTACCCCACCCCACAATGGTCGCCGGAATCAGCGATCGACTTCATGGACCGATGGGGCATTCAATCCCAGGCACTGTCGGTGTCCGACCCGGGCGTGTCCTTTCTGCGTGGCAAGGAAGCCCGCGATCTTGCCCGCTACTGCAACGCCTACGCCGCCCGACTCTTCCGAACCCATCGCACCCGCTTCGGCGCATTTGCCGTGCTGCCCATGCCCGACGTCGCGGCCTCGATCGCCGAACTCGAATACGCGCTCGACACCCTCCACCTCGATGGCGTGGTGTTGTTGTCCGCGTACGACGGCGTCTATCTCGGCGATCCGCGATTCGAGCCGCTCATGGCGGCACTCAACCGCCGAAAGGCGTTCGTGTTCGTCCACCCCGCCGCCATCCCCGACAACGCCAAACCCTCACTCCCACTTCCGGACTTCCTCGAAGAGTTCACTTTCGACACAACCCGCGCAGCGACCCTGATGCTCGCCGGCGGCACTCTGCGCCGCTACCCCGGCATCCGGTTTCAACTCTCCCACGCCGGCGGGACGCTGCCATTCCTGTCATGGCGCATCGGTGTCCTTGCCGAAACACCCGTCGGCACCCATTGGCCAGCCGGCGTTCCGCGTCCCTCGGCACTCGACGTCCAACAAATGATCCGCACGTTCTACTTCGACACCGCGCTGAGTGCGTCCGAAGCTGCAATGCGGTCGGTGCTGGCGGTCGCACCGCGTTCTCATATCGTCTTCGGCTCCGACTGGCCCTTCAGCCAAACCGTGTTCCTCGAGGGGAGCGGCGACCCCGCTCGTGGATTGAGCGATGTCTTCAACGCCGGCCAACGCTACGAGATCGAACGCATCAACGCGCTGCGGCAACTGCCCCGTTTGCGCGCTGCCGTGAGCTGAGGAACAGCCCATACGCTTCACGCGTCTTGTGTGACGTTGCGCGGCCGCTGTGGACAAGCGACAGGCCTGTGGATACGAACGACGGTCCGAGTGCCCAATGGCCCTACTGTTGCCCGCATGTCGAGCAAACACCGCACACCGAGACCAGGCCGACGAGGCCGCACGCACGGCAGGCGCAAGGGAAATCGCGCACGTCCGTGGTTGTCCATCGGTCTGCCGCGAATACATCGGGAGCTGGCCCAGGCGTATCGCGATCTGTCTGTCGAATGGACGGCGTACCTGGACATGGTCGGTGCGCGCGACAGCGCATACGAAGCTGAGCTGGACGCGCTTACCGACGCCGGGCGGGGTCCAGGTGATGCCGATTTCGACGAAGTCGCAGCGCAGCAACTCGACAACGACTACCTCTGTCGCATGCTCGGCGGAAACCTGATGCACTCGACCACAGCGGTCGAGGTGCTGCAGAGCCTGACGCCGGTTTGGGTGCCCGAAGCGGTCAATGACGCGCTCGCGTCGATCGAGGTTTCGGCAGGAGACGCGCGAAGCCTGACGGGCATAGGCGAGTCTGGGCTGTTCGTCTTCAGCAAGTCCCCGATCCGCGCTCGCGAGAGCCTTCCCGGCGGACCGACGATGCCCGAGGTCGACGTCGACGGCGTGCTGTGGTGGACGAAGCCAACCGAGCACGGTGGTGTGTCCCAGGCGGTTACGAACGACGGTCCGCGCCGACTGATGCTGGCTCCCCTCACGCGAAGCCGTGATCTGCAGTGGCTGCGCGGTGACGGTTGGCGGTCGTCCACCTTGACCGAGGTGACGTGTTTCGACGTCACCACAGTCCGTGGTGCCGATGTGCCAGGGCCGCTCTGGCCGTGTGTCGAGCTGTTGGCGAGAATCGGAACCGCGCTGGAGCACAACAGTCTTCGCTACACCGCCGGATCGATCACTACGCTTGACGCGGCCTGACGAAGGGTGGTTGCGGACTGGCCGTACTGGTCGGCAGATGCCAATGCGTCCGAAGATGCCCAAAGGGCCAAGGCCAACCAGGGCTGATGTTCACTCGGTCACGTGTTCATTGTGAACAGCTGGTCGAGGTGATAGCGGAAGAGTCCGTGCGCCGACTCGACTGTGTGCAGGCCGATCAGAATGCCGGTGCCGAGTCCGTGTTCGAAGGCGATGAGGCGTTGTGCTTCTCGCTCCGGGCTGATGTCCGAGTCTATTTCGCCGGCGGAGCACGCTGTCTTCAGCAGGTCGGCGACAGTGGCCTGAAGGCGGCGCGGGCCCTCAACGAACGGGGTGCGGGCCAGTGATGGGTCGGTGATTGCCAGCGTGGCGTAGGCGGTGAACACGATGTGGAACCGGCGGCTCCGGGCGTCGGTGGGCAGTGCTTCGTCGAAGTAGGTTTCAAGGATCTCGCGTGTCGTCGCGGTCGGTCCGAGGCTGACGATGCGTTCCTCCCAGCGCTCATTGCTCATGGCCTCGAGGTGGTGCAGCCCCGCGTGCAATAGCGCGTTCTTGTCGTCGAAGTAGTACTGCACGAGGCGAAGTGACACTCCGGCGGCTTCGGCGACCGCGCGCAGGGTGACTGCGTGCAGGCCGTCACGGGCAGCAACGTCGAGGAGACCGTCGATGATGGTGCGGCGGCGTTGATCGTGGTCGACGCGTGCTGGCATGGGTGTCCCTTTCCAGGTCTCGGGCTACCGGTCCACGGTGCCCGCTGCGGCGTCCGCGCGTGGTATCGGGGGCCTCAGGGCGACTGCGGCTCCCGCGGCGACGACACCCATGCAGGCTGCCATGGCCAGAAATGCCGGCCGGTAGTCGGTATAGGAGCCGGCGACCAGGCCGAGTGCAGCCAGCCCAAGAGCTCCCCCGCACTGTTTGCTGGTGTTCATCAGTGTGGTTCCCCCGGAATCGTGGAGGACTCCTCTATGCGGCTTCAGGTTCGGTCAGCGCGGCGTTCTCGTAGTCGACAGGACTCACCATCCCGATCGTGCTGTGCCGGCGCTGGTGGTTGTAGAACCCGTAACACCAGTCCAACACGACGGCCTGCGCCTCCATGATAGTATGGAAATCGTTGCGTGACAACACTTCCCACTCCAACGAGGAAAAGAATGCCTCCGCGGCGGCGTTGTCGAAACATTGACTGGCTAATAGTGGTCGAGCCTGCGGCAACGATCGGCCGGATGGTTCATTGTCGATCCGGTTTGCGGCGTTGCCGACGCAGTTGTTCGTCGTGCTGGGCGACGGTGTCGGCGAGGCTCTCGACGATCGTTCGCAGGTGCGCAACTTCGGTAGCGAGGCCGGTGAGTGTGCGGGCGTCGGTCTGTCGAGTGCGGTGTTCATCGATGATGGCGCGTATTTCGGTGTTGCGGTATAGGGTCGCACGACCGATCTTGGTGCGGGCAGCGACTGCGGTGAATGTGATCGGTTGGCCTGCGGCGGCGAGCTCGGCGCAGGTTCGTTCAACCTCGACTAGGGCTTTGCTGCTCATGCAGTCTCGGTGGTGCTGGCGATGAGAGTATCGAGGCGGGTGACGAGTTGCTGGTGGCGGCGCGCCTCGTCGATCCAGCCACGCGACTCGGCATCCTCGGCGAGCTGTTGAGCATCAATGCGTTGCGCAGCAAGGACTCCGAGATGGGTGGCGTCGGTGTGGAAGCTGGGACAATGTTCACAGATGTTGGCATACGGGCAGGTTCCCTGGGCGGGTGCCCGCAGGCAGTAGCCGCCGGCCAGGCGCGACTTGATGGCCGGAGCATGTTTCCAGTCGGATCCGGTGATATCGGTGATCGGGAGTTGAGGCCGGTCGACGGCGAGTGTGCCGATCTGGCTCTTGGCGAGGTCGAGGGCTCGCTCGTATTCGGTGCGGACGGTGGAGTCGAACAGGTGCGCGTAGCGCAGACTCATTTGGGTGGAGACGTGTCCGAGCAGCGCCATAAGCGCTTGCAGGGAAACCCCGGCGTTGACCAGGGCGGTGGCATAGGTGTGGCGCAGTTGGTGCGGGGTGATGTGGTCGAGCCCGGCGGCCGCGGCTGCCCGGTTGAGTTCGGCGCGTAACGCGTTCTGTGAAAGACGTTTTCCGTGGTGGGTGAACAGGAAGTCGGCTGGAGCACCGGTGCGGGGGTGACGTAACGGCCGGCCGTGAGTGCGGGTGGTGGTGATGCGGTCGACGAGAGTGAGGACGTCGTCGTCGATGGGCACCATGCGTTCGGAATCCAGTTTGCCCAGTGGCACTTTCAGCCATGACCCTTGCCCCGGGATCTCATGGATGCAGTCGAGTTCGAGGTCGAGGAGTTCCCCGATTCGCAACCCACACGCCCGCTGCAACAGCAGGGCGTCCGCGGCCAGATGATACGGCGAATCTGCCAGCGCTGCAGCAAGCCTGCGATCGGAATTTACGGGTAGGTAGCGCGGCAGAAACCGTTGCGGGCGAGGCAGGTCGCCACGGAAGATCAGTTTGCGCGCTGGCGCGTCGTCCCATCCCCACTCGGTGATCTCGGCCAGGAAATGACCGACCGCGTGCACGCGTCTGATCCGATCGGCCACGGTGATGGGTGCACCGGTGACACTGTTGACGGCGGTGGGCAACGACGCCAGGTACGGTTCGACATGGCGTCGGCGGTCGAGGTGGGCCAGCGAGGTCAACTCGGGGTCGGTGACAGCCAGGAAGCGACCGAAATGCGCGAGCCGGGTCGCGATGCTGCTGACGGTTTTCGGTGCACAGGTGGCGTACTTGCGGTTGAGGTAGCCCACGAATGCCGGGCGCAGCGCTGCCGGCACATCGGCCATCCGATCCTCGAGGCTGTGCGCGGTCGTCGCCGGTGGCGCCTCGGAATCGAGGATGCCCAGATGGAACAGGATCTGCCGCGCACTGTGCAGGGTACTGCGGTAGTGCTTCGCGCCGCGCCCGGTGTGTTCTTCGCGCAGTCTGCACGCCTGCAGGAGGTCGGCGAGGTCGTCCTCGCACAGGCCGGTCAACGGGCGCTGGGTCTGGATGAGCAACCGCGCGATGATCTGTGAGGCGATCGCCGATGCCACCCGGTCGGTGAACCCCAATTCCTTTGCCGTACTGACAAAGCGCTGAAGATCAGCGTTGAGTGGACTGACTGCCAGTTCCAGCCAGATGCTGCTGAGCTTGCGGTACACGAGGTAGTCGTATCCGGGTGCAAGTCGGCCGCTGACCATCAGAAACGTGATGAACGGGCGGGTGGAGCAGTTCGCGGCCAGGCGTTTGTCGAGAGGTTCGGCGGCCCAGTCGGCGACGGTGGGCCAGCGGTTGAGGAATGAGCGTGCCGCCTGCGTGTAGGCCGGGTTGCCGCGGCCACGCCGCCGCAGATGGGCGAGGTAGGCGGCCTGGACCTCTGCCGGTGTCTCAGGTCTGGGTGCGAAGTCGTGTGCGTGCTGCATCGAACTCTGCTTTGACATGTGTCGGGGTCAAATGGATATAGCGGGCTGTGGTATCGACGTGAGCGTGGCCGAGCAGCGCTTGCATCACCGCCAGATCGACACCGGCTTCGGCCATCGCGGTGCCGAATGTGGTTCCCCCGGAATCGTGGAGGACTCCTCTATGCGGCTTCGGGCTCGGTCAGTGCGGCGTTCTCGTAGTCGACCGGACTCACCATCCCGATCGTGCTGTGCCGGCGCTGGTGGTTGTA
>NZ_JAKGCU010000044.1 GCF_021556435.1 Gordonia tangerina
CCCCGCACAACACCACCAGTGTTGGTCAGACGGGGACCGCCTCACCGCAAGGCGAGGCTGCCTGATGACACCGCAGACACAGCAGCAATGCTCACGTTTGCTCACCAGAAGGCAACGGTTGGGTGCGCTGGCCAACATCGTCGCCGACATCGCCTACACCGATCCGGCCGGGGCGTGGTCGTTCACCGCCGCCGGGCTGAACTCGTTCGTACTCCAGATGTTCGGCCTTCTCCTGGGATTCGGCTTCGCGGCGCTGATCCTGAACACGCCGGGCGCGATCGTCGCCTACTTCGCACTGCCGACCGCGTTGATGCTGCTCACCGAGCTCGTGCCGTGGTTCGGCGACAACGTGGGCCAGTGGCTCGACCCCGGGTCGACCAACGCACCGTTCCAGTCGGGCGACTGGGCCACCGGCGGCGAGTGGGCGCGGCTGATCGTGTCCGCCATGGTGTGGATCGCCATCCCGTTGACGCTAGGAGTGATCCGCGTCCTGCGCTCGGAAGTGAAGTGAGCCGGTCACGTGAGCCGGCCCGGAAGAGCCGTGGTCCGCACCTCAGGTGCGGGCCGCGGCCCACTCGATCACCCGGTCTGCCGGCCAGGTGGTGACGATGCGTTCGGCCTCGATCCCCCGCTGTACCGCACGATGCGCCCCCAGCGCGGTGAAATCGAGTTGACCAGGTGCATGGGCATCGGAGTCGATCGCGAACAGGCAGCCCATGTCTCGCGCGAGTTCGATGAGATCATCGGGTGGATCGACGCGTTCGGGACGTGAGTTGATCTCGACGGCCGTACCGTGCTCGGCGCACGCTGCGAACACCTCTCGCGCGTCGAATGTCGACGGTGGTCGGGCACCCCGGCCGGTCCCGACCCGCCGGCCCGTGCAATGGCCGAGCACATTGCAGCGCGGATCGCTCACCGCGGTCACCAGGCGACGCGTCATCGGTGCCGCGTCCATGCGCAGCTTGGAGTGCACCGATGCCGTGACGATGTCGAGTCGGTCGAGCATCTCGGTGGTCTGATCGAGTGTGCCGTCGTCGAGGATGTCGACCTCGATACCGGCCAGCAGGCGCAGCTCGCTGTCGGACTGGTCGTTGTATGCGTCGATCTCATCGAGTTGGGCACGCAACCGTGCCACGCTGAGTCCGTTGGCGACCGTCAGCCGCGGCGAATGGTCGGTGATCGCCAGCCACTCCAACCCCAGGGTTGCGGCTGCGGAAGCCATCTCGGTCAACGGTGCGCCGCCGTCGCTCCAATCGGTGTGGGTATGCAGGTCGCCGCGCAATCGCGCGTAGAGCGCATGCCCGCCGTCGGCCAACGACGCCGGCGCCGCGTCCTGCAGCCGCCGCAGATACTCGGGTAACCCACCGGCCACCGCCTCGGCAATCACCGCCGCCGTCCGCGTACCGATCCCACCGATGTCGGTGAGGGTTCCTGCCGCCGCACGGCGCTGCAGTTCGTCTCGCCCGACCTCGTGTGCCGCGCGCGCCGCGCGGCGGAATGCCTCCACCCGATAGGTACTCTGCCGGTCCCGTTCGAGCAGCCAGGCGATTCGGCGCAGTGCGGTCACCGGCTCCACCGGGGCGTCGAGTGGCGGCAGACCTCTCACCGTTGGTCGCCGCCGGCATCATCGGCGGGCGCGTGGGCCTGGCCGTGCCGCCGATGCAGGCGTTCGCGAACGTCGTCGGCACTGTAGGCGTTGCGCTGTCGTTGATCCCGGGCCACCACCACTCCACCGGCCGCCACTCCGACCGCACCGGCGAGTCCCAACCACTTCCACGCGTTGCGCATGGCTCGAGGATAGTTGCTGCCCTAGGCTGCTCTCGTGCGCACAGGCGAGGAACTCGGCGGCACCGGCATCGAACTCGAACGGGCTCTGGATGTGACCCGCACCGGCGATATCTGGCTGTTCCGCGGCCGATCCGGGCCGGATCGGGCCATCCGGACCCTCACCAATGCGCCGGTCAATCATGTGGCGATGACCGTCGCGATCGACGATCTGCCCCCGTTGCTGTGGCATGCCGAGCTCGGCGACCGGCTGACCGATGTGTGGACCGGCCGTCACCATCGCGGAGTCCAGCTGCACGATGCGCATGACGCCGTCCGGCAGTGGATGGATCGCTACGACCAGGATTGTTGGCTGCGCCAGCTCAGCCCGGACATCACCCGCGCACAGGAGGACAGCCTGCTCACCACGATCGCCCGCCTGGACGGGACACCCTTCCCGGCGACGGCGCGGCTGGCCGGCCGATGGTTTCGGGGCCGAATGCCCAACAGCGTCGACGTGGTCCGCGGCATCCCGTACCTCGACCGCCGGGCACGTGAGCGCCGGGCACGACGACACGCGCACGACACCGGGCTCGAGTCGGCGTATTGCGCCGAGGTGGTCGCGATCACCTACACCGACATGGGCCTGCTCGACGCCGACAAGGATTCCCGGTGGTTCGATCCGGGCCGATTCTGGAGCGGCGATCAGCTACCGATGACAGCCGGGTTCGCGCTCGGCGAGGAAATCGCGGTGGCGAAGTAGATCTGCGGGCCGAACGGTCCGACCGACGCAGGCCGTCGCCGCATCAGAGTGCGGCCTCGACCTCCGCGCGGCCGAGTTCCGGGTCGCTGCCGGGTACGTACGTCGACTCGGT
This sequence comes from Gordonia tangerina, assembly GCF_021556435.1. Classification (GTDB taxonomy): domain Bacteria; phylum Actinomycetota; class Actinomycetes; order Mycobacteriales; family Mycobacteriaceae; genus Gordonia; species Gordonia tangerina. The sequence continues at coordinate 2,640 of NZ_JAKGCU010000044.1, forward strand.
GTGCGCCACGGTGACCCCGTGGGCGACCCGTGCCCGCGCCGCGGTGTACTCGGGCAGGTCACCCATGGTCGCCTGCAGACCGTTCAGTGCACTCCACACGACGCTGCGCCGCGCGCGGCGCTCGATGGGGTTGGGCGGTTGGTGCAGCACCAATTGCGCCGCCCACTGCGGCATGGTGTCACGGATCGCCCAGTCCACCGCGGCCTGTGCTTGATTGGTCAGATTCACGCCGGTGGCCACGGCGTTTCCATGGGTGAGCGCCAGCCTCGGTAGGTACTCCTCCAGACAGGCGAGCGTGTCGGCCTTCGTGGTGGGCAGGTCGACGCCACCCAAGGCATGCCCGACGCGGACGAACTCGCCGTAATAGCGGTCGAGTTCGGCGCCCCGCAACGGCCGCGGATGATAGATCTCGTGCGCGGTGGCGATTCCCCACACCACGGTGGCGTAGTTCCACCGCAGCCAGTCCGGATCGTCGGCGTCGTAGGCCAGACCGTCGGGGCGGGTTCCCTTGATCGTGTGGTGCATCGCCCGCACCGTCCGGGCGAGGCGTTCGGCCGTCTCGGTCGACCCGTAGGCGGTGCCGATGAAGAACGCGACCGAATGACCGAGCCGCACTGCCGCTCCGGCGGGATCGATCCGTCCGGTGGGTTCGCCGTCGTCGGCCTTCTGCACGAGGCGCGAATGATGCACTCCCATCCAGAAGATGCTCGGATCGAGGCGCTCGAGATAGGAGGCGCACTGCAAACCGAAGATCAGCGCCGGCGTGTGCTGGTGGACGTACCAGGTGGCACTGTCGGGTCCGAACCACCCCGGATCGCCGTGCGGTTCGTCGAACTGCATGCCGCGAAAGAACTTCGCGCGGACCATCTCGTCGAAGCGGCCGTTGAGCCACAGCCCCATCAGCTGATGCGGCAGCGGGAAGGGCGCCAGATTGGTTAACGACAGCCCTTTCGGGATGGGCAGTGCATTCGGGATAAATAGGGCATTCGGGATGGATAGGGCATTCGGGATCGAGGGGGCGGTGAGCGTCGGCGACATCGCACGTCCTTCCGGTAGTCGGCGGTGGACCGTTGCGCTCCACCCTACTTTCTGGTGACAGTCGTGACCAGACTTCGTTGGGACGAGGATCGGGCGCGACGTAGGCTGATGCGATGTCGACACCAACCCGTTGGGCAGGAGTGCCGCTGACCGACCGCCGGATCGAGCGCCGTGCGTTGTTGATCGACGCGGCCTTCGAGGTGTTCGGCGCCGAGGGCGCCGCCGGACTGTCGGTGCGCTCGGTCTGTCGCGCGTGCGGCCTCAATACCCGCTACTTCTACGAGAGTTTCTCCGACACCGACGAACTACTGGGCGCGGCCTACGACATGATCGCCGGACGGCTCGCCACCCGCGTGGAAGAGGCTATGTCGGCGACTGACACATCGGTACGATCACGCACGGCCGCCGGGATCCGGGCTGTCCTCGGGTTCGGTTCCGACGACCCCCGATGCGGCCGGATCCTGTTCACCGAGGGGCGCGCCCACCCGGTCCTGTCCGCACGGCGCACGGCCACCCAGGACCTGCTCACCGAACTGGTTGTCGCCGAGACAGCGTCGTCGCGCTCGGCGCGCGATCCCCTCAGCCTGCACACCGGTGCCACCATGTTCACCGGGGCGATGGCCGAACTCGCCCAGCAATGGCTGGCGGGCAACCTCGGCGAGGATCTCGACGCCGTCGTGGAGCGGGCGGTGGCATTCGTTCTTCGGTGAGGTCACCCGGCCCGCGCCACACAGCAGCCGAGAATCTCCGATTTACCTGAGATTTCGGCCAGCGAATTGCCAGCGAATCCGCAGCCCGATTCTTGAGATCCTCTCATCCTGGGCAGGCATCGTGGGCTCGTGAACCAAACTCCTCCCGCCGATTCGGGTGACGGACACCGCGAGCACGGCGCTGCCGACTCCGCCCCCGACACCGAACACCTCACCGAACCGGTGACCACTCCCTTTGCCGCACAACAGCAGCCGTATCCGCCCGGCCACCACCAGCCTTGGGCGCACGACCCGATGTCGAGCACCTATCCGATGACACACGGCGCACCTCCGCACGTGGCAGTGACGCAACCGGCCAGTGCGCCGAATCGTCCCCGTTCCGGCGTCACCAAGCCGATCGTCGTGACCGCACTGCTCGCCGGCCTGCTCGGTGGCGTAGTGGGCGTCGGAGGCAGCGCGCTGCTGAACAACGACGGCTCCGGGTCGGTGCCGGTGCTCAGTTCTGCGCCGGACACCGCGAACAACGCCGCCGACGTCAAGCCCGGTTCGGTCACCTACGCCGCCCAGATCGCCTCGAAGTCGACTGCCGACATCAAGGTGGCCGGCGCGCAGGGCTCGGCCGTCGGCAGCGGCGTCGTGTTGTCCCCCGACGGCTATGTGCTGACCAACAACCACGTGGTCGCCATGGCCGGCAACGGGAGCACGATCCAGGTCACCACCAGCGACGGGAAGACCTACGGGGCCGAGGTGACCGGCACTTCGCCCTCCTACGATCTCGCGGTCATCAAACTCGACGGCGCATCCGGGCTCACACCGGCTGCGCTCGGTGACTCCGACGGGCTGCAGGTCGGCGAGCAGGTCGTCGCAGTCGGCAGTCCGGAGAACCTCTCCAACACGGTCACCTCGGGAATCGTCAGCGCGTTGTCGCGCACGGTGACCGCCGCCGACGAAAGTGGTTCGGGTGTGACCGTGTACAACGGCCTGCAGACCGACACACCGATCAACCCCGGCAATTCCGGTGGGCCACTGGTGAATCTGAAGGGCCAGGTCGTCGGCGTGAACTCAGCGGTCGACACCGGGCAGGCGGCCAGCGGCGGCGTGCAGGCCTACGGCCTCGGTTTCGCAATCCCGGTCAACACCGCCAAGCGGATCGGCAACGAACTGCTCCAGGACGGCCAGGCGACCAAACCCGTACTCGGCGTGTCCGGTTCACTCACCGCGACCGACAGCGCGGCCGAGGGCGCGCAGATCTCGTCGGTGCAGTCCGGTGGTGCGGCCGATCAAGCGGGCATCAAGCAGGGTGACGTCATCACCAAGATAGGCGACACGCCCATCAGCAACTACGCCGACCTGATGGCGCAGATCCTGACTCACACCCCCGGCGAGACCGTCTCGGTCACCGTGGGTTCCGGCAGTGACGCGCGGACCGTGCAGGTGAAGCTCGGCAGCGCGGTGGACAAGCAGGAGACCACCATTCCCGAGTCCGGCGGACAGTCGAATCAGCCTCGGATTCCGTTCGGCGGCGGCGGGTTCGGCGGACTCGTGCCCTGATACCCCGGGGAACGGGGCGGCTCCGTCGGTCGGTGACCGGCGGAGCCGTTTACGCTCACCGGAAAGCCTGTATCCGCAGCTCCCGCTACGACCCGAACGTCACCCCACGGTGATGGCGTCGAGGCGTTCACGGATGAAGTCGCCGGAGACCACCGGCGGTAGTCCGCGACGCCTGCCCAGTGGCGGCGAGATGGGCGTGACCACCGCATCGTGGTTCAGTTCGTAGAAGAAGATCAGCGACACGAGATCCTCGTCGGGCGCGTCGGGATGCGGCGGCAGCACACGATGGCGTCCGGCGGGCCAGCGCCCACCGGACCAGTATTCGAGCAGGTCGCCGATGTTGATGGTGAGCGCCTCGGGATCGAAGGGGGCGTCGGCCCATCCGCCCTCGTCGCTGTACACCTGCAACCCACCGGCGCCGGGTTCGCGATCCAACACGGTCACGGTGCCGAAGTCGGTGTGCGGGCCGATCCGGAACTGCCCCGGCTCCGGCGGTCCCACCACCCTCGCCGCCGGATAGTGGTTGATGTTCGACGTCCACGTGGCATTGCCGGCGAGCCCGTGAAACGGATTGGCGCCCGGACCGAAACCGAGAGCTGCCGCCATCAGGGCGAGCAGGTCGTCGCAGAGTTGCTTGACCTGGCCGGTCCAGTCGGTGAACAAGCCGCGCAGATCCGGCGTCTCGGCCGGCCAGACGTCGGGGGCGAACCAGTAGTCGTCGACCCCGGGTATGCCGACCGGCGTCTGGGCGCCGCAGTTGTAGGTCTCCTTGAGATCCGGCGGTGTGTCGGTGCCCTCGGCGTAGCCGTTGGCCTCCATCCCGGGGCCGATCCAGCCACGCCCGCCCACCGTCACGGCGTACTGTCCCTTGACCTCGGTAGACATGGCGAAGAAGCTGCGAGCGGCCGCCCGCAGCGAAGTGGGCAGAGCGGGATCGATGCCGTGCCCGCGTACCAGCAGAAAGCCCGCCTGCTGCAGCGATTCGTCGACGGCGGCGCACACCCGGTCGGCCGCGGCACCGCCGGCCCGCCAATCATCGAGATCGACGGTGAGGATGGGACCGTCACTCATGCCCGGCCTCCTGCCGACTTCACGATCGGGGTGTCGGCCACGCCGATGTCCTCGTTCCACACCGCGGGGTGGGCGGCGATGAAATCGGTCATCATCGCCACACACCTGCTGTCGTCGACGATGGTCACCGCGACGCCGAGATCCGCCAGCCAGTCCTGTCCACCACTGAACGTCCGGTTCTCGCCGATGATCACGGCGCCGATCCCGAACTGACGGATCAAACCGCTGCAGTACCAGCAGGGCGCGAGCGTGGTCACCATCACCGTCGACGAGTAGTCACGTTGTCGACCCGCCGCCCGAAAGGCGTCGGTCTCGCCGTGCACGGACGGGTCGTCGTGCTGGATCCGTCGATTGCGCCCCTCGCCGAGCAGTGTTCCGTCCGCCCGGAACAGAGCGGCACCGATCGGGATGCCCCCTTCGGCCAAGCCCAGTTGTGCTTGCCGGAAGGCGGTGTCGAGCAGAGCCATCGGATCCAGATCGGCAAACGGGTCGGTGCGGATGTCCATGCTCCGAGCCTGCCGCCGGTTCGGCTCGCAGACAACCGACACTTCGTCGCCCTGCACTGCCGCGGCTACGGGCATATCGTCATTCCGGTGGTGGCTGCCTCTCCGGTGTCGTTGTGTCTGCGAGATGTTCTCGAGCATCATCTCGACGGCGCCGATCCGCATGTTCTGACCGCACACGATCGCCTCGATCGGCCGGTGGGCTGGGTGCATTCCAGTGAGATCTTCGAGATCGGTCCGCTGCTCTCCGGTGGCGAATTGCTGCTCACCACCGGCCTGGGCCTCGCCGGTCTCGACGCCGGCACCCGCAGACACTACGTCCGTGATCTCGCGGAGCGCGGTGTGGCCGGTCTCGCCTTCGAGATCGGGCGTACCTTCGACGCGATCCCCGACGAGATGGTCCGCGAGGGCTCGGCGTGCCGCCTGCCGATCATCGAACTCCGTCGAGTGCAGCCATTCATCGAGGTGTGCCGACGAGCGAACACGGCGATCGTCTCGGCGGAGGTCGACGACCTGCGGTTGCGCACCCGACTCGACGCAGCCCTGCACGCCGAGTTGACCTCATCCGGCGGGGTGGCCGGGATGCTCGGACACCTCGCCGACGCGATCGGCTCCCCCATCGTGTTGATCGGATCGCAGGGGGCACTGCTCGCTGCCCATGGTGTCGACGACGATCGGGCGGCCTGGCGGATCGTCGATGGCGCCCCGGCGTCGGTCACGATCACCGTGCGGGGCCGGGAGATCGGCCGATTGGTGGCCGGTGGCAGCCACAGGTCCGGCAGTCGGGCTGAGGCGCTGCTCGACCTGGCCGCCGGCCCGCTCGCCGCGGCGCTCACACGAGCCGGCACTCGCGGTTCGGCCGTTGGGGCCCGGTTGGTCGAGGAAATCGTCGACGGCCGCCCCATCCGTCGCGCGGATCTGCTCGCTCGTCTGGTCAGTTCCGGTGTGGGTGTTCGGGATTCATCTCTGGTGGTGCCGGTGGCCGCCGAAGCACCCGATCCGCGGATGGCCGAGTCCGCGCTCGCGCGGACTGGTGGCGCGCTGGGTGGCCTGGTGCAGGCGACGGTCGATGCGACGGTGTACGGCCTCATCGTGGTGCCTTCGGCGCCGGACCCGGTGGGCCAGACGGCGCGGGCACTCGAAAAGGCCGGCAGTGCCGCGACACGCTCCACGTTCGTCGTCGGGGAAGCCACCGGCTTCGACGACTCCGCCCCCGGTGCCGGTCTGTCGAGCGCGCTGACCGTCTCGCTTCGCCGGTGCGGTGAACGGATCGCCCTGGCGGACACGCTGCGTCGCGACGCTCCCGCCCGACGCGTGTTCACCGGCCGGGAACTACTCGCCGATGCCGCCGCCCATACGATCGGCGCGGAGGTCCGCGCCGAACTCACCGCCCTGCTGGCGCCACTGGTGACCCACGACCGACGCCACGGCGGGCCACTGGTGACCACCCTGGACACCCATCTGCGCCATGGGTGCAGCGCAACCAGATCCGCGCAGATCTTGCACATCGGGCGGCAGAGTATGTACCAGCGCCTGGACCGCATCCGCGCGGTGTTGGGTTTTGACCCCACCGAACCCGACGTCGCCGCCTCGATGCTGCTGGCGATCGGGGTGCACCGCGCCGACCGGTGACAGCGCCCGAACGATGCGTCTGTTCAGCGGTACATCTGCTGCGATCGGGCGACGCGATCACGGGCGAGGATCAGATAGCCGACGAAGGCCACCACGAATCCGACGAACGCCCCGATGTCACCGAGTTCGGGTACCGCCCGGACCACGAACCCGACGAACTTCTCCTGATTGCAGAACAACAACAGCGACCCGGCCAGGGCGATCACGAACGCCACCACACCACCACGGTTTCGGTAACCCGTGTCGTAGAGCAGCGTCAGCGGCGGTGGGTCGCGACGCAGCAGGCGATCGGCGAAGACCACGCCGAGCCACGGACCGATCCAGTAGGCGACCAGCAACAGGAACGCCTCATAGGATGCGGCGGCGTCGGCCAGCGCCCACCATGCGACGGCGAAGCCGACCACGCCGAAGAACACGGTGACCAACGCCCGCTGCAGGCCCACCGGAAGCGTGAATCCCATCGTCACGAATGCCATGGCGCCCGAGTACACGTTGATGGCATTGGCCGCCACCGCACCGACCGCGATCGCGAGCAGGGTCAGATCGGCGATCGCCGACGGCAGGTTCGCGGTGAACGCTTCGGTCGGGTTCTCTGACACCGGATCGCCGATGGTGACCGAGGCGGCGCCCACCACCATCAGGAAGGTGCACGACGCGAACAGTCCGGCCGAGGCGAACAGGCCGGTCTGCACCTTCGACACGGTCGGCGGCAGGTACCGCGTGTAGTCGGCGGCATACGGTGTCCAGCCGGCGGTGTAGCCGAAGGCGGCACCGACGGTGAGCAGGAAGCCACCCAGGGAGAAACCGCCGTCGGCCGCGGGTGCCGCGACATCGGACTTGCTGAAGATGATCACCGCGCCGATCACGAAGACGATCGCCAACACCGGCGCCGCGAGCCGTTCGAAACGCTGCACGAGGTTGTGTCCGAAGAACGCGAAAGCTGTTTGCAGCACCACGATCACGACCAGAGCAGTCAGCGGTGTGAGCCCGAACAGCGTGGACAGTGCGAAGGCGCCGCTGACGCTGTTGGTCGCGAACCAGCCGACACCACACATCACGGCCATGAAGGTGGCCGGCAGGATATTGCCGCGGTAACCGAAGGCCAGTCGCCCCAAAACCATCTGGGGTACGCCGTGCAACGGCCCCTCGGCCGACAGCAGGAAGTGCGCGATGGCGCCGAGCAGGTTGCCCAGCGCCATCGCGGCAACCGCCTGCCAGAACGACAGTCCGAAGTAGAGAACCGAGATGATGCCGACGAAGATCGTCGCGAACTCGAGGTTGGGCGCGGTCCACGTCCAGAACAGTCCGCGGGGCCTGCCGTGTCGGGCCGCCAACGGGATCGGTTCGTTTCCGCCGGGCTCGACGGCCAGGACCTTGTCGCGATAGCCGACGTGCAGGGCGGTGGCGTCCGGGTCGGGATGCTCGGTGGGTGCGCCGATGATCATGGCGTAACTCTGCTGCCCGCGACGTCGCCGATTCAACTGACGAACTGTCGACTGCAGCGGCGGTCGCGAAGGACAGATCGCACATCTGCATGGCCGGCCGCGACGTCACCACCGATAGTCGAGAAACTTCCCGTCGAACGTCACCACGACGCGGTCGCCGTCGGGGTCGGCACGGCGTGCCACGTCGACCTTGAAGTTGATCGCGCTCATGATCCCGTCGCCGAACTCCTCGTGGATGAGTTCCTTGAGCGCCGGGCCATACACGGCCAACGCCTCGTGGAAACGGTAGATCGTCGGGTCCGTGGCGACCGCGTCGTCGGCGATCCGCGTCGGCTGACGGGTGAGACTCTCGGCGACTCCTTCGCCGAGTCCGAGGACCTCGACCACGACAGCTGCTTTCTCCGCCGGCACCGGGTGCTGTCCGAGCAAGGCGGCGACGGTCCACACCAGCGGCGCGTCGATGCGCTCGGCGATCTCGGACCACTTCAGTCCCTGCCGGATTCGGGCGGCGACGATCAGTTCGGCGGCGTCGGACTTGGGCATGATCGGGGCGGTCATCTACTCACTCCTCGGTTCGGGTTCACTGTCTTGTCCACCTTGCGGGGTACCGGCGGCATCCGCCACACGACGCCCCGGCGACCGGCCACCGGCCAACCACCCGGTGGGTACGCTGACTGTCGTGACCAGTCCACCAGGGCCGCAGAAGATGCCGATGCAGAATGTCGCGAACCGCATTGTCCGAGGCCTGCTCGCCACGCCGGGACTGCATCGCGTGGTGAGTGGCCGGTTGATCACCCTGTATCTGGTGGGCCGTAAGTCCGGCCGGCGATACACCCTGCCGGTCGCCTATTCCCGCGTCGATTCGTCATTGCTGATCGGCACCCCGTTCGCCTGGAGCCGAAACCTGCACAGTGGCGGTCGAGTCGAGCTGCGGCTGCAAGGCAGCCGACGGACCGCCGACGTCGAGGCCTTCACCGACGAGGCAGACGTGGTCGCCCACTACGCCATGCTGTGCCGCGACAATCCGCAGTTCGCGAAGTTCAACGAGATCGAGCTCGATGCGCACGGCAACCCCAGCGAGACCGATCTACGCACAGCATGGCGGGCGGGAGCCCGCTCGTTCCGCCTCACGCCCCACTGACCGATCGGTGCAGATGGACGAGCAACGGAGCCAACGCAGCAACCTCACCCATCGGCCCGATCTCCGACACCGGGCTGCCGCCCTGACCGCACTCATCGGACTGGTCGTGTTCGGGGTGGCATCACTTGCTTTCGTGATCCACAACGCACCGGCCCTTGTCGCCACCGTCGGCGGTCTCGGACTGGCCGTCGGTGGCGCCTGGTGGGTGGTGACCGAGCGCGACCGGCGGCGGCTGTGGGGTTTGGCGGCGATCGTCGCGGGGTTCGTCGTCATGACCTGGGCGATGGCGCATGCGCTCATCGCCGCCGACGCGATGATCCTGCGCCTTCTGGCCGCGGTCGGGCTCCTCGGTGTGGCGGTGGCGAGTGCACGCTTCGCACTGGCCGCCGACCTGCACGCGCTTGACCGTCGTCAGCAATCCCATCGGCCGCAGCGGCCAGTCCTCATCTGCAATCCCCGATCCGGCGACGGCAAGGTCGAGAGGTTCGGGCTACGTTCGGCCGCAGCGGAACTCGGTGTCGAAACTGTTGAACTCGAGCCCGGCGACGATCTGGAACAGCTCGCCCACGACGCGGTGGCCGCCGGCGCCGACTGCCTTGGCATGGCCGGCGGTGACGGTTCGCAGGCGATCGTCGCGGCCGTCGCCGTCGAACACGATCTGCCATTCGTCTGTATCAGCGCCGGCACCCGAAATCATTTCGCACTGGACCTGGGTCTGGACCGCGACGACCCGCGCCACACCCTGCGCGCGTTCACAGACGCGGTGGAACGGCGGGTCGACTACGGCACGGTCAACGGCCGCCTGTTCGTCAACAACGTGTCCCTCGGGGTGTATGCGACCATCATCGCCGAAGAGTCCTATCGCGCCGACAAGGCCCAGACCGCTGCGGCGATGCTGCCTGATCTGTTGGGCCCCACCGCCCGTCCGTTCGATCTACAGTTCACTGCCCCGTCCGGACGCGACGTCGACGGTGCTTTCGTGATCCTGGTGTCCAACAATCCCTACGTCGCATCCACGTCTCTGGACGCCGCGACCCGCCGCCGGATGGACACCGGCGCCCTCGGGGTGATCGCGGTGTCCACGTCCACGGCGGCCGAGGCCGCCCGACTGATGACCCGATCGGCTCTGGGCCTCCGCAAGACCAGCCCGTTCTGGCACGAATTCACCGCCGGATCGGTCGAGATCCGGTCGCGCAGCGGTCATGCGGCCGCCGGTATCGACGGCGAGGCCGTCGACCTCACGACCCCGATGACAATTCGATCGCATCCGCGCGGCCTGCGCCTACTGGTACCGGCCGACAACGAGGTCATCGCCGCACGTCGGCAGGCACGCGACGTGAACGTCCGAGCGCTGGTGGACATGGCGGCGGGACGCGTCCCTCGACTCTGACCGGTGCCGCCCCGCCTACGCAGGTCATGGGCGCTCCCGCAGATCACCGATGTGCCGATGTCCGACTCGGGTACGCTGACGGCGTGGATCTACTACGCAACGTCGTTGTCCTGATGCACATCGTCGGCTTCGCGATCACCTTCGGTGCCTGGGTCGCCGAGGCGGCGGCGCAACGGTTCCGGTTCACCCGGCCGATGGAGTACGGCCTGCTGCTGTCACTGCTGACCGGTCTGGCACTGGCCGCGCCCTGGCCGGAAGGAATCGACCTCAACTACACCAAGATCGGCGTCAAACTGGTCCTCCTGCTCGCGCTGGGCGCCGTACTCGGCATCGGCAGCGCCCGGCAACGTCGAACCGGACAGCCGGTGCCGCGCGCGCTGTTCGTCGCGGCCGGGCTGTTATCGGTGTCCGCGGCCGGCGTCGCCGTCATCTGGTAGGCCACGACCCCAGACGCACCCGGTCACGGCGCCCATCCGCGCACCGGTCGGCACCGAACTCCCGGTAACACCTCGGCCGGAATCGCCGCGGCGGGTGTGTGACAAGGAGGGTCATGACTGTCGCAACCGCGATCGCCGACGTCGTCGAACGGCACACCAACGGTCCGTTGCCGGTGCATCTCACCGCGTGGGACGGCAGTTCGGCCGGACCCGGCGACGCTCCGCGCGTGGTGATCTACCGACCCGAGGCCCTGCGCCGACTGCTCTGGCATCCCGGCGAACTCGGTGTGGCGCAGGCGTATGTGACCGGTGAGATCGACGTCCGCGACGACCTCGATGCCACCTTGACGCATCTGTGGACGGTGGCCCACGAGCGCGGGCTCAGCTCTCTGCGACTCAGCCCGCGGTCGATCCTCGACGTCATACGACTCGCACGCTCCCTGGGGGTTCTCGGCCTGCCACCGGCAAACCCGAAATCGCAGGCGTCGATCCGCGGACGGCGACATTCGCCCGCGCGAGACCGCGCCGCCATCAGCCATCACTACGATCTGTCCAACGAGTTCTACGCCCTCATCCTCGACGAGCACATGGCGTACTCGAGCGCCTACTGGACATCGAACGAACCCGGCTACGGTCTGGCCGACGCCCAGACCGACAAACTCGACCGGGTCTGCCGCAAGGTCAGACTCGACACACGCCCCGGGATGCGCCTGCTGGACGTCGGTTGCGGCTGGGGATCGCTCAGTCTGCACGCCGCCGAACGGTTCGGTGCGCACGTCGTCGGCGTCACGATCTCGCGCGAGCAAAAGGCCTTCATCGACGCTCGGGTGACCGCGCGTGGACTGGGCGACCTCGTCGATATCCGGGTCCAGGACTACCGCGCCATCCCCGACCGCGGATTCGATGCGGTCGCCTCGATCGAGATGGGCGAGCACGTGGGTCAACGCAACTACCCTGTCTATGCACAGACCCTGTCCGACAAGGTTGTTCCCGGCGGGCTCGTCTGTATCCAACAGATGTCGCGGCCTGCGGGCAATCACCCGGGCGGCGGCCCGTTCATCGAGGCGTTCATCGCCCCGGACATGTACATGCGCCCGATCGGCCGTACCGTCGATCTCCTCGAGGCGGCCGGCCTCGAGACCCGCGACGTCGAGGCGATGCGCGAACACTACGTCCGGACCGTCGACGCCTGGTACGAGACCTTCGAGAAGAACTGGGCACTCCTCGTCGACCTCGTCGGCGAGGAGATGGCGCGTGTGTGGCGGCTGTACCTGGTCGGCGGACGGATGGCATTCCGTGACGGCCGGATGGGGGTCGACCAGATCACTGCGCAGCGACCCGCCTGACGTCCTGGACGCGGACCGCGCTCCCCCATCGGGATGTGGCGCGTTCTCGCACCTGGACAGCGATGGGGTGAACACCGCACCGCACGGGAAGCGCCCCAAGATTCGGCGGGTGTTGTCGGACCCGTCTGTCAGTGTGGTGGTTGTGGAGCATCGTGATCGTCTGGCGCGGTTCGGGGTGGAGTACCTCGAAGCGGCGTTGTCGGCGCA
>NZ_JAKGCU010000045.1 GCF_021556435.1 Gordonia tangerina
ACCCTTACACCGCAGGACCCACCTACCTCTCCAGGCACACCGCCCACATCACGCGATCTTCCTCACCCCACATCTTGTGGTCGCCAGAACCTGTTTCACGCACCGTCAATCAGGAAGAGCCCTCAAACCGGCTGTGAACGCGCCCCCTGCGTCCGCGTTGATTGCGCGCGTAAGTTCTGCAATATCCGCCGAGATTCGTGGGCAGGTTTCCATCCAAAGTTCGACGACTCCAGGAGACTGCATGTCCGCGGATACTGGGCCGATGATTTGTCCATCAAATGAGCTCGCGCTGGGTACTAAAGGGTGATGAATAGCTTGGCCGATTGGTGGAGTCGCGGCTGGGTCTCACACCCCAGCCCGCCGATCCTGCCAGTTCGTTGCCTTGAGCCCGTAGCGGGTGCGTACCAGCATCCACCCGACGGTCCCGCCGACCAGCGCGACGCCCGACCCGACGAGCGTGAACAGGTTGCTGACACCCAGCATCTTCAGTCCCGCGGTCAGCAGCACCAGCGCGAGCGCGCGACGCACCAGACCGGCCGATGCCCGTGACGACAGTCGGGCCCCGAAGTAGGCGCCGGGAATGCTGCCGACCAGCAGCGGTGCCACCACGCTCCAGTCGACGTCGCCGAACAGGAGGTGGCCGGCGGCGGCCGCGATGACCAGGGGGACGGCTTGGGCGAGGTCGGTGCCGACCAGTCGGTTAGCCGTGAGCAGCGGGTACATGGTCATCAGCGCGATGATCACCAGGGAGCCCGAACCGACCGAGGTCAGGCCCACCACGAGTCCGCCGATCACCCCGACCAGCACCGTGGGCACCACGCGCACGGCGATGTCGTTGCCGGACGGGCCGGCGGCCGACGCTTGGCCGGTCATGTTCTGGCGCAGGGTGAGGTAGGCGCGGCCGACGAGTCCGGCCGCCGCGATCAGCAGGACGACGCCGAGCGCGGTCTTCACGAATTCGCTGACCCCGGCCAGTGGGCCCACCCAGGCGATCACCAGCGCTCCGCAGAACGCGGCCGGCACCGACCCGACCACCAGCCAGAGCACGATCTTCCAGTGGATGGTGCCGTTGCGCATGTGCACCACGGTTCCGACGGGTTTGGTGGCGGCGCTGACGACGAGGTCGCTGGAGACGGCGGTCAGCGGGGGAACGTTGAACAACAGCACCAGCGTGGGGGTCATCAGTGCGCCGCCGCCCATACCGGTCAGGCCGATGACGATGCCGATCCCGAAGGCGGCAATGGCCATCTCGTAGTTCATCGGTGTCGTTCCTCGTTCATCTCAACTCGTCGGACCGAGGATAGGCCAGCGGCTGGGACGTTCCCCTAGCGGCTCACGCCGCCGATACCTCGAACCGAGTCAACCGACCCACTTGATACGGTCGAATCCGACCTGCACGGGGGTGCGGGGTGACGATCGGGGGGGTCGGGACGGTTGCGGGAAGTACTGAAGGCTGATCCGGAGTGGATCAGCGGGTTGGGGAATCATGTCCTCGGGTTGCAGCGCAACGTCGTCTCGACGGTGAATCTGGTCAGCAGCCATTCCGGGTCGACCGGCGAGTTCAAAGGGTTGATGAGTGCGCTCAAAGTGCCCGTCGACACCCTGTGCGAGGCCACGGTCACCCGCCAGAGCACGCTGAGCCCCGCGTTGCACGGCACCAGTGTCAGCCTCAAACAGGCGGCGTGGGACTACACCAGCACCGACCGTGAAGCCGGAATCGGGATCGCCCGTACGACGTATCAGGAATACAACAGCAACCCGTTCATCACGCAGCTAGAAGTGGATCTCGGGTTGGCCGAGAATCCCGTGACCCGAGTTCCGGTCGTCGAGGACGTACCCGGGGCCAAATCTCTCGCCGCGCCACGCGAGATCGACGTCGACGCCCCGCCGAACGAGAGCGTGGACTGGAATGCGCTGATTTCAGAGACCGCCGGGTGCTGGGCGACGCCGATTCCTTCATCAAGGACCTGTCGGGTTGGAGCCCGATCGAGGAGGCGCTGGATCCGGTTGCGGGTAATTGGATGGAGCTCAAGCGGATCGGCAAGACCTACGGGAAGTCCGGCGCCGCGTTCGACACGATCGCCGGTGATCTGACGAGTGGTCACAAAGAGATCGACGACCATTGGGACGGCAAGGCCGCGGTGGCCTACACGGCCTACAACGTCGACATGGTGAAAGGACTGAACTGGGAGGGTTCGGTCGGTCGCCTCATTGAGCAGGGGATGTCGGTGGCCGCGGATCAGCTCGAGGAGGCCGCGAAGGCCATCATCGAACTGGTCAAGAAAGGGCTCTCGCGGATCGTCAAGGTCGACAGTTTCACCGGAGCATTGAAGTTGGCCGCCAAGTTCGTGCCCGGTGCGGGTACCGCGGCAGCCGTTGCCGAGGTCACCGCGATGCTCGTTGATGTCTCGTTGGAGGTCAACGACCTGATCGAGGAATTGAAGAGAGCGATCGACGCGTTGAACACGTTCCTCGAATTCTGCAAGGACCCCATCGGGTTTGCCCGTGGCAAAGCCGAAGGCAAGGTCAAAGAGGAACTGCAGCCGTTCACGGACTTCCTCGAAGAAGCGGAGACAACCCGCCAGCTGGTCGTGGATGTCGACACCGCGCTGGATCTGGAACGAGTGACCGAGAGGCCGACCGAAGCCTACGAACCAGGAGACGGAGAGAAGCTATGGGAGGACGCGTCGTGAGGACCGCGGCCAAGGCGTCGGTGACCGCTGTGGCGACGCTGATCGCGCTGACCATCGGGGCATGTGGGGACAGTTCCCCCGACGACGCCCCCCAGGCGACCGGAACGCCGACGACGTCGACTGCGCCGGTCGAAACGCAGCGGGAGAGTCCGACCGCGCTGACCGGCCAAGACATCTGTGCCGTTCTCACAGACGACGACCTCGCTCCACTGCGTGACGGCGCTGTCACCAAAGAACCGGAGCCCACCGATGATCGGGGTCTGCCCGGGTGTGAGTGGCCGCTCAGTGACGGCTATGGCGAACTCAAAGTCGAGGTCTTCCAGCCCGTCGACCCGTCGATCATTCTTGAGAACGCGGTGCTCAGTGAATTTTCGATCGCCGGCGGGACCGTGTATCAGCAGACCGAGGACGGGCAGTCGTCGTGTCGCGCCCTGGTGAAGACCGCAGACACGCCAGACGGCTTCCTGCTCCGGGTTCTGGTCGATGGAGACGCCGACGACGGCAGCGTTTGCCGCAGCGCCATCCCGCAGACCGAGAAAGTCCTTCAGGCGCTGGGGTGGTGTCATCGTCATGACCAACCCCGCCGGATTCGCTGAGGCGCTGAGCACACTGCAGGGCGCGATGGACGACCTCGCCACCGCGACGATCCGGGCCCGCAACATCGAGTTCCCCGACGTCGAGTTCACCTCTCCTGAGCCAGAACCCGAAGTCGATCCCGGCCGCACGGGTGATGAGCTCGCTGACCTGCGCCGCTGGGCGGCCGACGAGGACGCCCGCAACGCCGAGTTCCGACGACGGGTTGACGAGGCCCTCGAAGTAGAGATCGAAGGTCGCGGCGGCTGGGTCACCGATGAACGGCGTGCGGAGATCATCGAAGACGTGCGCGCCGACATGCTGGCGCAGTTGCATCGTTTCGGCGGTGCCTAGCCGGCTGACGGCGAGGACGAGTCTGTAGCCGCTGAACCCACCGATATGGCCGGAACTGATCTGCGTCAGTCCGGGCAACGCACGGTGTATCGCCAGACTGTGCCGTCTTCGGGACCAGTGACCGTGACAACCACTTCGGACTGCACACCCGGCGGAACGACCACTCGGACGCTGCCGGTGCCCTCGTTGATGTTGTCGCCGACGTAACCGGTGTCCTGGATCAGGCGCCCTTGGTAGAACACCTGAATCCGGTCGGGCAGGTTGACGGTCTCGTAGTCGAGTGTGAACGCAGTCGGGCCGCTGCGGCCCAGCGTATGCCGAGTTTCGGTGACGCCCTGGCCGCCGGACTCGGTCTGCTGGTTGCAGGGTTGCACTGGTGGTCTCGGGCCGAAAAGAAGGTCCAGGCTGCCGAAACCGAGACTCTCCAGACTGCCGGGGTCGAGACCTTCGAGGCTGCCGGAATCGAGGCTGCCCGAGCCTGTGCCGGGAGACTGCGGGGCTGCAGATGAGGTCCCGGCGCTCGATACCGCCAGCGCTCCGGCTGTGGCCACCGCAATGATGCAAGCGCGAAGGTATGTGCCGGCGATGGTTCGAGCGTGACGCTGGTTGTCGATGTGTTGTCTGTCCATGACAGGGCTCCCAAAGAAGACGGGGAACTGACGACTTCGACGATGGTGTGGACAGTGCCATGCGGGTATCGGGCAAATGTACTACTTCGATTACGGCGCAATGACTTTCGTTTTCCTTGCGAACAACGAGGGAGGCGTTTCTGGGCCATCGACTCCCCGGAAAACTCACATGGCATCCGGCCTGACCAACGCCAGACACCAAAGCGCCCCGCCAGACCAGTCGGGGGTTGGTCTGACGGGGCGCCGGGGTGGCTTTCCGACCGGTCCCAGTCGGGGGAGGGGGACCGGACTGAAAGCCTCAGCTTCAACGATAGTTGATTAGCATTTAGCTATTCGCCATCACCCTCCTCGCGCGCCCGCCGCTTGTCTGTGTGCAGCGACTTGATGCGGCGTTCTTCGCGACGAACCTCCTGCTGGGTGGCGCGTTCGGCGGCCAGCCAGTCGGGCATCTCGGCGAGCAGCTCATCAATTTGCGCGGTGGTGAGCGCTTCGGTGATACCGCCGCGGACCAGCCCGGAGTTGGAGATCCCGAGTTTGGCGGCGACCAGGTTCTTCGGATGCGGGCCGTCGGCGCGCAGCGTACGCAGCCAGTCGGGCGGGTCGGCTTGGAGCTCGGCGAGTTCGGCTCGGGTGATGGATCGCTCGCGGAACTCGGCCGGGGTGGCCGGCAGGTACACGTCCAACTTCTTGGCGGCGGTGGCCGGTTTCATCGATTGCGAGCTCATCGGCCGAGGATATCGCGCGGTAGCCTCTGGTCGTGACCACACCCGACGCGACCACCAGCGACGACGCCCCGGTCTTCCGGCTGGCGTTTGTCCCGGGGGTCACGCCGGGCAAGTGGGTGCGGATCTGGGAGCAACGACGGCCCGATGTGCCGCTGGAACTCGTCGCCCTCGACGTCGCCGACTGCGCCGAAGCGATCGGGCAGGGGCGGGTGCAGATGGCGATCACCCGGCTGCCCGATGCGCTGGGGCACGGTGACGCGGGCGCCCACCACAGCATCGACCTGTACGAGGAGACCACCGTCGTGGTGGTGCCCAAGGACCACGTGCTGACCGCGGGCGACGAGATGACGCTGGCCGACCTCGCCGACGAACAACTGTTGTGGCCATTGGACGAACCGTTGACGGTGCCACAACCCCCAGGTTCGGCGGTGAGCCATCGGCCGGAGAGCACCGGCGACGCGATCGAACTCGTCGCCGCGGGGATCGGAGTGCTGCTGGTGCCGCAGTCGTTGGCGCGTCTGCATCACCGCAAGGATCTGGTGCATCGTCCGGTGACCGACGCCCCGACCTCGACCGTGGGGCTGCTGTGGCCGCAACCGACATCCGATCTCGCCGACGAGTTCATCGGCATTGTGCGCGGCCGCAAGACGACGTCGTCGCGCGGCCGCAGCGACGAGGCGCCCAAACGGTCGGCCCGAGAGAAGGCGGCAGCCAAGCGGGCGGCACGCGAAGCGGCCGGGAAGATCCCCGGCAAGAGTGCCCGACGTTCGGGACGTTCCAAGCGTCGGTAACCGCGCGAAGGCGGCTGCCGCAGGCACTCCAGTACGCCGCTCGACCGGACCGACGTATATCGATCGGACTACTTCCCACCCGCCGGTGTCGGTGCCACCCTTGAGTAAAGGCGCTGTTTCGCAAAAGCGAACAGCGCAAAGAGGTTTGAACGTCTAACGAAGAAGTGACGCACGGCCGATCGAGGAGGATCTCATGGCTCGCGTAGAAGGGTTCGAACCGGCGAACAGTGGGCAGACACCCACCGACCCCTGCGGTGTGTGGGGCGACTCCGACACCGGCGCAGGGGTTCTGGGCACCAGCGGGGTTCTCCCGTCCGGAGTTCAGAACGCGCCGACGGGCAACGCCGGCGTCGAAGGGCACGGCGTCGACAGTCTCGGGGTGTTCGGCCGCAGCCAGTTCGGAACCGGCGTACTCGGCGTCACCTTCCAACAGGATGTCGGATCGTCGTCCGGGGTCTTCGGTTCCAGCACCGCCGGCGGCAACGGAGTGACCGGCTTCGTCGGCAGTGCCACCGGTGTGCGTGGGTCGAGTGTGCGCGGTGGCGGCGTGCGCGGCAGTGGCGCCACTTTCGGGGTGCAGGGGGAGAGCTTCGGCGGCTCCACCTCGATCGGCGTGGAAGGTCGCGGCAGCAACGGCGTCGGCGTGCGCGGCAAGAGTCAATCGAACAGTGGTGTCGTCGGGGTCACCACCGGGTCGGGCTACGGCACCTTCGGTCTGCACTTCTCGCAGGATCCGGGCGCCGGTGTGTTCGGCGAAAGCGTTCTCGGCGACGGCGTCGAAGGCCACAGCTACACCGGCTTCGGGCTGCGTGGCGAGGGTCGAGGCGGCGGGGTGCACGGCGTGTCCACCTCCCGCGACCCGGCCGCCGGCGGGATCGTCGGCGAGAACCCGTCCGGTTTCGCCGGGGTGTTCCTCGGGCGCGTCCGCGTCACCGGCTTCCTCGCCAAAGCCGGTGGCGGATTCGAGATCGACCACCCGACCGATCCGACCAACAAGTACCTGCGGCACTCGTTCGTCGAGAGTCCCGACATGCTCAACGTGTACAGCGGCACCGTCAGCACCGACGAGAACGGCCAGGCAGACGTCCGGCTGCCGGACTACTTCGACGCCCTCAACCAGGATGTTCGCTACCAGCTGACCGTCATCGGCGACTTCGCGCAGGCGATCGTGGCGCGCGAGGTCACCGACAACACGTTCACCATCAAAACCGACCGGCCCAAGGTGAAGGTGTGCTGGCAGGTCACCGGAACACGCAAGGACCCGTGGGCGGCCGCCAACCGGCTCGTCGTCGAAGACGACAAGCCCGCCGAAGAGAAGGGCCGCTACCTGCACCCCGCGGCGTGGGGACAACCCGAACAGACGCCGACGGACCGGGAACCCCACCGCACCAACCATCGGCGGCAACTGACCCAGCTGATGCCAGAGCAGCTCAAAGACCGCGTCGAACCCGCGCTGCGCGAGGCCGATCACCTCGACCGGGACGCGTTGCAGCGCTTGGTGACCGAGATTTTGGAGCGGGTGCATCCCCAGGGAGCCGACGAGCGGGAGCGGGTGGTCGGTGGCCGGGTCGAGGAGGAATTGCGGCGGTTGCACGAGGGTGCCGGGCTGAGTAGGCCACCGGAATCCGGCGCCTGACATCTCGCCTGGCGGCGAGTCGATCATCGCCGACGAGACATGCTCAATCCCGCACCTCGCACGCGGCCGTCGTGTACGCCTCACCCCACGAAGAGCCTCGGGTGAGCAGCCTCAGCGCCACCCGAACGCGGGTGATCGACGAACGACCGCGGGCGAGCATCGGCACGAAGGTGGCAAAGGTGTCGATGACCGACGCATGGTCGGCGTGGGCCGCCGCCGCGTTCGCGGCGAGTTCGTCGCCGAACAGCCGAGCCGTTTCGCTCGCGTACCCCACGCAGCCGACATGGGTCAGCAGAGCCATGTAGAAGCATGCGCTGGCCTCGGACGACTCGAGATTCAGCTCCCGCGCCAGCCGCGCCGCCAGCACACCCGAGGTTGCCGCCGTACCGCCGTCGAGGCCGAAGCCCAGGTCGGCAAAGCGGGACAGCCCGACCAGCAGGTCGGCGAGGCGTGCCCTCATTGTTCTCACTCTGGCACGTCGGCCTCGCCGGCAACAGCGTCCACCAGCGGCCAATCGCCCGTCCTGCAGTGAACCGCTCGTGACGGCACGGGCGACGGGAACCCCGACCGGATCGCCGGTCTCCTCCTCGTCGGTGCTCCGCGCTCGCTGCGTGGGATCGGTGATCCGTTCGGTCCAGCATTGCGGGGTCTCGGCGATCCGGTCACCGTGGAGAAGGTCGACGCTCTGGTCGGCGACATTCCGACGATGCAGCCCATTCCGTGGGAAATAATGCAGCGCAACAATGTTGCGGCGACGACGATCCCGGCGCACGTCTGGCGTGCGACATACCAGGCGCTCCTCGACACGCCGCCACCGACTGATGGTGGCACCATCGACGCCCCGACGCTGATCATGTGGGGTGCCGACGACGCGCTGCTCCCGCGGTCCGACGCGGACCTGCTGCACCAAGCGATCGGCGGCAGCGAATTGACGGTGTACCCGGACACCGGGCACCTAGTCCTGCTCGAACGGACACGGTGGGTGGCGCGCGATATCACTGATTTCCTGCACCGGCATTCGTAGTGCCGGCCAAGATCACTGACGTCGGCGCGAGGCTGGAAACTCGATTCTCGGTTCGGAACTCAGCCAGCGAGTCCGAGATCGGCGCGGTGACGGTGTTCTCACTCTGGCGCGCCGGTCGAGCCGGCAACAGGCTACGTGATCAACGCAGTCATCAGTCCCACGGCCTGGCGCAATGCCTCGGCGCCGATATTTCCGATCGGGTCGTCGAGGGCTGTGACCGGAAGCCATTGCACCAGTTCGGGAAGTGCCACACCCTCGGGTTTTCCGACGGCGACGACCATGGCCATCGTGCCTTCGGGGATCGGTCCGGGAATGTAGGGGCACACGATGATACGTCCGGTATCTGCCGCGATATGGATCGAATTCGACAGCACCACAACGTATATCGTGCTATCGGTGTCGCGGCGAGGCGCGATGTCACCGGGAGCGATCACAAGCCGGCAGCCTTGTTTGCCTGATGGATCATGTCGGCATAGTCGTCGATGTTCAGCGCCGGAACTGTGTGCGTCGTGTAATTCGTGAGAGCAATCCGAAGGTGTTCATGTTGCAACGCGCGTTCGATCAGCTCAGACCGATTCAGACCCGCTGCCCGTGCGTCGGCGTCGGCAGTCGCCAAGACCGCACTGTCGAGAGTGATTGACACCTTATCCTTGGCCATATCCCCATAGTACCAACAGTAGGACAACTATATGGCCGTCTGCGATCTTACAGGCGGTGACGTGTTCGGCTCAGGCGAGTTCGGAGGTACGTCGCGAGCACCGGCCTGCTGGTGGAGGCACTGGTGGAGCGCGGCAGCGCCGATGACCTCGCCGAGGCGCAGGCGGCGATCGACTGGCGGGCCGATCTACCCCGCGAGGACGGCTCGGCGGTCCCCGACATCACCCTGCTGCACGCACAAGCGTTGGTGGCGCGTGCCCGGTCCGACGATGACGCCTTCCGCGACGTGGCGGCCCGCTATCTCGCGATGGCGGAATCGCTCGGCTTCGAGGGACATATCGCGTGGGCGCTGGCGATGGCGGATGGGATGTCCTGATCTTGGGTGTTGAGATCGAGCCCGTCGACGATCCCGAACACGATGTCCCTGCTGGCGGGGTTCGGCATCTGCGGCGAACGGCAGCGCAATCCACCACTGCGTTCCCGCCGCACACCCTTTTTCAGCAAGTGCCTCCAATAGATTGCGTTGAACACCTTGCGCACCGGGACCCATGGGTGCGCATCATTCGGTTCAGAAAGGAGGTATCGATGCTCGATCTCGATCCGTACGTCCAGTCATGGATGACTGTCCTTGCCGAGCAGCGCCCGCTATTCCATTCCGAAAGCGACTTCCAACTTGCTCTTGGACTGATCCTCGCGGACCAAGGGCTGACACAGCTGCGACTCGAGAAGAAGATGTCGGTCAGCCAGCCCATCGGCGGCCGTAGCAGCATCTATGTCGACGTACTCGGTGAACTGAACGGACATCGCGTCGCACTCGAACTCAAGTATCCGAAGAGGCATCTGCACACTTGCGTCGGCCGAGAAGTCTTCGACCTGCCGGCATCGGGAGCACCGGACATCGACGCTGCCGCAATCTGGCGCGACGCACAGCGTATCGAACGATTGCTCCTTGACAACACCGTCGACGTCGGCGCCTCGCTGACGCTGACAAACTATCGCTTCTGGAGCGAGCGCAGCATGACCGTCCGGTCGCAAGCGCACCAGTTTCGGCTCTGGGAAGGTCGCACAGTCGAGCCTGGAACACTCCGGTGGCAACTCAAGAATGGACGCCAGGGGGAACAATTCGAGTTGCAGTCGGCCTATCAGTGCCGGTGGCACGATTTCGGCGACGTATGCGACTACGGCTTCCGCTACCTGCTCCTGCAACCACGGCTTCGCCCACAGTGAGGTGCTCGCCGGGATCGTCGCCCGCCGCCAATGTCGTCGACCTTGCCGCGGCCGGCGTCGACAACGTTGAGCACCCATGCCAGGCCTTTGCTCACGTGTCGTTGCCGAACTGCCATTCTTTCGGCACGGTGGAGGTATGAGTGAACAAACGAGCGTCACAGTCGAACGAGTCATCGATCTCCCCGTCGACGCCGTGTTCGACGTGCTGAGTAATCCCGAACGTCACCCTGACCTGGACGGATCTGGGTTTGTGCGCAGCGTCGACCACGCCGATCGCATCCAGCAG
Source organism: Gordonia tangerina (assembly GCF_021556435.1). GTDB lineage: Bacteria > Actinomycetota > Actinomycetes > Mycobacteriales > Mycobacteriaceae > Gordonia > Gordonia tangerina. Next base: position 10,596 of record NZ_JAKGCU010000045.1, read on the forward strand.
GTGGGCGACGTGTTCAGCATGAACATGAACGGCCCCCACATGGGCGGCGACTATCAGACAGAGAACCATGTCACCGGATACGCCAAAGACAAGCTGCTCGCCTGGCAGACCGCACCAGCCGGCACCGAGCCGCCCGGGTGGGAATGGCTCTGGGAGCTGGAATCGCAAGGGCCGAGTACCACTCTGGTGCGCCACACCTACGACTGGTCGAAGGTCACCGACAAGGACCTTCTCGAGAAGGTGAAGTTCCCGCTGGTCACCGAGGATCAGCTCGAGGACACGCTCGGCAATCTGGCCGCAGCCGCCACCGGCTAGACATCATCGATCGTGGACGGGCCCGACTCATCGAGTCGGGCCCGTTGCGTTGTCAGGCCCGCCACTCCACAGAACGCTCCGGCGATGCCTCGGCCAGCGCCTTCAATGTTTTCTCGACATCATAATCCTTGCCGTACACCGGGGTTCCCGGCTGCTGGCGCCACGACTCGGCGAGGAGGCCGGCGTCGACGGGGTCGAAGCCGAGTTCGTCGACGATCCGGGACACGATGTCTTTGCCGGAAGGGTCGTCGCCGGCGATCGGCAACGCGATCCGCCCGGCTGTGCCCGCGGGCGCACCCTTCTCCAGCAGGTGCTTCCAATAGATCCCGTTGAACACCTTGTAGACCGGTACGCCGAGCAGTTCGGACACCCAAACGCTTTCCGGTGTGCCGTTCTCGATCGCGTCGATCTTGCCGTCGCGCTGCTGCGGGTAGTAGTTGTTGGTCTCGATGACCGGCGCATTCTGTTTGCGGGCGTCGAGGATTCCTGGCGCGAGGTCGGGGGTGTTCTTCTGCGGGATGCTGACGATCACCAGGTCGGCGTCCTGGGCGGCGTCGGCTGCCCATACCGCGGTGGCGCCGGTCTCGGCGGCCAGCTCGGCCAGCGTGTCCGGATGGCGGGAATTCGCCACGCGTACGTCGTGGCCCAGCGGCGTGAGACGACGTGTCAGCGTTCCGCCGATGAATCCTGCACCGATGATCCCGATCTGCACGATTGCACCTCATTGTTCGACGATGTGTTGACCATTCGCGCAACGAGCAGATCCGGTGGGTTCATTCCCGACATCGGCCCGTGTGATGAGCGGCTCAGGGCAGTAGGGGTTCGCCTGACCTGACTCTCGTGCGTCCCGTGTTTCCGTGGCGTAGAAACCTCCGGCTGTGGGTCCGGTATCGAGATGACTTCCGGGGTTGATCGGTAGCACTGCGTCGTAGATGGCAGCGTAGGGTTTCCGGTCGCCGGGTAGCGGGTCCGGGTTGCATGTCCCCTTCTGAACGATTCGGCCGCACCGATCCCGCACTCAAGATCGTCGAAGTGGCGGGGATCAGAAAGTCCAAATAGAAGCAACAAAACCGACAAAACCGGCAGCATCAAGAACTGCTTTGTCAGCGGACATGAAAAACTGCCCATGGGCGGTCACGAAAGTGCCCGCTGACGGCCAATAAGGACTGCCCACTGGCGGTCAGGAAACTGCCCGTTGGCGGACACGATTTTGCCTGCACCT
>NZ_JAKGCU010000046.1 GCF_021556435.1 Gordonia tangerina
GCGCTTCACATGCCATCCGGGTGGCCCGGTCCTTGAGTTCCTCACTGTACTTGCGTGGTGCTGCCATGCTCTCCATCCTTCACAGGTTCGAGAGCCTCCGACAGACCCGGGGCGGTTCAACTGTAGCCAGGACGGAAGGAAGAGAGCTGCACATTCGAGGGAGCTCGCCGCCCTCCCCTCCAATCCTGTGAGAACAGTGCTGCCGGTGACCGTTATGGTTCAGCCGCTGTGTACGAGCCTGATGCTGCAGCGCCGCGACTGGTGGGCGGGCAATCCGCTCGGCCTGACCCTCGCGGTCAAGCCGGTCCTTGCGGTGTTGTTTTCCTGTCGCTACTGAACCGGCAGTGGAAGGCCGAGCGTTTGCAGTTCCAGCCCTGTTGACCGTCGCAGCCTGACCGCTGGCGGTGGATCGCCGAACGTGGTCGCGTACCTCGCAGAGTTGGCGGCGCGCAGAACGGAGACGCGTGCGGCGTCAGTCTGACCGCGTGAAGTTGGCGAAGAAGTCATCGATTGTTGATACGTCGGCATAACGTCGAAAGTGAGCAACGTCGACCTTGACGAAAACACCGCTAGAGGTGAAGTACGTTTGCTCATCGAACGATCCGGCGGCCGCGATGTGCAGTAGGCGATCCGACTCGTGGTCAATCCAGGCAGTGAGACGTATGGGAGTGTGCAGCGGGACCGGCCGGCGGTATTCGACGGTCAGGGTGCGGGTCACCGCGGGGGTCCGCGCGATCCACAGGGTGAAACCCATGATGTCGTCGCAGGCGGCCGAGATCGCGCCACCGTGCGCCAACCCGGGCGCGCCGAGGTGTTTCTCGTCGAAGGTGTGATCGGCGTACACCCGCTCGCCGCTCCGGTAGACCTCAAGTTGAAGTCCGTGGGGGTTGCTGCTTCCGCAGCCCATGCACTGGGACGAGTGTGCCGGCAGTCTTGCTTCGGGGGTCATCTCTGATCGTTGTCCTTAACTCAGCCCGCCACCTACGCAACAGGGTGCGGGGGGATCGATGAGGTGTGGGAACCGGTCCCGAACACGGTCTGTGCTCACCACTATAGGTAATACTGCCAGTACCTGATACTGTCCATTACGCACACGCGAATGGAGTGGCGCACACCACGCGCACTAGGGGGGGAGATGGCCATCACCACCGGCACAGGCGTCAACCGTCTGCTAGACGGCGCTGCCACTTTTGGTAACACCGTCGGCTTGGCTGGTCAGGCCCTGCGGTGGGTAGCAGTAGACATTGCTACAGGACGATTTCCGTTTCGCGAAGCCGTATCGCAGACCTGGTTCGTCATCGTCGTGACAACTCTGCCGGCGATTCTCGTAGCTGTGCCATTCGGTGTCATCGTGTCAGTACAGGTGGGTAGCCTCACTCAGCAAGTTGGGGCCACGTCAATAGCTGGCGCCGCTGGTGGCCTCGGGATTATTCAACAGGGAGCGCCCATCGTTACCGCCCTCCTACTCGGGGGCGCGGCCGGATCAGCGATTGCCTCTGATTTGGGTGCTCGAACGATTCGCGAAGAAATTGCTGCCATGGAGACACTCGGACTCAATCCGATCAGGCGAGTCGTAGCGCCCCGGTTCGTATCTGTGTTGATCACCGCGCCGCTGCTCTGCATGCTAATCGTCTTCACCGGGCTGCTGGCGGGCTACGCCATCAGCGTCGACGTCCAAGGCATCACACCAGGCAGCTACGTCGCCTCGTTCGCTTCGTTCGCATCGATAACAGACATCGTTGTCGCTCTATGCAAATCGCTTGTGTTCGGACTTGTAGTGGTGACGATTGCTTGTCACCGCGGCCTGTCGACGAAAGGCGGCCCTAAAGGCGTCGCAACCTCAGTAAATGCCACCGTAGTACTGGGCGTCGTCGCATGCTTCGTGATCAATGTCTTTATCACGCAATTAACAACCATGTTCGTCCCCCAAACTATTGGATGAGAAACGCCTCGTGACCACCGTTCCCTCCCGGAGGTTCTCCGCCGCCACCCGCCCTGTCGAAGCCGTGATCGCGCCAGTTGTACACGTACCTGAACGCTTGGGGCACGTCGCGACCTTTGTGATCGCCGCGGTCCTCGGCATCCGCCATGTGATCACCACCTACCGACGCCAAACCCTGCTCTACATACAAGAATTCGCCTGGGGTAGAGGTGCAGTCTTGGTCGGTGGTGGAACGGCCATCGTCCTCGCCATCCTCGGCATCGCCGTCGGCGCCTCAATCGGTATCCAGGGTTACGCCTCTCTGGACCTCGTAGGGATGGGTTCACTGACGGGGTTCATCTCTTCCTATGCCAACACCCGAGAGCTTGCGCCAATGATCGCGGCGATCGGGTTCGCAGCACAAGCCGGCTGCCGGTTGACAGCTGAGATCGGCTCGATGCGCATTTCCGAGGAGATCGACGCTCTCGAGGCTATGGCGGTACGTCCTATTCCATTCGTCGTCAGCACTCGCGTAGTTGCGTCGATCACGACCGTGATTCCTTTGTACATCGTCGCGCTTATTCTCGGATTCGGGGCCGCCAAACTCGTCGTCACACAAGTTCACGGCCAATCCGGCGGCACTTACGATTTCTATTTCGACCAGTTCCTCAAACCTCAGGATCTTGCCTTCTCGCTTATCAAAGTTCTTGTATTTGTCATTTCTGTAGTGATTATCCATAGCTATCAGGGCTACTTCGCCACAGGCGGAGCTGAGGGGGTGGGTCGAGCGTCCGGTCGAGCGATCCGCACGAGCCTCATAGTCATCGTCGTGGAGGACATGATCTTGACCCTTCTGATGTGGGGATTCGATTCCGGCGTACGGATTTCAGGGTAGGGGGTTCAGTGGCTGTCTTTCATGATCCGTCCGGACGCGAGCCGTCGCACGGGAACCTGGCCCTTCGGGGGGTCGCCCTATTGATCCTCGGCGCGATAGCTGCCTACTTACTGATAAGTGACGCTAACGGCGACTTCAGCGATCACACGTCGTTGACCATCAACACCGACGCGATAGGCGACGGATTGAAGGGGGGATCGGATGTGAAGTACCTTGGGTTCACCGTGGGGGAGGTCTCGAGCATCGCGGTTCGAGACCGTGGCGCGGCGGTCAAAATCAACCTCACCGGTTCCGGTAACGACCTAGTTCTCCGGCAGGGCATGACGGTGAACTACACCTCGTCAAACGCATTGGGACCAACTGCACTGGAGATCGTAGATCCTGGACAAGGACCACCCATCGGTTCCGGCGGGAGTGTCTACGTGAGCAGGTTGCAATCTGAACAGACCTCGGTGTCAACGCTTGTTCGCAAGATCTCCACGCTGGTCGAGGCACTGGACCAGCCCTCATTTGAAGCGGTAGTGAGGTTCATCGTTGAGGACTCGCAGGCAATGGCTGATAGCGGAAGACTCGTTCTCCAGATTGCGCAACTCACGCGAGATGTCCAGAAACGGCCGGTCGGGGAGGACCTAGGAATTGCGGCTAACCTGTCCACCGGAGTCGCCGACTTCATGACGCCGTTTGTCCCTGGCGTCTTGAAGAACGTCGATATCGCTGACTTTTTCGCCACCCAACAAAACATCGACCGCACGAAGAGTAATCTCGGCGACACGGGAAAGGTTCTTTTCGGTGGGCTCGGCGGCCTGCTCGATAAGAATTACCCAGCCCTGAGTTCGCTGTTAGACGTCGGCCTTGACCTAGCGCGGCCCGTCGCCAGATCCGCCTCGGGGCTAGTTCGCACGGTGTACACGATCCCGCAGATCCTCGATGGCATCGACAAAGCCTTGCCGAAATTCAACGAACGGGTCCAGCTCCAGCTAGCACTGGTGGTCCAGACGTCGCCTGCCCTACAAGGCGCATTGAGAATGGGGGGTGCCACGCGATGACTCTGAGGTCGCTAACACCCACAATCATTAAAATCGTCGCTTTCATCGCTCTCATCGGAGTCCTTTCATATGTCATCATCGCGATTCTGCAGCCGACCAACGAAGGGTCACCCAGTTCGCAGCGTTCCGCGGTGTTTGCCGACGCTTCCGGACTCAAGCCCCGCGACGGGGTACGACTCGCTGGAGTGAAAGTGGGATATGTAACGGCTGTCGATCTCGAGGGCTCAACAGCGATCGTCCGTTTCCAACTGGATGACGGTGTCGCGATTACCCCCGCGACGACTGCCGCTGTGCGTTACCAAAATCTGCTGGGGCAGCGGTATGTGGAACTCATCAATGCCGGACAAGGCGCCGACCAGGACTCGATCACACAGGTGGCACTCGAGAAGACCGTCCCGTCCTTCGACGTATCGACACTATTCAACAGTTTCAAACCAGTATTCGATACATTGAATACTGCGGAAATCAACGAGCTTCAGTCGAACCTTCTACGGGTTGCCCAGGGAGACGGTCGAGGTATCGCACCAGTCATGAAGCAAGTCGCGAACATCACTGATTACGGGAACCAGCGTTCAGAGATCATCACCAATATTGTGACGAGCCTGGGGCAGGTGTCCGACCAGTTGATGGGGCGCTCCGCTGAACTGGTTGAGTTGATAGACAAATTGGGGTCAATCGTCGATGCGTTCAGCCGCGTGAGCGATCGACTGCGGGCCTCGCTGCGAGAGGTCAACCGTTCGATGGCAAAGACTGTACTCGCCGGTGAGCAGATCGAGTCGACCTACGACACCAGCTTCGCGGCTATCTTTCAGAGATTAGTGCGGGAGCCAGGGGATACAGAAGGCCTACTGAATGGTGCCGTTCTCCTGAAGCCGCTCCTGGACGCCCTGGCCGCAACATCCAACGCGACTCCCCCGCCCTCGGCGGCAGGGTGTGCCCGAGGGGTGCTCGACCTACCGAGAACAGTGCAGATCGCCCTGATGGGTCAACGACTGGTGGTGTGCCAGTGACCCGTTTCTTCGGCAAGCGTCCGCATCACCGCCCGCAGCGTCGGCGGGACCTCATCCTGGCGGGGGTCGTAACGATGGTCACGGTGGCCGGTCTCGTCGCCGCCGGAGCTGTGTATATCTCGCCGCCCGGACAAACTATCTACAGCGCGGAGTTAGTCAATACCGGCGGATTGGAAGCTGGCGACCAGGTACGTATCGCCGGGATCAGGAAAGGCAAGGTAGCGTCGGTCGACCTGACCGGAACGTTCATCACCGTGCGGTTCCGGCTGGATGACTCGATTGCCGTTCGGTCGGACGCGACGGCGAACGTCCGTCTCCTCACCCCTATCGGTGGACGTGTATTGGACCTCGACCCAGGTTCAGGCCCGTCGGCCATTGACGGCGCGATCCCACTGGTGCAGACAGGCAGCACCTATGATATTTCCAGCACCCTGGAGACATCTACACCGGTGTTCCGTGACGTGCGTGGTGTTGATCTACGGCGCACGGCGGCGTTGCTACAGGATGCCTTTTCCGACGGAAACACCAATATCCCTGATGCCCTGCAAAACGCGAGCAGCCTGATGGACTTGCTGGAGCGTCAGTACGCACAACTCGACAAGACGGTGGCTTTGTCCGACGAGTATGTCGCTGCCCTCGCAAACCGCAAGCAGGTACTCGTGGACTTCCTACGCCAGCTCAGCTTCCTTGCCCGCACCCTTGGACCAGACATCGCCAACGTCCAGAGCGGGTTCGATTATCTACGTCGTCTTTTTAAGTTGCTGACCCGGCCGCTTGTCGCGTACCGCGACGGTATAGAACCATCGGTACAGCAGTTTAAGATCCTTCTAAACAAGGTGTCGGCCCAGATGCCCGCCTACCAAGACGCGCTGGCCCAGGTCGATCAGATCACCAGAAGACTGAGCATTCTCCTCAATGCTCCGCAGGTCGGACCTGCGAGTCCTGAACCGACCGTCCGCGTCTGTATCCCGATTGGTGATAACAAATGTTGACGGAGCGGATGCGTCGGCATCTGATCCCGATCGCCACCATTGTCACACTGGCAGTAGTGATCGGCGGCGTCGGAATCGACTATGCGACAGCCGACGACGACACGCGATCACTATGTGCGGAGTTTTCTGACGCATCAGGTCTGTACGAAGGCAATTCCGTCGCGATGCTCGGCAAGAAGGTGGGCAGGGTCGTAGGCATTCACGAGGAGGGACAGAAAGGTGTGCGTGTCGATATGCGGATCGACAAGACCGTGCCGCTTCCCGCAGATGTGGGTGCGACCCTGGTGTCCACCTCGATTGTCACCGAAAGACAAATCGAGTTCACCCATCCCTATCGTGGCGGAGAATATTACAAGTCGGCTGAGTGTATCCCACTGGAAAAGACCAGGACTCCACTGGGGATTAGTCAAACGCTCGACGCGATCAGCACTCTTTCAGACGAACTCGTCAAGGACGACGGACGTAACACGGATGCGATTCTTCAGGCACTTACACTCGTCTCGAAAAACATGGAAGGGACCCAGGGTGATATATCCGGCATTCTCCAGGACTCGGCCACGCTAATCAACGATCCGACCCGGCGTGATAGCCAGATACGCAGGATTGTAGCCAATCTCGCCACCTTAACCGGTGTTGCCACCGAAAACAGTACTGAGGTGACCCAGCTATTCGACAACTTCGTAGGCGCAATTGAGGTGATTGTTGCTTTCGGTCAAACATTCGGCGCCGCAACAGAGTACGCAGGCACCTTCGTCCCTATCCTGTCGCGCCTATCGTCTGACTTCGGGCCACCTATTTTCTCACTTGGAGATGCTGCGGTTCCCCTCCTCTCGCAAGCGGGCAAGCAAGAAAACATACTTGCGTCCGTCGCCGCTCGAACAGCTGACCTCATCGTTGAGCATCCAGATGCGAAGTCGATCCTGCGGGCATTCGCAATATCTGTACCACTGCAGGCCCTCAAGAACGCGTGCGCTCCTCCTTCCGTCAAGGACGTTTGCGCGACGGGTAACGAAGCGGCGACGATCGCCAACTTGATCGGAGGGCAACCTCGATGATGATCTACGGCTACCTTCGTCGTGTCACGGCCGCGATCGTGACGCTGTTCGTAGCGACTATCGCCCTCGCCGCCTGCAGCATCAGTGCTGACAACCCGCCGACCATCGGTGGATCATCCGCCCGAGACGGCTACGACATCGAGATCGAGTTCACGAGTGCTCTGAACTTGCCTGCCCGTGCCAAAGTCCTCTCTCGAGGGATTGACGTCGGTGCCGTCACCAGCGTCGCTTACGACGGAGGCCACGCGCTGGTTGCTGCCCGAATTGATAAAGACGCCCAGCTGCCGGAAGATTCGCGCGCGGAACTCCGCCAAGACACTCTCCTGGGCGAGATTTATGTGGCCATCCTTCCCCCTGCACAGCAGTCCACCCAAGGCTTGCTGCGCGCGGGATCGGTAATACCTCTCTCACGCACCGAACCGGCTGCCAACGTCGAGGACGTGATGCGGGGTATGGCTAACGTATTGGGCGGGGGTGAACTCGATAAAATCCATACCGCGATATCGACGCTGAACTCGACTTTTCCGAGTGACCCCGCCCAGTTCGATGCGCTCTACCGCACGACCTTGCGCACCGTGTCTGAGGTGTCTGCCAACACCGACAAACTCGACGTAATCCTGCAGTCAGCCGATCGCACACTCAAAGTGATCCTGGCCGACCCGTCAGGTACAGACCGAATGTTGACCAAGGGGGGAGTGAACTTTTATGGTCTGGGCTACTCGCTAATTGACGTAGCGCTACTCATCGCTAATCTGCGCGACTTCGCGGTATCCGCAGGCCGTATCGTCGACCCTGAGTATTCCCGCATCAAGGAAACGGTGGGCGCGATCGCGCCAGTGGTCGCGTCCATCGCGTACTCGGACATCTACTCCAAGGATGTTTCCGACAAGGCGGCTCGTGTAATACGCGAAAGGCTCATCCCATTCGTCAGCTCGCCAGATATCAACGTCTCCGATGTGTCTATCGATGGCCGAGAACTGGCGCGGCGTGATGCCGAGTCGTTCATAACCGTCTTGCGAGCGATCGGAATGATGCCATGATCCGCAGCACCCTCGTATCGCTGGTTGCCCTTGTCCTCGTTCTCCTCGTCGGAGCGACATACTTGATCATCGACGTGGCACGGGTAAACCCGTTCCGCACCGACTACGCGATCTCGGCCATACTCGAGAGCTCGGGCGGCCTTCTAGACACATCACCGGTAATGTTAGAGGGGGTGCCGGTGGGAAAAGTGACATCTATTCGCGTCACAGGTAATCAGCTCGCCGTCGACATGTCCATCGACTCCGACTATAAGATTCCTCGCGGCAGTGTCATGACGATTCAGAACCTCTCGGTCGCGGGAGAACAATACATCAATTTCATCCCACCGGGCACAACCACCAGTGAGTACTTGCGTAGTGGGGACCTAGTGCCCGCCGGCGCCATCCGCGTGTCGCAATCCGTTCCCCAGGTGCTCCCGAAAATGTCGGCAGTGGCGGACGCGCTCGATCCAGCATCGATTCAGTCCATCAACGAAACGATCTCGGCGGCAGTCGACGGCCGGCAAAAGGACCTCGACACGATCGGAGACATGATGCACCGCCTCGTGGACTTCGTCGGTGACGACGGTGCCGTCCGTACCACTGCGGACAATGCCGAGTTCCTCCTGGGCCTTATGTCGAACGTGGGCGGTGTGCTCAGCACCGCGTCGGTCCGGACCCCGGATGCCGTCGACGGTTTGGCGAGGATCCAACGTGCGTTCATCGTTTTCACTTCTACGTCCTACGACAAATGGCCACCGATCCTGAAGCTAGTGGAAAAGCTCAGCGGCTACATCCAGATACTCCAGCCCGATATTGTCGCCATTACCCGCGCGGTGAAGCCGGCGACGGCGAAAGTCGCAGACACATACATCGACTTCGGATCGATCGGTGATCTTCTGGCTCGAACATTCCCAGCGTCACATCGGGGGCAGGCGCAGATTCCGATCGCCGTCACGCCATCACCTCGCTGACGCCCGATGGATACCTCCTACACCAGCATTCACAGAAGGCAGCAAATGACGGCACAAGACAACGGACCAGAATCCAAGGACAGCAGCGCTGAGGATAAGCTGACTGCGGCTTCCGACAAAGCAGATCGCAGCGACGCCACTGGTGCTACAGAATCTGCGACGTCCCAAGACGGTCCCGCCCCGGACGAGGCAAGCCCCCCGACGTCCGATGCCAGGCACCGATGGAGATCAGCACGCGTCCAGGCGGTGGCCGCCGGCGCTTTCGTGGTGGCACTCGCGGTGCTGGCCGGCCTCTTTGCTTACCTCTACATTGACATGAGGGAAGCAAAGACGTCCGCGGAGAACGCTGCCACACAACGAGCGCAGGCAGCGCAGGCAGCATCGGACTACACCACAAAGTCGCTCACCTACAGCTACCAAAACACCGGCGCATTCTTTACCGAAGTGAAAGAGAATGCCAGCGATGCGTTGGTCAAGCGATACGACGATGTCGAACCCACCCTGACCCAAATCATGGAACAGGCCAAGGTCCAAGCGTCGGGACGCGTACTGGCGACCAGTGTCACCGGCAGCGCCAGCGAGAACCGGGGGGAATACACGGTGCTGGTCTTCGCCACCCAGAAGACCCAGAATGTTCAGAACCCTCAGCCGAGCGAACTCCCCACACTGTTGAAAGTAGTCGTGCTGAAGACCGAGAACGGCTGGCAGATCCAGGATTACGGACCTGCCGAATGATCCAGCGTCCGCCGCGAAAGGAGAATTTGATGAAAAGCACCATGCAGGAGGTGCCGATGACAGTGTCATCGATACTGCGTCACGTCGCAACCAATCATACTGATAGGCAGGTGATTACTTATTCCGCGAGCGACTCTGCCCGGTACGCAACCTACGGCGATCTCGAAGAGCGATGCGCACGTCTGGCGAATGCTCTGCGCCGGGTCGGCGTGGTCGGCGACGACCGCGTGGCAACCATGCTGTGGAACAACCAGGAGCACCTCGAAGCGTACGCTGCGGTACCCGCGATGGGCGCGGTGCTGCATACGCTGAACATCCGGTTGTCACCGGCTCAGCTGCAGTTCATCGCGAACCACGCCGAAGACAAGGTCATCATTGTGGACGGGTCGCTGGTGCCGTTGTTGGCGGCGGTCTTACCGGGCTTGGCGACGGTTCGGGTTGTGTTCGTTACCGGCGACGGCGACACCTCCCCGCTCGACGGCCACGGCGTGACCGTGATGCGATACCATGACGCGCTCGCAGCAGAATCACCAATGTTCTCTTGGGTCGATCCCGACGAGCGGTCGGCTGCGGGTATGTGTTACACGAGCGGCACTACAGGCGATCCCAAGGGGGTCGTCTACAGTCATCGCTCGGTGTTTCTGCACTCCATTGCAGCGTGTACTGGTAACGCTCTGGCGATCGCAGAAGCCGATCGTGTACTTCCCGTCGTGCCGATGTTTCATGCCAGCGCCTGGGGTCTGCCCTACGCGTCGCTGATGGCCGGCGCGGACTTGCTCATGCCTGATCGATACCTTCAAGCGGCGCCGCTCGCCGACTTGATCCAACAGCATCGCCCCACGAAGGCAGGAGCAGTACCGACAATCTGGAACGATCTTCTTCAGTACGGTATCGCGAATCCGGGTGTCGACTTGTCATCAATCGACCTTGTCGCCTGTGGTGGAGCTCCTGTCCCGCAGTCGTTGATCGAAGGGTTTGCGGACCGCTTCGGCGTACAGATTATCCAGGCGTGGGGCATGACTGAGACGTCCCCGCTTGCAGCGGTAAGTCGGCCTCCCGCCGGGATCAGCCCCACAAAGGAAATGTCGTACCGCAAGCGACAGGGACGGGCAATTTGCGGGGTGGAGATGCGCCTCATCGACGAGGGCGGCCTGCCGGTTCCCCGTGACGACAAGTCCGTCGGCGAACTCGAAGTGCGGGGTCCGTGGGTCACAGGCAGCTACTACCGGCTCGAGGACGCCGAGAGGTTTCGGGATGGCTGGTTGCGGACCGGAGACGTGGGACACATCAGCCCGGACGGGTACCTGACGCTGACCGACAGGTCCAAGGACGTCATCAAGTCAGGGGGCGAATGGATCTCGTCAGTGGAGCTCGAGAACTGGATCATGTCGCACCCAGATGTCGCCGAGGCCGCGGTTGTCGCGATGCCCGACCCCCGGTGGCAGGAAACAGCTCTCGCCGTGGTGGTTCCGGTACCGGGTCGCAAGGTGTCGGCTGACACGCTTCACGAGTGGTGCCTAAGAAATTGCCCGGAGGAGATCCCACACTGGTGGATCCCGAAGAACTGGACGTTCGTGGAGCAGGTACCGCGTACGAGCGTGGGCAAGTTCGATAAGAAGGTGTTACGCGCGAAGCATGAGCAGGGCGAGCTGCCGGTTGTATCGAATTAGCGCCGCTATAGGGCGCAAGTGTGCCCACCGAACGTCGTCAGCGTTCGGTGGGCACACTTCTATAGAAGCAATGCATTTGCCGATGGGGACTGCTGCACGGATAGGTGACAGTTTGGGTGTCATGCCGCGGCAGCGGCGGTGTTGATCATTGCTTCGAACTCGACAGGCGTCAACCGACCGAGGCGGGCTTGCCGGCGCCGGCGGCGGTAGGTCCGTTCGATCCAGGTGACGATCGCGATCCGAAGCTGCTCGCGGGTGTCCCAGCGTTGGCGGTCGAGCACGTTGCGTTGCAGGAGTGCGAAGAAACTCTCCATCGCTGCGTTGTCCCCGCACGCTCCGACTTTGCCCATCGACCCCGTGAGTCCATGAGTGTTCAAGGCGTGTACGAATTTTCGCGATCGGAATTGGGCGCGTTCAATCGGTCGATGCAACACTGGGTTGTTGTAGCGAGTGTAGTTGTTCGCCAAAGACTTCGGCGGGAGTTTTCCATCCAAGGACTTTTCTAGGACGGTTGTTGAGGGTGT
>NZ_JAKGCU010000047.1 GCF_021556435.1 Gordonia tangerina
CAACTCGCCAACCGCCTCGTCGGCATACTCCACGGATGCCTGGCCCGCGGCATCCCCTACGACCCCGACACCGCATGGAAGGACCAAACCCCCGCCGCGGCTTGACATCAAACCTTCAGGGATGTCTCGACCAGCGAAGGTCGCATGCTCGCCCAGGGGCTCGCAGGCTACTCGACCAGCGAAGGTGGGGCTCGCAGGCTACTCGACCAGCGGCGAAGGGGCTCGCGGGCTCTGTGACCACCGAGCATTCCGTGAGGGGCGTTTGTCCGGTGATCGAGTAGCCGACGAACGGAGTGAGGAGGCGTATCGAGATCACGCCCGCACAATTCGATCGTGTACGATCAATTCGTGCAAACGTCACCATCGGCCGATCGTCCGCGCGGGCTGCAATACATCCGCTACATCTACGGCGCGAGGATGCCGAGGTCCATGAACGACTGGGTCGCCAACGACCTGGCCGGTCGGCACGCGACCCTGCGGATGGTGGTCCGCTGGGCCGTGCCCGTCCTCATCCTGATGTTGCCGTTCCTGTTCGTGCCGGCATCGTGGGATGTCCGGATCACCATGGCGCTACCGATCCCGATCGCGTACGTGTTCTTCACCTTGGCGCTCAACCGGGTCTACCGTCGCCATCGGCTCGAACAGCACGGTCTCGATCCCGATCTGATCGACAAGCGCGAGAAGGAGCGCAACGCAGACCTGTACCAGGAGTATCACCGCAAGTATCGCGGGCGGTGACGGCATGTCCGAGGTGCACATCGCAGGTGCAGAGGCGAATCCGCTGCTGCTGGAACGGCAGGTGTGTTTCGCTCTCGCGGTCGCCAACCGGTCGGTGCTGAAGATCTATCGTCGACTACTCGAGCCCCTGGGGCTGACCCACCCGCAGTATCTGGTGATGTTGGCACTCTGGGAGGACTCGCCGCGTGCGGTCAAGGATCTCGGACAGGTGTTGCAGCTCGACTCGGCGACGTTGTCGCCACTGCTCAAACGGCTCGAGTCGTCGGGCCTGGTCTTGCGGCAGCGTCGCGGCGATGACGAACGCAACGTCGACGTCGCGCTCACCGACGATGGACGAGCGTTACGAGAGCAAGCCCTGGACATCCCGCCCGCCGTGATCGACGCGCTCGGCGTCGACCTCGACGTCCTCGAGGAACTCCACGGGGTGCTGACCCGCGTGAATGCCGCGGCCACCCGGGCCGAAGGGATGGCAGCCCGGGGCTGACCGGGGGGTGGGGACTACGCGCTCGGCGCCCGGACCACCATGTGCGCGCCGGGGAAGTACGCGGCCATCTCCGAGCGTGACTTCCGCAGGCAGGCGGTGCCGTAGCCCTTCTTGCGGTGGTCGGGATGAATCCAGATGCGCACGTCGACCTCGCCGCCGGTCAGTTCGCCGAAGACGAATCCGACCTTCTCGCCGCCGTCGATGCCGACGAGCCACACTGCGTCTTCGTTGTGGACGCGCTCGGTGGCCTTGGCGATCTCGTCGGAGATCTCACCGGCAGGTGTGCCCGAACCGTCGCCGGCGACCTTGAGCTCCTCGGTGCGCGTTGCGAACAGATCGGCGTCGGCGGTCGCGTCGAACGGTCGCAGCTCCAGCGAATCACCACTGCTGGCGGGACGCTCGGCGAGGGTGAAGGTCAGCGCATTGTTGAGGTCGTCGAGTTCGGCCTGGTTCTTGCGCCGCTCGTCCTTGGTGAGCTGGTAGAACGACATGCCGAGAATGGCCTCGGCGCCCAGGGTGGACTTGTCGAGCAGCTTGGCGACGGCATCGACGGCCTCATTGCGGGTGTCGGCGTCGACGATGGCGTCGAGCACCTCGTGACGGCGCTCGAGTGCAGTCAGCAGGGCATCGGTGATGTCGCGGCGGGAGGTGGCCAGATCCAGATCGGTCATGGTCACCGATCTTAGTTCAGGCTCCGCGACGTGGGGTGATGAGTGCGGCGAACGACTGAAAGCAAAAAATGCAACATGTTCTAGACGGTCTCATACGTGCGCAGCGATAGGTCTGTGCACTTCATAGACGATCTTTGACGTCTTTTCTTCCGAAAATCTGAAACACGTCCTAGTCTTGATGACCATGACCGATCTTCAGGATTCGATGACCGAGTTCGACCATCTGCGCGGCGGCACCCATCTCGGTGACCTTTTGGTGGCCGCATTGCGTCGCCATGCTGACCGCAAGGTGCTGTTCCTCGGCGACACCGAACTCACCGGTCGGCAGATGGCCGACGCGGTCAGTCGCTATCAGCAGGCCTTTGAATCCCTCGGTGCGGGCACCGGGTCGACGGTGGGATTGCTCGCACTCAACCGTCCCGAGGTGTTGCTGGTCATCGGTGCCGGGCAGACGCAGGGCTGGCGGCGCACTGCGCTGCATCCGCTCGGCTCGCTCGACGACCATGCGTATGTGCTGTCCGATGCAGGGGTGACGACTCTGGTCATCGACCCGGTGCCGATGTTCGTGGAGCGAGCGGTGGCCTTGGTCGACCGCGTCGAGAGCCTCAAGCAGGTGCTCACCCTCGGCCCCGTCCCCGAAGAACTCGCCGCCTACGGTCGCGACGTCATCGCCGAGGCCGATAACTTCTCGCCCAGGCCGCTGGCCGCCGCCGAACTCCCGCCCGAACACATCGTATCGATCACCTACACAGGTGGTACCACCGGCAAACCCAAGGGGGTAGTCGGCACCGCACGGGCGATGTCGACGATGACCCAGATCCAACTCTCGGAATGGGAGTGGCCGGAGAATCCGCGCTTTCTGATGTGCACGCCGCTGTCGCATGCGGGTGCGGCATTCTTTGTCCCCACCCTGATCAAGGGTGGGTGCATGGTGGTGATGGGCAAGTTCGACCCGGCCGAGGTGCTGCGCGTCATCGAAGAAGAACGCATCACCGCCACGATGCTCGTACCGTCGATGCTGTACGCGCTGATGGATCACCCGGACTCCAAGACCCGTGATCTCTCGTCCCTGGAGACCGTGTATTACGGTGCGTCGGCGATCAATCCGGTGCGCCTGGCCGAAGCCATCGAACGGTTCGGTCCCATCTTCGCGCAGTACTACGGGCAATCCGAGGCGCCGATGGTGATCAGCTACCTCGGCAAGAACGACCACCCGAAACCCGGCGAGGATCCGCGCCGCCTGAGCAGTTGCGGGCGTCCGTCGGCGTTCCTGCGGACCGCGCTGCTCGGACCCGACGACAAGCCCGTCGCCCAAGGGGAGCCCGGTGAGATCTGTGTGGCGGGACCGCTGTTGGCCGGCGGCTACTGGGGTCTTCCCGAACAGACCGCGGAGACCTTTCGGGACGGCTGGTTGCGCACCGGCGACGTGGCGCGCGAAGACGCCGATGGATTCTGGTACATCGTCGACCGCACCAAGGACATGATCGTGACCGGTGGCTTCAACGTCTTCCCGCGCGAGGTGGAAGACGTTGTGGCCGAACATCCTTCGGTCGGCCAGGTGGGCGTGATCGGTGTGCCCGATGACAAGTGGGGTGAGGCCGTAACCGCCGTGGTGGTGTTGCGATCCGACGTCGAACACGATGAAGCTGCCAAGGACCGGATCATCCGAGAGATCCAGGAATCGGTCAAAGAACGCAAGGGTTCGGTGCAGTCACCCAAACAGGTCATCTTCACCGACTCGCTGCCCCTGACGGCCTTGGGTAAGCCCGACAAAAAGGCGCTCCGCGCGCAGTTCGCGGCGTAGGGCCTGGCGCGGTCGCGGCTGCTCAGCCGGGGGTTGACGCCTGGCCGTAGGACACCTGCAGGTCCTTGACACCGTTGAGCCAGCCGGAGCGGACGCGTTGCGGTTCGGCGAGTTTGGTGATGTCGGGGACGAGGTCGGCGAGCGTGTCGAACAGGGTTCGGACCTCAAGTCGCGCGAGGTTGGCGCCGATACAGAAGTGGGCGCCGTTGCCGCCAAAACTCAAGTGCGGGTTAGGATCGCGGGTGATGTCGAACGTGAACGGGTCGTCGAACACCTCCTCGTCGTAATTTGCTGAGCTGTAGAACAATCCGACGCGCTGGCCGGCTGCGATCGGAACCCCCGACACCTCGGTGTCGACGCGTGCCGTGCGTTGGAAGCAGTGCACGGGCGTCGCCCACCGGATGATCTCGTCCACCGCGGTGGCCGGCCGCGACCGCCGGTAGCGCTCCCACTGATCCGGATGATCGAGAAAAGCGTTGAGACCGTGCGAGATCGCGTTTCTGGTCGTCTCGTTGCCCGCGATGACGAGCAGGATCACGAAGAAGCCGAACTCGGACTCGTCGAGGGCATGGCCGTCGATGTCTGCCTGCACCAGTGTCGTCACGATGTCGTCGCGGGGGTGCGCGCGACGATCCTCGGCCATCGCATAGGCATACGACAGCATCTCGACGTGAGCGGTGAACGGGTCGTGCCTGCTGTCCGGGTCGTCGGGGTTGACCATGGAATCGGCCAACTCGCAGAGGTGTTCGTGGTCGGCGGTAGGCACACCGAGCAGGTCGAGGATGGCGCGCAGCGGGACATGGACGGCAATGTCCTCGACGAAATTACCTGCCCGGTGTGCGGCCGCCGCGGTGATCAACTCGTGCGCATGTGCTCGCAGCCCGTCGTCGAGGGAGGCGACCGCCCGCGGGGTGAACATCCGCGACACGATCTTGCGCATCCGGGTGTGCTGTGGCGGGTCCATGTTCAGCAAGAACATGCGCCCGGCATCCACCTGTTCGCGGGTCGAGGTCTCCGGCATCCGCATCACCGCACCCTTGGCCCAGTTCGACCACGTCTCGGTGTCCTTGGAGATCGCGCGAATATCGGCGTGGCGACTGATCACCCAGAATCCGTCGTCGTCGAAGAACCGCTGACTGTTGGGTTGCGGATTCCACCACACCGGCGCCGTGGCGCGGCGTTGCGCGAACTCGCGCAACGGCAGTCCGCGCTCGAGTAATGCCGGATCGGTGAAATCGATCTGGTGAGCACTGTCTTCGGTCGAGAGAGTCATGAGGTCCTCGCGATCCCCACACCACCGCAGTGTGGCCTACCTCACACGACGGTACCCGACGCCGGTCAACTCGAATAGCGGATAGGCAAGTCCTTCACTCCGTTCAGCCAGCCGGAACGGACGCGACGCATGTCGCCGATGCGGGTGATGTCGGGTAGTTCGTCGGCGATTGCGTTGAAGATGAGATTCAGTTCGAGGCGGGCGAGGTTGGCGCCGATGCAGAAGTGTGTACCGCTGCCCCCGAACGCAAGATGCGGGTTGGGATCGCGCGTGATGTCGAAGGTGAACGGATCGGTGAACACTTCCTCGTCGTAGTTTGCTGAGCTGTAGAACAGGCCGACGCGCTGGCCCTTCGCGATGTCCTGATCGCCGATCCGGGTGTCGGCGAGAGCGGTGCGCTGAAACGCGTGCACCGGCGACGCCCACCGAAGAATTTCGTCGACGGTGGTCACCGGGCGCTCGGCCTTGTAGAGATCCCACTGCGCGGGGTTGTCCATGAATGCGTTGAGGCCGTGGGTGATCGCGTTACGGGTGGTCTCATTGCCGGCAGTGATCAACAGGATGACGAAGAAACCGAACTCCGCCTCGTCGAGTGCCTCGCCGTCGAGATCCGCTTCGATCAGCGTCGTCACGATGTCGTCGGTGGGATTGCGCCGACGCTCCTCGGCCATCTGATAGGCGTACCCGAGCAGCTCAGCATTCGCTGTGGTGGGGTCGATGGTCTGGTCGGGGTCATCGCTGTTGATGATCGCGTCGACCAACTCGTGGATCCGAGGGCGATCGGGCTCGGGAACGCCGATGAGGTCGAGGATCGCCTGCAAGGGCAGGTGCACGGCGATGTCGTCGACGAAATTGCCCGAACCCTTCTCGGCCGCCTCGCGCACGATACGTCGGCCCGAGGTGTACAGGTTCTCCTCCAGCATCGACACCGCTCTCGGGGTGAAGATGCGCGAGACGATCTTGCGCAGCCGGGTGTGCTCGGGCGGGTCGTGATTGACCAGCAACGCCTTGGTGAACTCGATCTGATCCGGCGTGACGTAGTCGGGCAGCCGGATGATTGCACCGTTGGCGTTGGTCGACCAGAGTTGGTTGTTCTTCGAGATCTCCCGAATGTGCGCGTGTTTGGAGATCACCCAGAATCCGCCGTCACTGAACCCGGAGGTGCCCTCGGGCTGGGCGTTCCACCACACCGGCGCGGTTCTGCGCAGCGTGGCGAACTCGCGGATCGGGATGCCCTGCTCCAGCACGTCGGGTCGGTGAAGTCGAATCCCGGGCGGATGGTGCCCAGGCCGGTGGCTGTGCTCAAAAGAAACCTCCTGATGACGGCGGCAGTGCGCGCCGACGACAACGACATGTGTCAGCTGTCACCACACCATACACTAGAAAGAAATATGTATGGTCTCGCGGAAGTCGCCGGTTCTTTGTGCCTCGCCGGTAGGCTGACTCGTCATGAGCTGGCGTGGTGGGGTAGGCGGCGACGGGGCACGTGGCTGATGCGTACCCACGGTTGGGGCGGACAGGTGCCCGTCAACGACGCCGAGGCGCGGGCCCGCATCCTGGAGGCGACCCGGACAACCATCGACCGTCGGGGTGCCGCCACCAGCCTGGCCGACGTGGCCCGTGAACTGGGGGTCACCCGGCAAACCGTCTACCGCTACTACGCCGGTACCGACGAACTGCTCGCCGCCACCGCGGTGGTCGCCGTCGACGCGCTACTCGACCGGATGGCGGCACGGCTGCGTGGCATCGATGCCCCCGATGTCGCGGTGGTCGAGGGGCTGACCGGCGTGCTCGCAGAACTGCGTGACGACGACTATGTCGGCCTGCTTCTACGAGCGGACCGGGTGAGCGCGCCGATCGTCGGCGAGTTCACCTCGGAGCTCGGCCGGAACTTCGCCCGGTCCATCATCGACCGGATGGATGTCGACTGGTCGGCGCGTGGCTATGGCGACGACGATCTGGAGGTGATCATCGAGATCGTTCTGCGCACACTGCAATCAATGGTGCTCGACCCGGGTGGGTCGCAGCGCTCGGTCGACGATGTGCGGGGTTTTCTCGACGCGTGGGCAGGTGCGGCGGTGCGGGCGATGCCTGCCGGCCGGTGAGTATCACGAAGCGTCAGCGGGGCTCGCAGATCACCACCGGAATCGTCCGCTCCGTCGGTGGGATGGGTGGACGGGAGCAGGCGAGTTCAGCGGGGCTCGCAGATCACCACCGGAATCGTCCGCTCCGTCGGTGGGATGGGTGGACGGGAGCGGACGAGTTCAGCGGGGCTCGCAGATCACCACCGGAATCGTCCGCTCCGTCCAGGCCGCGTAGGTGTCGAAGTCGGCATAGGTGTCGACGAGCTCTGGCCACAGCTCGGCGCGCTCGGACTCCGATGCCGTACGGGCCGTGAGATCGAAGGTCTCCGTCCCGAGTTGGATCGTCACCCGGGGATCGGCGACCAGATTCAGATACCACGCGGGATTCTTGGGCAGCCCACCCTGCGACGCGACAAGTATGAACGTGTCGCCCTTGCGGAGAAAGATCAGCGGCGCCGTGCGCGGTTCACCCGATTTGCGGCCGGTGGTGGTGAGTAGACATACCGGAACCGGTTTGCCGAACCCGGCGCCGACCCGCCAGTACTTGCCGAGTCGGCCGCCGGTTGCCTTGTACAGCTTGGTGTTCAGGCGTGAACCCACCTTGATGAGGCGTTGCACCACCGGCGACCCCAGCTGTTTGGGCCGGTTGGTCGGATCCATGACGGGCATCAGATGCGCTCGATGATGGTGCCGGTCGACAGCGCCCCGCCGGCACACATGGTGATCAACGCGGTCTGCTTGTCGCTCCGTTCGAGTTCGTGCAGGGCGGTGGTGATGAGTCGGGAACCGGTGCTGCCCACCGGATGTCCCAATGCGATGGCGCCGCCATTGACGTTCACCTTGTCCATGTCGGCCTTGTGAACCTGCGCCCAACTGAGGACCACCGATGCGAAAGCCTCGTTGATCTCCACGATGTCGATGTCCGACAACGACATCCCCGACTTCTCCAACACTCGCTCGGTGGATTGCACCGGGCCGTCGAGATGGTAGTGGGGCTCGGCGCCGACGAGTGCCTGTGCCACGATCCGTGCGCGCGGCGTGAGACCGAGTGCGCGAGCCTTGGCCTCATCCATGATCAGGATCGCCGCGGCGCCGTCGGAGATCTGTGATGACGTGCCTGCCGTGTGGATGCCGCCCTCGATCACCGGCTTCAACGCTGCCAACGAGTCCATCGTGGTGTCACGCAGTCCCTGGTCGCGGCCGACATCGAGGATCTTTCCGGTGAGCTCACCGTCCTTGGTGCGCTCGGGCGCCTTGAGGGAGAGCACCTCCCGGTCGAACCGGCCTTCGGCCCACGCCTGCTTGGCCAATCGCTGACTGCGTTCGCCCAATGCGTCGGTGTCTGCCCGGGTGATGCCGCGTCGCTCGGCGATCCGTTCGGCGGATGCGAACTGGTTGGGCATGTCGATGTTCCACGAGTCCGCGTGGTACGGACCGGCATCAGTGCCGACATTCGCGCCCAGCGGGACCATCGTCATGGTTTCGACGCCACATGCGATGCCCACATCGATGGTGTCACTGGCAATCAGCCCGGCGATCAGATGATTGGCCTGTTGGGCTGAACCGCACTGGCAGTCGATGGTTGTCGCACCCACGTGGTCGGGCAGTCCCGCCGACAACCATGCCTTGCGGGTTATGTTGCCGGCCTGCGCCCCGGCCTGCGTCACGCAACCGCCGATGGTCTGCTCGACGATCGCCGGATCGATCCCAGCCTTCTCGATCACCCCACGCTGGGTCATCCCCAGGAGTTCCTCGGCATGCAGACCCGACAGCCATCCGGCCCGCTTGCCGATCGGCGAACGCGCCGCCTCCACGATCACCGGCACACCCATGCCTGACTCCTCTTCTGTGTGGTTTCGATCTCGCATCCAAATTAGAACAAGTTCTCATTCGAGTCCACGGACGGGACGGGTTCGGCGAACGCCGGGCCGATGCCGCGGATCGGATGTGGCAATGCTGATTGCTACCATCGCCCCACGTCACGAACTGCGCGCAGTGAGAAAACTAGAACAAGTTTCAATCTGGGACTGTCATCGGCGTCACAATGTGCTCTAATGAGATTGAAACAGGTTCTAAATCTCAGAGCGAGGTGGTGTGACGTGACCCAGGCACAGGGTGCGACGACCGGCGCCGAATCGGGGGGCGCTATGGCTGATTATCCGTTCATGGAGCAGGAGGGCTGGGACTTCACGAATCCGGAATTGCTCGAGAAGGGCATTCCGGTGCAGGAGTTCGCACAGCTCCGCAAGACGGCACCGGTCTGGTGGAACGCCCAGTTGCCGGGGAAGGGCGGCGGCTTTCATGACGGCGGGTACTGGGTGGCGTCCAAGCACGCTCATATCCGCGAGATCTCGAAGAACAACGACGACTGGTCGACAGCCACCAACGGCGTCATCATGCGGTTCGACGACGAGATGACCCAGGATCAGCTCGACGTCACCAAGGCGCTGCTGATCAACCACGATCCGCCGGACCACACCCGGCTGCGCAAGCTCGTCTCCAAGGCGTTCACGCCGCGCGCGGTGCATTCGTTGGAGGAGAAGCTCGACAACGCTGCCCGCACCATCGTCAGCAAGGCCGCCGAGAAGGGTACGGGCGACTTCGTGCATGACGTCGCCGTCGATCTTCCGTTGCTGGCCATCGCCGACCTGCTCGGTGTGCCCGAAGAAGACCGCGGCAAGCTGTTCGACTGGTCGAACAACATGATGAACTACGACGATCCGGAATTCGGCGAGGACCCGCAGATGGCGTCGGCCGAGATTCTGGGGTACGGCTACACGATGGCCGAGGCGCGGCGGAAAGACCCGGTCGATGACATCGTGTCAGTACTCGTCAACGCCGACATCGACGGTCAGAGCCTCGACGAGACCGAGTTCGGCTTCTTCTTCATCCTGTTGACCGTGGCCGGCAACGAGACCACGCGCAACGCCATCAGTCACGGTATGAATGCCTTCCTCGATCACCCGGACCAGTGGGAGCTGTTCAAGACCGAGCGGCCCGCCACCGCGGTCGACGAGATCGTCCGCTGGGCGACCCCGGTCAACTGCTTCCAGCGAACTGCCAAGCGGGACACCCAGATCGGCGGCGTCGACATCAAGGAAGGCGAGCGCGTCGGACTCTTCTACGGCTCGGCCAACTACGACGAGGACGTCTTCGACAAGCCGTTCGACTTCAACATCCTGCGCGATCCCAACCCGCATGTCGGTTTCGGCGGCAACGGCGCCCACTTCTGCGTCGGCGCCAACCTGGCGCGCATGGAGATCAACTTGATGTTCAACGCGATCGCCGACCTCGTGCCCGACATCAGTAAACTCGAATCGCCGCGCCGCCTACGTCACGGCTGGATCAACGGTGTGAAAGAACTCCAGGTCGATTACGGCACGAAATGACCACGCAAGAAAAGGAATCGCCGGCCTACCTGAACATCGACCGGGAGAATCATCCCGCGGTCCTGGCCGGTCGGCGGTCCCGCGAGTTCGTCATAGCGCGCGACAAGCAGGCGTGGGTGGACAACTTCGCCGCCGAGGGGTCGGTGGAGGATCCGGTGGGGCCGTCGATGTTCGATCCGGAAGGTAAGGGCTTCCGCGGACACGAACAGATTGCGGAGTTCTGGGACAAGTCGATTGCCACCACCGAGAGCATCGAGTTCGTCTTTGCCGACGAGATCATCTGCGGCGACGAGGTGGCCTATGTGGGAAAGATCGTCACCCACATCGCCGGCCACGTGTCCGAGGCGCACGGTGTGTTCACATATCGCGCCGATGCGGACGGGAAGATGAGCGCGTTGCGCGCATTCTGGGAGGTCGAGAAAACGATCAACTCGGTTCGACCCGCCTGACCTGGTATTTCCGCGCCCTCAGCACGGAGGCCGCGAAAAGGGCGTTAGTGTCGGGCGATGCGCGCACTCAATCGAATCCGTGGTTTCGGCAGAGCGTTTCGGTCATCACAGCGACACCGGGGCGATCTGGTCGGGTGGCTTCGCCGCCGTCCGCAGATCGGTGCGGCCACCGGCCTCTACGAGACTGCGCTGTTGCTCAGCAATGCGCTCGAGCCGAAGCTCAAAGAACTCGCCGAACTGAAGGCGGCCGGCCTGATCAGCTGTGATTTCTGTCTCGACATCGGCTCTGCGCTCGCCCACGACAGCGGCGTCAGCGAGCGGCAGATCCGCGACCTGCCGCGGTACCGTGACAGCAGCGCATACTCCGAGCTGGAGAAGCTCGTCATCGGCTACGCCGAAGCCATGACGCTGACACCTGCCGTCGGGGGCGACCTCGCTAATCTACGAGAAGCATTGTCGCGCCATCTATCGCGAACGTCAGATCGCTGAGCTCGCGATGACCATCGCGTGGGAGAATCAGCGCGGTCGGCTCAACCAGGCCCTCGGGGTGCGACCGATGGGAATGTCGGACGGCCAGGCGTGCGCCCTCCCCGAGACGTAACCTCACCTCCCCACGCGCCCAGCACGGAGGCCGACCCCTTTCGCGCCGACAGAACCCAAAAATTCGCCGAGAGAAACCTCCCCGGCTCGCCGACGGATCCTTGGGCTCAAGTGGTCACCGCAACAGCCTGTCTGTTGGAGGTTGCTGGTGGCGAACAATCGTGTGCCCGCGGTGAAGCGTGAGCGGTTTTGGGTAGCTCTCGGGGAGGGTAGTTCGGTGG